>NZ_QUOV01000001.1:0-1452425 GCF_003390395.1 Thalassotalea euphylliae | reverse complement strand
TTTCACTAAGCGTTTCTTAATGTTAAGTAAGTTTTCATCTTGTGCAGGCAATGGAATAACTAACTTGTCATTGACCAAAAGCCGATAAATACACTCTATTTTGACATCGTGAGAGTCAGATGCACTAAATTGCTGATAGCCGCGCTTTTTCGCGTATGTTTCGCCTACCGTTAGTGCTTTTTTTAGCAACTCTTTCTCATGTTTAATTTTTTTCATTGTTATTCCTTAACTTCTTTTTGCCCAGCGTGATGATGTGCTAATCACCAATCACGAGGTGCTTGTTCGACACATTTCACACAAAACAGGGAAAACCCTAATTTGCTTGCTCGCCCTTGTTCTGTCGTTACCCATTCACGAACGGTCCACGGCGGCTGATGACGAACATGTTGATTATGACCACAGGCTAATCGTGCCACCCAGTGCAGGTCTTCGTCTTGATGATAACCAACAATCGGTTGTTGCATTGTGCCTTATACCTAAAAAAATATACCTAAAAAATATGCCTAACAAATTGATTACAAAATCAGTTTATACAAACTATCAGTGAACAAACCTTAGCAGGAGAAGTAGCTATATGGAATGAAAAGGAGAAAAGTCGCTAAGTTAGAAGTTACCAGCAAAAAACAAGACTGAATTTGAGTGTTAATCACCTTCAATCTTGGTGAATAGCTCTAAATACTGTCTGAAAGGCAGTTATAAGCGAGGAACGGACATTGAGCTCGATAATACTGAGAATTCTCAGCCCCCAAGGTAAGACCAAATTAGCCGTTAACACCATGAAATTGTTTGATAAAATCACCAATTGCAAATAAATATTACTACGAAGTTTCAGAAGTATTCCTACAAAGGCAAATAAGTACTTTTATTTATTTGGTAGCAAATTGAAATAATTAAGTTTTATGATAGTTTAAATAGATAATCGTAAGCAGGTATTACTGAGATGACTACATAATAAACTGCTATGTTTCCAAGGATTACTGTGACTGCAATTCCAAAACTAGACCCTAATGTCTTAGAGTCAATTTCTAAAGTACTTGCTGAGACAGAAACAGGTTTTACAGGTGCTGAATTAGCTAAATTATTATCCGAAACAAATATTCAAGATATTGATTCAGTTAACACTAAATGGAAAAGACTAAACGCCGCTTTATCACACAAACAGAAGCTAGATCGTTGCGCGAATAATGTAGTCGCGTTCATTCAACATTCTTTGAACCCAGCTCGTCATTATAATAATTCAGAATGGTTCAACGATACACGCTTTAAAGTAAATCAAATATTAAGCTTTTCAGGTTTAAATATTGGAGAAAACGGAAAGGTAGTATCGATAAAACGTTCTAACACCATTTCTGAAGCTGCTTCACGTGCTAGCAAATTAAAAGAGCGTTTGGTTGTTCGTAATGTTCATCCTGATGTGCTTCTTTATTGTAAAGAAGAGTTGCTTGTCGATAATTACTTTCACGCAGTATTTGAAGCAACCAAAAGTGTTGCCGATAAAATTCGCAATAAAACAGGCTTAAAATCTGATGGTGCTAGTTTAGTTGATGAAGCATTTTCCTTTAAACAAATACCTCACTTAGCATTAAACAACTTGGAAACAGAAAGTGAACACAGCGAACAAAAAGGATTTATGAATTTACTAAAAGGGTTATTTGGTACTTTCAGAAATACTACTGCTCACGCACCCAAGATTGCGTGGTGTATCGAAGAAGTAGATGCTTTGGATATATTATCCTTAGTTTCTTTAGTACACCGCAGGCTAGATAAAGCAGTAGAAGCTCGTAAAATGTACGAAGGGAAAATATAACAAAGCAATCAAAAATACGCTTAACGCTGCTCGTGCCTCACCGACTTCAGCCCAACATTACTTACTGCTTATTGCACAAAGCGGTCATCAATTAACAAAGATATAAAAGCATTAATTGGCACAAATGCGCGGCTAGATTTCCTTGGGCTCTAATAATCGAACCTAACTCTGACTTATTCAACTAAGCAGAGTTAGCAAGAGGTGTGCTCCCTGCCCATCCATGGGCAGTTAACTCCTGTAGAAGCACGGGTCGCTAGTAAATCGATATATAGTGCACTTATTAGAAGCTATAGCTTACTTGCGCTGAAACATTACGGCCAGCTTGCGTGTATTGGTTTAAGTTGGCATTCGCTGCTTGCCCCGCAATACTGCTGTAAGGGGTATATTCTTTATCAAACGCATTGGTCACTGCCATATCTAACGTCCAGTTAGCCACTTGGTAGCGCGCAAATAAATCAACTAGTCCGTAACCCGCTGTCGTTGCTAAATCGTTACCTTGGCTATCGGTTGGTAAGTCTGTCATGCGTTTCGCTAATCGCCATGCGGCTGTTAACTGCCAGTCAGTTAAGTTGTAGTTCACACGAATATTTCCGTTTAACGGGTTTACTGTGGTTAGCGCTTGGTCGGTTTCTTTATTTTCACCGTCTGCATATGCCGCACTTATCGCGACTGACAAGCTGTCGTTAAACCAGTATTCACCTTCTAACTCAATTCCTTGAATTTCAGTTTCGCTAACATTTTGGTATTGGAATAAGCTTTTGTTTACACTAGGAATAAAAGTTGGCTCAGTGCCAACAAGCTTAGTTTCAATAAAGTTGTCGAACTGGCTGTAGAACGCAATGGCATTAAAGCGCCAGTCATCAATACCTGCGCGTAAGCCAAGTTCAAATGAGTCGCTTTCTTCGGCGTCGAGATCATTATTCGGTAAAATTTGATAGAAAGGCTCTACCCCATGGCTTTGATACGCTTGATCATGTGGTGGAATTTTAAAGCCAGCAACGTATTGTGCATAAACAGAGACTTGCTCGTTTAACTGATAAATTGCCGCCAGCTTTGGTGAGAGCGCGGTTTCATTGTAATCATCTAGCTCTGCGGTGTTAAAGAATTCATTACTTTTCGCTTCTAAGTTGTAGTAATCAAAGCGAGCACCTGCCACCAAAGACAAGCCCGAATCATTAAATTTAATCGTGTCTTGTAAAAATACCCCAGCTAACGTGGTATCAGCACCTGGAAAGGCTTTTTGCGGCTCGTTGCTAAACTCTGTGCTGCCGTCTGCGCTAACACGAGTTTTAAAGCGCGGTCTTAACGTGTCGTATTGATCGTAATCTAGGCCGTAAACCAGTTGGTGACTGACATTTTCTTGTGCAATTTGTTTGGCGAATACGTTGCGTAAACCAACAATGTCTTGCTCAAAATCGTAAGCATTGTAGTCTAGCGACGTACTGCCTCGCACTGCTCTAACTTGCTCACTTTCTTGTTCATAGCGGCTGAAATACGCCTGACTTTGCCAGCTATCGTACCAAGCTGTTTTCGCTGTTGAATGAAAATCAACACTTACCGCCCAGCTGGTATCATCATTTTCGGTACTATTGGTGGCACTAACAATTTGGTCAACCTCTTGCTGATAATAATCCAAGGTAAATTTAATGCTGTGATCGTTATCTAGCTGCTTAAAGGTTTTTAGCAATAAAGAGCGGCCATCACTGTCGTAACCGGGTAATTCCTCATCAAAATTTTGTACTTCACTGCCGCTTTGTATGCCAACTACAGCACTTGTCGCCCAGTCACCTAGGTAGGTAGCGCCAGTTAAGTTAAATTCCGTTTGCTCATTTTCACCTTGATAACCGGCACTTAACGCTAAGTGTTGTTTTTCACTGCCAAGGTAATCTAATGGGTCTTTAGTGCTGATCACCACAATACCACCCAAACCATCAGAGCCATACAATGATGAGGCCGCACCTTTCGCGACTTCAACTTGTTTAATGCTATAGCTGTCAAAATAGCCACGTCCAACAATTAACGAACCACCACCCGCATAGGCATCGTTGGTGCGACGACCATCTTTAATGTAGACCAAGCGGTTGCCGCCAACACCTCGCACGGTAATACCTTGCGCCTGTGCGCCATTACCTTCAACGCTAATACTTGGATCGTAACGGAACATAGTATTTAGGTTAGTGATTAATTGGCGTTCAATATCTTCTTCGGTCACAACGGTGACACTACCGGCAACATCACCTAAGTTTTGTTCGATACGGGCGCCAGAAACGATGATATGTTCGACGATAGCATCATCGTCTTCTGCGAATGCAGTAGGTGCTAACAAGCTGGTTGCACCCGTAAGCGCAAGTGCCAAAGGAGATAGTAAAAAAAGTGACTTATGTTTATGTTGTTTCATGATAATTCGTTAATTTATTGTTGTTATCGCGGTGAGTGTTTGCAGTATTGTCATTAACTTTGCTCATCAGCCGACAGGGCACTAACGACGCGAGCCAATTAAAAATTTTTATCAAAAACACTAGGGCGAATTTATTGCTATCTAGCTTCCCGCTGACGGCATTTGCTTGAATGGCTTGTTTCTCTATAGGTTGCTCTGAACTTATCAAAACGGTTCAGAAACTCCCTCTATTCAAACACAACCACCAGTTGCAAATAATTCTCATTCCAAATTCGAGAGCTGTACGATAGCAATGGATGAAAATCAGATCAAATAAAAATCATTATCATTTGCGATTATTGGGTTTTGTTGTGATAATCCCCGTTATTGAATCCGCTCATAGCAATAAAAATAAACGAAGGAGGTTTTGTGAATTCTTTTCATCACAAGGCTAAAGCCCTTATAAAATCTACAACCAACCAATTTTTTCTGCACGTTGGCTGGCACACTATCAAACAAAAAATTAGCCGAAGCTTTAGGATTAGCGCTAGCAATAGCCATTTAGGTAAGCTTGCGCATCAAGCCAAAACATCAATTTTGCTGCTGTGTTTATTCACTAGCTTGCCAAGCTCGGCTGAGCGCTTGATCACAGCAGGTGGAACGATCACTGAAATTGTTTATGCGCTTGGCGCAGGCGATCAAATTGTCGCGGTTGATCAGTCAAGCACCTACCCTGCAGCCGCAACGAAATTACCCATGATAGGTTACTATCGAGATCTTGCGAGCGAAGGGGTATTAGCGCAAAACGCTGATATGCTGCTTGCCATCGAAGGGGTTGGTCGAGCCAATGTACTTAAACAAATCGCCAGTGTCGGCGTACAGGTTAAGGTGCTTAACAAACCAGAGTCGGTTGAAGAGCTTTATGCATTGATTGACGAATTAGCACTAATTCTCAACAAACCCACTCAAGCCAAAGCATTAAAGGAAAAGATTGCAGCTTCACTGCCAGAAAAACAGCAACTAGGCGGTAATGCGGTGTTCTTGCTGTCGGTTGGGAGCCGAGGTTTAGTGGCGGCAGGCCAAGACACTGTGCCTAATTTGTTATTTGATTATTTAGGTATCAACAATATTGCTGGCGAGCATAACGGCTATAAAACACTTGGTCGTGAAGCCTTGCTTACCGCGAACCCTGACTTTATTGTCGCCGCTTCACATAGTGTTGTTAGTCTCGGCGGTAAGCAGGCGTTTTGCCAGCAAGCTGCATTGGCACTAGTTCCAGCAGCAACCAAGTGTCGACTATTGGTTGTCGACGGCCTTAAGGTGCTCGGCATGACCACTCGACTTGCAGAAGCATTAGCGGAGGTAAAAGCTTACGCATTAACGCTTTATCAGCAAAAACCTGACGGACAATTCTCAACTAAAGTGAGCCAGCAGTAATGAGCACAGTTGCTCAAGTGCTGGTAAAACAGCAGCGCCACAGTTTTATTTGGCAGGCTGCAATTGTTGGCTTGATGCTATTGCTTGCCGTAATTGCGCTGGCGTATGGCCCTGCTGGTTGGGATTGGCGCTTGGCGTTTGCGTGGCCATTTAGCCCAGAAACCTTTGGCTTTACCGAACTGCAATTGCAGGTTGTTATGCAAATTCGCCTACCGCGCTTATTTATCGCGATATTAATCGGCGCGGTATTGGCACAATCAGGCACAGCAACACAAAGCTTATGCCGAAATCCACTGGCAGAGCCTAGTATTATTGGCATTAGCGCAGGTGCCGCAGTTTGCGCCGTTGCGGTGATCGCTTTTGCGCCGCGCTTTGGCTACTCGCCGGATGTCATCTTACCTTATGCCGCCTTTGCTGGCGCACTACTCACTACTTGCTTGGTGTATTTGCTCGCCAATCGTAACGGCGATATGCAAGTGATCACACTAATTCTGGTGGGAGTAGCGATCAACGCCTTAGCCATGGCCTTAATTGGTTTGTTTAGTTTTTATGCTGACGACAACGCGCTGCGCTTAATCAACTACTGGACGCTTGGTTCACTAGCTGGTGCAACTTGGCCTGGTATTTTACAGGCGCTACCGTTATTGCTGTTAAGCCTTGGCGGACTTTATTGGCGCCAATCTCAAATAAACATCTTGCTACTTGGTGAATCAGAAGCCAAATACTTAGGCATAGATACGGTGCGTTTAAAGCGCGAAATTATCGTTTGGGTGGCATTGGGCATAGGCGCAGCAGTTGCGCTTGCTGGCATGATTGGCTTTGTTGGTTTGGTGATGCCGCATATTGCTCGCTTACTGGTTGGCCCTAACTTAAAACAAATGTTACCACTGGCAATGCTATTGGGTGCCTTAATGCTATTGCTTGCCGATTGGCTCGCCAAGGTGCTTGTTGCCCCTGCTGAACTGCCTATTGGTATTATCACAGCGCTGATTGGCGCACCGTTATTTGTTTACCTGCTGCTTGAACAGCAAAGGAGCAATCATGGTTAGTGAAAAAAGGCTGCTGGCCGAAATTAATCAATTGGTGATTAGTTTTCGCGAGCTCAATATCACACGTGGGCAGCAACGTATATTGAGTGATGCCACAGGCCATATCTTTAGTGGCGAATTAGTCGCCCTCATTGGCGAGAATGGCGCAGGTAAATCAACGTTACTGCATGCACTTGCAGGCCAAATTCCAGCAACTGGCTGTATTGAATTACATGGCAAAGTGTTGTCTGACTGGCCAGTTGCAGAGCTGGCGAAGTACCGCGCGGTACTTAATCAACATAACGCTTTGCCATTCGCCTTTTCAGTACCTGAGCTTGTCGCCATGGGACGCTATCAGATGGTTGAAAGCAATGCTGAGCGCAACGACAAAGTTGCACAGTATATTGCTGAAGTAGAGCTATCGCATAAAGTCAGCCGCAAAGTGAATCAGCTCTCAGGTGGTGAATTACAACGCTTGCAATTTGCGCGCTGCCTTGCACAGCTTGACGCCCCCGTTAAGTCGGCAATCCCTGACCTAAAAAGGCGTGAATTAAAAAGACATGAGCGACCAACAGCCGAGCAACAAAACGCAGAACTTGAAGCAAACAGCCAAGAGCAGCAGGCACCCAAGCTAATGCTATTAGATGAACCAACAGCAGCGCTGGATTTACGCCATCAACACAGCTTACTTCAGTCAGTGAAGTACTTTACCGAGCAAGGCAATAGCGCCATTGTCGCCATTCACGACCTAAACCTAGCGGCCTTGTATGCAGATAAAGTGATGCTAATAAAAGATGGCAAACTGGCTTATCAAGGCAGCCCACAAGCGGTCTTAACTAGCGAGATATTAAGCCAAACGTATCAAACCCCAATTAATGTAATGCCCTACCCACAGGCCAATGTGCCTATGGTCTACTCGGCAGTAAACCAATAAAAAAGCGCTAGCTGATGCTCGAACTAACACCAATATCAAGCAGAAAGCTCGCGACAAGTAAGGAGAAGAACAATGCGTAAGCAAGCTTTATTTGAAGCGAAACAATTAGTTAAAAGTACCGGAGTTGGCGTGATCGCCACTCACTCAAATAATTTAAAAGGTTACCCGTTTGGCTCAGTCAGCCCCTATTTATGTGACAGTGATGGCAGCCTCTACTTTTATATTAGCGATATTGCCCAACATGCGAAAAACCTAACGCTTGATCCAAAAATGTCGATCACCATTTTTAACCAAGCTGAGCAAGGCGATCAAAACACTCAAGGGCGTGTCACCATTGTTGGTGATACCACTCCCGTGGATGCGGAGCGACAAACTGAGCTTATCGACAAATACGTGCGCCTTTACCCAGCTGCCGAAAGCTACAAGCAAGCACATGATTTCAAATTATGGCAATTAAGCGTAAAGCGCGTTCGCTATATTGGCGGCTTTGGGAAAATTTTCTGGCTAGAAAAAGACGAGTGGCAGGCACCAGAAAGCCCATGGGACAGCGCTAGTGAGCAACATATGATTGAGCACATGAACGAAGATCATCAAGATGCAATGGCCTTGATGTTAAAGCAACATTTTAACGTTGAAGACGAACAGCCAGTGATGGCGGGTGTGCTTGCTGACGGTTGTTTCTTACAAAGTAAAGAGCGTAACTTCTGGCTCGACTTTGAACAGCCTTGTGAAAACTCTACCGATGTTCGCAAAGCTTTGGTCAAATTAACACACGATGCACGAGCGGCTTTAGCTTAATACTAGCGTGTACTTCATCTAAGCTAGCCTAATAATTTAACTGCTCCCCGCTTAGCTAGCAGGTAAATAGCAGCTAACTCACCGCAAAATATTGAGTTAGCTGCCTTCCCCGCCAATTATCAAACTTTCTATCGTTGCCTTAGGGCGATTCTTTTTGTCAGCTTTTTTAATCTCATCCGACCAGAAATTGATGTTTAGTCGTGTTTTCGATAATAATATCAAGATGAAAAACGGATAAAGACGCTTATCAACACATTATGACAACTAATGCGCCCGCCATAGAAAACGCCGTTCATGTCTCAACGAAAGTCTTATCAAAGCACACTACTTTGTTTGAATTGGCTGGCTATATTCAGTCAATTTATCTAGTCAAACAAGGTGACGAACTCTTGTTACTTGACGGTTGTTGCCGCGCCGATATTAAAGTGATTCGCGAATTTATTGAGCACACGTTAATGCTGCCTTTGAGCGCATTAAAGCTAGTAGTCGTTACCCATATGCACCCCGATCATGCAGGTGCCGCTCATAAACTTCGCAAGCTAACCGGTTGCCAAATCGCCGCTGCTAACGTTGACGGTCATTGGTACAGTGGCCTTGATGGTAAGCTGATGCACTTAACCGACATTGCCTTAGCCAACTGGGTTGGGCAACGAAAAGGCAAAGGTAAGCGCAATTTATGGTACAACCCGAAACTCTCACCAGACATCAAACTTGATGACGGCCAGCCATTACCAGGCTTTGGTGACTGGCAGGCATTATTTACTCAAGGCCATACCGATCGTGACTTATCCCTGTATCACCAACCGACAGGCAAAGTTTATGTGGCTGATTTAATGGTGACGGTCAAAGGCCGCTTTATCCCGCCATTTCCTTTGTTTTACCCAAATCGCTATCAAGCTTCACTTCATCGTATTAAAGATCTGTCACCCAGCGGCATTATGTTGGCGCATGGCGGCGAAGTGCACCCTGACGATGATGATTATCAGCACTTATTTGAACGTGCCCCGAAAGTGCCACTCACTCATTGGCGTTCGGTAAAAATAAAGCTTAAAAAAGTGCTCTTTGCTCGCTAAGCTAATAACTTAGCAATTCGCTCGAAAAGACAATACTTTACAGGACGGCGCTTTATGGATCGCAGCACCTTTATCAGCCAATGTTTACAGCAAACCGATAACGCCCTGCCGCATGAGGGCATTGAAAAGCATCAAAAAATGGCAACCAGCCCGTTTGTTTTTTTTCGCGGCTCAGCACCTCTATTTTATGCAGATATTCAAGCGGGCAATTTAACGCTTCCGAAGGAGCTATCCTTACTACCGTTAACGAATATTATGGGCGATTGCCATGCCTCTAATTTTGGTTTTTTAACCGAAGAGGGGGCACACGGCGATACGGTAATTTTCAGCCCAAACGATTTTGATGATGCCTGTATTGGCCATGCTAGCTGGGATCTTGCGCGCTTTATTACCAGTTTGTTTTTAACGCAAAGTCATTGCCAAGGGATAAAAGCAGGAGAAATTTCCGCAGAAAAAGACTATTCAACCAAACCTGTTATTGCTATTGAAGATTGTCACAGAGCCGCCAATAGTTTTTTAACCAGCTATCTTGATACTTGTCAGCAGTGTATTGATTCTCCACAGCAGCGCAACCAAGCTCTTGCCGAATTTACCGAGCAACACTTATTACACAAACATTGGCTTAAAGCACAATCGCGTGCCGCCAATGGCGACACCTTTTACAGCAAAAGTGCATTAGCTAAGGCTGTTGACTTAACCGATGACGGCATTTGCTTTGCTAACTTGCCAGAAAAATTTGCCAAGCTTGACGAGGGCGATTATCAAGCGCTTCATCAACAATTTAGGCCATATGTTGACGATCATATTCACGATATTGTCGCTCGTTTAAACGCAGGTACTGGCTCAGTGAATATGGGCCGCTACTACTTATTAGTTGGCCCTAAAACATCACCACAAAGCCAATTGTCACTGTGTCATATTGTTGAAGTAAAGCAGCAACGTAAAGCCGCACCACTCGCTTATTCTGACGACTTGTCGCCGGTAAACCAGCTTAACGCCGCGCATCTCACGGTAAATTGCCAACGCCGGATGCAGCGCAATCCAGATTTGGTGCTCGATGAAGTTGAATGGCAAGGGCATCATTGGTTAGTGCGCTCTCGCCACCATGCGAAAGTGGGCATCAAACCTGAACACATTGGCTTAGGTAAAAAAGCGACGAGTAAACAAGGCTTTGTGCAATACGCACAGGCTTGCGGCCAAGCATTAGCCCTTGCCCATTGCCGTGGCGATCGCCGCTCAACCCTATTTGAACAAGCGGTTGTAAATACTCTGCCAGACGTGATTAGCAGTTTAATTAGTGCTTGTCAGCATTATGCCGAGCAAGTTCAAGCAGACACAAAAGCGCTTAAAGTTATGCTCGCTCAATAACATAATCCAAGCCACTCGTAATGGCTGCCACTTGCGCCAAAATACAATTTTCATCGTCGACTTTCGGGCTGTCTGGGTAAACTTCCGTTGTCGTCGCGAAATTGGCGTTGGCAAGCCCAGCACATAAACCTAACTTTTTGTAGGCATAGTTAATCACGCCGTGTTGCTCTAATGGCGCGCCGATAATCTCACCATTTTCGTCAGCAGGCGCGATATGAGTAACTTGGGCAACAGCGGCAATAATAGCTTGTTGAAATGCAGGCTGAGGATTTTCGCTATCCCCTACCAAGTAAAAACCATCAGGAATATTCCAGTTGGTTTGGGTAGTCCCTTCTCGCGCAGCAAGTGCTGGTCGAAACTCACTGTTATCTGTGTCAGTGGTTTCATGCAGGTCAATATGAATATCAAACTTAACCCCTAAACTTGCGACATAAGCCATGGCCAGCGCCGACTCTTGTGCGGGGCTTTCTTCATAAAACGAGCGATTTGGGTCAATCGCCTCAGGATTCCAGCGATTAATGGTTTCATAACCCCAAGGGCTTAAACACGGTAGTACCAGAATATTAAAGTGTCCAGCGTAATCAGCCATTTTGGTTTCGGCAAAACGTATCGCCCCTTGCACACCGCTGGTTTCATAACCGTGCACACCACCAGTGACTAAAACCGTTTTTTTCTCATTTGACCAGTTTGCACTTTTAATTGCCCACAACTTGTAGTCACCTGTGTGATAGGCCAAAGTGCCATAGCTTTCGACATGAATTTCGGCATTACTTTCGACAGTTAAGTCGCTCGCTAGTTTATTAATTTTAGCTTCAACTTCATCCTGATAAGAACGCTTAACTGACTGTTTGGCGAGCCATAAAGCTCGCTCCTCTTCGCCCCATTTCTGGCCAAGCTTACCAATTGGATACTGTGACATGATCTATAACCCTTTTTCTTTTATTACCGCGATATAAATTAACAGATAGTGTTTTAAGCAAGAAAAAGCGAGCACATGGCTCGCTTTCGAATATTTTACATTTATGCCTGCTTGGCTACTTGTCAGCACGGCTCATAAAGCGTTTTTCTTCAGTATTTACTTTAATGCGATCACCGTTAGAAATATGCTCTGGTACCTGCACAATTAGACCCGTTGATAACGTGGCTGGCTTGGTACGAGACGTTGCTGATGCGCCTTTAATTGAAGGGTCTATCTCAACAATATCTAACTCAACACTCGATGGTAAGTCCACGCCTACTGGGCTGCCATCAACCAAAATGACTTGCAAACCTTGGGTACTTTCGTCGATAAATAGCACTTCCTCGGCAATTGACTCTTTGTTCATGTTGTAAGGCGTGTAGTCTTCATTGTCCATAAACACATACTCGTCACCGTCAATGTAAGAGAACATTGCAGGACGACGCACTAAGTCAGCCATGTTCAACATGTCTACATCTTTAAAGGTTTCATCAACTTTTTGACCAGTAACCACATTGTACATACGCATTCTGTACAAGCTACCACCAGCGCGACCTTGAGGAACAGAGCGCTCAATATCTTTAACAAAATAAACGCCACCGTTATATTCAATCGCCGCGTTCTTCTTAATTTCACTCGCCTTTGGCATTGTGTAGATTCCCTTATTTAAAAAGCAGGTATTTATAACTGGCGCAACGTTAGCATAAAAATTTACTGATTACGATTAACGGCGAGCGCGATGGATAAACTCTAGGCGGTTACCGCTCGGCTCACGAATCATCATATGTTTTGTTGGCCCTTTGCCAAGGTTTTCTGGCGCAAATTCAATTTTTACACCTGGTGCTGATTTCAGCGTTTCGTGAAGTTGATTTAACTTGGCTAAGCTATCTACCTGAAATGCCAAATGGTGTAAGCCAACATTAGTTTTACGGTTGAATGGCGTTGCCTGCTCGCCATTAGTGGTTTGCCATAACGTAACAGTTATCGAGCCATTATTTAAAAAGTAGGCGGGATAGTCTGAATCTTTACCTAGCACTTTAAAACCTAGCGTTTCAGTGAAGAATGTTTTTGAGCGCTCTAGATTAGAAACCGCAAGCCCTACGTGATCAACACCACCAATTGGGCTCGTTTGCTGGGCAACCTGCGCTTTTGGCTCAGCAGCATAAGCGGTAGTGCTGCAAACAACGGAGATTGCAGCACTAATAAGTCCAGCAGTAATCGCACCAGTAAAGACACTGGCAGTACCTAGGCGGTTTAGGCGAAAAAGATTTGTTTTCATCGGTGATCCCTTAGTAATAATTTTCCGATAAGAACAGTTTAGTTAAAAAATATATTCAACTACTTGATGAGTATGCGATGACTGGCTGGCTTTTTCCGACCAATGGTTATTACGAGTGAATTTCTCAAGGTGCCATTTTGTTCCAGCTAAAGTTTTTTGACAGCTAAAATCCTGCACCTTGAAGTAGCAGAGTTGTACACGCTATTTAATAAAGTAACCAATTGCTCGCCATTCTCCACTTTGTTTGCTCAGTGTTAACGTTTCAATAGCCTTAGTTTTTTGTTCAAATTGCGTTTTAAAGGTCAGCACTAAATAATGCCCGTCGGGTATTCCAGGCAAAGACGTGTGTGTTTGAGCAGAGTGTTTCTTTCGCATGACAACCTTGCCTAACGGCTTTCTGACGTTGCGTAGCGCTTTTTGCCACTTACTACTGGTTAATTGCGATTTAAACAGGCTATCAGCTTCTTGCCAGCTCTTGCTATATTCACCATCGTCAATCATTTGTAGCCAATTCATGCCTGCATTGTCGTCTAGCATCTGTGCGTCATTGGCGAAAGTAACAGGCACGAGCATCCAACTAATCAATAGAATAAGTAACACTTTCATCATTTAAATCCCTTTAATAATTAATGTTTAGAGTACGTGTTTACGTAATCTAAAGAACATTTTAGCTCTCTAAAATCATTTTCAAGTTATTGAGACCAAACTGCAGGTCATCACCAATCACTTGTTTAAAATCGATAAATAAAAACATGAGATTCATCGGATAATTTAAATGCCCTTGAAAGCCCCAGCTAACTTGAGTTTCTGAGCTGCTCACCGCTTCGGTGGTCATATAAGCAGGAGAAGTCGCCTCAAAGGGCTTGATAAACCTAAGTTCATAGTCAATTTTTTCCCCTTCTTGGATAGCAATAATTTCTTGCTCACCAGTGCCGACATCTGGGTGCTCTGACTCCCAGCGAGAAACAAAGCCAACTTGTGCATCGTCGCCACGAAAGGTTTTTACCATGTTGGGATCAATTTGCGCCCACTTACTGTAAATATTTTGATTTTTTAAATACTTTACGTAATCAAACACTTCTGCTTTGGGCTTGTTAATGATGACTTGTCGCTCTACTTCGTAGCTATTGGGTAGGAATAAGGCAACGATTAATGGCAATGCGATAATAGCGCCAATAATTAAAATGAGCTTTTTTAACATGATTAGAACATCCCGTTTCAATATTAGAATTGTTTTGGCTTGATATATGCTGAATCTAGTTAGCTTTGCTTCTTAACAGTAAGCACTTGTTATTTAAAGAACACTTTCGCCTAGCCAACCTAGCAATCTAAAATTCAGCAAGATCTAACGTATAAAGCCAACATTGTTTTAGCAGTTTGGTTGAGCAGTATTCATTTTGCAAATTTAAGCAAGCTCAATGCACTTAGAAATAAACAGAAAGGCGGTTATTTATCAGTAAAAAAATAGGCTTCATCCTTGAAGCACAAAGGAAGTGCGAAAAAGATAAAACGCACTGGGGTATTGGGAGAAAAAATTCATTCAAAAACACTTCGCTAACAATCGCTCGCGTTTAATTTGCGTAAAACGTCTGTTCGCTTGGTACTGATACTATTGACCTAGCATTTGTGAAAATACTTTCACATTTTTTTATTCTTTTACCAATTACTGTAAATCCTTTAAAAACTTCCCGTTTAGTGGCTGAACTTTCCTATCTACAGCACTCTAAAAGCCACCTATTTAACAGCAGTAAAAAAGCGCGTTGCATCAAGCTAACGCGCTTTTTTACTATTAGTTTTTACTATTACTTTTTTTACTAGTAACGGTTAGATTAAACTCGATAGAGTTAAGTGTATTTAAGCTAGCAGTCGCTCAACATAGGGGCGAACGGCACTTACTGTTGTGCAATGATTGGGAATAGAAACACTGCGGTAGCCATCGCCTAAAAATGCGCGGTCAATTTCAATTAATACGCCCGTTTCACTGCCATTATCGACAAAGGTCACTTCCAGCTCTTTAGCGCCGAACAATGAACGACTTTGCGGCTTAAACTCGTACTCTTGGTAGCAAGGTAAGTGAGATGCAAAACCATGGCCACGCACTTGCCCCGCTTCAATATCAATTTTGAATAATGAGTAGCCGCTTTGTTCCACTAACTCTAATACTGCTAATTGAGTGGCTGAAGGGTGAATAAACAAGCTGTCTTTATCTGAGCCGTCCAGTCCATTTTTAATGTCTAAGCCGGTTTGCAGCCAAACTTTGGAAACATGTTGGCCAAACAGTTCGGTCGCCGGTGTTTCTGGGTGCAAAGTTAAAGTAAACTGACGGGTAATGACTTCACCCGGTGCAACTGTAATATTGAGCTCTTGATGCCAATGCTGCAGCACGATGCTTTTATTGTAAGTTACTTCTTCATCACCAACATCCGCTTCGGCTTTAGCCTGTGCCATCACCGCAAGTTCTAGCCCGTTTAGCTCTTGCGCCACTTCACCACCAGTAATGACTACTTCAACATCGAAGTCATCGCCAGCGCGCATTGTATCTGACAATAAAATTGCATCGACTTTTGCTTTACCAATACCAACACTGGCTAATAGTTTTTTTAACATGATTAATTCCTTAATTTGACTCGAGCGTGTTAATCGCTCACTTCACTTAAATCTGAAATTTGATAGTGCCTTGCAACATTTTGGCTTATCTTCCCCCAATGGGGCTGTTTTACTCGGACTTGATGTTGCTCGAACGCCGCTTGATCAACAAACTCTTCATACACATTAAACCGGTTCGCATATTGTTGCGCGGGCTCGATATTAAATACTATGCAGCCAGGTTCAGCTCTGGTCAGTTCGATATGTCGTTCAAGCGCTTCTTTAACTAGGCTCAATTCACTTAAAGGCACTTCAATATAGCCTTGTAAGATTACCTTGGACATGGGGGGTAGTACCTTTTTGATGTTGTTGTTATGACAGTTAACGCTTTGATTAGTATACGAATGGCTGTGTTAGCTGAAACCATTAAAAACAGCAATTAGAACGATGGCAATAGTAAAGGTGGCAACGCCTGCAAACAGGCAATGGTTTTTCATTTGCCGAGATACTGGGCTTCTTGGATATGTGCCTAAACTCACCAGTTTTAACACACTAAAGCCTACCCCGTATAAAATGCGATCAACAATAAGCTCAACCACAAAGTAGCGAACAAGACTCATAATAAATCGACCGATTGGTGCTAGTGCTTCTTCCATAATCTTTCCAGCCTGATATTTCTTTTGGCTAGTTATTTCTATACCTAGTTATTTCTTTACCTAGTTAACTGTATAAGGGGGCTTAGTTATTTTTCAATGGCTGAAATTGTAAAATAAATTAACCACAATAAAGACATCTTAATGTGTAGCTTTTTATTTGGTTGACTTGCCGTTAGAATGAGCGGCTTTGTTAATCATTCGCTGAGTTTCGTTTGTTGTCTTTAATTCACTCATCTTGTCGTCGCCCTATTGCTAAGCTTTCAGGTGTTAACCGAAAAAGCCCAATACAATGGCTAGGCGCGCTATCGCTAGGCTTGATGCTAAATGGCTATGCTCAAGCAAACGAGGCAAGTTCGAAGCAACGAGTAAAAACGCAGTCAATCACTAGCTTTAACAACACATTAGCAAGAAAAGTTAGGCATACGCTCAATAAATACAGTATTCCTGGCGGTGCTTATGCCATTGTCCGCGGCGACCGTATCGCAGCAATTGAAACCTTTGGTCATATCAACAAAGAAAAAAGCAAAAAAGTGAATTACAGTACGGTGTTTCGATTAGCGTCAGTGTCGAAACCTTTTGCGGCAACACTCACCACTATGTTGGCACATGAACAAAAGCTATCGCTGAACGACCCGATCACTAAATATGTTCCCCATTTTCAATTAAAAACCACGGGGAAAGCAGAAAAGATAAAGCTCAAACACATTCTCAGCCATACCAGCGGCTTAATGCCAAATACTTACGATAACCTACTCCATGAAAAGTGGAGCATGGACAAGGTGATAGGCCGTTTTAATCGCCTTGACCCCATATGTGAACCAGAAAAGTGCTATGGCTATCAGAATATTGCCTATGGTTTTTTGCAACCGGCCATCGAAGCTAGCCAAGAAAAGAGCTATGCCGAGCTGCTCGAAGAAAAAGTGTTTAAGCCGCTAAATATGGCCAACGCCAGCGTTGGTATTGGGGTGTATCGCAATAACAGCAATACCGCGAAGCCTCATATTTTACGCAAACGTATTAAAACCGGTAAAAAAGATAAGCAAGGCAATGCCATTAGGCGTTATGTGTGGCGTGAAGTTTATGTTTCACCTGATTACTACAAAGTTGAGCCTGCCGCTGGCGTAAATGCCAGTATCACCGATTTGGCTAACTGGTTAATTGCCAACCTAGGCCACAAACCAGAAGTGCTTTCACCGGCATTGTTGGCGGATTTGACCACGCCACGTATTCGCACTCGCAAAGACTTGAAGCGTCGACATTGGCGCTCGCATCTTAAAGATGCCCACTATGGTTATGGCTGGCGTGTTTATCAATTTGATGATTACCCGATTATTTATCATTCCGGCTGGGTTGAAGGTTTCCGCGCCGATATTGGCTACTCACCTGACTTAGGTGTCGGCTTTGCGATTTTAATAAACGCTGAATCTAACGCGATCAATAAAATTTCCAGCGACTTTTGGGCAAGTGCAGATAATATTGCTGTACCCCAGCAGGCCAAGAATTTCGCTCAAACTACAGAATCGAACAACCAAGCTAAAAGGTATGAAGGCAAAGCATTTGCCAATCACTTTTAGCTTTTAGCCTTTAGCCTTTAGCCAAAATGCTATCCAGCCAACGCGTTGGCAGTAGGCGCTTTAGGTAAGCAAACAAATAGGTTGGGAAAGTCACGCGATAGCGTATTTTCGGGCGCTTACTTTCTAGCGAATGAATCAGCGCTTTAGTCACGGCAATCGGTTCTAAGGCAAATTTTGCATTGGACTCTTCTGCCGCCAAACGCTCTAGCTGCTGTTCATAGCTAGCGCGGTGAATGCTGTTTTCAATATTAATATTGGCCTTAAAAGCTTTTAGCGCGTTGGCGCGAAATGCAGTATTAATCGGCCCCGGTTCAATCAATATCACTTTAATATCAGTATCAAGCAGTTCAAGGCGCAAGGTGTCGGTTAGCCCTTCCAATGCATATTTTGACGCGTTGTAAGCACCACGATAAGGCATCGAAACAAAGCCAAGCACTGAGCTACATTGAATAATACGACCATGTCCCTGCGCACGCATTATCGGTAAGACTTGTTTAGTCAGTTCATGCCAACCAAAAACATTGGCATCAAATTGCGCTTTTAATGCCTCAGTAGGCAAATCTTCTAATGCCCCCGGTTGACCAAATGCGCCATTGTTAAACACATAATCTAGCGTGCCGCCAGTAATCGCCAAAATCGCCGCCAAAGTGCTAGATATCGAGTCTGTATCGGTATAATCAAGGTGGAAAGCGTTGAGCCCTTTTGCTTTTAGCACCGCTATATCTTCAGGGTTACGCACGGCCGCAAATACTTGATAGCCACGAGCATCTAGCGTTAATGCCGCATGTAAGCCAATACCGGACGAACAGCCGGTGATCAGAATCGATTTAGTCATATTATTCCAAATTAAGCGTTTAAAAGTCGGCAGGTAAAAGCCAAAAACCTAAATAAGTATCGCGGGCAACCTTAGATCACTACTTGCGTCATCTCTGATATGGTAAATGAAGCAATCGCGCCATCCACCGCTTTTAAATAAGCTTGCAGCGCTTCAGCCTCCATATGTGCTTGCCAGCTTGCTCTATCTTGCCATGTTTCATAGAACATAAAGTGCGCGGCATTTTCATTGCCTTGATGCAAGTCGTATCGCAGGCAGCCGTCTTCCGCCAATGTTGGTTTGATCAATTTCTTTAACTCAGATTTCACCAGCTCGATATGATCTGGCTGGGCGTATATATGAGCAATCACCGTTAGTGGCTTAGAGCCTTGTGAAAGTGGCATAGCCTAGTTCCTTTGATACCAATTAAAATTGTTGGATAGAATAAAAAAGCGACAGGCTTATGTTAGCCTATCGCTTTATAACTTGCTGCTTTTTCTTACGATTTTTACTTAGTTAACAGCTAAACTAAAATTAACTAAAACGTGATTGTAAGTAACCAAATACCGCGCGAATACCAAAGGCTTCACCACCTTTTGGTCGGCCCGGCAAGGCACGTACGTTGTAGGCCATTACATCGAAATGACACCAGTCAGTCTCTTTCGGTAAAAACTCTTGAAGATAAAGCGCTGCGGTAATCGCGCCGCCAAATGGGCCATTGGCACAGTTGGTCAAATCGGCAATATCACTTTTTAGCATATCGCGATAAGCTTGGTGCAGCGGCATACGCCATACTGGGTCTTGCACGCCTTCACCTGCTTGGCTAATACCGTTTGCCGTTTCATCTTTTGTCGCAAAAAAGCCTGGTAACTCTGTACCTAAGGCGACACGCATCGCACCTGTTAAGGTGGCAAAGTCGATAATCAGCTCAGGCTTTTCATCTGCTGCATCGGCTAATGCGTCACATAACACTAAACGCCCTTCCGCATCGGTATTATCAATCTCTACATTTAAGCCAGTGCGGGTGGTGATCACATCGCCCGGTCGAAAAGCATTACCGGCAATAGCATTTTCAACTGCGGGGATCATCACCCGCAATTGCACATTCAAACCAAATGCCATAATCATCCGCGCTAAGCCGAGGACATGAGCTGCGCCCCCCATGTCTTTCTTCATTAAGCGCATACCTGAGGCTGGTTTTACGTCTAAACCACCGCTATCGAAACATACACCTTTACCCACTAAGGTCACTTTCGGGGCATCACTGTTGCCCCAACGTAAATCTAATAGGCGCGGCGCATGACAACTAGCTCGACCAACCGCATGAATGGTTGGGTAGTTCTCTGTCAATAACTCGTCACCAACAACTTCACTAAAGCTGGCACCGAATTCTTCTGCTAACGCCTGACACGTTTGTGCTAAATGCTGCGGCATCATATCGGCTGCTGGCGTATTGACTAAATCACGTACTAACGCTGTGGCTTCACTTAGCTTGATGGCTTCATCGACTAATGCCTGCTTACCAACGGCTAAAACAGGCAGTGTTTTCGCATTTTTATCATTGGTAACATAGCGGTCGAAGCGATAGCCACCGACACACCAACCAAAGGCAACCGCTGATTCATTAGCTTCTTCCGTTTCCAATAAATACTGACCAGCAGGTAGCTTATTGACCAAATCGCCACAAGCAAAGTATTCGCTGGCATCGTTTACTACCACAACGGCAGCCGCTAAGCTACCCGACTCATTTGGGATAGTGGCTACACCTTTGCCCTGATAGCCTGTAGTTGCAAGCCAAGTTTGCGTTGCTGCGGTTTGTTTAGCCAGCCATGTGTCATATGCATCAATAGTCAGCACGTATAGTGGAATGCCCGTGCTTTCAGCGTTAATAAGTTGTGACATAAGAATTCTCTAATTAGATGTTCTTTATAAAAATTAGTGCAACGTTAAACAAATTGCAGGCAGAGGTAAACGGTTGATGATGAATAAACGAGTAGTTGAATATTTTCTCTTCTACCGAGAAAGTAGATTCAATGATTTAAGTAATGAAAATTACTGCGTTTAAAAAAAAGGGAGCGACTTACTCGCTCCCTTTTTTGGCATTTAAAACGACTTTAGATTAAAACGATTTTCTAAAGGTTACACCAAAAGTACGCGGTTGGTTGGTACTAAATCCTAAACGAGCACGGCCACCACGCTCACGATCAAGCGCAAGGTTGGCATTTTCATCGGTTAGGTTGTTAATGTAGGCCACTAACTCCCAGTCTTCATAGATTAAGCCAGAGCTAACATTTAATACTTGGTAATCATCAAGCTCAAGGTCTAACTCAGTTACTTCAGTACCTGTTGCGCCGCCAAATGCTAGGCCAGACACAAAGTTACCGGCGCCAGCTACTTGATCGCTCGGCTGAGTAATTCTATCGCCAACATACTGTAATGACGCAGAAACATAAGTGTATTCAGAGCCAAATAGCGGCTTAGCTAAGTCGTAAGTACCGGCGATTGAGAATTGCACCTCAGGTACAGAAGCAAGGCGGTTGCCGTCCTGCACGCCGCCTAATACTTCACCCGCTGAGTTAAGTACTGTCGAATCAAACTCAGCTTCTAACACTGAGCCCGATAGCGTTAGGTATAACTGCTCAGTTGCTTGGCGCGTTACTTCAAATTCAACACCTGCAGTGTGTGCTTCAGGTACATTAAATGAGATACGCGATGAACATGAGCCGGCATCTAAGGTGACTTGTAGGTTATCAATGTCGGTGTAGAACACAGCAACATTGGCGCTCCACTTTTGCGTTTGTGCTTTCGCGCCAACTTCATAGTTGACTAGCTCTTCGTCGTCATAAGATTGGAAATCACCAAACACGGCTAAATCTTGCGGATCACACAAGCTGCGGTTAAGTGGGTCGTTAACACCACCTAAACGGAAACCTTGTGATATTTGCGCGTTCAAGTTTACCGTTTCGTTTAAGGTGTAGTTTGCAATTAATCTTGAAGTGAAACCGTCTGACTCGGTTGAGTCGACTTGATCATCGCCATTGGAGAACACACCACCTGTAGTAAAGCGTCGAGTTTCTTCATAATCGTGGAAACGCGTGCCTGCGGTTAGTACTAAGCGATCGCTTACGTCATAGTTTACTTCTGCAAAAACAGCCACTTGCTCTAAGTCATAAGGCAATACGGCATTGTAAGGTGAATCACTTGGGAAACCATTGGCTGTCGCCGCAGCAACACCTGCACCTAGTGCTTGGTCAGTAAAGGCATCGTAACCTGGCGTTGGTAAAAACTGGCCGTATTCACGTTGAGTGTCTGAATAAAATGCACCAACTAACCACTGAAAAGCGCTGTCAGTGTTTGAGCTAAACCTTAACTCAAAGGTATCTTGCTCGATATCCGTGCGATCTTGTAAGTTCGACGGTAAAACAAAAGCTTCTTCAGGAAAGCCTAAATCAATACTGATGCTACCGGTTAGCGCACTGGCATCGCGACTGACTAAAATTTCGCGATCGGTGTAGCTATAAACAAAGATCGCATCAAAGGTATCTAAATTCAGTTCGGCGGTTAAATCAACAATCGTGGTATCGTCTTCAAAGCTTTCATCTAGCAATAAAAACTGTTCACGCTCGTTAAAATCAATCGCGGGGCGCGTTGTGGTAAACGGGTTAGCGTAAAGATTAAACGCTTCCTGACGATTAAAGCCATCGGTTTCAATGCTTTGGAAGATCACACGAGGTGTGATCGTCAGGTTATCTAGTGGCTGCCATTTAAGTGCGATACGACCACCGGTGCGGTTACCACTGTTCACATCATCGTCTTTGCCATCAGGTGTGAAAGCATCAATAAAACCTGCATATTCAGTTGAATAAGCAACAGCGCGCAGCGCTAAGGTATCGTCGACAAGCGGCACATTGACCATACCTTTAAGGTGACCGCCGGCTTCACCGTCTGTTAGTTTATTAACATTACCTTCAAATGAGCCTTCAAAAGTATCTAATTCTGGTTGGTTGGTAATGTAACGCACGGTGCCGCCAATTGAGCCTGAGCCAAATAGTGTACCTTGCGGACCGCGCAGGGTTTCAACGCGGTTTAAGTCGTATAAATCGATATCAGGGGTAAATAGTGATAAAGAAATCACGCTTTCATCAAGGTAAACCCCGACCTGCTCTTTTACACCGGGTTGGTCACGAACAATCTGACCGGCAGAGACACCACGAAGCGCCACTTGGCTTTGCCCTGGCCCTAAGTTTTGAATAGTAAGACCCGCAACATTACGCGAAAGCTCTTCGAGATTAGTCGCACCAGCACGTTCAATATCCGCTTGGGTTTGCGCGTTAACAGAGAATGGAACTTCTTTAATACTGGCAGCACGTTTGGTGGCGGTTACAACGATTTTTTCAACTTCGTCGCTGTCGTTTTGCTGTGCATACACTGGAGAGGCCAACGTCCCTAAGACCGCGCTGATCAGCGCAGGCAACTTGGCTTTTTTATACATGTTTTACTTCTTCCTTCAAAGGTTACTAACTAACACCTTTCAGACGTGTTACTCGCTCTACTTCAAAGTGCGAGTTTCAGTTGGAATTAAAAACGATTTAGGCAAGGCATTGATTGCAAAGAATGGCCGCTCCCTTGTTAAAATCAATAACACTGCATAAATCGTTTTTAAACCAACCTTTCTCTGTCAAAAAGCAATGAAGGCGCGTCACAGGAACCTAATCTCTGCGTTGCAACAAATTGAAAGGGAGTAACCATTCCTGCTTGTTGCGCCTTGAGCTTAAGTCCCTGTGACGCGCTGAAATCACGCATCTTGAAGTAGAGCGAGTAACTACTCCCCCTGAAAAGTCAATACGCCATCGACTTGTTATTGTTTTTATTGTGTTGATTTTAATGATTAGAGCTAAGGTTCTAATGTTGAGCGCTCGATAGATATAAATGAAAAAAATTCACCTTGCAATTATTATTTACTTATTTTTATCTTTCTAAGTCATTGATATATATTTGTAAATTAAGATTCACAAAAATTAGATAACAGCGAACAAGAGAACGTATAAAATGTGTTTTTAGACTCTAATAGCGACTTAATTTAGCGTGCGCTTGCAGCCAATATGAGAATGTGATGACGCGAGCAGCAGCACCAAAGCAAACATTTGAAGCTCGAACACTGCTAGCCATTTGAGTCAATGATTTTGCTTGTAAGTGCCTGTAGTCCCTTACCTTTGTTGACCAATTTCCATGCTAAATAACAATCGGCCTCAACGGGTGCATTTTCCGAGGGAATAATCACTAACGCTTTCTGGCTGACGAGCCCAGCAATTCTTGCTTGTGGCAAAAATCCAACCCCTAAACCCGCTTTAATGGCAGCTATTTTTTGATGAACGCTGGTAACGTAAAAATGTTGGCTTTGCTCAATTACATTACTGGTCCATGGAATCGCATTACGAGCAGAATCATGCACAATCACAGTACGAAAATCTTCAATATCTGTGTTACTAACAGGCTGAGGTAAACGCGCAATAGGATGATCTGGTGCTGCCACTAACACCTGCGATAAGCTGCCTAGCGAAACTGTTCGAATACCTTGATAATTTGGCGCAGGCGAAGGCGCCCCAATCACTACGTCGACCTTATCTTCTTGCAACGCTTCCCATGTGCCATTCATCACATGCTCACTTATATCGACCTCAATATTGGGGTAATCAGCCAAAAAGCTAGCCAAGGTATTCATCAGAGGTTGGCAATCTAAAATAGAGTCAATACCGATACGAATTTTCGGCTCCCAGCCATGTGCGATGGTTTGCGCCTGCTCGCTAATTTTACTGACCGCGCCAAGCACTTTTCGCCCTTCTGCTAGCAAATGTCGGCCTGCGGGCGTCAGCACAGCGCGGCGGCCTTGACGGACAAACAAGGTAATGGACAGCTGTTCTTCAAGCTTTTGTACGATATAAGACAGTGCCGATGGCACTTTGTTGAGCTGCTCTGCCGCAGCTGCAAAGCTGCCACGATTATCAATGGCATCTAGTACTAGCAAGGCTTCTAGCGTGATCGGGCTTTTGTACATTTTTGCTCCTTTGATTAGGCAGTCATCGATTATTCAAATTATTTGAACATATTAGTCAAATAATGCCGGTTATTCCATCCAATTTAAGCTCGTAGAATACCCTCAACGCTTAAGGAGAGCAGATGTAAACCACTCCTTAACGAGCAAATAACAGACTTTAAACGAATACTGAGGATTAACTAATGAACACAGCAACAATCAAAAACTTATTCACATCACAGCAAAATATTTCAACATTACCACTGCGCCTGATCGCCGGCATTATCTTTGCAGCCCATGGCGCACAAAAGCTTTTCGCTTGGTTTGGTGGTTATGGCCTTGATGGCACTGGTCAATGGATGGAGTCAATCGGCTTAGCGCCAGGCTACTTAATGGCACTGATGGCAGGTAGCGCGGAATTTTTTGGCGGCCTGCTACTCATTGTCGGCTTACTAACTCGCCCTGCTGCATTAGCACTAGCGTTTACTATGGTGGTGGCTATTTTCAGTGTGCACTTTCAAAACGGCCTATTTATGAGCAACAACGGCTACGAATTTGGTCTGTCGTTATTAGCTATCAGTGTGGCACTGGTTTTCCAAGGTGGTGGCCGCTTCGCGCTAGATAACTTAGTAGCAAACCGCATTAAGTAGCTATAGCAGCAATGACCTATTAATTGTAATTATCAATATAACGCGCGCCATTTGGCTATGTTTATCATCATGGCGCGCATTTAAACATACCGAACAAAAATTAACAGCGGGAGCAAGAACATGGGCTTATTAGTCAAAGGTAAATGGCACGACAAATGGTACGACACAAAAAACAGCAAAGGCTCGTTTGAGCGTCAAGAAAGCCGTTTTCGCCACCAAATTAGCGACGCACCTGATGCACTTTATCAACCAGAAGCAGGACGTTATCACCTTTATGTATCACTGGCTTGTCCGTGGGCACATCGCACCCTGATTTTTCGCGAGTTAAAAGGCTTACAAGATATTATCAGTGTCAGTGTCGTCGAAGCCGAAATGCTGGAAAACGGCTGGGAATTTGGCGAACAAGGCAGTCAAACGGCTGATCCTCTGCACGGCTTTGACTACCTTTATCAAGTGTATTTAAAAGCCGCGTCTGACTATGAAGGCCGGGTGACGGTACCTGTGCTGTGGGATAAAAAAACGCAGACAATAGTCAACAATGAGTCGAGCGAAATTATCCGTATCTTTAATACCGCCTTTAATTCGCTGACCGGAAACCAGAATAATTACTATCCAGATACGTTACAATCGCGCATCAATGAAATAAATGACCGCGTTTATGATGCAATCAATAATGGGGTTTATCGCGCCGGTTTTGCCACCACCCAAGCAGCTTATGAAGAAGCGTATTTTAAGCTATTTGCAAACCTAGACTGGCTTGAGCAGCACTTAGCCAATAATCGCTATTTAGTCGGTGAAAGGTTAACCGAAGCCGATTGGCGCTTATTTACCACATTGATCCGCTTTGACGCTGTGTATCACGGCCACTTTAAGTGTAATCGCAATAAACTTAGCGAGTTTCACCATATCAGCAACTATGTGCGCGAACTCTACCAAGTGGCGAATGTCGCCAGTACAGTGGATTTTGATCATATAAAAGTGCACTACTACGCCAGCCATCGCACTATTAACCCAACGTTAGTCGTCCCTGCTGGTCCAGTGCTAGATTTTGATGCACCACATGATCGCACGCAAATAAGTGCGTAAAGCAGTTAAGAGGAGTTTCTATGATTAAACATATTCCCTATCAGCAGCTTGGCAAAGCAGATCACGGTTGGTTAAAAGCAAATCATCACTTTAGTTTTGCTCATTATTACAACCCAAAACGCATGGGCTTTGGCACCTTACGAGTGATTAATGACGACTGGGTTGCCGCGGGGACGGGTTTCCCCCCTCACCCACACAAAAATATGGAAATTATTAGCTTTATTCGCTCTGGTGCTATCACCCATCAAGACAGCGTTGGCAATAAAGGCATCACGCCAGCCGGTGAAGTACAAGTGATGAGCGCCGGCACTGGTATCGTGCATTCAGAATATAATTTGAGCAAAGAGCCACTGACCCTTTATCAAATCTGGATCGAGCCAAATCAACATAATGTTAAGCCACGCTGGGACAGCAAGCGCTTGTCGCAAAAGGTGAACAGCGATAACTTACCTTTACTTGTTTCGGGCTTTAAAGAAGACAAAGACAAGGCGTTATTTATTCATCAAGAAGCCAGAATATTTGGTGGCAAGCTTGCCAAAGGCACTGAGCTTGAACATGAAATTACCCATCAGGCCTATATTCTCGCCTCATCCGGTAGTGTCGATATTATTGATGGCATCAATCGTATAACCTTGGCAAAAGGCGATGGCGCAGAGGTAACACGCCAGCAACAAATCGTTATTGAAGCGCATTCAGATGCCGAGCTAATTATTATTGACGCACCTGTGCACTAGCGAGAGTAATAGTACCTTCAACTTAATTTTGAAACAGGCATAAAAAAGGCGAACCCACTTGGAGTTCGCCTAAGTACTAAAATCAATAAATGATGAAAGCACTGCATCTTCAAACTAGCTGTTTATAAAAACAACAAAACTTCAAACATAACAACCCTTCAAAGCTGTTATGTTGTAACAGTAATTTATATATCGAAAAAACTCAACAATATTTTTGCAACATTATCACAGAACATTACCTGTAATTTATTTTACCAATGACAAACAAAGCGACTGAAGTCTTTTAAAATATACAACGAAATAAAAAACAGTTAATTAAGCACGTCATCAACATTGTGACATAGTTACAACAACTAGAGTGTGTAAGGTAAACGACAATTATCACAGGTGAGCTAATGTAGCAGTTACTCTAGCAGCTAAGCTGCGTACTTTTTTACTAGCTTCTGCTAATTGACACTCTTTAATAGCCTAGTAACATCATTTTGATAAATGGTGAACAGCCTTTTTATCCCTCAAATACACTCACGTCTAAACCATACAAAATTGTATTAATCTCTCGTCACTAATTGCGTTACTATGTTGTTCAGCATTAAGTTATAAAAGCTTGAATAATGAGAGTATTACTTGTCGAAGATGATATTGATACAGCCGACTTTATCGTACGAGGCTTAAGTCAGTCGGGCGAATTTACACATCATGAAACCACAGGTAAAGGCGGCATTATTTCAGCGACAACGGGAGATTTTGACGTCATCATCTTTGATCGATTACTACCCGATATGGATGGCGTAGATGCAATTCGCGTGTTACGACAAAGCAAATTACTCACTCCCATTATCGTGTTAACCGCATTAGCAGAAACAAACGAGCGAGTCGCAGGGCTTGAAGCGGGTGCAGACGACTACCTAGTTAAACCTTTTGCCTTTAGTGAGTTACACGCCAGACTAAAAGCACTAGCACGGCGACAACCATTGCAGCCAGTTAATCAACAGTTGCAGCTAGGAGATTTAATTGTTGATCGCACAACGAGAAAAGTGACTCGCGCCGGACAAACAATCACGTTGCTGCCGCGAGAATATCAAATTCTGGAATATCTGCTGCTCAATACGGACCAGTTAATCACAAAAACGATGCTACTAGAAAATGTGTGGGGATTTAGTTTTGATCCCAAAACTAGCATAGTGCAAACCCATGTTAGTCGATTACGCACGAAACTGGATAAACCTTTTGCGTATGATCTGATAAAAACAGTACGTGGCAGCGGTTATTTAATTAATGATGACCATTAACTTAGTGTCACTGAAAAGATCTTTACCAATAAATACAAGCATTGATGGCGAATGACAAAGTACAATGAACAACTAACATTTTTGCGTAGCCCCCTATTTCTTTACGCGCTTGTATTCGGCGTACTTGCTGCACTTGTCTTAACCCTTGCGCTGGGTATTCGTGCGTTGTGGTTTGTTGAGCACGAGCAACAAATGCTCAAAGAAGAGTTACTTGAATTTAAACAAGAAATTTTAGATATTTACCACGAAGACGGCGCCATGGGTGTGCGTGAAGAGTTTGGCCTTGAACGACTGCATCCTTGGAACATTGAGGAGACTCGTGAACACTTCAGCGAAAATGAACTGGTATTTTCTGTCCTCAATAAACGCGGTCAGCTAATCGCAGGTGCTGCGCTTGGGGGCGACTTTAACATACCTTGGCAACGACTAAGTTTCGAACTAGAAGAAGAAACTGTTGACATCATCAGCCACCACTTTGCTGTCGGAGAACAATTCCAAGTCGGCTTATCCCGTATCACTTCATGGATAACTGAAGAAGCTTGGCATGAGTTTACGCACCTTGCGCTATGGTTATGGCTAACCATCCCGTTGCTTTTTAGCCTATTCGGTCTTTTAATCGCAAAGCGACAAATAGCAACGACTTTGCAATTAACGACAGAAATTGAACAGCTAATCACGGCCTCAAAACTGGCTCCGTTAACTATGAAAGGTTCGGCAAGCAAAATGGCGTCAGAGCCTATCAGTCACGTTCGTTTTAGCATTAATCAGCTGATTGCAAAAATGTCCGCAATGCATCAAGACATTGAAACTATGTCAGTCGGCATTGCACACGATTTAAAAACTCCTCTATCGCGAGTCGCTAACCGCTTGCAGTTGATGCAGCAAGACATCGATGACCCTCGCATGACCGCCGAGCATTTGGAGCAATGCATCGAACAAGTTAATGTTGTTATTTCGACGTTTACCAGTATTGTTCGTTTAAGTGAGATTGAGTCTGGCCAGCGCAAACAGAGTTTTAGCCGATTAAATTTATCCACACTCATTCAAGAAATGGCAGAAAACTATGAACCCTTGTTTTCTGATTCAGGGCGCACGCTCGACATTTCGGTCGTTGATGATGTTTATTGCTCTGGTGACAAAGACTTGTTAAATCAAATGCTGAACAACTTACTGGAAAATGCGCTTGAATACAGTGAAGCAAACGCCAAAGTTTGGATTAGATTACAACACCATACTTCAGGCGTATTATTGCAAGTAGGAGATTCAGGGCCAGGTATTAGCACGAGTGATCAAGAACGTGTTTTCAGTCGCTTCTATCGCGGCGATATTAGCCGAAATAAGCCCGGCAATGGCCTAGGGCTCAGCATTGTTAAAGCCATTGTTAATCTGCACGATGCGCCAATTAGCATACTGCCTAAACAAGCTGGAGTAACTGGCGCAGTATTTAATATTGTTATTCCTATCTCGCACTAATAGCAATTGACGCAATAGCAGCTATTTCACCAGTTCCAACGCTGATAATGCTATAAACAATTGCTATCCGCCTCCTAGTTATCCGCACATAAAGTAAATCGATCAAAGCCCAATTTTTTTATTGCCGCGTAATTTCTACGCGGTATGGTGATTTCTCGTGCTTGCTCCACCAAGCATACAAATTTGTATGCTTGCAATCGTTGCTTTGTATAACACTTGCTCAATAAAAAGTCCTACACTGGATTTGAAGCTTTGTGTTAAACGCCTAACGGTGAAGGAGTAGTAGAATGAGACAAAGATTTATCTACATTGGGCAAAAAGCTGGCATCGCGGTGATGCTAAGCATTGCAATGACCATTGCCGGCTGTGGCGGCTCTTCTGGCAGCGAGAATACAGGTGATGAAAGTGATGTTAGCGGCATCAATAGCTCAATCAATACTCCCCCCACAACACAGCCAGACAATAGCAATGACAATGACAGTGACTCTTCTGGAGACAATAGCGCTAATTCTGGTTCAGAGCCGTCAACAGGCAGCGATTCAGATACCACTGTAATCAGCGCAAACACTGCTGATGATGTTTTTTCAAGCACCAACAGCACGGCACGTTTTCTAGGGCAAGCAACATTTGGTGCAACGCCCGAACAACTGACACAACTTGTTAATACAAGTGCCTCTGAATGGTTTAAACAACAAATAAGCCTTTCACCATCTTTAGTGCTACCAACAGTAGAAGGCTACCGCCCAGAAGACGAAGAAGATGACTTCAATCTATTTTACATAGAAGCGACGAGCTTTGGCTTTTGGCAAAATAGCATTATGGCAGCCGATCAATTGCGCCAGCGTATGGCTTTTGCCCTTTCTGAAATTTTAGTTGTATCAAATGGCGGCGGTGAAGTGCTTACCGATGTGCCAGAAGCCGTTGCTAGCTACCAAGATATTCTTATTCAGCAGGCGTTTGGTAATTACCGAGAGCTATTAGAAGCGGTAACTTATTCTCCTGCCATGGGATATTACTTAACCTATTTGGGCAGTGAAAAAGGGGATGAAGCAACTGGACGAATGCCTGATGAAAACTATGCACGCGAGCTAATTCAGCTTTTTACCCTAGGCGTTGTTGAATTAAATCTAGATGGCACCGTTAAATTAGACGATAACGAACAGCCTATTGAAACCTACACCAATCAAGACATTACCGGATTAGCACGAGTTTTCACTGGGCTTAACTTAAACGAAACGCTAGTGGAAGAATCTATTGGCCTAGCGTTTAGTGCCCCTATGCAAGGGTATGCCGAGTCACATTCAAGCAAAGAAAAGTCATTTTTAGGCTATACGATTCCCGCTAATACAGCGCTGCAATCGTCTATTGATTTAGCGTTAGATCATATTTTTACTCACCCTAACCTAGCTCCTTTTGTCAGTAAGCAATTAATTCAACGCTTAGTGAGTTCAAATCCAACGCCAGCATATGTTGAGCACGTGTCCAGTGCATTTAATACGGGCAGCTATCAACTGCCAGACGGGGCTGTAATTGGTGCTGGTCAGCGCGGTGATTTACAAGCAACATTAGCTGCCATTTTATTTTACTCAGAAGCACGTGCAACGCCCTCCTCTACCAATGGAAAAATCAGAGAGCCAATATTGCGCTTTACCCATTGGGCGCGAGCATTTAATGTCAAAAATATTACTCCTCAATACCAACTGTTGCTATGGGATACCAGTGCAAGTAGCGCCTTAGCGCAACACCCTTATCGTTCGCCCTCAGTGTTTAACTTTTTCCGACCTGGTTATAAAGCGCCAGGCAGCGAATCCGCCAGCCAGGGGCTGGTATCACCGGAATTGCAAATTACCAATGCCAGCGCTATCCCGGGCTATATCAACTTTATCACCTACTTTATTACTGGCCAGCAGCAAGATGCTGACTTTAAAGAAATTGTCGCTGAATTAGCGGAGCTAGGTAGGCAAGTAAGCGAAGATGAAATTCGAAATAGCTTTCGCGTTACCTATGAAGCTGAACTCGCGCTAACATCTGATGCTGCCGCACTACTAAATCACTTGGATACTCTGCTTACCGCCGGCAGTTTATCCACAGACACTCGTCAGCACATTATCAGTACGATAGAGACCATGAAAGATAGTGACTACGATGATATCGACATTGTACATATTGCAATTCTGATGGTAATGACCTCAACCGACTATCTATACCAACAGTAACGTGACGCAGTAAGGAATCTCAAAATGAACAGACGTAACTTTTTAAAAGCAAGCTCCCTATCTGCTAGCGCAGCAATGACGGCTTCAATGGCTGGTCTAGGTGCACTGCTAAATAGCCGAAATGCGCAAGCTGCTGAAGAAGACTATAAAGCGCTGGTGTGCGTGTTTCTATATGGCGGCATGGACAATCATGACACCATCATCCCCTATGACACTGAAGGTTATAGCCAGTGGTCACAAATTCGTTCATCTATGCTAAGCAACTATAAAATACCTAGAACAAGAGAGAACCTGCTACCTATTACTAGCTCGGCAAGTCGCTTTGGTGAGCGCACTTTTGCTTTGCCGCCCGAAATGAAAGGATTACAGCAATTGTATCAACAAGGTCATATGGCGGTTGTTGGCAATGTTGGTCCTTTAGTTGAAGTAACGTCAGCAACAAGTTTCAATAACGATACAGCTCGGTTGCCAGCCCGTTTGTTCTCTCATAATGATCAGCAGTCAACGTGGATGTCGGGCACTACTGAGGGAGCACAATTAGGTTGGGCTGGTCAATTAAATGATGCGCTCATTCAGTCAGGTCAACAGTCTGTGAACACCTTCTCAGCAATTACAACTTCGGAAACGGAGTTACTGCTCACTGGTGAACAAACGACGCCATTTCATGTACAAGGTGATAGCGCCGTTAGCCTAGATATACTTGATGAAACTAGCGGCGCTCTGCAAGCTCAATTGCTTTCACACTTTAGTGGTCAAAACACCAGTCAAGGCGCGATAATTCAGCGAGACTTGGCTGGAAAAATAAATCAAGCATATCAAGCTAATAAGCTTTACAGCCAAGCGCTAAACTCCACTAGCAGTAGTAATCTTACCATGCCAAACACGAGATTGGGTCGTCAGCTTGGTACAGTTGCAAAAACCATTAATGCTCGCAGTCAGCTGCAAAGCAAGCGCCAGCTCTTTATAGTAGCCATAGGAGGATTTGATACTCATTCAGGTCAAGCACAAAGCCTACCTCAGCTTCAACAAATGCTAGATGACGCAATACTTGGCTTTTATCAAAATATTTCAGCGTTAAATTTGGCAGATAAAGTCACTTTGTTCACCGCGTCTGATTTTGGTAGAACGCTAGCTGTTAATGGTGATGGCACCGATCATGGCTGGGGAGCACATCATTTTGTTGTTGGTGGTGCAGTAAACGGTGGCCATGTGTTTGGTGATATACCGCCAGCGAGTTTCAATCATCAGTTTGATGCTGGCAGTGGGCGCTTGATTCCAACAACCTCAGTTGAACAGTATGTCGCTAATTTCGGCGCTTGGCTGGGCCTTAGTGAAGCAGAGCTTGCGACCGTATTTCCAAACCTAACAAACTTTGCTGAACGGCCAACCCTGTTTAAAACCGAGTTGGCCTAGCAACTATACTAGCAACTATAGTTAGCTGCTAGTCATAAAATGTATATGGGGCTAGAGCAAATTTAGCCCCATTGACTTCCATAATGCTTACCACGATGCCCAAGTATTCATTGCCCCTGTATAAAATCTCTAGCTGAAAATCATCTGAAGGTTTTTACCCCTCCAATTAATCAATCAAACACATTGAAGAAGGTTAAGCAGGCTTTTCGTGAGGTGCTTGCCCATGATGAAAATCAAAAAAAGCATCTAGTACTTGTTTGGGCGCTTCTAACTGTGGATAGTGCCCAATATCGTTTAACTCACACACATCGGCGTCAGCGATTAACTCATCAAATCTAGCAGCCATATGCGCCCCTGAAATCGGGTCAGTCATGCCACAAATATATTTTAGCGGAACTTGAGCATTGGTTAATGCGCCCACCCAACGCTCGCGATTTTGTTTGCGCTGAACAATATAGTGAATCAACTTAGGCATTATTCTTCGGCCATTATTGTGCATCAGCAATTGCCATAAGCCATCAATCACCTCTTCACTAGGTGGCGTATTTTTACCAAAGATCTTATGGAAATTGCGTTTTAACGCTGATTTAGTAGTGAATAGGGTTACTACCCTTCCCAGTGGCGACAGCAATAGTTTTTGCAACAGTACAGGACGATGTGATTCTGGAAACAAACCACCATTAAGTAAGCAACAACTAAGAATTTTAGGGTCGGCAATTGGTTCAAGTTGGCGAGCCAACAACTCTTGAGCAACCGTGTCACCATAGTCATGAGCCAGTATATGGTAATCAGTCACATCAAGTTTTTTTAACAAGCTAGTGAACAAGCTCGCTTGTTCACGAATGAGATAATCAACACCAATTGGTTTGTCGGAAAAACCAAAACCTAACATGTCTAAGGTGATCAGGCGAAAGTGCTGTCCTAGTTTGTTCCAAATGGGCTGCCAATCCCAACTAGCACTGGGATAACCATGAATAAGCACCAATACTTGCCCATGTTTTAATCCCCCTTGGCGAACAAATATATTTTGTCCATTTAATTTAACCAGCTCGCCCGCTGCTTGCCAGGCTGATAATGTATCCATATCGCATCCTTTCGCTGTACTGCTGTGATACTGAACGTATGCAACTCCTGCTTGATTATTCGCAATGGCTAGTTTGAATTAAACTTTAGAGCATCAATAGAAAAGCGAATAAAAGTATTATTGAGTGCATTGTTTTGTATTAATTGTATACAGTGTAACCAATTGTCATGATGATTTCATAATTAAGATTCACAATTTGCAAAATAGTTCTGCCAACGAATCGTAGATTAAAAGAGCATCTAATTTTATTGCGATTAATGGCGGTTCGTTCATTTCATTTTGCGAATAGATTTATCATCAATGCAGTCTGTTATTACCAGCCATGGCATCAAACTAAGTTATCAAGATAGAGGCGATAAAGCCGCACCAGCGATTATTTTGATCATGGGCTTGGGAGCACAAATGACAGTGTGGCCAGACGAATTGTATTTTGGCTTGGTTGATAAAGGTTTTCGGGTTATCCGTTTTGATAATCGTGATGTTGGCCAATCCAGTCAACTTGATGAATTTGGCGATCCTAGCTTAGTGAAAAGCTGGTTGAGTACTCGCTTTCCCTCTCGTTTGAAAGTGCCCTATTTACTCGAGGATATGGCGGGTGACGTATTGGCATTAATGTCATCCTTAAAAATTAAGAAAGCGCACTTAGTGGGCGCCTCTATGGGCGGGATGATTGGACAAATCTTAGCAGCGCAGCATAAAAAGCGGGTGTTAAGCTTAACATCAATTATGTCGTCTAGTTCAAGCCCGAAAATTTCTTCTACTAATATGAGCGTCTTTTTAAAACTTGCCAAAAGACCACAACCAAATGCTCGTGAAGCAGTGATCCAATATCACATGAAAATGAATCGATTAATTGGCAGCCCTAAATACCCTGCAAAAGAGCAGGAGCTGCGAGCACAAGCAAAGAAGAATATTGAAAGAGGCTATAATCCCGGAGGCTTTAAGCGCCAACTCGCGGCAATAACCGCAAGCGGTGATCGCCGTAAACTTGCACAGAAAATAAAAGTGCCAACGCTAGTTATTCATGGCAGTGCTGATCCCGTCATTCCATTAAGTGCAGGAATAGAAACCGCCAAAGATATCCCCAAAGCGAAACTGAAAGTTGTTTATGGCTTAGGGCATGACTTTCCTGTGCCCTTGATGCCTAAACTCGCCAAATGGATCACAAAGCACGCCCTAAAAGCCCAAGAAAAGTCACAAGAAAAATTACAAAAAAAGGCGCGACAAAAGGCCAAGAAAAAGCAGGCTCAAGCAAACTAGCGCAGTATACCTATCACCTGCCATTAAATTCGCTGTTTTCAATCGAACCTACATGCGTTTTGCATTAACATTAGACAAATTAACGCTGCCAGAGCCGTCGCTGAGCAAATTAAAGCTCGTAGCGTTGTTTACATTGATACTGCCTGAACCATCTCTAACCGTCACTTGCCCTGTTACATCGGATACATGGATACTGCCGGAGCCATCGTTAATGCGCACATCACCGTCGATAAGTTCAATATCAATAGAGCCTGAACCATCCTCAATGGCTAAAGCGGTGTGATTGTTTGTTGTTTTAATACTGCCCGAACCGTCTTCTATCTTGCTCACACTCGCATTGTCGATAACCATACGACCTGAGCCGTCTTTTATCTCGGTAACTAGCTGTGCGGGTAAAGTAACAGTGACATCTATACGGGTATCACTGCGACAATTATTTGCAGCCAGCTGGGCGCGCTGTTTATCGCCATTTGCATAATCTAGCGACAAACAATATTCCTCACCAGCGTCCACTTGGTAAATTTCCGCTGACACATTGATATCATCCACCTCATCACCGATGACAATGAGGCTGCCAGCACCTGCGTCTATTTCAAAGTGTTCAAGTGCTGACGCATCCATTGTTAAGCGCTTAGTCTCAACATATTCATAATCATTGTTCCATCCTGCAACCGCATTTGTTGCCGATAAAAGCGCCACCGTCAACGCAGTAATAGAGACTATTTTATTCATTGTGTTTTCCTTTTCTTACTATTCGGGCCACTGATCCGAGCTACCTATTCGAGCTACTAATTCGAGCTTTGCAGCTGACGCTCGCAGAGTTCAGTGCGTTTGTTTAATACATCTTAGATGCGGTGAATTTAAGAAAGGTTTAAATACTCCTAATATTTTTTGTTGCTCTCTGCATTTTACTATTAGGGCGTGTTGACCTTTCAGGGTTGTTTTTGCAGCAGTCTGTTTGGGTTTTATACTAGGCGGCACTTGTGTAGTGTAGTTATTCTCCATAAATAAGTGCCAACACAGTAGAAAATTCAAACAGACGCTGCCCCTTTGCTTTGTGTTGAGGGGGTTCATCTAAACGCTTCCTGCTCATTGTTGCTCGCTTTTTACATACGACTGCATGGATGCAGGAGCTAGGGCGACTCAGGAGACAAAGCCGAGAACGACTATGCGACAAAGCGAGCGCCGCGATCAGAAAGCGTTTAGGTTGAACAAAATTCAATCTCGAAAGATCAACACGCCCTAATATTTACTATTTTTTAACAAATTGGACAGTTTAGCCATATTTTGCCTTTAGCTGAAAATTTATACTTAGTAGCAAAGGAAGACACTAAGGTTGGATTAGGTAAGACAATGGCTACTCTATTGAAGCGCATGCTAATTGCGTCATCATTGCTAAGTGCAAGCATCGCAGCTAATGCATCGTTAATCACAAACGGAAGCTTTGAGCAGTTATTATTTGATGACAGTAGCAAAGCACAAGGGCAAATATTTAACACAAATCTTGCTGATTTCACCCAGAGAAATAGCGCTTGGGATGTGTTTTATAACTTACCCGGCTGGCAAACCAGTTATGGTAACGGCATTGAGCTACAGAAGAATGTTGTAACTAATTCACAAGATGGTCAATATCATGTTGAGCTTGATTCGCACACTAGAGGTGCCTCAAATTCAGCAATGACGCAAATCATCGACTCCTTAGTGATTGGTCAAAATTATCAGCTTGAGTTTTATTACAAGCCAAGAACTAATCGTGATAACGATAACGCTATTCATGTTTACTGGCATGATGCGGATGTTAATTTTGATCAGAGTTTGCAAGCTAAACATATTGCCGATGGCAGCCGCAGCGCGATTCCAAACTGGCAGGTGCAAACTGTGCAATTTAAAGCAACGGCAACAGAAATGGCATTAAGCTTTGCCTCGGTGGGTGCTCAAAACACACTAGGCGGTTTAATTGATAATGTTTCACTTGTTGCAGTTAGCGAGCCCCCTGTTATTGCACTTATGCTAGGTGGCGCAGCATTATTTGGCTTTAGACGCAGACAAGCGAATAAGTAGTGTTTTCAATTTATTTACTTGTCAACATTAATTGTCAGTATTAACCGATTTCTCGAACTTTCTTGGTCATAAGCCAGCCCCCACATTTGGCTGATTAAGAAAGTTCACCCTCGGTTTAACGTATAAGACGTATTCAGCTATTTCCTCTTCGTTTTACTTTCCCTCTTCAGACCTCTCGCTTTAAACCTGCTTGCTTTTTAGGCTTTAGTTATCAAGCAGCACAGCCTTGATTTATAAATTCTTGATATATCGTTTCAAAACCTTCAATACCAAGTAGCTCAGCTTTCTCAAACAAATCATCAACGCCCTGATGTTCAGCTGCGATGCGGTACAAACAATTAAGTAATAACATCATTAGCTTACTCTCATGGCTCGCTTTACTCTTGCTCAAGCAAATTTGTTCGAGTTGATTGAGCTGTTTAATGATTCCGGCATCTAAATGCCAAATGGAAAGCAATAACGAAGACGCGCCAAATAAACTTAACGACAAGCTTTGCTGTAGGTGATGATTAAGTGTTGATAGATCATCAATACCGGATACCGAGTGCACAATTAACGCTTGGTGCTCTGTACTTTGATGCGCGAGTAAAAAAATACCTAACAAACCAAATACCAACATTTGCTCAGCTAGCGCATGATCGGCAAACCACGCAGAAGTTGTTTGCTTACGCGTTAGTTGCATAAGCTTGGGAGCAAGCTCAAATGCTTGGCAATAACGTTCGATAATCATGGGATCTACATGGTGTTGTAGCGCATCTTTGACAGCGTATAAAACCGCAAGATTAACCACCGTTGTTATTCCTAGATTTCTTCCTATAGCCTCGCGTAAGTCCGTCGGCGTTTTGCCATAAATGGCCTTGCTGGCAAGGCCGATAACTCGTCCGGAAAATACAGGATCTTTTTCGATAATGGCAACCGCACAGGCCAAGTCAAGTGTCCCACTGTCGCTTTCGGCGAGCAATTTAGCACAGCTATCTGGCATAGGTGGCAAGTCGTTGGCAATAGCAATTAAATTCTGACGGCGCTGCGCCCCGTGGTTTAACGAAAGCTCTCGAAACCTTGATGGCGTAATACCAAACTTTTGTCGAAAAGCACGCTCGAAAGTCGCACGCTCAGAGTAGCCAAGTGATATTGCCAGAGCTTCAATTTTGGGTTTCTCAGTAAGCAAAGCCTTAACGCAAAGTTCATTAAGGTACTTTTGTTGGATTAGTTTATAGCTGGTTTCTTCTTGCGCTAGCTTGCGACGAAACGACGTCATACTCATGGACAAAGACTGCGCGCACTGCTCAATTGTCAATGCCGCTGGCACTGAGCTTTCCGCTAATAAACGAACAACTATCTCAGTTAACACAAGGCTCGGTTGCTGATCCACAAAGTTACCCAAATTGGCGATTAAAGTGGCGATATTATGTTTGCTTAGCGAGCTAACAACAAGTCCTTATTAACAAGAGATTAACGGAACAAGTGGACGGCAGATAATATCTATTTTTTGCGAGCTATCAACCCTATTATACAAAAATGCCTATCGATACAAACAGTACAGATAGGTATTTGATTTTCAAAAATTTAAATTGATGAGCTGTTAAAAGCTTATAACACAGTAATGGTAGCTTCTTGAGGCAAGCGTGCTTTTGGTAGACCGTAGTTATAGTCTTCACCATCTTTGTGATAACCCATTGCTAGCGCAACGTCACACACATGGCCGTCTAGCTCTTCAGCAAAAATTTCGCTGATAAGCGCAGGATCAACACCTTCCATCGGAGTAGAGCCAATACCTAAGCGCGCTAGCACGTGTAGTGTATTGCCTAGTGCTAAGTATGTTTGCGCTTTAGTCCAATCACTGTTGTTGCCTTTTTCATCAGTATTTGCTTCAGCAAAACCAAACGCGCCATCTAACATGTCATTGTATCTTTCTTCAGGTAAGTGACCAGAAGACACTTCAACATCAACCACTTTACGGTAGTCATCTTTTGTATAGCTTGGGTTGTAAGCGAATAAAATCACGTGCGATGCTTCGGTTGCATGTGGTTGGTTAAACTGATGCATGTTTGCAAATGTGTCGTGGAAACGTTTTTTCGCTTCATCTGTTTCAAGAATAATAAACTTCCACGGCTGTGAGTTAATTGAAGACGCTGATAAGCGAAGTGATTCTTTAATCACTGCCATATCTTCAGCCGAAATTTTCTTGCTTGCGTCGTATTTTTTAACGGTGTAACGATCGCTTAAATCTTTGATAATTTGATGAGACATATCTTTCTCCACTACTTTGTCTGCTATTGCTAATGTGACATTCACTAGCAGCGAGACCACCAGAATTTGTCAACGGCGCGCAGAATACAGAATTCAATCGTGGCGAAAAATACAGAAATTGGAAAAACTTTATAAAGGAATAATTGATAATCCAATAACACCTTGTTTTCAAATAATAAAAATAAACATGGGTTGGTATTCAAATTACAAAAAGAAACAAGTTTCATTAGCTTAGTAACGCTTTTGCAAGTAAAACTAAACAATAAATATCGATACACCTAGGTCTTTTAATCCTTTAAGCAATAGCGATTCGCTATTGGCAATATACACTTGGTAATAAATACTTGGCGCTGAACATTGACGCTGAATACTTAGCACTGAAAAGCTAGCCAGCTTTTACCATAAACTGAACGTAAGCCAGCTAAGCTATCTCAAACCAAATTAACTTTGACGAAACAAGAGTAAACAAAAAACCGCCCCCTACATATCAGTAAGAAGCGGTTTTTCTGTTTTCTCATTTCTGACAATTTATACCTTAGCTCGTTTGCGCCAATTTGGGCTGTGCGGCCATGGCAGGTTTGTCACCTATAACCGCCACCAACAAGGCAGGTAAGAATGTTAAACTCAACAACGTAGATACCAAAATACCACTCAGCACAATAATGCCCACGCCGCGATATAACTCAGTTCCTTCACCAGGAATTAAAACGAGTGGTGCTAGGCCAAATATGGTCGTTGCGGTTGACATTAAAATGGGCTTTAGTCGTTTGTTGACAGCTGCTATCACTGCTTCCTTCGCCGCCATACCTTGGTCAATAACAAAACGGCGCGTTTGGTCAACAATCAAAATGGGGTTATTCACCACAGTACCTAACAAGATTAAAAACCCAAGCATGGTGATCATATCAAAGGGTTGATGGCTCGCCGAGATGCCCATTGACGATAGCAAGCTATTAACACCATTAACCGCAACTAACCCCAACAAGCCGCCAGCCATGCCTAATGGCACTGTTGCCAAAATAAACATAGGGTAACGCCAGTGAGTAAAAATGGCGACCAAGAGCAAATAACTTAACACTAAGGCGATTAAGAAATTTCCAGAGAGTGAGTTTTTAGTTGCCTCTAATTGATCAGCTGCACCACTGATGCTCACGTTAATACCTTGCGCTATTTTTCCATCGCGCCAAAGGGTAGGCAAAAGCTGTTCACGCACAATTTGTTCAGCAGTTTCTAGGGCAACAATGCGCGGCGGAATAATATAAACAGTAACGGTTCGGTTGCCATCGACACGGCGCACCGAGTTACTATTTTTGCTCTCTTTCAAGTCAGCAAGTGCATGTAATGGCAGCACTTGCCCAGCAGATGTAACAATCGGAGTGACGGCAAGTTCTTCCAAATTTTGTTGATTGCCCGCACCGCTAAACATGAAAATATCAATTTTATCGTCGTTGAGAATAAACTCATCGACATAGGCACCATCGCTCATTGCCGCAACCGAGTAGCCAAAATCATTATTGTTGATGTTGAGCTCAGCCAAGCGATGCCAGCGAGGTTTAATTTCAATCAAGGGCTGGTCTAGTGTTAGCGATCTTGGCTCTGAATTTATTTGCGGATTATCGAAAAAAACATTGGCCTGTTCATAAACCGCCTCTGCTGCTTGGTATAACTCGGTAATGTTGCTACCAGAAATATCAACCGCGACAGCTCTTGTGCCACCGTCATTACTTGAGATAATTGACCCCCTTGCTGAGAACGCGCGCATGTTGTCATAACTGCGGAATTTTTCCGTTATCGCCGTCATCATGGCATTAATATTATCAGGCTCAACAGGAGCGCTTAGCAGCCAAATTCGCCCAACCGAAACCGACATTGAATAATAAGCCAGTGGCGGCATATTGGTTTTGCCACTGGCATAGTCTTCACCGCCTGCCTGCACATACTGATCAAAATAGGCTCTAAGCTCAGTGCCGATTTTCTCCATTTCCGATAAGTTATAGTTAGGCGGTGCTATCATCATAGAAAACGCTTTCGGCTCCTCACCTTCCGGCAAATATTCTGCTGCTGGCATTAGCAAATACGCAGCTCCTAATGTAGCAACAATAAACGCAAGCGCGGCAGTTCGAGCTCTTGATTTACTCTTTGTAGACCACATTGCCAAACCAAGCCATCGTTTTGATAAAGTAAACTGCTGCCCCTGTTTGAGATCTTCTTTTTTGCTGATATTGGCCAGTGCCGCTGGCACAATAAATATCGCCACTAACATTGACGCGATAATTGCGCCTGAAATGGCAATAGCAATATCTGAATACAGCTGACCTGCCTCTTGCTCAACAAATAAAATTGGCGCAAAAACTAATACCGTTGTGGAAGTAGAAGCCAGTACCGCTGGCCATACTTCACTAACGCCAGTAATAGCCGCTTTAACTTTGCTAACCCCTTGCCGTTTCGCCTGAATAATCGCTTCTAGTACAACAATGGTATTATCTACTGTCATGCCAATGGCAAAGGCAACGCCTGCTAGTGAAATCACATTGATTGTGCGGCCAAACATCATTAGCGCAAAAAATGCCGCAATAGTGCAAATTGGAATCCCCATCACGCCCACTAAGGTGGCTTTACCCGAGCGTAAAAAGAAGTACATGACTAAGGTGGCTAACAAAGCGCCTAAAATTAAATTAACCCAAACATTGTTAAGCGAACTCTGTACGTATTGCACGTCATCACTGGTCAGCTTTAATTCCAAGCCATTTTGTGCCAGCAACTGACGGTTAATATCGGCAACAACAGGCAGCATGGCTTCTTTAATGGCTAGTACGTTCGAGCCGCTCTCTCGCCTGACCGATAAACTTAACGTGCGTTCTCCATCGTTGAACGATAATCGACGTGTTTCAAAATGATCTAAGGTAACCGTTGCAACGTCTTTGAGCAGAATGTTGGCATTATCACGGCGGGTAATCACTAAATTTTCTAACTGGCTAAGTTCTTCAAAGCGACCAATCACACGCAATAAATAGCGGCTGGCGCCACTTTCAATATCACCTGCGGAGCTATCTTTGTTGCGATTGCGAATTGCCGTGCGTAATTGCGGTAAACTAATGCCCCGCTGCGCTAAGCGGGCAGCATCTACTTTAATTTGAATCTGTCGCTGTGCCCCTCCACGCACGCCAACTTCTGACACCCCTGACACGCTCTCCATACGCGGTCGAATATAATCCTCGGCAAAATCTCGCAGTAAATCCACATCTAGATTCAACGGGTTGCCTTGCACGGGTTTTAACACAAAGTACATAAAGGCATTGCCAGAAAATGAGCTAGAAAATAAGCGCGGCTGATCAACGTTTTCAGGGTACGCTGGTACTTGGCTAAGCGCATTATTCACGCGAATCAAGGCGTCATTCGCATCAACACCAAAAGGAAACTCCAACTCAATTCGTGCTTGCCCCATTTCCGCATAAGAAACCATGCGTTTGAGGTTTGATAAACTGCGTAAGTAACGTTCTTGCTCAATGAGTATTTCTTTCTCAACATCTTGCGGCGTTGCTCCCGGCCACCCCGTTTGTACTGTGATTGTACGCACCTCAAGATCAGGAATCATTTGCACCGGAATATTAAGTGCTGCCGCCAAGCCTAGTATGGTAGTGATTAATGCAATTACCGCGACCAAGGTTCCACGACTAACCGCTGATGCTATCATTGCTTCGCTCCTTTGATGCGATTAACAGCCAATAACGCGCCATCTTTTAACAAGGCAACTCCAGTGACCACAAAATCACTATTGCTAGGTGCGCCAGTTACAGCGACTTGCTCTCCTTGTGTCTCAACCACTTTGACAAGGTGACGTTTGGCGCGATTCTGCTCAACGGTAAATACGCTACGACCACCGTCAGGATGCTGTTTTATTGCCGTTTTCGGCAGCCAAATTAAACGACTAAGCTGATCTCGCGTACTAGGTAAAATAATGTCAGCGCGCGCTGACATGCCAGCAACCAAATTTTCAGCCTGCGGCAAATCAACATAGCCAGTGATCGTACGACTGGTATTACTAGCATCACTGACAATACGGCTTAAGGTAGCGCTTATCGGAGGGTTTGCGATATTGGTTGGCGCTGCATCAGGGCTCACTTCAACCCCAATTATTTGGCCATTTACACTGTTTTCACGGTTAGTAAGGTTAGCGCTCGATAGCTGGCTAAAATACTCTTGTGGAATGGCCAGTTTAAGCCTGAGCTTTGCTTGCTCAACTAAAGTGAATGCGGGGCGCTGCTGGGTAATCCATTCACCGAGGTCAACATGGCGTTCACTAATCACACCGTCAAACGGTGCATACAAACGATGGCGATTAACAACTTCTTGCTGCTGTGCAACTTCAGCCTGTACTCGCTTAAATTCAGCATTAGCAATAGCAACTCCAGACTCTCGTTCCGCCATCAAGGTTTCAGCAACAAGTTGCTTTTTCGAAAGTGTCACCACTTCTTCATACAGGCGCTGTGCTTCAATTAACGCAGCGTGAGCAGCAGCAAGCGACGCCTCGCGCTGTGCCAAAGTTAGCGCAGCGAGTTTGTCATCAAGCACCAGCAAAGGGTCACCTTTGGCGACATAGTCGCCCGCTTCAACTAGCATAGCAGCAACAACGCCCGCCTCTAAAGTTGCCAGTTGTGCATGCTGGCGCGCTTCAACTGTGCCGGTAAGTGATAAGGTTTGTCGCAACGCTTGCTCCTCAGCCTTTAGCACATCTACCTTAGTCGGCGCGGCTTGCCCGTTTTGTTGCTCAGCGATTGCTTTTGTCATAGAGCTAATACAGCCCAAAACAGTTAGCAGCAGTAATGTCGCGATCTTTGTGTGTTTAGCTATCAAAGTAACCAACCTTTAAATGATAATTATTATTAAATACGTTAATAGAGTAAAAGATCCACATACTATTTGTAATATGCGGGTATATTCTTTACGTTTTCTTTACATAAGCTGATTGCGTTAAATCACAATTAATCGAATAAATTGCCGATTTGCTATGCACTTATCTATAGCTTAGCTAGAATACGAGCTAACACGTCCAAAAAAAGTCGAAAACATGCTTCACACTGTAAAACCCAGAAAATTAGCCCTAGCCATAGCACTGATTACCACTTCAACTCATTATTTTATGCCTACATACGCACAAGCTGCGAGTGCTTCACCAGAAGTTAACATTGGCGGCGCTGTTCGCCTAAATTACGGCTGGCGGGACTATGACAATGACTCTAACGGTAAATTTGAAATTGAGCTGTTTCGAATCGACGCCGATGTCAGCCAAGACAAATGGTATCTTGATGCTCAATTTCGTTGGTATCAAGACTTTGACGCCATTCATCATGCTGAAGTTGGCTACAAAGTAGATGAAAACAACACAGTTATTGCTGGTGTTACGCAAGTGCCCTTTGGTATCGCACCATACGCCTCAAACAGTTTCTGGTTTACTGGTGCTTACTATGTTGGCTTGGAAGATGATTACGACACGGGTGTAAAATGGCAAACCAAAGGTGATGGCTGGAATGCTGATTTAGCCTACTTCTTTAATGCTGAGTATGATGATGGCGCAAGATACAGTCGTTACTCGTTTGATATTGCTAGTACTGACGAAAGAGCTAACCGCGAAGATGGCCAAGTTAACGGTCGCATTCAATATCAACTGGGTAACCACACAGTGGGAGCATCTGCCCAATTAGGCAAATTTATCAATAGCCAGTCGCAAGACAAAGGCGACCACTGGGCGGCAGGCGCGCATTATGTTGGCACCTTTGGCAGTTGGAAAGTTAGCGGCCAGCTAATGCAATACGACTATGATACTGAAGAAAGCTTAGGTACAGCAGATCATAGAATTGCCCTTTCAGCGTTTGAGTTTCCTTTTGATATTGCCGCTAAAGCAACACTCAGTAATTTAAACATTGCCAAAACGTTTACCTACAACAATGATCTTGTCGATAGCATTACTTGCTACAACGAAGTGACCTTGATTGACCCGAATGATCGTTCTGGCTTGGCTGAATCGATTCAAAACGTTACCGGCTGTGCAATTGCTAAAGGCGGTTTATATACCTACGTAGATTGGATTGCCGGTAAAAATATGTGGTTTGTCGGTGGCCCAGGTGTAGGTATTGAACAAGGTCCTGAAAGATGGCGTTCACGCCTAAATATCAATATCGGCTACTACTTCTAGTCACTTGGTTTTCTTAGTGTATCTGTTAGCTCAACCGTACACGTGAGAAACCTATCTATACTTGCGGTAATTCAATTGGTACTGCTGATAAGGCTTTGTTTAATTCAAAGCCTTTTCTATATTCTAACCCGCCCTTTCTGTTTCCCTTAGCTAGTGCATCAACTTTTCCTCTTAGCGTCGCAGCTTTCATTTTGCTAGCTATGCTTCATACAGAAATTTCTATTCCTCTTACTGAGCTTTCTATTCCTCAAACATAAAGTAGCTTCATGACAGCAAGTGTTATCACCTAGGAGGTACAATTCCTTTCGGCATTTGTTTGACTATCAGCAAAAGCTTACTAATTTTATTAGTAGGCCACCGTTGTTAAGGTAAATAAATGACCATTTCACAAAAACTTATCTCAGCATTTATCGCAACCATTACACTTCCTTTATTCACCATTTCGGTATTAATGATCAATAAAATAATTGATCAGGCTTATATAGACTTTGAAGTGAATAATACCCGCGAAGTAAAGCAAGTTGATCATGCTGTTGAATTGTTTTTTAAAGAAATAGCCAAGAACGTTATCTACATAACAGAAAATCAATTCGTTAAAAATGCGAGCCAAGATATCGCCCGTTATCTTGAAAATACGCAATCAACCGAGATGACTCCTCGCCAAAATAGTGAATTAGAGCAACAAATATTTGCCGACTTTGACAGCTTTGGCGCAAGCCACGAAGGGATCTCATACATCTATCTTGGTAATCAAGCTGGTGGCTACCTGCAATGGCCAATTGGCAGCATCAGCGCTAACTATGATCCTCGCCCTCGACCATGGTACCAACGTGGTTTACAAGGAAAAGGTGAAGCGGTGCGTACAAATGCCTATTACTGGGAACCAGACGACGCAGTGATCGTTTCTACCGTTAGAACCATCACCAACAATGGGCAGTTAGTTGGCGTTGCAGGCATGGATGTGTCGCTTAAAGAACTTACTCAAATGGCGAAGAAAATTAGGATTGGCGAGTCCGGTTATTTGATGGTGATAGAAGATAGTGGCAATGTGCTAGTCGATGCCAAGTACCCAGATCATAACTTTAAACAACTCGCCGAAATTGAAAACGGCGTTTTCTCCGAAATTGCTCAGCAGAGCAATGGCGTAGTCGAACTTGAAATATACGACGAAACCTACCTTGCCAATATCTACACCTCGCCCCAAATGGGCTGGAAATACGTTAGCATGATGGAAAGCTCCGAAGTACTCGCATCTGCATATAGCATGGCAGTACTTATCGTCATTATTAGCGCAGTGTTACTCGTGATATTTGCAATTTTAGGTGTCTACCTAGCAAGGCTTATTTCAAAGCCTATTGTTACCGTTACCGAAGGGCTTGAAGAGATAGCACAAGGTGGTGGTGACCTTACCAAACGTTTGCACATCAAAACCAATGACGAAACAGGTAAACTGTCAGAAAGCTTTAACCGCTTCTTAGGCTCAATTGCCCAGTTAATTAAAGAAATTAATCAAAGCAGCGAGAATGTGAACCAGTCTGCCGACCAAACATCAGCGTTATCGAGCAATTTAGATGCGTCGATCAAGCAACAACTGGAAGCCCTTGACCAATCTGCAACAGCCATCAATGAAATGGCAGCAACTGCAAATGAAGTGGCCAGCAATTGTGTAAGTGCAGCCGATTCTGCAAATGCCACAAAAGACTCAGCAGAATCAGGTCAACAGCTTATTGAACAAGCGGTTGTGAGCGTACAAGCACTCGGCGAGCTAACGCAAAAATCCGCTGATAGCATTCGCCATCTCGATGTAGAAAGTGAAAACATCACTTCGATATTAGACGTGATTCGCGGCATTGCCGAGCAAACCAACCTATTGGCATTAAATGCAGCCATTGAAGCCGCACGTGCGGGCGAGCAAGGGCGTGGTTTTGCTGTGGTCGCCGACGAAGTCCGTGCGCTATCACAACGCACCCACGAGTCCACCGAAGAAATCGCTCATCAGCTGGGCAAATTAAGAAATATGACGCAAAGCGTGTCGAATGATATGGAAATCAGCGTTGATAAATCACAGCAAACAATCGAATTTACACAAGAGGCTAAAACCTCTTTTGATAGTATTACTGGCTCGGTTGATGCCATCAGTGAAATGAACACGCAAATAGCAGCCGCGGCAGAAGAGCAGCAAGTGGTGGCAGAAGATATCAGCCGAAACGTTGTAGAAATTAAGATGGCAGCCGATGAAGTCGCGGTGATTTCGTCGCAAGCTGGCGAAAACTCGCAGGACCTCAACACGCTTTCGGCAGATTTGAATGCGTTAGTTCAGAAATTTAAGGTGTAGTTAGTTGAGATAAAGAAAACTAAAAAGGAAAACTAAAAAAGCAATTACGCAAATGTTAGCGTAGCTGTTGTGCCATGATTATCAGATGCTAATGCAATTCCTATCGCTTGCTGATCACATAATCGTTTAGCCAATGATAGACCAATGCCCAAACCTTGGCTTTGGTTACCTTTTGTACCGCTCTCAAACACATTGGGTAAAATATCTTGCGCAATACTTTCGCTAGTATTGCTGATAATTAGACGCGGCGACTGCCAGTCAATATCAATCTTACCTTGTTCGGTATGACTAAAGGCGTTAGCGATAAGGTTACCGATAACGATGCGTAACGCCTGTGGGTTGGCGGTTACTGTGGCAGTATTTGAGACATTAACTTCTAGTTCGATGGCTTTATCTTCAATCAGCTGATGATGTTCGACAATGGCCGCTTCAATAACAGCAAGTAATGGTAAGGGCTCGTGCTTTGTCTCTCCTTCCCGTGCCAAGGCTAATAAACCTTCAATGCATAATTGCATTTGCTGCTGCGCTGATGTGATGCGTTCAACTAATGGGAGCTGTTCTTTGGTCAGGGAAGTGTCGTTAAGTAAGGTGATGGCACCTTGAGTGATCGCCAATGGTGTGCGCAGTTCATGTGAAATATCACGAGTAAAATGCTGCTCGCGGGCGATAAATGCGCGAACTCGATCAATTGCTCGTTCTAGTTCTTTGGCAAACAAACCAATTTCATCCTGGTGAAACTGCTTAGCAAAGCCGTTTGGCAATTCATCACCTTTAACCTGTATTAGCACTGCATTAAGTTGTTCAATTGGCTTAATCAAACGCTTTGCAAATGACCAAGCAAGCCACAAAGCTACAATAATCAGCATACCAATAAATACCGCATGTGTTTTTGCCATACCACCTTTGATATTGCGCACAACTAAATAGTCACTTACTTCTGCCACTAAAAACCCGTCACCTAATCTAACTAAGTGGTAGTGCGCTTTGTTGTTTTGTTTTACACCAGAAAATTCAATGCGTTCAGGTTCATCCTTAAGCACATCTGAGATGGCTGTTGGTAATTGCTGAGCTGATGGATAATAACGGACGAAATTTAGCTGCGGTTGAATTGGCTGACCCGCGCTAATTTGTGCCTCAACCAACACTTTTTCTTGTTCAAGCAAGCTCACAAATAAGCTGTCTTCAACATAATAAGTAAACAAAAAACTTAGGGCACCAAATAACACGCTAATCAGCAATACTAAGCCAATAAAATAAGCCAAAATACGACTTCGTATTTGAGAAAACATGTTAACGATCCTTATGTGCTAATTTTGGCTAATAAAGTGAATGAGCCTAATGAGCAATGCAGTTGCAAAGCTGATAAGCTAGAGAATTAAAAAGTTAAAGCGCTAAACCAAAACCAACACCGTGGATAGTTTTAACGATTGGTATATCAAATGGCTTATCTAGCGCTTTTCTTAGTTGATAAAAATGAGATCGCAATGCGTCTGACTCTGTCGGTGCATCACCCCACAACTTTTGGCATAGCTCGCTGCGAGTAAGCGCCCTCGGGTGAGCTTCCATCAATAACTGCAAAATTGTGTATGGAATTGGCTGTAAGTGGATTTCTTGTTGATTTCGCATCACTTGTTTAGTGCTTAGATCAAGCACTAAGTGCTGGCTTCCTTCACCGAGTTCAAGCTGTTTTCGCTGCTGACTTTGATTACGAGCAGCTAAGGCTTGGCACCTAACCAATAATTCCTCTAGTGCAAATGGCTTGGAAAGATAGTCATCTGCACCTTGCGCAAAGCCAGTTAGTTTGTCATCAAGAGTATCGCGTGCCGTTAGCATAATGATAGGAATATGACGCTCTGCCTTTGCTCGAAGCAATTGGCACACCGCTAAACCATCTAATTTAGGCAATGCGATATCAAGCACAATACAGTCGAAATAATGGCTAAACGCCAGCTCACATGCTTGTTCACCATCGTAAGCAAAATCGAGTATCACCTGATGCTTTTCAAAAAAGTTAGCGATATTGCGACTAATTGCCAAATTATCTTCAACAATAAGCACTTTTAAAGGTTTTACTTGCAATGCTTTAGCTGTCAATTAGTTATCCTTAAATGGCTTATGATTTGAGTAATCAAGCGCTAATCATAGCACTATCATATGCTTAGCTATCGACGCTAATATTTAACATCATAACTTTAATTGTAAACCTTTAGTCGCTTGCTACTTCTCGTTGAAGCTGAATCTTCGCAGTCAAAATACAGCTAATTTATCGCCTAACACAACACAATAAAGGCCAAATAAACAAAGATTTACATAAAAAAGTTAGCTTACTGATACCAGTTTTCTAGCTGCTGATAGTAGCCCTGAGGTAACACATGACCGCCATCAAACTGCACATGTTTCTTATTGGCTGTCGTAATGTTGGCATAAAGCGCGGCGTTCTCAGACTCGCTAGCATGCTCATCATCATTGGCTGAAACCAGCCATAATTTATCAAGATGCGCCAAATTATGGGTAAAGTTTTTTGGTGCGACTATCGCCACTTTATCATCGAGGTAAGGCGGCACAATAGATAGCACCCGTTCAATTCGTTCATCAACGCCAGCAAGTAATATGGATACTTGGCCGCCCATGCTATAGCCTGCAACCGTGGTATTGGCTTGGTCAAATTGCGCTTGTTTTTCCACCCAATCCAGTAAGACTCTGTAGTCTTTAACCGTGTCGATAACCATTTGCTCATATGGCTCGCGCTTGCCCCACCAATGTAAGTCACGCATCACCTCAATAATGTTGTAGTCAAGGTTTTTGCGTTTGCCATGGTTGCGACTATCAATGGCGATGACGGCATAACCGTTGGCCAACGCCTGCTTGGCTAGCTTATCGGTTTGCTCAAGTGTTGGGCGCTCTTTGAAGCTATCCATCCACCAGCGATTTTCACTGCGCCCCATGGCGTGCACGCCCAGCATCACCGGCATTGAATGAGCTTTAGTATAGGTATCAGGGTAAGCCATTCGACCATTAACAATAGCGCCATCAAAGCTTTGATAAGTAAAAGCAAAGGTCGTTGCAGTTAACTGTTCAAGCTGCATATTCATTGGCCTATCAGCAATACTTTGATATGTATAAGATGCTTGTATTTCTTGCTGGTCAACTTGATACGGATGCAAGCCCCAAATCGCATACCATACGCCACCCAATACCGCGACAATACCAACTATACTGATCATAGCCTTCCCCCACTTGATACCGCTAAGTTTCTGTTTAATTTGATTAAGCACACTCATTGCTCCTTGACCTTATTCGCTCAGCGTTAGCAATAGGCTTGCTATTTGTTCGTTATCAGGGAACTTCGCTTTTGATGTTTGCAGCAGTTTCACCGCCGTTTGTGTATCGCTTTTATCAAGGTAGGCTTTGGCTATTGCTGTATCTAGCATTGGGTGGTTCACTTTCGCCTGCACCAATTCCATGAGCGTTATTCCAATATCAAGCTCGATTTGACGAGTGGCGTGCTTGGCTTGGTATAGCCCTAACATCGCCAATAGCATGGCATCATATCGTTCACCGTTGGCAATGAACTCTTGCTCCGCGGCTTCACGGTTATTAAAAAATGCTTCAGCCAGTTTTATCGTGCGGTCATCTTTAAAATCAATGTGCTGCGGTACAGGCAAGCCCAGTTTTACAACCACGGCTTTCGCCGCGTCTGTGGTAGAAAATGGGTTTTGCCCCGTAATCAATCGACCATCAACACTGACCTGATTAAGCATTAAACCGTCTTGTTGATAATTCGCGCCATTTTCCGCCAGTTTATCTGCAAGCATAAATGGAAGCTGCCACTTTTTCGTAAAGGCATTTTCCTCTTCATTGGTAAACGCTGACACGCGTTTATCAGCAATCAGCAAGTCACCATTGCTAAGCTTTACATCGAGCAAAGCTGCTGGACCATGACAAACAGCCCCGACAATGCCTTTGTTTTCGTAAACCTGACGAATAATGTCTTTAACAGCTGAATTAGTTGCTAAGTCAAACATTGGCCCTTTGCCTCCAACCACGTAAACCGCATCGAACTTCGCTGGTTCAACTTGCGATAATTTAAGTGTTGAAGCTAGCGAATCAACAGCCTGTTTATCATTGAGAAACGCCTGGTTATAAGTTTTGTTCTTATCAAACTTATCAGCGATTGGCTCGCCGCCATTTGGTGAAGCAAAAGTGACCGCAACACCAGCGGCTTTGAATACCAAATAAGATTTACTCATTTCATCAAATTCATAGCCTGGTTTGACTAACTGACCATCATCCCCTTTTTCACCATAACTACTGAGTACCATAAGCACTGCTGGTGTGGACTCTGTTTCGCTGCTTTGGGCATTGATACTTGTAAATACTAAAGTGATAGGTACTAACACTTTAATGATAAATTGCTTCATTGCTATTGCTCCGTTTTAGCTGGTACATGAATATCTAAATTCAATCGTTAAGCTAGCAATGACGCTGTGAAGAAAATGTGAAGACAGCAGTCTTTAGAAAAGGCATATAGAAAAATATTTGCGGAAAAGTTCTGGGCTATAGTTAGCAATTAAAGTTGGTATGTAAAAAGATGACGGACCCACAATAGGGAAATCAAGTTAACAATTTTGCAACAACCCTTTCTATTTTTTGAGCAATTTCCTAAGATGGAGCTAATGAGTTCAATTTTTGCTCAAGCTTATTGATGCAAAATAAAGCCACAAAAAGAATAACAAAGGTGAATTTATGACGAAACATTCAGAGCCACTCGTTCAGCGTTTACTCAATAAAGTGGAAATTTGGGGCAATAAACTACCCGACCCCGCTGCATTATTTATCGCGTTGATGGTCATTGTTTGGCTACTTTCTTGGGCGCTTTCTGGGGTAGATTTTAGCGCTGTAGACCCTCGCACTGGCCAAGCTTTGGTGATTAACAACCAGTTAAGTGGTGATGCTATGGCCACTTTCTTTTCCAAAATGGTTACTAACTTTTCGCATTTTCACCCTGTTGGCGTCGTACTTGTCGCTATTTTAGGCATTGGTGTTGCGGAATTTTCAGGCTTTATCAACGCTGGCCTACGAGCCTTGATGGCGGTAACAGGCAAATGGCTACTTACCCCTATGGTAATTGCGGTTGGTATTGTCAGTCATACTGCGGTAGATGCAGGTTATGTGTTAGTGATACCACTTGGCGGCGTTATTTTTTATGCCGCAGGGCGACATCCGTTAGCGGGCATTGCCGCCGCGTTTGCTGGTGTTTCTGGTGGTTTTTCCGCGAATTTTGTACCGTCTTCTATCGACCCTATGCTGCAAGGCATTACCCAAGCAGGCGCGCAAATCTTGAACGCTGAAATCGTCCTCAACCCGCTCAATAACTACTATTTTACCGCGGCCTCTTCGCTAGTGATTATTACCTTGGGCTGGTTTATCACCGACAAAATCGTTGAGCCGAAACTACAAGGTAACGAGCTTGATGGCGATTTATCGGATTTGCCGACCATGGAGCCGTTACTCGACAGCGAGCGCAAAGCATTACGTTGGTCATTATTAGCGACGGGTATTGGCATTGTCTTGCTCATTGTCAGCACCTCATTTGAAAGCTCCGCATGGCGCGCAAGTGATGGCTCGCTGACTTCGTTTTCTGCACCACTAATGCAATCTATCGTCCCCTTGATTTTCTTACTATTTCTTATTCCCGGGCTAGTTTACGGCATTATTATTGGCAAAATCAGAACCACCAAAGACTTTATTCAAGGCATGAGTAAAGCGATGAGTGATATGGGCTACTATCTGGTGATCATGTTTTTTATCGCCCAATTTATTTACGCTTTTGGTCAATCTAATTTAGGAATTTTACTTGCGGTTAAAGGCGCAGAAGCGCTAAAAGCGCTGGCATTGCCAGGCGGTGTTACTATTACTGGCATTATTATCCTTACCGGCTTTATTAACCTCTTTGTTGGCTCAGCCTCGGCGAAATGGGCACTGCTAGCGCCAATTTTTGTGCCTATGTTAATGCAGCTAGGCATATCGCCAGATCTCGCGCAAGCGGCCTATCGCATCGGTGACTCTAGTACCAATATTATCACCCCATTAATGCCCTACTTCCCGCTGGTTGTTGTTTTCTGCCAACGTTATGTAACCTCTGCAGGGATAGGTACTTTAGCGGCGATGATGTTGCCATTTTCCGTAATATTTCTGATCGCTTGGACAATATTTCTTATGATCTTTTGGAGCTTAGGCTTACCGCTAGGTTTGCAGGCAAGCTATGAGTATTTTCCTTAAGCTCTAGCTTCTTAGATATAGCGATATAAGCTAATGTAGTGAGTAGTCTCAATCACTAAAATATTGAGGCCACTCGCTAATTTCATTGAACTTCCCTCTTAGCTTTACATTTACTTTCCCTTTTACTGCTTATCAGCAAAGTCCAATCAAACAATTGTTACCAAGTTTGTTAAACCACTAGCGAACACAGATAACAATTATTATGCTGTTAATACCAATTTATGGACGAAAAGGTCAATTCAGCTTGTCACACTTTTACTTGCCAGCTTTTATGCGGCTAAACCAAACTAAAAGCCTGACGAAAAGCCTAGTCCTGATAGCTTTGGTGCTTATCAGCAGTATTTATTCCGTTAATGTATTGGCAAAAGAGCGAGAGTTACGCTCACCGCCGCGAAAACTGACAGCAGAACAAGCTGAAATCGCCGCAAGTAATTATCAAAAGTACTGCGCCTTGTGTCATGGCAAAAATCGTGAAGGTTATGCCAATGATCACGCGCCTTCGTTAAAAAGTAAAAGTTTGATGGAGTCTGGCATCGCCCATCAAGTGCTGCGCCCGATGCAATATGGCCGCAAAGGCACTGCCATGGCTGGCTACCTGGATGAAGTGGGTGGTCCAATGACACTGGCGGAAACTTGGGATCTCACCTACTGGTTATTTGAACAAGCAGGTTTTGACCGCCTCAAGTTTTCCACTAAGCCAGTCACTGGTGATATCAAATTTGGTGAAACGCTTTATCAGGCTAATTGCACCGCCTGCCATGGGGTTAATGGCGAAGGGGTGAACGCACCAGCGCTGATGAACCAATCTGCCCTTGCCCACAATACCGATGAATTTATTCGCCATGCCATTGAAAATGGTCGTCAAGGCACACCGATGCAGGCATTTAAGATAAAATTATCCGCGCAAGAAATTAACAGTATTACCGCTTATTTACGCAGTAAATCACTAGGCTTAAACGAAACTAAGCCAACCTTAACGGCAATGCCAGAGCCTAAAGATTACATCATCAATAAACAAGGCGATGATCCTAACTTTACGCTAAAAGACGGCATGTACGTGATGTCAACAGACTTAAATCGCGCACTCGAATATAATAGCCGTATGGTATTGCTAGATACGCGTGTACCGTCCGTGTGGCAAACAGCCCATATCGAGGGTGCTATTCCCTTCCCTTACTATGCTGATCTAGACGAAACCGTTGCCGGTATTCCAAAGGATGTACAAATCGTCGCCTACTGCTCTTGCCCTCGGGCTGCTGCCGATTACACCATTAATAAGTTAAGAAAACGCGGCTACACTCGCACCGCGGTGTTGTGGGAAGGCATTTTCGGTTGGATGCACTTAGGTTACCCAGTTAGACGCGGTGATATTGCGGATGTGAGCCACTAACGACATGCCAAAATCACAGCACTAAAACATACTTTAAATTTAACCAACTTTATTCGAGCTGACTGCTATAAAGCATACAATTGAGACCTTCCTTGCATTTAATTAGACGATCGGTCTAATATAAATATATGACTGATACCCTTATTAAACCAAGACGCGGTCGCCCACCGAAAGTTGCCCGCGATAACCAAGATACCAAAGCGGCATTGATCCGCAGCGGCCTAGAGCAGTTAACCGAGAATGGTTTTGCTTCTTCTGGTATCGATCAAATCTTAAGAAAAGTCGGTGTACCAAAAGGTTCATTTTATCACTACTTCGCCAGCAAAGAGGCGTTTGGACAAGCTGTTATAGATAGCTATGCCACTTATTTTGCACGTAAGCTCGATCTGTATTTACTCGATGAAACTCATCCGCCACTGACCCGAATTGCCAATTTTGTTGACGACGCCAAACAAGGAATGCAGCGTTATCAATTTAAACGTGGCTGTTTAGTGGGTAATTTAGGTCAAGAAGTGGATTTGCTACCTTTGAGTTACCGCCAACAACTCATTGATATATTTAGTCAGTGGCAGCAAAAACTAGAAGCTTGTTTAAGTGCAGCACAGGCATGCGGTGAGCTTGCAACTAAGCATAATTGCGCTCAGCTCGCTGAAGACTTTTGGATTGGCTGGGAAGGCGCGGTTAGCAGAGCCAAACTCGTTCAAAATGCAAAACCGTTAGATAACTATTTAGCCTTTTTTATCGCACGCATTTCGCAAAGTGAATAGGCGAACACGAATAAGCAAAAAAGAGTAACTCGGCGAGGCTATCATTTAAAAGCTTCACCACATTTTTTTCAACATTAATAGACAATCGGTCTAAAATAGGAGAAAGCATGTTTAAGAGTATTGTTATCAATAAAGACGAACAGGGTTATCAGGCACAAGTTAAGGAAGTTGACGACAGCATTTTGCCTGAAGGCGATGTCACTATTGATGTTTCCCATAGCACCTTAAATTACAAAGATGCCCTAGCCATTACCGGCAAAGCTCCCGTGGTGCGAAGCTTTCCAATGATCCCCGGCATTGATTTAGCAGGAACGGTAACCGCAAGCGATAGCGACAAATTCAAGGTTGGCGATAAAGTGTTGCTCAACGGCTTTGGTGTAGGTGAAAAACACTGTGGTGGTTTGGCTGAAAAAGCGCGCCTCAACAGTGATTGGCTGATCCCATTGCCTGAAGCTTTCTCACCGCGCCAAGCAATGGCAATTGGCACCGCCGGCTATACCGCCATGCTGTGTGTCATCGCGTTAGAAAAAAATGGCGTCACCCCCGATAAAGGTGAAATTTTAGTCACCGGCGCAAACGGCGGTGTTGGCAGCTTTGCCATCGCAATTTTGGCTAAACTTGGTTATACCGTGGTTGCTTCGACAGGTCGACTAGACCAAACCGATTACTTAAAACAGTTGGGCGCAGCAGAAGTGATTGATCGCAATACCCTATCGGAGCCGGGTAAGCCATTAGCGAGAGAGCGTTGGGCAGGTGCCGTTGATGCGGCTGGCAGCCACACCTTGGCCAATGTTTGTGCCAGTATGCAATATGGCGGTGTCGTCACCGCTTGTGGTTTAGCACAAGGCATGGATTTTCCAGCCTCGGTTGCCCCGTTTATTTTGCGCGGTGTTGTATTGGCTGGCATTGATAGTGTGATGAGACCTATAACGGATCGCGTCGAAGCTTGGCAGCGCTTAGCCGAGATTATCGAACCAGCAGATTTAGAAACCATCTCTACCGATATCAGCCTTGACCAAGCCATTGAGACAGCACAAGCGCTTATTGCTGGACAAGTGCGTGGTCGAGTCATTGTTGATCTTGGCGCTAATAAATAGGCGAATAAGCGAACAAATAGTAATTAAAGAGATGGTTAATATATTGCCATCTCTTTTGCTTTTCGTTTGTCATCCGTGTCATCAATAGCAGCAATTTGCTCAATTTTAGCAAGATAGTCAGCGGGTAAATTCGCTTGGCTCGCACCGTAAAACACATGATGCTTATACCAAGTAAACGGCTGAATATCGGGCGTGCTATCGCTGGCATAATAGAGGCTGGCTTGCTCGGCTTGATGGTGTTGATCATAAATCGTCACGTCTTTTTCAAAATAAAACACACCTAAGCCTTCGGCGGCGTCTAAAAAATGTTTCTCACTGGGGCAGAACTCAAATAGTACGCCAAAAACAACATCTTCTTCTTTGTTGGTTAGGAAGGCATCACACTTGGCTGAGCCGTCAACGCCCTTTTTATGAAATCGTAAATCATGCTTGGGTAAGTAATAAGCGCCAATATAGCGAGCGCTCGGCACCCGTTGTTGTAACCGAGGCACAGACATATTCGAGCCATAAGCAAAATACTTCAATAATGCACTATCCTTCATAACACTCCCTTAAAAAATTTCGGCTTTTGCGGTCTGCTAATAAACCGATTAGCAATGGTTTTAGTAAATAAGTGTTGTACACCATAGCAAGTTACCGCAAAAGCCATTAAACAATAAAAATAGATGAATAAAACTTACGCAATTAGCATGCGCCGCAAAATACACAAAAATATACGACTGTAGAGCGAATAAAGATGAAGAAATTAATCACCATATGCCTTCTCTGGCTAGTTAGTGCACAAGCCTTTGCCTTGCCAAAAGTAGAATTTACCGTACTGGATTTGGCGGTTCATAAACGCATTGTCGTTTTTATCAAAGATACGCAATCGTTAACGGGTGTCGCAGCACAAATTAATCAAGAATCCTCAGGTCAATTACTCGCAGCGATTGCTAACAGTGATGCCTCGACCAAGTTTGGTGACACGCAGATTTTTTACGGTATTGCACCGTTCTCGCAAATCTCAGTGATTGGTCAAGGTGAAGAGCCGTTAACTCAAGCTAATCTGCAAGCGTTAGGTGGTTATGCTATTGCCAGTATTCCAGCTAACCTGCAAGAGCAAGCCGCCATCGTGACTGATGCACTTAACACCAAAGTTGAAACACCGGAAGCATGGCTGGCGCTCGGCGCTGCCCTGCGCGACTACCATTTTGATAAATACAAAACGCCATCAGCTAGAACCTTACCTAGCGACTTGCTCATTCAATCAAGCAATATTAATGCAGCAAAGGCTAAATACGACAAAGACTTAAAACATATGGCAGAAGGGATTTATTTAGCGCGCGATTTAGCCTCGGAGCCAGGTAAAACTATGTACCCAGAAAGTTTTGTTAGCCACGTCAAAAAAGCGTTTAAAGGGGTGAAAAATATTGATATCGACGTGCTGAAAGTTCGCGATATGAAAAAGCGTAATATGGGAGCGTTGCTGGGGGTTGGGCAAGGTTCGGTGCATGATCCAAGACTTTTGGTGATTAACTACCAAGGTGCCGATAAACAAGCGCCAATTGCCCTCGTAGGTAAAGGCATTACATTTGATACTGGCGGTATTAGTCTTAAACAAAACAAAGGCATGTGGGCGATGAAGTCTGATATGGCCGGTGCTGCCGCGGTTGCAGGTACTTTACTCGCAGTCGCCAAACGAGGCGAACAAGTCAATTTAGTCGGCGTGATGCCGCTGGCAGAAAATATGCCATCTGGTGATGCCATTCGCCCCGGAGACGTGATAACTACAATGCAAGGCACGACGATTGAAATTATCTCTACCGACGCCGAAGGCCGACTCATTTTAGCCGATGCTGTACGCTACGCGCAGAACGACTTTAAGCCTAGTTTGTTGCTTAACATCGCGACCTTGACAGGCTCAGCTGTGCGAGCACTAAGTGATGAATATGCTGCTGTGGTGACGCGTGACTGGGAATTGACTGAGCAAATGATGACAATAGGCAAAAGCAGTGGCGAAAACGTCTGGCCACTACCACTTCACCCTAATCATTTCGACCAGATAAAATCAGATATTGCCGATATTAAAAACTCAGGAGCCGGTAATCCCGGCGCAAGTATTGGTGCCGCCGTGGTTGCCACTTTTATTGATAAGGATTTACCTTGGGTACATCTCGATATTGCTGGCGTTGACTGGTTAGACGCAGATATCGCCATAGCTCCAAAAGGCTCGCAAGGCTGGGGCGTGCGTTTTATGGATCAACTGGTACGTGAAAGCTCAAAAGCAGACAAATAACTACTCACTCAGTTTAAACTGCTTACCGGAACAACAGCTGTTCGTAATATCTTTACCTGTAAATAGCACAAATAATTAGAAAGCCGCTAATTAGCGGCTTCTTTGTAATAGCTATTCAAATAATCAGCTACGCATACCGCGAATGGGGTAGTCATTGTCTGGGTTTTTAATCCAAGCTAACCCATTAACCAGCGTGCCAAGCTCTGGACGCACAAAGGGATTATTCGAAATATCCACGACATGTAACTTACCCTCGCCATTCACCACAAATAAGCCCGGCTCGGCAAACGGATGATCGGTTTCCTCTGGCGAGCGCGGATCTGAAATATATACGCCCAGCTGCTGCATTTGCTCCACAGTTAAGCCGTAAGCAATTGGGAAGCTGATGTCTAACTGCTCCATATGCCCTTCTAGCTGTACTTTCGAGTCGCCAGAAACCGCCAGTACTTCAACGTCAATTTCTGCCAACGGCGCCAGGTAGTGCTCCAGCGCATTGAGATACTTGGTACACAACGGGCAGTGTTTACCGCGATACACTAACACCACTTGCCAGCTATTGGGCTTAGCTGCCTTACCTAATACTTGTTGCTCGTCCGAGCGCATGGTGACAGATATTTCAGGAAATTCACTGCCTGGGTGCAGTTTATTGGTTGTGTATGTCATCACTTTTCTCGCTTAAAAATGTTGGTTAAGGTGGGCTTCAAAACGTTTAAAGTCGTTTTCAATATCGGCATTTTTCATCACATCAAAACACACAAAGGTTTCCATCGCCGTCATTCCAAAGAACTTAAAGTTCATATGCATAGGGAAGAACAAATCGTCAACACTCTTGCCTTCAAAGAAGTCTAGCTCGTCATTAAAAGATGACGCTGGCGCGTTAAACGTCAATGACAACATATATTTGGTGCCAGCTAATGCACCGCCTGTACCATAGTTACTTTTCGGCGCATCTTCTGTACGGCCGTCGCCATTGCATAAGGCACCGCCCATACCCGCGGTATACACTTCATCCATATATTTTTTAAACGACCAAGGTACGCCCATCCAGTTCACTGGCGCTTGCAATAAAACAATATCTGCCCACTGATGATGCGCCAATTCTTGTTCAACATCGAAGCTTTCGCCAATGCTGATAACACGAATTTCGTGGCCTTTTTCGGCCAGTTGTGTCGCAGCTTTATCAACCAAAGAGGCATTTAGCTTGCCTTCGGAAAATGGGTAGTAATGATGGGCGTTAATAATTAATACATTGCTCATAAGAAAATCTCGTTAATATGCGCTAGCGATCACTTCAGATGTGAATGTGCTAGAAGCTAGGCTATTGATGAAAAATAAAATACAGCATCATCGCTGACTCAAACTTGTGGTTTATTTTAGTAACCTGTAAACTTTAATCAATTAGTATACTTTTAGTAACCTAGTTAAAACCTAGAGGATTTGATGAAAAGTGTTGTAGAAACAGACAGTAAAGGTCGTAAAAAAGTTTTAAATGCCTGCCTAGAGCCATGTGCCATTGAAAAAGGTATGCGGTTAATTGGTGGAAAATGGACAGGTTCGATTATTTATCACCTAAAAGATGAGCCAGTGCGTTTTAACGATTTAACTCGCTTACTTGGCGGCGCAAGCAAGAAAATGATCGACCAACGATTAAAAGAGTTAGAAGCCAATGGTATGGTGCTGCGAAAAGTGATCAGCGATCGCCCTGTCGCGGTAAGCTATGAGCTAACTGAATTTGGCCGCTCGGCGCTGTCGATTTTAGAGCAGTTAAGAAGCTGGTCTGAACACAACGACATATAAGGCGGCTACTCAGCTACGTCAGTGAAGTCAGCTAAGTCAATTTGCTTAAACAAGTCTTGTCGTAAACTACTCATATTTCGCCAATTTACCGTGATGAGCAGAATATTTGATCTATAGTCAGTGAATACCCAAATGGTATTTCGCTTATTTCTTTAACAGGAGATCATATGTCTAATCACACTTATAAATTACTGGAATTAACAGGTTCTTCGCCAGATGGTATTGAACAAGCGGTCAGCAATGCTATCGCCAAAGCCAGCGAGTCTTTACACAATCTTAGGTGGTTTGAAGTCATCGACACTCGTGGTCAAATTGACGAGGGAAAAGTCGCGCATTGGCAAGTAACCATCAAAGTCGGATTTACGCTGGATTAACAGGTAATAGCATGTGCGTCATTGATTAGTGCACAGTGATTATTGACATCGAGCTTTCAGCCAGTTTTTCCCTAAAGCCGAATATTTGCTTTTAAAAAATCGATAAATACTCTGATGCGTTCTGACAACGCGGTTTGCTTATAGTACACCACCTGAATTTGCTCCCAAGGGTTGGGTGAAAGCACAGCGCGCGGTAGCAATTCAACTAAACGGCCAGCGGCTAAATCGCGGTAGATCATAAAATTCGACAGCAGCGCCAAGCCATGATGATGCAGCACAAGTTGCCTGACCGACTCCCCGCTGCTTGCCAATATAAAAGGTTTTGTTTGGCATGGCTCAACAAGCGCCCAATCATTAAACTTAGGTAAATCAGCAAAGCCTACGATTTGATGATTTGCCAACGCAGCAATACTTTCAGGCTTACCATGTTTGGCAAGATATTCAGGCGTTGCCACTATTTTTAATGGGCTTTCCCCTAAACGACTGGCATGCAAGTTTGAGTCGTTCAGTTGACCAATGCGAATAGCCACATCAGTGCGCCGTTCAAGCAAGTCAATAATGCTTTCATTGGAAATCAGTTCCACCGATATGTCTGGGTAAGCCGCATTAAACTCAGCCATTAACGGCACTAATTGATGCAAAATAAACGGGCTGGCGGCATCAATTCTTAATCGCCCAGAGGGCTTGGCATCTGCAAATAAGAGTTTTTCTTCTGCATTACTGAGGGTGGCTAACGCTTGTTTTGCTTCAGCTAAAAACAAGCGCCCCTCTTCCGTTAAATCCACTCGTCGCGTGGTGCGATTAAGTAAAGTCGTATTTAAGCTTTGCTCTAAACGACTAACACTACGTGAGATTTTGGCCACTTGCAGATCAAGCGCCTCTGCCGCACTGGAAAATCCACCGGTATCAACCACGGCAATAAATGCCGTTAAATCTTCTATTTTTGATTTAACCACTGAGTTGTTGCTCGCCAATCCAAATAATCACTTAAGGCTCCTTTACTTAAGGCCCCGCACTTAAGAACCCTATTACATTAAGGGACTTATGATAATTAACTGCCGTTAGAGATCACAATAAAGCAACCCCGCAAGTGCCTTCTTAGCACGGAAACATCCAGTTACACTATAACAACCAAAAACAACCTCAAGCCCTATTCAATATTTGCGTATCGTTACACTATCACATAGTATTTCACCAAAAAATAATACTAAGCAATAACAATGAAAATTATCAAAGGTGCGACTTTGGTTGATAGTGGTCGAATGTATGCGGCAGATGTCGCTATCAAGGGTCATATTATCGAGAAAATTGCGCCAGATATCACACTTACAGCAAATGACACTGTGATTGATGCCAGTGGCATGTTGCTACTACCGGGTATGATTGACGATCAAGTACATTTTCGCGAACCCGGTTTAACTCACAAAGGCTCAATTTACAGTGAGTCGCGTGCCGCGGTAGCTGGCGGTATCACCAGTTTTATGGAAATGCCGAATGTTAAACCTTCAACGACCACAATTGACACCCTGCTTGAAAAACACGAGCTAGCAAAGCATAACTCGCTGGCGAATTATTCGTTTTACCTTGGCGCAACACCTGACAACATCGAAGAAATCAAACGCCTTGATCCAAGTTGGGTATGCGGTGTAAAGGTGTTTATGGGCGCATCTACTGGCGATTTATTGGTTGAACACCCAGAAGCACTAGAGCGTATTTTCCAATATAGCCCCACGCTGATTGTTACCCATTGCGAAAATGGCGCAGTGATTGACAAGAACTTTAAACAACTCAAAACACAAACCACAGAGTTCACGCCGAAACATCACCCGGTAATTCGCGATGCTGAGGCCTGCTATCAATCTTCGTCATACGCCATTGATTTAGCCAAACGACATGATAGTGATTTACATGTACTGCACCTGACCACAGCAAAAGAAATGTCACTGTTTGAACGCGGGCCGATCGACAATAAAAAAATCACCGCCGAAGCTTGTGTTCATCACCTTTGGTTTAATCAAGACGATTACGCAACGCTCGGCAATCTGATCAAATGCAACCCAGCCATCAAAGCGGAAAGTGATCGATTGGCGCTCATCAACGCAATCAACGACGACCGCATTGATATTATTGCCACAGATCACGCTCCACATACTTGGCAGGAAAAGCAAGTTGATTATTTACAAGCACCGGCAGGATTGCCATTGGTTGAACACGCCCTACTTTCACTATTAGAGCAATCGGCACGAGGTGCCATACCGCTGACGAAAGTTGTGGAAAAAGTCAGTCATAACCCAGCTAAGCGCTATAAACTGAGAAAACGCGGGTTTATTCAAGAAGGTTATTTTGCTGATCTCGTCTTAATTGACCCAAGTACATCTACTTATACAAGTCATCAAAACAATCGCTATAAGTGCCAGTGGACACCATTCGACGGCGTAACCTTTAGCCACAGGATTGCCGCAACGTATGTTAACGGAGAACTAGTGTTTGACGGCACGAATGTCATAGCAGCTAGCTCGGCGATGCCACTAAGCTTTGATCGGGGCTAAGGCTCTGATCGAGGCTAAGGATTTTAGCAGTCCTAGGGCTATGACCAAGACAAAAGCATTAACCGTAACCGTATTTTGACGCATTTTAGCCGAAGCTTGTCGTAAAAATAGTCGCAAAGTTCGTGGCAAAGTAAGCAGATTATTTGACCAAAGCTTATTTAAACGATTAGTTTAAATTGTTGGAAATAAACACAATAAAAAACACAGAGTGTAACAACTCAACCTACATTGGAAGGAAAACACATGTCTAAACATCGATTTTCGATATTATTGACAGCCGGCGCCGTTGCCTTGGCATTGTCAACAACGGGCTGCTCCCCTCAGCAAGAGCAAGCCACCGAGGAAACACAAGCCCCCCAAGAGCAGAGCCAAACAGCAGTAAAAGATCCAAGCCAAGTGGCCGCTGCAACTAACCCGTTTTTTAATGCATGGGGTACACCATTTGGCGCGCCACCGTTTGATGAAATCAAAACCGAGCACTTTATGCCAGCATTTGAGCAGGCAATGGAGAAGCACCTTAAAGAAGTTGACGCAATTGCGACATCAGACAGTCTACCTACATTTACCAACACGGTAGAGCAGCTAGAGCTTTCGGGCGCTGAGTTAGTGCGCGTAGCGCGCGTATTCTTTAACTTAACAGGCACCGAATCGAACGATGAAATGCAAGCCCTGCAACGTGAAATTTCGCCGCTGTTAAGCCGTCACAGTAATAAGATTCAAATGAATCCTGAGTTGTTTCAGCGAATTAAAGCGGTACATGCCACTCGTAACGACAGCAACCTAAAAGCCGAGCAAGTTCGCCTTGTTGAACGCTTGTATAACGAAGCTGTTCGCTCTGGTGCTAACCTAGAAGGTGCAGATCGAGAGCGTTTTGCCGAAATCAATGAACGCATTGCGACACTCACCACCACCTTTGGTCAAAACATGTTGAACGACAGCACTGACTTTAAACTCGTGTTGGAAGCGTCAGACTTGGCAGGTATGTCTCAATCTATGATTGATGCCGCAGCCGCCAGCGCTAAAGCCCAAGATATGGAAGGCAAATACTTAATCACCCTTCAACGTTCAAGTGTTGAACCATTCTTACAGTTCTCAGAGCGCCGTGACTTACGCGAAAAAGCGTTCAAAGGCTGGGCAATGCGCGGTGATAACGACAACGAATACGACAACAAAGCAAACGTTGAAGAAATCGTTAAATTGCGCTCAGAGCGCGCTAAATTACTAGGTTACAAGCACCACTCCGACTATGTACTGTCTAATACCATGGCATCCTCACCAGAAGCGGCGATGGACTTGCTCATGAAGGTTTGGACACCTGCGGTTGCCAAAGCAGAGCAAGAGCGTGAATGGATTCTTGAGCTGATGAAAGAAGAAGGCGCAGATCACAAATTTGAAGCTTGGGACTGGCGTTACTACGCAGAAAAAGTGCGTAAAGCGCGCTTTGACCTAGACCAAGGTGAAATCGCCCAGTACTTTGAGCTAGAAAACATGCTCAAAGCTAAGTTTCATGTAGCTGAGCAGCTCTTTGGCTTAACTTTTACTGAGCGCAACGATATTCCGGTTTACAACCCTGTCGTTCGTGTGTGGGAAGTAAAAGACGCCAGCGGCACTTCGATTGGTTTGTTCTTTGGTGACTACTATGCGCGTTCAACTAAGCGCTCTGGTGCTTGGATGAGTGCGTTTAGAACGCAGCAAAAATTGGCGGGTGATGTTAAACCACTGATCATCAACAACATGAACCTTAACCAGCCAGCTGAAGGCGAAGCTACGCTGATGAGCTACTCTGATGCGGTAACCTTATTCCACGAATTTGGTCACGCGCTGCACGGCTTACTTTCTAACGTTACTTATCCAACGCTAGCAGGAACCAGTGTGTCACGTGATTGGGTAGAGTTTCCAGCACAGTTATACGAACACTTTATCGCTGAACCAGAAATGCTGAAGCAGTTTGCTCGTCACTACAAAACCAACGAACCAATGCCTGATGCGCTTATCAAACGCATTAAAGATGCCAGCACCTTTAACCAAGGTTTTGCGACCATCGAATATACAGCGTCAGCACTGGTTGATATGGCTTATCACAAAATGACTGAAGTTGATTCAATCGACGTGCGAGCGTTTGAAGACAAAATTTTAGGTGATTATGGCAAGCCGGAAGAAATTATTATGCGCCATCGCAGCACACACTTTGGTCATATCTTCGCTGGCGGTTACGACTCAGCCTACTACGCCTAAATGTGGTCTGAAATTTTAGACTCTGACGGTTTTAACGCCTTTGTTGAAGCAGGCAATATTTTCGACAAAGAAGTTGCGCAGAAACTTTATAACTTCGTGTTTAGCACAGGTGATACGTTAAATTACGAAGAAGCCTACAAAGGCTTTAGAGGTCGTGCGCCAACAACAGACGCGTTATTAGAAAATCGAGGTTTTACGCAGCCTTAGCGCGCTATTAAAGCGGCTTTCTTAAGTTTTCACCTGTCATCAGAGACGGAAAAAGAAAAATAGAAAGCCACCCAATAAAAAAGCCCTGCATCGCAAGATGTCAGGGCTTTTTAAATAAATATTGTTACCAGCTAACTAACCTTAACCACCTGCTTACCCACTAGCCCACCAGCGAGTTGCGCATGCATAGCCTTGGTCACTTGCTCGGCATCAAATTCAATTGAATAAATTTCAGGGACATGCAGTTGTTTGCTAGCGAGTAGTTCTAGCAAATGATCGCCCATCATACTGAGTTTTTGCTGAGCACATAGATCATTGGCAAGCCAAGCACCACCGAGGGAGATAGCGTGAATGGCTGGCGATCGTTCAAACAATAAGCCAGCGTCAATTACTGGTAGTTCGGTTAAACAGGCAATGCGCCCATTAAAGCGTAATAGTTCTATATCACGCGCCGTTGCTTCGCCACCAACTGAATCAAGTACTGCGTCTAACAGCTGATAAGCCAAAGCTTGTTTAATCTTATCCACTAAGTGTTTATCGCGATAATCAAAGACGTGATCGGCGCCTAAACAGCTAACTAATTTATGATTGGCTTTCGAGGCAGTTGCCAGCACCGTTAGCCCTTTAGCTTTTGCTAGTTGAATCGCAAACTGGCCAACAGCACCAGCCCCCGCTTCAATTAAAATGGTTTCGCCAGCTTCAACTTGCAGCTTACATAGCGCAAGGATCGCAGTCATACCCGCACAAGGTAAAGCCGCAGCTTTAATTGGCTCGACACCTTCCGGCAACAGCGATACCGCATGGGCTTCAATCGCAACATATTCGGCAAGCGCACCAGCTTTTGATAAATCGCTATGCCACAGCACTTGTTTACCAATTAACGGGCAATGCGGGCTGTATGAATCAACCACAGTACCTACCCCATCTAATGCTGGAATATGCGGATATTGCCAAGCACTATGCCCAGTTTTCGCTAACTTGCTATCCACTGGGTTGAGCGCGGCATAGTCAACTTTGATCAGTACTTGACCATCACCAACACTCGGCACCGGTAGCTGAGTTTCGGTTAGTTCAAAGTCTTCACTTGCCTTGGTTAATACCAGTGCTCGCATACTACTGGCAATCGAATTGCTTGTTTTCACTTGTTTCCCCGCTAATACAAACTTACTGCGATAGGTTTAGCAGCTAAAATATTCATTGCTAAACCTATCGCGATTGGCCGTTCCCTAAGTTACTTGCTCGGCTGGTAACGCTGAGGCGGCTTTTTTATTTTTATTAGCTAGTAGCATATAGAAAACTGGCGTAAATAACAGGCCAAATACCGTAACCCCGATCATGCCGCCAAATACCGCTACGCCCATTGCTTGACGCATTTCTGCGCCAGCACCTGTTGCCAACACAAGCGGCACAACACCGGCAGTAAAGGCAATTGAGGTCATTAAAATTGGGCGCAAACGCAAGCGACAGGCTTCCAAAATTGCCGCTAATGGCGATTGACCAGCATCTTGAATTTCTTTAGCAAATTCCACCATCAAAATCGCATTTTTACAGGCCAGTGCAACCAGCACGATTAACGCAATTTGGGTAAAAATATTGTTGTCACCGCCAATCATCCAAACACCTAACAAGGCAGAGAAAATGGTCATCGGCACAATCAAAATAATGGCTAATGGCAAACGTAAGCTTTCATATTGCGCAGCTAATACAGTGAACACTAACACCACCACTAACGGGAAGATGTACACCATGGTATTACCCGCTAAAATTTGCTGGTAAGTCACTTCGGTCCACTCGTATTCCATACCGTTTGGCAAGGTCGCGGCGAGTACTTCTTCAATCGCAAATTGTGCCTGATCTGAACTGTAACCCGGTGCTGGGCTACCGTTTAATTCAGCACTTGGATAACCGTTGTAGTGCATCACGCGATCTGGCCCTGTGGTTGGCGTTACTGCCACAACTGCGCCCAGCGGTACCATATGCCCTGCGGCATTACGGACTTTTAAGCCAAGAATTTGTTTCGGATCAACTCGAAAGTCTGCATCGGCTTGCGCGTTAACCTGATAAGTGCGGCCAAACAAGTTGAAATCGTTGACATACAAAGAGCCTAAGTAAACTTGCAGCGCATCGAACACTTCCGATAGCTCAACCCCTAGAATCAGCGCTTGTTCGCGATCCACTTCAATATCCATTTGTGGTACTTGAATGCGGAAAGTTGAGTACAAGCCCATTAACTCAGGGCGTTTTTGCGCTTCACCAATTACCGCTTGTAGTGAATCAAACAAAGCGTTAAACCCTAAGTTACCTCTGTCTTCAATTTGTAGTTTAAAACCACCGGTTGAACCTAAGCCTTGAATGGGGGGCGGAGGGAAAATCGCGACAAAAGCTTCATCAATCGCCGCAAATTGGCCATTTAAGTTAGCCGCAATAGCGTTAGCAGAAAGCTGTGGGTCGCTGCGCTCGCTAAAATCTTTTAAGGTCACAAACACAATACCGCTGTTCGGGCTATTGGTAAAACCGTTCACCGACAAACCTGGGAAGGCGACGGTATTGGCGACACCAGGGGTATTAAGCGCCATATCGCCCATTTCACGGATCACTTCTTCGGTACGATTCAAGCTTGCCGCATCTGGCAATTGCGCAATCGCCACTAAGTATTGCTTGTCTTGCTGAGGAATAAAGCCACCCGGTACAGCATTAAATAAGCTGCCAGTTGCGCCCACTAAACCTAGGTATAACACAGACACTAACAGCGAAAAGCGGATTAACTTTTTCACTAAGTTTTCATAGGCATTAGCACCTCTGTCAAACAACTTATTAAACGGTGTAAATACCACTCTGCTCAGCGTTTTATCTAACACACGTGTTAACCAGTCTGGCTTGGCATCATGCCCTTTTAGCAACAATGCCGATAACGCTGGCGATAACGTTAACGAGTTAAATGCTGAAATCAGGGTTGAAATGGTAATAGTTAAGGCAAATTGCTTATAGAATTGGCCTGATAAACCAGTAATAAAGGCTGTTGGAATAAATACCGCACACAGTACTAGCGCGATCGCAATAATTGGCCCTGTTACTTCGGTCATGGCTTTGCGCGTTGCTTCTAATGGCGATAAACCATCGTGAATATTTCGCTCAACGTTTTCCACCACCACAATGGCATCATCGACCACAATCCCAATGGCTAGTACCAAGCCAAATAGTGAAAGTGTGTTAATTGAAACGCCAATCCACTGCATAATGGCAAAGGTACCGATGAGCGATACAGGCACCGCAATTAATGGGATGATTGATGCGCGCCATGTTTGTAGGAATAAAATCACCACCAAGACCACAAGCACAATCGCTTCTAGTAACGTGGCGATTACCGCGTCAATCGAGCCACGAACAAACACCGTTGGGTCGTAAGCGATTTCGTAAGCTACCCCTTGTGGGAAGGCTTTTGACAGCTCGGCCATAGTGCTGCGCACTTCATCAGACAATTCAATAGCATTAGAACCCGGACGCTGGAAAATCGGCATCGCCACCGCAGGCTTACCATTAAGTAGTGAACGTAAGGCATAGGTGTTTTGGCCTAGCTCAACACGCGCGACATCTTTCAAGCGTGTAATAGAGCCATCGTCACCTACTTTAATGACAATATCTTCAAACTCTTCAATTGAGTTTAAGCGCCCTTTTACGTTGAGCAGAACTTGGAATTCACTGTCCACTGGCGTTGGCTGTGCGCCTAATGAACCTGCGGCCACTTGACGGTTTTGTTCACGAACGGCTGAAACAACATCCATTGCCGTCATATTGCGTGAAGCAATGGCATCTGGGTTTAACCATAAGCGCATTGAGTATTCGCCGCCGCCAAATAGCTGAACATCACCAACGCCGCCCAAACGAGCGATCTGATCTTTCACATACAGGCTGGCATAGTTTGATAAGTAGCTGATTTCACGCGACTCATCTGGCGAGTACAAATGCACGACCATGGTTAAATCAGGCGAAGCTTTCTCGGCGACTACACCTAAGCGTTGCACTGTCGTTGGCAAACGCGGCAAGGCACTGTTAACACGGTTTTGCACTTGTACTTGCGCTTTGTCTAGGTCGGTACCCAAGGCAAAAGTGACGGTTAAGGTCATGCGACCATCACTGGTTGCCTGTGAAAACATATACAGCATGTTTTCGGTACCGTTGATTTCTTGCTCAAGCGGCGTGGACACCGTTTCGGCAATCACTTTTGGGTTAGCACCGGGGTAGTTCGCCGTGACCACCACAGTAGGTGGCACAACTTCTGGATATTCACTGACCGGCAGTTGGAACAAGGAAATAGAGCCGCCGATCAAGATAATCAGCGACAGCATCGACGCGAATATCGGCCGTTGAATAAAGAAATGAGAAAAATTCACAGCGAGTAACTCCTAGCGCACAGCCGCAAACGTTTCGGCAGCAGCTGGGTCAACGGTCAGTGCAACCGCCGATAAATCTAAAGTGACATTGCGCGGGCTGATCACCATGCCTGGGAACACTTTCGCTGGGCCATTTACGGCAATATTGTCTTCTGGGTTTAAACCCTCGGTGATCACGCGGTACTGACCATAACGCTCACCTGCCGTTACTTGGCGATATTGCACGGTATTATCTTCGCCAATCGTTAACACAAAACGATTTTTCAGATCTGTGCCAATTGCGCGATCTGGCACCAAAATGTGTTTTTCAATATCGGTAGACGCCAGTTTTAAGCGAGCGAAAGAGCCTGCTTTTAACGCGCGTTCTTGCGTGTGGTTATCAAACGTCGCACGGACACGAATCGTACCTGTTGAGGCATTCACTGCATTATCAACAAAGTCGATATGACCTTGGTATTGACGCTTGCTGCTGCCAGCTAACGTTAACATCACTGGCAATGGTGTGTTTGACGTAACATTGGCAAAATCTGAGTTCCACGTGCGCTCGTCAATATCAAAGTATGCATACATTTCATCGTTAGAAACGATATTAGTTAACACACTTTGGTTAGCAATAACGTTGTTACCTTCGGTAATTTCTGCGCGTGAAATCACACCTGTAATTGGCGACTTCACTGAGGTGAATTCTAAATCAAGTAAGGCTGAATCTAGTTGAGCTTTCAGTGCTAACAATTCCGCCTTACGTTGTTTTGAATCAGCTGAACGCGATTCCACTTGTTCAATTGAAATGGCACTACTTTTTCCTAGGTTTAAGGCGCGCTTTTCGCGATTAATCGCCTCTTCCAGCGCCGCTTCACCAGCAAGAATTTGCGCGCGCAAGCGATCAACGACCGCTTGAAATGGACGAGGATCAATTTGAAAAAGTGCGTCACCTTGCTGCACCGTTTGCCCTTCGGTAAAGGCAATGCTTTCAACCACACCAGAAACACGCGGCATTAAAATCACGCGCTGCGGCGACTCAAGGCGAGTAGTATAGGTATGCCAAGATTGCACTTCTTGAAAGGCAACTTGTGCAACATCAATTGGCAGTGGTGGCATTTGCATTTGTGGCTCGGCTTCTTGGCTATTACATCCAGCCAAGGTAAGCACCGCGAGCATTGCCGTTACGGAAGCTAATAAATGAAGCTTTTTCATGAAAATATATACCTTGTAATGCGCTAATTACGACCACAGGTGGTCGAGAATTTTATGAAAAGAGATTGGTAAGGGCGACAAGCACAGACTATGAAACCATGACCAATTTATTGAGCGCTATTGTAAGGCTTTTATTGTTGCCCATTAACCACCTATAATGACACACAGTGTTGCGCTTTTGGCACCAATAAAGTTAATCTTGTGGAGATCCGAATGGATATTTCTAGTCGTATGTTGTTGTTTTTGGAAGTTTCTGAGCGCGGCTCATTTGCCAAAGTCGCCGAGCATAGAAAGATCGATCGTTCAGTTGTATCGAAACAAGTCGCCAAGTTAGAGCAAGAATTAGGCGTGCGCTTAATGAATCGCACCACCCGCTCTTTTTCCATTACTGGCGCCGGCCACGATGTGCTAAGAAAGGCACAAGCGCTCAAAAGCTTGCTTGATGACACGACGCGTGTTGCGCAAAATTATCACCAAACACCTCGGGGTACGCTAAAAATTACCTGTAGCTACTCTCTAGCTAAGCAAGTACTGATGCCGGTGATTACCTCCTTTCAGCAGCGCTTTCCACAAGTTAACGTAGAATTATTCACCGGCGATAAAGTCGTCGATATTATTGCTGATGGATTTGATTTAGCGATCCGCGTTGGTGAGCAAAAAGATTCTTCTATGGTAGCCCGCTACCTTGCCCGCAATCGCTTATTGTTACTGGCTGCGCCAAGCTTTATCGAACGCTTTGGCGAGCCCAAAACACTTGAAGAACTGGCGAGCTTGCCTGCTACTTGCTATGCCGGCGAGCAAATTAGGCCGGATTATATCGACTATGCCGACGAGCAAAACCAAACACAGCGTGTGCACCTGAACTGGCAATTTGCCTGTAACGAAGTGGAGTTAATGCGCGACCACGTGCTTTCAGGTGCTTCGTTTTATCTCGCCCCTGCGTTTCATATGCAAGACGATATCAGCGCTGGTCGCTTAGTGCCGATCATGACCGACTTAAAACTACTGGATTTTACTGCGATTTATGCAGTATACCCACACCGAGATTTACCACTTAGAGCACGCCTATTTTTTGATGCGTTAAAAGAATATATCGGCGATAAAATTCCGATTTGGGAGCAGAATATCCCGAACTTTGAAAAAATGTACGGTAATCCAACGCGTGAAGAGTGGAACAGCCAAGCATAAACCATTTACCCCTAGATAGAGATATAAAGGCACTAAAGTTAAAAAGGCACCAAGAGGTGCCTTTACTCCAATACTTGCTTTATTTCTCGCTTAAGTATTAGCTCAAGTAGTCGCTAAAATATTAGAACTTAGTGCAGCTTCATTTTAGGTCGAGTCACTTTCACTAACCGTTCGGCAAACCACAAAATCGTCGCTCGCACTTGGCCGTGAATAGCCGCTTGGTGCATACGATACAAAGAAACATACACCAGCTTGGCAATGCGCCCTTCAATAAACATGCTGCCTTTGGTGAGATTCCCCATTAAACTGCCCACAGTACTAAAACGCGACAAATTCACCAGCGAGCCATAATCCATATAGCGATATTCTTTCGGCGCGAGTCCTTTGCGTTTACGTAAAATATTTTCTTTGACGATGCTCGCCATTTGATGTGCCGACTGCGCTCTAGGTGGTACCCAGCTTTCATCAGGGTTTTGAAAACCACACGCATCGCCAAGTACATAAATATCCTCATCGAAGGTTGAGGTTAGATCTTTATTGACCAACACTTGCCCCATACGATTAGTTTCGACGCCTTTGATCTGTGCCAAAAACTCGGGCGCTTTTACCCCTGCCGCCCAGATCATAATATCGGCTTGCAGTTTTTCATCCTCGCTGGTGACAAAGCCATCATGCTCTGCGCGCTGCACCCGCGTTTGCTCTAGCACTTCAACGCCAATTTTTTCCAGCTCACGTTTAGCAGCGCTAGCAATGCGATCAGGCAAGGCGGGTAAAATACGCGGTCCTGCTTCAATTAGGCGAATTTTAAGCTGCTCTGCGGCCATATGTTCAAAACCATAGCTGCCCAGCATTTCGGTGACATGAAATAGCTCTGCCGCCAGCTCAACACCGGTCGCGCCTGCACCTACGATATCAATGTGTAGCTCTTGCTTGGATTCATCCTGACTAATTCGGGTGAAAGTGCTTAATAAGGTTTTGTGAAAGCGCTCAGCCTGTTGATGGCTATCGAGAAAATAACAATGCTCAGCCACGCCCGGCGTGCCAAAATCGTTACTGACACTACCAACCGCTAGCACTAATTGATCGTAGTGTAATTGGCGTGTGCCCAGATTATGCTCGTCGCTGACAGGCTCTAAGGTCAAGGTTTTGCGGTCAGGGTCAACACCACTTAAACAGCCAAGCTGAAAGTGATAGCCATGACGTGCGCCATGCGCGTGATAAACCACGGCATTTAGGCCAGCATCAAAGGTGCCCGAGGCGACTTCGTGCAATAAAGGTTTCCACACATGGGTGCGGTTTTTGTCTACCAAGATGATCTTGGCTTGGTTTTTTCGGCCTAGTTTATGGCCTAATTGGGTTGCTAATTCAAGGCCGCCAGCCCCTCCTCCAACGATAACAATAGTTTGCATAGAAAAGTCCTTAAAAGTAATAAAGGACTGGCGTCGGCAAAACTTTTAGTAGCTCACCTAGCATTTAAAAACACAAGGAAAATGCAGGAAAAGCGCTAGCCAAAACAATCCAACTTCAGTGCTTTATCACTTAAAAGCAAAATCATACTAACACAATTTGTACGGTAATTTTAAAGAGTCCTTTGGTATTAATAAGTTACCTTACGAGTACAGTTCTGAAGCCGCTCTTTGGAACTTCGAACTAGCAAATAGTCGACATGATCTTGATACAAATAGGCTATTTTTGAAGACGATATCGCCTAGCAGGTTAACCTTAGCAACTATAAAGTGGCTCGCAAAAGTTCAACCAAGGTAAATAACCATGAGACCGCTAATTTTAGCGTTAGGAGCCATAGTGTCACTGACCACCGTAACACCTGTTAATGCGTTAGATTCCATGTCAAATAGCCAAACGCATATAAACAGCCAAGAGCAAGCAGATAGCAAAGCGCAAGCAGATAGCGAAACGCTAAGTAAAGTACAACCTAGTGTCCAAGATAGTGAGGGCAACACCTATCGCACCGTAACTATAGGCGATCAAATCTGGCTCGCCGAAAATCTAAGAAGTACTAAGTTTCAAGATGGCTCGGCGATACCCACTGCTTTTATTCCAGATGACGATGAAAATAAGCTGCTAACCTATGGTCGGCTCTACAACTGGCATGATGTTGTCGACGAGCGAAATATTTGCCCTGTTGGCTGGCGCGTTGCCACTGACGCCGATTGGCAAACATTGGAAAAAACCATTGGTATGGCGGATGCTGATCTCAATAAAGAAGGTTGGCGAGGTGATAATGATCTTGCTATCACCCTTAAAGAAGCACAACCAGATAGCTGGTTTGAAAAATTCGATCAATCACAAGTCAACAAGTACAACTTTGCCGCCAGACCCGCAGGTGTGAAATGGGGCCGCTTTTATCTCACCCAAGGAATATACACAGAGTTTTGGACAAGCACGGAGGCAACCGACACAAAAGCCTATAATCGAACGCTCGTTTACCCTTGGTGGAATCCTCACAAAGGTGAAATTAACCGCGTCAAGATATCGAAAGACTATATGTTTTCCGTGCGCTGTATCAAAATTTAATCAAGCGTAATGAGTTTTGAGAACTTGCTAGTGCGATTGCTGGGTTTGCGCCCACTGCTTGGGTGATTGACCGTATAGTCGCTTAAAATCTCGGCTAAATTGCGACGAGCTTTCATAGCCCATTGCCAATGCTGCCGTGCTGACGTTCTCACCACTGGCAATGCGCATTGCGGCATTATTTAACCGCATGGATTTAACAAATTGTATTGGCGACATAGTGGTTGCTTGCTTAAACTTGCGATGAAAGACAGCGCGGCTCATTCCCACTTGCGACGCAAGCTCGTCAATCGTCACGCTTTGACCTAAACGTGCCGATAAATATTCAATTGAACGGGCAATTTCATTTCCCATACCGAACGCTCGCTTGACTGACAGACCTGCTTGCCCTTCCAATACAGCGTAATAAAACTCTCTTAATCGACTATCTCCCAGTATTTTCATTTGTGTTGGGTTAGCCAGTAATCGCAATAAACGTAGCAACGCGTCCGTAAAATTATCATCCCACGTTGCCAAGGTTAAGCTCGGTGATTGGTCGCTATATTTAGGTTGTGTCATAACACTGGTTGTACTGGCTAATTCGATTACCAGTTCAGTCATTACCTTAGTATCAAGCGAGATATAAACGCCTAACAACGGCTTTTCAGGTGAAGCCAAAGGTGTGCCTGCTTCAACTGGCATCGACATAGTGCAGCACATGTATTGATCACTTCCATAGCTAAAACGCTGACCATCGAGTATCGCCTCTTTAGTACCGCTAACAATGGCGATTATTGCTGGCTCGTATATCGCCGGTGCACATCGCACTGCGTCAGTTACTTTAAAAAGTTGTAAGCCTTTAATACCGGTATCGATTAACGCTTCTGCACTGACCTTACTTTCACTTGCCTGCCTTTTACTTGCCGGCTTGTCACTAAGCTGGTGCTCGCCCATGGTTTGCTCACTTAAGGTTTGCAGACATACCTGAGCCTCAATTAGTTGCTTTATTTGTTGTTTCAGCGCGTCTTTATTGCTCATATTTACATTCTACTTGTTAGTCTATCCAACTACCTTGATTCCCAAGCCCACATTTTAACAGTTCACCAAACCACTCGATTAACACCAATACGATACAAATAGGCAAGTTTTAACGACTTTATCGTCTATTAGCTACCACCATTGAGATTTATAGTATTTCACCCTAGCAAGTGCTTCAAGCTTATTAAGCATATGGGTTAACGACTGAAACCCGCATAACAGCGACTTGCAAGCCCATTTAGTACTTTAGCAATACGCATTCAGGAGTTAGACGATGACCACACAACAATTTGGTAAATACGGCTGGAGCCCCGAGCGAATCCGCTCATTGGCGGGAAAAACTTATGTTATTACCGGCGCAAATTCAGGTACAGGTTTTGAAGCTGCCCGTATTTTCCTGTCAAAGGGCGCGAAGGTAGTGATGATGAATCGCAATCCTGAAAAATCAGCAGTAGCCATCGACAAGCTTCAGCAAGAGTTTGGTACCAGTTGCCCGGTAAGCTATATCCAATTGGATTTGGCAAAGTTAGCGTCAGTGCGCAAAGCCGCTGCAAAGGTGTTGGAATCGGTACCGCAAATCGATGCACTGATCTGTAATGCCGCAATCGCACAAGTTGCTCAGCAAGAAATCACCACTGATGGCTTTGAGAGTCAGCTTGGCGTCAACCATTTTGGTCACTTTTTACTATGTGGCATGTTGTTTAATCGCATTGAAGCATCAAGCGGTCGTATCGTGGTAGTGGGCAGCAACGCCTATAAAATGGGACTAAAAACCATTCAGTTTGACGATCTAAATTTTGACGCAAAGTACACTGCATGGAATGCCTATGCGCAAAGTAAATTAGCTCAGCTGATGTTTGCTTATGAGTTGCAATATCGCTTAGCCAACCAATTTGCCAGCCCTTTAGCCAGCCCTTTAGCCAGCGATACTGATACTAAAGGCTCAAACGTTCAAGTACACGTTTGTCATCCTGGCGCATCGCGCACTAATTTGTTGATGGATACCGCCAGCACATTTAACAAAGCACTTTGGTCTGTGCTCTCACGCGTTATTGCCCAACCTGCCGAAAAAGGCGCTTGGCCTCAGGTAATGTGTGCAACTGAGCAAGACTTAAAACCACAGCGTTACTATGGGCCAACAAAACGCGCACAAACGGTTGGCGCCGTTGATGAATGCCCTTTGGAAACTCTGGCGCTAGACAGAGAGGTCGCCACTAAACTTTGGCAAGTATCTGAGCAGAAAACGGGTTTTACTTGGCCGTTTTAGTTAGCTATTTGGGGTTATTCGGTTAAGTTCTTTGCGAGTTAGAAGCTTTGTTCAAAACAAAACCGCCACTAGCTCCTAGCTAAATATCAATGTAGGGATATTTGATTTCACTGACCGGCACAATATAAAAACTTACCCCTGCAATCGAATACGTCGGTAGTTGATAAGCAGGGTCAAAGCTTGTCGGTGTGCTAACGGCTTTTCTAAAGCGAATATTTTTTAAAATAAGATCGGAAAAGGCATTCACATCATTAGGTGAGAAAGCCAAAATATTGCGGTCAATCACTAAAGAAAAGCCGTTAAAAATGTTGGTGGAATCACAGGAAAAGCCGCAGTAACCAAAGTAGTCCGATAAGTTAGAGCCGATACGAATCACTTCTTTGACGAACTCTTTTTCACCAAACAGATAAGCGATTTTCCGCTCGAATAAATCACTGTTTAAGCCGACAAACTGACTCATCAAGCTACACTTTGCATGGGCATTGATCAGATCGGTTAATAGTTGATTATTCGCGTGGATCAGCTCAGTTTCAGAAACAGCACCTGAATCGCGAAGCGCTATTAACGAGTCGCATTTTTTCTCAAGGTTATCGAAATAAGCCACAAAATGGGCGGCAAAGTTGGCAACAAAAGCGGCACTTGAATGTACTAACTTCGTGTTAAACAAATTCATTAAAATCAAACTTATTTATAACAAACAACTTATTTAAATTTAGTTAGCTTTTGTCGGTTCGGCAATTTTCCCAAGTTGCGATTTATTCATCTATGCCAAACAGTAGTTACGGAAAACAGTATTCTTTTGTGGTTTCTGGTTGGGGGTTGTGGTGATTATTCGCGATTCTTTTACCTCTCACCTCTTACCTACCACCTCTTTTATTATTGCAAATTTGCAATAGTCACTCCCAATAATGCGCATTTTTCATCACACCTTAGCTTGCTAGCATATGCCCCGTTCAAGATTGACTCGTCACTACGAGTCGTTTTATGCCATTAGGAGCAAGCCATGAAAGCGATTTTATTAACTCAAACCGGAAATAGTGAAAAGCTAAACTACACCGAAGTGAGCACACCAAGCCCGTCATCAAGCCAGGTATTGATCAAGGTGGCAGCAGCACCAGTTAACTTTATTGATACCATTATCCGCGAAGGTAATATGCCACCGGGTATGATGCCAGAACTTCCATTTATTTCGGGGGTTGAAGGCAGTGGTACAATTGTCGATAGCAATGGCACAAATTTGAGAAACGGCCAAAAAGTTGCGTTTTTAGGGCCAATTGGCGCCGCTACCTACGCAGAATATGCCTTGGTCGATGCTGATAAGCTGGTTGTTTTAGATGAAGCAACGGATCTAATCGCAGCTGGTTCTATGCCAGTAACGTATTTTACCGCTTATCATATGATTCATAACGTCGCCCGAGTTGAGCCAAACAAATTTGCCCTTGTTTACGCGGCATCGGGTGGGGTTGGCACGGCCTTACTACAGCTTTTAAAACTTGCTGGTGTTAAGACAATCGCCCTTGAACGTCGCGATAGTAAAGTAGAGCAAGCATTAAAAATGGGCGCGGACTATGCCTTTAATATAAGCGCATTTAATACAAGTGCTGCTAGTAAAGATTGGCTAACAGAAGTTAAGAAAATCACTAATAACCAAGGGGTGAACTATATTTTCAACCCTGTCGCTGGCGATACCATCAGCCAAGACTTAGAAGCCTTGGCAACGCTTGGGCATATCGTTATTTTTGGTTTCTTAGCAGGCGTTGGTGAAACTAATATGCAAGCAGAAGTAGTTAAACACTTTAGCAAGTCACCGACGATCAGTTATTCAGAAATCTATGCTACCTACTTTAACAATTATGACTTGGTCGCATCATCGCTAGAAAAAGTTTATGCCTTATTAGCAGAGCAGAAAATTCAGCCGCTATACACTACGATACCGTTGGCTGAAGCTGCCAAAGCGCATGACTTATTAGAAAATGGCAAAGTGTTGGGTAAGTTAGTGCTAACGCCTTAGTTTGTCTGCTCTCGGTTGGCTGCTCTAGCTTAGTTTTTAATAAACAACTTTTACGATGTAAAATTTCGATTAACCGCTAGTTTAAAATTTAATAAACTAGCGGCTTATTGCAGTGCTCACTCAGACTCTTGTGCTGCATACCTTTGTTTAATGTAGCCTACTAAGTGTCTGATTTGGCTAATAGTATGGCGCCGACCATAATAATATGCATACATAGCGCGAGTACGAGGTGTTAGTCCCTCAACATTAATTTCGAGCACCTCCGGGTTGGTATGCATCACTTCGGGAATAAAGCCAACAAATCGTCCGTTACCCACACTGTGATAAGCCAGCCCAAGGTCATCAAGGGTGAGTTTTTGATTTGTCGTAAAAAGATGTGTTTGGTTATCTGTGCTTTGAAAAGCCCACTGGCTAGCAGGTAAAGTTACCACAGCAGGTAATGCGCTTAGCTGTGATTCAGTGATGGTTATTTGCTGAATTTGCTCAGTACTCATTACTTTCGGACAAACTAGCCCTGCCTCTATCAGCAAGTCTTTATGTGCACAAACGACATAAGGAATATCCCACAAATGCAATGCAATCGCGGATGAATCTTCCAGTGGCCCGACCCGAAACGCTAAGTCTAGCTGCTCTCGCACTAAATTTTGGTTAACATTCGATAGGCCAATGCTGAGTGATAAGTCAGGGTGATCAGCGGCAAAGTCAATTAACCAGCTGCCGAGAAAATCAACGCCAGCGCGCACAGGCATTGAAATGCTGAGCTCACCGTTAAAACGAATTTCATCAGCGACCGCTGCATTAATGGAGTTAGTGAGTGATGCGAGTAGTGGCGAGCATTCTTGATACAACTGATGACCGCGTGCCGTCACGCTAATTTCTCGCGTGGTACGTTTAATTAAATCTAGCCCTAGCGAACTTTCCAGCGCATCTAATCGACGACTCACAGTGCTGTGTGGCACGCCTAACTGCTCAGAGGCTTTTTTTAAACTACCTTGCTCGACTACCGCGCAAAAGACCTGAATATCGTCGAGAACCTTTTTCATTCGCGTGCTTAGTATTTTTCATCAAATAAAGCAAACTATACCAAAAATGAAATAATAGCGAATTTTAGTGAAACAAATCAGCATCGAACCTAGTGGCTAGCTAAGCTTACGGCATTAATTTTTCCAACAGAAAGTCAATCAACACTCTGACCCGCTTTGCTTTTTGTGCGTCTTTATGGAAATAGACATACAGCGCAGAATACGGATACCAATACTCAGGTAGAACAGGAACCAGCTGACCGCTGTCGATTAATTCAGTGACTAACGGCTCAACGATACGGCCTATTCCCAAGCCTTTTAGCGCGGCGTCGACCATCAAGCTGGTATCATTGACGATTAAGGCATTAGGCATTTCCACTGTCACTGTTTGACCATTATCGTTAAGTAATACAGGTACTAATTGATTCGAGGTAATAAAGCGATACTGGATCAGTTTATGTTGCTGTAATTCGTTTGGCGTTGCTGGTAGGCCGTGTTGTTTTGCATAATCTGGTGAAGCGAAAAACGCCTCTTTCATTGGTTTGGTTAACTGGCGCGCCACCATGCCCTGCTCCACGCGATCACCGAAGCGAATACCCAGATCATAGCCCTCTTTTAAAATATCGATCGCCGCATCAGAAACGGAGATTTCTAGTTCAATGGCTGGATAACGTTGACAAAATTCAGCATAAATAGGTTGCAATAAATGCTTATAAACAAAGCGCGGCGTGGTTAGCCTGGCCTTACCCGATGGTACCTTGCTTAAATCGCTGACACTTTCAAACGCTAACGGCAATTCCTGCAGCGGCTGCTTTGTTTGCTGGTGCAATAACCTGCCCGCTTCAGTGAGCTCAATTCGGCGCGTTGTGCGAGTAAATAGCGGTAAGCCGACTTCTGCTTCAAGTGCTTTTAACGCATTGCTGACTGAAGGCGCGGCAACTTCTAGCTTTTGCGCCGCTTTGGTAATACTGCCTTCACTGACAATAGTGTGAAACATTTGTAGTTGGTTAAAAGTCGCACCATTCATCATTCTTGTACTTTATTCACAGCTGCCCACCTTGATTGTTAGCTAAAGACTAACAATTATTTAGCCATACATCATCTAATCAATAACAATAAGCTCACGTACACTCTCCCTATCAATTACAGACAAGGTCAGTTTAGTCAGGCCTTAGCCATACCAATGCTGTCAGCAGGAGAGTCACAATGAGTAATATTCTAGTAGTTTCAGGCCATCCAGATTTAGCCAATTCAAATACCAATACGGTGATCTTAGATCACCTAACACAACAACTTGCCGCTCCTTCATATGACCTCGAAGTTCGTCGACTAGATAGCTTATACCCTAACTTTCACATTGATGTTGCCGCAGAGCAAGCAGCACTTGTTAATGCTGATATTGTCGTCCTGCAGTTTCCTTTTTACTGGTACTCAACGCCAGCATTATTGAAAAAGTGGTTAGACGATGTGTTTAGCTACAATTTTGCCTATGGCGCAGAAGGCGACAAACTAAAAGGCAAAGACTTAATCTTATCGTTTACAGTGGGGGGCCCAGAAGAGTCATACCAACCACTAGGTTATAACCACTTTTCGATTGAACAGTTAATTTTGCCACTTCAGCAAACCGCTTATTTGGCAGGAATGAATTTTGTTGCTCCTGTTTACACTCATCGCATGGTGTATATTCCTGGCGTTTACAATACCTTAGAAGATGTGCAAAGCCGCGCGACTGCTCATGGCCAACGTCTGGTCAATCAAATTCAACAGCTGTCCAATTCAATCGAAAGCAAAGTGAGCAAGTTTGTTACTGATTGGTTTGCCGATTTTGACCTACTGACTGCCGCACCAGAGCGCTTTACCGCAAATTTAAGTGAAGACGTCAAACTGGTGATGCCAGATGGTGAATTTATCGGTCATCAAGGCTTTAGAGACTGGTACGCGATTGCCAGAAAAACTTTTAAACCAAACTGTCAGCATATTGTCGAGCAGATAAGTGTTAATGAACAAAACAGCGATGGTAATTACACCGCCGAATTACGCATTCGCCTTAAAGCAGAAACTTTTCCTGAATCAGCGCTGCAAGGTCAAAGCGTTAATATGCTAGTCAATGAAACGTGGCAGCTAAGCTTAACTGATGCTGGTGATATTAATATTTCTGAATACTTAGTCGAAGTCGTTAATGGCTAGTTGTCCGTGACTAATTGTCCGCGATGAATTTAGTCGCGGGTAATAACCAAGCATTAAGCCAATTCACACTAAATGAAAACAAGCCTCCCACTCGTTAGAAGGCTTTGCTAGTTCATTCAGCCCTTTATTGGTAAATTTATAAAGCAGAAACAAACATGAAAATAGTAACTTTTATCGCAGCACTAGTAGCCCTAGTTAGCCTATCGACAAAGGCGGGTAATGCGCACTCAGTTTCATCAGCACAATATTTACCCACACATCACTCTCTTCCCGCACTTCATCAAGCCGTGATCGCTGGTGACTTGGCAAAAGTAAAACAGCTGATTGATCAAGTAAGCGACATTAACCAGCTCGACCCACAAATGGGTAACTCTCCTGCACATATTGCCGCGCAAACAGACCACACCAATATTTTGCGTTACCTGCTCGACCACGGTGCTTTCATTAATTTGCAAGCACCACGATCTGGCTTTACGCCATTGATGATCGCAGCATGGTACTCAAAGCCTGAGAATATTAAATTGCTATTTAGCTACACCGAGTTAAATATTGAGTTACAAAGCCCAGTAGGAGCAAAGGCCGAAGACATGGTTGGCGGCTGGGATCGCCATATTGAGCCACATGAAGCTAAGCGGTATAACGAGCTTGCGAAATTGTTTGCGGATAAACGTAGCCAACAAGCAAATTTGCTGAGCAAGCAGAAAATTCTCAATACCGTTGAAGACAACAGCCTGCCTTAATCAGAAAAAGTTCATAAAATTTCACGTTTAATCGAGCAAGGGCAAAACGTTAACCAACGACGCCCTGTGTATTCAAATCGCAATGACTGGCATACGCCATTGCTGATAGCTGCGCGAGAGGGTTATAGCAAAATAGTTGAACTCTTGTTGGCACATGATGCGGACCAATCTATCACTGGCTATCCAATGAACGCAATTGCCTTTCACAAGGCAGCTTATATGGGCCATCCAGAGATAATACAACTACTACTCGCCGACAAACGGGCAGCTAAAGTGCTAAACGCACAAGGACCTAACAATGGTTACACACCACTTCACGATGCAATCTGGCATGGCAATACCAAGGCGGCTAGAGTACTTATTAAAGGTGGTGCAAAACTTGATTTGTCGACTTACGAGCAAGATACTCCACTCGCACTTGCTAAACGCTATCAATATTCTGAAATAGTGAAGTTTATAGAGCATTAACATTAGTATTCTGATTTGAAAACAATAAGTCGATACGCCAGCCTTCTTAAATGGGGACTGCGAATTTTTCCGCCAGCCTAACGAGGCAAAGCGTGTCGACGATGTGGCAATATTTTGTCATCTTCGTGCTATAGCCGCTTAATTTCGATATTCATAACCGAATATTGAGCATATTTTGCCAATACGTCTGACAGTAGCGCTTTCAATCAACACAGATATATCAATATTCGGCATGTCATTTGTGTCTGAACAAGCGGTCAATACTGATATTTTTCCCTTATCCCTTAATTAAAGCTAAAAACCTAGTATTAATAACAGGTTAACCCCGGAAATGCTGGCATTCGCTTTGCTTCATTAACGCTTGCCACTAGGCACAAGTAATAACTTTCGTTTAAACAAAGGAGCGCAAATGAACGTTATAGACGCCAGACAAGTTAATACCCCAAAGTCTAGCTACGCTAACTCGGTGCAACACCAACTTGAGCAGTTTAATACAAACTCACCTAATAAGAACAACGCGGACACTTTCAGCTTATCTGAAGCAGGTCGTTCTGCTTTAAGCAATGAAGCAGCATTAAGTCAACTTGCACTACCTAACTGGTATACTGAATTTTCAGTGCCCAGCTTAGATCTGACAAGCTCATCAGCGGCGATCAAAGAAGGCGCCCAGCTAGTTGCATTGTCAGAACAATATAGTGCAGATGGACATGTTACTGCCGCAGAACAACAAGCAATAGCAAGTTATCGACACCATATGTCAGCGAATCAGCAGTTGCTTGCTCATGATCAATTTAATCAAACTCACCAACAGCAAATTGATGAATACACAGCGATTAAGCAGGATGCAATGGCCGCAGCTAAAGCAGCACTAGGTCTTGATAATGACTCTTTTCTGCCAAGTTTACATGACCCAAACAGCGCAGCGCTGGGTGAACAATTCAAAGCAATCATGTTAGCCAACCCCAAAGCCGTCACGCTAATGAACACCCTAGGGGTTAAACCGAAATAAAGATCTAAGTTGACGATTACAAACAACTTTTACCGCCAGCGAAGACGTAAGGATAAGCGCCATGAACAGTTCAATCACTGGGCAGAGTTATCACATTCAGCCAACACGCACTGTTAGTAAAGTCAATGAGTTAGCCCAGTTCACCGCCAAATCGAGTGAATCGGTCGTCAATATCGATACCCGAAAAAATACGACCGACTTTATTGCCACGGCAACACCAGCAGAGCTTACTGCACGCGTTAACCAAATCATGTCAAGCTCCCTCCCCCATGGTGGTTAATTTGCGGGAAATAATGAATTCAGGTAGAGAAGAAGAATTGCTTAACAGAATCAATCGTTTAAGCGGCCAAATTGAACAAGAAAACCGCTCTGTGCTCAATCAGGAGCAAGCGCTAATCAGTCAGGTCCGAGCGGAGGGCAAAAGCGACAAAGCGATCCTGCTCAGTATTGTCGAATTAAGAGACCAACAATCAGATTTATACAAGCTCGCGAATCGCTGGGGAAGCCAAGGCTTAAGCTCTCCAGAAAATTATCAAACATTAGTCGAACTCACTCCAAGCTATGCCGATTACTATGCTTGAGCTATTTAAAACTGTAACTCAATCGCCAGCCCATTTGGTTACTGGCGAGATTCTGTTTATATTCGATAAGCAAGCGCTCGTTGAGACTATATCAGCCAATTCGCTTTAATATCTCAATCACACTTTCCATTTTTTTAAGGGATTCTTGTGTCGGTTTGCCATGCCTCTTAACAGCTTCATAATCTAACATCATCCCTTCTAAATGATTGCGCTTTCTGGATAAGTCATCATCAATACCTGCTGATCTATACATATCGAAGTATTCAGCCTCAGAGATCAAGTTATTGTCATATAACTCTTGTGCCATGGCTAGCACCTCATGGCCGGTAATATTCGTTACGTCATATTTTTCAGCAATCGCCTGCCATTTGGCATTAATATCGGCATCGCTGCTGGCTTGACCGGCACTACTGATGGTTGCCATATCTGCAGTGGTGCTATTTGCCTGTGCGGTGCTTTCTTGGTTTTGCTGGTAAATTGCCGCAGTCATCGTTGATTGCTTTATTTAGGTGGCTTGGTGGGTAGGGGCAATATGGTTTGTGATCATGGGTGATTCCTTATCCTTTGTGGCTAGTCCGCCTTGTTAATTAGCCAATTCGCTTTAATATCTCGATAACACGCTCATCTGCTTTAAGGGATCCTTGACTATACTCGCCATGCTTCTTGATGGCTTCATAATCTAACATCCTACTTTCTAAATGATTGCGCTTTCTGGATAAGTCATCATCAATACCAGCAGGTATATACATATCTAGTTTTTCAGCCCCAGTTATAAAATTATTGTCATATAACTCTTGCGCCATGGCTAACACCTCATGGCCGGTAATATTCGTTACATCATATTTTTTGGCAATCGCTTGCCATTTGGCGTCAATATCGGCATCGCTGCTGGCTTGGCCTGCGCTACTGATGGTTGCCGTATCTGTGGTGGTGCTTGTGGCCTTTGTCGTATTTTCTTGGTTTTGCTGGTAAATGGCGGTATTTGTTATTGTTTGCTGTATTGAAGCGGTTTGGTTGGTTTGCGCTATTCGGTTAGTTAGCATGATTGTCCTCTGCTATTTTAATGACACTTTGGCTTGAATTAATCGTGGTCACGCAAGTCATGCACCAAAAATAATTAACCTAGTACTTGTGCTAGGTTTTTACGGCTAAATTAATGGATAGTTTGCTTTTTGGGCGGCGTTCAGAAATGATCGAAAGCTGAGTAGGCAAGGGTTGGCACTGATGCGGCAAATTATTGTCAGTTGATGTACCGCCAGTAACAGAGTTGTGCAGCTCGGCTCTCAACTGTTTACCTTTTACGATTGTATATGCCTTAGTACCTTGTATACTTTACACCGCTTAAACACAGTCAATGTCATCGAATTTTATGCCGTTTTTTAACCGGGCTTGTGTTTAAAAGATATGTTCAAAATAAAAGTGTGATGGCAACGCATAAATAAAATGCTAAGCGCTTTTCACCCGTTCCGATAATAGCTTTTTTAGTAATGACCCCAGTATTTTCAACCACTTTTTTTCAAATCATTCAAGATATGACTTATGTTTCAACTGAGTCTGAGTTGTTTAAACACCTAAAGTCGGCAATACAATATTTAGAATTCGATTACTACGCCTATGGTTTGTGTATTGCTTCTCCGGTGACTAGGCCAACCTTCACACTACGTAATAACTACCCCGAGCAGTGGCAACATAGATACGAGAAAAACCAATATATCCATATTGATCCGACTGTGGCACACGGGCTGCAATCCACTCGACCAATTGCTTGGTCAGGACAAAAAAAGCGCAGCCAAAAGGCATTTTGGGAAGAGGCTAACGCTCACGGGCTTAAGTCAGGTTGGGCGCAATCGGCACTATTAAAACCCGGTGCAACGGGCATGCTAACTCTGGCAACGAATGATCAAGCCCCCTTGTCGCAAGCTAAACAGCTATATTTATTAAGCTTGAGTAACACCTTCCAATCTGTCTACGGTGAGCTTGTCGTGCCGCAAAAAATCGACACCCATGACGGTAAGCTAACCAAACGAGAAAAAGAAATCCTTAAATGGTGTGCAGATGGCAAAACATCGGATGAAATTGCGATGATACTTAACGTCACTAAAAGCACAGTTTCTTTTCATTTAGCTAATGCGGTAAACAAATTAGGCGTTTGCAATAAAACCGCTGCTGCCGTTAAGGCTATTCAGTATAACTTGCTATAGCTCGCCTGCATTTGCATGCTCGCATAAAAGCGCTTGCCAAGAGCATTACGCCCTTTATTGACTCCCCGCCACCATTTTCCATCACGACTAGCCGTCACAGTAAAAGATTGCAACAACACCGTTAAATTATTTCACTTTTAACAAATATCATTTGTTATTTTTGCTCTAAATCTACCCAGTCACCCTTGCTAAGATACGCGCCACTTAACTTATTTTCTTCACACTTTATATGATGTAACGAGGCTCAGTCATGACAGATGCTTTATTCCAGCCTATTCAATTAGGCAAACTAACGCTTAACAACCGCATAGTAATGCCCCCTATGACTCGCTCACGAGCCAGTCAACCTGACGATGCTGCCAACGATTTAATGGCAACCTATTACGCCCAGCGTGCGAGCGCAGGCCTAATTGTTACCGAAGGCACACAAATTTCACCTATGGGTAAAGGTTATGCTTGGACACCGGGCATATACAGTGAGGCACAAATTGCTGGTTGGAAAAAGGTGACTGAGGCTGTGCACGCGAAAGACGGCACTATTTTCGCGCAGCTTTGGCACGTTGGCCGAGTTACCCATCCAGATAATATCGATGGCGAGCAGCCAATCTCCTCATCTGCGATTCAAGCGGAAAACGTTAAAGTGTTTGTTGATAATGGCACTGATGAACCGGGCTTTGTTGATGTAGCACAGCCGCGTGAAATGACCCATGACGATATCAAGTTAGTTATTGAGCAATATCGCCAAGCAGCATTGAATGCGATTGAAGCGGGCTTTGACGGTATCGAACTACACGCCGCTAACGGTTATTTAATCAACCAGTTTATCGATTCTGAATCGAACAACCGCACCGACGAATACGGTGGCTGCCTTGAAAACCGTTTGCGCTTTCTAGACGAAGTAGTTAGCGCTATGGTTGATGCCATAGGTGCCGATCGTGTTGGCGTGCGCTTAGCACCACTTACCACACTAAATGGCACAGTCGATAGCGATCCTATCAACACTTATACAGCCGCAGCGGCGCTGCTCAATAAGCACAAGATTGTTTATCTACATATCGCAGAAGTGGACTGGGACGATGCCCCCGATACACCAGTGTCATTTAAACAAGGGCTTCGCGATGCATTTGATGGCGTGCTTATTTACGCAGGTCGTTACAACGGTGAGAAAGCGCAGCAAGCCATTAGCCAAGGCCTAGCCGACATGATTGGTTTTGGTCGCCCATTTGTCGCCAACCCTGATTTACCCACGCGGATTAAACACGGCTATCCATTAGCCGCTCATGTGCCAGAAACCCTATTTGGCGGCGGCGAGCAAGGCTTAATCGACTACCCTAATTACACTAGCCAAGCCAACGCGGAGCAGTAACCATGATTTTCCAAGATTTTGAGCATCAATCACTAAGCTTAACTAACCGTATCGCCATGGCACCGATGACACGCTCACGCTCCACTCAACCCGGTGATATTCCCAATGAATTAATGGCGAAATATTACGAGCAGCGCGCCACAGCCGGGCTTATTGTTACCGAGGGGACGCCGATATCTGAAGTGGGTCGCGGTTATTCCATGACTCCGGGAATTTACACACCAGAGCAAATCGCAGGCTGGCGCAAAGTTACCGATGCGATCCATAAAAAAGGCGGTAAAGTTTTTGTTCAGCTTTGGCATGTTGGTCGCCGCAGCCATTCCAGTATTTCAGGTCAACAGCCGCTAGCGCCATCGGCAATCAAAGTGCCAGATCAAGTATTCGGCCCATTGCCAACAGGTGGCTTTGGCATGATAGAAACCGAGCAGCCAAAAGCCATGACGCAGCAAGATATCGACAACACCTTCGCTGACTTTGTCCAAGCGGCAAAAAATGCGATGGAAGCGGGCTTTGATGGCATTGAAATTCACGCGGCACATGGCTACCTATTTGATACATTTTTGCGTTTAGAAAGTAACCAGCGAAACGATCAATATGGTGGTAGCCAAGCAAACCGAATGCGCTTTTTACTTGAAACATTATCAGCCGTAGGTAATGAGATTGGCAGTGACAAAGTCGCCGTGCGCTTATCGCCGCATGTGGTTGAAGGCTTCGCTGAACAAGACCCCGAGCTGGTGCCATTAACGTTAAATATGCTAGAGAAATTGCAGCCAATGAAGCTGGCCTATGTGCATTTTTCTGAAAATATTTCCCGCTACCAAGCAGTGCCAGAATTATTCCGCCAACAGGTGCGCGAAGTTTACCAAAACCCAATCATGGTCGCCGGTAAGCTCGATAAAGATAAAGCTCAGGAATTACTCGCCAAAGGTTATGCTGATTTAGTGGCGTTCGGTACGCCATTTGTCACTAATCCAGACCTAGTGGCGCGCTTTGAAAATAGCTGGCCGCTGGCAGAATTTGATGCCGATGCCAGACTGACTCTATATGGCGGCAATGCTGAGGGTTACACTGACTACTCAAATTATTTAGCTTAGTTTTAAGAGCATAAATATTTTGAAGTTCTAAAAGTAGCTCACAAAATAAAAGCTAAGCGTGATTGCTGATTTTCCTGCAATTTGAAAATTCAGCAGTTACGTCTTGGCTTTACCCATTTTTAAAAGCGCAAAATTTTTATATAACCGATAACTTTTATATAACCGACAAAGTAAAGCCATTCGAAACAGGCAAAGTAAGCCACGGAGTTAACGCAAACTAAGCAATTGATGTAAGCAACGTAAACTACGTAAGCAACCTAAGAAGCGTTGGCCAGCTAGCCCTAGAACAACCACCTATTTATAATCAAACACTTACAATAGTTTTTACACCTGTAGATTGAGCTGACAATAACGACAATTCATCAAAATCATAATGCCTGTAAGCTTATACATAAAACCTCTCAGGTATGATGCTAACTTGCTGACAATTCGTCATTTATTGTTATTTTTCACTCATCTTTAGTGTTTTTTAACATCAATGTTTAGACCTTCACTTTGATTTAGCCCCTATTATTGCTCAATATTCCTGCTAATCTAGCTAAAGCTTTTACTCTAAGTAATCGAGAAAAAGCAAAAAAAAGCAGTAAAAACAATCATAAATTCTTCAGGTTTAAAATTCTTGGTCTACACTGAAGTGGTATTGCACAAGTCTGTAATACACACCAAATATCTAGTAAACACCCAAGAGTAACCCAAAACTTAGTTCGCTTTTTCAAAGCAAAGGACCTGTTGAGTAGAAGGAAATCATCAATGAAAAAACTACTGAGTAGATTATCTATTATTCAAATTTCGTTAATAAGCTCAGCCATACTCGCCATATTTGTTGTCACCTTGTTGGTTCAAAACCTATTAAACAAGTGGCACGAAGTGGAAACCACAGAACAAGATATTAAGCTCATTCTCTTGCTTGATGCACTAGAGAAAGTCGCGCATAACCACGCCGTTGAGCGGGGATTAACCGCGGGCTTTTTAGGCAGTGGTACTGACCAAGCTAGGCAGAAAGTTATCGCTCAACGCCAAAAAGCCGATGCATCGATTAACAACTTACGAGAACAGCAAAAAGAGCTTGACCACTTAGGTGATAAACTAAGTCAAAACCTCACTATTTTGTACAACCACGAGGCAGGCAAAACTAGCCTGCGTCGCAAGGTGGATGCGCGTAACGCGCCAGAAGCATTTGGCTACTACAGTACACTCAACAAAATCGCTATTGATATCGCTTCCAGCCTGAAAAACCAAATTAAGCACCCTGAGTTAGCTGAAGAGTTAAGTGCTGCGTTTTTATTTGCTCAATACAAAGAGCGGCTAGGGCAAAATCGCGGTAAAATTAATGGTGTATTAGCCAAACAACAAATCTCGCCAAAAGCACAGCAAGATATTGCGCTATATAGCTCTGAATTGGCGCTTTTAAACAACTACCTTAAAGCCAGCCTTTCTGGCACAGATGATCAGCAGACATTCAACAGTGCGTTAAGTTCAGGTGATTCGATCCGCATTAAAGCAATTGTCGACCAATTGCTAGCGTCAGACAGCCCTGATTTCTCTAGCCTTCCTGCAGCCACTAGTTGGTTTCCAATGGCAACTCAACAAATTGGACAAATCAAAGCCATGCTAGACAAGCAATGGCAAGGTATCCAAGCTGATGGAGAAGCAATGAAAAATGGCGCGTTGAATGAACTAACCTACACGCTAATTGCGTTTGTGGTCACTATCATCATCATTATTTTGCTGAACTATTACTTGCTATCAACATTGCGTGAAGAGCTTGGTTATTTAACCAAAATGTTAAAAGAGGCGGAAAACGGTGATTTAACCGTAGAACTTCGCCTTAATACCAAAGATGAGTTGGGCGAAATATCTAGCGCTATTCACAATACGGTTTATGCATTTAAAGCCTTGATGCTAGGGTTAGATAAGTCAGTAAAATCTGGAACGCGACTCAACAATAGCATGAACGAAGCGACACAAACTGTATTAGAAGAGTCACTTAAAACACAGTCGATGGCCACAAATATCGCCAGTGCAATTGAAGAAATGGCAGCCACTAGCCGAGAAATTGCTCAGTCTGCGTCGCAAACCTTAGATGCTAGCGATGATTTAAATCGACAAGCACAGCAACTGATTGACGACAACCAAGCAAGCCAAACATCGATCAACGATTTAACCGCAAGTATGAATACTGTTGAATCACTTGCTGCACAAATGGAGCAGCAAGTTGCCAGTATTTCACTAATTCTTGATTCTATTAGCAGCATTGCCGAGCAAACTAACTTACTTGCCTTAAATGCCGCAATCGAAGCAGCGCGTGCTGGTGAACATGGTCGAGGCTTTGCCGTGGTCGCCGATGAGGTAAGAAGTCTAGCGGGCAACAGTAAAGAGTCTTCAGAAAAGATTGCTTCACTGCTTAACCAGCTGCAATCCATTACTGAGCAAGTTGTTAAGTCAATTGACGATAGCGCAGAGTTGTCGAAAACGGCCTTAGATAAGTTTGAACAAGCAAAAGACGTGTCTGAGCAAGTACACGCTCAAAGCCGTAACTTAGAGTCGCTGGCAATGAACGTATCTTCTGCTGCCGAGCAGCAATCGACCGTTGCCGCAACCATTGCAGGTGATGCAACGAATGTGCTGGAATATGCGAACCACGAAGTTGAAGCATCTCAAGACTTAGAGCAAATTTTCAAAGATATGAAAATCAACTCTAAAACACTTCAAAACACCATGGATAACTTTAAGTTTCAGTAGCAATTTATACCAATAACAAAAAAGCGAGCATCACTTAGCGTGAATTGCTCGCTTTTTTATTTGCCAATTTTTATCGAATTAGCTTTATCTGCTTAGTTCTAGGCGCTTATTTTTTTAGGATTTAAACACAGATTCGATTCAACGTGGTGTCAACATCAGCAGCTGTGCGCTGTTGTTGCTCAGCGTGCTCTGCAATAGCGGCTAAACCTTGTGTAACATCACGGCTTAACGCCACCACCGTCGCCATAGCTTCATTTATCGATGATGTCGACAGCCGTTGTTCATCAGTACCACTGGCTATTTGTGAGGTTAAATTATCAACGTCAGCAAAGGCATCACCTACTTGGTCTAATGCCGACACTACCTGCTGAGAATGCGCTAAACTTTCTTGTGTTAACGCTTGCCCACGGCCAATTGCATTAACCGCTTTCGTAGACTTTTCTTGTAAACCCTCTACCATCGACTGAATTTCTACCGTTGACTCTTGGGTTCGATGCGCCAGCGCCCTTACCTCATCAGCGACCACGGCGAAACCACGCCCTTGTTCTCCGGCACGCGCTGCTTCAATGGCGGCGTTAAGTGCCAATAAATTAGTTTGCTCCGCGATGCCACGAATAACATCGAGTACAGTACCAATTCGTGAGCACTCCTCTTGCAGCAAGGCTAAGTCATTGGCCATGCTGTTAACTTCATTGGTGACTGATTCTATTGTGTGCTGGCTGGTATTTGACGAAGAAGTACCCTGTGCAAGTATTTCCATCACACGACTAGTCGTTTCGCTAACTTGCTCTGCGCTATCAGATAAAATACTCGAAGTTTCGGCAACTTGGTTGATTGAGCCTGCCATTAACTCAATTTGATTTGATGATTCGTCAACGGCATTAACCGAGTTAACCATTTGTGATGACAGCTTAGTAGAGCCTTGACTTAAAACCTCAGACTCAGTGCGAATTTCTTCAATTACTTGCCCTAAACCTTCAATAAACTCGCTTAATTCATTAGTGATTTCAGCAAGTTCATCGCTACGGCTATCATTAAGTGGAGACTCTGGTGCTTGCTCAGTACTTACCACTAACGCCAAATAGGCTTTTAGCTTGGCAAGCCTAGCCGTTAATGTATGTTGGGAATAAAAGTAACAACCTATCAGCTGAGTGATCAGCATCGCTAGCACAAAGCCTGTAACTGCGCCGCCCGACAAGGTTTCCGCCATCAAGACACTAACGACAACAAAAATGACACCAATCAATGCCAACGGCATCAGCAATTTTACGTTTAACCTATCTAACATATTAACTTTCCATATTATTTTTCTTATTTTTCACAACTTTCTGAGTAATGATATTTACCGTCGTCTCACCTTTAGTCCTGAATAATACTACTCGAGCTATTTTGAAACTTAATACGATAATAAATGACATTATTGTTATGAAAGCGTTACCAAATTACCGATAAATCCGCTATTTTTCTATGATAATTTTAAGATTTAACAGACAAATCATTTATCTGCATGAATATTGAGCAATTATTAATTCTAGTATTGGCGTTGGGAGTTATTTGGGGCGGGATACTGTTACTAAAACAGTCTGCAAAGAAATTTAACCTGACAGATGAACAGAAAAGGAAAATAAAAGAGCGTCAAGCCGCTTGGGAAAAGGAAGAGAAAGAAGAAGACAAGGAATAAAAGGCATCACTAAGGCATTAAAAAGAAGTTAGAGAAGAAAAAGATGTTAAGTAATTGATGGCTTGCTTGGTAAAGCGTTACACAAGCAAACCGTTCCATAAGTACCTTTAATTGTAGCGGCGAAACGTTGGCCTAACTGCGATAAATGGTTTGGATCAGGTGAAAGCCAAAGCGAGTTTTCACTGGGCCGTGAATTTTCAGTACATCTTTCTTAAACACCACGTCGTCAAATGCTTTCACCATTTGACCGCGACGAAATTCTCCCAAGTCACCGCCGCGCTTGCCAGATGGACAGGTGGAATGCTTTTTTGCCAATTTGGCAAAATCAGCGCCTTTGTCTAATTGTTGCTTTAACTTTTCCGCTAGTACTTTGTCTTTCACTAAAATATGTCGGGCAGATGCTGTTGCCATGATTGTTCTCAATAAATCCTCAATAGTGACAATTGTAAACTGAAAACACTAAAAACAACTAATTCAACCACTTCACATATTCAGTTGTGATACGCTATCACCAAGTTTATCTACTACTTAAAATTATAATAATTAACTATGAGCTCCATCGATCATCTATTTAGCAAAAACCAACAATGGGCAGATAAAATACGTGAACAAGACCCCAATTTTTTTGAGCAATTGTCGAAACAGCAATCACCAGAATATTTGTGGATTGGCTGTTCAGATTCTCGTGTTCCCGCCAACCAGCTATTAGGTTTAGCGCCGGGTGAAGTATTTGTTCATCGCAATATCGCCAACCAAGTAGTGCACACTGACCTTAACTGCTTATCGGTAATGCAATACGCGATTGAAGTGCTGAAAGTAAAACATGTGATTGTTTGTGGCCACTATGGCTGCGGCGGTGTTATCGCTTCAATGGACGATGAGCCTAGAGGCTTAATCGATAACTGGCTGCGCCATTTAAAAGATGTTTATCGATTCCATAAGGAAAAGGTAGATGCCGTCACCGATCAAAACGAAAAGTTTAATTTAATGTGCGAGCTCAATGTGATTGAACAAGTCGCCAATGTCGCTAATTCCAGTATCGTTAAAAAAGCGTGGTCTAACGGACAGGAGTTAACGGTTCATGGCTTTGTCTATAACCTTAAAGACGGCATTTTAAAAGATATGGAAGTGTCGGTAGACGGTAAGTAACGGCTAGTGCTTTAACCTAAACGAGAGCCTTAACTAAAACTTTAACGAATAAAAATAGCCAGCGATTGCTGGCTATTTTTTTGATATAGGATGACGGTTGAAAAAACTACTCTTCCGAGCCTTCTAAAATATCGGCAAATTTATTCAGTTTCTCTAATGCTAAGCCATGAATTGATTTACGTGGGTATCGACCTGTGCGACTGATTTCGCCTGCAGGCATCGCCATTAAAATTTCCAGCGCTTGGTCGATGCAATCAACGGCATAAATGGCGAACTTCCCTTCTTTAACGGCATCAATCACATCTTGCTCTAACATGAGGTTAATCACATTGGTACGCGGAATAATCACCCCTTGCTTACCCGTTAACCCCTTGTCTTTACACAGGCGATAAAAACCTTCGATTTTTTCATTCACACCACCAACCGATTGCACTTCACCGTGTTGATTAATAGAGCCGGTAATGGCAATGCTTTGCTCAATGGGCAGCTGAGTAATGGCCGAAATTAAAACACACAGCTCCGCCATTGAGGCACTATCGCCATCAATATGCCCATAAGATTGTTCAATGGCAATATTGGCAGAAATCGATACCGGAAACTCTTGACCGTACTTATGACCGAGATAACCCGTCAGTAGCAATACCCCTTTGGAGTGAATTGATTTACCTAAGTCGACTTCTCGCTCAATATCGGTTACGCCGTTACTGCCTGCATAGACCGTGGCGGTAATGCGCGCTGGTGTACCAAACACGCTATCGCCAATTTCTAACACGGTTAAGCCGTTAACCTTGCCAACATTTTGCCCTTCGGTATTAATCAGCACTTGGCGCTCTTTAATTTCGCTTAGCCAAGTTTCACTTAATCGCCCCGTACGACGCTGCTTTGCAGCTAGGGCAAGTTTGACAAATTCAGCAGTAAGTGTGCTTTCCAGCGACTGCTTGCGCCAGCAATAAACGGCTTCGTCTAACAAGTCATTGATTTGCACAATATTGGCAGAGATCTTGTGTTGATGCTCAGCACGGCGCAGTGCATAGCGCACCAACTCGACAATCGCCTCATCCAGCACTTCGGGATAATCGAATTGTTTTGCACGGCGACGAATTAAATTGCCATACGCTTTCAAACTGGCGTGGTTATTATCAATATGACGATCAAAGTCTGCCAACACGCGAAATAGCTCGGTAAACTCCTGATCGTACTCTTGCAGCATGTAGTAAACATCTGAACTACCCAGTAAAACCACTTTCACATTAAGTGGAATTTTTTGCGGCTGTAAGGTGACCGTCGCGCTCGCGCCCATTTCTGAATAGGGGTTTTCAATGGCTAACTTTTGCGTTTTTAACGCCAACTTTAACCTTGACCACACCAATGGCTGATTGAGCAGCTTATCAGCATCTAAAATCAAATAACCACCATTCGCTTTGTGCAACGCCCCTGGGCGAATTTGACGATAGCTAGTGTAAGTTGCTCCTTGAAAGGTGGAAAAATCGATATGACCAAACAAATTTTGGAAGGTTGGATTTTGCTCGTACACCACAGGCGCGCCTTCGTTCGGCTTACGTGAAACGAGTAGATTTGGCAAGAAGTGCTCAACCAATAACTTACGATTATCTTTATCGTTCGTGTTTTCTGCACTTTCATCTGCCAGTACTTCAAGTACTGTATCAACGGCGTGCTCTTTAAGCTTGCTCAGGTATTTAAGCACACCAATGTTGCTGGCAAACTCGTGCTCTAGTTCTTTAATTAACGGGCGAATACTGTGATCAGCGGTCTCAAACTTAAGCTTTCGCAGTTTGTTTGAAGACTCGCGTTTCCATAGTGGTAACTCAATTAATTGTTCCGATAACAAATTCTCAAGAGCCGCAAGAATTTTGTAAAACTCAGCGCGTTTTTCTTCCGACAGGTTGGCAAATTCTTTATCACTAACAGGTTTACCGTCTACTAGTGGTGAAAAACCAATTTCACCGTTTTCTTCGTGCAGCACTACACTGTGGCTAAGCGCGGTTTGCTCAACTGTGCCAATGGCTTCATCATATTTTTGGTTAAACTCGCGATCAATCGCCGCCTTTTGACGTTGATAACCCGGGTTATCAAAAATTTCTGGAAACAGTGCCATCAACTCATCAATAAAAGTATTGATGCGAGCCAATAACTGCTTGCCATCGCCCGGGCTCACATAGAGGCGGTACGGTGCGTGGTTATCATCAAAGTTGTTGATATAGCACCACTCGGAAGGCGTTGTTTGCTCACCTGCTACTTCGTTTAGCATTTGCTTGATTAACGTTTGGCGACCCGTACCGTGATCTCCCATGGCAAACACATTAAAGCCAATAGCTTCCATTGATAAACCAAATTCCAATGCCTCTTTGGCACGTTCGTGCCCGACAAATGGCTGACGCTCAATGGCGTGCTCAGAGCTGATAAACATCGCCTCTGATAAATTAGCAGTTAATTGGTTTGGTTTTAGCAGGCAGCTAACAGCGGATAAACTCATGCAGGAACTCAAATGAAACATGTTCAAATTTTGTTAGTATTATCGCCAGTTTACTCGCTTGCCTGCCAAGAGCAAAGGTAATTTACCCTTGGCTTTGACAGGTGGTTACTTATCAACCAACGCAACCTAGTTAGCAGCAATTGAACGTTCCCTATTTGCACTAGAAAGTAAGTTTCTTTGACTTGAACAACGCCCTTTCCCGAAGACTAAGGCGACAAGGGTTGGCGATAAAATTTATCGTGCCCGCACTTAGCACAATTAGCGACTTGCGAGAAATGAGAAATCGTCAGCGATGCATCGCATTGTCGGCAAACCAAGACACCAAAACCAATATAGTCACCACTTTGATAGATACCGTCATGGGCAAAATCATCAGGCAGCTCAGCCCACTCAATTTGCGATTTATCTGCCGCTTTTGCTAACGAATCCCACCAAGTCTCGTTAAGTAGCCCTAAATAAATGGAATGTGCGGAGTCTTGCTGCCACTGCTCGCCAAACTCCTTTAAGTCATATTTCAAATTATCAACAAACTGGCCTACTCGCTCTTGCGATAAACTCTCTGCCGCATGTGCTAACGCTTTTGCTTCTTCCACGACATCAATTAACTGCCTAACCTCATGTTGCTGAATATCTTGCAGCCAGTTGGAAAGCTTTTGATAAATGGTATCTAGTTGGTTGTGCTCAGCCATCATCACCCCTTAATCACTTAAGCAAGAAACACCCTATCATTGAGTATAGCTAGCCATGGCGATTAAGTGTTTTTACGGCGCTAATTGTACGTCATCCTAGCTTGCGATTTACGGGATTAAACTTGTTGTTTCCTAGCAGGATAAGGTATTCTATGCGGCAAAATTTAACATGCCGCCATTGCAGCTGCCCAAAGAGCGAATAAATAGCAATAAAATCGTTATTTAACGCCCTCGCTACTTGCCTAGCTACTGACCTAGCGTCAGAGAGATAAGTAACATAAAAAGCTGCCAGTTAAGGCTTAAGCACCCTCTTCTGAGTATTTGAGAAATTAATTGATGGAATCCACATACAATCCCCAATCGATTGAAGCAGAAGTTCAGCAGTTCTGGACTGACAACAAAACCTTTAAAGCACAAGAAAAGCCAGGCAAAGAAAAGTTCTACTGCCTGTCAATGTTCCCATACCCTAGCGGTCGCTTGCATATGGGTCACGTGCGTAACTACAGCTTGGGTGATGTAATTTCTCGCTACCAACGCATGCAAGGTAAAAACGTATTACAGCCTATGGGTTGGGATGCATTTGGTTTACCAGCAGAAAACGCGGCGATCAAAAACAACTCTGCACCCGCTAAGTGGACTTACCAAAATATTGACTACATGCGCGGTCAATTGCAATCGCTAGGTTTTGGCTATGACTGGGATCGCGAATTCGCTACCTGTCAAAAAGATTACTACCGCTGGGAGCAGTGGTTCTTCACTAAGCTTTACGAAAAAGGCTTAGTTTACAAGAAAAACGCGACAGTAAACTGGGATCCAGTGGATCAAACCGTACTGGCTAACGAGCAAGTAATTGATGGTCGCGGCTGGCGCTCAGGTGCGATTGTTGAGCGTAAAGAAATTCCTCAATGGTTTATCAAAATCACTGACTACGCAGAAGAGTTGTTGAACGATTTAGATCAGTTAGAAGGCTGGCCTGAGCAAGTAAAAACCATGCAGCGCAACTGGATTGGTCGCTCTGAAGGTGTTGAAATGACTTTTGCTGTTGCTGACAGTGAAGGTCAAGCGTCTGACGAAAGCTTCGACATTTACACCACGCGCCCAGATACCATCATGGGTGTTACTTATGTTGCGCTTGCTGCCCAGCATCCATTGTCAGTGAAAGCGGCTGAAAACAACCCTGCTCTTGCTGAATTTATTGCGGAAGTGAAAGCAAGCAAGCTGTCTGAAGCCGACATGGCGACGGTTGAGAAAAAAGGTGTTGATACTGGCCTTAAAGCTATTCACCCATTAACCGGTGAATTAGTACCTGTATGGGCGGCGAATTTCGTACTAATGGATTACGGCTCAGGCGCGGTAATGTCAGTACCTGGTCACGACCAACGTGACTTTGAGTTTGCCACTAAGTACGGCCTTGAAATAGCACAAGTTATTGCTGGTGGCGAAGAAGACGATATCAGCAAAGCCGCAATCACCGAAAAAGGTGCATTGATTAACTCTGGCGAGTTTGATGGGTTATCGTTTGATGAAGCGTTTAAAGCGGTTGCCGCTAAGCTTGAATCATTAGGTAAAGGTAAGATCACGGTAAACTACCGCTTACGCGATTGGGGTGTATCACGCCAACGCTACTGGGGTGCGCCAATTCCGATGATTAACCTAGCCAATGGTGAATCTGTGCCAGTGCCAGAAGATCAGCTACCGGTTGAACTACCAGAAGATGTGGTAATGAATGGTGTAACCTCGCCAATCAAAGATGATCCAGAGTGGGCGAAAACCACTTACAACGGTGAAGAAGCATTCCGTGAAACCGATACCTTTGATACCTTTATGGAATCATCTTGGTACTACGCACGCTACTGTTCGACTGATTCAAACGATCAAATGTTAGACCCAGAAAAGGCAAACTATTGGTTACCCGTTGATCAATACATTGGTGGTATTGAGCATGCTATTTTGCACTTATTGTACGCGCGTTTCTTCCACAAACTACTTCGTGATGTTGGCTTAGTTGATTCAGACGAACCATTCAAGAGCCTGTTATGTCAAGGTATGGTGTTAGCAGAAACCTATTACCGTGAAGGTGCTAACGGCGGCCAAGAGTGGATTGCACCAACAGATGTAGAAGTTGAGCGCGACGAAAAAGGCAAAATCACCGCAGCGAAAAGCAAAATTGATGGTGAACCAGTGATTTCGGCGGGCATGAGCAAAATGTCGAAGTCGAAAAACAACGGTATCGACCCACAAGCGGTTATCGAGCAATACGGCGCAGATACCGTGCGTTTATTTATTATGTTCACTTCGCCACCAGAGCAAACCTTAGAATGGTCAGACTCAGGTGTAGAAGGTGCGCATCGTTTCCTTAAGCGCGTATGGAAGCTCGCTGCTGATTTCACCGAAGCAGCAAATACAACAGAGCTTGATGCAGCAAACGTGAACTTTGCTAGCCAACACAAAGCACTTCGTCGTGAGTTACACAAAACAATTGCTAAGGTAAGTGATGACATTGGTCGTCGTAACACCTTTAACACCGCAATTGCGGCAGTTATGGAGCTAATGAACCACTTAGCGAAAGCTAAGCTTGAGTCAAACGAAGATCTAGTGGTGATGCAAGAAGCGGTGCGCGCAGTTACCTTAATGCTTGCGCCAATCGTGCCTCACTTAAGCCACAAGTTATGGCAAGAAATTGGTGACGGCAGCCAAGTTGAAGACGCACTTTGGCCACAGGTAGATGACGCAGCACTTGTTGAAGATGAAAAACTTATCATCGTACAAGTAAACGGTAAGCTTCGCGCTAAAGTAACTGTTGCTGCTGATGCTAGCCAAGAGTCTGTGGAAGCATTAGCGAAAGAAGAAGAAAACGTAGCAAAATTTGTTGAAGGCAAAACGGTACGTAAAGTAATTTATGTACCGGGTAAGCTGCTAAACATTGTAGCCAACTAAAGGTTGGCTAACTAGCTGTTACTAATGACTGTTTAATATCAAATAGCCACTAGCTAACACTATAAAAATGCGCCTATCAAGTCCTTGTTAGGCGCTATAAGTGAGGCGTTAATTTAGGCGCTAAATATTTAATCTTGTCGGGTTCTTTTCGCTTTAGAGTAAGGAAAAATTATGAAGTTATCGTCACGTAAAATAAGCCTGATTGTCGTGTTAAGCATTTTGCTATCGGCTTGTGGCTTTCGCTTACGCGGTGACTTTCTGCTCGCACCAGAACTGCAAACCCTTTATGTTAGTTCAGTTGACAAACACGGTGAGCTCACTCGTTTAGTCAAACAACATTTAACCTTAAATCAGGTGAATATCGTTAGTACACCTCGTGCCGAACTACCTGAGCTGAGAATTTTAAAAGACGAGCTAAATCGTCGCACCCTGTCACTATTTCCTAATGGCCAAGTGGCTGAATACGAAATTATCTATACCGTTAATTACCAGCTACAAATGGCTAACCAAGAACCTCAGCGCTTTAGCTTTGAGCTGTACAGTGATTATCAAGACGACCCAGATCGCACTCTGGCAAAAAGTCGCGAACTTGCACTACTGTTAAAAGAAATGCGCCAACTTGCTGCAGATCGTATCCTACGTGAAATGGCGAGTATTCAAGTTAATAGCTAAGCCTTCAACGCCAATTAACGAGGTTTTTAAGCTTGCGCATCTACCACAATCAACTCTCACAAACCTTAACTGAGCCGCTTTCACCAGTTTGGCTAGTATTTGGCGACGAGCCTTGGCAAAAAAACGATAGCTTGGCACAAATCAAAGCCGCTGCCCTGCAGCAAGGTTTTGATGAGCTAATCCGCTTTAGCATTGATGACAAGTTCAGTTGGGACGATGTGCTCAACGAATACAATGCGATGAGCCTATTTGCCGCCCGCCGTGTGATTGAGCTTGAATTTCTCACCACCAAGTTAAACGATAGCGCCACAAAAGCGATTGAGTTAATTTGTAGTCAGCTTAGCCCAGATGTCACCCTGCTTTGCCATGGTGATAAACTCGATGGCAACGCCAGTAAAAAGAAATGGTTTAAAGCACTGAGCGGCTCGGGTGTCTATCTGCCACTTTACGACCTTGACACCAAAGGGCTAGCCATGTGGCTCAATCGTCAAGTACGTCAGTATCAATTGGTGATTGATAAACAAGGCATTGAATTATTGCTGACCATGTTTGAGGGCAATGTCTTAGCGCTCGATCAAGAATTACAAAAGCTGTCTATTTTATATGGCCAGCAGGCAATTGAATTTGATACCTTGTCAGCACTGATTATTAGCCAAGCAAAATTTAATCCTTTTGCCTTAGTTGATGCCTTACTCGCAGGTAAAGTTGATCGCTGTATCACTATGTTAGATCAGCAGCAACAAGAAGGAACGCCTGCAGCCAAAATACAATGGTTTATCAATAAAGAGCTTAACCAGCTCAAACAAATGCATTACCAATTGCAAACAGGCGAAAACGAGCAAGCCATATTTAAAGCATTTCGCATTTGGGATAAGCGCAAACCGCTTTATCAGCATGCACTAGCCAATATGTCGCTTGATAATATTTTAATTGCGATTACCCGCCTAGCCGATGTTGATTTGGTCAGTAAAACTACGAGTGAATTTAATGTTTTTCAGATGCTCGCAGATGTCTGTATTTGCGCTTATCACGGTGAAAAGCTAAAGCCACTTAGCCTAAACTACTATGACTAACGTTGCTGAAAACGAGCGTGTTAAAAGCAAACGGCCCAAAAACACCGAAAGCCAACTAATTTTTGGCGGCACCTTTGACCCTTTTCACTTGGGCCACTTAAACCTATGTAAACATGTTGCTGGCGATTTAGACGTTAATACAATCACACTATTGCCTGCGAATATTCCGCCGCACAAAGCCGCAGCCAAGGTAAGCAGTCAACACAGATTGGCAATGTTACAAGCACTCGCCCAGCAAGAACCGCTTTTTCGTGTTGATGGTCGAGAGCTCAATCGCGACAAGCCAAGTTATACAGTCGACACATTAAAAGAGATTAAGCTTGAAACCCCTGCGCTTTCTTTAAGTTTACTTATTGGTATGGACTCTTTACTGAGCTTTACGCAGTGGCACCAATGGCAGGAAATAATCGCGCGAGTTAATCTTATTGTCTGTACACGCCCCAATTACACGCTTGACATAAAGCAATTGCACACAGAGCTACAAAAACGCCTGACCGATAAGGCTTCATTAAACTTAGCTGATGTTGGACAAATTTATTTAGCACCGTCAGCTAATGTAGACTTGTCCTCAACCGATATTCGCTATCAGCTTAGTCAAGTAAACACGTACGATTCATCATCGGTCACCACTTCTTCCCAAGTGCCTAGCCAAGCATTTAACCAGCTCCCCAAGGTAATCGCAGAGTACATCAAGCAGCGTCAGCTTTATTGCTAATAATTTGCCTGAATATACAGATAACTCACTATCCGCACTAACCTAAACATCAACGCGTTTTTGTGAATACTTCACGAATAAGTACTTCGTAGCCTAATAATTTACTGCCTGTTACCTTTGAGCAGTTAACGCTCCTGATAAATAGTGATATTATTAGCGGTTACTAATTTCGAATATTGTTTAAATTCAATTTCAATCAAGGAAAAAACATTGCAAAGTGAAGCTCTTTCCGCTTTCGTTTATGAAAAAATCGACGATCTAAAAGGCCGCGACATTATCACCCTAAATATTCAAGATAAGGCCAGTTTTGCTGATTACATGGTAGTCGCTTCAGGTAACTCTAATCGCCACGTTAAATCTATTGCGCAAAATGTTGCCATGGAATGCCGTGCTGAAGGTATCGAACCGCTCGGTATCGAAGGTAACGATATTGGTGAATGGTCGTTAGTTGACTTAGGTTCAGTGGTCGTTCATGTCATGACTGACGAGCAACGTGACAAATACCAAATTGAAAAGCTTTGGCAAGACTAACAGCAATTTAGGCGATCCGTTCAATGCGTTTAACTTTATATGCCGTTGGCAATAAAATGCCTGCTTGGGTGACTCAAGGCTTTGAAGAATATGCCCGCCGTTTCCCACGTGATTTAAGCTTTCACCTGGTTGAAATCCCTCCTGGTAAACGTACTAAAAATGCTGATATTGCCCGTATTCTAGACAAAGAAGGCGAGCAAATGTTAGCGGCTATTCCAAAAGGCAATCGCATTGTTACCCTGGAAGTCACAGGTAAACCTTGGGACACCCCGATGCTCGCTACCCAGCTAGAACGTTGGCAGCACGATGGTCGTGACGTTGCATTACTGGTTGGTGGGCCTGAGGGGCTAGCACCCGCATGTATTAAAGCTTCAGAGCAAAAGTGGTCGCTTTCGCCTTTGACATTGCCACACCCTATGGTGCGCATTATTATTGCCGAAAGTTTGTATCGCGCTTGGAGTGTTAACACTAACCACCCTTATCATCGAGAATAAGCACAGAGAATAAGCGCAGGTAATAGCCATCAAAACTAAGCAGCTATCATGGTAAGACGTAAACGCGTATCCATACGTAACCACAGCGCCGAGGCAAACTTATTTGCCCGCCGTGCTTTTATTGCACTCATTGGTGTGGTCGCGATGTTGATTGTTCTGTTTACCAACGTTTATAACTCGCAAGTTAATTCGTTCGAAAAGTATCAAACACGATCAAACAGCAACCGCATTAAGCTTTTACCTGTTGCCCCTAATCGCGGGCAAATCTATGATCGCAATGGCGTACTGCTGGCTGAAAATAAGCCCGTTTACAGCTTAGAAATTATTCCTGAGCAGGTTGAAGACCTCGAAGGTACGATTGCCGATATTAGTGAATTACTCGATATCAGCGAAGAAAAGCAACAAAAGTTCTTCAAAGCACTGCGAGGTAAACGTCGTTTTAAACCGATTGAATTGCAGTCGCGTTTGAGCGATCAGCAAGTAGCGCGCTTTTCCGTTAATCAGCATAAATACCCAGGCGCATTTATTGATGCCCGACTTAAGCGTTATTATCCATTTGGCGATTTAACCACCCATAACTTAGGTTATGTTGCCAAAATTAACCGCAAAGACGCGCAGCGCCTAGAAGCAGAGGGGAAATCAGAGAATTACGCAGCAACGCGTGAGATAGGTAAACTAGGTTTAGAAAAGTATTACGAAGAGATTCTACACGGTCGTATTGGTCACCAAGAAGTTGAAGTGAATAACCAAGGACGCGTGATACGCACGCTTGATTTCACGCCTCCTACTCCCGGCAAAGACCTTACCCTTACCCTAGATATTGAGCTACAAATGATCGCCAAGCGGGCACTCGCTGGCAAACGTGGCTCAGTAGTCGCGATTGACCCCCGTGATGGCGGAGTGTTGGCGATGTATTCGAACCCAAGTTACGACGGTAACTTATTCGTGCACGGCATTAGTTCGAAGAATTATCGCAAATTATTGGACTCGAAAGACTTGCCACTGATCAATCGCAGTGTCCAAGGTTACCCGCCCGCTTCTACCGTAAAACCCTTCTTAGCCTTACTTGGCCTAGAGCAAGGAGTGATAACACCTGAAACTCGAATTTGGGACCCTGGTTGGTATCAGCTAAAAGGTGTTGATCACAAATACCGTGACTGGAAAAAATGGGGGCATGGCTGGGTTGATTTAACTAAAGCGATTGAACAATCGTGTAACGTTTACTTTTATGATTTAGCCTACAAGCTTGGTATCACCAAAATCAGCGAGATGATGGACAAGTTTGGCTTTGGTGAACGCACCGGCATTGATATTCATGAAGAGAGCAGCGGTATTTTGCCCAGTGTTGGCTGGAAGCGCGCTCGCTACAATCAAAACTGGTATACAGGCGAAACTTTATCAGTCGGTATCGGACAAAGTTATTGGACAGTAACGCCACTGCAACTGGCGCAGGCGACCTCAGTGTTGGTCAACAAAGGTGAAATCAAAAAGCCGCATTTATTAAAAGCCAGTTCGCAAACTACATACACACAAGGTGAAGGCAAGAATGTTGTCACCATCAGTGCTCAGCCATATGAGCTTGAGGAGTATCCACCAATTGCCTTAAATAACAAAGACAATTGGCAACTTGTATTGGATGCGATGCATTCAACCGTGCAGAAAAAAGGGGCAACTGGCCATACCGCGTTTAAAGACCACCAATACGACGCCGCCGGTAAAACAGGCTCCGCACAAGTTGCGCGCATTGCGCAAGATGCAAAATATGACGCCGAAAAAACTCAAGAGAACAAGCGTGATAATGCCATGTTTATCGCCTTTGCCCCATTTGATAAGCCCGAGATTGTGGTCTCTGTTGCTATCGAAAATGTTGCCAAAGGCGGTGGTGCAACCAATGCCGCGCCGGTGGCAAGGCAAATAATGGATCAATATTTTGGTAATCGCGTGATCACTAGCGAATACACCAGTGAGGAACATCCACTTCACGACGAGCACTTTACCGTTTCCACTGACGAGGCCGATTAATGCGATCAACGGGGCAAGATCAAGCCAAAAAACTCGATATTTGGCAGAAACTTCATTTAGATTTACCCTTGTTGCTTGGCTTACTTAGCTTGATGACCTTGGGACTTTTTGTGGTCTATAGCGCAGGTGGGCAAGACTTTGATTTAGTTGTTCGACAAGGTGTTCGCCTTGGCGTTGCCCTGCTCGTGATGTTTATCGTCGCGCAGATTCCACCGCAGGTTTATTTTAAATGGGCCGTTCCCACTTTTGTTATTGGTTTAGGTTTACTGGTTGCGGTACTGCTAGTTGGTACGGTAGGTAAAGGCGCTCAACGCTGGTTAAATCTCGGCTTTATGCAGTTTCAACCTTCAGAAGTGATGAAACTTATTGTGCCGATCACCATCGCTTGGTTTATCAGCCAGCACGATCTGCCAGCCAAGCTAGGTAATATCGTGATTGCCTTTATTCTTGTGCTGATCCCAACATTACTAATTGCTAAGCAACCCGATTTAGGTACCTCATTATTAATTGCTAGCTCAGGCATTTTCGTGATTTTTCTTGCGGGCGCCAGTTGGAAGTTAATTGGCACCTGCGTTGGCCTTGCCTCAGCATTTACGCCAATCCTTTGGATGTTTTTGATGAAAGACTACCAAAAGCAGCGGGTATTAACTTTTCTCGATCCAGAGAAAGATCCACTGGGTAGCGGCTACCACATTATTCAATCGAAAATTGCCATTGGTTCAGGCGGGCTATACGGCAAAGGCTGGCTACAAGGCACGCAATCACAATTAGAGTTTTTACCTGAGCGCCATACCGACTTTATCTTCTCAGTATTTAGTGAGGAGTTTGGACTAGTTGGCGTAACAGCGCTGCTACTGGTTTATTTAGCTATCGTGATGCGCGGTCTTTGGATCGCAGTAAATGCTCAAGAAGCCTTTACCAAGCTGCTTGCAGGCAGTATTACGTTGACCTTTTTCGTATACGTATTTGTCAATATTGGTATGGTCTCGGGTTTGCTACCAGTGGTTGGCGTACCGCTGCCGCTCGTTAGCTATGGTGGTACGTCAATGGTGACATTAATGGCCGGCTTTGGCATTCTAATGGCAATAGGAACACACCGTCGGTTTAATGCACAGTGATTGCCAATAAGCTTTAAATCTCAATTTTACGTAACGCTTAAAAACTAAACATAAAAGCTATACATAAATAACAATGACTAAAAAATTATGCCTAGCCAGCTTGCTTATCACTGCTATTGCCATCATGGCTGGTTGCAGTACCAGTAAGGGCCGCTACCAACAAGCACATGACAGCATTCCAACCCGTTTACCAACCGCTGCGGAGCTTAAAGATCCCATTCCGCGTGTTGAGCCGAAAAGCCGAGGTGGTAATCGAAACTATCAAGTGCGCGGTAAGCACTATCAAGTACTCGATAGCGCAGAAGGGTTTAGCCAGTCAGGTATAGCTTCTTGGTATGGTAAAAAATTTCACGGTCATCTAACATCTAATGGTGAGATTTATGACATGTATGCCATGAGCGCCGCGCATAAAAACTTACCATTGCCAACCTATGTAAAAGTCACCAACCAAGCAAACCAAAAATCAGTCATAGTCCGCGTTAATGATCGCGGTCCGTTCCATCAAGATCGTATTATCGACTTGTCCTACAGCGCGGCATACAAGTTAGGCATGCTGTCTACTGGCACTGCAAACGTTACAATTGAAGCGATTACTGACGATAATGCGCCGATAGCAAAACCAAGTTCGGTTGCCAGTGCAAAAACTTCACCTGATGGTACAAGTCAGTTAGCAGCCACTGACGCTGAGCAAGAAGTTAAGCAGAAAGCCAAGCAAGAATTGTTAACAACGACCAACGATGACTCGGCGGTACCAGAAGGTGATTATGTTCAAGTATTCGCAACACGCAGTGAAGACGTGGCTAAGCGTACAGTTTTAGCACTGACCAGCTTATATCAACACAACGCCGTTTATTCACAGCAAAATGGTATATACCGAGTTAAGCTAGGTCCATTTGCTGAGCACGAAAATACTGATGAATTAGTCACCAGTTTGCGACAAGCCGGTTACGAAAGCGCCTACCGTCGCAAAATCTTACATTAAGCCTGTTATCCATTGGGTTTGCGCGTAGCAAATCCTAATAGTAGTGATATACTGTTGGCAATTTTTTGACACAACTTATCACATCAACCTTTAGCACTGCCCTCCCCAATAAAGCGAGTGGCAAAGTAAATGACTCGCTAAAGCAATGATCAGTTGTGCAGCTGGTTAAAAATACAATTTTCAAGGAGCATTATGTCACGCCCATTCGCTCAGCGCGTAGCTAAATCCACTAAGCGATGCTTAGTTTTGCTAAGCGCCATTACACTTTCCTCATCTATATTTTCTGCTTCGGCACAATCGATTCGCATCACACCGGATGCCCCAGAAATTAATGCCAAAGGCTTCATCTTAATTGATTACACCACAGGTAAAGTGATCGCAGAAGGCAATGCCGACACGCAATTAGAACCGGCTAGTTTAACTAAAATGATGACCAGCTATATTATCGGTCGCGAACTTCAAGCAGGTAACATTGCAAGCACTGATATGGTAACTATCAGTGAAAATGCATGGGCAAAAAACTTCCCAGATTCTTCAAAAATGTTTATTGAAGTCGGTACTGAGGTGAGTGTTGCCGAGCTTAACCAAGGAATTATTGTCGCTTCAGGTAACGATGCCTGTGTTGCAATGGCTGAGCATATTGCAGGGTCGGAAGATGCCTTCGCCGATCTGATGAATGCCCACGCACAGCAATTAGGCATGTCGAGCAGTTACTTTGAAAACAGCCATGGTCTGCATAGTGAAGAGCACTTCACTACACCACGAGATATGGCAACCCTCGCAATTGCATTAATTCGCGATACACCAAATGAATATGAGATGTACAAGCAACGCTCGTACACTTACAACGACATCAAACAGTACAACCGTAACAGTCTATTATGGGACAAGAGTTTAGACGTTGACGGAATTAAAACGGGTTACCATTCAAAAGCTGGCTACAGCTTAGTGACTTCGGCGGTGAAAGACGGAATGCGTTTAGTTTCTGTGGTGATGGGGACCGAAAGCCAACGCGCTCGTAAAATTGAAAACAAGAAACTCCTTAACTATGGTTTCCGCTTCTTTGAAACCATCACGCCATATGAAGCTGGCGAAACGTTTGCCACGAACCGTGTTTGGATGGGTGATATTAAAGACGTTAACCTAGGTATTTTAGAAAGTACGCCGATTACTATTCCGCGTGGGCAACGTAAGAAAATTGAAACGAACGTTGAGCTTACCAAAGAACTTGTTGCCCCATTAGCCAAAGGTGAGCAAGTGGGCAAACTTTATTTAACCCTTAACGGTGAAGATATCGCTGAATACCCTCTGGTTACCTTACAAGAAGTGAACGAAGGCAGCATGTTCAGTCGTTTAGTGGACTATGTAAAACTACAGTTTGTTAACTAGTTACTAAATGTGAAGTAACAGCGTAAATCCCCCCTTGAAAAGCCCTGGCAAACGCTAGGGTTTTTTTGTCTCATAAAGTTACATTTAACGCTTGAATTTTGATTGTTCGCCACCATTAACAAGCCAGCAAATCACAAGCATAGCCCTTGCCTGTAGATTAGTGATAAAATATGAACTAAGAGTACCAAGCGACCGCATTTATGTGAGCGTTCGCACCAGACTGCGTTGTAAAGCGTCGTATTAACGCCCTGCAAGCAGCAATAGAGAGCAAATATGCAAACTAAATTTGATGAACTATTAGAATTTCCAACCGTACTAAACTTCAAAGTGATGGGTGTCGCTTGCGACGAATTACCTGACTTGATTGTTGCTGAGTTACAAAAGCACACGCCTGGCGATTATTCACCGAAATTAAAGCCAAGCTCTAAAGGTAATTATGTGTCTGTGTCTGTTGCCGTTCGCGTGACAAGCAAAGAGCATATTGAGCAAGTATATCAATCACTTAATACAATTGAGCAAGTTCGCTACATCCTCTAGCGAACCAAGCCACCAAAGAAATAGCCAAGCATTCTATCGCGACATTGTAAAATCAAGTAGGCAGTAAATTGACTAATACGCTAGTTATTCGACAGTTAGCACAAGCAGAGTACACGCAAGTATGGCAAGCCATGCAAAAGTTCACCGATGAGCGTGACAAGTCAAGCTTAGACGAACTGTGGTTAGTAGAGCATCCGCCCGTGTTTACTCAAGGGCAAGCCGGTAAAGAAGAGCATTTACTTGCGCCAGGGGAAATCCCAGTTGTACAAGTTGACCGTGGCGGACAAGTGACTTACCACGGTCCCGGCCAGCAAGTTATCTACGTTATGATCGATCTTAGACGCCGGAAAATGGGTGTTCGAGAACTGGTTACCCTAATTGAAAATGCGATAGTTAATACCCTTGCAGAATATGATATTGACGCTTACCCAAGGCCAGATGCCCCAGGTGTCTATGTCGATGGCAAAAAAGTCGCTTCGCTTGGCTTACGGATTCGCAAAGGCTGTTCATTCCATGGGTTAGCGCTCAATGTTAATATGGATTTATCACCATTTTTGCGCATCAATCCTTGCGGTTATAACGATTTAGAAATTATACAGAGTGCTGATTTAAATGGCCCCAAAACTGTTGAGCAAGCAGGTCAAGGGCTGGTCAAACATTTAAGCGCACTACTTGAAGCCGACGAGCTTCAATATCAAACAGGTTTGGAACAACAATATGACAATTAAATCTTCACGTATGGAGCCCGGCGTTAAGTTACGTGACGCTGAGAAAATGGCCCATATCCCAATTAAAGTGGTGCCTTCAGAACGCGAAACCATGCTGCGCAAACCAGAGTGGTTGCGCATCAAACTGCCGCGTACGACTGAAAAAATCGATCAAGTCAAAGCTGGCTTACGCAAGCACGGTTTGCACTCCGTATGTGAAGAAGCTTCATGCCCTAACCTGTCAGAATGTTTCAATCACGGTACCGCCACCTTTATGATCTTGGGTGACATTTGTACCCGTCGCTGTCCGTTCTGTGATGTAGCTCATGGGCGTCCGCTAAAACCTGATGCCCAAGAGCCGAAAAAATTGGCACTTACGCTTAAAGACATGTCACTAAAATACGTGGTGATCACTTCAGTTGATCGCGACGATCTGCGTGACGGTGGTGCGAGCCAATTTGCTGAATGTGTGAAAGAAATAGCCGAACTTGCACCACACACAAAAGTAGAAATCTTAGTGCCTGATTTTCGTGGCCGTATGGACCGAGCGCTGGAAATTTTAAACCAGCATCCACCACATGTGTTTAACCACAACATGGAAACTGCGCCGCGACTATACACTAAAGCGCGCCCCGGGGCGAACTACCAGTGGTCATTAGACTTACTAAAGAAATTCGGTGAAGCTAACCCCGATATACCAACTAAGTCAGGCTTAATGGTGGGCTTAGGTGAAACTAACGAAGAAATCCTTGAGGTTATGCGCGACTTGCGTGCTCACGGCGTGACCATGCTAACGATTGGTCAATACTTGCAACCAAGTAAAGAGCACTTACCTGTGGAACGTTATGTTCACCCTGATGAATTTAAAATGTTCCACGACGAAGCCATGAAAATGGGCTTTAAACATGCCGCCTGTGGGCCACTAGTACGTTCAAGTTACCACGCTGACAAGCAAGCCGCAGGTGAAGAAGTCAGCTAGTAATGTGTCGCCAGCGTTACGTGCTTTAAGGCTAATCATAACTTCCTAAAAATTAGCGGCAGTTTAACTTGGTACTGTCGCTAATTCTTTAGCCCTCTCATCCCTTCGTTAACGATCCAGTTGACGTTTGTTAAGCCCCAGTGAAATAAAACCAGCTAGAAGCGCAGTTATCGCGGCCGCAATATGTGTTTGCGTTAACCCATCACCATCTAGCCACAATAGGCCAGCTGCGTACGCACCGATCGCGCCCCCCACCCCATAAACACCACTAATGTAGAGCGCTTGCGCCCTATTTTGTTGATTTTCACGAAAGTGATGTTGAATAAACTGCATCGACGCACTGTGGTATAGCGCATAGCTTGCCGCATGAATAAGCTGCGTAAACACTAGTAATGCCATATGCTCGCCCCAAAGCCCCATTAACAGCCAGCGCAGTGCGGTACTTAAAAAGCTAAAGATTAATAAGTGATAAACACTAAACCGCTTAAATATACGCCCAGCAAGTATAAATGTCGCGACTTCAATCACCACAGAGACTCCGATTAGCAGGCCAACTGCGTAGCTAGGATGGCCTAAGTCACGAATATACAGAGCAAAAAATGAGTAATAAGGGCCAAAGCTTACTTGCAACAATAAACCAGCGACAAAGAATAAAACAAAGTTGCGTGACATAAGGAGGGTTAGCATTGAGCTCGTATCTATTTCGCTTGGTGCTCGCCCTCTTTTATCGCGCATCAACAAGGTTGATAACCATAAACCAATGAGCACCACTAGACCGAGCAAGACAAAGGTTTCACTGCCTTGGCTGGCAATAACTTCGCCACTAAGCACAGCAAGCGCAATAAAACCTAAACTACCCCAAAGCCGAATACGCGCATAAAACTTTGCGCTTTTGCGCATCGAGTGCAGCGTTAGCACTTCTAGCTGAGGCAACATGCCTGTCCAAAATAAACTGAATAGCGCTAATACAATAGCAATCGGCCAATAACCATCAACAAAGAACAAGCCAAAAAATGAAATCATTGCCAGCGTACTGGCCACTTGAATAACGACAAGCTGCTTACCCGTTTTATCAGCAAAGAATGCCCAAAAAGACGGCCCTACAATTTTAGTAGCGGTAAAAATCGCAAGTAGCTCACCAATTTGGCGGGAGTTAAATCCTCGCCCTTCTAGAAAAACCGCTAAAAATGGCATGGCTAAACCAAGTACGGCGAAGTACCAAAAGTAGCCGTTAGAAAGGCGAACAAAGTTAGATAACATGTGTTAGAAAATTACTTCCATATTGGTAACAAAAAGAAGGTTTGGATAGGTCCAGCCTCCCCAACCTCTTAGTAGCGACATTGTATAATGTTCGCCAGTCCTTATTTGAAAGGGTTTAATTATCGCATATAAAAAAGCTCGCCGCGGCGAGCTATGTCAATTTTATCGCTTAGCAGCTTAAGATAAGTTAACTTTCATAAGCTTGCTTGTGTTTGCCGACAGCCTATTCAATTACTGGTGTAGCGCAGGCCACATCGGCGTTTTGGCCACGATGGCGTAAATAGTGATCCATTAGGGTTAACGCCAGCATAGCCTCAGCAATAGGTACAGCGCGAATACCAACACATGGATCGTGGCGCCCTTTGGTTGCGATATCCATAGGCTGTCCGTCAACATCAATGGTTTGACCGCTAACACCAATACTTGAGGTTGGCTTAAGCGCAATATTAGCGACAATTGGCTGACCTGAAGACAAGCCCCCTAATACGCCACCAGCGTGATTAGAAGCAAAACCTTCAGGCGTCAGTTCATCGCGATGCTCTGAGCCTTTCTGGTTAACCACTTCAAAACCATCGCCAATTTCAACGCCTTTAACCGCGTTAATGCTCATTAAACTGTGGGCAATGTCAGCATCTAAACGATCAAAAATCGGCTCACCTAAGCCAACAGGAACGCCTGTGGCAACCACCATGATTTTTGCGCCAATCGAGTCTTTTTGCTTAATAATGCCGCGCAAAGTTTCATCTAACGCGTCAAGCTTAGTGTCATCAGGGAAAAAGAAAGGGTTTTCTTCAACAATATCCCAGTTAAACTGCTCTGCTTTAACATCAGCAATTTGTGTAACACAGGCCTTAATCTCAATACCTAATTGTTGTTTTAAATACTTTTTCGCAATCGCACCAGCCGCTACACGCATTGCTGTTTCACGCGCTGACGAACGACCACCACCACGGTAATCGCGAAAACCATATTTTTGCGTATACGTGTAATCAGCGTGGCCAGGACGGAAGCTTTGTGCGATATTGCCGTAATCTTTCGAGCGTTGATCTGTATTTTCAATTAACAAGCCAATAGGTGTACCTGTTGTTTTACCTTCAAACACACCCGACATAATTTTCACTTGATCGGCTTCACGTCGAGCTGTGGTATAACGAGATGTACCAGGCTTACGGCGATCAAGGTCAAATTGCAGATCTGCTTCCGAGATTTCTAAACCCGGTGGGCAACCATCAACAATAGCACCTAAACCTAGACCATGACTTTCACCAAACGTGGTGACCGTGAATAATTTTCCGTATGTATTACCTGACATTATCTTGCAACGACCCGTTGATTAAAAATTTCTTGATGTTCCTCTAATTGTGCCTTTGTCAGCACAAAAACGCCGTGTCCACCGCGTGTAAACTCAACCCAATGAAAAGGGACTTCAGGATAAGTTGCTTCAACATGAATTTGTGAGTTACCTACCTCACAAACCAGAATGCCATTATCACTGAGTTGACTTGCTGCCTTGGCTAATATTTCACGAGTAATATCTAAGCCGTCGTGACCAGAGCCAAGCCCCATTTCTGGTTCGTGAGTGAATTCAGCAGGTAAGCTGTCAACATCTTCCTGATCGACATACGGTGGATTCGTCACAATTAAATCATATTTTTCCTGTGTGACAGAAGCAAAAAGATCAGACTGAATCGGAATAACTTGTGCCATTAAACCGTGACCTTCAATATTAATTTGCGCAACATCCAGCGCATCTGTCGATAAGTCAAGAGCGTCCACTTCAGCATCAGGGAAAGCATAAGCACACGCAATAGCGATACAGCCGCTGCCCGTGCAAAGATCTAATATACGCGCTGGCTGATGTGACAAATAAGGAGCAAACTGATTATCTATCAACTCAGCTATTGGCGAACGTGGCACAAGCACGCGCTCATCCACATAAAATGACAAACCAGCAAAACTTGCTTGATTGGTCAAATAGGCGGCGGGAATTTGCTCTTCAATTCGGCGCGCAATAAGTTCAAATAATGCCTGCTTTTCATCAGCTAACAGTTTGGCTGCTTTGCAACGTTCAAATAACTCGTTGGGCAGCGCCAGTGTGTACATCACTAATTTAGTCGCTTCATCCCAAGCATTGTCAGTGCCGTGCCCAAAAAATAAATCAGCGCGATTAAACTCGCTTGCCGCCCACCTAATCCAATCTTCAATCGTCGTTAACTGTTCAAATATTGGATTTGCTAGCTGTTGGCTAGCGATGTCTGGATTGAGCGACTCTTGCTGTGGCTCTGAGGTGGTTGACACTGTTTTTTCTGACATGGCTATCTTGCGCGTTCTGGCGTACTAATGGAGGACAAAAAAGGCCAACTACTATATCATTAAACTCTGTTTACGTGTTCAACTTTGCCATGAAATTTAAAGATTTATTAACCGCTGAAGAAAAGCAATTATTCAAAGATGAAATTGGTAAAGTTAAACGGCTTAAACAAGACAAAGTCGTGCATCAAAAAAAGCGCCCGACTTCTGCGGTTGTAAAAGCAAATCAAATGACGACAAGGCAAGTGGCTGAGTTTCATTTTTCTGATGAATTTGAGCCCGATTTAAATCGCACAGGCCCAATGCAATACGTTAAGGAAGGTACCGACAGCTATGAAGCCAAAAACCTGCGCCGCGGAATTTATCATCCCGAGCTAATTTTAGATTTGCACGGGTTAACGCAAGAGCATGCTAAACGCGAGATTGCCTCCTTGTTGCTCGCTTGTCACAAAGAACATGCGCGCTGTGTGTGCATTGTTCACGGTATTGGCAACCGAATTCTCAAGAACAAAGTGCCTCACTGGTTAGTGCAGCACCCTGATGTACTAGCATTTCATCAAGCGCCTTTGGAGTATGGTGGTGACGGTGCTTTGCTCGCGCTTGTTGATATCAAAGATAAGTATTGATAAAAGCAAGCCCCAGATAATCTAATTAACAGCTAGCCTAAATCACTTGGCGCAACGACGCCATTGAGCTCGCCAAGCATAGTGTTTACATCATATTCTATTTCAGCAATACCTGCCGTTTGGAAGATAGGAGCAAACTGCTGCTGTGTGAATTCTGACACTAAATAACTCACCAATGGCATATGCGAAACGATCAATAAGGTTTCTGTTGATGTTGACATCAATTCACCATCGATTAAATCGCGTACTTGAGACGCTGAGCCTGACGGGGTGATCATGGACTGAGTAACAACTAACTCGGTTAGCGCTTGAGTCGACAGAGGCAAATATTCAGCAAGGGTTTGATAGGTTTGCTGAGCACGCAAATAAGGACTAACCCAAATTTTGCTTGGCGTAATTGATCTACTCGCCAACCATTTGCCCATTATAGCGGCTTCATTAATACCGTATTCAGTTAATGCACGTTCCGCATCAGAGTTGGCCGTCGCTTCTGCTTGACCATGTCGCATTATCAAAATCTGCATTAACTGTCTCCCGCACTTCAATAAATCGCGGTTATTGGTAAAAAATTCCGGCTATAGTAAAAGAAACGCGTTATGATTAATAACAACTCTTAAGAATAAAATAAACTGGCGTTATTCCCTCAAGTAATTTATAACAAAAACAACGCTATAATCAAAAGTATATACACGATTTTCCGATGGTGCTGTTCGATATAAGTGTGAAATAGGAATTTATGTTGAAACAAAGCCCTAATGACAAAAAACAATACCAGCCGCTGACACTTAGCAATGGTTTACAAGTGCTACTTGTACAAAACACTGAGTCTGAAAAAGCCGCGGCAGCTTTGGCAATTAATGCTGGTCATTTTGATGACCCTAGAGACCGCGAAGGCCTAGCGCATTTTGTTGAGCACATGTTGTTTTTGGGCACTAAAAATTATCCCGATGGTAGTGAATACCAAAAATTTATCAGTCAGCACGGTGGCCATCATAATGCATGGACAGGCACCGAGCACACCTGCTTCTTTTTTGACATTCAAAGTAATTTCTTACCAGAAGCGTTAGCAAGATTTGCTGACTTTTTTATCTGCCCGCTACTGAGCGAAGAATTTGTCGAAACTGAGCGACAAAATATTGATGCCGAGTTCAAATTAAAATTAAAAGACGACATTAGACGCTTGTACGATGTTCACAAGGCAACCGTAAACCAAGCACACCCATTTTCGCAGTTTTCTGTCGGCAACCTTGAAACCTTAGCCGATCGCGATGGGCAAAGCGCACAAGCAGACATTCTTGCTTATTTTGAACAAAATTATCGCGCTAATTTAATGACCCTTGCCATCGAAGGGCCGCAGCCACTTGAGGAATTAGAGCAGCTCGCTAAACAGTACTTTTCATCCATCAAGACTGGTGGTGATAAAAAAACGATCACCACACCTTTATATCTAGCTGAGCACTTAGCACAAGAAATATCGGTTACCCCTGTCAAAGAAGAAAGACAATTAATTGTCAGCTTTGCGATGCCTGGTATCGATGAATATTACCAGCACAAGCCGGAATCAGTGCTTACTTACCTGCTAGGACATGAAGGCAAAGGCAGTATTCTATCGCTACTCAAGCAACAGCATTTAGCTTTGGGGCTTACCGCAGGCTCTGGGATAAACGGCTCAAACTTCAAAGATTTCAATATCAGCATCTCGCTTACCGAACAAGGCGAGCAAGAAATTGATGGTATTCTCGACATCGTTTTTAGCTATATTCAGTTATTAAAATCAAAACCGTTATCGCACACTTACTACATTGAAAAGCAAAAGCTCGCACGCATCGCTTTTGACTATATGGAAAGGCTCAAGCCGCTCGACTCAGTCAACCAGCTCGCGGTGAACATGCAACACTACCCGGTGGAAGACTATATCGCCGGCGATTATTTAATGGCAGGTATGTGCGATGACAGCGTAGAGCACTTGTTAACCTTTTTATCTCCCAACAACTGTCGCATAGTCAAAATCGGGCAAAATTACCAATGTGATCAGTTAAGCCCTTGGTATCAAGTGCCCTATCAGGTGAGTGCCATTTCGCCTCAAACGCTAGAGCGCTGGCAAACCATTACTGTGCATCAAGACTTAAAGCTACCAGCACCAAACCCTTATATCATAGACAAGCCTCAGGTTTGGCCTCACAGCCATGAGTCAAGCAAGCCTGCGTTAATTGACAACCACAACGGCTTATGTGTTTGGTACAAGCAAGATACAACTTATAAAGTGCCCAAAGGATACATCTATATTGGTATAGATTCCCCTCTTGCTATTGCATCTACCGCTAACATTGTCATGACGCGCATGTTTGTTGATATCTTTAGTGATCAAGTGATTGAAGAACATTATGACGCTGAGTTAGCAGGCATTCACTATCAACTCTATGCCCATCAAGGTGGGATGACACTGCAATTGTCTGGGCTCAGTGAAAAGCAACCTTTGCTACTAGAAAGGCTATTAGCTAGCCTTATTCAACATAACTTTACTGAGCAGGCATTTGAGCAGAGCAAAGCATTACATGTTAAGCAGTGGCAAAATGCTGACAAGAACAAGTCTATTTCTCAACTATTTGCGACCTTGAGCTCATTAATGCAGCCTCACAATCCGGCCGCAAGTGAATTATTGGAAACGGTTAGCTCAATCTCGTTTGCTCAGTTTATGCGCTTTTGTGGCAGACTATTTGAACATATCACCCTTGAGGTGTTGATCCACGGCAACTGGCTAGAAAGTCACGCTCGAGCAATAGCCAAGCAAATAGAAGACGGGTTTAATCATTGCTTTGATGGTCGTAATCACGTTAGCTGCCCTGTTATTGATATCGATGGGCACCAAGAATATATAGTGCCAGTGTTACTGCCCGAGCATGATCACGCAGCCGTGTGCTATTACCCACAAACAGAAAAAGACGAGCATTCAACGGCACTAACCATGCTAACCAGTCATTTTCTCGCACCTCTGTTTTTCCAAGAAATGCGCACAGAAAAGCAATATGGATACTTAGTTAATGTCGGTTATATACCTATTAACCGCTACCCTGGCATTGCATTTTACATCCAGTCACCACATACCTCACCGGTTGAATTAGTCAGCGCTATGGATGAGTTTATTGCAACGGTGAGTGATAAACTGTCAAGTGTCACCAATGAGCAATGGCAAACGTTTAAATTTGGTCTAAGTGCACAATTAGCAGAGAAGGACACTAGCTTACGCACAAAAAGCCAACGCTTTTGGGCAGCAATATCCAATCAAGATTTTACCTTTGATCGCAAGCAACGCTTGCTTGAAGCTATCAATGACATATCGCTAGAACAAGTCATCGCGTTTATCGACAAGGTACTATGTAAAACTGACAATCAAGACTTCATTAGCCGATTAACATTAGTTTCACTTGAGAATAAAACGCAAAGTAAACAATGGGAAGATAGAGGCGCCATAATTATTAACGAACCAAGTGAACTAAGCCAAAAGACGGAGCGAAAATACTAAAGCTCAGACACCAAGTTTTTAGCCAAACCTTAGGCTAATTTTTATCAAGATTGAGACATTACCGACGATTGTTTGAGCATATGTCCTACACTTTTATCAACAAATTTGACTTACCACAAAGCATTCGATTAAATGTAGCAAACAATAATTATAAATGAACTAGCTAAGCCCTAGGCTGCTAGCAAAATAATTTGGCTGTTCTTTCTTTACATAGAGCTTTACATAGAGTTTTCTTTTTTTGGCTGTTAATTGCTGTATCAATATCGTCGGTATTGGTTAGCAAAATTTCGCACGCCAGCCACTTCGATAACAACGCAACTTTTCAGCAATTCACCACCTCTGATGGCCTATCACAAAGTTATGTATTTTCTATTGTCCAAGACAGTAATGGCTTTCTCTGGTTCGCAACAGCCGATGGTTTGAACCGTTATGACGGGTTTGAATTTGTGCATTATCGACACAATGTTCAAGATCCTAATTCTGTAGCTGACAATTACATTCGAACCTTATTTATCGACAGCGAAAATACCTTGTGGGTTGGTACAAAAGGAGGCCTCAGCCGATTTAATCCTTCCCGTAATAACTTTGATAATTTCACCACCGATCAGGAAAACGCTCTTACCTCCTCTAATCAAAGCAATACCAATGCCCTATCCGACAACACTATTTGGACTATTTATGAAGTTGTTTCCAACGTTGATGGTGTTCAACTGCTTGTCGCGACAGAATCAGGCCTGCATAAGTTCAATACCGCTAATGGTCAATTTACACGGATAGAAAATGGCACAACAGGCGAAAGTTTTAAAGCAGTAAAAAGCATCTACCAAGACGACAAAAAAAATATTTGGTTAGGTACTTTTGATGATGGTGTTTATCTTACCAATCAAAGTTTTAGTTTAATAAAACACTTAAAGATTGCTGGTGAAAAAACGAGCCAATGGAATTTCACTATTGATGCTACTTCATTATTTGATATTAAAGAAATTGCCGAAAACTACTGGCTAGCAACAGACAACGGTATTTTTATAGTTGATAAGAGCTACCAGCTTAAACACCATATCACCCAACAATCGACCGACTTCCAATTACTGTCAAACCAAATCAGAACTTTATTGCCGACCCAGGGCAGCAAACTATGGCTTGGAACCAAAGAAGGTATCAATGCCATTGATTTATTGACGCTATCAATCAGCCAAGTCGCGAAAAAAGGGGCAGCCCCGAATGGCTTTGAAGAGCCATGGGTGATGACATCTTATCAAGATAAGGTTGGTAACTTATGGTTTGGCACCTATGGCGGCGGTATTCAAAAGCACAGAGACAGCAGTAAGCTGATTAAAACTGGCCCAAGAACGCAGTTAACACATGATCTTTGGCTCACCTCATTCGCGCAAGACAGCACAGGGACCCTGTGGTTTAGTAATGAATCAGGTGAACTGTTTAAACAACCACTTGATGCCGAGCTAGCTCAGCCAATATCGCTAAACATTGAAGTCGCGCAAGTACACGTTAAAGACAGTAATAGTTTATGGTTAAAAAGCTACTCACAAGAGCTTTTCGAATTCAATACTGAGTCGCTCACACTTCGACATTTTCAAGCTTGGATAGCTTCAAGTCATAAAATGCAAGAGCTAGTCGCTCTAAACAACCACCTTTGCCAAATCGACTCAGCAAGAAATGTCAGCTGTTTAAACAGCAATAGTGAGCAGGTATTAACTTTTCTGCCTGACGGTGAACAAGCGGCCGTTTTGTTGCAGAAACACACAAACGATAGTCTACTCGTTCTGACCGAAAGCCAAGCCGTTTATAAATTTTCAGTTGCTCAGCAAAAATTCGAGTTTATTTATTCTTTAGCCGATATTTACTCACCTTCAGTAACGGTAAGCCACTTAATACTCAGCCAAGGCAGCCTTTGGTTGGCTTCAAACGGTAAAGGCCTAACCCATATTGACTTAGCAACCAGTCAAGTAAAAAACTTCATCGAAGGCAATGGTTTGGGCAATAGCTACTTGGCCGATTTACTAATGTCGCCTGACAATCAGCTATGGTTTGCGACCAATAAGGGAATTGGCGCAATTGATGTTAACAGCTTAACCTTAAAGCAGTTCGATATTGATTATGGGTTGGATCACATCGAATTTAATAGTCACTCTGCGCTATTAACAAAAGAAGGCTGGGCGTATTTTGGTAGCCCTAAAGGCTATGTAAAATTCAAACCACAACAGCTGTTTAATACAACACAGTCGATATCAACTCCTGTCATCAGCAAAGTCAACATCGCGAATAAAAACATTGAGATACTAGAACAGTTTGCGGACCAACACTTTCCTATGAATTTAGCGAATACTAAAGCATTTACCATAGGTCACCGAGATTTCCCGCTAAGCTTTGATTTTGTTGCACCTAATGCCAAGCTAAAACACCAAACCAGATACCGCTACCGCTTACTTGGATTAGAAGAAAGCTGGGTTGAAGCTGACAACGAAAACAGACGTGCGACCTACACAAATTTAAGCTCCGGCGAATACACGTTTGAAGTTGAAGTCTTTGACCATTTTGACCCGACGCTAGTTGAAGGTACTAAGCTTTCGTTTACTATCACCCCGCCGTGGTGGTTAGACAAAAGCGCGGTGATTCTATACGGCTTAGCGGGCATCCTACTATGCGCTTACTTTTTGCAGCAGTTGCGACATCGCCACGAATATCACTACCAGATCAAGAAAAGTGAAGAACGATTAAAACTTTCACTTTGGGGCAGTGGTGATGAAATGTGGGACTGGAATATTCGTACTCAGAAAATATTCCGCTCAAATATCTGGGGCATTTTAGAGTTCCCACAAGATGGCACACGTAATGTAGGAACTGAGCAAACAAATATTCACCCAAATGATATCAAACGGGTGACCAACGCATTAGAAGATCATTTTGATAGCAAAACTGAGCATTACGAGACAACGTATCGCGTTCTAGATAAACAAGAAAACTGGGTGTGGGTGCTCGATCGCGGCAAAGTGGTTGAACGTAATGAGCAAGGTAAGCCATTGCGAATGACAGGTACCCTTAAAGACGTTAGTCAAATAAAAAAAGCAGAAGAAAGGCTTAAATTATTTGCCAAGTGCATTGAAAACATCTCTGACGCAGTCGTGATTTACGACCGTCAATTTAACACCATTGATGTTAACAAATCATTCAGCCGTATCACTGGCAGAAGCAAAGCCGATGTTATTGGCGAACAATTGCAGTTTAACCGCTACCCCGCAAATTTTACGCAATCAATTAAAAAGCAGTTGGTTGTTGAAGGCAGTTGGCAAGGTGAAATTGAAAGTTTGCGCCACAACAATGAGCTTTATTACTGTGAATTAACCTTAGATGTGATTCGTGACGAAGGCGACAATATTTCGCATTTTGTTGGCGTATTTTCAGACATTACATCGCGAAAAGCATCAGACGCTGAACTGCGCCGCCTAGCGAATTCCGACACGCTAACAGGCTTGCCCAACCGTTCATATTTCCAAGCGAACCAACAGCGTTTGGTGAAAAGCAAAACTCCTCATGCCTTGTTAGTTTTCGATCTTGATAATTTCAAAAAAATTAATGACTCTATGGGGCATCAAGTCGGCGACCTTATCTTAGTTGAGGTAGCTAAACGAATTGCTCGCGTTGGCGGCAAACGTATTAGCGTATATCGCCTTGGTGGTGACGAGTTTAGTATAATTATTGAAAATACCAATGATATTCATACGGTAACAACGCTCGCCAAAGAAATTCTTAACTGTATTGCTCAGCCATTAAAACTTAAAAACCAAGAAATCGTCTTGTTTAGCAGTATTGGTATTGTGCTGTATCCAGAAGATGGCGCGACGCCAGCAGAACTTCTCAAGAATGCCGATACCGCGATGTATCACGCGAAAGGCAATGGCGGTAATCGATATCAATTCTTCAGTGATTCAATGAATAAACAAGCGGTGAAGCGTATTCAAATTGAAACGCTTATTCGCCATGGTTTAAAAGAAGACTATTTCTCGGTTTTCTATCAGCCGAAAATAGACATTGCCAGTGGTAAAGTCTCTGGTATGGAAGCCTTGGTGCGCTTCGAAACGCCAACCAAAGGCATTATCAGCCCACTCGCGTTTATTCCTATTTCAGAAGAAACAGGGCAAATTATTGATATTGGTGAAATTGTTTTAAGAAAATCATGTTTTGCGACTAAGCGCTGGATAGATGCGGGGTTATTTGATGGTCGTGTCGCGGTTAACCTATCGGCGGTACAATTTACACAACCTAACTTGCCGCAGATGATTGCCAATATTTTAGAAGAAAGCCAGCTACCGGCTAAGCACTTAGAGCTTGAGATTACCGAAGGCACTGTAATGGATTCGCCGCAGCAAGCTATTGATACCATGCTGCAAATCCGCTCTATGGGTATTCATTTAGCCTTGGATGACTTTGGTACCGGTTACTCCTCTCTTGCTTATTTGAAGAAATTCCCACTCAATACGTTAAAAATAGACAAGGCTTTCGTTGACGATATTGAAAGCTCAGATCAAGGTCGAAACATGGTGGCAACCATAGTAACCATTGCTCACAACTTAGGTATGCAAGTTGTTGCAGAGGGCGTAGAGAATAATAATCAGTTGAGCTTCTTAGCAGGCCTTGGCTGCGAGCAATTACAAGGTTATTTATATAGTAAGCCATTACCTGAAAATGACTTCCAAAAGTACCTACTAAGCTATCAAATTACTGATAAATCAACGAGCTTCATCAACAGCTAAATCACTTGTACGTCAAAATTTTGCCTCGATGCGCTAAGCTTTGCCGCTTGTTTGGCAGGATTTTGACATCTTTGTATTAGGCACTTCATAAAACCAACACAAAACACAATAAAAGCTTAACAAACAACAACATAGAAAAACAAAAACATAGTAAATCAAATTGGCATACATTTGGCTAAACCTTATACGGATTAAATCAATAACCATAAGGAAAAACAAAATGTTAACTTCTATTCTAATGTCAATCTCAATGTCACTAACACAACCTGCTATTGTAGATACAGAACAAGTTGTTGATGGCGATTCAGCCACTTTAGTTAGCCAGAAGCGTCGTGAATCACGTATTAGCCAAAAACGTCGTGAGTCTCGCATTAGTGAAGAGCTTGAGTTAGCAAGCCAAAAGCGTCGTGAATCGCGTATTAGTCAAAAACGTCGCGAATCTCGCATTAGTGAAGAGCTAGAATTAGTTAGCCAAAAACGCCGTGAGTCTCGTATCAGTCAAAAGCGTCGTGAGAGCCGTATTTAATGATTAACTTTATTAAATCGCTTTTTCATAAAAAACATCACGAAAATTCAATTGCGGCTAAGATTGAATTTAAAGAAGCACCTGCTTCGACGTGGTGGAAATAAAAAAGCTAGTCAATTAATCGTCGCATTGACGTCGGCCATTACTTGAAAACAGTTAAGTAGTCGTTAATAGCTATACAGTTAATCAAATAATATGCGACAAGGAAGTTCGCTTATCAGTTATTAGCATATGCTCAAAGACAAGAAAGGAAATTCATAATAGCTACTGCAACCCAGCGGAAATCTATTTAGAGAGCCATATAAGAAGCTAAGTAGATACTTAGCATAATCCAAGCAACTGTCCGCTTAAAATAAGCTCAAATCCAGCTCAAAAAAAAATGAGTATAGCGACCTAGAAAATCGTAAGACAATAGCCGTTAGGCTTTAAATATTAAGTAATTAAACCCAAACGCTTTATTCACTTTCATACGTTTTTTCATACAAAACATTGGCCATAACGCTGGCCCAAAAACTAAGCCACCCAACGCCCAACGTCTGCGCCCTAAACCATTTGATAGTGCTTGGCAGTAAAAAAATAATGAAGAAACTAAAGAGCAGACAACCACTAGCAACAACATAATACAACACCCATCACATACTAAGTCGAAAAGAGAACGAGGCTAAGATCGCAAGCCACTTAGTGCTTTAGCTAAGTGCTAAACTTGAAAAGTACTTAACTTGATAAGTACTAAGCTAAAAACAAGCGAAACCTGCTGACGAAAAAACGAGCAGAAATATAACAAAACTCGATGGGGATGAAAAGCAAATTGAGTAATTATTCTACAAAAAAAGAGCTCGTGTTCGATAAAACATGAGCTCTTTTTAGCGTGTTAAATTAAAGGTGCCAATTTAAAGGCAGGTCTGCAAAGTGCTGATAGCTAGTAGCAAGTAGTGCCCTGCTCTGCCATATCAACGAGTGCTTGGCATGGCTTATAACGCTCACCGTGCTGCTGTGCCCACTGATTCAGTTGGTTAACAATGTTAACCGCGCCAACTTTATCGATATAACGGAATGGACCGCCTAAGAATGGTGGAAAACCAATACCAAAGATTGCGCCAATGTCACCATCGCGTGCATTACGCACAACACCTTCATCTAAACAGCGCATAGCTTCGTTTAACATCATGTAAACACTACGCTTGGCAATTTCCTGCTCTGTTAGGCTGCCACTTGGGGTAATGCCAAGTAAGCCGTATATGGTTTCATCCACTTGTTTTTTACCTTTTTTGGCAGCTTTGCCATACAGGTAAAAACCCTTGTTTGACTTTTTGCCTAATCGACCGTCATTGATTAATCGATCAAAGGCCTCAGGCGCAGTGAAACGCTCGCCTAATTCAGCGGTTAAAATTGGCGAGATTTTAGCACCAATATCAATACCAACTTCATCAAGTAACTGCATTGGCCCAACAGGGAAACCAAATTTAACCAGTGCTTTGTCGAGTTTCTCAATTGGCTCACCAGCAAGTAACATACGCGCTGCTTCGTTCATGTATGGCGCTAATATACGGTTAACAAAGAAGCCCGCCTTGTCTTTCACCACAATTGGGGTTTTACCTTGCTTTTTGGCAAACGCCACTGTCGTTGAGATAGTTTGATCTGAGGTTTTCTCGTGAGCAATAATTTCTGCCAATGGCATTTTATCGACAGGAGAAAAGTAATGCAGACCAATCACATTCTCAGGACGCTCCGCTTTTTCAGCGATTTGGCCAATTGGCAGGCTTGAGGTGTTACTGGCAAAAATCGTTTCAGGCTTACAGTGTTGCTCAACATCAGCAACCATTTTTTGCTTTAATGACAAGTCTTCAAATACCGCTTCAACGACAATATCAGTGTCATTAAAGCCAGAGTAATCTAACGTGCCTGTAATAGCTGACATTTGCTTTTGCATTTCACTGTGACGCATAAAACGGCGCTTAACTTTCTTATTCAGTAAATCAAAACTGTATTTAAGCGCGGCATTAATGCCATTGTGTGCGATATCTTTTACACGCACTGGCACTTTCGCTTTGGTTGCGGTAACAAAAGCAATACCACCGCCCATCAAACCGCCACCTAGCACGCCAGCTTTAGCCACCTTTTCAGGAGCTACACCTTCAACACCATCTTCTTTTTTCATTTCTGTGGTAGCAAAGAATAAGTTACGCAGCTGCTCAGACTCTGGCGTCATCACCAAGTGGCCAAAATGATCGGCTTCCACTTGGTAACCCATCGCCGGTGAGTTTTCTGCACCAGTGCGCACACAATCAATAATTTTTAATGGTGCAGGGTAATTGCCCTTAGTTTTCGCCAACACTGATTTACTCGCTTGATCAAAAACAATTTTGCGACCAAATGAGTTACCTTCAAGTAACTTATCCATTAACGAGCGTTTCAGCTGCTTAGCTTTAACTTTGCCTGCTAACGCCAGTTTTTCAGCGGTTGCAACCAAAATAGTATTCGGTACAACATCATCCACTAACCCAGCTTTTAGTGCTTGTTTAGCACGCAGCTGTTTGCCCGTCAGCATCATATCTAATGACTTTTGAATACCAACAAGCTTAGGTAAACGCTGGGTGCCGCCGCCACCTGGCAATAAGCCAAGTTGCACTTCAGGTACACCTAATGCCGTTTTCGGGCTATCGCTACAAATACGTGCATGACACGCCATAGCTAGCTCTAAGCCGCCACCAAGACACGGGCCATTAATGGCGGCAATAATTGGCTTAGGAAACTTCTCCATTTGATCGAAAACCATCTGCCCCTGACGAGACAAGGTAGTTGCCTCTTCTGCCGTGGTGCAGCTAGCTAACATGTTAATATCAGCACCCGCGACAAATGAATCGGCTTTACCACTAACAATCACAACACCAGTAATACTGCTATCGTCTTTGATCTCTTTTAGCATTTCAGTGACTTGCTCACTAAATTCTGCCTTAAGCGTGTTCATGGTTTCGCCCGGTACATCCATAATCAAATGGGCGATACCGTTTTCTTGACGCACTAGCGAAAATACGCTGTTTTCGCCAGCTTGAGTCGTTGTTTCAGTCATTAGTCTGTCTCCACAATCATGGCAGCACCTAAACCACCTGCAGCACACGCCGTGGTTAAGCCAACACCGCCGCCACGACGATTTAATTCATTAAGTGTTTGGGTAATTAAGCGAGCACCTGTTGCCGCAAATGGGTGACCATACGCTAGTGAACCGCCCATCACATTGAACTTGTCCATGTCGATTTCACCAATCGCCTTGTCGCGACCTAAATGCTCTTTAGCAAACTTAGTCGAGCCAAACATCTTCATATTTGCTAACGCTTGCGCTGCAAACGCTTCATGCATTTCAATTAATGTTAAATCACTTAATTCCATACCCGCGCGCTTTAAGGCGATTGGCGTTGCGTAGCTTGGCCCCATCAGCATGTCTTCCCAAACATCGATAGCAGCAAAACCATAGCTTTTAATATAACCAAGCGGCTTGTAACCTAGCTCTTTGGCACGCCCTTCCCGCATCAACAATACCGCAGCCGCACCATCGGTTAACGCTGTACTGTTCGCCGCCGTTACTGAGCCATGTTTGCGATCGAACACCGGACGAAGCTTGGCGTAACCCGCTAACTCTGAGTTTTCGCGAATACAGTTATCTTTTTCAATAAATGATTTATGAGGCTGAGGGTGCGCCGCCATCACTTCGTTATCAAGCTTGCCAGCCGCCCAGCTTTCAGTTGCTAACACGTGTGAGCGATGCGCTAACTCATCTTGAGCTTGGCGAGTAATGCCATGCGTTTTCGCCATTTGCTCTGCCGTTTGTCCCATTGAAAGGCCGGTCGAGTATTCAGCAACAGCAGGTGGTACAGGCAATAGGTCTTTCAAGCCAAGTTGTCTAACTAGCGCAAACTTTTGCCCCATGGTTTTCGCTTTTGATAAATCCAATAGCGTTTTCGCCAGCTTTTTCGTCACCCCAATTGGTGCCACTGATGAAGAATCAGCGCCACCAGCAATACCGACATCAACCACGCCAGCCATAATCGACTCGGCAACATTGACAGTAGATTGGAAGCTAGTAGCACAAGCGCGTGAGACACTATAAGCATCGGTATGCACGTTCATTCCGGTCCCTAAGACAATTTCTCGGGCGATATTAGGTGCTTCGGGCATTTGCACCACTTGACCAAACACGAGTTGGTCTACAATTTTCGGATCAATGTCATGCTTTTGCATGAGCTCATTAACCACCATTTTTCCTAGGTCTACGGCAGGTACGCCATGAAAGGCTGTTGCCTGTTTAGCAAAAGGCGTACGTAAGCCTGCGACAACGGCAATACGCTCTCCTTTTGGGGTCGCTATGGTATGGGACATTGTTTATCTCTCTTATTTAAGAGGTCTGACCTCTTTGGGTTTTCTTCAATTTTAACGCTTAAGATATTTTTTTCAACTTTCCCCTGTTTAGGGCATGTTGGTCATGACAACGACACGCACTAATTTTCTTACAAGTTTGTGCTTGTAATAAATAGTTTGAACCTTATATAACAAACAGCGTCATATTCTCGGCAGTCACTAACTTTTCCCTTAGTGTTGTCGTAAATACATAAAAATAGAAGATAAATAGTAAACAATTCTTATGACTATCGAGCATTTTTCAACTCTTAAAGAGCACTTATCTCAACAAATTATTGGCCAGCAAGATATGGTCGAAAACCTGTTAATCGCCCTACTCGCTAACGGTCATTTAATTGTTGAAGGCCCACCAGGACTTGCCAAAACTCGCGCCGTAAATGCGTTAGCGGATGGCTTAGAGGCAGATTTTCATCGCGTTCAGTTTACCCCTGATCTCTTGCCTGCTGATTTAACTGGTACCGATATTTACCGCCCAGAAGATGGCACCTTTGTGTTCCAGTCTGGTCCATTATTTAGAAACCTAGTTTTAGCCGACGAAATCAACCGTGCCCCAGCGAAAGTGCAATCAGCACTGCTTGAAGCCATGGCTGAAGGGCAAATTACCGTCGGTCGTAAAACTTATCAATTACCCGAGCTGTTTTTGGTGATGGCAACCCAAAACCCGCTAGAGCAAGAAGGTACTTACCCACTGCCCGAAGCCCAGCTTGATCGCTTTTTAATGCACCTTGATGTCAGCTACCCAGACGCTGCCAGTGAGCTAGAAATCTTAAAGCTCAATCGTGGCGAAGCATTAAAAACTGAAAGCAAGCCACTGCGTACATTATCGCAAGAAGAAATTTTTGCCGCCCGTGAAGAAGTCTTAAAAATTCATATGGCACCTGCGGTTGAGCAATATATTGTCGATTTGATTATTGCCACTCGCCAGCCGGAAAAATATGACGACAAGTTAAAACAATGGTTAGCCTTTGGCGCCAGCCCACGTGCCACGATTGCCCTAGATCGCTGTGCCCGTGCCCGTGCCTGGTTACATAATCGCGACTTTGTCAGCCCAGAAGATGTTCAGGCCGTTGTTCATAACGTACTAAGACACAGATTACTGCTAACTTACCAAGCCGAAGCCGAAGGCGTGACCACGAACCAAGTGATCAGCCACTTATTATCTTTGGTGGCAATCGCTTAGTGGGTTTGTGATGAAGTGGTTTAGTCGCGCCGCCGACACAAGCAAGTTTGCCGCAATAACGCAAACCTTAAACGAGTTACAAAGCGATGGCCTGACGCTCAGTATTGAAGAGCTCTTGCGCTATCAAAGTAAAACCCGCTTGATTGATATAAAAGCATCGCGCAATCAGCAATCACGTATGTCTGGCAATTACTTATCGCGCAGTAAAGGCCGTGGTATGGAATTTGACGAAGTGCGTCATTACCAGCACGGTGATGATATTCGGGCGATTGACTGGCGTGTAACCGCACGTACCGGAAAAACGCATACCAAGCTTTATCGTGAAGAAATTGAGCGCCCTGTGCTGGTTGCAACCGATTTGAGCACCAGCATGTTATTTGGTAGCCAGTTGTTGTGTAAGTCAGTACAAGCGGCCCATATTGCCGCCCTTGTTGCATGGCACGCAAAAGCACGAGGCGACCGATTAGGTGGCATGGTATTTAACGAAACCACCCACCAAGAATGCAAACCTCGCTCGCGCAAGCAAGGGGTATTACATTATTTGCATCACTTAGAAACGATGCATGCCGCCAGTTTTGCTAATCAGCAAGCCCTAGCGGCTCAAGATTTTGTTAGCGCATTTGCCGATAACTGTCAGCGCCTAAGACAACTAGCTAAGCCCGGAAGCTTAGTGTATTTAATTACCGACGGGCATGCGATTGGCAGCGAAAGTGTTCGCCATTTATCGCAATTAAGTCGCCACTGCGAGCTGATTGTTTGCTTGATCACTGATCCATTAGAAGTGGCGCTGCCAAGTTCTGCTCAGCGCCTCAACGTGGCAATGACAGACGGTGAGCAACGTCAACAGGTAACCTTGGGCGATCTGCACGCCGCGCAAACTTATCAAACCAAAGTTGACAGCTTAATGGCAGCGCGTAAACAGCTGTTTCGCCAAGCAGGTGCAAGGTTGCTGACCTTATCTGCGGGGGAGTCACTCGAACAACAACTGATAGACGGAGCACACCAATGGATCCGTTAGCGCAACTTAAAGATATTCACCTGCCTGAGCAAGTGACTAACTTGCCGATTGCGCCCGGTTGGTGGCTGCTATTGGTGCTTATTATTGGCTGCATTGTGTGGGCCGTGCTAGCGTTTATTCGCTATCGTAAAGAGCGTAAAACAAAGCGACAAATCCTAACGGCGCTATCAAGCTCAACAACATTAGAAAGCAGCAATCAATTGCTAAAATTAGCGCTGATTAGTTACTTTCCACGGCAAGAAACAGCCAGCTTATTTGGCCGTGAGTTAAGAGCCTTCTTAGTTGCCGCGCTGCCGTTGAAAAAACAAGCAAGCTTTGAACAACTGATGCCACAAGACCTTAGCGATATTTATCAAGCCAATACGCAGTTAAGCCTAGTTAAATTTAACCAAGCAATACGCTTTTGGTTAACTCATGCACTACCTGCAAAAAAACATGCTTTAGCTGCCGCCCCTAACAAAAATAGAGATGACAAAAACAGAGATAACAAAAACACAGCTAACGAAAGCAACGTGAAACAAACGATGAAAACAACTACTCGAGGTCAAGATGATTAGTTTTGCTTGGCCTTACTTATTATTGGCGCTGCCACTGCCACTGTTGGTGTATTTTTTACCGGCAAAGCGCCAAGCACAAGTTGCAGCCTTAAAAGTCCCAGCACTTGTCACAGGGTTAGATGCGGGTGCACGAGCGGATACCAATAAAAAACTTCCGATATTCGTATTGTCTTTGGTTTGGCTGTTATTAGTTCTTGCCGCCAGCCGCCCCCAATGGTTAGGTGAGCCCATTGATATTCCAACCGAAGGCCGTGAAATGATGATTGCCGTTGATTTATCCGGCAGTATGCGCGTTGAAGATATGGAGCTAGGCGGCAGTACCGTGAACCGCCTACAAATGCTTAAAGTACTACTTGGCGATTTTATTGAGCGCCGCGTTGGCGATCGCCTTGGGCTAATTTTGTTTGGTGACGACGCTTATATGCAAACTCCGATGACCTTTGATCGCGAAACCGTTGGGCAAATGCTCGATGAAACAGTACTTGGTTTAGTTGGCCAAAAAACCGCGATAGGCGACGCGATTGGCCTTGCGGTAAAACGCTTTGAGCAAAAAGAAGAGTCAAACCGTGTGTTGCTTTTACTCACCGATGGTCAAAATACCGCAGGAAGAATTACCCCAGAGCAAGCATTGGAACTAGCCGTTGCCAAAGGCATTACCATTTACACTATCGGTATTGGCGCAGATGTTATGCTGCAACGCTCGCTTTTTGGCATGCGCCAAGTTAACCCGTCCAGTGAGCTAGACGAGAAAACCTTAACTGAACTTGCTGAGCAAACGGGTGGTCGTTATTTTCGTGCTCGTGACAGCGAATCAATGGCGCAGATATATCAATTGCTCGATCAGCTAGAGCCTGTTGAGCAAGATCAACAACAAATGCGCCCGCTGACCGCCCTGTTTTTCTGGCCACTTGCGTTAGCTCTGATTATCGCGTTACTGCATTTAGTGTGGCTTAACCTGCCTACTGGCCGCTTATCTAGAGATTCGGGAGCCTAGTTATGTCAGAATTTCATTTTATTCGACCACTGTGGTTAATCGCCCTACTCGCACTACCGCTAATTATTTGGTTAGTCAAACGCTTGCAAGTGAGTCACAGCGGCTGGTCTAACATTTTACCGCCACATTTGGCAGTACGCATGATGGAGCAAGGTGGCCCAACCAAAGGTTTATCCGTTGTTCCCGCCAGCCTGATTTTTATATTAGCGACAGTCGCTTTGGCTGGTCCAACATGGCAAAAGTTGCCCCAGCCAGTTTATCAAGTTGAACGTGGCTCAGTGATTGTCATGGATATGTCCTATTCCATGTATGCCACTGACTTAGCGCCTAACCGCTTAACCAGAGCCCGTTTTAAGGCCGTTGATTTACTCGACAACCTGAACGAAGGAGACATAGGTTTAGTAGCTTATGCTGGTGATGCATTTGTTATTAGCCCGCTAACTCAAGATATCAATAACATTAAACTATTATTGCCATCGTTAAGCCCAGAGTTAATGCCAGCACTAGGTAGCAATCCGTTAGCTGCACTTGATCTTGCCCAGCAGATGCTAGCCAATGCGGGGCATGTTGAAGGGGATATTTATTGGTTTACCGACGGTATCGACCAAGAAGACGTTAAAGATTTAAATGATTGGTCAGCTCAATACCCGCATACGGTTAATATACTTGGCATTGGCACACGAGCAGGTGCCCCCATCAAATTACCAAACGGTGAACTGATGAAAGATGATCGCGGTGCTATTGTCGTGCCGAAATTATCAGATCAATTCTTATATGGCGTTGCCGGTAAAAGTAGCGGCGAGTACCAAACGATTCGCAGCGACAGCTATGATATTGACGCTTTAATTAGCAATGCTAAACGAGTGCAGGATAAAGACAGTACTGATAGCGATGAACTGGTCGAAAGCGAGCAAAACTTAGGCGATCAGTGGCAAGAAGCAGGTCCTTACTTACTGGTTGTTGTACTTCTTTTACTGCTGCCTTATTTTCGCCGTGGCTTACTCTTGGGCGTGTTACCCGCATTACTATTATTAACGCCAAGCGAGCAAGCAATGGCGATTGACTGGCAAAGCTTATGGCAAACTAAAGATCAACAAGGACAAAAAGCGTTCAACCAGCAGGAATTTGAGCAGGCTGCTAACACTTTTAACGACCCAATGTGGAAAGGTTCTTCACTGTATAAAGCGGGCAATTATCAGGCTGCTGCTGAGGCATTTGGTAAATTGGAATCCGCGCAAGGGTACTACAATCAAGGTAATGCGTTAGCCAAAATGCAACAGTTTGACGAAGCCATTAACGCTTATGAGCAAGCGTTAGCACTATCACCGGAGCATAGCGATGCTCAGGCTAATAAAGCCTTAATTGAGCAGCTGAAGAGTCAGCAAGAAAACCAGCAGCAAAATCAACAAAACTCAGATCAGAATCAGGACAACCAACAAAGCGATCCGCAAAAAAATCAGCAAGAAAATCAGCAACAAAACGATCAGCAAGGCCAAGGCTCACAAGGTGACGAATCGCAAAGTCAGCAAGAGCAGCAAAATGATGCGAGCCAAAATGATGAGCAACAGGGCAATGACCAACAAAATTCGAGTCAGCAAAATAGCCAAAATGACCAGCAAAACAGCTCAGATAGCAGCTCTCAGCCACCAGAGCAGCAAGGGCAAGACGCTGCACAAAATGAACAGCCGCAAGATAGCGCTGTAAGTGATCAGCAACAGGAAGAGTCAACAGATAATGCGCAGCAGCAGGCTCAAGCCGCAACAGCAGGTGAACAGCCGATTGATCAAGAGCAAGCACAAAAGCATCAGCAATTACTGAAAAAAGTGACCGACGATCCTTATTTACTACTGCGTAATAAAATGCAGCTGGAATACCAAAAAAGACGCCAAGAAGGTTCAAACAACGGAGTTAAGAAAAAGTGGTAAGAATGTTATGGCTAGCAGCCTTGCTAATGCTAGGGCTAAGTTTTTCACCAGCAAGCCAAGCGCTAACGAAAGTCACCGCCAGTGTCGATAAAAACCCAGTCACGGTTAAGGAGTCTGTGGTACTGACCGTTGTCGCTGATGATGATGTTGACGCTAATGCACTTGATACTTCGCCACTACTTGCCGATTTTATCGTTGGTCGCACATCGGTTAGCTCACAAACTAGCATGGTGAATTTTAACACCACACGTACGACCACTTGGCAAACCGTGCTTATCCCTCGTCGGATGGGAAATATCACCATTCCTACCCTATCGATAGAAGACCAATACACGACTCCAATCACACTGACAGTGCTTGATGCCAATGACCCTGCAGCGAGCCAGCAGCGAGACGTATTTATTACCGCACAAGTTTCAAATACCGAAGTTTATGTGCAACAAATGCTGACGCTGACCGTCAATATTCATATTGGCGCTGAACTTAAACGCGGCAGTTTAACCGAGCCAGAGCTTGAAGGGGCAACCATTGTTCAAGTGGGCAAAGACAAGGAATCAGATACCCGCGTTAATGGTAAACGTTATCGCGTAATTACCCGTACTTTTTCAGTCACGCCACAGCAAAGTGGTGATTTTGTGCTGCGCTCGCCAATGTTTAGTGGCGAAATTATGATGCAATCTAGTCGCCGCTCTAACTTCCTAAGCTTTGGCGAAAGCAAGGCCATCAGCGTGTTAGGTGATGAGTTGCCAATCAAAGTAAAACCTATGCCGGCAAGCTTTATTGGCCATTGGTTACCGAGTGAATTACTAACTTTGCACGAAGAATGGCAATCAGAAGGGACTGGTACAAACTATACAGTGGGTGAACCTATCACCCGCACCATTACATTAACCGCAGTGGGTGTTAGCGAAGAACAGCTACCAGATATTGAGCTAACTGCGTCAAGCGGTATTAAAATCTATCCAGATCAACAAACGACACATGCAAATGCCACCAATGGCCGCCATGTTAGCCAAGCGGTGAGCAATTTTGCCATTGTCGTTAGTCAGCCTGGTGAATACACCTTGCCAGAGGTGGAAGTGCCTTGGTTTAACACCATCACTAATCGCGTCGAAACGGCGACATTGCCAGCTAAAACGATTCAAGTAGTCGCAGGTGAACAAACTATTAGCCCCGCTGTTGCCTCAACAAGCCCTATCGCTAGCAATAATTTTTCACCTGCTTCAGGTAAAAGCGTAACGGTTTATCAAACGCATTGGTTGCAATGGTTATTTTTAGGTTTATGGGTGGCGACGAGCCTAGCTTGGCTTATCACAGAATTAGTGCGCCGCAGTCGAAGTAACCGTCAAGACAAGTCACCTCAGGCGACACCAAGCACCGTTAGCAATGCACAGCTTGCCTTGATTGCGGCTTGTAAGCAGCAAGATGGCCACAAGGCAATTAGTTTGTTGGTGCCATGGTTCAATCAAGTAAACAAAAGCGACAACCAAGCTACCAAGATTGAAACCATCGCAGAGTTAAAACAGATTAGCCAAGACACTGAACTGCAGATGGCGATTGATGAATTACAACGTTATTGTTTTGCTGCAAATACGCCAGCAGGCCAATTAAATTGGTCGAGTAAAGCGCTCGTTGCTGCCGTCAATCGAATCAGTAATCAGCAACAGAGTAAATCAGCTAGCCCCCTCCCCTCGCTAAATCCTTAAATTGACACCAATTTGCGGCTGATAGGAGCACTTTTTTCTGTCTTATCAACCGCGTTCCGGTTAAGCTAGCACTATATGCAGTGGCGCTAGCTGTCCGGATCCTCAATGATAAAAAAAATTCGAAATAATTTAACCGATGCTAAGGTCTCATCCAGCATGAGTACAAAACAAGTTAGATACGAAGCCTTAGTTAAAGCGTTACACACAGATTTATTCCGTTATGCGTATTGGTTAACTCATGACAAACAAGTAGCGGAAGATTTAGTGCAAGAAACCTTTTTAAGAGCTTGGCGTGCCCTAGACTCGTTGAAAGACGAAAAAGCCGCTAAGTCGTGGTTGATCACTATTCTACGTCGTGAGAATGCGCGTCGTTTTGAGCGTAAACGTTTCGACATGGGCGAATATGAAGAAGCATCGATTACCGATCATCTCTCAACGAGTACTGAGCAAGAAATTGAAAACCATTGGCTGCGCGAGCGCATCGCAAAAATGCCTGAAGAATACCGCGAGCCACTAGTGCTTCAGGTAATTGGTGGTTTTAGTGGCGAAGATATCGCTGAAATGCTTGGTCTTAACAAAAACACCGTCATGACACGGTTGTTTCGAGCGCGTAATCAACTTAAAGATGCTTTAGATAAAGAACCATTGAAAAGAGGTAACTACAGTGGATGATTTGCAGTTTAGGCGACATTTGTATGCTGCACCCAATAGCCAAGATCCCGAATTTTTAGCAGCTAAGCAAGCGGATGAATCACGCGCGCAGTTTGCTCAAGAGATTGAAGAATTAGACAGTAAAATTGCCAGCGCATTAAAAGTGCCTGTGCCTGAAGATTTATGCAATAAGCTGATATTGCGTCAAGCTATGGCAAGCCACCAGCAGCAAAAACGTAAAAACCGTATTCACTTAGCTCTTGCGGCCTCAGTTGCATTTGCTGTTGGGTTAACGGTGAACATGCTGCAGTTTTCTAGCGCTTACGACAACTTAGGCGACTATGCCATGGCGCATGTTTACTACGAGCAAGATCATTTTAGCAATGATATGTCTGCCGATATAACTTTGGCCTCGTTAAACTCTAAAATGTCAACGTTCGATGGCAATTTCACAGAAATGCTAGGTCAGTTAATTGCTGCTGACTACTGCCGCTTTGATGGCATTAAAAGTTTACACTTAGTGTTTCAAGGTGAATCAGAGCCAGTAAACGTTTTCATTGTACCTGAGCGCAGTGAAGTCGCTTTTGCGGAAGCTTTTAGTGATAAAAAGCTCAATGGTAAATCGTTTAAGCACGGTAAAAACCAAGTGGTTATCGTGGGTGACAAAGCCGAGCCACTGCAACAATGGAAAAAGAATCTTAGCAAGAACATTCAGTGGTCTACCTAAAAACTGCTTTTTCCTACCTAGCTTCAACCAGCATTATTGAGATGTTACCCGCAAAAGCTGGTTGAAGTAGCACCCAAATATGATTCTTGTTAGCATGGCTGGATTATCCGTCATCTAGCAAGAATAATATTATGACCATTGCCCTTCCAACGTTAGTCACTTTTGTTGGCTATTTACTCGCAACACTAACTATTGGCTTTATCGCCTACCGCGCTACTGATACGTTAAGCGACTATATCTTAGGCGGCAGACAACTTGGTCCAGCCGTAACTGCACTTAGCGTTGGCGCATCAGACATGAGTGGCTGGCTGCTACTTGGCTTACCTGGCGCTATTTACCTATCTGGTGCCAGTGAAGTCTGGATTGGTGTTGGTTTGGTTATCGGCGCTTTTCTAAACTGGCTGATAGTCGCGCCGCGTCTGCGCCAATTTACGGCGAACGCCAATGACTCGCTAACGCTCCCCGAATTTTTTGAAAACCGCTTTAACGACAAATCCCACATACTGCGCTTTATTTCAGCAATCACTATTCTGTTATTTTTCACTTTCTACGTATCCTCAGGCTTAGTTGGTGGCGCAATTTTATTTGAGAAAGTGTTTGGACTTGAGTACACCCATGCGTTAATTATTGGCGCACTAGTGATTGTTACTTACACCTTTTTAGGCGGCTTCTTAGCGGTCAGTTGGACCGACTTTTTTCAAGGTTGCTTGATGCTAATTGCACTTATATTTTTGCCCATCGCCGCGATCAGCACCTTAGGCGGGCTAGAGCAAACAGCCACCAGCCTTGAAGCTATTAACCCAGATTACGATAACCTGTTTAAAAACTTTACCTGGCTAGGATTTATTTCCTTAATGGCCTGGGGACTGGGCTATTTTGGTCAGCCACACATATTAAGCCGCTTTATGGCGATTCGCTCTACTCGCGACATTCCCACCTCACGTAATATCGCTATGATCTGGATGGTGATCTCGCTTATCGGCGCCTTAGCCGTTGGTCTAGTTGGCCTAGCATATTTTGCCGAACAACCATTAACGAACCCTGAAACGGTATTCTTACAATTAGCATCAGCTATTCTAAACCCTTGGGTTGCAGGCTTACTCATCGCGGCAATTTTATCGGCGATTATGAGCACAATCGATTCACAGCTGCTCGTATGTTCCAGCGTGATCGTTGAAGATTTTTATAAACACATTGGTAAACGCAATGCGAGCGAGCGTGAATTGGTATGGTTATCACGTCTGTCATTAGCCGCAATCGCCATCGTCTCAACCTTAATTGCGACAAATCCAGAAAGCAGCGTGCTTGATTTAGTGAGTTATGCATGGGCGGGCTTTGGCGCAGCATTTGGGCCAACGGTAATTTTAGCGCTATTTTGGCCAAAATTTAATAAGTTTGGTGCCATCGCAGCGATTGTTTCAGGTGCGATAACCGTTGTTGCTTGGAAACAAGCTAGCGGCGGCATTTTTGACTTATATGAAATTGTCCCTGGCTTTATTATCGCTTTTGTCGCTGGCTATTTAGTCAGCCGATTTGTAGATGCTAGCAATACCGAGCCAGAGCAAATTTTTAATCGTTTACAACAAACCGACGAGCTTGGCTAGCCTTAACCAAAGCCTTAACCAAAGCCTTGTGTGTTAAAGTGAGTAACGCCCTAGTGCAGCCTAGGGCTATTGAAAGTTGTAAGTGGTTTTGCATAGCGTAAGCAGCTAAATATTGCACGGTGCTAGATTGATTTGCTTGCGTTAAATAGAAGATAAAATAAGACAAAACATTGGCTATCTAATAAGCTTTCACTTATAGTGCGTACAAAATTAAATTTGGCTCTATCCGTTGTTTTTAGTCTACTTTTGCAGGCATTCAACAACGAGAGTTGGCTGTTATTAAACCTCAATTGATAGCATTTGTGGTACAAATTGGTTTTGTGGGCAATGCTTACCTTATGTAGTGATTGCTCTTAACACAGATTGAACAGCAATAAAGAATTTCGGAAAGGATTTTTACTCGATGTATTTTTATGCAGCGCGTCAACCAATACTAGATAAAAACAAAAATCTCTTCGCCTACGAATTATTATTTAGGGATAGTATCGACAATGTTTTCCCTGAAATAGATGGTGATGAAGCAACCAGCAAAATGGTTGAAGCTAGTCAATTTAGCTTAGGAATTCATGAGTTTACAGGTAACAAACCTGCTTTCATCAACTTCACATTGGACACCTTGAGCAAAGGTTACCCAACAATGCTAACAAAAGAAGAAGTGGTTGTTGAGATTTTAGAAACCATCAAGCCTGGTAAAAAGTTGCTCTCTTTGTGCCAAGATCTTCACAAGCAAGGCTACACATTAGCGCTAGATGATTATATTCATCAAAATGTTTGGGCGCATTTTTACCCATTTATCAAAATCATCAAAATTGATATTCAAGACACTTCGCTTGAGCAAATTCAAGAGATAAAACAAGCCATTGCTAAGTATCCACATATCCAATTATTAGCGGAGAAAGTGGAAACCTACGAAGAATACAACCAAGCACTTGAATTGGGATTTGAATACTTCCAAGGCTATTTCTTCTCGAAGCCTGAAATGGTGAAAACAAAGAACTTATCACCTTCACAAATAGCCATGGCAGAGCTTTTATATGAAACAAGCAAGCCAGAGCTAGATCTTGCCAGCATTACTTCAGTATTTGAGCGTGATGTGACGCTTTCATACAAGCTATTACGCTATGCTAACTCACCAATTTTCAGACGCCGTAGTGAGATTGCCACCATCAAACAAGCTTTGGTGATTTTAGGCTCAGCAGAGCTTAAGCGTTTCATTGGCTTAATGTTCGCTGCCAATGTTAACCCAGATAAGCCGTCAGAGCTGATCAATTTGTCCATGGCACGCGCTAAATTCTGTGAACAAATCGCTGATATTATGAATCCAAGGCTAGATAGCTCAATCGCTTTCTTAACGGGTTTATTATCTTTGATTGACGCTATATTGGATGAAGATATTGAAACCGTGCTAGAGAAGCTACCACTGTCACAAGAGATTAAAGATACCCTATTAACGAAAAAAGGTGTCATGGCAGCACTGATTAAGCTACTAGAGCTGATAGAGCGCGCGCAGTGGGACAAAACCAGCTTAGTCATGGACAAGTTGCAATTAGATAAAGAGCAAACGGTTGAGTTTTATAACCAAGCTCTTGCTTGGGCGGACGAGCAAGCGCAACAGGTGAGCTAAAGCAGAATGAAGCTCGCGGTATATGCAGCTGTAATCATATAGTTTAAATCGAACCCAATAGTTTAAATCAGAAACGAACAAAAAGAGCGCCGATGGCGCTCTTTTTATTTAGGTTAAAGTTTAAGCTTGTTGAATAGCTATATCTATAGCAGCATGGCTATAGCTTTATGACTACTCATAACCGTTAGGATTATTTGATTGCCAGCGCCATGTATCTTTAATCATGGCATTAAGGTTCAGTTGCGTTTGCCAACCAAGCAGTTCTTGCGCTTTAGTCGCATCGGCAAAAACGGTAGCAATGTCGCCAGCCCTGCGCGGCACAATTTGATACGGTATATCTTTACCGCTAATAGCTTTAAAGGTTTCAACGATTTCTAATACCGATGTACCATTGCCAGTACCCAAGTTAATTGCATGACAACCTGATAGTTCACTAAGCTTATTTAGGGCTTTTACATGACCTTGAGCTAAATCAACCACATGGATGTAATCACGCACTCCTGTGCCATCTGGCGTATCGTAGTCATCACCAAATACACTTAATTGCCCTAAGCGCCCAACAGCGACTTGAGCTACATAAGGTAATAAATTATTTGGGATGCCCTTAGGGTTTTCGCCAATTAAACCTGACTCATGAGCACCAATTGGGTTGAAGTAGCGCAAGTTAACAATTGACCACTCAGGGTCACTTTTCGCTAAGTCCTGTAAAATCAGTTCTATCATCAGCTTAGTTTGGCCATATGGGTTAGTTGCTGATGTTGGCATAATTTCGATTAGGGGAGACTGATTATGCTCGCCGTAAACAGTTGCTGACGAGCTGAAAACCAAGCGTTTACAGTTGTGCTTTGCCATTACTTCAAACAAGTTCACAGAGCCTGTGACATTGTTGTGGTAATAGCTAAGTGGAATTTGTGTTGATTCTCCCACCGCTTTTAAGCCGGCAAAGTGGATTACGGCGTCAATGTCGTATTCCGTAAAAACTTGTTCAAGGTCTTCACGACTACAAATATCTCCTTTGAAAAACTTTGCCTGTTTGCCGGTTATTTTTTCAATTCGAGCTAATACCGCTTCTGACGCATTGGCTAAATTGTCAAAAATCACTACTTCTTGGTTTAGCTGCAACAACTCTACAACAGTATGGCTGCCAATATAGCCCATACCGCCCGTTAACAATAAACTCATGTTATTCTCGCTTTCCTGCTTTAATACAATTCGCTTAGCCGTAATAAGCCGTTAGCGTATCAATAAACGTCGCTAATTGCTCGCGTGGCAACTGATTAATACCCGCAGCAGCGGCTCTACCGCCACCAGTTGCAAACTGGGTACAAACGTTGTCGGCTCCTTGGCGATTTGTCAGCGGTGCGCGTAAACTCACGGTATAGCTATCATCACTATTTTGCGTTAAAACCGCGTGCGCTTTGTCAGGCGATTGATTAGCAAGATCATTGCCCAGCCCCCCACTAACCCTTCTGGCCCAAGCTTCATCGGGTAGTTCAATGACTTTAGCGATATTATCATCGTGATGACATATCGCCTGAGCAGCATTTGCCATGTCTTGCTGATAAGCGCTTTCTAATTGATAAAACACCGAGTCTTTGTCATCTCTTAACTCCAATGGATTGGCATAGCCAACTAACGTTTTAAAAAGCTCTGCAGGTGGTATATGTAAATCATCAATCGTGCGACCATAGCCGTTATAGTTAACATAAATGCCAAGCGCCTTTAAGAACGTTTGGTCGTGTTCACTTACTTGATGTTGCGCTGCCAAGGCTATTGCAGACTTATTCATGTTATCGCCAAACGCTGCGGCAATCGCCCATAAATAGTGAGCGTGATTAAGGTGTTCATTGACTAGCAAGCTCGTACAAGTATTGGCATCTAAATCGATGATCGATTGCAAATATGAGCTATCAGGAATATTGCCTGAGCGGTGGTGATCAACGTAAAAAACTGGCTTTTTTGCTGCCAACAAACTCGCTAAACCATCGGCATTTTTTTCCATTGAAATATCTAGAGTTGTCACCGAGGTCACTTGCTCAATATCAAGTTTTGCGAGCAGCGCAATATCACGCTTAACGCCAGTCACCAAAACACTCTCTTTTGGTTCAGCAAGGCGCAACTGAACTAAGGCTAGAATGCCATCTGCATCACCATTAAAGACATCAAAATGCATGTTACTTCCTCTTGTTAGACTTAATTGAGTTTCGCCTGATTAAGCCAAATAGCCTTGCTCAGCCAAGTAATTAACAATTTGCAGGGCGCATTGTTCTATCTCTTGCTCTGCTGTTTTAACATGCAGCTCTGGCGCCTGAGGCACGTCATAGGCCGAGTCGATGCCAGTAAAGTCTTTAATTTCACCTGCCCGCGCTTTTTTATACAGACCTTTAGGATCGCGTTGCTCACAAACTTCAATCGGTGTATCGATAAACACTTCGATAAACTCGCCTGCAGCTAACAAGGCTCGTGCTTGCGCACGATCTTCTTTAAATGGCGAAATAAACGCGGTTGAGACAATTAACCCCGCATCAATAAACAGCTTACTAACTTCACTAATACGACGTATATTTTCGATTCTATCTTCATCACTAAAGCCCAAGTCTCCATTAAGTCCGTGGCGAACATTATCACCATCAAGTAAATAAGTGTGGTGGCCGCGTTCAAATAGTATGGCGTCAACCGCATTCGCAACGGTTGATTTGCCAGAGCCGCTAAGACCCGTATACCAAAGTAGACATGGGCGCTGTTTTTTCTGCTCGGCACGTTGTGTTTTTATCACTTGTTGTTGGTGCCATACCGTATTTTCTGTTTTCATCGGTGCGCGTTGCTCTATTAATAAAATGGGAAGACAAGTGGGATCATAACCAATACCACCAGAGAATAAGTGAAAGAGACGGGAATGCCGAACTTAACAAAATCTGTTAAACGATAATTACCGGCGTTGTATACCATCACATTGGTTTGATAACCGTACGGGCTTATAAAGCTGCCGCTAGCGGCAAATGCTACCGCCATGACAAACGGTAACGGGCTAGCGTCGAGCCCTAAAGCAATATTGTATGCAACCGGGAAAATTAGTGCTGCTGCAGCGTTGTTGGTGACAAGTTCAGTCACTAGCAGTGACAGCACAAAAATCATCACAAACGCGACATAGATGCTTTTGCCATCTAAAAGCTGCTCTACGTTTTCCGCCATAACGGTTGCTAAACCGCTATTTTCCATGGCCTTCGCGAGTGTCAATGCGCTCAGTACAATCATCCAAATCTCTAACGGAAATCGACGTTTAATTTCATTAATAGTTAAGCAGCCAGAAAACACTAACAAGGCCACATAAAACATTAAACATTTCAGCAAGGATATTGAGGTAAAGACCGACACACCTATGGTGATAAAAAAGCCGGCAACCGTCAATTTGTCACGCCAACCCGACAGCATATTGTCAGGCTTGTGACCAGAAAGAATATAAAAGTTTTTTGATAAGTTAGTACGAGAGCTAAAATCACTGCCGACGGCAAGCACTAAAAAGTCACCTGACTGGATAACAATTTCTCCAAGTTTCCCCGACAGAGTTTCGCCCTCTCGACGAATTGCCACAACAGCGGCATCAAAACGAGCCCGGAAGCCAGCACTTTTTAAGCTTTTTCCGATAACCGAAGAATCCGGTTTAATTACAACTTCGGTTAAGTTATCCCTGAGCAAACCGTCTTGTTCAGCAAACAAGGTTAAACCATCAAACTGCTGTAAGGTTAATACCTTAGTGATATCACCAGTAAAGATTAACTTATCTTTTGGCTGCAAAACTTCTTCAGGCGTTACTGGTGAGATTAGCCGCCCTTTGCGTACCACTTCTACTAAGAAAATAGAATCAAGATTACGTAGCCCATTTTCTTCAACGGTTTTACCAATAAGCGCTGAGTTCTCAGCGATTTCCGCTTCAAGTAGGTATTCTTTCGTTTGCAAGGCTTCTTCGGCAATATTGGGCAGTGAACCTGCGCGTAGCACAATAACGAAAAAACAAACTAATAGTGCTGTGCCCCCCACTAACGTGAAGTCAAAGAATTGCAGTGGTTGTCCGCTTTGCTCAATGTATAAACTGTTGACTAATAAATTCGTCGAAGTGCCAACTAACGTTAATGTACCCCCTAATATGGCAACAAAAGACAAGGGTAATAAAAGCTTACCAGGGTTTATCAGGGTATTGTTTTTAATGGTATTAATTAGACTTGCGACAACTGCCGTGTTGTTCATCAGCGCTGAGGCAAAGGCCGCGCTTAATAAGGTACGTAGTGTTGATTTTACTTTAGAGCCACTGATCAAAATGTTCGACAGCTTGCGTAAAACGCTGGTGCGCTCGAAAGTAAAAGAGCACAGTACCAACAAAAGCAAGGTCACTAAGCCAGGGTTTACCGCGTTATAGAGAATATCTTGAGTGGATACAATAGAAGCAAGTAAGCAAGTTAACGTAGATGCAAAAAATACCCGTTCAGGTACTTTTTGAAATTTAATCAAGCCTAAAAAGGTAGCGACAAAAACAGCCAGCACAAACCATTGCATTGCTGTCATAAAAGCAGTCTCTTCAAATAGTTGCAGTTGCGTTGCCCTTAACCACTTACTATTACCTATGATTTAGATACTAGCAAGCGATTAAGGTTAATTAGCGCACTTAATTGAATAATTTAGAAATGTCGCGAGCGCCCCAGTGTGGGAAATGCTTGCGTACTAGCGCGTTAAATTCAATCTCAAACGCTGAGAAAGTCTGAGCTTCGTCTTTTTGCGTTTCATGATTGATCATACCCGCACCAACAGTAATGTTAGTTAGGCGATCGATGATAATAAATGCACCCGTTTCAGCATTGGTTTGGTAGGGGTCAAAATGTAGCACTTCAGCGACTTCAAAATTAACTGAACCAATTTCGTTAAGCGCTAAATTGCTCGCTTCACTTTGTTCAAGCGTATTGACATCAGTGCGACTAACAATGCTTGAAACATGACCTGTAGTTAATTTGCTACCGTGCTTAATGTAATATTCACGACCAGTTTCTAGCGCATCATCATGCATCCAAACAACAGAGGCATTGAATTCGCTCGATGAAACAACACTGCTACCTTTGCGTACGATCATTTCACCGCGACTGATATCAATCTCATCGGTTAACGTTAAAGTAACGGCTTGACCTTGCTCAGCACGTTCTAGCTCGCCGTCAAATGTCACAATAGACTTAACTTCACTCTCTTTACCTGAAGGCAGTGCAACCACAGTATCGCCTACGCGCACTTGACCAGCAGCTACAGTACCGGCAAATCCACGGAAGTTTAAGTGAGGACGATTAACGTATTGAACTGGAAAACGGAACTCGCTAAGTTTATTGGCAGGTTCAACTTTGATGGTGTTAAGTAACTTCATCATAGTTGCACCTGGGTACCACGGCATATTTTCACTTTCTTCAACAACATTGTCGCCATTTAGTGCTGAAATTGGCACAAAGCGGATGTCATCAAAATTAAGCTCTTCGGCAAATTCTCGGTAGTCTTTCTTGATCTGTTGGTAACGATCTTGATCGTACTCAACCAAATCCATTTTATTAACAGCTACCAACACGTGCTTAATGCCAAGTAATGAGCAGATAAATGAATGACGACGTGTTTGTACTTGCACACCACGGCGAGCGTCAATCAAGATAATCGCTAGATCACAAGTTGACGCACCTGTTGCCATATTACGTGTGTACTGCTCATGACCCGGTGTGTCGGCAATAATGAATTTGCGCTTTTCCGTTGAGAAGTAACGATAAGCAACGTCAATGGTAATACCCTGCTCTCGCTCTGATTGCAAACCATCAACAAGTAGTGCTAAGTCAACCGCTTCACCTGTTGTACCTGATTTTTTACTATCTTTTTCAATGGCTGCCAGCTGATCTTCAAAGATCATTTTTGAATCATGCAGTAAGCGGCCGATTAGTGTGCTTTTGCCATCATCTACGCTACCGCAAGTTAGAAAGCGAACGAGCTCTTTGTTTTCGTGTTGTTTTAAGTAAGCTTCAATGTCTTGTTCAATTAAGTCTGATTGGTGACTCATCTTGGTAAATCCTAAACGTTTATTTCAGAAAATGTGTAATTAAAAATATTGGTTATTGGCCTGTGAAGCCGTTAGAAGTAACCTTCCATTTTCTTTTTCTCCATCGAGCCAGAAGAGTCATGATCAATCACTCGACCTTGGCGCTCAGAAGTTTTAGTTAATAACATTTCCTGAATAATATCAGGCAAGGTCGCCGCTTCAGATTCAACGGCACCTGTTAATGGGTAACAACCTAGTGTTCTAAAGCGCACTTTTTTCATCATTGGCTTTTCATTTTCTGCCAGTGGCATACGTTCATCATCAACCATGATTAAGGTACCATCGCGCTCAACAACTGGGCGTTCAGCTGACAAATACAGTGGCACGATATCAATATTCTCAAGGTAGATGTATTGCCAAATATCCAACTCAGTCCAATTTGACAACGGGAAGACTCGAATACTCTCACCCTTATTTACTTTGCCGTTATACACATTCCAAAGCTCAGGACGCTGATTTTTAGGGTCCCAACGATGGTTTTTATCGCGGAATGAATAAACACGCTCTTTTGCTCGAGATTTTTCTTCATCACGACGAGCACCACCAAACGCTGCATCGAATTGATACTTGTCTAGCGCCTGTTTTAAACCCTGTGTTTTCATCACATCAGTATGTTTAGCACTACCAAACTCAAATGGATTCATGCCCATGGCTAGACCCTCAGGGTTTTTATGAACAAGTAGCTCAAACCCGTATTTTTCAGCCATTTGATCGCGGAAAGCGATCATTTCTTTAAATTTCCAATCGGTATCTACGTGTAGTAGTGGGAATGGAATTTTACCCGGTGCAAACGCTTTACGGGCTAAATGTAGTAGTACAGCAGAATCTTTACCAACGGAGTAAAGCATGACGGGTTTGTCAAACTCTGCTGCGACTTCACGAATGATATGAATAGATTCAGCTTCGAGCTTCTGTAGGTGTGTTAAGTTCATGGGCAAGTCATTAAGTTAAGTTTATTAATTCGAATATTTGACTATCAAAGTCGCAACCTCGTTGCATGTTAAAGCAATGAATTGCGCTACTTTATTGCTATTGTTTTACGTATTTTACTAGCCAGAGTTCAAGTTGAGGTTTTCTGATTCCTAAGCTGCAAAAAACACATTTTAAGTAATGCTTAGCAATGAAAAAGGAAAACTAGCTTATTTTGATATGGTCATTATTCTGGCACAGAAGATTACTGTAAACCATATAACAATCTGCTTTCATATAACATCTGGTTATTTGAAAGCAGATAAAACCAATAGAATATGGTGTATGACTTGTTGAATGCTAGATGTGCATTCGTTGATAATGCTTTGTTGCTATTAGCTCAGTGAAGCAAGAAACTCGCTAAATTGCGCTTTTAGTTCAGGGTGGCGAAGCGCATATTCGACATTGGCTTTCATATAGCCAAACTTTGAGCCACAATCGTGCGACTTTCCTGTCATGTGAAACGCTTCTACCGTTTCAACCTTCATTAGGCTTGCAATTGCGTCCGTTAGTTGAATCTCATCGCCTGCACCAGGCGGGGTAAATTCAAGTAAATCCCAAATCTGCTCTGAAAGTACATAACGGCCGACGACCGCCAAATTTGATGGCGCCTCTTTCACTGGCGGTTTTTCAACTACAGCTGTCATTGGTGCTACTTCGCCAGCATTTAATTTAGCACCGCCACAGTCGACAACACCGTAGCTGCTAACTTTCTCCATAGGAACTGGTTCAACCATAATTTGACTATTACCGGAATTAGCAAAACGCTCAAGCATCGCTGCCAAATTCTCAGTATTTAGATCTGCGCTTGCATCATCTAAAATAACGTCAGGTAATACCACTACAAATGGCTCATTTCCTACCAATGGCCTTGCCTTAAGTACAGCATGTCCTAAACCCTTCGCTTCACCTTGACGAACGTGCATGATGGTAACGTCTTTAGGACAAATTGACTGAACTTCATCAAGTAGTTGACGTTTCACACGGTTTTCTAACGTAGTTTCCAACTCAAATGATTTATCAAAATGGTTTTCAATTGCATTTTTAGAAGAATGCGTAACTAAGATAATTTCTTTTAAACCAGCACTTACACACTCATCAACAATATATTGAATCAATGGCTTGTCAACGATAGGTAACATCTCTTTAGGGATAGCCTTGGTTGCTGGGAGCATTCTTGTGCCCAACCCTGCAACAGGAATGACCGCTTTTTTAATTTTATTTGACATGAGTATCCTTCTTATACCGCTTCAATAATGTGTAACTAAATGAATTTATAATTGAGGGGTCTTATTGTATTTACCTATCACCATATAAGACCCGAGTATCAATACTAAGCTGATAACATAAAGTGTTACGGCTATTAACCTACAACTTTGACACTATCCCCACGGCCAATAGCATAATAGCTAAAGCCCTTTTCTTTCATCATACTTGGTTCATACAAATTACGACCATCGACGACAACAGGGTGTGTTAATGAGCTTTTAAGCATAGCTAAATCAGGCGCCTTGAACTGAGGCCACTCCGTACATACGACTAATGCGTCGGCTGACTTTAGTGCTTGTTCTTTAGTACCGCACAATATTAGGTCATCTCGTTCACCATAGATTCGCTGACACTCTTCCATTGCTTTAGGGTCATATGCCTGCACTGTTGCGCCAGCTTGCCATAGGCCTTCCATTAGCTCTCTTGCAGGAGCTTCTCTCATATCATCAGTTTTAGGTTTAAATGAAAGACCCCAAAGCGCTATGCGCTTGCCAGCTAAATTTTGAGCAAAGTGAGTATTAAGATGGCCAAAAAGTTTTTGCTTCTGAGAGTAATTGATACTCTCCACAGCTTCGAGAAGAGATGGTTTATAATCTACAGCATTTGCTGTTTTCACCAGCGCTTGAACGTCTTTCGGGAAGCAAGAGCCCCCATAGCCACAGCCAGCATAGATAAATTGATAACCGATACGAGAATCTGAACCTATACCTTGACGAACAGACTCAATATCAGCACCAAGACGCTCCGCTAAATTAGCAATCTCATTCATAAATGAAATTTTTGTCGCTAGCATACAGTTGGCTGCATACTTGGTAAGCTCAGCTGAACGCACATCCATAAAAATCATACGTTCGTGATTTCGGTTAAATGGTGCATACAGTTCACGCATAACCGCTTTCGACGCTTCATTCTCAGTACCGATAACAATTCGATCAGGTTTTGAACAATCGCTAACTGCTGCACCTTCTTTTAGAAACTCAGGGTTAGAGACCACATCAAACTCAAGCTCGACAGTTCTTGATGCCAATACGTCAGCTATTTGTGCACTTACCTTATCGGCGGTACCAACAGGTACTGTTGATTTATCGACAACAATTTTAGGTGAAGTCATATAAGTCGCTATGGTTTTAGCGACTGCTAGTACATATTTTAAATCAGCAGAGCCGTCTTCATCTGGAGGGGTACCAACGGCAATAAATTGAACTTCACCATGCTCAACGCCAGCCTTGGCATCTGTAGTAAAATTTAACAAACCGTCTTTATAAGTTTGTTCAACTATCGGGGTTAAACCAGGTTCATAAATTGGAATAATGCCTTTTTGGAGGTTAGCGACCTTCTCTTCGTCAACATCAACACAAACTACATCATGACCTACAGACGCTAAAATAGCCGCTTGCACAAGGCCTACATATCCAATACCAAAAACCGTTACTTTCATGGAATCCCTATTCGAAGATAATCATTGCTCTATCGCAAAGCATATTTGTATAACATTTCATTACTACTCTTTCAGTTTTCAACTGAATACACTGCAGTAGCTTACTTGCAATTATGATAACCAAGTTTATTCACTAGCGATAGCCAATCAATAGACTTAAGCCTAGAAAGGCCTCTAATTAACTAATAAAACAGCAAATCAGCATAGTTAGTCAGTATGAAAACTAGATTAAATACTCGATAAAATATTTCAGCTTATATTTCAAAGCCTTTATCTATCTAGCCTTGCCTTTCCATGCCAGCAAAGGTATAACACGGGCTGATTTTGAATATTAGAAAGGATAATTATATGAATCCCCCTACTCCAGGGAAGTTCTTCGGTCATCCAAAAGGCTTGCAAACCCTTTTCTTTACAGAAATGTGGGAGCGCATGAGCTACTATGGTATGCGTGCACTTCTTGTTCTTTTCATGACCACATCACTTCAGACCGGTGGGCTTGAATACACCGTAGCGACAGCAACGGCAATTTACGGGTTATATACCGCTTCTGTATATTTTATGGGTTTACCTGGCGGCTGGATCGCTGATCGCCTAATTGGTGGTCAAAAAGCGGTTTGGTATGGCGGCATAATTATCATGTGTGGCCACATAGTTTTGGCTATACCTACAACTTACAGTTTCTTTGTTGGCTTAATTCTAGTAGTACTTGGTACTGGCTTACTTAAACCTAATATTACTGCACTAGTAGGACAATTATACGAAGATGGCGACGCACGTCGTGACGCTGGCTTCTCTCTATACTACATGGGCATCAACATCGGTTCACTTATAGGTTACACTGTAACGGGCTATCTTCAAGTCAACCAAGGTTGGCACTGGGCATTTGGTGCAGCTGCTGTGGGTATGGCTATTGGCCTTATCCAATATCAAAAAACGATAGGCAATTTAAATGGTGTAGCAAGTGAACCTATTCAACCATTAGAGCCTAAGCAGAAAAAGCTTGCTTGGAATATTATTGGCGCTTTTGTTATCGCATTAGCTGCAACAACTGTTATGGTGATGAACGGCTCGTTGACCATTAACCCAGTAGCGTTGGCAGAATTTACCGCATATGCAATTGCGATATTATTCTTAGTTTATTTTGGCAAAGTGTACTTCGGTGGCGGCTTAAGTGGCGTAGAAAAGAAACGTATGTGGGCACTGTTTTTGGTGTGTCTTGCGTCAATGTGTTTCTGGTCTGGATTTGAGCAAGCAGGTTCATCATTAAACCTGTTTGGTCGCGACTACACTGACCGTATGCTTGGTGACTTTGAGATTCCTACAACTTGGTTCCAAAACGTTAACCCATTTTTCATTATCGTTCTTTCACCATTTTTTGCCGTTTTATGGATCAATCTTGGCAAAAAAATGCTAACCCCATCTTATACGCTTAAATCAGCGATTGGTTTAATGATTATGGGTTCAGGCTTCGTTGTTATGTTCTTCGCAGCACAAGCTGCAGCGAGTGGTTTAAAAGTAGCTCCATACTTCCTAGTCGCAACCTACTTCCTTCATACAGTAGGTGAGTTAACGTTTAGCCCTGCGGCTCTTGCTGCCGTTAGTCGCTTAGCACCTAAACGCTTTGCAGGACAAATGATGGGGGTATTCGTACTGACCTATTCAATGGGTAATATTGTTGCAGGTTTATTTGCAGGTAACTTCGATCCAAACAATGTTGAAGAAATGCCGAACTTATACTTACAAATTAGCGTGTTCATTGTCGGTGCTGGTGTATTGTTTGCTGTTGCAAACAAGTGGGCGGCTCGTTGGGAAAACTCTGAAGAAGATATGAAACCCGATGAAAATGGCAAAAGCGCTGATAAAGTAACTGCATAGTAAATAACTAAGCTAATAACTAAAGTATTTTTAGTTCAATATAAAAAGCACTGCGCTAATACCGCAGTGCTTTTTTTTCATCTAACTTTACATGGTTATTTTCAATCGTTGATTTTTGCAAGCACGTTTTTTGCTTCAGCTAATTGAATGTGTTTACATTAGGGGTTATGCCACTCACAATTTGAGTATTGATCATCACTTTGAGCACAATTAACCCTCATTTATCTAACCTCGCAAGCCTTGACCATATCAAACTGGCTCATGACAAAGTTCAGATCAGAACTGAGATCAGAAAACAGCGCTCGTTGCTTAGCAATAAAAGCCAGCACAAGGCCGCTATTGAGCTAGTTTCACAGCTCACAAACCTAGTAAATGTGAGAACAGCAAACACTATCGCACTCTATTTAGCGAACGATGGCGAGTTAGACCCTAGCCAATTTATAAAATGGTGCTGGCAACAGGGAAAGCGTGTTGTATTACCCGTATTACATCCTTTTACGCCAGGGCATTTGTTATTTTTGCAATACACACCTAGTACTTTGATGCTTTCTAACCGTTTTGGTATTCCTGAGCCTAGGCTTGATGTGACAAAAGTCGTACCCGTTTCATCCATTGATATTATATTCACGCCCTTGGTCGCCTTTGACAAAGATGGTCATCGTTTAGGCATGGGTGGCGGGTTTTACGATCGAACACTAGCCTGCCTAGATAGATGCCCCTCAAAACAACCAATTCAATCCGCTGCACCGCAAACGACAATAACGCAAACTAAAGCGGTACCTGCTAACGCCCAATTGGCAATTGAAAGTAAAACTCGTAAAGAAAATAAACTTATTGGTTTAGCGCATGACTGCCAGCAAGTACCCCAAATACCAATTGAACCGTGGGATATTCCGCTGCCAATGATTGTTACACCAAGCCAAATTATTCGAGCTAAGTGTTAGATAGGTGAGCTATAATCTGGCGGCAATTATTTAGTTATCAACATTCAGGTAAACAAATGACTCAAGACGAATTAAAAAAAGCCGTAGGCCAAGCCGCCGTTAAGTTTATCAAACCAGATACCATCGTTGGTGTTGGCACAGGCTCTACCGTAAACCACTTTATTGATGCACTAGCGGAAATAAAAGATCAGATCAAAGGCGCGGTTTCAAGCTCACAGCAGTCAACTGAAAAACTCAAAGCGTACGGTATTGAGGTATTTGATCTTAACGAAGTTAATGAGCTTGACGTTTATATCGATGGTGCTGACGAAATCAACGAACACATGCATATGATTAAGGGCGGTGGTGCCGCGTTAACACGTGAGAAAATTGTTGCCGCAGTTGCAAAAGAGTTTATTTGTATCGCTGATGAAAGTAAGCAAGTTGGCGTTTTAGGTGAATTCCCTTTACCTGTAGAAGTTATTCCAATGGCGCGCAGTTATGTTGCGCGTGAGCTAGTAAAACTCGGTGGTGACCCTGTCTATCGCCAAGGTGTATTAACCGACAATGGCAATGTTATTCTTGACGTTTACAACCTCAAAATTGTTAACCCGAAAGCGATGGAAGTCGCTATCAATGCCATTGTTGGTGTGGTGACTAATGGCCTTTTTGCCTGTCGTGGTGCAGACCGCTTATTACTGGGTACTAAAGCCGGTGTAACCGAGCATAATTTAGGCTAGTTTGGACTAAATTAGTGCTTTAGAGTTACAGCACTATATGCTAGTTTAGATATCTAGCCATCTAAAACTAACTTTTATTACGAAGTATGGACATCATGAATAAAACATCTCTAGCTAAAGAAAAAATTAAAATTCTATTATTGGAAGGGGTTCACTCAAGTGCCCTTGAAGAGCTAAAAGCCAAAGGCTATAGCAATATTGAATACTTGAAAACCTCATTAGCAGAGAACGAACTCATCGAGAAAATTAAAGATGTCCATTTTATTGGTATTCGTTCACGTACTCAGCTTACTGAAAAAGTACTAAGCAATGCTAATAAACTAGTCGCCATCGGTTGTTTTTGTATTGGCACTAACCAAGTTAATTTAGCGGCGGCGCAAGCACGAGGCATTCCTGTATTTAATGCACCATTCTCTAATACTCGCTCAGTTGCGGAATTAGTGCTTGGTGAAATTTTACTGCTGCTACGCGGCATTCCAGAGAAAAACGCCAAAGCACATCGCGGTGAATGGTTTAAGTCTGCTGCAGGTTCAGTTGAAGCCCGTGGTAAAACGCTAGGTATTATTGGCTATGGTCACATTGGTACTCAGCTTGGTATTCTTGCAGAAACTATAGGTATGCGCGTACGCTTCTACGACATAGAAACTAAGCTGCCTCTTGGCAATGCCAGCCAAGCACCTTCACTAACAGCACTACTAAAAGAGTCAGATGTGATTAGTTTGCATGTGCCAGAAACGCCACAAACACAGAATATGATTGGCGAAGCCGAGTTAGAAGTGATCAAGCAAGGTAGTATTTTAATTAATGCATCACGCGGTACGGTTGTCGATATCGATGCACTTGCCCAAGCGCTAGAAAGTGAGAAGATTGGTGGCGCTGCCATTGATGTATTCCCTGTTGAGCCTAAAGGCAACGACGAAGAATTTGTCTCGCCGCTTCGCGCATTCGACAATGTTATTCTTACACCACACATTGGTGGTAGTACCCAAGAAGCACAAGAAAACATTGGCTTAGAGGTCGCGAGTAAGCTTGCTAAATACTCAGACAACGGCTCTACGCTATCAGCAGTTAACTTCCCTGAAGTATCACTGCCAGAGCACACTGGCACATCTCGTCTGCTTCACATTCACCATAACCAACCAGGCGTATTAACCGCGATCAACAATGCGTTCGCTGGTTTAGGCATTAACATTGCAGCTCAGTACCTGCAAACGGATGACAAAATTGGTTACGTTGTGATTGAAGTGGAAACAGAAAGTAGCGAAGCAGCACTCGCTGAGTTGAAGCAAATCGACGGAACTATTCGTACACGTATTTTGCATTAATCTGGTGTTAACATTGATTAAAAAGCCGAGCAATAAGCTCGGCTTTTTTATTGAACGCTTCTATTTAGCTAATCTAACGAAGTTAGTTAAGAAGCTTTCTAGAATGGTATAAAAGCCAGAAGCAAGTGCAAACAAACACAAGCCAAGATGCCAGCTAAAACGTCATCAAGCATAATCCCTAAACCACCATGTACACGTTTATCGGCAATAGATATCGGCCAAGGCTTGGCAATATCAAACAAACGAAATAATGCAAAGCCAAGTACAATATTAACCAAGGTCAATGGCACAAAGGCCATAGTGATCAGAAAGCCTGCAATTTCATCCCACACTATTGCTGGGTGATCATGAACACCGACCTTTTTGGCCGTACTTCCACAAATCGCAATACCGACAACGCTTATAAACAAAGTTAGGACGAGGTAACTTGGTATTGAAAGCGTTAATGCCATCACTAGATACAAAGGAATAGCGGCTAGCGTGCCAAAAGTACCTGGGGCTTTAGGTGCTAAACCAGAGCCAAAACCCAAGGCTAGAAATTGAACGGGATCGCTAAGCTTAAATTGCGTCACAGATTTAGTCATTGTAATTGTTGTTCTCTTGGCCGCAGTTAATTGTTGAAGAAAGTATAGTGAGTTACATAGCGGTGAAATTAGTCACCGCTGAAGTGTTCAAAACCTTTGGCATTAACATGCACAACATTGCTATCAAGCGTAGTGGTCAGCTTCATACTTTTGTTTAGCTGCCCTATGCAGGTGAATTTCACCCCTGCATTTCTAAGAGCTGTCTCCATGCCAACTTTATTATCTTCCGAAACAGTATAAAGTAACTCGTAGTCATCACCACCCGCCAACGCTAATTCTCTGGCTTTATCAGCATCGACATTTGCCAACAGCTCAGCAGAAAGTGGTAAGTCATCAAGTACGATATTTGCTCCAACCTGAGATGCTTGGCATAGGTGCGCTAAATCGCCCATCAAACCGTCAGACAAGTCGATAGCAGCCGATGCATACTCTTTTAAAATCTGCCCAGCCAGTACTCTTGGTTTGGGGTAATGAAGTTTCGCCAGCAACACTTCTTGATACTCTGGTGCAACTTTAACTTCTTGCTGCAACATTTTCAGCGCCAATGCGGCATCGCCTAGTTCACCGGTCACATATAACCAGTCACCAACAGCAGCACCACCTCGAGACAGGCCTTTATTTGCAGGTAACAGGCCTTGCGCAGTCACTGTAATGCTTAATGGCCCTGAAGTCGTATCACCACCGATCAGTTGAACATTAAAATATTCTGCCAGCTCAAACACACCTGCACAGAATTCGCTAACCCAGTTTTCATCAACACTAGGCAAGGTTATCGCCAGCGAGATCCAGCTTGGTTCCGCGCCCATCGCAGCCAAGTCAGACAGACTTACAGCCAAAGACTTATGCCCGATAGCGCGAGGCTCAGCATTCGCAAAAAAATGGACGCCAGCAACTAACGTATCTGTAGTAATCGCAATATGATGATGTTCACCAGATGATACAAGCGCACAATCATCACCAATGCCCAAATGAACATCTTTTCGCTGAACAGGCTGCTCAGCGAAAAAACGTTTGATCAGATCAAACTCTTTCATGGAGGTTTTGATTGAGGTTATTCGTTCGGACGAAACTGTTTAACCAGCTTGTCAAGCACGCCATTGACGAACTTGTGGCTATCATCAGCTGCAAAGGCTTTCGCTAATTCAATAGCTTCGTTGATGATGACACGGTATGGCACATCTTGGCAGTCACTTAGCTCATAAATTGCTGTGCGTAAAATCGCCTTTTCGACATGATCAATTTCATCAAGCGGGCGATCAACCAGTGGTGCGATTGAACTATCTAACTGTGTGATACGGGCTGTTACGCCACGAAACAACTGCTGAAAGTACTCAATATCAAAACGGCGTTTAGCGTTTTCAGTTAAGAAATGCGCCTCAACAACGTTAATATCGTTGCCACTTAATTGCCATGAGTATACGGCTTGTACCGCTAACTCACGGGCTTTTCTTCGAGGAGAAGGTTTCACTGTATTATCCTATATAAAATCTTTAATAAGCTTTATTTGCTATAAATGCTCTTATCGTTGAGACAATTACAGTTTGGCTAATACGTTAACCATTTCAAGCGCGCCAAGTGCTGCTTCCGCACCCTTGTTACCCATTTTAGTACCAGCACGTTCAATTGCTTGTTCAATTGAATCAGTCGTGATCACACCGAAAGAAACCGGTACAGAAGCCGCTAACGCTACCTGAGCTAGACCTTTGTTACACTCACCTGCAACAAAATCAAAATGAGGCGTACCACCACGAATAACCGCACCTAACGCGATAATAGCGTCGAATTCTTGCTTTTCAGCAACTTTCTGTGCAGTTAACGGTAACTCGTAAGCACCAGGTACTTTAACAACCGTAATGTCTTCATCATTAACACTACCGTGTCTTTTTAACGCATCGACTGCACCTTCTAATAACGAGTTAACAACGAAGTCGTTAAAACGAGAAACCACGATAGCAAACTTTTTGCCTTTCGCTTCAAAATTACCTTCAATTACGTTCATTGAAATTTACCTTGGATAAAAAATTGTCGCGATTCTAACAAAAAATCGCGATTTTAGGTACTGGTTTGTGGTATCGCGAAAAATAAATATCAGAATATCTTTTCGCAATTATAAAAGCTCTTGGTTAAAATAAGCAAAAATTGATAAACGCTTAAAATAATGAAGTTATTTTTCTCAAGTAAAGATATACCTGAACTGGCGGACAAAAATATACAAGAGCGCAATGAGAGCATTTACAAGGCTAGCCTCAAGCTGACGGTGCCACAAAAACTCATCTTGAACTTAATCAAGTTGGTATTACTAGTTCCGCCATTTATTTACTTGGCAAGGCAAGAATGGGGCACGTTACTTGGGGTAGTAGTAATTTCAAGTTTATGTTATGTATCGGTGTTTCGGCCTATTTCATTTACCTTTATGAGAAAACACCTTTAACTCCACGATTGTAACATTTCATGCCCATTCAGGCGCTCTTTAAATGAGTTAGCTCTTCATTAATTGAAAGCGGCTGTTAGAATCGCTAAGTATATTTAAGAGCCTTACGAGCACGCTTGTCTAAAAAACTGAAGCCCTGAACGAATCACGAATAGTATTCCAACACCGCCCACTAACTAATACCTATTGCCCATTACACAAAATGGTGGAGGGAGTATAGAAAGAACTTTACATATCATTTTCCATCACGAAAAATAGCAAGAAAAAAAGAATGGATTCATATAGATGAAAGTTTTCAATACTTACCTTTTACTTTTAACTATTTTCATTACTTCATGCAAAAGTGGAGAACAAAAGGATGTCATAAAAGAAGAACCTACCCCTTTACCTGAATCACAAACTTCTTTAAAAATTAATAGCGGTGGTTATTCTTGGTGGTCAGGTGAATACCTACAACAGTCAAAAATTGATTCCGATAACTTCTATGTTACAGGTGTCGGCGTCAACAATAATAGCAGTCAGCAATGGCTAACCAAATTCACACTAAATGAAAAAGGGTTCAATTTAGTCAACAAAGTCGACCTACTCAGTAAATTTAAAGCAGACGAACACAACTCTCCAAGCGTGCTAACAATAGAGGACTATATACTAGTAGCACTGACAGGTCATGGCGACGACTTTGATCCTGAAGTAGCAAATAAAGTTATCGTATATTCAGGTAAAAAAATTGACTCTATGGAGACCACTGTTTTGGATACTGACGCCCCCTCGACCTACGTATCATTAGTGGCGATAGGCGACGATATCCTCTTGTTTTCAAGAATAGAACAAAAAGGGTTATCGTATTCTGTGTCATCAGACTTTGGTAAAAGCTGGAGTAAATTCAGGAGTGTACTCGGTCGAGGCTATTATGCAGATGTTAAAGTTGATCCTACAAGCCAAGAGCTATATTTCTTCATTGGAGTTCACCCCAACAACCCGAAAAGCTCTATTAAAGTAGCAAGAGCTTATTTCAATGGTGATCAAATTTTACCTTTCCACATTGAAGACGCGAACGAACAGGGGGTGTTAAAGGGAAGCTCTTACACTAACGTCTACACAGCTCCTATTGAGCATGATGCCCGCATTGTAGTGGCAAAACATATCAGGAGCATTGGGGGAGAGAAACTCTGCATATGCTAATGACTACTATGTGTATGGCGGTTCGCTAAATTACAAAAATGAAGATAATTTGGAAGCAGTATTTGCCTACAAACGGGAAAATCATTTTTATATAGATAAAGTGAACATTGATTTAAATAGCTTAATTATTAGTTCCAATACTAACATTCTGGATTCCCCCCTTGAATTATACAGACCTATCATTTTCGAAAGTCACGATAGAACTCTACTAATGTTTAACGAGGCTGCTTATTGGATAAACTACTTTGATTGGCAGGCATCACAAACGATCATCAAACTAGAATAAAAAAATTAGAACAGAGATAGACTAATTTCAAAAAGCCAGATACTAGCTTACAAAAGACTGAGTTTATTTAGCATTGACATCGCTAATGTTTTTCTATCGTAATTACTTGCACTTTTAAAACTATTAAGTTGCAAGTCTTTCATCAAGTCAGACGACTTTGAGAGCGATAGAATATGCTCTACTAATAACTCTGAGTTTTCAGGCTTACAAACTATACCAGCATTGGCTCGCTCAATAATATGGCTTGCCTCCCCTTTTGGAATTGCAGCCAACATAGGTAAGCCCATTCCCATTGATTCAAAAATTTTGGAAGGAATAACCGTTTTAAATAATGGTGTAGTGGTCAACTTAAATTGGCCACGGTTTTGTATTCAAGCCAGTATCTTTTCTCTGACTCATTTGGGGTTAAACCAGCATTGTAGTGATGCGGCCTAACTGAGCTGTAATAACCAACAATATAATGTGTTATTTCAGCTCTAGCTTCAGTAAAGGAACGGTAACCCGTTGTGGGTATCCATTCTGTTTTTAAACTTCTAAAGAATCGCTCCATCGGGCTATTATCCCAACAATTACCACGGCGACTCATGCTTTGCTTTATCTGACAACGCCATAGCAATTGACGGTAGCTTCGGCTGGTGTAATGCGTCCCTTGGTCGCTATGGAACATCACACCTTTAGGCTTACCACGCATCTCATAAGCCATCATCAGTGCTTTGCTCGTCAATGCTGTATCAGGCGATAGTGACATTGCCCAACCAATCGGTTTTCTCGCAAATAAATCAATAACAACTGCTAAATAAGCCCAGCGATTGCCAACCCAGATATACGTAACATCACCGCACCAAACCTGATTCGGCTTAACCACATCAAACTGCTGATTGAGATGGTTAGGTGTCGCCACATGCTCTTGATTTGCTTTTCTATAACGGTGCTTCGGTAACTGGCAACTCACCAAGCCTAAACGTTTCATATAGCCTGTCGCCCTGAAACGTGAAATATCATAGCCACGGTCTATCGCTATCGTGGATATTGTACGAGAACCCGCTGAGCCATTACTTTCACGGTGGATTTGCTTAACGACAGCGATTTCTTTTAATTGCTTGCTATTCGGCTTCTTAGAGCGCTTATTCCAATACTTAAAGCTACTGCGATGAACATTAAATGTTTGGCAAATGGTGAATTCCGCATAGCTCTCTTTGAGTCGTTTAATTAGTTTAAATTGTTCATCGAGTCCGACATCAAGAGAGCGGTAGCCTTTTTTAGAATTTCCTTTTCTAATTCAATGCGTTTTATCTTTTTCTCAAGCTCTTTAATCTTACACTGCTCTGGTGTCATTGGGCTGGCTTTGCTGGTGATGCCTTTGCGTTCATTACGAAGCTGACGCACCCACTTATCCATTGTCGACTTACCAACGCTCATCGCTTCTGCTGCTTCTCGAACGGAATAACCTTGATCAACAACTAATTGAGCAGCTTCTAATCGAAATTCTGGTGTGAAATTACGTTTGCCTGTTCTTGTCATTTTGTCACCTAATCAATTTTATGAGGTGATGATACCACCTCTAACTAGGTGGCCAAATTTGTTATACCACTACATGGTGTATCTCTAAGGCTAATCAAAGAAACATCACATAAGCTCCAAACTGCCGGCATGTTTTCTTTTGGCTGACGAGGTATAAATATCACATTATCAAGCTGTTTTTCGCGAGCCAGTGATATAAGGCTTTCTTTAGCTGCGCCACCACCAGCAAAGACAAAACGGATTCGGTCATTTGAACGCAAAGCTTCGGCTGCCTCAATAACATGCTCTAGTGCATGCGCCATACCATGGGTGCCAATATAACCCACTACAAATTTGCCTTCTAATTGGTATTCGCTAGCAAGCGTATGAGCCTTTTCTTTCGTAGGCTGATACTTAGTGAGATCGACACCATTTAACACCACATCAATTTTACTCGACTCAACTCCTCTTTCAGTAAGTTCTGTTTTAAAAGACTCAGTTACTGAGATGATTTTATCGGCACGGTGGTATAAAAACATTTCAAGCTTTTCTAGCAGCTTAATAGCCAAGGAATCCTTCATGGCTCCAACAGCTGTAATTGATGCGGGCCAGATATCGCGCAATTCAAAAACAAATTTTTTTCGCTTAACAACCGATAATGCCCAACCAGAAACGGCAGTAAAAAACTGTGGAGATGTCGCTACGACTACATCAACTTTTCGTTGAAATAACCCTGCTAAAAACGATGCCCCCATAAATGACAAAAAATCTAGAATTCTCAAAACAAAACCTTCATTTGAAGAGATAAAAGTTTTCACGCGAACGACATTAATGCCATCCATTTCGGAGCGTGAATAAAATGAATTTTTATACCCTTCAAAGACTTTCCCTTCGGGGAAGTTAGGTGCACAAGTAATCACAGTGACCTTGTGACCATGTTTTACCCACTCTCTGGCGTGCTCATAAGTGCGTGTTGCAGGTGCATTTCCCTCAGGAGGGAAGTTATCAGTTAAAAATAGAATATGCATTACTTAGAATTTAATTTTGTACGAGTCAGATCGAGAAGGTATTTAACAAATTTAAAGTTTTGATTAATGAATAAAGACAAAGAAGCCTTCCAGTTACCCTTATTTGTATGCCTGATAAAGTCGAGAGTACCGTAGGAATCGTTTACGAGCTTACGCTTGAGGATAACAAAGGAGCTTTTATGAGCGCTGGACATCAAATGTTCATGTTTGGCATAAAATAGATCAAATGCTTTTTTTCTTCTATCTGAACTTTCACTGATACGACCATAAGCATGATCTGTATACCAAACGTAGCTGGCTACCGAAGACTTTCTCGCTGTGCCATACTTAGCAACCAGTCGAACCCAAGTATCGTAATCTTGAAAAGCTGGCATTTTAGGATCAAAGCCGCCTATCCCTCTCAAATTTGAGGTCTTAGTTAACACCTGGTTACCTAAGATATTGTAATGCAGTAAACTGTTTAGCGTCACATCACCGACATCCATTTTTCGAACAATATCTCCCTGGGGGGTACGCTCTTTAATAGAGCTAGCAATACATGAATAATTACCTGAACGATACTCAGTAACCAAATGCTCAATGCGATTTGGCTCCATTGTATCGTCATCATCCATCCCTGTAATATACTCGCCTTTCGCTATATCAATGGCAAGATTACGCGCAACACACGCTCCTTGTGGTGTATCATTTTTAACATAAACCACTTGATTGTTATCAATCAGTGGCTTCAACTGCTCATAAGTATTATCGCTTGATCCGTCATCAGCAACTATTAACTCAATATTAGAGTAGGATTGTGATAGAACTGAATGAACTGCCCTAAGCAACAAATCGACCCTATTGTGTGTTGCTATGTATACGGTTACAAGTGTTGAGTTATGCCTCATTTCTATCACCTTTTTGTAACTGCTCATATTCCCAAAAAGTTAAAACGGCGAAGAAGAAATACAAGGGTAAAAAGTAAACTGCCGAACTAATAGCAACAATAGCTCCTAGCGACGGCAAAGCTATCAGAGTACTGCGCCATGGTATTCGGCCAGCTAAAATCGTCATCACGTAAAAATAGAATACGTAATAACTAAATCCTGCATAGATTAGCATTTCAAGGTAAAACAAATGAGGAGCAAAGTACTCTATTAAGCCCCCCCACTCATTGTTTACAAAGGAAATATTGATATTGCCAAAGCCGATACCAAACAACCAGTTCAGAAACGAAAACTTACTAACTACTTCAAACATTTCAGACAATGCATAGGCGCGGATAGCAACCGAAAACATGTTGCCAGAAGAAACAATTGCTTCAAGAGCTTCTGTATTTGCTAGAAACTCTAATGCTTGATTAAAGGTATACAACACATAACCAAGCTGCTTTTGAAACACAAAGGCTAGAATAGGAGCGACCACTATCATAACAATGGAAAACACGACCCGAGCAACACCACTAGCTAATAACTGGGCTAAGACTAGTTGCCCTGCTGCTGCTAAGAAGCATAATTTGGCGTCAACCACCAATGATAGCATCATGATGGGCAAGGAATTAATATAGAAGGCTCGATTAAAATTTAAAAAATATAAGCTACTATTCAGCAATACCAAGACTGCCGCATTAGTGTTCATATTAGACCAAAATGCAGAGCCAACCTGATACTCGCTGCCAGCCAAAGGATAGTAATTAAAAAAAGCAATATTAAGAAACACTTCTGCTAGAACAACGAGTAAGTCTATATATATGAAAGTCTGTATTATTCTAAACAGAGTTTTTTTGTTAAGCGTTATCAATGCACGAAAAGAGAAATAAAAGATAGCCAACGTAAAAATAAAATAAAAACAGTAGGCAAAATAACGTGCGGAAATCGCGCCAGATAGCAGATGCATAGGCAGCCAAAGCGACATAAAAACAGCAAGTAAAACGATAAGTTGAGCCTGCTTGCTGTCGACTGCTCGAGCTCTAAGCCAATACAGAACCCCAACGACGGTAAGAAAAACAACTGATAGATGAAACCCTTTCAATTGCATTAACGCAAAAGATGGCCCTATCAACATTAACAAAAGAAAAACTGCATAGCGCAAAGGAAATGCGCTAGGTTGATAAACCTTATAGTCTAGGTTCATTATAAAACCTTTGATAAAGGTCATGCATAGTTTCTAGCGCGGCCTTATTACCATAATGCGCTAAAACATGCTCGCGAGCTTTAATGGCTAACTGTTGGGCTTCTACTTTATGTTCAACCAAATAAATAATCTTTGCAGCAATATCCTGCACCGATTCATACTTGGCTATAAGCCCAACCTTTCCATAAGACACGACTTCAGGCAGCCCACCAGTATTAGCTACAATGCACGGCCGCTCACAAGCCATAGCCTCTATGGCTGACACACCGAAACTCTCAATTCGACTAGGTACAACAAATATATCCATATCATTGATAACTTCACAGACTTGTGAGTTATCAATCGAACCAACAAAATCGATACTTGATGCTATCGATAATGCCTCAGCTTGTGCCTTTAAATCTTCTTCTTTGCTGCCATCACCAACAATTTTTAATATCAACCTGGGAATATCATTAGCTTGATTAGAGAAATGCTCTTGTACCAACTTAAAAGCAGCGATCAGTAAATCTACACCATACTTGTGCTCTAAACGCTTAACGATACCAACAGTGATAGAGTTGTTGCTAAATATTGGACGCATTGGTTTAAAGCGAGTCAAATCAACACCAAAAGGTGTAATAGAAATATCTAGCGATTTGTCTTCTAGCAAATTACACACTTGAGAAGCCATTGCATGACTAGTTGACGCTATATGCTCAGCATTACAAAGTGTGCGATTGATCAACCACATTTTAAAATTTGATTGATAAGGGAATTCATACACATCGCTCCCCCATACAGACAAAATATAGGGCTTTATGCAAGAAAGCAGCGCTAGTGTGCCATAACCGCTGGCATAGTGAACATTGATAATATCAGGTTGTATCTTATGTATGGCGCGATTAAGAGCATAAGCATTAAGTAAATAGCCTAGCCCACCAGTAATAGGTAAATTAATTACTTCGACTCGAGGGTCTAACTCAACCTCAACTTTATGCTGAGTAACTAAAGTAACATCTAAATCGAGATCAACTAAGCCATTAACCCACTTAACTGTATGATTAATGGAACCGGGGGCGATAAATGCTACCTTTAACCTACTACTTTTCATCATCTTGATTTATTTGCGAGTGAAATAGCGGATCAGCACAAATAATGACATCAAGATACCACCTAAAAAAGTCCCAACAACGCAAATTATCGCTCTAAGTGGCTTAGATTTTTTTTCTGGAATATTAGGTGGATCGATAGGCTTAAAAACGTAATCATCACGTACTTTACTGAGCATCAGCTTTTTAGTTTGCTCCTCAATTAACGTATTGAACGTCTCTTGGAAATGACGATTACTCGTTTCATCAATGAGCCCTTTTAAGTACTCAATACTTTTAGAGGACTGCTCAACGTCATGTTGACGGATAGTTTCATTAATATCATTGATGAACATAGTCAGCCATTGCTGAGCGAGCACGGGCGAATAAAACTCAGCAGTCATCGTTAATACACCAGTCTTAGTATCCTCGCTTAAACGAATAACATCTTTGAACTCTTTAACTATATCTTCTTTCTTAGGGCGTGTTTCTTGGGTAGGGTTATCTCCGTACAGCCACAACTTTCGTTCACTGTCATACAGCGAGTTGTCAAGGATTAATTCACCACTTGCTATGTCCCACTCTTGTGCAGCCATCAAAGGAACCAGAATATTGTGTTTATTGACAAACTCCAAAATAAACGCTTGAGATGTCACCAACTCTTTAGCTATTAACGGGTTCGCTCCATCTTGTCCTGAGCCTAAATTGATCCCTGCAATTCCGGCCAAACCACCTAAACCTCCAGCTAAGGAAGCTAACTTACTGGTTGACTCAGTGTTAATAATAAGTGTTGTTTTAGACTTGTATTGATTCGGTAAATATAAAGCAATTGCTACCGAAAGTAGCGCAAAAAACAATGCGCCAATAACAATTGTTAACTTCCCCTGCCATAAGGCAGAAAATAACTCGCTTAAAGAAATTTCTTGCCTATTCAACTGCTCAGTCAACCTAGATTCTCCCTTCAACTAATTTTCTTAGCCATTAACAACCGCAACAACCCTAGACCACATTTCTTCAGTTATCGCTTTATATTTATCTGCGTTTTTATTGATACAATTAACGAATTCTTGATTATCGTTCAAGACATTATCCATTGACTCAACAAGCGCGTCTTCACTAGCAAGAGGATCAATTAACAACTCTGATACTTCATACTCACGGTATAGCTGCTCATATTTGTGACTCCAACTAGTACCAAGGTTAGGAACACCTTGAGAAAGCGCACTAACACATCCATGAAAGCGTGAACACACAATTGCTTTTGATGCGCCAATAATGCCTTTTACTTTCAACGGGTGAGACTCTTCAATAACTTCAATACTATTATCAAAAAGTGCGTTGAGCTGATCACAAATATCCCGATCACCTTCACCTTCATGATTAAGAAGAACAGGAATAAAGCCTTGCTGTTTAACGCGCTCTATCAGCATTTGCATGATACTGATATAATTTTTCTTCCAATCTAGATTTCGATTCTTAACACCAATCATATTCGAATTCGGCACAAAGCAAACTTTCTTGTCGCCGCCTTGCCAATAATCCGGCACAATTCCCTTTACAGCATTAGTAAAATCAGGCATCTGTATTAAATTACTTGCATCGCCAATAATGCCACGAATATTGTTATAAGAGTCTTCTTCACGAGCACAAATTAATGAGGCGTTGGGCAGGGATGCCTTAAGTGTCTTAATGTCTTTTTCACGAGTAAATGGCCCTAGCGCCTGCGGTAAGAATATATATTTACACCCGTGTTTTTTATAACGATTCAGCTCTCCCCCTAAATGCGTAACTTTCAATGCGCCCCATTGATCTCCATAGGCAAAACCAGCAGCATCTAGCACAACGTCTATATCTGCCTCTGTCACTATGCCCCACTTTTTAAGATAGTTTCGTACAGACTTAGGGAGATAATATGCAAAAGAGTTTAAATCCAACACATTCTTACGTAGCGATAACTTTTGATAAGCGCCGAGTAAAGCTCGCGACTTATAAGGCGAGAAAGGGTTACCTTCAAGCACAATTTCAGCATCAGGCCAGTACTGTTTTACTCTCTCAACTACAGATGCCAACATTAGTTCAGCACCTTTATTGACAAACTGAACCCCTTTAATTTCGATAAACATTAATGAATTTCCTTAAGCAACAACTGAGCGCTTTTCTTTTGAGAATATGGAATCTGGCCTTCTGACTGAGCATAGCCAATGGCAATCATCATAATTGGCCTCAAGTGAGCCGGAAGGTTTAACTTTTTAGCTAATTTTACTTCGCAAACCTCGATATCAGGCCAGTTAATTGGGCATGAAGAAAGACCTATAGTCTCAAGTGCTAGCATCAGTTGCATCGACGCTAAACCGCCGTCAATGTATATCACATGACGATCTCGCTCAGCAGGGTATGAAGATAAGTCCCCGACAACAACAATTAAGGCCGGAATATTGTCAGCAAAACCAGTTGTGCCCATCGCAATTGATGACAACTCCGCAGCTTTTGACTGGTCAACTGTAGTATAAAATTGAAATGGCTGACGATTGCAAGCGCTAGGGGCTTGAGAAGCCATTTCAATCGCTTGCTGTAATTTATCAAGTTCAACCGGTTTGTTTTCGTACCAACGAACAGAGCGGCGTTGTTTAAATAAACTCTCTAATTGCTGCTGCGTTATAGGTGACTTGACTCTTTGATTGTGTTGATAAGGCAATGAATCAGCGTCAAGGTCAAAGCTCATTAGAGTCAACTGTTCAAATTGAGACCTTGCTCGGTCTAACACAGAAGAAGAGCCAACCACTTCAAAGTATTTCACCAGCACGTCTTGCGCCCATTTCAACTCGTCTTTACACATCTCTGTGCTCTGCAAACAGTTTTGGAAACAATCGATCGTTTCTCCGATATATGCCTCAGCGAACACTTCTCGTCTGGGTTGCATAATCAACCCCTTTTCCAATCGATGAGTATTGCGGCGCAATAAAATACTTGATTGTTCAATCGTTTTAAGTGATTTGGTATACCTAAGTCTGCCTTGCAGCACGGCATGGTGCTCTCGCCGAAATTGGGTACTAAAAAAACAATAATAAATTGAACTTAAAAAAGGGTGTTTGCTAAAAGTCGGATAGATTTTGCTGTCTAAATCACTGACAATATTTTTTAATTTTACGAGTGTTGACGGCGATAACACTTTTCTTAATAAAGACTTCATGACAAATTTTTAGTTAGTAGAGTTTAATGATATTACAGGCAAGAAATTTGCTCACCAATTAACCAACATACAGCTAATAATCTAGCGAATAAAAAATCAAGCAGGAGAGTTTACCTTACGGGCAAATAAACGGCTAGGGAAAAACATAGACTTCGTCATTATTTTAGCCATTGGCCAAGTAGCAGGATGAAATAGCAGCACCACGTAAGATGCAAAAGCGTATGCAATTACAGTAGAAATGGCTGCTCCAATTCCTTGGTATTGAGGAATTAGATAATAATTTAATGCGACATTTACCACTGCGCCGACGCCATGGGTAATTAACGAAAATTTCACTAGATTTTCAGCTAAGATCCACTTACTTAGCAACGCCCGCATGAATACAAATAGCCCGGCCCAAATATGAATAGCTAAAATAACACCAGACGCTTGAAACTCTTCGCCAAATAACAACAAAATAAGCCAATCGCTTGTAAAATAAATCACGACAGCAATGATCAACGCAAAAGCAAACAATGCATCACACAATTGCTGTAACTTTTTCTTATAGCTAGCCTCCGAGGACTGCTTGAGTTTAAGTAATGATGGAAAAAACGAAGCAACTATAGCAACGGGAAAAAAATACCAGACTTCTGATATTCGGCTAGCCACAGCATACACACCAACTTCACGAGTTGAGACCATCTCAGCTAGCATCAACTGATCTATTTTTAAGTAAATAATCGAAGCAACACTAGAAAGTATCAACCACTTTGATTGCTTAAGAACATTGGAACCATAAGAAAAATCGACTCCTGAGAACAAGCGAGCTTTCGACTTATATAGATAAATAAATAAAAAGCCCAACGAAATCAAAAGCGATTCAATTGCGGCCAACCATACAAAAGAAGCTATATCAGCATTAAAGTAGACGGCAACAAGCTTAGTTAATGAAATAAACAAGAGCACGATAAATCTTACTTTCACAATATATCGGGAAAGCACTTTTGCTTGAAACCAAAAATCGACAACATGGAAAGCAACAAATAAGTTAGCAAAAGCCAGTATAAAAAATAAAGATTCTAGCTCTACTTTGATGGTTAGCACTTCTAACGAAACTATTGCGACCAATAACACAAATGCCAGCCCTCCACCAATCAGTCGGAAGGCAAGTGCGGTACTCACAATTAATGATTGACGCTCGGGGGTATTTACTACCTCTCGGGTAATAATCGCATTCATACCTAGTGAGGTTAACGGCACCATCAAGGCAACACTTGCTAGGAAAAAGCTCAAAGTACCAAATAGCTCAGGCCCTAAATGACGCGCAACAAAAATATTAACCAGTAATACCAACGCCATAGAAAACAATTTCTCAGAGGTCAACCATAAGGTATTTCGAATTGCTGGTGAGTGAAATTTTTTCAATAATTGATTATGTGACAAGCAATTTTTCCCGAACTTTACTATGTTGAAGTGAAAACTTAGGTATTATACGGAAAAATAAAAACTTTGTAGGCGTTACTTTGAAATCAATATATTTACTGTTACCCACAATTTTAGCTTTGTTAGTTGGGTGTAACTCAAGCACGTCTACAAATAATGAAGTGGAAACTATCCCCCCTGAAAATTTCAGCTTCCCCATAACCAAATCACAAGTGCTTGACCTTGCTATTGCCAAATATAAGCTACAAGCCACTAGGCTATCACCAGACGAAGGCTATATCCGCGAAGCTACAAATGGCCAATGGCACCAGCAAAACTGGAAAGATTGGACAGACGGTTTTTTTCCCGGCGTCTTATGGCAATTAGCATTACTTGATGAATCACTAATTCCACTTGCCGACAAATGGACGACTCCCTTAGAAGGACACAAGGATTTTGATAACCATGATCTTGGCTTTATCTTTAACAACAGCTACGGGAAGGCTCTAAGGTTAACAAATGATGATAAATACAGCCCGCCATTAGAGTTTGCAGCAAACCACTTAAGTAGACGTTACAGTCCACAAGTAATGGCGATACGTTCATGGGATTTCGGTAACTTCGCTTATCCGGTAATTATCGACAATATGATGAATTTAGATTTGCTTTGGTATTCTGCAAAGCAATACAACTTAGCCAATCACTACCAAATAGCTGAGCAACATGCGCTCACAACTCAACAAAATCACCTTAGAGATAATGGCACTAGCTTCCATCTAGTAGACTTCTCACCTAGCTCTGGAGAAGTAGTCAACAAACAAACCGTACAAGGATTTGCGAATAGTTCAACTTGGGCTAGAGGTCAAGCTTGGGGAATTTATGGCTTCACACTGGCTTATGTTGAAACTAATAATAAGAATTTTTTAGCCAGCGCACAAAAGTTGGCTGATTACTTTATTAGCACTCTACCAACGGACGGTGTTCCCGCTTGGGACTTTGACCTAAGAGCAGATCAAAACATTAAGGACAGCTCAGCTGCTGTTATTGCAGCATCAGCAATTTGGCAGCTAAGTCAAGCTGTTAGCAGTGAGGAAAGTATTCGCTATCAACAAGCCTCAAAAGCTCTAATCAATAACTTATTGAACGATAACTATTTAGATATCAATCCGAATAGCCCTGCCTTGTTAAAGAAAGCATCGGGCAATGTTCCCGCCAATAAAGAAGTTGAAACATCACTTATTTATGCAGACTATTACTTCATCGAAGTTTTGATGTTGCAAATAAATAAAATAACTCTTCCAAGCTAGTGAACAAATAAACCAATTAAACCAATTAAGGAGCTAGTATGCACACCAATTGTATTGAAGTTAAGACCTAAACTGTTGGACAACCTATAGAGTATATTTCCCCCCATTTCTTCTCAAACTTTATGCTTTTAAATTGCCTATATATAGTTAAATGGAAAGTTTAAGGCCCTCTATCGGAATTAACTACTATTTATCGTAGCTTCTTCGTATAAACCTAAACAAATTTTTTCATTAAATACAAAACATTAATAAAACTTGGTATTATCACGAGCTTTTTGTTTTACCTATTTATTAGTTGTTTTCGATACTCGTCGCATAAGCAACTATTTATCCATATCTTCCATAAAAAGGACGTAGTATTTATGAGGAAGTCTATAGTTTCAGTCGTCTTATTAGCCGCATTGTCAACTTCATATGCCAGTACAGCGGAACTTTCCCAGTCATTTGATAGTCACGACAAGACGTTCACCTTGTATAAAACTATCGAAGATAACAATGGTCAGCTCGGTTTTTACAAATCAAACGATGGGTTAAGTTCAGGGTTTATTCGAATTGACCGAACAGGTAATCCTGTCAGCTATATTTCTGGAGAGTTTGGCTCAGCGATTTCAAATGCTTTACCCCAGCATAAAAAGCTGATGACATTAACACCAGAAGCACGTAAGCAAACTATTTTTCATACGGTTACCAAACAAGTAAGCCCACCCGAAAAAAGCAAGCGCTTAAAACAAGAAAAACAAGAACAGTTAAGCATCACCGATAATGAAGTAACTGTAAGCTTTGTCGTTGACTTTGACTCAATAAAAGAAGCCTGGATAGCACAAGGTAACTTTGGCCTGACTCCCTACCAACAAATACAGGCAGGCATTGACAGGGCGAACCTAATTCTCTTGAACTCTGGCATTACAGAGTTCACATATCAACTGGGCGATATCATTCAACTGAAGCAATGGCAAGATAACAATGTTTTTAGCAATTTCGTACAAGGAGATTACAACGCTACTGATAACAATATTGCCTTGGCATTAGCTAAAGGTAAGGCCGACAGAGTTGTGTTTTTAGCGTCGGATGCCATTATGGGTGGTTTCTTTTTAGGACTTGCCCCCCAATGGCAGTTTACTGAACATAATGAAAACCAGGGCCAGGTATATGGTCAATTTTATGACAGAACTTTAAGAGTCAGCTCAAAAACCTTACCGACGGATGTAATTGCCCATGAGCTTGGCCATACCTTAGGGCTTGGCCATGAGCGCAGAAATAATGGTGAAGAATATGACTATGCAACCCCTTATGGCTTTACCGATATTGAAGGTAGTTTAGCGACAGTAATGAGCTATGGCATAGATTGTCAAGAATACTGCCGTCATCGCCCAGATGTGTTTAGCAACCCTGACGTAAAGATCAATGACCGAGCGGTTGGTAAATCGAATGATTTTGTTGATGCTGCAGATAACGCTGGCTTTATCAAAAAAACTTGGCCAATGACCACGTATACTCAATTTGAGTTACAGCCATTCACACAACAAGTAGCAAATGGCGAATTAACGCTGTCTTGGCAAAATGAATCAGGCCTACTATCGCAAACCCTTTATATATCATCAGATAGGTGCCCTAACCTGCCAAGCCCACTAGATACCAGCCCACTGTATTACGAAGTGGATAATAAATATTCTGAAACACAGTTAGCTAAAGGGAAAACCTCTTTCACGCTGAAACACCCGTCAAGTGAATCTTGTGCAATCCTTGTTGGCAAATACAGTTTTAACGGTACCGAGTTATATCGCCCTATTGCCATGAGTGAGCTTAATAGCAGCTTTAATAACAAGTTGTTTGTCACGGTTAATCAACATGACATTGAATTTACTGATTTTGGCCAAGCCAAATCAATAACGGCCACACTATCAGACCAATCTTTGGCAAGTAGCCTGGAAGTTCAGGTAAAAGATAACTTTAATCGAGAACTAAGAGGAGTCGACGAGTATAAGGAATTGAGTACTGCCTCTTTTAGTTCCTGGCTCTCGGCGACAATATCAAACAATGGGCAGCAGTCAGAAATAACCCTATCACTGAGCAATGATATCAATGATTATGCCTCACTGCTCACTCACCTTGACTATGGCTTTTTTAACATGAGTACTGTGCCAATGCGATTATACAATCGCGCAAACGGGGCTAGCAGTTATTTTTGGGTTAATTTGGCAACATTGTTTAGCAAATTTCCAGCCATAACTTTAAATAGCTCATCTGCTTTATATACTCATGCTGATACAACTGGTTCAGTAACGGCGATACTCGACAACATTGTTAATGCAAAGGATATCAACATTAATTCCGTTAGCGATGATAGCAGCTGGGAACTAGAATCTTCGGTCATCAAACCTCTAGGCGTTAACCAATATAAAGTTACCCTAACGGCACCTAAGCCTAACAATAATGATATCCCTCATACAGCAACTATTGCTATTGGCCAGACCGGTGTTCAGCAATCCGTTAACTTTTATACCGCTGACTGGCCTTATGCTGAGATGACTGAAGCTAACTACACCACCACTGTAGGTAAACCGATTGCGATTAGTACGAGGGTATACAATAAAGACGTGCAGGCAGGTGAATTCTCTGGTTACAACGTTGAATACTCAACCGCAAACTTTGAGCAAAGTGAATTTGTAGCGCGGTCTGGTTCTTCACTCAAGCGGCTAAATAATGGAACTCCCCAAGTCACCTATGATATGGAATTTAGTAAAGCCGGTGATTATGCATTTAAAGTGTATAGTTTTGAGGGAAACTTAGGCTACCCCATTGGCCAGTTTAACGTATCAGTCACTTTACCGCCTGGCGAAGCCGACTCAGACGGCGATGGCGTGCTCGATAAAAACGATGCCTTTCCTAATAACCCTGAAGAGTCAAAAGACTCTGATGGCGACGGTGTGGGCGATAATAGTGATGTTTTCCCATTGGATGCCTCAGAGTATTTAGACACCGATGGTGACGGGATTGGTGATAATAAAGACGATGACCGCGATGGTGACGGCGTTGATAATAGTCAGGATGCCTTCCCGCTCGATGCCACCGAAAGTTTGGATACCGATGGCGATGGTACTGGCGATAACAGCGACCAAGATATAGATGGTGACGGCATTGCTAACCATTTAGATTGCTCACCGCGGGACAAGATGGACACTAGCTATTGTGGCACTACCCACATGGATTTTGATGGCGATGGTAAGGCGGATATTGCCGTGCGCCGTTCCGCTACATTCTATAACTATGTGCTTAATAGCAAACAGACTGATATCGGTCGTCATGTCTTTGGCCGCCAACAAACAGATATTCCTGTATCAGGGGATTTTGACGGTGACGGTATAACCGATATAGCGGTAAGACGCCCTTCAACCTATGCCTGGTATATTCAAAACTCATCTGGCGTGGATCGCACAACCAAGCACAGAGATGGAATAACCCGTGTGTTGTTTGGTCGTGACAGTGCAGATATTCCAGTGCCAGCAGATTATGACGGCGACGGCATCACAGACATTGCTGTGTGGCGACCTACAAATCAATATTTCTATGTGAAAAACTCGTCCGGCAAAGATTTAGCTACGGGCTTTGCAGACGGTATCACACGACGAAAGTTAGGCACACATAGTTCTAATATTCCGGTGCCCGCCGACTATGACGGTGATGGAAAAGCTGATATGGCTGTCAGAAACCCAGAGGCTTTTACCTGGACTATTATTAACAGCGCGGGTGCCGATTTGTTAACCGGTAATAGCGACGGCATATCTCGCAAAATATTCGGTAAGCATTCGGCTGATATCGCTGTTCCTGCAGATTTTGATGGAGATGGTAAAGCGGATTTAGCCGTGCGACGTCCATCTAATCAATTCTGGTATGTACTTAACTCATCTGGAGTTGACTTACTCACAGGCAATAGTGACGGAATTACACGCCGTCGATTTGGTAACCAAGAAGCCGATATTCCAGTGGTTGCAGACTACGATGGCGACAGCCGTGCTGATATTGCAGTACGCCGCCCATCGACTATGACATGGTACATACTAAATTCAACAGGAAAAGACTCCCTAACAAGTAAGCATGACGGTATTACCCGCCGACAGTTTGGGTTAAAGACAACAGACATTCCTTTAGCAGCTCCTGTTACAATTAAAATGACAATGCTTGACTAGTCAGAGGGCTCTGTCTGAGATTTGTATAAGAACAAAAGCCGAGCTGTATTAATGCTCGGCTTTTTTGTTTGAGTATGTCAGGTAAAAGATTTCACGAATGTGCAAGCACAAGCAATCGAATTAACATTGTTGCTTGACGCTAAAATATAATTTGATTTGCACGCCAGTTTTCGTATGTATTCCAATACTCAGCTTCGTTGACCATGACTTTATCAAACGCCGGAATATATACTGGTCGGTATAGTTGTTTAGTCGATTGGTAAAGAGACACCTCGTCGATAATTTCGCTCGTTTGTGTATCTAAGACAAGCTCTGTTAATTGGTAGCGATTGTCGTCACGCTTGTGCGTCACCAATACTTTAACCAGTTCTCCGTCAGCTGAAGCACATTGCTTGATAGATGCGCCAGTTATATACACGTTATCACCCAGCATGCCGGAAAAAGTTCCCAATTCAAGATGCCGTGGCTGTATATTAGGCTCTGAAGATTCTATAACTTGCAGTGTTAAACGCCAATTGCTGCCCACTCTCATAGAGCGTAAGTGGCAGGTTGACTGATCTCGCACTTTTACATCCAGCAATCGAATGTTAGTGGCATTTACATTTTTTATAGAAAATTCAGTTATTGGTTTACTAGCCTTATTCAAATCTAACAATTCGCCTCTTGCTTGTAATTCAGCTGCGAATATTAAAGTGTGAATAATTTTCTGATCTAAATCTAAAGGATGTTTAGCTAAGGTGAGTAAAATATTTTCCGATGCATCAATTGGGGCTTTGTCCATTAGTACGTAATTTCTGCCGGATGAAAGCTTGAGGCGAGACCAAGGTGACCAGTCTTGATTACCTTCACTTTTAACAAATATACCCCACCCCAATTCTTTATCCCTGGTCAGTAAATAAATATCACTAGCAATATCTAAGAGTTGAACATAGGTAGCGCCGTTGGCCAAGAATAATTCTTGCTCAAACGTCAAGTTGAATGCTTCGTCAAAATAAGCAAGTTGTATTAAACCTTGGCCATCAGAGAATTCGTCATTATGGCCAGTTCTTGCCACTAACCAACCATTAGATAGCTTAATAACGGCAGGGGCATTGTGTTCATCTGATTTAAACTTTCGGGGGAAGCTATGCTCCGCGAGTACCTGACTAAGCTTAGAGTCAACAAAAGCGACCCATTGTCGGCTTTGACCTCGCTCACGTTTAACACCAGTTACAGCTATCGTTTCCTGTGATGTTGCGAACAAATCGCCAATCCAATATGAATAGCCACCGTCACAGCTAATTAGTGAGTCTTTGACATTACAGATAGCTTCAGAATTTTCTGCCTCGCCACTGCTATTACAAGAAGCCAAAAACCAAGTTAAACCCAATACATAAAACAATCGCATTTTTGAACACACCGCTAAATTTCCCCAATTGGCTTTGAAAAACCGACCATTAACTAGAAGTTTTCGCTCTAAATAAACAAGCTAGCAAAAGCAAAAATAGTAAATAATAGTTCAACGACCCACCACCACTTTTTTGCTTAACACTAAAAGTAATTTCCTGTTGCGCTAATGCAACGCCATCATTCACTTGAAGTAAAAACTTAACGCTAGTCGACTGCTGCCCTGAAATTGAGGGGGTAAGAAAGACCAATGAAGAGTCAGAAGAATGCAGAATTGAGGCGCTAGGGCCGGCAACCTGCTCCCAATTTATTGTTAATTCATCGCCATCTACATCATTTACTTCAACATTTATCTCTACAACCTCTAACTCAGAAGGAGTATCGTTACTTACTGAATAACTGATACTCGGCAGATCGTTTTCGGGAGTAACAATAACATCGACCTCGACAAGATTAGATGACACAAAATCATCAATAACTTGAATAGTATACTTATCTGCACCATTAAAGTTTAAGACTGGTTGATAGCTAATCTTTTCTGCTTCGATTAAAACATTGCCATTAAAGGGCTCTTGTTTTAACAAAACCTCTGCAGATGAGCTATCCAAAGCAAGTTCAAATATCAGTTTGTTGTTAGTACTTCCAAGCACCTCGATAACATTAAGGAAACCAACTAAGTCACGCTTATCAAACTCTAGTAGACCAAGGCTATCTTCTTTAACTTCTAAAGCTTCAAAGTCTGCCACTTCGACTGACCTTGGCTTTATTGCGGTACTTAAATCAAATGTTCCTCCCGGCTCATTTACAATTAAATAAGTAAAATTTTCACCATCCTTAAGATCTAATACAGGAGAGGCATTAGCACTAGCAAGTAAGTTATAGCTCACTTCTTGTGTTTGATTTTGCAGCACGCTAATACTAGTCTCAGAAACTTCTTGCTGATCCAAAAAGTTAAACCATAGCTTGTTTGTGCCTTCCTCGATAATTAGCTGATACTTTTGAACTTGGCTAGCACCTGAAAAATGAGTCCATTCAATAATCGAATACACTGTCTGTTGATTGAAAAGCTCCGCAAAACGAACTTCAGAGGTTATCGCTGGTATATTGTCTAACATAGCCGTATTAGTTTCTGGTGCTTGGCCTAGCACTATGATTATTGGCTGCTCTTCTCCTGTTACAGGGTCGGAAATGTATACTCGGCCATCAAGTGCAACATATAGCGTTTTATAGTTAACACCTTGAAAATAAATATCAGTATTGACTTGCCAAACATCATTATCACAAGTTACCGCACAGCTAAACGCGCCAATATTAAAAGACGATTGCAATGGCAAATAACCAAAAAAGCTTTCTATAAACGGCGTGGCAAATAACCTTGGAGCGGTTAATTCACCTTGCCAAACAAGTTGATTATTATCTATGTCTAAACTTTCGTTTAGCGCATTTGGAGAGATTCTGGTTTGTTCTCTAATAAATTGGTTTTCACCAGTCAAAGATAAACTATATGAAACACTCGTATTTGGTGATGTATTAACTACCTTTCGTTCGAGATCTATGAGTTGACTAGAAGCTGTCGGCTCAGCAAATGTTTTCAGTGAAACAAGCAGACAACATAGCGCAAGGAGTATTTGAGATGCAGGCATTTAAGTATAAACGTGAAACGTAATTTATAAGCGTTAGATTACTATAGTTAATGTCAGGTGAAAATATTTAACACTGCCCCCTAAAGATTTACCTCCACATTTGCTATGGACAACTACTATTGAAACAGCCCTTTACAGACGCTAAAAAGTAAAAAGGCTCCCTAAGGAGCCTTTTACATAAGATTTTTAACTAAGACAAATTAGTTGAAGTCTTTAGTACAAGAAGTGTTAACACTACCAGTAGTTGCGTTAACTACTGCTGTGTGTGCACTTGTTAGTGCTGTATTAGCAACTACAGTACCGTCTGCTTGGTATGCAGTAGAAGATACTGAACCAGTAGCTTTACACTGTACTGAACGGTATTGTGAAGTAGGTAAGCTAGTACGTACGTCATTTTCACGGTAGAACGGGTAAACAGTTACGCCACTTGGTGCATTAACAGTAATGTTAAGGCTTAGCTTAGTACCTTCAGTTAAACCGAATGCTGTTACGATGTCGTTTTCAGAGATCTTAGTAACAGTTTGGCCTTCAGCTAGTTGAGATAACTGAACTGGCGCGTATACAACACCGTTGTTATCGATAGCGTCGATAGTGATTTCACCAGCTACTTTAGAAGCGTTAGCAACTTCAACGTTAGAAGAAAGGTTACCGAAACCTACTGGGAAGTAAGGAACGTTAACGTTTGTACCGTTTAAGCCCCAAGAACCAGCCGCTTTACCGTTTTCGTCGTACGCTGCTGCAACAGAAGCTGCTGTAGCGTATGCAAAATCGATATCAACGTTGTAAGACTGTGCAGTCATTACACGGTCATCAGAACCGTTAATTGTTACCGTTGCAGGTAATGCTTGAGCAGCTGTACCTGAGAAAGCAGTTGCTGCAGTAACCATAGTGAAAGATTGGAAATCTTTCGCGAATGTAGCACCAGTTACAGTTACGTCTGAGTCTAATTTCTCATCACCATCAGCATCTAAGTATGAGAAATCACCGTTAACTGTTACAGTTTTTACAGCAGCTGCAGTAGTAGCAGGTAAAATGTCTACCTTAGCACTGCGAACTTCAACAGCGATCGTATCGTTTGATGTACCATCAGTGAATAGTTCACGATCTTCTGTTACGTCGATAGTTGCGTCAAACGCAGTTGTCACTTTAGTTGAGAACTGAGAAACAACGTTTGTTAAGTCAGCATTTGCAGAATCGATGATCGCACCACCAACACTAGAAACTAATTCTAGTTTAGCTGTAACTTTAGCGCCTGCTGCAACTGATTCAGGAGTGATTACTAAGCCAGTAATAGTAATTGTATCACCATCGTTTAAGCCAGTAGCAGTAGCGTCATATGGCATTTCTAAAACGTTAGCAGCTGTGTAAGTAACACCAGTATTAGCTTCTAAATCGTCATCAGCTGTGTTAGTGGCAGCTTCTACACGTGCATCTAGTGCTGTAGCAGGGTTGAATGAAGCACCAGTTAGCGTTAAGCGAACAACTGCCAATGAGTCGTGAGCTTCTACAGAGCTTGAATCAGCAACATCACTTAACGTGTAAGTTAGTGTGTTAGAAGAAATGTTGAATGTAGTTGCACCAACTGCACCTTCAGCAGATACAAGTACTGCAGCGTTATTTACACCGTTAACAAGTACACCAGTACCGTTTGCTGTTAAAGATGCAGGCGCAGCCAAAGCAGCAGTAGACAAACCAGCAAGAGACATTGCTAGAAGTGTTTTTTTAAACATAATTGTTTTCCTTTATTTCCTAGTTTCATGAAACTGAAAACGAAATACTACCCGTAATTTCCACTGATAATATCGCCATTCAGAATTTTCTGAGGAACAACCTCAAAACTTGTTAGTGTCTAGGCAGATTCATTTTACCTAGCCACACTAAATAAACAGTCGTAGTGTAGAATATTCATCCTGCCACAAGACTGTCAAGCAAATATCTAAAAAAATGTAACTTTTCTTTTGAATTTGCTGATAATTTATTCATAAACAAATGGACTCTTCTGATGCACGAAAATTTGATTTAAAAATTCGTTCAAGTTGTCCACACGTTTATATTAGTACTTTATTGGCGTGAAGTATCGCTTTCAAATTTAAGACTGTCAAGCGCATTGAAAAACTTGCTTTTCAGATGCCCCCATTCTTCTTCACGTTGAATAATTTGTGGCGTTACCAATATCACCAGCTCTGTTTTATCCGTTAAATCGGTGTCCACTCTAAATAAGTGCCCTATCAATGGAATATCACCAAAAAACGGAACCTTAGATTCAGATACCGTATTGTTCTCACTAATTAGGCCACCGAGCACAATTGTTTGGCCGCTGTTAGCAACAACTTCTGTGGTTACCGAGCGTTCAAAAATGGACGGCGAACCATTTACCACAGCGCCCCCATCTACCGTATTGCTGATTTTTTGATTGATATTCATGATCACTACACCTTGCGCGTTCACCGTCGGTGTGACTTCCAGTTCAATACCCGTTTTACGATAATCAATTGAGGTAGTTTCACGCTCACCACCGATAGGGTCGGTTGTCGTAGAGCCTACAACAGGAATATCTGTACCCACAGTGATACTAGCAGTCACCCCATCTCTTACCACGAGTGACGGACGAGATAAGATATTTACTAAACTATTGTCTTGAGATAGCGCGGTGCGGATATTACCATTTTGACCGACAAACGAATAAGAAAAACCGCCTACCGCATCTAAACCAAGTGCTCCATCAGTCCCCAGTGAAAAGGTATTGTTGCCGCTGGTTTCACCGTATGCAAACTCAACGCCCTTTTTAAAGTCATCACGCAAGGTAACTTCTGCTAAGGTCATTTCCAGAAAAACCTGCTTTGGTAAAATATCAAGTGATTTAATTATTGGTAATAACTTTTGATACTCGACGCCAGTACCATTAATAATCAGCGTATTACTGCGTTCATCAACTGCTACTGTTATGTTAGAGTTCGAATTAACCGAAGTTCTTCGTTTGCTGGTTGGCTGTGACGCTTTATTTGGATTTGCCGCTGAATTATTTGACTCTCTGTTTGAGCTACCACCAGAAACATCGACAATCGCAGATAAACTCTCACCTAAGTCGGCCGCTCTAGCGTAACGTGGATGATAAATAAAATATCCAACTTCGCCTTTATTACTGGCAACATCTAATTGTTTTGTCCAGAAATCCACTCGCTTAGCAATAACGTCTGACTTTGCAAACGCGATGATCATCCCTTTACTGACCAAAGGTACTAATACAACCGAGCTATTTTGCTGGTCATTGATACCAACGCTGATGCCCTCGCCTTCCATTACGGTTTTTAATTGGGTTGCAAAATCTTCTGCGTCATTAAACACAAGATTGATCACACCTATATGCTGAGCTAATGCATTAGGTTGGTCAATTAATCGAACAAACTCTAACGCTTTTGCAACATCTTCTCGCTTACCACTTAAAAAGAGTAGGTTACCGGTTCTCGATTGAGAAAACTGGGCATTTGAAATACTTCGCAGTATTAGCGAGTAACTTGATGCCGATGAGTACAACAGTGGTACTACTTGAAAAACATCTTGGCCAGAGCTAGGTAAATCACCAGCTTCTTTACCTATACCATATGAAAAACTCTTTGACTGGCCAGCTGTATCCTTGGCGATAACATAAAGCACGTTATTTTTGTTAACCAGCGTATATTCGCGTTGCTCGAGTAAGTCTTCAGCCAACTCAAATGCAGCCAATGCCGTCATACCTTCTTTTAAGTTTAATGATACCGTGTAGCTATCCGCAGCCGCTTTATCATCTAATACATAATCAATTGACAGTAGCTCGCCAAATAAGTGATGAATAAAGGCACTTAAATTTAGGCCGTCTGCCGCTATCTTGATATTCTTGCTTGTATTGTCTAATTTAGCTTTAAAGTCTTCTGCCACGCCAAGTTCAGAACGTTTTACATCAATACTTTCAAGTTTTGTGAAGCTCGATACGCGGCTATCTCCAACTGGCGTTTCATTTTGCACTTGAGCTTCAGCCAATCTGCCATCGTCTTTGGCACGTAAAAAAGAATCACTGATTACTTTCGTATTTTCTATTTCTTGGTTAGCACCGGTTAATTGGCAACTAGCTAAAAACAATACTGAAGGTAAACATACTGATAGCTTGTTTAATTTAATTTTCATTAGTGTTTATCTTTGTACTTAATTGAATTCGGTTACTTTCTTTAAATAGTGTCAGCTCTACTGTTTCATCATTATTAGAGAGTGATAATGAGCTTGTGGATATACCTTTAACCCGGTATTCGCCCACAGAGTCTTCTAGGTTTAATATTCTAGACTCCAAAAAGTTGTCACTGCCATCTTTGATTGAAGCTATCGCCCATGGACGTTTATCATTAAATATCGCGACTATGCTTAGCACTTCAACGCTTTCTTGTTGTTCTTTCTCGCCCTGACTTTTTTCCTGCTGAACTGCCTGCTGCCAACGAACATCAAATTTTAGATATTTTTCAAGCATATTAGCGCTAGCAATATCATCTTCCTTGATGTGTTTTGATAGCTCAGGCAGAGCATAATCTTTTACATTAGTGTTATCTCTAACGATTATCCTATTTACCATATCAGCAGATAAAAACACTAAGAAACATAGCATTAATATCACTTGCCATTTATTAACATTCACAATATTTCTCTACACTTCTCTAGGCATTACTTTGAATAAAAAACTTAAGGCTAATTCTTCCTTTAAATGTCCCCATGCTTTTCTCTAAATGCCGATTGATGTTAATTCTCAGTTCTTCAATTTTTGCTGCTGGGAAATTAGCCTCTATGTCGTAGTGGCTAGCAAGAAAGTCACTCATTCTGCCAGATAAACTAAGCTGGATTGTTACGGGGTACATATTTCCGCGATCTGGTGGAACCAGCCAAGCCGCTCTTTCTATTTTGATCTTATGCGAATTAAAGATGCCGACTAAGCTCTTCTGAGTGTTAATTTTAAAATTGTCTTCATCTACTTTAGGTACATGAGTATTAAGCTTAGCTACTTGCTCATCCAAATTTTCAATTGTCTGTTTTAATTCCGTCTCTATCGATAGCAATCTTTCCGCTTTTAGCGCTTGTCTCTTTTTAACAGAGGTATCAGCAATAAGCTCGTCTTGCCATTCAATGATTGGTACAAGTATAAATTTTGCTACTAATAAAAGAGCTAATAGCATAATTAGATATTGCTGATTAACAGGTATCTGCTTATTCATGTATAAACTCCAAAACGAACCGTTCTCCACCTCTTGTCGCGCGTTGAGAGCCTCTAAACTTGGGATCTTTCACTTTATCGATTTTATGTAGCTCTTCTAATACGGCTAATGCACTTGGTGCTACCCCTGATAAAAACACCTTATTTCCATCTAAACGAATTGCAGTGAACTTAACTTTCAAGTCGTATAATGGGTATAGAGTTTCCCAAAGAACAGATGACTTAAAGCCCGAGCTTTGAACACCTTCAATATCTTCGAGTAATTTTATATCACCTTCTAATTTTGACTTTTGAGTAAGGATTTCTGCGACTTGGCCTTTAGTTGTTTCTATTTTCTGAGTAACCGTATCATTCTCTATGTACAAGTAGAAACTTGTTAAGCAGAAATAACTCGCAACCAAGACTACTGAAGGTATAAAAAATTTGTAACTCAGCTGAGCTAATGACTTTGCTTTTCTTTTAAGCCTCAAAGAAACCAGTTTTTTATAAGGAAAAGTAAATAAACTAGCCTTTAGTTGGGCTATTAGTTGATGATGTTCAAGCTTAACGAACTTGTTAAATTGAACGCCTGCCGCATTAGCAAACAGCTCAGGAGTATTAACTATTGGCGATTTTAAAGACGAGAAAAAGCCGTTTGTAGTTACGATGTAATAGTAAGAGTTGGAGGCCACTGAAATTTCATAAACCACGTTTTTATCTAAGGTATATGACAACAGCAAGGTTTCTGGTACAGCAAACATCCCCTGTACATTATGATCTTTTTTTAACGTCCAGAAGTAAACATTTGTACCTTTTTGGACATCACTTTTTTCCACGCTATAGAGTTCAGCGCCGTAGTTTCCAAGCGCAATTACTTTACTTAGTTCGCGTTCATCGTCAACGGGAAAGAATTGCTGTGCCTCATCATAGTACTCTCTACTTAGAATAGTTATAAACGATCTTCTTTTTTGAGAGCTAGATGTAAATAGCTTGATGTTTTTCTTATCAGCCAAGTAGCTGATAAAGAAGTCTACCACTGATGATTTCAATTTATTGAATATATTCATACTGCAAATAACGCGAAGCGAAAAAGGGATTCTAACTATTTTTAAAGAATTTCTATATAAGAATTAAAAAATAGTTACATTCTAATAAAAAAATTTATGAACTAGTTAGCTGAGCTTTACAAATAAGAAAGATAAAGCTCCTTGCTCTTCTTTAAAAAAAGGTATTAATTCTACAACTAATCTTTTACGCATCTTTGCAGAGCCGTACGAAACCGTAATATTAATATCTAAATAAGGACTAGTGCTAAAACTAATGCCTTCACCCTCATCTATTCCTGTTAAATTAATAAAGCTTTGACGAGTATAAGATCCACTATCTCTTAGTTCTTTAATCTGTTGACTTATATTTGCATCATACATCATATCAATCAATTTGTTTGGTGCATGGTATGGATTTGATGCCGTAAATGAGTGTGCTGTCGAAATTGAAACTAACTCTTCAACTTGCGCTTCAGTATACCCAACACCCTTAAGCAAGGCCGATAAGTGTTTTTCAGTTGAAAGTTCAATATTTTGTATTTGTTCCTCAACTACTTGATAGTAGTCTTGTTCTTTACCCCCACCGAAAACCTCATTATCACTGTCTTGAAAGTCTTTTAGTCGCCTTACAATATAGTCTGCCCTCGCTTCATCTTGCCCAATAGAAGATAGCCAACGTTCAATAATTGCCTTACTCGGAAAGTGTACGTTATGTAAACCCGATGTATCCTGAATTGAAACTACTGTACTATCGTCAAAATGAAAAGGTTGCCCAAAAAAATTGGCTCCTGTTTTATCGACTTTGCGATCATTTGCCAATAGCATTTCATATAACAATTGCGTCTCTACAGTTTTTAAATGAATTAGCGCACTTGTTTTATCATTAAAGCCTTGTGTTAAGTGAGTATTTATTTTGGCACTTTTATTCAGCTGAATCGCTAATAGAGATAACACAGCGCTGATCAGCAATACCTGAATTAAAGCAACTCCGGAATTTCTCTTATAGTTAAACGTCAATAGCATTGCCTTGCGCTCTCGAAATAAGCTTATCACTTCCTTCTAACAAGCCAAAAAATAAAGTGTATGACTCTCCTTTAGCATCTTTAAACTGCATAGAGATGGCTTCAGGCATTATTTTCGAAGACATAGCGTCGTATTCATCAAACCACTGTCGACGCACTTTATCACTATCAAACTCCTGATACTTATATTTATTCTCTGACCAACCAAAATAACTCACTTTAAAATCTGATATACCACTTATGATATTGAGTGAATTTTCATAGCTATGTTTACCGAAGTCCGAACTACTGTGGTTTATCCGAGAAGATCTCTCTTTATAAACTAGGCGATTATTTCCACTTTCATCTTGCTCATAAACAATTTGATAAAAAGCGGGGTAGCCATAATCAAATATTGGCGATGATGTCATTGACTCGAAACCGACGGCTTTTCCCTTGAAAAATATCGCTATATCACTTTCAGCATTCTTAACAATGTAACTAGTAGTTGAAGCAACTGCTTGGCGAAGTAAAATTAAGTGCTTTGCTTGGGAAATATTACTGTCAATTTTCCCTTTTATTTTTGTCCAGCCAGAAATGTACGTTGAGTAACTTAACGAACCGACAAAAATAATAAATGATAGTAACGACATTGCCACCATCAACTCTATTAAGGTAAAACCTTGGGCTAGTCGCTTTCCCATGAAAGCTCCTGAAACTGATATTTTTTAACGTACGTGTTATAAGACATTGTCAACGACACTTGCCATAATTTAAATTTTTGTTTTACGTTATCGCCATTTTCATTTAATGCGCTTCGGTTCGGCCTTCCCGACTTAACAACACTAGCTTCCCAGTAAAACTTTGCTTTAATATTACTTCCCTCACCAGCAAGCGAGTCACTGCCTTGCGATTGATTTCTTATTTCATCTTTGATTTCATCCAACAGGAACGGGACAGCCGTTGATATAGCTAAATGCTTTTCGGATAACTGCAGAGAATGCATAGCGTTCTTATATATCAATGCAACAGTAGCAACCACAGAAAACAAAATAACTCCTGCTACAAGCACCTCAAGCAATGTAAACCCTTTACTACGATTCATAAAGCACTTCTAACAGATTGATACTTATTATGTTCTCTCTCACTTGCAGATCAAGTTCGTTAACATTTGGAATGCCAGATGGAGAAAAATAAATTTCGATGGGAGAAAATTGAATATGCTCGAAGGTAAACACATCCTGCTCTTCGTTCGCATAAACTCTAGAAATAGAATTTCCATTGATAACTAATCGAACTTGTTCACCACGTAAGAAAGCTAAAGTACTGTATTTCGAGAAGAGAGACTTTACTTCAGTTACCTGAACTCTTGACTGGTATTTCGCTACACTATCGATAGTTAGCGGACCCACTAAACCTATTAAAGAAGCGACTATAGCGATAACTACCAGCAGTTCAATAAGAGTATAACCCCGACTCCTTAGCTGACATGAGTTGTAATTAGTCATATCTATAGAACTAAATTCCAATATCGTTAACTGAAACCATACTTAATAACATCACCACGACAACGCCACCCACGATTCCCCCCATGAGGAGAATTAGTAGCGGCTCTAGTAACGTTGTTAATTTCTGAGTCCATTCCTCAAAATCGCGACGACTTCTAGATGCAATTTCATCGAAGATTTTTGCTAAATTACCGCTTTCTTCACCTACTTCCAAAAGGGACACGTAAAAATCAGGAAATAGCGAGGTTTGTTGTAATGAATTAGCAAGGTTTCCCCCTCTCTTGACCTTTCCACGAACAATATCCATTTCATCTCTTAGGTATTGATTCTTAATATTGCCAGTAGACAATTCTAATCCCTTGTCAATGGCGACACCTGCAGAGAGCATTAGATATAACCCAGAATTAAATCGAATACGTTCCGCTGTGAGGACAGTATTTTTCACAATAGGCAGTTTTAGTAAAAGCTTTTGCCACCTACTTTGAAATTCATCCCTTTTCCATAAAGTAGCAAGGCCAATCCCAACAGCAAACATGCCAGCAAGTAAAAAAGTTTGATAGTTTTGGAACCAGTCACTTATATTCAACATCAATTCGGTGTACCACGGAAGGTTATCAGCATCTGCAAATAAAGAGGACATTTGAGGTACGATGAAGTTAAAAATAAATAACACACAAAGAGTGCAAACAGAAAAAATGACTGCCGGATAAGTCAAAGACTGAATTATTTTTCGTTGTAAATCTCTACGAAACTTTAAATCTGTCGATAATCCGTTAAATATTTTAGGTAGTTGCCCTGATGCTTCGCCAAGCTGAATAAGATTGACATACAGGGGATCAAAGACAGTGCTGTGTTGACTCACAGCATCAGATAGACTCATCCCTTTTTTAAGAGATGAGCTCATTTCGGAAATTAAACTTGCTAATGCAGGATCGGCCTTTGTTTTTCTAATTATATCAAGTCCTTTATCTATTCTGACACCGGAATCTAACAAAAGACTTAGCTCAGCCGTAAAAAACTCTAAATCAGCTAAACTAACTTTTTTTTTGAAACCTACTAAAGAGCGGTTATTTAGTTTTTGTTCGTTGATTTGAAGCGGAAGGAGGCCTTCATTTTTTAATGAGTTTAAGGCCTTATCTTTACTTGAGGCCTCTATATGGCCATTAACTTTAGCACCACTGGCATCAAACGCTTTATAAATAAAAATAGCCATTATTAACCTGCAACGCGCATAACTTCTTCAATTGTCGTAATGCCCTGAATAACTTTAAACAAACCATCTTCGAATAGAGTTCTTCTGTTTAGTTCAAAATTGTGTTGCTTTGCTTTGCTAATAAAATCGGCATTCTTAGGCATAGACTTTATCTCATGATCGCACTCTAAGTACTCTATTATTGCTGCTCGTCCTTTGTAGCCAGTATGCGAGCATGATTCACACCCCCTACCCTGCATCAAAGAAAAGTTTAAAATATCATTTTTCCTAGCAATCTCAGATAAGTTGTATTTTTCTATAATTTGCGTTGCTTCGGGGTGCACCTCGGCACAATCAGGGCAAACCTTTCTTACTAAGCGTTGAGCAACAATAGAAACCAACGCAGCGTTTAACAAGAACTCTTCAACACCAAGATCCAAGAGCCTAGTATATGCACTGGCAGCATCATTGGTATGTACGGTACTAAATACTAAGTGCCCAGTTAAGGCCGATTGCAAAGCAATTTGCGCTGTTTCTTTATCCCTAATTTCCCCCAACATAATGATATCAGGATCTTGGCGAACAACACTACGAAGCCCAGATGCAAAATTAAATCCTATATCACTATTAACTTGCACCTGATTGATCCCTTCAAGTTGATACTCGACAGGATCCTCTAATGTGATAATTTTGACATCATTGTTATTCAACGCATTTAAAAAAGTATATAGCGTTGTTGTTTTACCTGAGCCAGTAGGGCCAGTCATTAACACAACCCCTGAGGTTACCTTGATATCGCGACGTATCAATGTCTCTATATCTTGCGATAAACCCAGCACGCTCATATCGTATTTAACGTTGTCTTTACGTAAAAAACGCATCACGATTGACTCTCCCTCGTTAAGAGGCAAAGCTGAAACACGAATATCGAGGTCTTGATTAGCAATGCGCATTTCAATTTTACCATCCTGAGGTCGACGCTTTTCAGCAATATCCATCCCAGATAGTATTTTTAGCCTAGTCACAATAGGTAACTGCATTCTAGGAGCAATCGTTTCTTCTTCATGAAGAACACCATCTACCCTGAACCTAGCTCTATAACGTCCTTCATATGGCTCCAAATGCATATCCGATGCACCTTGCCTTAGCGCTCTTGAAATTAAGGAGTTGAGCAAATTTACCGTTGGGGCTTCTGTAGCAAGCTCTTTAAGACGTTCTTCTTCATCACCTGAAAGTGCGGTATCCGCTTCCTCTAGAACATTAGCTTTCAATTGGTACTTCGCACCAAGCACCTCGATATCAGAATCAGAACATAGCAGTACTTTGAATTTTATGTTTTTTCTTGTTAAGAACTGATTGACCTCTAAATCAAGTGGATATTTCGCTGCCAACATCCAGTCTTCTGAAGACGCTTTCAGAGGTACCCATTGTTTTGACAATAGATAGCTAATAGCAGTGTCATCAATATCTACTTTTTCTTTATTTTCCCAATCAAGTAGATTCAATATCTCTAGATTTAAATAGTCACTATATAAAGAAAGAAGCCTGTCGTCAGACAAGCTCCCCATATTTACTAGTATCTGCTCCAATCTACCATTGAATCTTTTTTGATAATTTAGGGCCTTGTCTATATCCGAACTTGATACTTGATAGCGTTGTTCTAATAAATCCTCTAATGACATCATTGGTGAATGATATCCTCATTGTCACCTTCACCGCCTTCTTGTCCATCCTTGCCAAGAGAAGCTAAATAGTAAGGAAAGCCATCTTTTCCTGGAGTTTTGTAAACATAATCATTTCCCCATGGATCTAATGGAACCGCTTTCGGCAGATATGGTCCATCCCAATTGGGTCTATCACTTTTTCTCAATTCGCTAATCGAGCTAGGGTAATCGCCAATATCAAGGCGATAAGTATCTAACGATGTTTCGAACATTTGCATCTGTGCTTTCGCGATTTTACGCATAGAGGAGGATTGCTTACTAAACATCTTTGGAGCGACTAAAGAGGCTAGAAGCCCTAGGATTACTATAACTATTAATAACTCCATCATAGTGAAGCCTTTATTTCTGTTCATAACGGTTATCTACCTTTATTTGAAATACTACAAATACCCATCCATTGAAATATGATTTTCATTAGAAGGGAATCAACTTATATATTGCTAGAAATGCTCTACTTGACTATTTACCTAAATTGCAAAATTTTTGCAATATCGCAGCATAAGAAATAAATGCACAAATGAACACAACGAGCATTACAGCCTCATTTATTAAAAACACCTCGCCCAAACAGCCAATAACAGCAAAAACAATTGATATCCCGCTAATAGACCAAAGAGCCTTTCTAGGAGAGAAACCATTTGCTAATAGAATGTGGTGTATATGGCCATTGTCCGCTTTAAAGGGGGAGTCACCTCTACGAACTCTTCGAACCATAATAGCTAGCATATCCATTAGCGGTATCGCTATTAACCACAATGCAGTGACAGGCCTAAATGCCGCTTCAACTTCGTCTGTGTTTTGAGTTCCTATTGTAAGTAGCCAGATAACAGTCAACCCCATGTACATACTACCCGCATCTCCCATGAAGATTTTTTTGCCTCTTGGGTTACGGGTACTTACGTTATAGAACAGATAAGGTATAGTTGAAACAACAATGAGCATTGGTAATAAAATACTCACACTGCTTGCCTTTTGGGCCATTAAAGCTGCTATTGCTCCCATTGTAATAATGCTCATAGAGCCAGCTAGACCGTCAATACCATCAACCATGTTAAACGCATTGATTGCAGCAATCACAGCTAAAATAGTGAATATCATGCCGTATTCACCAATGACTAGAGAGTCGCCACCTAATATCGCACCAAAATCACTAATAAAGCGACCTGCACCAAAAACGAGAATGCAAGCGACAATGCCTTGGAACAACATGCGAGAGCCCACGCTTAAGTCATAGATATCGTCCAAAGTGCCAATAAATACAATTAACGCTGAAGAGATTAGGTAGAGATTTATAATATTACTATTTTCGATAAACAGACTAGATGCGATAAGCACGCCAGTAAATATCGATATTCCACCGATTAAAGGAATAGCACCGTCGTGTTTTTTACGTTCATTAGGTAAATCAATTAGGCCAATGTGAGGAGCCAAGGGAAGCAAGACCTTAATGGTCAATACAGAGCAACAAAATGCCACTACTAAAGCGAGAATATCAAACATATCTTGTGAAAAGTATCGAAATTAGCCGTGATTATGTCTAATTTCTAATTATCCATTATAAGCAGCGTGCATTATAAATGCACGCTGCTAACTTATCTAGCAATTAAAAAAATAATACTTAATGAGTAACATTTTTTTACAAAACTTATAGCCCAGCGATTGCTGCTATTGCTACTGACGCTTGATAAACAATTTGGGTACCTAACGCCCATAAGCTCAAGTTGTCAACAAAATACGAATCCAGTGGCACAACTACTGTGTCACCTGGATTGAGTGAACCGGCATTTGACGCAAACCAGTTAGACTTTTCTGGGATCATTACCTGACCATTTGCTTTAATCACATAAATCCGCTTTTGATCTGCTTGCTGCTTTGTACCACCACTCAGCTCTACATAGTCAAATGCATCCAAACCTTGCTTGAAAATATGCGAAGTTGCCACTTGTACTTGCCCCACGACATTTATAGAGTTTTGCTTGGTAGGAACAAATAAAATATCACCATTTTCCAATAAAATATCGGCACTTTTATCTTGTTGAATTTGTGGAATATCAACGACAAGTCGGCCTACTGGTTGTACTTTAGTTAAGTCTGCCAACAACAGCCTTGCTTGTTCATAATCGATTGATTGCGAATCTTTTTGAGATAAACTTTTAGAAGCTATCTCAGACCTCAAGCTTTCAGTAACCTTTAATATATTTTGTAGTTCAAGCTGCTTCAGTTTTTCTCGTGTAAAAACTGAACCTTCTTGGTAGGCAAACTCAGTAAAACCACCTGCCCTTTCTACAAGTTGTCCAAGTGTTTCACCGCGTTGTATTGTGTATTTACCTGGGAATAAAAATTCACCGCGCAATTCAACGATATGATTCTCCTGCCAAGCAGGAATTACATGAATGTTTAAGCGATCTTTACTTTTGATATCAATGTTATGCCCAGTTTTACCAGCTAGCGCACCATGTAAGTTAATATTAATCGTGCTTTTTCTAGCTTTATTATCAATTATCTCGTTTCGAGTGATATCCGCTCGCTCTAAATAGGCAGATTCAAGTAGACCACCAGAAGCTGCAACTAAGTCATTGACTTGACTATTGATTGCTAAAGGATAAATCCCTGGGTATTTAACGGCCCCCACAACTTCAATAAGTTTCAACGACTCACCTGACGCCGCTTGGTGTTGAAGTTTTTTAATAACAGGAGCAAGTAACTTTTGACGCGAGAAAATAGCGATATCTTTGGGGTCGACCTCTTCTTGATAGGTCCCTCCTGTTAGTTCTTCCAAAGACTTTTCAGCAAGTTTCAATGACTCATCAAGATCATCAAATTCTTCCAGTGGCTCTTCTTCGCCATACTGTAGCCAAAACATTCTTTCTTTATACTGTTCTTCTGCTCGCTCTTTTTCGCGTTTGCGTAGCTCTTCTTGTGTCATTGCAAGCAGGTCTAACGAGTCATCAGCTGTCGCATTACGATCATTGATAGAAAAGACTAATATACGATCATGAGGTTGAAGAGTAAGGTTATCTTCTGAGTTAACATCACTGAGCGCCTTAAACAAGCTAAACTGTAACACTTCGATATTACGGCCAATGTCTTTCTCGCGGACAATTAGGCTGTAATTTAAATCAGCATCGTCAAGCATGTAAGCATGAATACTTGGCAAAAGATCACTCACTTTATGGCCCTGCTTCCATTGATATTTACCAGGGCGTGTTACCGCTCCAATAACAGTGACAGAGTCATCGTATTGCTCAGAAGTTTTTAGTACCTTAAGAACATCACCGCCTTTAACCGCTCTAACAAGTTGAGATTGCTGTGTTAGATCAACATTGACAATTGTACGAATATTTCGCTGATTAAATCGTTCAACTACACTCGCTGTAGGGTAAGCCGAAGGTAACAGCCCTCCCGCCATTTTAACCACTGCATCAAAATCATCATTTACCGCTAGCTCATAGATCGCTGGGCGTCTAACTTCTCCAGCAACAGTGACGCGCTCGCCTACCGGAGCAATAAATACAACATCACCGGATTTAAGCAGAATATCATTTGAAGAATCGCCGTAGATTAATAGGTCATACAGATCTAAAGTGGTGACAAGCTTTCCAGCTCGCTTTACCTGAATGTTTCGCAACGAACCAATATCATTGATACCACCTGCCGCAAAAATCGCGTGTGTTACGCTAGACAGAGCACTCATCACGTAAGGGCCTGGCTTGAATGCATCGCCGGCGACAAATATCCTCATAGAGCGCAAATCTGACAATGTCACTACGACATCGACACCAAGCACTTTCTTCTTAATTTGCGAGGCGAAATATTGTTTAACTTCCGTATAAGTTAAACCAGCAACACTAAATGGGCCAAGATCCGGTATAACAACATCACCTTGTCGATTTACCTCTAGCTCAAATTCATTGCTTTCTTTGCCAAACATTTGAATTTTGATGGTGTCACCAGCGCCAATAATGTAGTCAGCTGGTACGGCAATATCCATATTAGGCGCAAAAGTAAAAGGTGCATTAGCAAATACATCATAGCCAAACGGTTGTGGCTCAGTATCCTCCTCTTCTTCCTCTAGCAACTCATCCTCAGGCAGAATTGGATTACCAAATTCATCAAATTGAGTTCCTCTCGGGTAAACCGTTTGCTGTTCGACTAAACCATCTTCTTCGCTTGACGTACTGCCACCCTGCAACTGTTTTTTAATTGTGTTGTAATCAATACCCATACTTTGTGCCAGCGCACGCTGCTGAGATGCAGGTAAACGCTTGAATTGCTCAAGCTGCTGAGGGGTAATAGAGCTAGGTACTTGTGCAGCAAATGCACTCATCGATAAGGCCAAGCCAAGTGCGGCTGACATCAAACGGGTAGAAATATATTTCATTGAACAGCGAATTCCCTGAGTACTAATCTTTTATTTTGTAAAGCTGGTGCAAATTTTATCACATGCGCCAGTTTTGTTAAGGTCGATATTAGTTTAATAACAAGTCAATCTATGAGCTTTACTCTTCATCTAGTTCGTCTAAATAGGCATCAAGCTCAGCTTCTTCCTCTTCGTCTACCTTTATCGGCGGTTTGCCATCATAGACGCGATATTCCATGTTCTGGAAATAAGCTTGTTTAACAAACTCGTAAGGGTCAATTGCATTATTGATAAGCTGTTCTTGCTGCGTTAAAGATGCTCTTGCTTCTAAACCTATGATGGCACTACGCACTAGGTTGGGCCAAAAGTCGATAACAGCTAAAGGCCAGTAATAACGATCGACAAAATCACCTACTTCGTCTCGCACCGAGCTCGGCCCAAGTGCTGGGATGACGATATAAGGACCATCACCTACGCCGTATACCGCCATTACTTCGCCAAACTCTTCTTGCGTGCCCGTCCAACCAAAATCACTCGCAGGGTCAAAAAAGCCAAGTAGACCTACCGTAGAGTTAAGTACAAATCGCCCTGCACTTTTACCTGCATTGGAAAACTTACCTTGTAGCAGGTTATTAATAAAAGAAGATGGTTCATTAAGGTTGAGAGCCATGTTGTGCAGGCCTGAACGTAAAAACGTTGGCGTATACTCTGTGTAGGCTGTTGCTGCTGGCTTTAACACATATTTATCAGCGTAGTCCCATGTAAATGTCCACGAAGCTCTGTTAACAGTCTCTAATGGGTCTTTAGGGTCACCTTCTACTTGTGACGTTGAAGAGCAGCCTGATACTGCTAAGACAGATAACAAAGCAACCACTTTTACCGCACGTAATGAAAAAGCGGCACGCAATGCTCGATGGATAGGTTTATTCACTGTGACTTCCTAATGATAAATTCTTGGTATTATTGCCCAGTCTAACACGCTAGTGAAAATCGGACACTTGTCCAACAAGTCATAACATCCGCAATAAGACAGACGCGCTTGGGCTATTCATTGTTGTTCTGTTTGTATATGGCTAGCAACATTTCAACCTCAGCACGCGGTAACTCACACTCCGCCATAATTTCCTCAGCACTAGCGCCTTTAGCTGCGAGCTTTGAAGCGCGATGATAGAATTTATCTTGGGGTTGCTGCTCATCAATTAAGGTAAGCTGTTGGGTTATGTTTGCAATTGCTTGCTGCTGACCTTTGATTCGGTGCTCAAGTTGCCTAGACACTTGCTCATTTTCCGTGTTTTGAGTACTGATAAGGTCATTAAGTTCCGCGTTTTTTTGCGCGATGTTATGAATATTGGCTTGTAAATCAGCTGTTAGCATTTCGAGCGCATTTACCTGGCTACTCAATAGCTTGCTTTGTGCTTTAAGGTGCGAAACCTTTATTAGTAGCCAAGCCAGGCAACACAACATAGCTAAGACAAGAGCTATTATCAAAACCAAGTTGATATTCACATTTAGCGCCCACAAAAAAAGCCTGATACACAGGCTTTTAGTCTAAAAAATCCATTTAGAATTGTTTCAATTCATCCCACTCGTCGTCTGATAATAATTTATTCAGATCAACAAGAATCAACAATTCACCTTCGCGGTTAGATACACCTTGGATAAACTTAGCACTTTCTTCGTTACCAACATTTGGTGCCACATCGATTTCAGAAACTTTTAAGTAAACTACTTCCGCAACGCTATCAACTAAAATACCAATAACTTGCTTTTCAGCTTCAATAATAACGATACGCGTGTTATCGGTAATTTCTGCCGCTTGTAAACCAAAACGTGAGCGCGTATCTATAACGGTTACCACATTACCACGCAGGTTAATAATACCTAACACATAATCTGGCGCACCTGGTACTGGTGCAATTTCAGTGTAACGCAATACTTCTTGTACCTGCATTACATTGATACCGTAAGTTTCTTGCTCTAACTTGAAAGTTACCCATTGTAACACTTCATCATTAGTGTCTACTGACTCATTTGCACTACGTCTTTCATCAGACATACTTCTTGTCCTCAAAGTTGTTAACTATTGCCGCTCGTTTGCAGCAACACTGTTTATTTGGATATACGACTAATTTGGATAGACGCTCAACCCTTGATCTAGCATTTTAATCAAGGCGTCAATATCTAATAGCGCACACATACGTTCTTTAACCAGACCAGCTAGCCAAGGGCGTTTAGGGTTGCTATCCATCCACTTCACGTCACTTTGCTCTAGTGTAACTGTATCTACAAGGTGCTCAGCCATCAAGCCCCACTGGCTATTACTCAACATTATAATATATTGATAAGCTAATGAATCCATTAATTGTTGATCGCATTTTTCAGGCATTACCCACAATGCGGTATCAACGACATTAATTTTTTCTTCGCGATGTAACATAACCCCTTTGAACCAGTCAGGTTTGCCCATCAAGCTATTAATGCTCTCAACATTGTGAATACCACCTAACTCAATTAATGGTACGGCAATAGTAAGCCCTGCTACATCAAAAAACATCGCCTGAAAACTACCTTCACGATAATCTTTTTTCGCTTTTACTGGTACTTGCTGCTGGCTCTTTGCTGTCGCAATGGCTGTGCTGTCAGACGCTGTCTCGTTAGCTAACTTATCTGACGCAGGTGCTGCAACTTTAGGTTTTGCAACCTTAGGCGCCGTTTGTTGCTTAGCGACCTGTGGTGCTACTACCTTTGCTCTGGCCTCTGCTCGTGTCGAGGTAACTTTATCCGTAACAGGTAAGCTTGGTTTGGCAACATTCTCAAGTAACTTTTCAAGCTTCTCGCTGTCTGGCTCTTTATGTTGAAGCGCGCTCTGGCTTTTATCAGGTTGTGAGCTTGTTTGTGCTGATGGTTGACGTTCAACAGGCTGTTCAGCCTCATCCGTCAGTAGCTCTGATAAATAAGACCTCATCACTTTTTGGCTAGCAGCTAGCGATCTTGACATTGATTAACCTATTTATTTACTGCGGTAAGTTTAATTAAATGTTTCAACAAGCTTTTATAAGCGTAGACACCACGAGAGTTACCTGCGTAATCCGAAGGTACTTTCTGCGAGACACTCGCATTTCTAAAGTTAGTATCAACTGGCACAACCCCAGGCCAAACTTTATCACCATAAAGTTCTTGTAACTTTTGATAGGCAAGTAAAGAGGCTTTAGTGCGTTTATCAAACATAGTCGGAACTATGGTATAGGTAAATGGCTCTTGCTGCTCACCTTGCATGATCTCCATTGTCTTCATCATGCGGTCTAGGCCCTTAAGCGCCAAAAACTCGGTTTGCACTGGGACAATAATTCTATCAGAAGCAGCCAGTGCATTCACCATCAAAACACCGAGTACAGGCGGACAGTCCATCAGTACATAATCGTATTGCCCTTCAAGCTTTTGTATTGCTTTTTTCAGCACTAAGCCCATGCCACCTTTACTACCAAGCGAACGGTCTAGTGTTGCTAGCCCCATGGTCGCAGGCAAGATATCAATATTCTTATATTCGGTTGGGCAAAGTGTTTGTTCTATCTGCTCTTTAGTCGATACTTTGACAAAAAGATCGTATACGCTCAGCTCTAAATCTTCAGATTCGATACCAAAATAATAACTCAGCGACGCATGAGGATCAGTGTCTACCAATAGCACTTTATGTCCGCGTTCGGCCAACAAGCCCCCTAAGGTTATTGTTGAGGTGGTTTTACCCACCCCGCCTTTTTGATTAGCGATTGTCCAAACGACCAATAGAGCACCTATTCACTTGAGTTGTTAGTTTCGTCTTCATTACGCGTCGTGATGCGGATTGCACCATTTTCTAAACGAATGATGTTAATTTTATTATCTTCACCTGTAGAATCAACCACTTCCTTAATCGCTTCTACGTCTTTTACACTGATAGTTGGGGTATCGAGTAAGCTTTCTTGATCTAGCCCATATTTTGAAATAGCGATAACAACTTTTCGATTTTGCGCTCGTCCCTGTGACGTGCTGTTATCTGCGCTGGGATAATACTCTCCATAGCCTTCTATTGCCATTCTTGCTGGAGTTACCCCAAGCTCTTCAAGCAAGCGTAAAATCGCAGTTGCTCTGGATACTGAAAGTTCCCAGTTAGAAGAGAATATTTCGTTATTAATGGGTTGGTTATCAGTATAGCCTCGTACGCGCACAAAATTAGTCACATCAGCAAGTACTTGGTTGATAACAGTTAGTATCGCGTCTGCTGAACGCGTTGGAGAAGAAGAGCCACTAGGAAATAGCAAGCCACTGTTGAGCTCTATTTCCAGCCAGTCACCATCTATTTTTAACTGGGCATAACCAGATTCAATGATGTCGTATAAAGCGGTATGCAGTTTTTCTTCTAACGAGGTCAGGTTAGTGCCAACGTCGCTATCTGCAATGTTAGACAGTATTGGCTGACCATCGGTTAACTCGGGACCAGCATCATCTTTTAAACCGTCGCCATATAAACGCTTATTCGTTTTACTCGAATTCACGGGCAAAATGTCGTCACCGTGACCGCGGTTTTTAGGCAATTCGTCATTTGCTTGGAACACTCGCCCTATTGAGTCTGTCATTGTTTCAAATGGCTCTTCATTGATCATCGCCATGGCGTACAAAACCACGAACAGCGCAAACAGCAACGTCATGTAGTCGGCATAAGACACCAGCCAACGGTGAACATCATCATGTTCAACATCATGGCGCTTTATTCTGAGCCTACTCATTCTTGCAACCTAAACGCTGACAAACGATTTTCAATAGCGTGTGGGTTTTCCCCTTGTGAAATTGCGATTAGACCTTGAGCCATCATCTCACGATACATAGTTTGCTGGTGAACAATAGCACGGATTTTGTTGGCGACAGGAATGTATATTAAATTAGCAAAACCAACGCCGTAAATTGTCGCAACAAAAGCCGTTGCGATACCTTGGCCCAACATATCTGGGTCAGACAAGTTACTCATCGCTTGGATAAGGCCTAATACGGCCCCTAGAATACCAATGGTTGGGCTATATCCTCCCATAGATTCAAAGATTCTTGCCGAGCGCAGGCTATGTTCGCGATAAAGCTCTAAGTCTAGCTCCACTGAAGTAATAAGCTGTTCAGTTTCAATGCCATCGGCGAGGAAGTTTAAGCCTTTGTTGACAAAGCGGTCTTCAACATCCATCGCGACATTTTCCAACACTAAATAACCAGACTCTCTGGCTTGCTGTGCCCACTCAACAATGTCGTCAATGCCTTTATCGATATCAAATTTTGGAGGTGTAAAAATCCAAGGCAATAAGGACATTGCGTGGCTAAATTGTGCTTTGGATGACTGGAGCAGCACTGCGCCCATAGTGCCACCAACGACGATAATAAACGCGGGGAGCTCAAACAAGGTGCCGATGGCACCACCTTCAATGCTAAATCCCAAATATATCGCAAGTAGCGCAACAATAAGCCCAGCAATACTGAGCTTATCCATGGCCTAACTCCTTGAGGATAGAGCCTGCGACTTCGGCAAGCGGCAACGACAATTCAGATATGCCAGCTTTTGCCACGGCCTGTGGCATACCATAAACGACACAACTGGCTTCATCTTGAGCCCAAATAGTAGCACCTTTATTCTTCAACATACGAGAGCCTTCCCTTCCATCAGCGCCCATACCGGTCAATATGATACCTAATACTTCACCCGCATATATTTTCGCAGCAGAGCCAAAACTTATATCTACACTAGGTTTGTAAGCAACTCTGGCAGAGTTGTCTTCCATCACCTTAAGTTTTGCTGCATTTTCCGTACCATCGATCAGCATTTGCATGCCACCCGGTGCTAGGTAAGCTTTACCAGCTTCTAGCCGATCGCCGTCTTTCGCTTCTTTGACGGAAATTTGACACAAAGAATTCAGACGATTCGCAAATGCTTCCGTAAACGCAGCCGGCATATGTTGAACCATGACTATCGGCAGAGGAAAATTCGCGGGAAGTTGAGTTAGTATTTGTTGAAGTGCTACAGGGCCGCCTGTTGAAGTACCTATCGCGAGTAATTTGTATTTTTTGCCTGAGCTTTTACGCAGCTTAGTCGGCGCGACAGTATTTGCAGGTTTTTCAGCAGTATTCATCACCTTTGCTGAAACTGGAGTTGCTGCAGGCGTTTTACGTTCAAAGCGAGGCTTTATAGCTGGAGCTGCTGTAGGTGAAGTTGTTCGTACACTCGGCGTTGCATGGCTAACGGGGCGTCGAATAAATCCACGCTTCACCGAGCCACTTTTTCTTGCGAGTTCTAGCACTCGCTGACGTAGTAAACTACCAGCGTCTTCACTGTTTTTGGCTATTTCATTAAATTTTTTCGGCAAGAAGTCCAACGCGCCTGCATCTAGTGCTTCAAATGTTGCTTTTGCACCTTCATGCGTAAGTGACGAGAACATTAAAATGGCGGTTGGAGAATTAGCCATGATGGCTTTTACCGCATCGATGCCATTTAACACTGGCATCTCGATATCCATGGTAATGACATCTGGCTTTAATGAAGCAGCCTTTTCAACTGCTTCTTGTCCATTTACTGCCACATCAATCACTTCGATGTTTGAGTCTTGGCTTAGTATATCGCTGACTCGACGTCTAAAAAAACTCGAGTCATCAACCACCAATACTTTATATGCCATGTAAATTCTCTAATGCAGGTCAGCAACCTGAGAACTGCGCGTTAACCGCGCAGCTTTTTATGAACGAGGGATTTTTTTGCGTAGTGCTTTAACATACTTGGTACATCAAGAATTAACGCGATACCGCCATCACTGGTGATTGTCGCGCCTGCCATACCTGGCGTACCGTGTAGCAATCGGTCTAATGGTTTAATCACCACCTCTTCTTGACCAATTAAGCTGTCAACCACGAAGCCAACTTGCTGTGTGCCTAGTTGCACGATAACAACATGACCATTTTCGCGTGGTTTATTCTCGCTACCTTTTACTAACCATTGATCAAGGTAGAACAACGGAATAGCTTTCTCACGAACAATAATTGTTAGCTGACCATCTACCACATTAGTGTTAGTTAAATCTAAGTGGAAGATTTCGTTAACACCAGCTAGCGGTAAAGCAAAAATCTGTTCGCCAACAACAACCATTAGCGTCGGCAAGATTGCTAACGTTAGCGGCACTTTAATTTCTAAAACGGTGCCAACGCCCATTTCAGAATCAATATTAACAGTACCATTTAGCTGAGTGATTTTGGTCTTCACAACGTCCATGCCAACGCCGCGGCCAGACACTTCAGAAATCTCTGTTTTCGTTGAGAAGCCAGGTGCAAAAATTAGGTTGAACGCTTCTTTTTCTGGCATACGTGCCGCAGCTTCTGCGTCTAGGACACCGCGGTCAATTGCAATTTGCTTAAGCTTTTCTGCATTCATACCCGCACCATCATCACGGATGGTTAGTAAGATATGATCACCTTCTTGTGAAGCAGATAAAATAACCGTACCTTCACGCGGTTTACCATTAGCCTCACGTACGCTTGGCTCTTCAATACCGTGGTCAACTGAGTTTCGAACTAAGTGAACTAGCGGATCAGCTAGCGCTTCAACTAAGTTCTTATCTAAATCAGTTTCTTCACCTTCAAGAATCAGCTTAATTTCTTTATTTAAGCTACGCGCCAAATCACGGACAACACGAGGGAAGCGGCCAAATACTTTCTTGATTGGCTGCATACGCGTTTTCATCACCGCGCCTTGAAGATCAGTTGTTACTGCATCTAGATTAGAAACCGCTTTTGTTAGCTCTTCGTCTTCTTTTGTCAGACCTAAACTCGTTAGTCGGTTACGCACCAATACGAGCTCGCCAACCATGTTCATAATTTGGTCTAAACGTTTAGTATCAACACGAACGGTAGTTTCCGCTTGCGGAGCCGCAGGAGCAGCCGGCTTCTTATCTTTAGCCGCAGACTTAGCTGGCGCTTTTGCTGCGGGCTTGGCCGCAGGTTGCGCTGCTGGTTTGGCGGCTTGTGGCTTAGCCGCTTCAGGCTTAGCCGCAGGTTTAGGTGCCGGAGTCGCTGGCGCAGCACTTGGGGCTTTGCCTTTACCATGCAACTCATCCAATAACGCTTCAAATTCGCTATCGTCAATTTCGTCAGAAGAACTGCTTTGACTTGTCGTAGTCTCTTTTGCTGCTGTTTTGAATGCACCTTGGCCATGAAGTTCATCTAGCAATGATTCGAATTCATCGTCAGTAATTTCATCGCTATTGGAGGGTGCTGGTTGTGCAGCAGGGGTACTAGCAGAAGCTGCACTATTTCCCGGACCATGAAGCTCGTCAAGCAGTGCTTCGAACTCGTCTTCCGTCATTTCTTCATCGCCGCCAGCAGATTCTGCTGCAACTTCAGTTTCTTGGAAGATCTCTGGTTCGTGCTCTTCAACAGCAGGAGCTGGCGCAGCGCTTTCGCTACCTTCTGGCTCACTCAAACGGTGAAGCTCGGCAAGCAAAGCAGGATCTGCAGGTTCGGGTTGTTCACGATTTTGCACCAACGCAAACATTTCATTAATGGTATCAAGCGCTTGCAAGATAACATCCATCAATTCAGGGGTTACAGAACGTTGACCATTACGCAGAATGTCAAACACATTTTCCGCACCGTGACAGGCATCAACAAGTTCAGTTAATGATAAAAATCCGGCACCACCTTTGACGGTATGAAAGCCTCTAAAAATAGCGTTCAGTAAATCAGCATTGTCAGGGTCATTTTCCAACTCAACAAGTTGCTCAGACAATGCTTCTAAAATTTCGCCTGCTTCTATTAAAAAATCCTGTAGAATTTCTTCATCCGCTTCAAAGGACATGCACCAAACTCCCGCTAAAATCCTAGGCTAGATAAGAGATCATCAACGTCATCTTGATCTGATACAACGTCGTCTCTCTCGTCTGTATTAACAATCGGCCCTTCAACTAAGTTTTCACCTGTTTTCAGGGTTGCTTTTTCTCTTTGCTCATCTTCCGTCACACCAAAAGCTGTCAACATATTAATCAAGCTTTCTTCAACTTCTCGTACAAGGTCGATGACTTTTCTAATCACTTGACCTGTTAAGTCTTGGAAATCTTGCGCCATTAATACGTCTGTCATTAGCGCGTGCATGTGTTCGGTTTCTGATGATGTTGTTTTCAGCAATTTGTCGATATCTTTACAAAGTGCTTTAAACTCACCCAAATTCAGATCATTGTGCATCAGCTTTTGCCAAAGCGGATTAACAGCTTTGACTTGTTCTTGAATGGTATCAACAACTGGGAAAATGGATTCTACCGCGTCCATGGTCTTATTAGCCGCATCTTCTGTACGGCTAATAACATAATTTAAACGCTCTTTTGCATCAGGAATATCAGCATTGGCTAAGTCGTTTAGTCGTGAGTCCAATTGGAAATTCATCATTGAGTCATGCAATTGACGGGTCAACTTACCTATCTCTGCAAATAACTCTGAATTAATTGGGTTTTGAATATCAGCAAGTAATTGGTCAGCTTTTTCTTGCTGACCATTCTCGATAAATTCAACTAATGACTTGGCTTGTTCTAAAGTAATCTTTGCACTAGACAATTTACTCATGAAATTTCCTCGCGTTTAGCGCGTTTATCCTAAACGTTCAAAAATCTTGTCTAGTTTTTCCTTAAGGGTTGCAGCAGTGAAAGGTTTAACAATGTAACCGTTTACACCCGCTTGCGCCGCCATCACAATTTGCTCTTTCTTCGCTTCTGCAGTGATCAGAAGCACCGGAATGTGTGCTAACTTCTCATCAGCGCGAATTGCTTTCAAAAGATCGATACCTTGCATACCCGGCATGTTCCAGTCGGTCACTACAAAGTCAAAGTCACCGCCTTGTAACATCGGCAACGCTGTGCTGCCATCATCCGCTTCTTGAATATTAGTAAAGCCTAAATCGCGTAATAAGTTCTTAACAATTCTTCTCATTGTCGAGAAATCATCAACAACAAGTACTTTCATATTTTTATCCAAGGCACCCTCCGGTGAAATAAATCAATAAATTTCTATATATTCTACTTAACTTTGCCAAGATTGCATACGTGCTTTTAATCGATGCATTGCTTGACTATGAATTTGGCTCACTCTTGACTCACTAACGTCAAGAACTTGTCCAATTTCTTTTAAATTGAGCTCTTCGTCGTAATAGAGCGACAGTACTAAAGCTTCACGCTCAGGTAAAGTCGAAATACATTCTGTTAACGTTTTTTTAAAGGTTACATGTTCAATTGTATGATATGGATCATCTTCTTGAAATTCTTCATCAAAACTAAGCACATCATCAGTCACCCCTAAATCTTCGATGCCAATGATTTTTCCAGTGCTTACTTCATTAAGAATATGATGGTATTCATTCAGGGAGATATCAAGCTTATCAGCAACTTCCGAGTCTGTTACATCGCGACCAAGTTCACCTTCCAATGCTTTGATAGCATCGCTGATCATTCGGCTATTCTTGTGAACAGAACGAGGAGTCCAATCCCCTTTGCGAATTTCATCGAGCATAGCGCCGCGAATTCGAATGCCAGCAAAGGTTTCAAAACTAGCGCCTTTGCTACCGTCAAAGTTGCTCGCAGCTTCCAATAGCCCAATCATGCCAGATTGAATTAGATCGTCAGCAATAACACTTGCTGGTAATCTGGCCAACAAATGATACGCAATACGTTTAACTAATACCGTGTGCTGTTCGATTAGTGCCGATTTATCAAGATAGCTAGTGTAAGCATTAGCTTTAACCACTATAACTCCCTATGAGGCGTTATTGCTCAAGCAATTGTTCGATAAAGAACTCTAAATGACCTGAAGGTCGATTGGGAATAGGCCAACTGTTGATTTTACTTGCCAATTCGCTAAACGCTTTTGACGCTGCCGAATCTGGAAAAGCATCAACGATAGCTTTTTGCTTGCGCACCGATTTTCGAATATTTTCATCAAATGGCACTACAGCAACCAACTCAATCGCTACATCCAGAAAACGATCCGTTACTTTAGTCAGTTTAGCAAATAACTGCTGCCCTTCTTTTGGGCTACGTACCATGTTAGCAACCACTTTAAATTTAAATACACCGTGGTCGCGGCTTAATAATTTCATCAACGCATAACAATCAGTGATTGAAGTAGGTTCATCTGTTACCACTAACATCACATCTTGAGCAGCGCGGGCAAAGCTTAACACCATGTCTGAGATACCCGCTGCGGTATCAACAATTAGAACATCAAATTCAGTTTGCATATCGCTGAAGGCGCGAATCAGGCCGGCATGCTCTGACGGTGTTAAGTCCACCATGGATTGCGTGCCAGATGTCGCTGGAATGATCTTAATGCCAGCAGGACCTTCAATAATGATGTCATCAAGTTCGCAGTCACCACTGAGTACATGAGCAATGTTTTTCTGAACGCGCAGGCCAAGCATCACATCGACGTTTGCCAAGCCTAAGTCAGCATCGAGTACCAGTACCTTTTTACCTTGTTTAGCCAGTGATATAGCGGTATTGAGTGAAACGTTAGTTTTACCTACACCTCCCTTGCCTCCGGAAACTGCGATAACTTTGATTTGTCTTAAATCTTGCATTTTTCGTAAGCCGCTTGCTTGGTCAATCATCTACTACGTCTCAAAGGTTAACCAAAGGCAGCTGAGGCCATTGGTTGTCTATTAGCGCTAAAATTGAATCTTACCGCTGATTTGTTTGCTAATTTCTCTGCAAGACTAACTAATTTTTCAGCATTTGCAACTTTAATATCTTCTGGAACACGCTGACCGTCTGTTAGATAACCAATTGGTAAACCGTTTTGAATCGCAGTTGATAAGATTTCACCCATACTTAGGCTTTCATCTAGCTTAGTGAAAATGCAGCCACATAGTGGAATTTTCTTAAAGCGTTCAACGTTTTCTTGCATTACGGCTTGTTGCGTATTAGCCGCCAATACTAAGTAGTTTCTGATGCGAATACGCGAGTTAGCTACTAAGCCAGATAAGTTCTCAGCTAAGCGCATGTCACGTTGTCCCATACCTGCAGTATCGATCAAAATTAACTTCTTGCTGCTGTACTGCTGAATTAACTGTTCAAGTGCATCACTGTCTTTCGCCAGCTTCACAGGACAGCCGATAATTTTGCCGTAAGTTTCAAGTTGCTCGAAACCGCCGATACGGTAAGTATCTGTAGAGATTAGCAAAATGCTATCTGCGCCATGAACTTGTGCAAAACGTGCAGCCAGTTTAGCCAAAGTTGTTGTTTTACCAACACCTGTTGGGCCTACTAGTGATACCACACCACCACGGTGAATAATGTCGTTGTTAGTGGTATTTACTTGGCTACTCAATAATTGCAGCGCACTTTGCCAGCTTTGTTCTTCGTCTAAATGCGTAGGAACAAAGCCCGCAATTTGATCAGCTAACTGCTCGTTCAAGCCAAGTGCGGTTAAGCGGTCAATTAACATAGCGCGGTTGGGGTCTTTTTGCGCCATATCTTGCCACATTAAGCCTGATACTTGGTGTTCCAATAATTGACGAATAGAAGCCATTTCAGCTTTCATTTGATTAAATGCGTCCATGCTAACTACGCTTGAATCGTTGCCATATGCTGCTGTTGGGGTATTAGCAGCTTGAGCAGGAATAGCAGAGTTGGCAGGTACACCAAAACCATCATCTTCAGTCGAGAAAGGTTGTTCGTTTTGAGCAGTTTCAGTGCCTGCATGTTGCTGCTGAAGCTTGTCAGTAAACTGTTTTAATTGCAGTTCCAAATCTGGCGTCGCGCTATCGTGACTGTTTTTTGAAACAGCAGCTGCTTGGCTAGCTTGACTGCTTTGCGGCTGCGAAACAGGCTGTTGCTGAACGTTTCTAGCCAACAATGCACTTAAGCTATCAGCTGGAGATTGCGCTTGCTCAGCACTGTCTAAACCAGACATGTCTAAACCCGACAAATGCGGTTCAATACGCTGCTGTTGATCAGCTTGCTGGTGCGCACCAGACGACGCTGCAGGATCTGGTGCCGATAAATTAACTACGTCGTCAGCAAGATCACGTTTAGTTTGAGCTGTCTCTTGAGACTGGCTCATTCTTGGCTCAACACGTGCGTTGTTGTCTTGAGCCGCCATTAATTCGACACCTTCAGGAATCTTCTTGTTTGACATAATGACAGCGTCAGCACCCAACTCTTCTTTGATTTGTGCCAACGCAGTTCTCATATCTTTAGCAACATAACGTTTAATCTTCACTGATAACCCCTTAATTCAGCAGATAGCATTCTAATTCTTACGTTTGTGCTGGTGGTTTAGTTACCGATTGCGCTGACAATCTTGATTTGCTTATCATCTGGAACTTCTTGATAAGAAATCACTCTCAGGCCTGGAATCGTGTATTTAACAAACTTCGCTAATACCGTTCTTAGTATGCCTGACGTTAACAAGATAGGTGTTTCACCGCTTAATTCTTGTTGTTGTGCGCCATCGGTTAATGATTTTTGCAGTCTTTCTGCAAGACCAGGTTCTATACCTGCGCCATCATCACCAGCCATTTGCATAGACTGATGCAACATCTGTTCCAACTCTGGCGCCAATGTTATGACAGGTACTTCATTTGCGGAACCAACCATGTCTTGAATGATAAATTTACGTAGCGTGATTCGCACTGCAGCCGTTAATACTTCTGGGTCTTGGCTCTTCGGACCATACTCTACTAAGGTTTGAATAATGCTGCGCATATCACGTACTGCGACACCTTCATTCATTAAGTTTTGCAGTACTTTAACAACCGTGCCAAGTGGCAGAACGTCAGGAATTAGTCCTTCAACAAGTTTCGGATAATTCTGGCCTAGACGGTCGAGTAAGTTTTGCACTTCTTCGTGACCAATAAGCTGTGACGCATTGTTACTTAAGATTTGGCTCAAGTGTGTAGCCAGTACCGTAGCTGCATCAACTACTGTGTAGCCAAGCGATTGCGCTTGCTCGCGTTGGTTTTGCTTGATCCATACAGCGTCTAAGCCAAACGCAGGATCTTTCGTCGGAATTCCGTCAAGTTGTCCAAATACTTGGCCTGGGTTAATTGCCAAGTCATGATCGTGGCGAATTTCCGCTTCACCTACTGCAACTCCCATTAATGAAATTTGATAAGTGTTTGGCTCTAAGTCCAAGTTATCGCGAATATGCACTGCTGGTACAAGGAAACCAAACTCTTGCGAAAGCTTCTTTCTCACCCCTTTAATGCGATTGAGTAACTCCCCACCTTGTGCTTTGTCTACCAATGGAATTAAGCGATAACCAATTTCTAGTCCAATTACATCAACATGATTTACATCATCCCAACTTAAATCTTTCGTTTCTTCTTCTTTTTGCTGAGTTTGTACTTGCTCTTCTTGGGCCTTTTGTTGAGCCTCATCCGCTTTTTTCGCTTTCAGTTTTTCACCGAAGTAAGCAATACCGGCAATTAATGCTGCAAACGTTAAAAACGCAAAATGCGGCATACCAGGGACAATACCCATAACGAACATGACGCTAGCCGCAATATACAGTGAACGGGCTTGACCTAACTGACTACTGACCTGCTTGCCCATTTCTTCAGAGGTGTTTTGACGGGTAACCACAATTGCAGTGCCCACTGAAAGCAATAAGCCCGGAATCTGTGCAACTAAGCCGTCACCAATGGTTAGTAAGGTGTAGATCTCAACGGCAGCATCAAAGCTTAAGTCATGCTGCACCATACCAATGACTAGGCCACCAATAATGTTAATGAAAAGAATTAAAATGCCCGCTATCGCATCACCTTTTACGAATTTACTGGCACCATCCATCGAACCGTAGAAATCTGCTTCACTGGTGATTTCTTGGCGACGCTCACGCGCTTGATCTTGCGTGATAAAGCCAGCATTAAGATCGGCGTCTATCGCCATTTGTTTACCTGGCATGGCATCTAGGGTAAAACGCGCCGTTACTTCAGAAATACGGCCCGCACCTTTGGTAACTACAACAAAGTTAATGATGATCAAAATTAGGAAGACCACTAAACCGACGGCGTAGTTACCACCAATAACAACCGAGCCAAACGCTTCAATAACAGCCCCAGCAGCATCAGGCCCCTCATGACCTTCCAGCAGCACCACACGAGTACTTGCCACGTTTAATGACAACCGGAGGATGGTCGCAATCAACAAAACCGATGGGAATGCGCCAAAGTCTAAAGGCTTTAAGGTATAAACCGTAATCAGTAACACCACGAGTGATAAAGCAATGTTAAAGGAAAACAGTACATCCAATAGCATGGCAGGCATTGGCAGTACTATCATGCCGAGTGCGGCCATTACTAAGAAAGGCGTACCTAAGCCAGAAAGGTGGTTTACTTTACTTTTGTCAAATTGAGGGAATTTCGCTAATAACTGCATTTCTAATTAGTGATAAAGTTTTGACGATTACGGGATAGTACCGTTTAAGCAATAAGTAAGCCAGCTAGCTCAGGCTCTAACTAAACTATTCCATAACTTAAGGCGATAACTAAAGCTATTACTAAAACAATAACTAAAATTGCTACTTACACTATGCTCGCGATATCAATATCGATAATCGTCTGGGATTGGAAGGTTTTTGGCTAATGGCACTGGGCGGCGACCTTTGCCAGAGCGGTGTGCTCTTAACTGAAAAATAAAAGCGAGCACTTGTGCTACCGCCGCAAATAGTGCCTCAGGTATTTCTTCGTTAACTTCTGCTGTGTAATACAAAGAACGCGCTAACGCAGGCGACTGCAGAATTTCAACGCCATGCTCTTTTGCTATAGTGCGTATATGTATCGCCATTTGGTCTGCACCTTTGGCAATCATCATCGGGGCGCCGCCCTGCTCAGTATCATACTTTAAAGCGACCGAATAATGGGTTGGGTTAGTAATCACCACGTCAGCTTGTGGCACATCTTGCATCATACGGCGCTGCGACATCTCATACTGCGCCCTGCGGATACGCCCTTTAATTTCTGGGCTACCCTCAGTATTTTTCATTTCGTCTTTAACTTCTTGCTTGGTCATTTTGAGCTGGCGGGTGTGATTCCACACTTGATATGGCGCATCAATGGCGGCAATGATGCCCAAAGAGCACGCCAGTGCTAAGAACATCCACAAGAGCATCTCAACCGCATGACCAAAGTTACTCGGCGCTGACTCTAAACTTAGACTGATAATTTCTTCAAAGAGAACGGTGAGTAAGGTTATCGCGACAAAAAAGACAACAAAGAATTTAAGCAGTGATTTAATCAGCTCAACCCCGGCTTGTACGCCTAGCATTCGCTTGAAGCCTTGCAGCGGTGACAGTTTACTGGCCTTGGGCGCCATTGCCTCCCAGGAAAAGTTCATACCGCCTAACAAGGTGTTGCCGACAAAGGCTGTAGTTCCCCCATTTTAGTGGACACCTCCTTATCTCAATGAGGAGGCCATTATGCCCAGATATACCAACCCCAGAAAAACATGGTTTTACCCAGTTGATTTCAAAATCAAAGCCGTCGAACTAAGCAGAGTTACCTAAATAACTTCTACAATAGACAGCGATTACATTCGAGTTTAGGATATCAAACACCTGCTGAATTTGAGTCAGCAGTAAATTAAACATGGAGCGTGTCCACTTTATCGGGGCAAGATCAGGCTGCAAGCGTGATAATGCCGAAAATCCAAAGCATGGGATACATCACGCCGGCGAACACCTCACCAACGATATTAAAAATATTCTGGGTGTCCATTACCTCTTCGCGAGTGAAGGTAAACATGCGCTTCATCATTTGCGAAAGGCTAAGTACTAAATAGTCACCGACCATCAATAGCGCAACCGCACTGCTGATCAACACGAACATAGTGCCTAAGTCTTTCGAGCGAGGAATTTGGCCTTTCTGTCGAGCCTCCGACAGTTTTTTCGCCGTCGGCTCTTCAGTGCGTTCGCCTGAATCTGAATCTGCCATGGTTACCAGTTACCCATCAGAAATTTATACATTTAGAAAATTAACGTGCACCGCAATCAACAAGGTAGCAAGTAAAATCAATGGCACGCGCCCACTGCTGCTCAAAATGCAGTAAGAAGTTACCTAACGTAAGCCACATGATAATAAGGCCGCCGGTCATGGTAATCGGAAAGCCAACCGAGAAAATGTTAAGTTGTGGCGCGGCACGGGTCATAATACCAAATGAAAAGTTAATCAGTAACATGGCCGTTAAAGGCGCCAACGCCAACGACAACGCCGTGGTAAACATCCAGCCAGCCCATTCGACGGTTTCTTTGTATTTAACGGTTTCTAGCCCTTCACTTGGAATAGGTATGGTTTCAAAACTAACCACAATAAACTGAAGAAAGGTTAAATGACCATCAAGTCCCCAAAACAGTAAGGTGGACAAAATCAAAAAGAACTGGCCAACCGCAGGCACGTTGGTACCACTGGCAGGGTCAACCAATGAAGCAAAGCCCAAACCCGTCTGCATTGCAATAATTTGTCCGGCCAAGGTAAAGGTATTAACCACCAGCACAGTCACAAAACCAATTAATACCCCTATCAATATTTGTTCAACGACCAGTAAAAAGGTTTCAAAGGCAAATAAGTTTTCCACGCCAACAGGGGGAATGGCTGGCATTATCGCCAGTGTTATTGCGATCGAAAACAGTAGTTTGATTCGGGTTGGTATGGTTTGCGCACCCAAGCCAATCATCGACATGACTAACGCTGAAACGCGTGTCAAAGGCAGTAATAAATCAGCCATAAATTGATTAATGACTGACTCAGTAAACTCCATTAGCTCACCACACTCGGGATACTATTGACTAGCCTGATGGTGTAATCCATCAATTTTTCGACTAGCCAATGACCACCGAAAATTAGGGCTAATAAAGTCACGATCAAACGAGGTAAAAAACTCAAGGTTTGCTCATTGATAGACGTCGCCGCTTGGAAAATCGCGACAATTAAACCGACAATCAGGCTCGGAACAACAATCGCCGAAACGAGCAAGATAACGAGAAACATTGAGTCTCTTAGTACATCAACAAAGACCTCTGGTGACATCGCTAAGTTCCTAAACCATAACTAGCGGCAATGGTGCCAATCACTAAATTCCAGCCATCTACTAACACAAACAACATTAGTTTAAACGGCAAGGACACTATCATAGGTGATAGCATCATCATACCCATTGCCATAAGCACACTGGCAACCACTAAGTCGATGATCAAAAAAGGAATAAACAGCATAAAACCAATTTGGAAAGCGGTTTTAAGCTCACTGATCACAAAAGCTGGAATAATGACGGTCATCGGTAAGTCAGTTGGCTGGTCAACCTCAGTAATACCTGCCATTTCGGCAAGGGTTGATAAATCTTTTAAGCGCGTTTGTTCAAGCATAAAGGCTCTGAGCGGTACTTTGGCTTCGTTGATGGCATCAACAGACGTCATTTGCTCTGCTAAGTAAGGCTGAATTGCCACTTCATCAATTTGGTTGTAAACCGGCGTCATGATAAAAATTGTCATAAACAAGGTTAACCCAATGATCACCTGATTTGACGGCGTTTGCTGCAAGCCAAATGCCTGTCTGAGAATTGCCATCACCACCACAATGCGGGTAAATGAGGTCATCATAATTACCGCAGCGGGGATAAACCCGAGCGCGGTCATAAAAATCAGAATTTGTAAGGTTACTGAGTATTCTTGTGAGCCGTCTGGATTGGTTGTTAATTTCAGCGCTGACATCGAAAGGTCGTCAGCCGCCATTAACTGGCTAGACGTCAGCAACACGAGTAATGACATGACGACAATTAGTGCTTTTTTCATTATTCTCTTATCTAGATGATGTGTTAACAGCATTCGCTTTCTTACTAACTTTTACTACAGTCAATTTAACGTTAAATACTTAAACCCTGACGGTTTACTTTTTCAAGAGCTTACTGAGGCTAGCCGCAATATCAACAGGCAAGTTCTGCTGACTTGTTATTGGTTCAGCCAACTCTTGTAGTATTGAAATATTATTGGCAGTGACACCAAGCAATAACTGCTTACCCGCCACTTCAACAACCACTAATCGCTCTTTTGTACCAATGTGCATTGACGTGATCACTTTTAAATCACTGTGCAACTGCCCACCTAATTTAAATTTCTTTAATAGTGAAGCAGCCAGCAATATTAACGCCAACACTGCTAAAAGCGATAATAACATGCTCGATAGCTCAAGATTATTACTGGCAACATGACGCCCTACTTCTGGCGCTGTTTGTTGGGGTGCCAGTTGAGGCATTGGTTGAGAAGTTCGTTGAGGTGTTGGACGCTGCAAACTGGCCATTGAGGATTCAGAGGCAGTAGATTCAGCATTTTCAGGGTTAGCCACTGATACTGATTGAAGACTCTGCTCTGTTGTTGGTTCAATCGGTTTAGTTGTTTGCTCTGTATGAGTGGAGCCTAACGCGAGCTCTGATTCGGGTGCAGTGTGCGAATTTATTTGCTCTGTTGCTGGTGTTTGATCTTTATCTTCTGATTGCTGAGCATTTACCTGCAGCCCACAAAACAAAGCCAGTACCAAGGTACAGGCTTTGATAATACTTGCTGTGGTCAATCTCATGGAATTACTTGAGCTTTTTAATACGTTCAACCTGACTGATAACATCGGTAAGTCGAATACCAAACTTGTCGTTAACGACAACTACTTCACCATGGGCAATCAAAGTACCATTGACCAGCACGTCAAGCGCTTCACCGGCAACGCGATCTAGTTCGACAACAGAACCTTGGTTTAATTGCAGCAGGTTACGGATAGAAATATTAGAGCGACCAACTTCCATGGAAATTGTTACCGGAATATCTAAAATTGCATCAAGTTTACGCTGTTCTTCACCTGAGATAGGTGTATCGTTTTCTTCAAGTTCTTCTAACTCGACTTTCTCAGCGCCTTCAGCAGCCTCGCGAGCTTCGGCCTGTTCATTCAAGGCCTCATCCCACATACTTAGGTCATCATTTTCAGTACTCATAACTGCCTCTAATTAATACTCTAAATCGTCTTCTAGCATATGCAGTTCAGCATCACTATCTAGGCGTTTACCGCCTTTGGTTAATATGGTTAATTCAGACTTCACAGACTCTGGACGTTTAATCTTCTCTTGAATTTGCAAAGCAACATTGTCACGACTTCGCCCTAATTTAGCTCTAAAGGTTGGTAAGTCTTCTATCAGCACTGTGACATGATCTGGAATTTCCACAGGTATAATATCGCCTGCTTCAAGCTCCATGATTTTCTGCAGCGGTAAATCAACCTCAATAAACTTGGTGGTCAACTCTACTGGCACATCAAGAATTTCATCGCGCAGCGCTTTTGACCAGCGCATGTCAGTGTCTTCTTTGTCACTTTGCACACCAGCGTCAAGTAATTCGCGAATTGGCTCTAGCATCGAATAAGGCAAGGCAACGTGGAAATCACCACCACCACCATCAAGCTCAATGTGGAATGAGCTAATCACCACCACTTCAGTAGGGCTAACAATGTTTGCCATTGATGGGTTAACTTCTGAATCTAGGTACTCGAACGACACATCCATAACAGGCGACCAAGCTTCTTTGTAATCTTCAAAAATCAGCTTAAGTAACATTTGGATGATACGGCGTTCAGTGGGTGTAAATTCACGACCTTCGATTTTCGCATGGTAACGACCGTCACCACCAAAAAAGTTGTCTACCAAAATAAACACTAAACGTGCTTCCATGGTAATTAAGGCGGTACCTTTTAGCGGTCTAAACCTTACCATATTCAAGCTGGTTGGTACGAACAAGGTATGTACGTACTCACCAAACTTGATCATTTGAATACCGTTTATCGAGACTTCTGCGGTGCGGCGCATCATGTTAAATAAACTGATGCGCATGTGGCGCGCAAACCGCTCGTTAACCATTTCAAGTGTTGGCATGCGGCCACGAACGATACGATCCTGCGAAGAAAAGTCATAGTCAGATGTCCCTTCTTGGGGCTCCTGCTCCTCGACTATTTCATCTTCTTCGACTTCATCGACACCATGCAGTAGCGCATCAATCTCGTCTTGTGAAAGTAAGTCACTCACTTGAAATTACTCTTATACTCAATTTTAAATATCGCTTTGCCTGGCTTGCCAGTTATTGCATCACAAAGCCAGTAAATAGCACTTTTTCGACAATTTTATTACCAGAAATTTCGCTCAGTATCTTTTGCACTTCCGCTAAAGATTTCTGTTTTAACGACGCTTTACCGGCACTGGTTGCTAAGTCATCTGCGTTGGCCAATGAAAACGTTGACAGCAAAGTGCTCTCAATTAATGGCACATGCTTTTTCGCTTCTTCTTCATTGTCACTACCACGCACTAATAGCTGCACGCGTATTTCAACGAAACGGTCGCGTGTTGCACCAGGTACGTTGAATCTAAATGGTCTTGGCATAGGAACATAGAGCGCGTCTCCTGTTGAAGCGCCTGCCGCCTCAGCTGGCATTTCTTCACTACCTTCACCGCTTTCACCACTTTCTAACGCCGCTGCTACTTCCTCTTCTGACGGCTCGCCGCCCATAAAGAAGAATACACCACCACCTGCCGCTAATAACACGACTACGGCAATGATGATGATCATCATTTTTTTCTTGCCACCGCCGCCGTTATCGACTTCCAATTCTTTTTCGTCTGCCATAAAACACCCTAATTAACCAGCAGTTGAGTTGCTTTGCTAAACTATATCGTCGTTAGCTGTTTACGCCAATGCTTTTAATGTTTTAAGCGTAGAAATCAATACCAGTTGCCGAACCTTTAACCAACTGAGCGATATTTTCGGGTGCAGTAGATAGCTCTTCATTACCGCTAGTTCCGCGTCCGAATCGACCCTGCTCTTGACCATTGCCCTGCTGCTGTTGCGCGACATTGGCATCACCAACGTCTACCCCACTTTCCTGTAGCATATCTCGCAATTTATCCATGTGCTGTTCCAGCGCATCTTTGGCTTGCAGGTTTTGTACGGTGAAATTCACCGCTGCTTGATCCCCTTGCAAATTAACACGCACATGCACATTACCCAGCTCAGGTGGATCTAGCTGAATATCGACTTGTTGCAGCTTTTGATTGACCATCACCATCACTTTATCTTTCAGCGCGTTAGCAAAGTCTCGGCGATAAATATTGATGGTTTCCGTTTGTAGTTGCTGGGTTTTCTTAATATCTAAGTTGCTGTCAATTACTCGGCTAGCAGCCGCCTCTAATTGCTCGACTTGCTCAGGGGTTAAATTTTCAGTATTCGTGATCGAACTCGTTGTATGAGTCTGGCTAGCATTCGCTGCTGCTAAGCTCTCGGCAAAACTCATGCGCGAGTTTGGAGCAGTAACTTGAGCTTGCTGGCTGTTAGTTTCAATTTGTTGTTGCAGAGTTTCAGCTTGCTGGTGCTCACCTTGATTCAAATTTTGCTCTTGCTGCTCTGCTTGCGCCGCATCCGCCACGGCATTTAACTGTTGAACATGGGCAGACGGTTCACCACTTGTTCGCTGCGTTGCAGCGCTGTTAGTATTTCGTTGCTGGTTTGAAGTAAGTTGTACATCATTCGCGGCTACAGCGTTTTGCTCTGCATCAAGCCCTTGATCATTAGCTGAGTCAATTGCATTACTTGCATTTGCTGCCTGACCGTTAACCAGTTGAACGGATGATTGCTCATTAGCCTGAGATTTGTCATTAGCAGCGTTACTACCCTGCGAAGCTGCTGACAAGGTATTCTGAGAAGAACCTTGATTAGCGCCTTGACTCGCCGATAAATCACCGCTTAATTGCTTAGAGTTCTCACTAGATGCACCATTACCTGCCGCATCAGCCTCTGATGTCCCCGTGTCTAAAGCATTAGTAAGCTGGACTGCCGATTGTTCCTCGGTTAACTCTTCAACACCTGCGCTAGCTATCTTAGGCTCAATCTTGGTATTAAGATCAGTAGATTGTGCCAACCCGTTGCCTTTGCCTGCCAAATTAGCAGCAGGTTGAGAACCAACTGATAAGTCATTAGTAATCTCATCTTTGCTAGTCTGGCTATCGTTGCCCAACTTGCTAGCGTCAATTTTTTGTTCGCTACCTTTTGAAGAATGTGCAGTCAACAACTCATCTAATTTACTCGTAGACGACTTATCGGATAAAGTGCCATTTTGTGCTTCACTTTCACTTGCAGGCTTATCTTCCCCAGAAACTTCAGCGCCGTTAGTCTTAGATTCGTTCGAGCTAGTCGAATCAGCAACAAGTTTATTATCCCCGTTAGCTTGAGCAAAATGCACGCTAGTGTTTTTATCACCTTTGGCAGTGTCGTCACTTAGCCATTTTTCAGATTTTGCGAGTAAGGTCATAAAATCATCAGGTTTGGTTTCTTGTTCAGCCTGCTTTGTTAGCGACTGACTAGCGGTTTGTTCCTCTAAAACCTGCTCTTCGCCTGCCACTTGCTTAGGAGTGTCGGATGCTTGCGCATCTTTTTGCTGGCTAGATGATTCCTCACCCTCAGTTGTTTTAGCGTCATTTGGCTGAGCATCGGTATTCTTGCTGTCCAATGCATGTTCACTATCTACACTAGCGTCTTGATTGTTATCTACATTAGTACCTTTATCATTGGCACGACTTGTATAATTAGTTTGCTCTTTTTGCTGAGTTTGCAGTTGGCTATCAACAAGTTTAGAAAACTCACCACTATTACTAGCTTTGTCACCACTAGGTGCTACACCAGCAACTAGGTCATTACTTTGTAGTGTGTCTATCGACAATACATTTACTCGTGTCATAACAGTTCCAATACAACTAAATCCATTCTTAATGCCCGCCTATTGCGTTAATCAACCAACATCTCCAATCGGTATTAAGCTCAAGGCAAACTATTCATGGTGACTAAGCAACCACTTATCTCATTTTGTACATCGCCAAGTTACATCACTTAGCACTTTTCAATTGTCAGTGTCGTTCACAAACCTTCACACAGGTTTTAGACGGAAAATCTTGCGCTACTAATGAATCCTGAGCGGCAATTATTGCAATTTGGTTTTTCAATTTTCCGCTAACTTATGTTTGCTTACGCCCTAATTCTATGGCTCGTAAGGCTTATACAACGATCTAAGTGAAGACCTATGCAAGGTATCACAAAAATAAAAGCAAAAATTACGCCACAGTATAAAAAACAAACATTAGCGTGCCCTTCTGACAAATTGTTGAGTGGCGATTTCATCAAACATTTTTTGTTCTTTACGCGCCTCTTGTTTAGCTAACTCTTTCAGTTTTAGCTCTCTGAGGTGCTCTACCGCTTGCACTTTCTGGCGTTGTGCTAACCATTGCCGCTTGCGTTGCTCCATTAACGCTTTAGCTTGGTTAATAGCAATTGAAACTTGCTCTGCCGCTTGATCGAGTTTTTTTACAAAAGCGTGAAAGTGGTTAAAGGTCGCACTGTCGATACCCGCTCTAGAGCGCTCACTTAGCCTGCGCATATACTCCAAGCGATAATCACTGACTCCTTGCATACGCTGCAAGTTTTGCTGGTAGTCAAGCTCTGCCGCTTGCAATTGCTGTGCGGCTTTGGTTTCTTTTTCTTTTTCGAATCGATACAAAATATCGAGCTGCTTCGAAGACATCGCTTTACCCTATGCTATCCGTTGCGTTCATTAAATCATTCGTCAACTTTGCCATTTCTCACCCCTAACATTACTAGCGTGCTACTGCCATGTTTTGTTGGGCTGGTTGCCCTTGCTGTGCTTGTGCTGCTGCAACAATTTCATTGAGTTGCGTTAAGCTCTGATCGTAAGGGATCACTTCCTTCATTTGCTGTTGCAGATAGAATTCGATAACTGGCAACAAGTTAATTGCCTGATCAATACGTGGATCACTGCCTTTGGTGTACGCGCCAATGGCAATTAAATCTTTATTTTGTTGATATAGTGAATAAGTTTGTTTCAGGCTTCGCGCTAGTTGTTGATGCTCTGGGCTGGTCACCATGGGCATAACACGTGAAATTGACGCTTCAACATCAATTGCAGGGTAATGGCCACTATCTGCCAATGAGCGTGACAATACGATATGGCCGTCAAGGATCGCCCTTGCAGCATCAGCAATAGGGTCTTGTAAATCATCACCTTCGGTTAGTACCGTATAAAACGCAGTGACTGAGCCTTGGCCCTCACCGCCATTGCCTGCGCGTTCAACCAATTGTGGCAGCTTAGAAAATACAGAAGGTGGGTAGCCCTTGGTCGCAGGTGGCTCGCCGACGGCTAAGGCGATTTCACGTTGTGCTTGGGCATAACGAGTCAGCGAGTCTAAAAGTAAAAGTACGTTAAGCCCTTGATCGCGGAAGTATTCAGAAATTTGTACAGCGGTTTCGCAGCCTTTTAAGCGCATAAGCGGCGAGCAGTCTGCAGGAGCTGCGACAACAACTGAACGCCGCCGCCCTTCTTCGCCCAAAATTTCTTCAATAAACTCTTTTACCTCACGGCCACGCTCGCCCACTAGGCCAACGACGATAACATCAGCACTAGTGCCTCGGGTCATCATCCCCAATAGCACAGATTTACCCACACCAGAGCCGGCAAATAGCCCCATACGCTGCCCTTGGCCAACCGTAATAAAGCCATTGATAGAGCGCACGCCGACATCAAGCGGTTCTGAAATTGCTCGACGAGCAAGCGGGTTAAGTGGTGTGTTGTCATGGCGGTAATGCTCGTCCGCTTCGATTGGCCCTTTGCCATCAAGCGGGTTACCAACACCATCAATAACGCGCCCTAACAGATCCATCGACATCGGTAGGCGGACTTTAGCGGAAAGTGGCAATACACGAGCACCGGGTAATACGCCAGTCAGGCTTTGCTCTGGCATCAGATAAGTTTTATCTTCTGCAAAACCCACTACTTCAGCAATTAGGTCACCGTGGGCAGTTTCAACTAAACATTGGCTGCCGACATGTGCTTTAACTCCAACAGCCTCAAGTGTTAAGCCGACTACACGGATCAAGCGACCCGCTACTGCTTGGCTAAAAGGCTTAATAATAGGTTGGCATTGCGCTAAACGCTCCGCCAAGTGAGAACTTTCAATCATGTTGGAATTTTGACAACAAACTACTTATGCAGTGCTTCTTGCAAAAATGATTCCACAACTTGTTTGATACGTGATTTGATAGTTAAGTCGATACTTGATGTACTATTTTCGATTTGACAGCTACCTGGCTCGAATTGCGGTGCTGGTAACAATCGCCACCCTTGCTCTTGAATATAGCTGTCACCAAATTGCTCAGTAACGCGTTCAATATCGCTTGGGTGCAATAGTATTTGAACTTGCGAGTCTTGGCTAGGTAGCGCTTTAATGCCCTCACTAATTGCTGCCATCAGAATATCGGGGTTGGTTTTAGCCTCAGTCAGTATGACCGCTTCAGTGAGCTGTGCAACCAAAACTAACAATTGATGTTCAATGTTTTTTTCTACGACAGCAAGCGGCTGATGCAACTGTTCAACTTGCTGTTGCCATTGGTTCGCCAACTCGGTAATGGCTTGTTCGCCAGATGCTAAACCTTCGGCATGGCCTTGCTCGCGGCCGGCTTGCTCACCGTCTTGATGGCCTTGCGCCTTACCTTCGTCATAGCCTTTAGCAAAACCTTCCTCCTTGCCTTGGTTGAAGCCCTCTTCATAGGCGGCCTGACGAATCTCTTCAATTTCTTCGGCAGTTAAAGGTACAGGCTCCGGCTCTGGCTCTGGTGGTGGTTCATAGCGCCAATTGCGCGGTTTACCTAGCGCATTGGTTTGCTCAAGTTCTTTTGCCGATACTTGCTTTTCAACGTCCGGTAAGTGCCAGAGTGAACTTTCTTGTTCACCCTCTTTAAGCACTTGCTGTCCAACAGACGACTTTGTGAATTTATTCATAACAAGGAGTGATTAGGCAAATATTGGTTGTGGCGATTTGGTTGAGGCGATTATAAGAATTCATCGCCGCCACCGCCGCCGCCCAGCATAATTTCACCTGCGTCAGATAATCGACGGGCAACCGAGAGAATTTCTTTCTGCGCAGCTTCCACTTCACTAATACGTACAGGGCCCATAGCTTCAAGATCATCTGCCAGCATTTCAGCAGCACGTTTTGACATGTTGCCCAAAATTTTCTCTTTCAGTGCTTCGTCAGCACCTTTGATTGCTTTCATTAGTGCGTCTTGTTGCACTTCTTTCAAGATGGCTTGAATACCACGGTCATCAACATCTGCAAGGTTTTCAAAGACGAACATAAGGTCTTGAATCTGCTGACTCATCTCTTCATCGTGCTCGCGAATTGAATCCATCAACATACCTTCAACATTAGTGTCTAGGTAGTTCATGATATCGGCAGCCGCTTTCAAGCCGCCCATTTTCGCAGCTTGTGCACCCGCTTGACCGGCGAACTGTTTCTCCATAATTTCGTTCAACTCTTGCAATGCTGCCGGTTGAACTTCTTCTAGGTTGGCAATACGCATCATCAGGTCTAAGCGCACTTTTTCGGAGAATTGGCCTAAAATTTCGGCCGACTGCTCTGGCTCTAGGTAAGATAAAACAATGGTTTGGATCTGCGGATGCTCGTTGCGAATAATATTGGCCACTTGCTTCGAGTCCATCCATTTTAATGAATCTAAACCTTTAGCCCCACCGCCCATCACGATCTGGTCAATTAAGTTACCCGCTTTATCTTCACCAAGTGCTGCGGTTAATGCTTTACGCACGAACTCCTCACTCTGGAAGCCAATCGTCGAGAAGTTTTGAATTTCGTTGATAAACAGTTTGTGCACTGCAGTGATCTTTTCTTGGGTAAAGTCTTCCATACCCGCCATGATCATACCCACTTGCTGCACTTGTTTAGGCTCTAAGTGCTTTAGAATTTGCGCAGCGTCTTCTTCTGACAAACTCAGCAGTAAAATAGATGCTTTTTCGGCACCGTCTAGCTTTTCAACATCAAAGCCACCCGCGCCGCCGCCAACAGGGGCTAATTCTTGGCCTTCATCACTCATCTTCGCTCAACCAACTTTTCACAACTTGAGATGACAGCTCTGGCTCGTTAGCAACAAGCGCACGAACTGCTTTTAGTATATCTTCATCACGATGCAGATCAGGTAACTGCAAACTACCATCTGGCGCAAAACCTACGGCATCCGCATCAAAATCAGATGTTAACATATCCATGGTTTCATCACCTAGGTCAACATGGCTATCCAGTGATTTGTCGCCGTAATCTGCAGGTGTTTGATCTGGGTAGATTAAGCGTTTCAGCATTGGGCGAACTACAGCCACAATCAAGACAATAATCACTAATGCACCCATTACCAATTTCAGCGCCTGCATAAACCAAGGCTGCTCGTAAATTGGTACCTCTTCTTCTTCACCTAAATCAATACGTGAGAATGGCAAGGTAACCACTTCTAAAGTGTCACCGCGCTGCATATCAAAACCAATACTGCCTTGCAGTAAACGACGAATATTAGCAAGCTCGGCGACCGAGCGCGGTGCCGATGTGGTTTCCCCTTCTGCGCCCGGTGTTGAAATATAATCTAATGCTACCGACACACTGATACGGCGAATCACCCCGGTTTGCTGCTTGGTATAGCTAATTGACTCGTCAAGCTCGTAATTTTTAGTCGATTCTGAGTGTTTACGTGATGGTAATACTGGCTGGTCGCCATTACCTGTCGCGTTTTCAGGAATATCGGAAGCGAGCGGCGGCTGATTCGTCAGTGCACCAGGAATACCACCTAGTGAACCGCCAATTGAGGTGTCTTCACTGTTCATTTCACTGCGCAATGCCGGTAAATCTGGATTGTAGCGGCGTGACGTTTCTTCTGTATTGGTAAAGTCCATAACTACGTCAACTTGCGCCGTATAGTTACCTAAACCAACGACAGGAATTAAAATTGAGTCAATTTTTTCCATGTACTCGGTTTCACGTTTTTGCTCAATTTCAAATTCTTTGCGTGAGCGCGATGATACTGAGTCTTGGCTACCAGAATTTAATAGGCGGCCGTTTTGGTCAGTTACTGTAACGCGATTTGGTGACATGCCTTGCACCGCAGAGGCAATAATATCAACGACTGAGTCTACTTCTTCTTCAGAAAGTACTCGGCCGCGAGCTAGGGTTAGTACAACGGTTGCAGAAGGCGACTTTTGTTTGCGGGCAAAAACATTTTCACGTGGGATCGCTAATAATACTTTAGCGCGTTGAATAGACTGTAACTGCTCAATCGTAAATGCCAACTGTTTTTCACGGCTATGCTTTAAACGCTCACTTTCCAACCGTTGGCTAACACCAAAGCCCATGTCTTGCATGATAATATCTGTCCCTTCAGACGGCTCGTCAGTTAGGCCTTGACGGGCAAGCAGTAATTTAATGTCTTGGTATTCATCTGCGCGAACGGATATGGTGTTATTCGCCTGTTTGTAGTCAACTTGGTTGGCATCCAAGAAGTCCATTGTTTCAATAAGCTGCTGGGTAGGTAGCTTGGAAAGAATGCGGTACTCTGGCTGATTGGCCCACATGATCACAAAGACCGCAATCGCTAAACAAATGGCCAATGCCATAATTAAGGTTAACTGTCTTAATACATCAACATTACCTAACGAAGCAGCAAAACCTGACTTCTGCTCTTCGACCATATCATTGTCTTGGGCGACAAGATCTGAGCCATCTGTGGTTGCCATTGCTGTGGAATTATTGTCAGCCACTTTACATCTCCGCTAATTGACTACTTGAATGCACACTAAATTTCAGCGCGCATTATACTGGCATACTCATGATTTCTTTATAGGCTTCGACAAACTTATTTCTTACCTGCACGGTTGCTTCGAAAGCAACGCTGGATTTTTGTGCAGCTATCATAGTTTCAGCCAAGGTAACGCGATCGTCACCCATTTCAAAGGCTGTGCGTTTCTGCCCTGCATCTTGCTGCAAACCGTTCACAGTATCAATAGCTTGTTTAAAAACATTGCCAAAATCAGAAGATGAAGCGTTTACTTGCTGCATTGACTCCATCGGCATCGCGCGATTGCCTGTTGCTTGTACAGACATGGCTTGCATTTGTGCAAGTAAAGAATTTGCTTTGATATCCATGACGGTTCACCTCTGTCAAAAAACTGTTGTTTAATTCACCAACTCATTACTTACCTTGTAAAGCAAGCATAGTGCCAATCAAACAGAACAGAGTTTATTAGGGCTAACCACTTGTAATTTAATCAGTTAATAATGAGGTTTAGAGGAATTAGAACGACTAAATATCAAAAACTGGCGTCAAAAAGAGGTGCTACATCAGGCGATGGAATTAACCTGATGTGGCTGGTGGAATGATGTTGAAACTAACCGTCAAAGTGCTAAGCAAGTTCTAATTAAGTACAAAGCAAGTTCTACGCAAGTACTAAGCCGGTATTTCGATACCTGAGTCACGCATTTTGGCAATTTTGTAACGCAAGGTTCTTGGGCTGATCCCTAACCGCTCAGCCACGGCCTTTCGACTGCCTTGGCATGCTTGCAAAGTATCTAAAATAATTTGATGCTCTTGCTGTTTAAGCTCATTACCGAGTTTTTCTTCTTTTTCATGCTCAATGTCAGTAGTGACTTGAATTTGCGTATCGAAGTTTTCAATTAATATGTCACCCGCATTGATAAGCTGATCAGAATGCAGGATTAGCGCCCGTTGCATCACATTATCCAGCTCGCGCACGTTGCCCGGCCATTGATAAGCCAGCATTTTGCTGCGCGCACATGCGCTAAACTCTGGCATTGTCTGGCCGTTGCGCTGGCTATGAATATGCGCCAAATGTTTGGCTAACGGTAAAATATCATCTCGGCGCTCTGCCAGTGGCAACCAAGTTAATGGGAATACATTGAGTCGGTAGTATAAGTCTTCTCGGAAAACGCCTTCACGAACGGCATCTTTTAGATCGCGGTTACTGGTTGCAATAACACGTACATCAAGTGAAATTGTTTTACGGCCACCTAAGCGTTCAACTTCGCGCTCTTGCAGCACACGTAAAATTTTAGCTTGTAAGCTTAAATCCATTTCTGTGATTTCATCGAGTAAAATAGTGCCGCCTTGGGCTTGCTCGAACTTGCCAGGGCAAGCAGAAATAGCCCCCGTAAACGCGCCTTTCTCGTACCCAAATAGCGTAGCTTCTAACATATTCTCTGGAATTGCCGCGCAGTTAATGGCAATAAAAGGCGCCTCTTTGCGCGCAGAATTATTGTGCACATATTGCGCTAACACTTCTTTACCTGAGCCACTTGGCCCTAGTACCATCACTGAAGCGTCGGTTGTCGCAACTTTACGAGCAAGCGTTAATAGCTCAATACTTTTACTGTCTTTGGCAATTGGCTCTTGCTTGTTAACCGCAGAAATCGGCACATATTGACTGACCATATTCAATAGTACTTCGGGTGCAAATGGCTTAGCCATATAGTTACTAGCACCATCTTTCATCGCCTGTACGGCATCATCGATAGTGCCATACGCCGTCATCAGCAACATAGGTAAATTCGGGTAGGTCGCTTTAACACTTTTCAGTAACGATAAACCCGACATGCCACCCATTTGTACATCGCTCACTACTAAATCAACACTTTGTTGCTTAAGCATCATCAAGGCTTGTTCGCCAGAATCTGCCTCAACACATTCATAGCCAGCTAACAGTAGCGTGTCGATGAGTGCTTCACGTAAGCCCGCATCATCTTCAACAACGAGAATTTTGCTACTACCCATGGGCAACCTCCTGAAAATGTTGTGTCAACTCTGTTGAGTTATGGTTAATCGAATTGTCTGCAGCTGCAGTATGATTACCTGCCACGAGCAAAGGCAGCTTAATACATATATTGGCCCCTTCATTTGGGCCACTAATCAGTTTCACATCCCCTTGATGGGCATTGGCGACCGACTTCACGACGGCTAAGCCAAGACCTGTGCCTTTTGCACGCGAGGTAAAAAATGGTTCAAAGATTTTGTCAGCCATTGATGCGTCAATCCCGTCGCCGTTGTCTTTAACGCTGATATAAACGAACTGTTCGTGAGCCTCGACGGTAATATCAATGAAAGCTTTCTGCTTAATAACCTCTAAACTGTTGTGAATAAGGTTTTGCAGGGCGCCTGAAAGCGCACTTTCGTTACCCAGTACTTGGCAATGGGTGTTAGTTAAATGCAGCTTAACCTCACTTTCTGATTTATTAACTAGGGCTTCCATCGCGTGTACTGACTTTTCTACAAGCTCGTTAACATTGAGCGTAGTGACCACTTGTTGATTACCACTTTTGGCAAACAACAACATATCGTTAACTTGCTGTTCTAAATCGGTAAGGCGCGACATGAGTTTTTCTTGAAACCCTGTTTTTGAGGATTCAGGTAAATTTTCATTCGCTAAGTTGGCACCGTACAACATGGCAGCAGATAACGGCGTACGAATTTGATGCGCCAGTTTAGAAACCATGCGCCCTAATGAAGACAAGCGCTGCAGTTGGCCTAGTTTATCTTGCAATAACCGAGTTTCAGTAAGGTCAGTGATCATAATTAGCTGACCTGGCTGGTGACCTAATGCGCTAATCTCAAGTTTCACGCGGCGGCCATCTTTTAGCGAAACTTCATGCCAGTCATCAGCGCGTGGCTTGAACGAGCGCTTGATCACATCAAACCATGCTTGCCCTAAAATGGGCTCGTCTAGTAATTGCTTAGCAAATTCGTTAACACGCACAACAATGCCATTGCCATCGAGTATGATGACACCTGTTGGCATAACATCAATAAGCTGACTTAACTGACTGCTCTGCTGGCGTAAAAAGGCTAACTCACCGACATAAGCTTCCTTGCTTAAGTTATCTTTGTGCTCTTCAAATGCAAAACAGCCTTGACCAAAAATGGCACTAGTACTGCTAGCGTCAAGATGATGAGTGTTTAAAGCGATAGCCATAATGCTTCCCCGAAGTTTGCTGTAAATTGCTTACTAGGTTTTGATTGACCTAAAGCAATGAACGATAAAAGTGCTCTAAAATGAGCTAAGTACTTAGGATTTAGCATTTATAGTGCCAAAATATTTATTTCTTTATTTACATAGACTTACAAGGTTATTTTGTTGATGCCAATTTTCTGTCAGTCATTTAAAACGCGTATAAATAACAAGCGTCAAAAATTAAAAATTTACCTATTAAACTAGCTAGATAAAAACAAAAACTCTTTCAAAACAGTTGGATAAGGAAAACTTTATTGTTGGCACTATCTCTGCATGGTATTTAAAGAAGAATGTACACAAGGATAATTGATTCGGAATAGAGAAGTGTTCAGTTGAGTATTTTTCTTGGGATTAGTTATCGAGCGAATTCTAGTAAATTTTTAGAAAACAGTTTTTAGCAAACAATTTTTAGCAGACAATGAATAAGGTGTTTATATGTTAGTACTTGGTGGAAGTGCAGAATCAAATCATGCAGCAAACAGCAGCAGCTTCGTCAAAGGCAAACGATACAGCTTTAGCCTGTTCACTCAAAATGAAAGCCTTGACGACCAATTAGCATCAATTGAACAGTATATGATGAACAAAGGCTGGGACAATATCGTTATAGAAGAGCAAAGCTTACTTAACGAAGCCGACGAGGTGAATCACGAAGTGGTTGCTGAAGCAATTTTAGCAGCAAAAAATGACGGTATGGCAGGTATTGTTCACCACGTACCACTATCTTAGACACGTACTGGTTTACACCAAATACTCAAAAGGGCGAGCTGGTTTTAATCAGCTCGCCCTTTTATGTTCTTATGTCGTTTAACTACTAACTAACTTAAACAACTAACTTACTTAGATTACTTATCTTTTTGTAAGTCGTATTTTTTCATTTTTTCAACCAGCGTTGTTCGGCGCATGCCGAGCAGTTCAGCCGCTCTAGCCACAACACCTTGGTGCTGCTCTAAGGCTTGGTTGATTAACGATACTTCAAGATCGGCTAGGTATTCTTTAAGGTTAATACCTTCACTTGGCAATACCCCTACCGAAGCTGGTGCAGGCTGTTCCTCCGGTTGTGAATTATCAACTACTTCTTCTGTCTCTGACAAATCATCGTCGTCATAGTCAAAGCCAGCAAACAGCTCGTTAATTGCTTCGCGCTCTTGCAGCTCTTCAGGGTATTCTGGCTCGTATTCATCAACATCAATATGCTGATACTTGGCAGGTAGCTCACTGACATTAACCACTTGATCACCATACATAATGATCATGCGTTCAATAAGGTTTGAAAGTTCACGAACATTACCTGCCCATGGGTGTTCCATCAGAGATTCAATTGCTTTTTCAGTAAAGCGCACACTGCTATTTTGTTCCGCCTCAAAACGCGATACCAGCTCTTGTAAAAGCAGCGGTACGTCTTCCTTTCGCTCTCGAAGCGCTGGTGTTTCAATCGGGAATACATTCAGGCGATAAAATAAATCTTCACGGAAGTCACCCGTTTTGATCATATTTTCAAGGTTTTGATGAGTCGCTGCGATAACACGCACATTCGCTTTAATACTTTTGCTACCGCCGACGCGTTCAAACGTGCGTTCTTGCAGTACGCGCAGCAGTTTAACTTGCATTGGCTGTGGCATATCGCCGATTTCATCGAGAAATAGTGTGCCACCTTCGGCTAACTCAAAACGTCCTTTACGGCTAGAAATTGCCCCGGTAAACGCGCCCTTCTCATGGCCAAACAGCTCACTTTCCAGTAACTCAGCAGGTATAGCACCGCAGTTCACAGGCACAAACGGTGCATTTGAACGATCAGATAGATTGTGAATGTTGCGCGCGACAACTTCTTTACCTGTGCCCGATTCACCTAGCACTAAAACGTTAGCCGCAGTTGGCGCCACTTGTTCAATCAAAAAACGTACTTGTTGCATTGGCTTACTAACACCAATGAGTGAACGAAATAGTTTAGTGCTACCCGGTTTGCCTTGGCCTTTCGTGGGTAGCTTATTATGGTACTGGTGGCAGTGGTGAATCTGCTCTGTTAACTGAGCATAATTGAGTGGTACTGACAGCTCGCCAATGACATTGGCGTAATTAGCCACTGCGTTTTGATCAAGCACATCATGCAATACAAATGGACAACGCGGATTATTAGCTATTAGCTGCACTGCTGAATGCGACACATTGCCAGCAAAAATCACTGTTAGCACATTCGCGGTTTGTTTAAAAACATTGATCAGCTCGTCTTCTGCACAAGACAAAAAGTGCTCACCAACAAACGCTAATACCGTTTCAATTTGCTGACGCCTTGCTGCGTCATTATCCACTACAAGGATTTGCTTTTGACCATGCATAAGTATTTGTACTGCCACTTATAATAATGATGATCCGATTCTAACGGTGTCATTGAAATAAGCAACAGAAAATTGACGCTTAGGCAGTCAAAAATACGTCACCTCGTTCAAAAACATGATGCTTAGCGGCTTATTTGAACAATCAGTGCTGTTGATTCATATAGTTATTCTCTTCTCTGAGTGAATTTGGTATTTTGGGAATATTATTTGCTTTCTCTTTGAGAATCAGTGTTAAAGGGCGTTCGAATGTTTGACAACAAGAGTATTTTAATTACTGGTGGCACAGGCTCGTTTGGTAAAAAATATGTTCAAACTCTACTGTCTCGCTATAAACCAAAAAAGATCATTATTTACTCGCGTGACGAGCTCAAACAGTTCGAAATGCAGCAAGTTTTCAACGATGACTGCATGCGTTATTTTATTGGTGATGTAAGAGATCAAAATCGATTAAGACGCGCAATGCGTGGCGTTGATTATGTGATTCATGCAGCAGCACTTAAACAAGTACCTGCAGCTGAGTACAACCCAATGGAGTGTATCAAAACGAATATTGATGGCGCCGAAAATGTCATAGAAGCAGCACTAGACAACGAAGTAGAGAGAGTGATTGCGCTATCAACCGATAAAGCGGCAAACCCGATCAATTTATACGGTGCTACTAAACTTGCCTCAGACAAGTTATTTGTTGCAGCCAATAATATTTCAGGCGATCAAAAAACACTATTCTCAGTTGTTCGCTATGGTAACGTGGTTGGCTCGCGCGGCTCTGTCTTACCTTTCTTTCAAAAATTAATAGCAGAAGGTACAGATCATTTACCTATTACTCATAATGAGATGACCCGCTTTTGGATCAGCTTGCAACAAGGTGTCGACTTTGTTTTAAAGAATTTCGAACGTATGCTAGGCGGTGAAATTTTTGTTCCTAAAATTCCATCGATCAGAATCCCCGATTTAGCGACGGCACTAGATCCTTCAATACCACAAAAAGAAATTGGTATTCGCCCCGGTGAGAAGCTACATGAAATCATGTGCCCTGCTGATGATTCTTACCACACATACGAATACAGCGATCATTTTGTTATTGCACCGACGATTATATTTTCTAGTCGTAGTAACGACTTTACGGTTAATGCTATTGGCGAACATGGTAAGCCTGTTGAGCATGGCTTCGAGTACAGCTCAAAAGACAACCCAGATTTCATGAGTATTGAACAGATACAAGCATTCAATTCACAGGCCTGTCTATGATCCCTTACGGTAAACAGCAAATTACCGAGCAAGATATTGACGCCGTAGTTGATGTTTTAAGATCTGACTTTCTCACGCAAGGGCCAATCGTAAATCGTTTCGAGCAAGCTGTTGCAGAAAAATGCCAAGCTAAGTTCGCCTTAGCAACCAATAGCGCAACTTCTGCTTTGCATATTGCCTGCTTAGCCTTAGATATTGGTCAAGGTGATATCGTTTGGACGAGTCCCATCTCTTTTGTTGCATCGGCAAACTGTGCTCTTTATTGCGGCGCAAGCATTGATTTTGTTGATATCGATCGCAACACAGCCAACATGTCTACTCGCGCCTTAGCAGAGAAGTTGGCGCTCGCGAAGCGACAGGATAAGCTTCCAAAAGCCATTATTGTTGTTCATATGGCTGGTCTAAGCTGTGATATGGTGAAAATTGGCGAGCTTGCTCGTCAGTATCAAGTAAAAATAATTGAAGATGCCAGTCACGCAATTGGCGGCGCATATCAAAGCGAGCCTGTAGGCCATTGCCAGTTCAGTGATATTTGCGTCTTTAGTTTTCACCCCGTTAAAGTCATTACCAGTGCAGAAGGTGGCATGGCGCTGACTAATTGTGAGCAGTTAGCAAAGAAAATGGAGATGTACCGTTCACACGGCATCACTAAAGATACCACTCAATTCCAGCAGTTCTCGTCAAACGAACCTTGGAGCTATGAGCAGCAACTACTCGGGTTTAATTACCGCATGAGTGATTTACATGCGGCATTAGGCTTGAGCCAACTAAATAAACTTGATGACTTTGTTGCACAGCGAAATGCATTGGCGAAAAACTATCGTAACGCCTTTGAAGGCATCCCTATAGGGTTTCAACAGCAAAGCGACTCTACACTGAGTGCCTATCACTTGATGTTGTGCCAAGTTGAATCAGATTCAAAATTAGACAGAGACACACTGTTTAATACTTTACGAGCAAAAGGCATTGGCTGCCAAATTCACTATATCCCGATTCATCTACAGCCATATTTTCAGCAGCTTGGTTATTGCCAAGGAGACTTCCCTGTTGCCGAGCAATACTATAAAACTTGTATCTCGCTTCCTCTATTTCCTGGCCTTGACAAAAAAAGTCAGACTCAAATTATCGAAACTATAACAAAACTATTGAGCTAATTGTGTTGGCTGACTACTTTAGATTGAGCGCTTTATACTAAGCATTTTATACAAAATCCCTTGCGCTTACTAAATCTTGTAAATTGCAATTTCAACTATCACGACTCACTTTTGTTGAGATATAAAAAGAATTAAAACAGGAATTAAAATAGGATGACAAGCTCTCCAACTACACCACTTCAGCTTGCTTTTATCGGCGGTGGTGAAACTTCCGCTGTTGGTTATGTGCATTTTTGTGCCAGCCAAATGGATAACCGTTTTCAAGTGGTGGCTGGTGCTTTTTGTCGAGATGCTGACCGCAATCAAGCAACAGCAATACAATGGGGAGTGAGCTCTGAGCGTACCTATAACGATTGGCAAGTATTAATTGAAAACGAACAAGACAGAGTTGATGCATTTGTTTTACTAACACCAACACCCGATCATTTGGCAATGCTCGAAGTATTGCTTAAAGCTGGCGCCAATGTGATTTGTGAGAAATCACTCGTTTGTGGCCCGAAAGAGGCAGCAAAGCTGCGTAAATTTTACGATTCTTCGAAGCAGTTTCTAGCTGTGACCTATAATTACAGTGGTTACCCCATGGTTCGCGAGTTACGGCAACGTATTGCAAAAGGCGAGTTGGGTAAAATACAGAAAATTCACTTAGAAATGCCACAAGAGGGGTTTCGCAGACCTCCGGATATTGCAGGTAAAGTAGCACAACCTCAAGCTTGGCGCTTACATGATGAAGAAGTTCCGACGATCTGTTTAGACCTTGGCGTTCATTTACACCACCTTTCCAGCCTACTTATCGGCCACGAACCAATCGCCACTGTTGCTCAGTTCGCCAACCACTCGCAATACGACAAGCTCGTTGATGACGTAAACATGTTACTTAAATATCCAAAAGACATTAAGGGCAGCATGTGGATGTCGAAAACCGCGATAGGTCACAGAAATGGTCTACAGGTCAGAGTATATGGTGAACTCGGCAGTGCAAGCTGGTATCAGCTTAACCCAGATGAATTAGACATTAGCTATAACGATGGTACCCGAAAAATCATTGATCGTGCGAGTAAGTGCTTAGTTGTGAGTGAGCTCCGTTACAATCGCATGAAACCAGGACACCCAACAGGTTTTGTAGAAGCATTTGCCAACCTTTATGCCGATATTGCCGATAGTTTGTTAGCATTCAAACGGCATGAACCATATGACTCTCCCTACGTCTATGGCTTAGACCATGCAACTCACGGCCTAGCACTATTTGCTGCTGCACAAGCATCAGATACTTCAGGTGAGTGGGAGCATATCGCTAAGCATCAAGTAAACTAGGCTGGCAGCTAATAAACTAGGCTGGCAGCTAAGAAGTTAGAATAAGCAAAGTACATTACTCGCCGATTGCCATGAAGTAAACTCAGGAAAATAAGAATTTAGACAGCAAATAGCACGGTTTCACTGTAGCCTTGTGTGTAATGGCGTAAATAAAACTTATAATCAGGATTCGCACGTTTGATCATTAGCGGGATATCAATAATATCTTCAACCCTGTGATAAACACTTACCGCCAACTTAGGCTTATGCTCAACAAGTAATTTATTCATCCCTCGAATAACGGATTGTTCAGCACCCTCTACATCCATTTTGACGTACTCTGGGATAATACTGTGCTTACGGTAAAAATCATCAAGACTGATTTGATTAACTTCAACCGTGCCATTCAAGGCATCTATTCCCTTAAGCTCCTCTTGTGCTTCTCTAGATTCCTCACTTGCCGTTTGTTTATCCAAATCAAGTACCTTTGAAGACGTGCCGCCTACACAAAACCTAACCGTTTGAGTATTCTCTCCTACAGCAACAGGTACGAGATGTATTCGTTCATTGTCACCGGCAAACTTATCAAGCTTGCTTACTTGTTCAGGAATTGGCTCAAATAAGTAGCTTTCGCCCGTTTGACATCGTTGTAAAAACCTACGCGTATCCGTGCCATCAAATGCTCCTAAATCAAAGAACACACCATGCTCACGAAATGGTAAAATAAAAGACTCCATATACATATTACTAATATCAAATGTAAAGCCTTTCATGTTAGCCAAATCATAGGAGTTTCTGAACGCGACGACGGCATCAAAAGTTTCTTTTGACTGCTCATCTTCAAGGAGGTTTTTTACTGTTTGGTAGCGAGTTAGATTAGCTTGCCAATGTGCTTTTGCCCCATGCCAAAACTCAATCTTAGGGCATGACAACCCAGAAAAACGGAAAAAGCTATAATAATCAATGTGTTCAAAATCGTTGTCAGTAAGTAACTTTGCAACCTCAATAGGCCTGCTATTGGTTACCGCGGATAGCACAAGAGAGTTGGGCGAAACATCTGCTAATTTTTGACAAGGCAACCCAGCAAAGTCTGAATGAGGATAAAAGTTATCGATAATGCCAGTAAGTTTGATGTTACATTGACGACAAAGCTGAACTAAGGCTTTTGCTTCAGAGGTCGTACCGAAGATATACTTTTGTTCATCATTATGTAAAAAACGATCTATTAGCTCATGAATCATTTAAAGCTCAATTCCTGGTGTTTGGTACGCTAATTTAATATTATTTCTCAATAACTTACCTAATTTATTTCGCTCTAAGCGTTCAACCTGAAGAATATACTTAGGTTGCTGATAGTCGGTTAGTTGCTCAAAACAAAGCTTGCGAAGTTCCATCTCGTCAATGCACATCGTTTCATCTAGCGTTTCAAAAACCACTTTAATCATCTCCCCGAACTTTTTATCGGGAACACCGAACGCTACACACTCACTAACCAAAGGGTGAGTTTTGATAACTGATTCTATGTCGCTTGGATAAACGTTTATACCGCCAGAAGAGATAACTTCTTTTTTCCTGCCCATATAGTATAAGTACCCAGCCTCATCAAGATAACCTAAATCACCAGTATAAAAGTAACCTTGCTCGTCCAAACTTTCTGCAGTTTGCTGAGGAAGATTGTAATACCCTTTGAAACAAGTTGAAGAGCGGCACACAATTTCCCCTACCTGACCCGCAGGCAACTCTTTTCGCTGCTCATCAATCACTTTAAGCTCAACGAAAGGCAGCGCTTTACCAACACTGGTAAGTGGTTGATTTTCTCCTGTAACATCAAAATCAGTGACAACACCAAGCTCCGACGCACCGTAACACTCATGAAATTGGCAATCTAACTTATCAAGCAGCAATCGTTTGTCTTCGGCTGATAGCGTTGCTGACGATGAAACAATCACTCGCAAAGAGCTTAGCTTTGCTTTGTCCAACTCAGGTAATAAAGCCGTTAACTGACTGGCAACAGCAAAAAGAAAGGATACTTGTTGTTGCTCTACAGCTAATAACCAAGCAGGCACAGAAAATTTTGGCAGAAGCACTGCGCTTGCGCCAAGCATAAGCGGCATTAACACTGAGCGCTGGGCTAAAGAGTGATACATCGGCGTAGCCACTAGAACGACATCCTCAGCGCTTAGCTGGTAATAATCAACCGTCGCTCTAAACGCACGATTTATCTTCGTTTGTTGACTAAATACGATAGGTTTTGGTGCACCTGTCGAACCAGAAGTCAACGTATAAATAAAATCGTCATCAGCAGATACCTCATCATTACCCAAAAGAGGCTTTATGTCGCTTTCCATTAGTTCAGTAAAGCTATGCTCGTTTGCCGCTTTACTGCCAATCGTCACTAAATGCTTGCTTGAGATTAGCGACTGAGAAAGCAATAGCTTGCTAATATGTTGCCAAGCAATAACGTAGTCGCAGTCAATTGTTGTTAGTGCTGTCGCTAAAGCTTTCCCCTTCAATGTCAGTGGCAGTGGCGCTATCGCGGCCCCCAATTTAGCAACTGCTAACAGTGTAATGACAAACTCATTATTGTTGCCACAAAACAATGCAAGCTTGCTACCTCTCCTTACCCCAATTGAAAGCAAACCATTAGCAAAAGCATCGACGTCCTCTAGCAAGGATTGATAACTTCTGGTTTGGTCTTGGTACGTGATTGCGGTTTTCTGCGGGGTGTTTAGTCGATGTTGATTAACTAACTGATAAATAGTATTCAAAGACGAATATCCTTACAGGCAAGGCTAACATAGTTAAATTGTGTTGTTGTTGCGCAAGGAAATAGTACTTTTGTTGCCGCTATCGCTCGCTCGCAGGTGGTCTCTTCAAATCCCATATACTGATTAAGTAGGTTCACAAACTTGTTCTGTTTATGAATAACGGCCAACCAAGTTGCCGTGCTCTCAGCCCTGCTGCGAGATAACTGCCACTTTAATGCCAGCATTGCCAAATTAAACGGCACTTCTCCAGCCACGGTAAACCAGCCACCGTATAAGTATTCCTGCCCATTAATTTGTTGTTTACTATCCCAAATATACAGCCTGTCTTGGCCGTTTTCAGACAATAAATAGGAAACGCGCTCAGTGGTAAACCACCAATGATAATGAGACAGTCGCGGTATTTCCTCATTAATTGTCATACGCTGGGCATTAACAGGTAGGTTTCGGGCATTCAAGTATCGATTAATATCTTGATCTTCAACCTGCCTGATCGCAATTTTTTCAGTCAAATACTCCTTACCACAATCTGTAGCTGCTTGTTCATTAGTATTTTCTACTTGAGCTTGCAATTGCTTGGCATGATCGCGCGCCAACTCTTGTTGTGCGGACTTTGGCGCTAGCAAGATATCAGCTAATCTTTCAGCTCCGCAGCCATCTAAGGTCAATTTTGCCGATTTTCGAAGTGTTTTCACTCTGGGTAATTGCTCTAACACCAACTGAGTAAGAGCGGCCAGCTTTTCACCTTGCGCAGCGTTATAGCTATCTAAATGAAAATAGTGGCCGAGATCTTCAAGCGCCAAAATATCATTTTCTTGATTTTTAGCGATGCTAAAAGTTATCGCAGGTAACTGACAAGCAGCCAGTTCATACAAAGACGTACCGAGCGCCCCAACGAACAGATCAGCCTCTTCGTAATAGGGAAGTAGCGACTTGGGTTGATTGATTAACGTTAGATTCGTATGTTCAGCAGCAATACGCTCAACAGACTGCAGATTAATGACTTGAGGGCCAACAACCAAATTAATTTTTAACGCAGATTGTCGCTTTAACAAATGACAAATAAATGGCTCTACCAGCGATAAATCGCCACCACCACCCAGTGAAATCAACAGGCAATGACTTTTGCTAGCATTTTGCTTGAATGTCTGGTCGAAAGTTTGCTCACTGCTAACACCGCGACTTTTAGAGATGAGGTTATGTGAGCGATAATCTGGCGCTAATAAAGCAAATGTAGGCCCTAAATATCGTTGGCATTCATCAGCTAACTTGCCTTGATAACGTTCATCGGTGCGCTGACCACACCACTTCATATCAAATAGCTGATGGCAAAAATGCTCTCGAGCTAAGTCATCAAAAACAGTAATATTGACTTGCTTGTCGATTGCCTGCTCGTATTCAATACCCAACTGATAGCTGTCAATGATCAGCTGCTGACATTGATGCTTTGCTAGTATTTCATTACTAAAAAAAGCATCCGAATGTTGGCTATAGTCACTTTGTTGTGTGTCGATAAAATATATCTGCTCAGCAACATCTTTAATGTGCTGCCAACTTTCTTGTTCACACTCATCTAGAATAAAAATAACCTGACAGTCGCGCTGAGTAAGTGAATGGGCTAACCACTTCATTCGCATTAGGTGGCCGATGCCTTGCTGGCTAGCCACTCTGATTGCAAAGTTTATCATTGAGCCTTAGCCAATAGCGTTTTCACTAAACCACAGACATCAGCATTAGCTTCGTCACTGATTTCTTCCGGCGTTAATTTAATACCAAAACTCATTTCTAACTGAATAAACATGGTTAATAGTTCAAAGGAGTCCAATAGGCCTGATGCCATAAAGTTAAAGCTCTCTATCTCATCTAGCGAACTGTCTATGCCGCGCTCGCCGAGAAAATCAATAAAAAATGATTGTAATGATAGTGTAGATATCACGAAAGTGCCCTTGATAACCAAATCGAGATTTATATAAAGTCTTGCCAGTCTAACTGAGTGCCACGCGCTAAATCTCTGACCGCGCTGCGCCCTATCGCATGATGAATGTCTTTTGGCATCATGCTGCCGCCGCCTGGTCGTAGGTTAGCGACATTGTCTGCGGTTAAGCACTCGCCTGCTCTAACGTTTTTTGTTACGTATAAACAACGCCGATGCGGTGATGATGCAATAGGGTAATGAATTTTACCCAGTGCTTTTTCCACTTGCCTTACACCAACCACCAATTCAGATAACTCATCCGGGGTCATGGAAAAAAAGCTATCAGCCGTATCATCATCTTTACTCATCACAAAGTGTTTCTCAATGACCTGAGCGCCGCATGCAACAGAAGCAATCGGCACACTATTGCCTAATGTGTGATCAGAAAGACCAACAGGACAACCAAATGAGTCAGCTAGATGATTGATCGTTCTTAGATTAATACTCTCCGGTGGCGCTGGGTAGCTACTTGTGCATTTTAACAAGCACAACTCCTTAACACCTGCACGTTGAGCAACAGCTACCGCCTCTGTGATTTCATTAAGCGTTGCGCCTCCGGTTGACATAATCATGGGCTTACCTGTTTTCGCTGTATATTCAATTAATTGATGGTCTATCAATTCTGGAGAAGCGATTTTATAAGCCGGAGCATGCAACGATTCCAGTAAATCGACAGCGCTGTTGTCAAACGGCGAAGAAAAGCACGTAAGACCAAGTTTGTTTGCAAGTTCAAATAGTGGTGCATGAAAGTCCCAAGGCATATGAGCGCCTTTGTATAGATCATGTAAATATTGACCTTGCCATGCCCCCTGAGCTTCAAAGTGAGGAAGCTTGCAATCAAGTGTCAGCGTATCAGCCGTGTATGTTTGTAACTTTATCGCATCAGCCCCTGCCTCTTTAGCCGCATGTACCAGCTCTTTAGCCTTGTTTAAGTCTTGTCCATGGTTGGCAGACATTTCTGCAATAATATATGTTGGCTGATTGGGGCCAATGGGGCGACCCGCTATGGTGATTTCAGCATTAAATGTCACAACAACTCCTAAACTCAACAGCGCTTACTAACTTTGCTGGTATTAGCAAGAAAACTAATTTTTTCATAGAACTATGTTTCACACAACTAATGGAATCCATTCGCTGTAAAGACAACAAACAAAGTACAGCAAGAATCATGCGCAAACCTATAAAGTTCGACTTAAGCTGCTAGTGACCAAGGCACAGTTAGTGTAAAGTCTGCAAGACTTAAGGATTTTCACGCTAATTAAAACGAATAATGCCAGATTATAACTCTTTGCCTTGCTCTCAAACACCAGAATCATTGGACGAGAATAACGCTTTGCAATCACTGCAAATAATTATTCAAGCGCGAATGACATCAACTCGGCTACCCGAAAAAGTGATGATGAAAATGGCCAATAAGCCGATGCTTCAGTGGCTTATTGAGCGTTTAATACCGTTAAAGCAGCATATTATTGTTGCCACCACCAATGATGGTAGCGAAGCCCCTATTATAGCGCTTTGTCAAAAGCTTGGCGTTGGCTATTTTAAAGGGAGTACAGATGATGTACTCTGTCGTTATTACTTGGCTGCCAAAGCTCATGGCGCGACAAAAGAAACCGCAGTGATGAGAATTACCAGCGATTGCCCTTTGGTTGATGTAAAGCTTGTGCAGCAGTCCGTTAGTGAATTTAACACGGGCCACTATGACATGGTGAGTTTAGGTCCTCATTCGGGTTACCCAAGGGGCCTTGATGCCTGCATCTTTGGCTTTGAGTTGCTAGAGAAAACACACTTAACTGCAACGTCAGCGGCCGACAGAGAACACGTTACGCTAGGCATGGGCAAGGTTCAAAAGATAAACAATCGAGTGTTGTATGCCGAGCGAGATCTCACACATTTTCGTTTGACTCTAGATGAGGCAGACGACTTTACCGCCATTGACCGAGTTTTTCAGTTAATGGACTACCAAACCGACTTTGACTACCCAACGCTAGAAAAAGTCTTATTGGCTCATCCAGAAATTGCTGAGATTAACCGCCATGTAGAGCAAAAGAGAGCCTAGTTGAATCACCACTAAAAGATGGTTAGGGCAAAGCCAAACCATCTTTTAAAGAGGTAAACTTAATTTAACCGAATAACCTTAATATGGTCATAGATAGATAGCTTATCTTGAGATATTAGTTTATCTACAATCTCCACAGGTGCAGCATGTTTACTACTATTAATAACGGCAACTACGTTATTTTCGACATGTGGCCAAATAAGGCGGAATTGAGCTTCATCAAAATACCAAAGCACAATTTCTTGTGTATCAAGTTTGGCAATTTCTTCCATTAGCACTTCAGCGCTATGTTCGCCCCAGTTGGACGAGTTATGCGCTAGTTGATTAAGGTGAGGAATGAGTTCAACATTTTTTTCTAACTCTGCAAGTGCTATTGGTTCATGCGAAAAATAATGCAAGTCACCACAACTCACTTTACTGAGTGATGGAAGTTGCTTTTTAAGTGACTCAATTATCTTTTCAGCACATTCACCAATTAGAATAAGGTCATGGTTGGCCAGTTCCGCATAAACTTCATTTTCAATTGCTGACCACTCTACTGCGCTGTCTGTTCGAAATATAACTAATCCATTGGCTCCAACTAATTTGGATGCCAACCGATTATCAGCTTCTAAACTATGATTTACCAACACAGCTTGACCTTTGTGCCCCATTCCTGGTGTAGTCAAGTTATAGACCATATGATCAGGCCCCCACTCACCGCCACCAGAAAGCCAATGATCAGCTCCAACGCTATTAAGGTGCTCAAATAAGAAATGCATTAAGTAGTAACTAAATCCATTAGTACAACCAAACTCCTTAAAACGCAGGATATTTCGATTTTTAACGATATTAAACACGCTTACTAAATGATGAATCTCTCCTACAGAGAGCTCTTCCTCAACATAGTCACAAAACCAAGTAAAAAAAGATTGAAAGCGAGATAATTCAATTTCTGGTAAAAGTTTTTCAAGCTCGTTTTTAGAAACGACAGTTGCTCCATTTGAAACGACTTTTGGCTCCGCCTTTGAACACTCCAGCTCTACCAACCCTGCTCCCCAATCATTGCCGTTAGCGTTGAATGATTGTGAAAGTAAACGGGGAGCAATCTTTTTCATCACGGTGTTTCTCGTGCCCGCAAAATGAAAATGCTCCATATCAAACACGGTAACACCTTCTGAATGAAGATCTACACTTTGATAGCGTGACAAGGCACGCATAGTGTATTCAACATCATTCCATCCCCAGTATGGGTCCAGAGCTTCAAACAAGCCGGTAGATTCATGAAGCATTTCTTGAGGAAAAACAAATAACCCTGCATTACCAGTTAGAAATGAACCTCTTCCTGGCTCTTTTGCTAACTGCCATGAATTACGCTCTAAGTAACCTTGCCACTCAAGCACACAAGGTTGTGCCAATACCCACTGTGCAGGTAAACGAAATCGACCACAGACAATAAGGCGCTGTTGATAATCGCTTTTTTCAGCTTGTTTAAAAAGCGCCTCTAATGCTCTTGCTGGAACTAAAATTTCTGCACCAGAGATTGAGACCAACTTTCCTTTGGCTCTTCGCAATGCGATATTAGCACCTATATTCCCCGGTAATGCGTTACTTTTATATCGACTTGTTATCTCTTGTGAAACATAAATAAAGCGAGTTATTTGAGCGCCAGCTTGGCTTAACGACAGTGCATGCACAAGCTTTTCATCACTTCCCCAGTCTGCCACTACAATTTCAAGCTCATTTAATTTTCCGAGCTCCTGAGCAGCATTAGCCAAAAAATTAATGGTCGTTGACATTCGATACAGAAAGTCTGGTGTATAGTTGTCATTCCTTCCCCAAAAGCAAAAGGAAAGAACTGGTTGTATATCTTTCATGGGTAACTAGTACTTAGAGTTATATATGACTTGCGTGCCGCCAAAGTCAAAATTAAATGGCACGTGTAAAAGGTTATGAAGTGCTTTTTTTACGGTTTCTTGCTTTTCTGGAGGGACAAACAACATAAAAAAGCCTCCGCCGCCAGCACCACAAAGTTTACCACCTATCGCGCCTGCAGCACGTGCCTTCTCATAATATCCATCGATCTCAGGATTTGTTATTTTCTCAGTTAAGGTTCGCTTAATTTGCCAACTGTCATGCATGAGTTCGCCAAATTGATCTAACGAATTTGACTCGTTAACCAAAATTTCTATCGCTTGTTCAACCATCGCTCGCATTGAAGATAGCTCACTCGTCAATGCCGGTGTTTTCTCGATTTGTGTCTTCGCAATAGTATCTGACACTCTTGAAAAACGCGTAAAGAAAAGCATCAAGTGGTTTTCTAAAGCAACCCTTCTGTGACGTTGAATTGCAACAGGAGAAACCAAAGGCTGCATGTTCTTTTTAAATGTGATTTTATTAAAACCGCCATAAGAAGCTGCTGTTTGGTCTTGTGAGCCTACATTTTCCTCTAGCATTGCTTGCTCGACATGCAACGCCCCTTGACACAATTCGCTCTTCGATACTTTTTCATCTCGATAGGCATGTAGTGCATTGAGTAAGCCAACCGTAAAAGATGAGCTAGAACCAATCCCTGACATCGCTGGAATATCGCTGGTATGCAATACTTCAAGCCCTTCTTGCACTTCCATATGCTGTAAACATGCCCTGACTGATGGGTGATTAATGTCAAGAATACTGTTGGTTTCTTCTCTTTTTGTATATCTAATTCGATACTTGTGATCAAAAAATGGCGGTAATTCTCTTACCGTGATATAGCAAAATTTATCAATTGAAGTGCTAAGAACAGCCCCACCGTGCTCATCGTAAAACGCAGGAAAATCAGATCCACCACCAAAAAAAGAAACACGAAATGGCGTTCGAGTGATGATCATAGCGAGCCCCTATACCAAGCTAGTGTTTTTGCAAGCCCTTCACGCATTGATACTTTTGGCTCATAACCTAGTTCGGCTTTTGCTTTATTGATATTAATCAGTCTTTTAGGGATCATTGACGGTTTTGTAGCATCATATTCAATATCAGCTTCTTGATAGCCATCAATCTCTTGCAATAAAGCCAGTAATTCTCTTAAGCAATATCCTTGGCCGCTAGCAATATTATATTCGTTATAACCCGAACACTGCTTAGCGGCTTTGATCATCCCATCTACGACATCCCCAACATACACTAGGTCTTTAATATCTTTACCATCGCCCCAGACACTTATTGGATTGTGGCGTTCTACAACTCGTCTAATAAATGCTGGTAAAACATGTGATGTTTCCCATTCAAAGTCATCATATGGGCCATACATATTGCCGGGCCTTATCACTGTGACATCTATTGGCTTCGCAATTTTCTCAGCGTACATCTGACATATTTGCTCAGAAAAAGCTTTCATTGAAGCAACTATATGATATTTGTGGAAGTACTCTCCAGTAACATCCTCCTCACTCATTGCTTCACCAGCAACAGGATAGACAGTATTACTGCTAACAAAAACCACCTTCTTGACGCCAGATTCATAAGCAGCCTCAAGTAATAACGCATTCATAATGAGATTAGGCGTCAATAACTTAAGTGGAGAATGTTCAATTACCATCGCACCTGCAGTATATGCAGCACATACAAAAACAATATCCCTGTCTTTACACGCGGCTAAGCAATCGGCTTTATTAAGTAAGTCACACTGAAGCCACTTTACGTGCTCACTTTCAATTTGAGCGGGAGAGTTATGCAAAGTAGCGCTAACATCAAAACCTTCATCAACTAACTTTTCAACCAAATTGCTGCCCAAAAAGCCTGCACCACCAGCAACTAAAACTCTTTTATTTTCAAGCATATTCACACTCTTTTACCCAAGTCATCGCGTTGCGATAAGATAGGATCAGTAATCGGCCACCAAATATTAAAGCGCTCATCATTCCACTTATAGGTAAATTGCCCTTCTGGGTTATAGTAGGTGCTCTGCTTGTAGTGAAAAATTGCACGCTCAGACATCACTAAATGCGCATTGCCGTGCTTAGGGGGAATAAGTACTTGTTTGCAATTTTCCTCTGATAAATCCACCGCTAACCATTGGCCAAATAAAGCTGACTCCTTATCGCAGTTCACTACGACTAGTCGAAACGCTCCTTCAATACAGCTAACTAGCTTCCAAGTTTCTGCATCTCCATGAATACCCCTTAGCACATGCTTGCGAGACATCGAAAAGTCATCTTGTACAAAATCAACATCGATACCATTTTTTTGGTACAGTTCTCGATTATAAGACTCTAAATAAGTCCCTCGAAAATCCTCAAATCTTTCTAATTCAATGATTTTTACGCCAGGTAATTTCGTCTCAACTACTTTCATTATTTATTTTCTTCCGCAAAGTAATTTTTCTTATTCAAGTACTCTTCTCTATTTTGCAAAAACCATTCCCAAGTTTCTTTTAAACCTTCAACTAAGCTTGTTTTGTGTTCATAGCCTACCAATGATTCAGCAAGCGATATATCCATTACCCGCTTTGGAAAGCCACTAGGTTTGCTAGAATCAAATTCATAGTTAAATTCAATAAAACTGTTTAAGGCTTGCACTAACTCTTTAATCGTATAGCCAATACCGCTACCCAAGTTGATAAACGGTTGGTCTCCTGTACCTTTTATTAGTGTTTGAATAATGCCAATGGCAACATCTCTGCTATATGCAAAATCACGAACTGCAGTACCATCCCCCCAAATGCTTACAGGATCTTCTTTATTTGCGATTCGGTGCATTAAGGTCGGAATAACCATAGCGTTTTCAGGATCAAAGTTATCGCCAGGTCCATAAACATTGCATGGCCTCACAACAGAATAATGTTCCAAGCCATACTGTTCGCGATATGACTGTATTTGAAGTTCAGCCATGCGTTTTGCCCAGCCGGGGTAAGTATCCATGGGCTCGCCGTCAAATGCTTGCTCTTCTTTAAAAACTTCTGCGCTAGAGTAGGCGCCAATCGAACTTGTATAAATCAACTTTTCGACATTAGCTTGGCGAGCGCTTTCCAATACGTTGGTATTAAACATTAACAGCGGCACAAAGAAACTCGCTGGATACTGTTTTGTCACTTGTATTGAGCCTTTAATACCAGCCAAGTGGAAGACATAATCGATACCTGACATAACTTTTACACATGAAGTAAAATCAGTTAAATCAAGTACTAAGTGCTCTGCTCGTTCATCAACAATCAACTTATCTAAAGAGACTATCGTAACCTTAGCCTGAGCATCGCAAAGTAACTTCACAACTTGGCGACCAATAAGCCCAGTTCCGCCAGTTACTAAACATTTTTTTCCCATTAATTGGTCGGAGAATTCTTGTAACAACATTTTAATTACCTATTTGGGCTGAGGTGTAGCCAAAGTATTGAGCACATCATGAAAATCGTTATTGGCGCGACGCGCGTCGACAAATGCGCCAATATGTAAATGAATTTTTTCAGGGGTTGCTTGTATATTTGAAACGAGGTCATTTAAAGCCGCTTGTTCAGCTTGTGCATCCAGCTTAGACAGTTCATCTACAAGTGTGGCAATCGCATTGATTTCAGTGCTACACGCATTAATCAGCCACGTCGCCTTCGCTAATTCTAGGGCGAAATCGAAATAACCTAGCAACAACGAAATAACAAACAGACTTTTTGATTGTCGCTCCGATTGATGTTCACTGTTGCTGAGAGAACTTAGCGGATCTTTGAAAAAGATCGCGTCAGTATAAAACGGTCGCTCCTTTGTTCCATTAGTTAATTTATTTAACTGCTTTTGCGAACGAGAGAACATTGAAGTGAAGCCATAAAAACTAAAACCAAGTGACCTCATTTGCTGCTCGACCTCAGAGAACAACTTTTGCCCCTTATAGAGCTCCGCAAATGAAACCTCACAAACGATTGCAACCGTTTGCTCTCTGATAGTTTCAGTAGCTCCAGTCAAAATTTCGTGTTCGCTTCCTTGGGTATCAAGTTTGATAAACTCTGCTACGGGGTTAACTTGGCTTTTGTTACGTTGAATTATATTGTCTAGCGTATCGACTTGCAGTGGCTCCCTACCAATTTCCCGCCATTTTTCCATCTGATAACGGTCAGTCAACTGCAAATTAGGCGCTCTTAATGAATGATTTGTTGGAGCGGACATTAGCACTAACTCAGCACTTCCTCTTTCATCAGATAATGCCGAGGCTTCAAGCGTGAAGCTTGCCCAAGGAGCTGTAACTTCCTCTATAGCCTGTAGTCTTAGACACTCTTTTTTATCTGGCTCAAAAGCCAGTACAGCCGTGTACATAGCAAAAGGCTCGACAAGTTCATGCACACCGCCTCTTGCACCGACATCAATAAAACCTAATGGTGTTTGTTCAAACTCATGTAACAAAGAGGTTTTTTTAAAAGACAGGTGTTTAGCGATTGAATTAAGTAACATAATTTGAACTTTGATTTTTCGGAGTTATAAAGAAATTTCTACACGTTTGGCGTCTCTGCCAGGCCTAAATGCTTCACCTTGTAATATATAAGTGTTCAACAATACATGACGCCATCTATCTTTTGAGGCGTTGGTGTTTGACGCATGAACAACATCACCATGAATAAAAAGAACAGCCCCTTTAGGAACAGATACGTGAATTGGGTTAACCTCAACTGGCAAAGAAACTTCTGTTCTGTAAGCATTCGGATCTTGTGCAGATAAACTTTTTAAATTGGTTTCTACAACAGGCAACGTGCCCATTTTATGGGTACCTGGGTATACAACTAACCCGCCATTTTCTTGGCATGTGTCTTCAAGGGCAAGCCATGCGGATGCAAAAGCTCCATGACGTGCCTGAACAAAGTGATTATCTTGATGGGGTGTAAACCCTCTAGTGCCAGGTTTCATGAAAAAAAACTGGCTTTGTAACCCAGCAATATTTCCCGCTAACAACGCAGACATAATTGCCGTTATTTGCGGGTTTTTCATATAATGGAGAAACTGCTCATTTTCTCGGTGTGGCATCATTACAGGAGCAAAATTGCCACTTTTTGCGCAGGCAAGTTGATGAGCAAGCAATTGAATTTCATCACACACATCATCGGAAATCACCCCGTATTCAATATGATAACCGTATTCAGAATAAAAATTGAGAACCGAATCAGGCTTTTTAAAAAATGATAACTGCTTTTTCACGAATGAGATCCCGAAATTTAACGTGCGGCTGTGACAGGTACTATTGTTCCTGAAATATAACTAGCTGCTTGAGAAAGCAGCCAAACAACAGTATTTGCTACCTCATCCGGTTTAGCTAACCGACCAATAGGTAGACTATCGTCACTTATATTGTGTTTGTTGCCTGACTCCTCACTCGCTACTGGACCTGGGCTAACTGTGTTGATACGTATGCCATCTTTAATCACTTCTCTAGCAACACCTGTGACATAAGAGTTTAAAGCACCTTTTGATGCAGCATAATGCGCTAATAGGTGCCCCCCATAAATGGCAGCCTGTGACGAGATATTAACAATTGCACCCTCGCCATTAATTTTCATATCGGGTAATGCTTCACCGATGCAATTAACAGCGCCAAAAAAATTCACAGCCATCACTTTTTCAATCAATTTGGCGCTGTGCTGATAGGCAGAAGCACGGCCTCCATCAATCGCAGCATTGTTAACTAAAGCCTCAACGGTTCCCCATTGACCACGAATGAAATTAAACATTTGAGTAACGTCATGAGCGTTTGCCAAATCAGCTTTAACAACCAAGGTTGTAGCCCCTTTGTTGGCGAGCTCCTTAGCCAAATTCTTTATTGAGTCACTATTTTCGAAGTAGTGTAAAGCTAAGCGATAATTTCCAGTGTCAGCTAACTGGTGCGCAATGTGGCTGCCAATATTACCGCTGGCTCCGGTTATTAATACTGTTTTAAGGCTCATCTATCACTCTACAATGGGTTATTTTTTTAATTAGATATGCACCTGGATTACTGCACCAATCGAATCTTTTGAGTTCAATATTTTGACCAGCAAAAAACTCATCTACAGCCTTAGCTTCTCCCTCCCAAGGTGGAATTCCATATTCATCAAATGCCACTACGCCACCTGGCACAACTAACGGCCACAAAGACTCTAGAGCCGTTAGTGTTGGACGATATAGATCAACATCAAAGTGTAATAGGCTAATTCGCATACCTGGATTTTCGTTAACATATTGAGGGACGGTTTGCTCAATATCACCTTTAACTAGGTGTACTCTTTTCTTGTATGGGATAAAGCGGTCTTGATCAAATATATCAATCGCATCAATAAGAGGCTCTTCAAATGAGCTCGAGTCAAATCCTCCAATTTGTTTTTGTGCATCAGCACAAGCGGCGCCATCTTTTTCATCTAACTCGCCAAATCCCTTGAAGTTGTCAAAACCAACCACTTTTTTATGGCGATCTCCCATATTGCGAATTTCCATAAAGTTAGCCCAAGACATCAATGAAGCACCTTTAAATACTCCTAGTTCAACAATATCACCGGGCAAGTGAACTGTTTTTTGAAACAATTCATAATGCGCCAAAAACCTCTTTAGTGTGGTTCTACGCGTGTATATTGGAAAGTTTTTCCATACATCATTATGTGAAACATCGTATTTTTCAAAATGCTCGACGAGCCGAGTTTCAACTTCATCATCTGCTTGCCAAATCTTGCGGCCATTATCGATTTTATCTTGCGAATTTGTGGTCATTATTCTTCCTCGGGTAAACAAACGAACTGATGAGTATCAATATCAAAATAATCCTTACCAGCAACCCGATTGTTTTGCGTAACTAACCTGAATTCGAGTGAGCGTCGTTCGACTATTTTATTAGGTGGTGTGTAGGTCTGATGCGGAACTAGCGCACCAAAAACTAGTGCATCACCAAGATTTAAATCAAAAGTCACCGTATCATCAAACTGAAAATTGGTAATTCCCGCACCGAATTTACCGCTGGCTTGATGCTCAATTGCATTATGTTGATAGTCTTTTGCAAACCGAATGGTAGAGTGCAGTTCCGGTTCATCTTCTATTGGTATAAAGCAGGTAATCAAGTGTTCATGTGGCTTTGGCATTAGACGGCCAAATGCAATGTCTTGATGCCAAGGAACATAATGAGATTGCTCTGACATTTGCCTAACTTGTGGTGGATAAATAACATATTTAAAGTCTCCTAGTAACTCTCGCCCTTTAGGCGTCAAGCTTTTCCACGCATCAAACCAAACCTTGTTTAATCGAACTTCAACTGTTTTTTCACCACGACTAACCGCCGCCAGATCTTTTTTATCTGTTGCTAGCTCTGTTTGAGACAATTGAGCTAATTTTTCACGTAGGCTAACCAATACGTTTTTTGGAAAAATGCCCTCGGCATGCTCATATTTTAATAACCCATCCGCTTCGTTAAACCGGCACAAAGCTTTTTTACTTGCTGTCATATCTCTTCATTCTCCAAACGACCAAGCTATAAGCTTCATGATACAAGCCGCCAAAACCAAGCCTTTGGTTACATAGAATTTCTATTTGGTCTTCCTGCTCCAAGCGCTTTAATTCAGAATAAAAGCCCGCCAGATAGTTGCGCTTTTTGTGGTAATCTAAAGCGACTTGGTCATATGCCTGATTCGCTTGATAGAGCTCGCTTATTGGCTCTAAGTGCACACACACTTTTGGTTTTTTATCCAATAATAGCGCCAATATCGTTTGAAAATCGGGGCCTAGTTGCTCCAATGCATGCACTGTTAATACGCCAGTATCCGAATTTACCTCAAGACTATTAGCGCCCTCGCAAGTAAACATATTAAAATTCACACCACTGAGTTTTTTACCGGTTTGGCGGGCAAGCTTTTCAACAATCTTCTGAGAAGACGTAGCCCAATCAGCGCCTTGTAGTGGCTTGTCTGGGTATAACTCACTTAATAGCAATAAGCTATTAGCGGTACCGCAGCCAAGTTCAACAATATTATTAACCGCTGAGAAATAGTGACTGAAAGCAACTTTGCGGATCAGAAGGTCCATGCGATATTCAAAGTTATTACTCTTTGCTCTTATATATTGGCCATCAAACCTGAGACGTGTATCTTTGCCAAAATATTGAGGTTTAAGTATTTCTCTTGCTATGTCTTCACTAGATGCTAACCGCTGAAAAACCTCACCCCAGCCTTTTTCCCAAACAGGGTTACTATCTTGCGTTGAAACCCTTAGCTGAGCTGAGCGATTAACTTCGGTCAACTCGTCAACAACTGCGTTTTGCTGTTCAGTAGTTAAAATCTCATACACCAAACCATCAATTTCTTCGGCACTGACTATTTGTGAAATGTCACTTTCAGTGCAGTTAAACTTTTCAGCAAACCAAGCAGATGTTATCGATTTTTGCACCATTAAAATGGCCCTTTAAACTTCTTGTAAACATCTGCCATCGATTTCTCATTGGGAATGGCAATGTCATTTCGCTCAACCAACTCAAGTATTTTTGCAATCATGACTTCTTGATTTGGGTAATATAGGTCTTCTAACGCTTTTGCCGTCGGACATGGGCTTGGCGCCATACCAATAGCAGCCATTGGCTTTTGCAGCAATCCAAAACCTTGTTGGCACATTAAACGTGCAATTTCAGCACTGACACCAAAGTTGATCCAACTGGTATCTGCTACCATTAATTTGCCAGTTTTTCTGACACTTTCAATGATTAGGCTTTCATCAATATCTGTTGGCGAGTGCAAATCAATGACCTCACAACTAATACCATAACTCGCCAAGTACTTAGCTGCTCGGATCGCTTCAAGTACCATGATAGACGTGGCAACAATAGTGACATCAGCGCCTTCTCTCACAATGTAAGAAGTTAATGCGTTTTCACCTGTACGCAGTTTATCTTCCTCTACATCAAAATTAACACCGTACAATAAGCGATGTTCAAGCGAGACAACAGGTCCACTAAAATCGTTTATGGCATAGCGATAACTTTCTAAAATAGATTGAGAAGTCGCTGGCATGATCACTTTTAATCCAGGGAAATGCGACAACATAGCTTGCGGACTTTGAGAGTGCTGTGCCCCCTGCCCCCAACTTCGACCAATAACTGCGCGAATAAAAATCGGTACATCATGGTGGCCGCCGAACATATATTTATATTTAGCCGCCATGTTCAGGACTTGATTTAATGCTAGAAAGAGAAAATCAGCTCGAATGTGTATATGTATCGGTTTTAAACCATTGAGCGCTGCACCAACACAAATACCCGTCATCCCTTCTTCACAAAGAGGGGTGTCTTGAACGCGGTATGCACCGAACTTTTCAGGTAAGCCCAAAGTCGTACCAAAGGTTCCTTTAAAGTCGTCTACACCCTGACCAAAAATTACGGCATTGTCATTTTCCGCTAAAGCATCATGCATAGCTTTAGCAAGCGAATCGACATATGAAAGGGTCGTCATAGAATTTGTAATCCTCTACTTACTTCTTTATTAGAAGATGTCTTCAAGTAAGTGTTGTTGAGTTGGAAGTGGGCTGTTTTCCGCAAAGTTGACGCTGTCTTCTATTTCGGCCAGCAGGGCTTCTTTAAACAACGAAATAGTTTCGTTATCAATAACCAGTGGATCTTTTGACTTCCATTCATCAACAGCTTGCTCAGTTCGATAACCACCAGAAAAGTCTTCACCAGGGCCAACATGCTCTTTATAGCGACACGTATGAATTTCAATAAACACTGGGCGAGGACGCTTTTTAACCGATGCTACGAGCGTTTTCATGTAGTCAGCGACAGCAACAAAGTCGTAACCACTTTCAAGCTTATGTGTTTCAATACCATAGGTATTGGCATGCGCTAGAATTTGATAACTTTGCCTTTCGTCAAGCGACGAATGAACGGCATACTGGTTGTTTTCACAAACAAATATCAACGGAATTTGATGCAAAGCTGCGTAGTTGAGTGATTCATGGTAGCTTCCCTCTTCGGTTGCACCATCACCAAAAACCACCACATTAATTTGATTTTTATTGAGTAATTTTGCCGCCAACGCAGAACCCACAGCATTTGAAATACTGCTTGCCACGACGGCGGATGTGCCAACAAAGCCAACCTCAGGTGCAGCCAAGTGCATCGAGCCACCTTTGCCTTTACAGCAACCATCAACACGCCCATATAACTCAGCCATCATGGCATTGAGGCTGCCGCCTTTAGCGAGATAAAACGCATGAGAGCGATAGGTTGAAAATAATAAATCGCTCGGTGTCAGTGCCTCACATATGCCAACAGCCACAGCTTCTTGACCTATAGATAAATGAACTGGGCTTTGAATTTTATCAGTGTGATATCGACTAATGATATCTTCTTCTACCAGCCTTATTCTCAGCGCCTTTTTAAACAGGTCTTGATATATAGGTAGTTGTTTCATTAATTTTATTTACCTTTGAGTGCCATATACATGACGTCTTGCTTCGGACAAAGCAATAACTTAGCCAGAATTAATGCGGGTAGTGCTACGTAGATTTTATTAGCAAGTAGCATTTGTTGGATCTGCTCATACGAAAACCACTGGCGTTCCGTGATTTCGCTATCAAAGCCCTGTCGTTCAGACCATTGTTGCTCTGTCACTTCGGCCGCATAAATATACGGCGCCTCGACATAGCGATTCGGGCATATAGACATACTATCTAATGCGATAAGCTGTTCTTTCGTAATTGTTATTCCGGCTTCTTCGCAGACTTCTCTTATCGCACCTTGTTTAGGGGACTCGTTTGTATAGCAGCCCCCTGCAGGTAATTCCCAAGTACAGTCATTAATAACTGGCCGCTTCACTATAACAAGCAGTACATGCTTATTCTTTATCACCAGCACTGCCACCTGCTTACCTTTGGGCTCATGTGTGAGGTAACCGCCACGATTGTTAACAGTAAACCAGTCGTTCTCATATTCAATCACAACTGGCTTTAAGTCAGGACATAAAGTCATCGCTGTAAAAAGTTTTCCTTAGCTCGAACTTTCGCACGCCAATAATCAAGCAAATCATTCATCGTTTGCTCAAAACTAATTTGTGGTTTCCACCCGGTGTGTGTTTGAAACTTTTGCGTATCTGGTAATTGCAGGTCAGCGTCTAGTGGTCTTACACGTGAAGCTTCTTGTTCTACTTTGATTTCACTCACTGTTGAGCGTGAAATCAGGTAATTGAGCATGTCTTCAACGGTGCAGGAGTAACTGCCGCCAATATTGTAATATTCGCCAGCGACTGGGTTCGTTGTAACAAGCAGGTAGTATGCACGAACAGCATCTCTAACATCTGCCCATGTGCGCAGTGACTGCAAATTTCCGGTTTTCACCACTGGTGGCAACATACCGGCTTCAATCATGGCAATTTGCTTAGCAAAGCTCGACTCTGCAAATACATCACCACGTCTAGGACCAGTATGAGTGAACATGCGGGTTGTTAAACACTTTTGCCCATAAGCCTCAGCGTGAAAACGACCAATTAAATCTGTACCTATTTTAGAGATGGAATAAGGAGACGCTGGGTGAAAGCTACACTCTTCCCCTATTGGCAACTTTTCTTTGGGAACTCTGCCAAATACTTCAGAAGAAGAACAAACGTGAATCACAGGGTCTACTGTCGGATGGTGTCTAAGCGCTTCCAACAACCGCTCTGTACCTAGTATGTTTGTATCTAGTGTTTGCAAAGGCGCAGTAAAGCTAGTTGCAGGATAACTTTGCGCTGCCAAATGGAAAACATAATCGGGCTTGCTCTGCTCAACCACATTGACTAGCGACACATAGTCAGTTAAATCGCCATCGAGAAAGTAAACCCTGTCTTTTGCATTAACACGAGGTAACAGGTGTTGCACATTATCAAGCGGACTGCGCCAACGACACATACCGTAAATATCCCAGTCTGTATTATCGAGTAGGTAGTCTGCTAAATGAGAGCCTACCATTCCGGTAATACCCGTGATTAGTGCTTTTTTTGGCATGTTTTATCCTAATTTTAAACAAGCGTTGCGATAAGACGCTGGCGTACCAATATCGTAAAGTGGAGAGTTTACTGTAAATCCTACAGTTTTAGACAATACCTTGGGAAAGAAGTCGTGTTCTAACGAAAACTGATTATCACGAGGAAAACTCGCGGTGATTGGCTTTTCAAACAAATAAACGCCGCTGTTAACCAACCCTTGGCGTTTTACCGGAGACTTTTCTTCAAATGCCGTTAATTGTCCTTGTCCGTTCAAACTTACCGTACCAAACGCACTAGCATCTTCGACTTGAGTCAATAACATAGTAATTTGAGCATTTGACATTTGATGGTGGTGCTCCATCAAATCCAAGTCACACTGACAAAATGAATCACCATTCAATACAAAAAACGATTCTGATTGAACCTGTGCTAAAGCATTTTTGACTGCCCCGCCGGTGCCTAATGGCTCATTTTCTTCGACAATGGTAAGCATAATATTCGTCTCAATTAACCCAAGATGGCACTTGATATAGTCAGCCTTGTATCCTGCTGACAGAATAACTCGCTCGACACCACTTTTCTGTAAATAGTCTAATAAGAAGGAGAGAAACGGGCGGCCATTAAAATCAGCCATAGGCTTAGGGCGATCGTTCACGACAGCGCTCAACCGAGTACCAAGGCCACCAACAAGGATGATTGCCTCTTTAGTTTTTAACATTTTGACTACTCTCAGCTAAATTAGGTCGTACAACATTAATGGAAACACAATAAGACAGACGCGTATTAAACGCTATCTCTATGACTAGGGCATTGATCATAAATAATAATTTATGTTTTAACAAATTGTAACGCGTTCTATATCAACGCCTTGAGCTGCGAGTTAAAGGGTTACTTATCAAAGATTAACCATAGACTAACGTTTGTGTCAGGGGCACTTGCTAAAGTATTCTTTCAGTACAATTAAGTCGCTATCAGTATTTTAATCACCCAGCGCCCCCCATAATCGGCGTCAATTTAGCATTTAATCTATTGATAATAATGATACTATCGCTAAACTTACTCGCCGCGTTATGAATAGCTATTAACTTAAACATTTGCTTTCTTCTATAGCTTTTTCCTTGGATAGTAACTGCCAAACGGCTACCACATTAGTTTAGCCTTTATACTGTTCAGCGTTCGCAATGAAATAAACACATTTATATCAGGTGGTAGATGAGCTTTTTGCAAAGTAATTTAGATATAGTCAAGGCGAGATGGCCCAAACTTTACCAAGCAATAGAAAGTGCCGACCTTTCAGCACTAACGGTAGAGTCAGAGCAGAATACGCTAATAATTAATAACATTCAGCTGACCACCAACTACGATCACGCTCATGAGGCTGCATTACAACTCAGTCGTATTCCCACAACAGCCGAATCTGCTTTTATTTACGGCACAGGGTTAGGTGACACAGCAAGACTAGCGCTAAGAAACAAAAACTTAAAGAATATTCATATTATTGTGCTGAACATTGGTGTTTTTGCCCATGTAATGAATGCGCTTGATCATACTGACTGGCTCAATGCTAAAGAAATAACACTTCATCACTATAATGACATTAATGAAGTATATGCACCGTTTTGTGCCAACCCTGCTGAACTCACCCTTGCGAGTGATGAATGTGCGACGTTGAAGGACCGCATTCTCTTGGAGCTTAATCAAAGCTACATCGAATCAAAGCAGGCATTACCTCAAGTAGCAAAAACCATTGAAAACAATTTGAGTTTTATAAACAGTGATAAGTCTATTGCTGCACTACCCAAGTCCAAGAGCGACATAATTTATATTGCCGCAGCAGGTCCAACGCTAGAGAACCATTTATCTTGGTTAGCAGAAAATAAGCCATTTATTATCGCTGTTGATGCGAGTGTAAAAACGCTACTTGCACATAGAATTACGCCCGATATTGTAGTTTCAATTGACGCTTTAGCACACAACATGTTTAATCAAGATGACTACAATAAGCTTGCGGCGGCAGCCCTAGTTTACTTCCCAAGCATATCCACACATGTTGTTGAACAATGGCAAGGCAAACGTTACTTTAGCTATAGCAACACGCCGATGTACCAAGCCTACAAGTCACAAATAAATAGCCCTACCTTGTTTTCAGCGGGCAGTGTCATTCACCCAGCGATTGATCTTGCAGCATTTATTGGGGGGAAATCTATTGTTTTGCTTGGCGCTGATTTTGCTTTTACTAAAAATAAAAGTCATGCAAATCCAGAAAAATCAGCTGAAAGTAAAACCCCCCTCAATTTCGCTGTTGAATTTGCTAATGACTGGGTCTTTAACGGTCATGGAGAAAAAGTTGCGACTATGCCTAATTTAAAAGGTTACCTGCGAGACTTAGAGCGTTATATAGACGCAAACAGCCAGATCAAATTTTTAAACGGTAGCCTAGAAGGGGCACAAATTGCAGGAACATCGTTATGGCAAGCCAAATAGAGCAAATAGCTAAAGAAGCGCAACAGGTCGCAAACGCTTTTCGATTGGGGTATGAAGGCGAAGCCAGTACCCTATATATTGATTTTATTGATGCATTAACTGCACTGCTCGCAGCTCACTCTTTAACAGGAAACCGCGTATTCAATGAGCTTTTTCAAGTCATGATTGATGCCCATAAGAGAGGCGATAAATTATTCCTCGCAGATATTTTACAATATGAAATGCCTGCAATTTTGCGTCAACATATTGATGAATCACCTTAACAGCTTGTTTTGATCTTTCTAGAATAAAGCGCTATCGCATGAAACTAGCCTTAGGCACAGTACAATTTGGATTAGATTACGGCGTCAGCAACTCTGCTGGCCAAGTTAATAAGTTACAAGTAAAAGAAATACTGAAAAGCGCTCATCGAGCGGGTATTAGTGTGCTCGATTGCGCGAGTGTCTATGGCAATAGTGAGCAAGTACTTGGCGAGCTTGAAGTCAGTCGACAGTTTAGTATTGTCACTAAAATCCCTAAGCTTGATAGCAAAACTAAAAGCATTATTCCTCTGGTTAAGAACAGCTTAAATTTGCTCAATGTTGAGCACTTAGAAGCGGTACTTTTTCATCATGCAGACGACTTGCTTCTACACCCTAAACGCAAGACTTTCTATCGCGAATTAGCTGAAATGAAACAGCAAGGAGTTGTTAATCGTGTTGGTGCTTCGCTTTACTCGCCACAACAGTGGCAGCAGTTAAAAAAGCAATATCAGTTAGATCTATTGCAAGTACCTGCTAACGTTTTGGATCAGCGTTTTGTCTCAGACAGGCTTTTTGAGGATTACCAAAAACACGGTGTAAAAATTCATTGTCGCTCCGCATTTTTACAAGGTTTGCTATTGATGCCTGCCACTGAGCGGCCTCAATATTTTAAGCCTTATCAAGCCACACTTGAAAAATTCGACCAGCTGGCGATAACACTCGCCTGCTCTCCGCTCACATTATGCTTAGCCTTGTTTGATATGTTAGCAAGGCAAATTAAAGCGAATCCTAAAATTGACGATAATACTATTGAACAAATAGTTGTTGGCTGTTGTTCACACGCGCAGTTAGACGAAATAGTAGAGGCGTATCACATGTCGAAACAACTCCCGCTTTCTACACAGGAGCTTACAAAAAAGTTAAGCGAACTTAGTTCACAAGCACAAGCCTTGATTAATCCGAGTTTATGGCAAATTACTAAGTAAATAACACCTAAATTCAGCTGTATTCCGCCTTTAAGAGAGCGACTTGGATTAGATGGCTTTGTTAAAGCAACATTGATAAAACGACCTTGATAGAACGCCCCTAATAGAAAAATAGGTAAGTAAATGCAAACCGAAACCTCTCCGATAAATAGCAAGCCAAAGGTTGTTGCTATTTTGCAAGCCCGAATAAGTTCGAGCCGCCTCCCTGGTAAAGTGCTAAAGCCTATCCTTGGCAAGCCTATGCTTGCCCATCATCTTCAACGTCTTGCAAATTGCCAACACATCAATCAATTAGTTGTAGCAACCTCTGACAACAAAGAAGATCAGGCTATCGTCAGGCTTTGTCAGCAGCTAGACATTTCATGCTACACAGGCAGCTTAAACAATGTGCTTGACCGCTTTTACCAAGCAGCCAAGCACTATCAAGCAGATATCATCGTTCGATTAACCGGTGACTGTCCTCTAGCTGATGCAAAAATAATTGATCAAGTTATTGAAATGCATATCGAACAAGGCAATGACTACACCTCAAATGTTGAACCTGCCACTTTTCCTGACGGATTTGATGTTGAAGTATTTAATATGGTTCAACTCATCACAGCTAAGGAGAGAGCAGAAAAGCCCTCTGAGCTAGAACACGTCACTCCTTTTATTCGCAACATTCTGGCACAGAAAAAAGGCAACTACTCATCAACAATTGACTACTCGCATTATCGCTTAACGGTTGATGAACCAAGTGACTTCATCTTGATTGAAAAAATTTATCAGACACTAGGGCAACAAGGACAATATTTTGACAGCGAACAAATCTACCAACTATTGGTGGAACAACCTGAACTAGCAAAGATTAATCAAGGTATTATTCGTAATGAAGGGTACTTAAAATCAATTGAGCAAGAGCAAAGTGTCGCCCTTAAATCACAAGAAAATAAGCATTAATTTACTATGACCAGACAATATCCATCATCTGAGCAATGGTTAAAAAGAGCCGAGCAAACCATTCCGCTTGGATCGCAAACCTTTAGCAAAAGTAAAACACAATTCCCAGTAGGTGCGGCACCTCTTTACCTAGAAAAAGGTGAAGGTGCGAGAGTTTGGGATATCGACGGCAACGAATATATCGACTTTATGAATGGCCTGCTGTGTGTGTCACTCGGCTATGCTGATGAAGATGTTACCCAAGCAGTTTATCAACAAATTCAAACGGGTGTGAGCTTTTCATTACCACACAAGTTGGAAGTTGAAGTAGCAGAAAAGCTTGTCGAACTTATCCCATGTGCAGAAAAAGTGCGTTTTGGGAAAAATGGCTCAGATGCGACCTCGGCAGCAATTAGACTAGCCCGTGCCTTCACAGGTAAAGACATGGTGTTGGTTTGTGGTTATCACGGCTGGCAGGATTGGTATATTGGTTCTACGGCTCGAAATTTGGGCGTACCTGAAGCCACTCAAGCATTAACGAAAAGTTTTCCATTTAACGATATTGATGCACTCAAAAGCTTAGTAAAGCAATATCATGGACAGATCGCTGCAATTATCATGGAGCCAATGAACGTTGAATACCCTAAAGACGGTTATTTATCAGAAGTGCAAACTCTAGCCAAGGCTAATGATATCGTATTCGTGTTTGATGAAACCATAACTGGCTGTAGGTTTGCTAAGGGCGGTGCGCAGGAATTGTTTGGTATAACACCCGATCTCGCCACCTTTGGAAAAGGCTTAGCTAATGGCTTTCCATTGTCTGCTATTGTTGGTAAAGCAGAGATTATGGACTTAATGGAAGACGTGTTTTTCTCTGGCACATTTGGTGGTGAAACCGCGTCATTAGCTGCTGCTAAAGTGGTACTTGATAAAGTTGATAACCTCAATATACCAGATCAACTTGCGCGCACAGGGCAATACTTATTAACTGAATTAGACAAGCTAATTGTTAAATATAACTGCCAACAGTTTGCCAGTACGGCAGGGCACCCCTCATGGTCATTTCTACAACTAATAGATTGCAATGGCTATTCGAGTTTTGAAATAAAAACCCTATATATGCAGGAAATGCTCGCTCGAGGAATTTTAACGTTTGGCTCGCACAATATAAGTTATTCACACACAAATGAAGATATCGCCACCCTGCTGGCTTGCTACGAAGAAGTACTACCGATACTAAATACAGCAATAAACAATCGAACGGTGATTGAACAGTTGCAATGCGAACCACTTGAACCGCTGTTTAAAGTTAGATAGTCAAGCACAGGTTTGCCTCAATGATTAATATTGCGATACGAGCCGATTCTTCGACGGTTATTGGCACAGGTCACATCATGCGGTGCTTGACATTAGCTAATGCCATCAAAAAAACTCTGAGGGCAAATATCTACTTTTTCTGCCGACAGGCTGAAGGCAATATCAGCCAACTCGTATTGGATGCAGGGTTTGATCTAGTTCAGATGGCGGCACCAACCTCTCGGTCAAATGGAGCATCAACGAAAAAAAGCTCTGAAAAATTAGCACACAGTGAATGGCTCGGCGAAACTCAAGAAAATGATGTCAAAGAGTTTATTGCATTGGCAAAAAACCAACTATTAAACAAAAAACTATCAGATTGTATTAGTGTCTCGTCAAGGTTCGATTTTATCATTACCGACCATTATGGAATCGATGCTAGGTGGCACCAGCAAGTTCGAAATATCACCAGAAAAATAGTTGTCATTGACGATATAGCTGACAGAGCTCATGAGTGTGACTTTCTGATAGATCAGACATTTTTATGCCCAGTATCTCGCTATAAAAAGCTAACGCCAGCACATAGCCAAACATTGCTTGGTACTGACTATGCCATGCTAAGGGACGAATTCAACCTTGTGTACTCAAAAGGGGTAAGCAAGCAAGAAATTTACACACAGAGAAAAGAGCGCCTGCATATTCAGCAGGGAGCTACTCGACTCCTGATCATGTTTGGTGGTACTGATCCCGATAACCTGACACTGCAGGCACTAACTTTGCTTGGTAAAACATCTAATTTCCGATTGATTGATGTCATCATAGGTACAAGCGCTAAACATATAGCGCAAGTTATGGAGTTTTGTCAGCTGCATGATGAAATGACCTTACATATAGCACCCAGTAATATTAGTGAGTTGATGTTATCAGCAGATATAGCCATTGGTGCCGCCGGCACAACCTCGTGGGAGCGATGTGCCGTTGGTTTGCCGACAATATTGATTGTGCAGGCGAGCAACCAAAATGATATTGCTGCGGCTTTAACAAGTGAAAATGTATGCCTTAGCTACCAGAAAAATCAGCTCACTCATGTTGTGACTGAGCTGCTGCCCAGCATACAAACGCATGTTAGCGAGTTAGAATCGATGATAAACAACAGCCTTAAAGTCTGTGATGGGCAAGGCTGTCAAAGAATTGTAGATAAGGTATTTAGCCGTGTTCAATAAAGTGAGCGTATTAGTAGATAACAACTCTTGGATCCTTGTATATGCCGAACAACTAGTGGACGAACTCATTGCACGAGGCATAACCGCGGCACTTTATCGTAATCAGGCCGATATTCCTAAGGGTGATGTTTGCTTTTTATTAGGGTGCACACAGCTAGTAATTGAAGATGTACTAGCTCGCAATAAATATAACCTCGTTGTGCATGAAAGTGCTTTACCACAAGGTAAAGGATTTGCACCGATGGCTTGGCAAATCATTGCCGGCCAACATATCATTCCTGTCTCTTTGATTGAAGCGAGCACCGAAGTTGATAGTGGTGATATATGGCTACAAGAAAACATTGTATTGACAGGCAACGAGCTTTGTCGAGAATGGCGAGCAATGCAAGGAGAGATATCCGTTAGGCTGGCACTTAGGTTTGTTGATCAGTATGAACAACTAAGCCCCACTCCACAGCAAGGTAAAGAGAGCTTCTACCCTAGAAGAACCCCCCTTGATAGTGAGCTTGATCCAAGGTTGTCACTAAATGAGTTAATGCCATTACTAAGAACAGTTGATAACCAAAACTATCCGGCATTTTTTTACTACAACGGCCAGAAATTCAGACTTGAGATTCACAAAGATGACTAATTATATCGTTGCAACGATTAAGCCTTGGAACATCGCCCAGTTTCACCAACATCAAGCAACACTGCCTGGTAACTGGCATTTAATTTCGGAGCCGAAACAATTAACCGTCGCGTATCTTGAGGCGATAAAACCAAAGTATATTTTCTTTCCACATTGGAGCTGGTTGGTGCCACAATCAATCATTAGCCAATTTAATTGCGTGGCATTTCACATGACTGATTTACCTTATGGCCGTGGTGGCAGCCCGCTACAAAATTTAATAAGTCGCGGACATCAAGATACCATGTTGAGCGCGCTACAAATGACAGAAACGTTTGATGCTGGCCCCATTTACGCCAAACAACCGTTGTCTCTCAAAGGTAGTGCTACTGAAATTTTTCAACGTAGCGCTCAGTTAACGTTTGAAATGATTACCAATATTGTCAAAAATGAACCTAAACCAATACCTCAGCAAGGTGAAGTTACCGAGTTTAAGCGACGTACACCTGAGCAAAGCCATATCAATGGTGAACAAACGCTCGATAAAATATACGATTTAATAAGGATGCTAGACGCTGATGGTTACCCAAGTGCTTTTATTGAGCATGGCAACTATCAATTAACCTTTAGCCAAGCTAAGCTCGATGGAGAGCAGCTTAGCGCAACGGTAACGTTTAGCCCCAAAACGCTAGCTTCAACCAAGTAGCCATGGCTTACCCAAAAATTAAAAATTACTAATTACTGATTACTAATGACCAACAGTGAAATAGAAATCGCAGGCCGAAAGATTGGCCCAAAACACAAACCCTATATTATTGCTGAGCTTTCTGCTAACCATAACGGTGATCTGGCGAGCGCATTAGCAACAATAGAGCAAGCTGCTCATTGCGGTGCTGACGCCATAAAAATACAGTCATACACACCAGATACGATGACGATTGACTGCGACAAACCAGACTTTCAGATTGAAGGGGGTCTTTGGGATGGCTATAAACTTTACGATTTATATGAATGGGCTCACACCCCTTTTGAATGGCATCAAGCACTGTTTAACAAAGCTCAAGAAGTCGGCATTACTATTTTTTCAACCCCATTTGATGAAACAGCCGTTGATTTGCTTGAAAGCCTAAATACGCCAGCCTACAAAATAGCGTCATTTGAAGTCACCGATTTACCTCTAATAAAGCGGGTCGCACAAACAGGCAAGCCGATGATCATCTCAACGGGGATGGCTAACGAACAAGAAATCGCAGAAGCCATTGCTACAGCGCGTGATAATGGCTGTCACGAACTAGTTGTACTGCATTGTATTAGCGCCTACCCTGCGCCATATGAGCAAGCAAATTTGGCCACGATTAACGATATCGCAAAGCGATTTAATGTCCTTTCCGGTCTCTCAGATCACACATTAGGCACGGTAGCCTCGGTTAGTGCTGTTGCATTAGGCGCCTGTTTAATCGAAAAACACTTCATTCTAGATCGTACGCAAAACGGTCCTGACTCCGAATTTTCTATTGAGCCCGACGAATTGGTTCGTTTAGTGGAAGAAACAACCGCGGCCCATCAGTCTATTGGCGCTGCGGGTTATGAGCGTAAACCCGTTGAACAAGCAAGTATGAAGTTTCGCCGTTCACTTTATTTTGTTAATGAGATTGCCAAAGGCCAGAAAATTACGCCTTCAGATGTACGTAGAATTCGACCCGGTTATGGTTTAGCGCCGAAATATTTAGACCAAATAATTGGTATGCGAGCAACGCAAGATATTGAGCCTGGTACAGCCGTAGACTGGGAGTTAATTCAACATGACTAAACTGCTAGCTAATTCAAGCCTAGAAGAAAACACTGTACTCGTGGTTGCCGCGCACGCTGATGATGAGGTATTGGGTTGTGCAGGCACAATAGCCAAGCACACCGCTAATGGCGATAAAGTTGAAGTCATTTTTTTGACTGATGGGGTATCTTCTCGGGTCGACAAGGTCGATGAGTCAGTAATTGTTGCCAGACGCGATGCCGCGGCACAATCAATGAAAGTACTTAATGTTAGCGCTATTCACCAAGCAGACTTTCCGGATAACCAATTAGATACTGTACCACTATTGAGTGTGATTCACTTTATCGAGCCTATTATTGAACAACTCAAACCACAAATCGTTTATACACATTTCGCTCACGACTTAAACATTGATCACCGTATTTGTCATCAAGCCGTAATGACCGCTTGTCGCCCGCAATCAGGGCACGGTGTGAAAAGTATTTTTTCGTTTGAAGTTCTTTCTAGCACTGAATGGAACTCACCATCGCTCCCCAGTTTCACACCTCAATACATAAATAACATCAGTGATTATTGGCCACAAAAAGAACGCGCCCTGCACTGCTATCAAAAGGAAATGAGACAATTTCCTCATAGTAGAAGCTTTGAGTGTATTGAAGCCCTCGCGACATTGCGCGGAGCTACCCACGGTTTTGCCAAAGCAGAAGCTTTCTTTGTGGAACGAATTTTGAATTAAACGTTGAAATTGAAGCTGTGAAATTAAACTTTCAAAGCTCGCCGCAGCAAGAACTGTAGAAGTTGCAATTTAACGGCAAGAGGTTTCTCTGCTGTAAAAACAATACATAAATATCACACTTATATAGACAACAAATTCGTCAACGGCCCTGCTCAGTAGAGCTAAACCGGCTTAACTAATTCGCTTTGTAAGCCATTCTAAATGAACCGAGTTAGCTGAAACTTGAACCCTGCGAATTTGTTATCCACCAAACAGACTTGGAAAACACTATGCAAAAATGTACCGCCTGTAACCTGCCTGAAACCTATGAAACCATAGAGTTTGACGAGAATGGCGTGTGTAATATTTGTCGTCAAAAAGACTACAAGGATGAGAAAATCAACTGGGAAAAGCGCGCTCAAATGCTCGCGGAATTAGTCGAAAAGCACAGAGGGAAATATGAGTATGATTGTATTGTGCCTTTCTCTGGCGGCAAAGATTCGACTTACACTTTGTGGTACTTGGTGAAGAAGTTTAAAGTTAGACCTCTCGTGGTGCAGTTTAATCACGGCTTTATGCGCGACACTTTAATGGAGAACAACCGTCGAACCTTTAAAAAGTTGGGTGTTGACGTTATTTCTTTTACGCCAAATTGGAAGCTAGTTAAACGCCTCATGCTGGAAACTTTAGTACGCAAAGGAGACTTTTGCTGGCATTGTCATACGGGCATTTTCGCATACCCGATGCATATTGCGCTGAAATACCAAGTACCACTTATCTTCTGGGGCGAACCTTCTTCAGAGTACACGGCTTACTACGACTACGAAGATGAAGAAATCGAATGCGTCGACGAAACTCGCTTTAATCGCTTTATCAATTTAGGGATTACGGCTGAAGACATGTACGGTATGATCAAAGACGACTACCAATGCGATCCGCGTGAATTATCGCCTTACACCTACCCACCGCTACGTGACCTAAAGCGCCTCAAATATCAATCAGTTTGCTTAGGCTCTTTCATTCCCTGGGATGTGAAAGCAAACACAAAAATTATTCAAGAAGAGCTCGGCTGGCGTGGCGATCAAGTGGAGGGAATGCCTTGGGACGAATACTCTTACGAGAAAATAGAGTGCTCAATGCAAGGTATGCGTGATTACATCAAATACCTTAAGCGAGGCTACAGCCGAGTGAGTCAAATGGTCGCACTAGACCTGCGAAACGAACGTATAAGCAAGGAATACGGCGACAAATTAGTGGCCGAATATGAAGGAAGAAAACCTCCGTCACTAACGCTTTTCCTAGAATATTTGGGCATCAGCGAAGATCAGTTTAATCACATTGTTGCCAAGACCGTTGTGCCGCCGTTTAAGCCTGACTTTGACAATATGGAATACGCGCCCAAAACCCATGACTTTGATCGATGGTATCGCGAAGACGAGCAAGATCAGGGCATTATTTATAAAGCAAAAGTTGAATAGAAACCATGATTGGAATTCTCGATATAGGCTTGGGCAATATTCAATCTGTCTTTAATGCTGTTTATGAAAATGGCTATGATCCTATTTTGGTCACAGAGCCAAGCCAACTTGCAGACATTACTCACTTCATTATGCCTGGCGTTGGTAACTTTAGCGCTGTTAGCCAGCAACTTGAAACACTAGGGTTTACCGGAGCAATAAAAGATTTTATTGCTTCAGGCAACCCAACGCTTGGCATTTGCTTAGGTATGCAGCTATTGGCTACTAATAGCCTCGAGGGTGGGCTGTCAACTGGATTAGAGATCATTTCAGCACAAGTTAAACCGATTAATGAAATTACTGAACTGCCCGTGCCTCATGTCGGCTGGAATGAAGCTAAGTTCACGCAACAACATCCCATTTTTGAGAATATAAAAGACTGTCGAGACTTTTATTTTGTCCATAGTTATCACATGGCATGTGATAGCAGTGAAAATATATTAGCAATAACTGATTACGGTGAGCCATTGGTTTGCATCGTGGCGAAAGGCAATGTTGTTGGCGTACAGTTTCACCCTGAAAAAAGCCAGAAAAATGGCATGCAGTTACTTGAGAACTTTTGCGAGTGGGATGGCGTTTGGCAACCTAGCGAGAGCGCTCATACCATAGACCAACAAGTTACTAATATCGCTGTCTAGCATAGATATAGAAAGGTTTCGAATGCTTAAAAAACGTATCATTCCACTCATGTTGCTACTTGATGACAGGTTAGTTAAAACAACCCAATTTGATACATGGCGTGATGTTGGTGACCCGGTTAAAAGTGCTAGTGTATACAATTCTCAGTACACTGATGAGTTAGTTCTGCTCAATATCGCAAGAGAAAACCGAAGTGTTGAACAACTAGCAACGCTTATCCCTGAAATTGCCAAAGTGAGCTTTATGCCACTGGCTGTTGGTGGCGGTATCAACAGCTTTGACGATGCCGCATACTTAATCAATCAAGGCGCTGACAAAATCATTGTTAACAGCGCGGCATACTCCACGCCTGAACTTATTACACAAATCGCCAATAAATTCGGTAGCCAAGCAGTAATAACCAGTATTGATGTTAAGCAACAAGGAAATGAGCACACTTTATATTCTCATTGTGGTCAGGAAGCCGAGTCTATTAGGTTAAGTGAACATATTAATAGATGTCAGCAAGCAGGCACAGGTGAATTTATGATCCAATCTATTGAGCACGACGGCATGATGGCGGGTTTCAATATTCCACTATTAACGCAAGTAATGGCGCTGAGTAAAGTGCCAGTTATCGGTTGCAGTGGTTCCGGTGACTACCAGCACCTTAAGCAAGCATTTGTTGAAACCAATGTTAGTGCGCTTGGCTGTGGTAGCCTTTTTAACTTTTCCGACAGCAACCCGATTAGAGCAAAAAATTATCTAACAAACTATAACTTAGCGTTTAAACAGGTTTAGCATGTCAGCAAATATTCACTTTAACGGCATACAGAGCATCGTATTGATTGGCGGTGGTGACTTAATGGCTGAAAGCGCTTTAATCTTTCAGCAAAAAGGCTTCGAGGTTTTTGCTGTTATAGCGCCGCGACACTGCAATGAACAACTCGTAAAACAGCCGAAGACCTTAGTTGATTCCTTTAGCGAAAACGGAATTAAATGTGAACTTATCGCAGATATTAATCAGCTTAACTCTAGCCAACTTTCAGGGCTAATCCCAGAAGACTCTGCAGCTCTATGCTTTGGACCAGCATGGATTTTTGAGCAACATATAATCAAAGCTTTTCGCTTCGGAATGTTTAACATCAATCCAATACCAATCCCCCATTACTTGGGCGGAGCTCACTACACTTGGCAAATTCTCAACCAAAATCGTGAAGGGGGCTGTGTTTTCCAAGCCATTACAACAGAGGTAGATCAAGGCGATATTGTCGCAGAGCACAAATTTTATATTTCAGAAAGCGCGACAACACCAGATGACTACTTTATCGAAAATATTGAGCAAGGCTTAATATTTATCGCACTGATTGCCGATAGGTTTACCAGTGGCACTGAATTTACGCCCAAACCATATCAAACCGTTAATCAAGATCGCGTATATTTACCTCGACTGAGAACAGATAAACAAGCCTATATCAATTGGCAATGGCATCGAGATGATATTATTAGTTTTTGTCGAGCGTTTAGCTCGCCATACGCTGGTGCTGCGACCTTTGTTAATCAGCAAGAACTGCGCATCAAATCGATAAAGGCTATTGATTTAGCACATCCTCCCATGCACCCTTTTGCTGCAGGTGTGATTGTCAGGAAGCTCAACAATGAAGTTGTCGTTTCAGCGGTGGGGGGCTTTGTCAGCATCACTGAGCTTGAGCAAACGACCTATCAGCAACTTCGAGAAGGTATGCGATTATTTACACCAGCTTCAATATTAGACCAAGCGATGCAATATCAAGTGCAGCTAACCGCCGATGGCTTTAAGGACTAACCGTGAATAATAACAAACACAACGTCACGTCAATCGTGAAAAAGCTATTCCCCTTTGCCTACTCTATCACGGGGAAGGGGAACGATAGCGCCTTAGAGCAGTATTTAAGCGAGCTAGATTTTACTATTCACGAATATCAGTCTGGCCAAAGCCTGAATGGTTGGCATATTCCCCATGCTTGGCGAGTTACTGATGCTAGAATTTTCAAAGATGGTCAACTTGTTTATGATGCAGCATTATCCCCCCTAGGTGTGGGCACACTATCGCCATCATTTAGTGGCGAGTTAACATTAGCAGAGCTTCAACAGCACCTTGTTAGCGACCCGCAAAAACCTGAAGCAATTCCCTATCACTGGCAAAACCTCTATCGTCCACTTGAGCTTGACTGGGTAATTTGTCTACCTGACAGTCTTCGTAAAACATTGAAAGAAGGCCGTTACCGAGTCGAATTAGCGACCCAATCGACCCCAAGTACGATGAAAGTTTTAGACTTTCATTTGGCTGGAGAAACGGAAGATACCATTATTATCAACGGACATAATTGCCATCCATACCAAGCCAATGATGATATCTCTGGGTGCGCCGTAGCCATTAGAGTAATACAGGCTTTGCAGAAGAAAGGCTCTCGTAAATACAGCTACCGAGTAATAATTGCTCCGGAATTGCAAGGACCCATGTTTTGGCTAAATCAATTAACTGACATTGAACGTCAACACATCAAGGGGTGCATTCTGCTTAAATCTGTAGGTAATAAAGCGAGCTTGAGGCTTCAAAATAGTTACACAGGTACAGCAGAGTTAGACCAAGCAGCAGCATTTGCGATGCAAGAGCGATACGGTGAATTTGAGCAAGGAGGGTTTCGCACTATTTACGGTAATGATGAAACCGTATTCGAAGCACCGCCATTTAATATACCGACAATTTCACTAACACGTTGGCCCTTCCCCGAATATCACACTGATTTAGACACACCAGATAAACTCGACGAATCTGCTTTATCAGACACAGTTGATGCAACGCTAGAAGTCCTCGAACAGTTGGAGTGTAATCGTCATTATCAACGTAACTTTAAAGGTTTAGTCTGCCTTTCAGCATATGGCTTATATAAATCCATTCCACCTGTCACAGACAGTGGTGTTGATTACAATTCCTTGCATGGCCGCTGGAACAAGCTGATGAACTGTTTACCAAGAGAGCTAGAAAACAACATGTCTGTATTTGATCTCGCGACCAAATTCCAGCTACCAGTAAAAGAAGTGTTTGAATATTTAACCTTGTGGCAAGAAGCTGGTCTATTAACTGAAAATAAAACTAAGAAATAAAACGATGACCAACAAACAACTTATCAAGCTATCAAGCCCTGCTGTACCAGATATCTATCTTCAAGAAATAAGCATAGATGACGCGAGCCAGACCTACGTAGACTGGCTTAACGATCCTAAAGTTAATCAATACTTAGAAACCCGATTCTATCATCAAGATTTAGCCGCAGTGATTGACTTTATTAACGGCATCATGGCTAACCCAAACGAGCACCTGTTTACAATCAGGCTTGCCGCAAACGATCGTCATATTGGAAACATAAAAGTCGGTGGTATCAAGCCAGTACACCTTATCGGCGATGTTAGTCTTTTTATTGGCGAGAAAAGTTGTTGGGGCAAAGGCTACGCCCAGCAAGCGATTGAGCTTATTAGCCGTTATGGCTTTGAATCACTAAAGCTTAGAAAACTTTGTGCGGGTGCATACAAGCCAAATATTGGCAGCACAAAGGCATTTTTAAAAGCTGGTTATCAAAAAGATGGGATACTAAAAGACCATTATTTATTAGATGGCAAACCTTGTGATCTCGTGCAGGTCGGCTTATTTGAAGAGTCACTATCTTTACTTCCTATGCTCAACTAAGCCAGTATAAGCTAAAGTAAATTGCGGTAAGCAAAAAACTAAAAAAGACCTCAACAGTGAGGTTTTTTTAGTTTTAGGTGCTAGCTAGCCAATTGCATTACAAAACAATGTAATTAACATTCGGATAGTTAGGCATAGTCTTTACTTGGTAATCTTTAATATTCAGCTCGTCTAAAATTGACAACGTCATACCTGGGTATAAATCTGAATTAAGGGTAAATGGCATAATGACACTGCCTTTAGACATTCTTGGTAAGAAAGCTTTAAGGGCCGCTTTCGTTGGCTCGTATAAATTCATCGTTAAACTTAGAATACGTACCAAGGTTTGTTGATTGTTTTCGATATATTCTGGTGCTGTTTGGCAGATATTACCTTTTACAAGTTCCACTTTAGGGAATTGATTTAATGGTCTATCCATGTCGAAAATTTCAATACAACGCTTGAGATCGTCATAAGTATTGGCTTCATAACCACCTTCAAAAGTATGTAATCCTGACTCAGATTTAGAAAGGTGATCTTTTTCAGAAATGCTTTGATTACCTTCAAATGTATCAAAGCCAATGACTTTACAGTTGTAGTTATATGGTTCTAATGAAGCACAAAGCTTGGCAAAAGTCATGAGTCCGTTTCCATAATAAACACCACACTCAACGATGTTACCAGCAATACCACTAGTCATATTGTAGATATCAGCATAGCAAAGTAACTTGGCAAGATCTTGCCTTGACATATAGCGCATTAAGCTTTGTTGCTTATCGATTGAGCTTCCCAATGAAGACTCAAAATAGTCAATTTTTCGCTCGTTGATAGATTGCTGCTGATTAGTAGAGAACTCACTACCACCAAAATCGACTTTATTATCCGTCATAATTTTTCCTTTAAAGTTAACGTCCCTGAATCTATGTCAGGCTTTAATTACTACCAATTTGAATATTAGTAGCTTAATTGGAGAGAAAGGTCATATTTGAACCTAGACAAAGCGTTCCTCAATGTTTTGACATTTTAGAGCCCTTTGTCAGTATCTATTTGGCCAGTTTGAATGATCCAATAATTCGTAAATTTGTTACGATATCAACCAGCTAGGTGTTAACCAACACCTAGCTGGCGTAAAGAGTGAGAGTAAGTAAGCAATCTATCTTGCTATCACGCTTACTTTGGCTTAGCACTCTCTTCCAAAGGTGCAAGCCATTTAGTGTCGTAATAATGTGGTTTTAGCGCGTTTTCTTTGTAGTAGGAGATAGAGTCCTTTAAAAACTGCTTGTAATACATTGCCGCCAAAGCAAAGTCATCAAGCGCATCCTGTTCATCTACCGCTTCAAAAAGAATTCGGGCGAGCATCGCTTGAACATGCAAGACAGTTCCTTTAAGAGTTTGATAATGATGATTTCTTAAACAAACTTTGTCATCAATCAGCATCAAGAAGTGCTGTTTCAATAACTCTAAGTAAGCTTCTGAATTGCGCTCAAGATTATCAATAGCGTCAATCAGTGCTAAACAAAAAGCTTCATAGCCATCATAGTCCAAGTCATTAGCCAGTTCTTCAAATAAAGGTTCTTCACCAGCATGACTGCAATTAGCCATAATAGAGCACAATTGTTCTTTTTTATTCTCGATTACACCTGCATTGAATGTCACTGTATCTGAAGGTGTAGGCACAGCTCCTTTGATAAGCGCACCATCAGACAAATTATAAAAGTTTTGTTCAGGATACCCTGCTATCAAGTACTCTAGCGTTCTTCTTGAGCCACCAAAGAAAGAGTCTGTATGGAAAACGCCACCGAAGTTTCCTTCAAGTTCTAAATCGGAAACTGCATTTGAGTCATACATTTCAAGATCGTCACCATCTTGGGTGTAGTACATACTTTTCGCACTGTGATGACTGCCACCTTTTTTATGACCTAAATCCACCCCTAGTAAGTAAATGTTGTTAAAGCCAAAAGCTAATGCCATAGAAGAGGCTGTATTAGCTACTGTTGGATTTATAAACGGCTGTACCTCAAACAACTCTGATACACTGCTCTCCATAATAAGAGGTGCAGTTGGCTCTGCGCCCTTTAGTCCCATTACTTTTAATGGAAATTTTGCGTAAACATCAGGGTGCAGTGTTGATGGCCCCCAAAGAATCAAATTATCTAGTACCTCTGGTGGACAGTAATACTCAATTTGCTTAGCTATAGGATAGGTTCGCTCTTGCTCACAATGAATATCAGGAATGATGCCATATTGATAAAGCGCACTTAACGCGGTTCCACAACTTACAATGATTGCTTTATCTTGATGTGCTTTAATAAATTCAACTAAACCGTCTAGTGAAGGCCCATTACCGATGACCAAAACAGGGTAGTCAGACAAGGGGTTCTCATTTAAACTCCTTTTCTTAACCATCGGAACACCTTGCTTGATACTAGTCAACATATGACTTGTTGCCATCATAGCATCATCGAAAAAGCCCCACCCTTGAATAAATTCAGCGTATCTTTGCTTGAATTCAGTCGTAAGTGCACTGATTTTCTCTGCGTGATAATGAATAAAGCCATATGTTTTCGCAATATTATAGTGACCATACAAGTCGCTTTGACGGCGGACTTCTTCAAAAAAGCTCTCTTGCTCTGCGCCTAGTGAAAAGTGAATTTTAAGATCACATCGTTCAACTTTTTCTAGTACTTGAGCCCAATTAGTAATGAACAAGGATGCGTAAAATACATCTAACTCAGGCTCAATAACGTACAGGTTTTTTATGTCATGTTCGATACTCAATAGCTCGATGTGGTAACCACAACCAACACCAAAAACCATCAATGAATTGACTAATTTAGAGAGCTTTCGAACTTGATCACCATTTTTTTCAACCCTATTAACTAAGACTTTCAGGATTTGATTCAAAGTGTCTGAATGGATAAAGCCAGCTTCATTGTCATCATTCATTTCAAATGCTGCTCCAGCTGACTTTGGCTCATCTTTATATGAGTCTACTTGTCCTCTAGCAATCAAGTAGGCTGGGTAATTATATAAATATTCGTTTTCTTCGATGTCTAAAATATTTGGAAAGCCATCAACAATATCCACGACAAATCGCTTTGGCTCATAGTCTTTGAAGAAGTCATAGACATTAGGATCAAACTGCTGAAAAGCGGCCATATTATTTTGAAATTGCTGCCACAACATATCGTCGCTATGAGCAACTAGAGAAAGCCGATCAGCTATCACCTGCAATGTTGATTCATCTTGGCTTTGGCGAGTTAGTTGCTGCTTAATTTCGTTAGCTTTTACCTCAAGTTTAGCTAGCTTTTCAAGGATACTAATCGACTCATCATTTTCTGACATGACTGAAACCTAAAAATAAAAATTTAATGTAATGAAATTAAAGGGAGGTATATTGCTTGATAGCAAAGTTAGTCTTTTTTTGCTTTTTAAGCTTATCTTGGTACTTATTTTTGAAATCTTCGGCTTTTTCTTGAGGTTGTTTATCTTGTTCTTCTATCCATAATAACAGCTCTTCGAACTCGACACGTAATGCTTTGTTTTCTGGTGTGTATGATTCAAGCTCTGACTTGATTTCTGTCAATAACGTCAGCCGTTGCGCAAGTAAAAGTTGACAACCTTCGATATTGAAAGCTTCAACAAACTCGGCAATTTGATCTGTTAAACGCCTAGCCCGTTGAAACTTTTTTGCCAACACCTTAAGTACCTATATTGCCGACAGGACGATTTTTATCTCTCTCATTAAGCTTGGCAAAACCAGCCTGCTTATCTTGCTCAGAAATATTTTGCCATGCATCGCGTAATGGAATAAGAAACTCAGACACTTGGTCTAGCTGTGCAGTATCAAGTGAGGTGCTCGCTGACATGATTTGTTCAATACAATAACCATATAAAGTATTAAAATTGTCAGAAATAGCTGGTTCAGACTCTTTATCTAAAGAATCAATCAAAGAGTTTAGAATATTAACAGCCTTTGATAATGCAGTTGACTTTAGCGCTAAATCTTTTCGCTCGATAGCACCCTTTCCTATTGAAATATTCTCAAGGAGACCGTTATAAAGCATTAATATTACGGTATGAGGGTCAGCTGCCGATAAACCGCTTTCTCTATTTACTTTTTGATAAGCTCTTAGGTTATTTCTCATAATTGATACCTTTTCACTTCGATAACTAATAAGCTTTAAGCTTTACTACTATTAGTTATTATTGTTGTTTGATGATGAGCTACTCAACGTATTCGATACAAAGTCTCTAGTAGAGTTAAAACCAGCAACTGCAGAGTCTAGTGCCGTAAACTGGGCAATCAATCTAGCCTCGTAGTCAGCTAATCTTTCGGCAAACGCAGCTCGCTGGTCACTAATGTCACTCAATTGAGCATTTAGTGATGTTTGACGCTGTGTTAGTACACCATCCGAATCTACATAGTTATCAACAATTGCTGAAATACGTGTAGCGACACCATCGGTATCTGCAAAAAGCTTGCCAACTTCATCTAAATTATTAGTTAGCGCGTCTGTTAGCCGTTGTTCGCCTGTTTGAATGTTCTCTGAACTAAAAGTAGAAACTTCAAGTTTACCACTGCGATTAAGTTCGAGCCCTAGGTTTTGTAAACTTCCAATGCCGCTATTTGCTACGGTGTCGAGTACCACATCGTTAATTTGTTGCCTGACTTGCCTAACATTAGGATCAAACGCTAATCGCCCAAGCCTAGGCGCTCCTAGGCCTGTTAACTGATCTTGCAAGCTATTAAAGCTAGTAACAAACTCATCAATTAGCTCTCGACCACTTTCTGTATCTTGGCTGATTGATAAAGTGGTATTTTCCGATGTTGTTACCGCTTGGGCAGTGATGGTGACATCTTCGATGAAGTTCTTAAATTCGTTAGAGGAATTAGTAGCCGTGTTACCATCAATAGTAATAATGGCATCTTGAGCAGCTCTAACTACTGTATTGTTTGTCGAAATACCTGCCAATGATGCGTCAGAACTAGTGACCGTCAAACTATTGGCAGCCCCAGTTTCAGTTGAGTTTAGTACTAAGAATGTACCAGCATCGCCTTTGATAATGTTTGCTGTAACACCAAAGTTATCAGACTCGGCATTAATCTTATCTCGGATTGCACTCAGGTTATCAGCGGCATCTATATCAACGTTAAAAGTGCTTGAGCCTGCTGAGAATGTCAGAGTTCCACTACCGACAGTATCGCTTGATGAGGTAAACGCTGCTGATTTGAGTTGTGAGCCAGTGGCTAGTTGCTGGACGTTAATATCAAATTCGCCGTTACTTGCAAAACCATTGGTTTGAACAGCAATATTGTCGTTGCTAGCAGTTACAGTTTGCTTGTTAAATGCATCAGCTGCACCTAACCTATCGACCGTCGACTGAAAATCAGAAAGCGCAGATCTGAACGCACCAACACCCGATAATTCAAGCTCTACGGACTCTTGCTGGGTATTAAGCCTATTCTCTGTAGGAAAAGCCTCGGCTTGCAATAAGCCCTCAACTAAAGTGTTAAGTGGTAAACCTGAACCAATACCTAAATTGGTAAATGACATAATGCCTCCATCGAATAAGTTTGAGCCATACTATCAAAAGAGACGACCCCTCAACCACAAGCCTTAATTAAGCTTAAACCTTGTCATCAATTAGTATGCCAGTTTTATCGGCGATTTCGTCTTGTAGACCTTTAATTCTTTCCGCTAACTCAAGAATTTCATCTGACGGGAATTGCTTAATGAGCTCTTGGCTTTGTGCATCGACAACTTTTATAACTGTCTGGCCAGAGCTATCATCTTGCGTAAAATTAACGTTTCTAATCTGAGGTTCAATAAAACTTGAAACTGTTTCTAGTGCTTCTGAAAGCTCAGCCTCTTCAACTTCCCTAGAAGAGTTATCTAAACCATTATCAGAAACATCTGCTGTGACTATATCTTCGGCTGCGACTACCTGATTGGTCTTCACTTGACCCTCAGCCGCGGCTATTTCATTGCCTAAGTCACGCTGAGTGACTTCTCGTTGTGCCGTATCATTAGTACGGCTAAGCCCGTTGTCTAATACTGGCCTTGTAATACTTATACTAGATTCCATAACCGCTCCTATTACTAAGTGGCTAGAACGCATTAGGGCTCTTATCAATAAAGAGCCCTAAAATTATGCCAAAATAATTGGGCTTATTACAGTAATGATAGCGCAATTTGTGGCTGCTGGTTAGCCTGAGCTAACAATGAACTTGCTGCCTGCTGTAATACATTATTACGTGCAAGGTTTGCAGACTCTGCTGCATAATCAGTATCTTGAATGCGTGAGCGAGATGCTGATACATTTTGCGCAGTGTTGTCATTACTTCGAATAACAGAGCTAAAACGGTTTTGCGCAGCACCTAGGTTTGCCCTAACAGTGTTCACAGTAGCTAAAGCACTATCCAAATCGGTAATTCTTGACTGCGCAGCATTGAAGGTTAATAAGTCGCCATTAGCACCAATTGCACCACTAGAGAAATTTGTTGAAATTTCTACCGCAATCAATTGGTTGGCATTTGCACCTACTTGGAATTGCTCACTATAGCTACCATTAAGTAACTGTACACCACCAAAGCTAGTTTGGTCTGCAATACGTGATAGCTCATTTTCAAGCGCTGTATATTCGGTGTTTAATGCAATTCTATCAGCAGATGAATTTGAGCCATTCGACGCTTGTACCGCTAGTGTTCGCATACGTTGAATTGTATTCGTGTACTCTTCTAAAGCACCTTCAGCCGTTTGCGCCAAAGATATAGCGTCGTTGGCGTTGCGCGTGCCTTGATTTAAGCCATTGATTTGAGACGTTAGACGGCTTGAAATTTGTAAACCGGCAGCATCATCTCGAGCGCTGTTGATGCGCTTGCCTGAAGATAAACGCTCAAAACTTGTTCCTAAATCATTAGTAGAACGAGACAGCTGACGCTGAGAGTTCAATGATTGAATATTACTATTTACCACTAAAGCCATAATATTTGCCTCTTGGATAACCCTTTTAGTTAATATTGCGAGGTTTAATCACTAGCTACGATCGCCTCTTAGAACATTTATCGACCACTTATCAAATAACTTTAAGTTTATTTGAAAAAAAAGTGATGATTTATCCACCAGCACTTCACTTAACTCCGAACAGTTACTAAACGAGTAAACCTCTAGTTTGTGCTTTAACTACCAAAGGCAAACAAGCTATCTCTTCACAATGAAACTGAAAAAGGGCACTGAAATCTCAGTGCCCTTTTTATGAACAACGCAGTTGTTAGTTCTATTACAATAATGACAATGCGATTTGTGGCTGCTGGTTAGCCTGTGCTAACAATGAACTCGCTGCCTGCTGCAGCACGTTATTACGTGCCAAGTTCGCTGACTCTGCTGCGTAATCAGTATCTTCGATACGTGAACGTGATGCTGATACGTTTTGTGCGGTGTTGTCATTACTCCGGATAACTGAACTGAACCGGTTTTGCGCAGCACCCAGGTTTGAACGCGTTGTATTCACAACTTCTAACGCACTGTCTAGTTTAGCAATAGCCGATTGTGCTTTATCAAAACTGGATACACCACCACCAGCACCTAACACAGACGTATTATCAAAGTTCTGAGTGATAGAAATTGAAATGGTTTGGCCAGCATTAGCACCTACTTGGAATCGCTCACTGTACTCACCATTAAGCAACGACACACCACCAAAGCTAGTTTGATCAGAAATACGTGTTAGTTCTGACTCAAGTGCCGTGTACTCTGTATTTAGTGCAATTCTATCAGCAGTAGAGTTAGAGCCGTTTGATGATTGAACTGCTAATGTACGCATACGCTGGATTGTATTGGTATATTCTTCCAAAGCACCTTCAGCTGTTTGTGCCAACGAGATAGCATCGTTGGCATTACGCGTACCCTGGTTTAAGCCGTTAATTTGAGAAGTTAAGCGACTTGAGATTTGAAGACCAGCGGCATCATCTCGTGCACTGTTGATTCGCTTACCTGATGATAAGCGTTCAAAGCTTGTGCCTAAATCATTGGTAGAGCGAGAAAGCTGACGCTGAGAATTCAATGATTGAATATTACTATTTACAACTAAAGCCATAATCTGCCTCGGAGTAACTTATGTTAATGATGGAGGCCTAACACTAGATTCTGGCCCTGTTACTTACTTATCGACAGCTTCGTTATTAACTTTAGAATTTTTTAATAGTTTTTTGCATTAGCCTACTAACGGTTAAATATAGATAACGATTAGCCTCGGTATAACCGCAGAATCTACACGTGGTTTTAAAGTACCCAAACCCAGATGTGTGTAGTGAGCGCTTTCAAGAAAATAACGTTATCTATATAAATTACTGAACAAACACATTAAAACTATACGCACTGTTATAGTACGTACATTTCCTTAAACATTTCAATCACTCGAGCGACAGTTTTCGGTTTAACGTGTCTACTATCTGGCTCCCAGGCATCGTGACAACATTCAGTAACAAGCTCATAGCTTGGCAAGTAATAGATATCTTGATTATTCGCGACCAGTTGCTCTGCTGCGACCCTAAGTACAGACTTAGAGTAACAATTAGCGCTAATAACATGGTGCTCATCAGCTCTCCCAGTTGCTAAAAGCGGTATCGGAGAGACACTAACAACCAACTTAAATTCTCGGTTATGTTGCTTAATAATATTAAAGAAACCTTGAATGAAATCGACATTTTCCTGCACTGTTAAGCTTCTATGGTTAACTAAATGATGCATATTCTCTCTAGGGGTTCGAGATAAAAATGTACCATCTTGAAGTTGCCAACATTCATTTAAACCAAGGGTAATGATGAATACTTTGCATTCAAGCAATGCACTGCGCACAGCCTCGAGATGGCTATCATAGTCAGCTAAGTATGCAGCTTTGGTTTCGAATGCAACATTATCCCGATAAGGGTCAAGGTAATAACCGCTCTCATGTTGGATCAGTAATTTATTGAAATGGCGAACACCAAAGGCTTTTTCAGCAAGCTGTAAAAAGCTTGGAGTATTAAAAAGAAGACCATAATTAGCACAAAATTTTGCGTATTGGTCGCCGGGTTGGTAGCCATCAACCACCAAGCCAGAAAGCGCATCATCATTTCTTTCCGTAATGACATAATTGTAGCCAGCCTGTTGTAAGTGCTTTGCTATTTCAAACGCAAAGCAACTACCCGCAGAGCCAATAGGCGTATTGATATCCATAATGGGCTGTTTTTCGACATACGGCAGCATATCAAATTTAGATAAAGGCGATGCTTGATGCTCAGGATTCGGCCAAAATACTGCGGCTGGGTTAGGCTTATTATCAATACGATAGCAGTTTGAAGCATCAAGAAAGCTCTTCTCATACTCCGCTATTTCTGATAACGCTTTAACCCAATCACTTTGAATGATTTGCTTACTGTCAAATTGCGAGATTATGGTGTTCTTAATAAAGCGCAGTAAAGCAAATAAGTTATTATTTTCAGCAACGCCAAAATCACTACTTTTTATATGATTAAACAGCGCCTTTGCTAGTGAGATGTTGCTAAAGATGTTTGCCAACAAATATTCGAGATGCTGTTCGTTTGAAACTTGGTAGTCTGTTGCAATTTCAATGCAGTCTTCCTCAAGCAACGCCTGAGTTGTCATTTTTTTGCAAATTGCAGCAAATTCCATAAAGTCTTGACAGCCATAAACGGGAAAATAACGGTTTTCGATCACATCTCGCCAATGCAATGCCGATGGCAACACGCAAAAATGAAGGGCATAACGTGTTTTCTCTGGTATTGGTGGCAACGCTCGATGGGCGACTTGATTAGGGTTAAAAATAACGGCATCACCAACGCTAGGCTTTAAACTCTGAGGGTTATAATTTACGTTAAAATGCTCACATAACGGCGTAATATTAGTGTTTCTATCATTATAATTATTAAAGATATAACCAATCTCTTTTAATTTATCGGTCGCTTGCTTATCTAAAAAAGGGGTGTCACTTTTATGTTCATCATGACCGTTCAAATAGACTATAACCTTTAAATGTTTAGTCGGACCTGCATCACAATGCCACCTTGCCGACACAGAGCTTTGTTCATCAGTTGAGGCTACTTTTTCGATAGACCACCAAAAAATGCAATATTCGCTGTTAAAATAAGAGCGAATTTGCTCATCTAAATCTTCATTAAAGACCTGCTCGATTAACACTTGAGCGACTGATTCATGTCGAATGCCTTGCTGGTCTTGCTCAAACTCATCAATAACAGACTGACAAACCTCGGAAGCTAGCTGGCCTTTTAACAAATGTAGGTGCTCCGTTGTCAAAGGTGTTTCGGTACTAGTCCTTTCAAAAGCTGCTTTAGCACGCTCACAAATAGCTCTATAACCAAAGTTTTCATCAAAAACTTTTTCGGTAACGAGATAACGGTTAGGCACTAATTTATATTCAATTTCTCCTACATTGAGCACTTCAGCCTGCGTATGTTCACCCATAGATAATTCCACTTGAAAAGTTTCACTAAACAAAGCAAATAATAAGCCAGTAAAGGTATGGAAATTTTAGATTTTTAGATTAAATTATTTGCGTAGTTTACTTTAGCTACACAGTAACATTAGGCCAATAAAAAGGACTTTGCGGTTAAGAGCCTTAGTGACATAAATTAGGTGCCAGTTCTTATTGAACACCAATAACTTTTTAAACCGCTAAATTAAGAAACTTTATGCGGTAGTTGTTAAGTGACTAAGCGTACTAAAAATAATGAGTTAATCGCCTTTAAATTGGCGTGGATTAACCCAAGAAAAAGCAAAACTCACCTAAAAAACACATGATAAGTACGCAATTAAATGGGCGGCAGGCAACCATAAAATGGCTTTATAATCGATGAGCATTTATCACCAATGTGCCCCCTCCGTATGACCCTAAAATGAAAAACGCCCGATGAACTACATCGAGCGTTTTGAAGAAAATAGTGCCAACTTATACAAGAGCACACATTTAAAGAAATTATAGCAATGAAAGTGCGATTTGTGGCTGCTGGTTAGCCTGAGCTAACAACGAACTCGCTGCCTGCTGCAGCACGTTATTACGTGCCAAGTTCGCTGACTCTGCTGCGTAATCAGTATCTTCGATACGTGAACGTGATGCTGATACGTTTTGTGCGGTGTTGTCATTACTCCGGATAACTGAACTGAACCGGTTTTGCGCAGCACCCAGGTTTGAACGCGTTGTATTCACAACTTCTAACGCACTGTCTAGTTTAGCAATAGCCGATTGTGCTTTATCAAAACTGGATACACCACCACCAGCACCTAACACAGACGTATTATCAAAGTTCTGAGTGATAGAAATTGAAATGGTTTGGCCAGCATTAGCACCTACTTGGAATCGCTCACTGTACTCACCATTAAGCAACGACACACCACCAAAGCTAGTTTGATCAGAAATACGTGTTAGTTCTGACTCAAGTGCCGTGTACTCTGTATTTAGTGCAATTCTATCAGCAGTAGAGTTAGAGCCGTTTGATGATTGAACTGCTAATGTACGCATACGCTGGATTGTATTGGTATATTCTTCCAAAGCACCTTCAGCTGTTTGTGCCAACGAGATAGCATCGTTGGCATTACGCGTACCTTGGTTTAAGCCGTTAATTTGGGAAGTTAAGCGGCTTGAGATTTGAAGACCAGCGGCATCATCTCGTGCACTGTTGATTCGCTTACCTGACGATAAGCGCTCAAAGCTTGTGCCTAAATCATTGGTAGAACGAGAAAGCTGACGCTGAGAGTTCAATGATTGAATATTACTATTTACAACTAAAGCCATAATCTGCCTCGGAGTAACTTATGTTAATGATGGAGGCCTAACACTAGATTCTGGCCCTGTTAATTACTTATCGGCACCTTCGTTATTAACTTTAAATTTTTTTTAAAATTAATATCCCCCAAAGGCGACACACAATAAAAAGGCTCTAACAAGTAGAGCCTTTGAATAAATGTCAATACAACTAAAGTGTTTACAATAACGACAATGCGATCTGTGGTTGCTGATTTGCCTGCGCCAATAGTGAACTCGCCGCCTGCTGCAATACGTTGTTTCGTGCTAGATTAGCCGATTCTGCTGCATAGTCTGTATCTTCAATACGTGAACGAGATGCTGATACGTTTTGTGCAGTATTGTCGTTACTTCGAATAACAGAGCTAAAACGGTTTTGTGAAGCACCTAAATTAGCGCGAGTTTCGTTTACGGTTGCAAGTACACTATCTAAGTTAGTAATTGATGATTGCGCATCAGCGAAAGAGGTCAATGACCCCTCAGCACCTATAGTCGTCGCTGAGAAGTTTTGAGTGACACTAACAGAAATCGTTTGACCGGCATTAGCACCAATCTGGAATTCATTTGCGTATGAGCCGTCAAGTAGTGACACGCCACCGAAGCTGGTTTGTTCAGCTATACGGCTAAGCTCACTTTCAAGCGCTGTATATTCCGTGTTTAACGCAATTCTATCAGCAGATGAGTTTGAACCATTTGATGCTTGTACCGCTAAGGTACGCATACGCTGTACGGTATTAGTATATTCCTCTAACGCACCTTCTGCTGTCTGTGCTAGTGAAATCGCATCGTTTGCGTTTCGAGATGCTTGATTAAGACCGTTTACTTGCGAAGTTAGACGACTTGAGATCTGCAAGCCAGCGGCATCGTCTCGTGCACTGTTGATTCGCTTACCTGATGATAAGCGTTCAAAGCTTGTGCCTAAGTCATTGGTAGAACGAGAAAGCTGTCGCTGAGAGTTCAATGATTGAATATTACTGTTTACTACTAAAGCCATAATATGCCTCGTCAAAAAGCCTTAAATATAATTAACGGTAGGAATTACAATCTATAATGTTCTACCCAGTTAATTAGCTTATCGACCCCCCGTAATATAACTTTAATCTTTTTTAGGGTTATTTTTATTTTGGCTAGAAAGGAACATGCTGACAATTTAACTTGGCATAACTTACTTACAATAAACTCCACGATAAAGTTTGGTATTACAAGTAAAATTAACCTTCTACTCTCTACTTTTTAACCTCTACGAACGCAATAAAAAAGGCTCTAACACGCAGAGCCTTTGAACTAATGTGAATACTACTGAAGTGATTACAGTAACGACAGAGCGATCTGTGGTTGCTGATTTGCCTGCGCCAATAGTGAACTCGCCGCCTGCTGCAATACGTTATTTCGTGCTAGATTAGCCGATTCTGCCGCATAGTCTGTATCTTCAATACGTGAACGAGATGCTGATACGTTTTGTGCAGTATTGTCGTTACTTCGAATAACAGAGCTAAAACGGTTTTGCGCCGCACCCAAGTTAGCGCGAGTTTCGTTTACGGTTGCAAGTACACTATCTAAGTTAGTAATTGATGATTGCGCATCAGCGAAAGAGGTCAATGACCCCTCAGCGCCTATAGTCGTCGCAGAGAAGTTTTGAGTAACACTAACAGAAATCGTTTGACCGGCATTAGCACCAATCTGGAATTCATTTGCATATGAGCCGTCAAGCAGTGATACGCCACCGAAGCTGGTTTGTTCAGCGATACGGCTAAGCTCACTTTCAAGCGCAGTAAATTCCGTGTTTAACGCAGTTCTATCAGCAGTAGAGTTTGAACCATTCGACGCTTGTACCGCCAAGGTACGCATACGCTGTACGGTATTCGTATATTCCTCTAACGCACCTTCCGCTGTTTGTGCTAGTGAAATTGCATCGTTTGCGTTTCGAGATGCTTGGTTAAGACCGTTAACTTGCGAAGTTAGACGGCTTGAGATTTGCAAACCAGCCGCATCGTCTCGTGCACTGTTGATTCGCTTACCTGATGATAAACGTTCAAAGCTTGTGCCTAAGTCATTGGTAGAACGAGAAAGCTGTCGCTGAGAGTTCAATGATTGAATATTACTGTTTACTACTAAAGCCATAATATTTTTCCTCCGAGAATTGTCCCTAAATATTTAAGTAAATATAGAGGTCAACCCTGCTGATGTGTCCTCTGTTATTTATGATATCGACTGCATTAAATAAAACTTTAAGTTTTTTATCTAACGCCCGCCTATTTTTGATATTCGGCCGCCTTGTACAAGTAAAAGACTACTAACTGAAAGTAAAAAGCCCGCATAGCGAGCTTTAAAGTAACCATTAGTTTTAGTTGTTTACTGCAGCAAACTCAGTGCGATTTGAGGCTGCTGGTTAGCCTGAGCTAAAATCGTACTTGAAGCCTGTTGAAGTACGTTACTTCTTGCCAGTGCTGCTGACTCAGCAGCGTAGTCAGTATCTTCGATACGCGAACGAGAAGCCGACACGTTTTGCGCAGTGTTATCGTTACTGCGAATTACAGAACTAAAGCGGTTTTGTGCAGCACCTAGATCTGCCCTTGTCGAGTTAACTGTTGCTAGGGCACTATCCAATCGTTCAATTGCAGTTTGCGCTGCAGAGAATGTCAGTAGGTTACTCGCAGAACCCAGCATTGTCGTGTTATTAAAGTTTTGGTTAATGCTTACAGAAATAACCTGGCCAGCATTAGCACCCACCTGAAAGGTTTCTGCATATGTTCCGTTAAGTAACTTAACGCCACCAAATTCTGCATCTGTGGAAATCCGAGTAAGCTCAGCTTCAAGCGCAGTATACTCTGTATCTAGCGCAACTCGGTCAGCGGTTGAGTTAGATCCATTAGAGGCTTGAACTGCTAACGTACGCATACGCTGTATAGTATTCGTATACTCTTCTAATGCGCCCTCAGCTGTTTGCGCTAAAGAAATCGCATCATTGGCATTTCGAGACGCTTGATTCAAACCGTTTACCTGTGAAGTTAAACGACTAGAGATTTGTAAACCTGCCGCATCATCTTTTGCACTATTGATGCGTTTACCAGAAGAAAGACGCTCATAAGATGTACCTAGGTCATCAGTTGAACGACTTAACTGACGCTGAGCATTTAAAGAAGATACATTACTGTTAACAACTAAAGCCATAATTTTTCTTTAATCCTTTATCGGAATAAAGCCTCTAATTTGATTTAATAATTTAAATACTTATTGATTTATTATTAGGCCTTTACCTTTAAGCTAAGCAGCTATTACCTGTGTAACACCCATTCGCTTATTAGTGTATTAGAGGCCCCCCGATGTCTCTATTGCAGCAAACTTAGTGCAATCTGAGGCTGCTGATTAGCCTGAGATAATATTGTGCTTGATGCTTGTTGTAAGACGTTGTTTCTTGCTAATGCAGCTGATTCAGCAGCGTAGTCAGTGTCTTCAATACGTGAACGTGATGCTGAAACATTCTGCGAAGTGTTGTCGTTACTTCGAATAACTGAACTAAAGCGGTTTTGCGCGGCACCTAAGTTGGCTCGCGTTGTGTTTACCGTTGCTAAAACACTATCTAAGTTCTCAATAGCAGTCTGAGCGCCGTCAAAGGTTGACAGAGAACCAGATGCACCGATGGTACCGCTAGCAAAGTTAGTTGAAATGTCTACTCGAATTGTTTGACCTGCATTAGCACCTACTTGGAATTGTTCACTGTAAGTACCTTGCAATAACTTCACTCCACCAAACTCAGTATCTGTAGATATCCTAGTTAGCTCATCTTCTAGCGCTGTAAATTCAGTATTCAATGCAATTCTATCTGCAGTTGAGTTAGAGCCGTTTGACGCTTGAACCGCCAAAGTACGCATACGCTGGATAGTATTGGTGTACTCTTCTAAAGCGCCTTCCGCGGTTTGTGCTAATGAAATCGCATCATTAGCATTTCGAGACGCTTGATTTAGACCGTTTACCTGTGAAGTTAAACGACTAGATATTTGCAAGCCCGCCGCATCATCTCTTGCGCTATTAATACGCTTACCCGAAGACAGACGCTCGAATGAAGTCCCTAATTCATCAGTTGAGCGGCTTAATTGACGCTGAGCATTCAATGACGACACATTACTGTTAACAACTAAAGCCATTGTTATCATCTCCTAATCTAGGTTGCGGTTCGCTTGCTGATAACAGGTTGATGGAACCACAGGTTTAAAATTTGACACTAAATTGTGCTGATACTCGATTTAATGCACATGTTGTGCCAAATAAAACAAACCAGCATAAAAATTTCTAATAAAATTAAATAAAGTTAAATAGACTTAACTCTCTGACTTGTACAAATGTCTGCTGAGCCGCTTGCAGCGCGGTCTGTGACTGTTGAAAATCACTGACTGCTTTAGCAAAGTCCAAATCTTCAATACCAGAACGGCTACCTTCTATGATTAACTCGTTGTCTGCATGGATATTTTTTTGACTATCAATAAGTTGGCGATTAACACCCGCTTCCGCTTGACGTGCTAACAGGTGATTAATTGACGCATCAATGTTCGCCAAAATTTCGGCGTGATCGACTCCGTGCTGAGTTGGGTTTGCAGGATTTGTTCCCTGCTTTATCCAATCTAATGCCGCACCAACTGTCTCAAAAACACTCACTTCTTCATCAGGCTGCAACTCAAAACTGTCACCCGGCAATGGGTTGCCGCTTATTTGAACTTCTAATCCGTTGAAGGCAACCGTTTGCCCTGCCGCATAGGTATTGGTATTAAAAACGGTATTGCCTAGGCTATCTGTCACCGTTAGGTCTGTAGCTGAGGTAAAATTAAAAGTGTAATCAGGGGGATTGGTGGTAGTGTTATAGGCACCGCGATTTGCAACCACAGCTGACTGCAAGGAAATACCTGATGTATTAGCCAAGTAATTGGCAGAAAAATCACCGGTAGGATTCTCAACATTTAAAAATGCTTTATCACCTGGCTGATTTAAGGTGACATCAACATTACTGCCAATCGAAAGCTCTCTAACGCCATTATCACCGTTATAGACCACAGAATTATCAGGCTGACGAATAAACGGCTGTTGATTAGTTTGGAAACCCGCAAAAATAAAACCACCGGTATCATCTTTGTTATTGGCGATATCCAATAATTGTTCGAAAGAATTGTCTGCCACCTGTGCAATTGACGCTAAATCGTTATCACCAAGCACACCATTGTTGGCTTGGATAAACCTCTGTTTTAGGGTTTCAAGTACTTTGATTGCCGACGAAAAAGAGGTTTCTTGTAGGCTGTTTCTGTTTTCAGCAATAGTGATGTTTCGTTCAAACTGCTCAATACTTGACAACTCTCCTTTTAACCCCGTTAAGGTGCCAAAATTTACCGCATCATCTTTTGCGCTTAAAACACGCTTACCTGAAGACAAGTATTGTGTTTGCTCATTAACATTTGACTGTTGCTGACTAATTTGTTGACTGTTTTGAAAATAAAACTGTGCAGTTGAAACTCTCATTGTTTATTCCTTAGCCTTTAACCTACTGCCGATAGCAAGGTGTCAAAAATAGTGTTAGCGACTGAAACCACCCGTGATGAAGCTTGATATGCCTGCTGAAAGCGCAATAAATTGGCTGCCTCTTCATCCAAATTCACACCAGAAGTTTCTTGATTGCGATTAAAAGCTTGGGTAAATAGCGCTTGCGATGTTTCTGCTCCAAGCTCTGCGGCTTTTGCTTGGCTACCAACCTGTGCCGTGGTAATGCCAATACTTTGACTAAAGCTCTCTCGGCCGCCGTTGATAATGCCCTGCTCTCTGGTATCGGCGATAAATTTCGCATTTTCTCCATTACCTGTGCCAAAGGCATCGCTAATGGTAAATTGCTCAGGACCATTAGGTGCCTGACCAGACGGTCTCCCTGAGATTTCAATGGTAAATGCCGCGGTTGCTGGAGCTGCCGGCAGTTGTATCTGCTGTGATGGCGGCGTGTACGCAGCGGGTGCCGATGTTGTGTTTGTTGTCAGGTTGGTAATGGTGTAATTAAAAGTGCCCGAACCCGCAGGACTTTCTAATACATTAACTCGCAAAGGAGCTGCTGCTCGAGCTGCAACAGGGTCTGCCACTGCAACAATTTCAACTTCACCTGCGCTGACATTATTGCTTGATGCAGTAACACTAACTGCAGAACTGGCAGCAATCGCTTTACCGTCGGTTAGCTCAACTTGCATCAAAGCTGCGCTATTTTCAGTCGGACGAATAGTGAACCTGTCTCCTGCTGCTGGTGTACCGGAGTTTTCAACAAAGTTAAAACCAAAACTTGTGGTATAAGTACCAGAACCAGGTGCACCGAGGTTAGTGGTGGTACCGTCAGCAAGATTCGTTAATTGATAGTTAGCACCATCAAAAGAGAGATCAAAGTCATTTGTCGGCAACTGCGACACATTTGTAATTTCAATGCCTGCTTGTAGTCCAGGTGTTGAATTACCAGAGTAAGGAAGAATCCGTGATGTTTGGTTTGTTGTGTCATTAATGTCACGGAAAAAGTTAGCGCCTTGCCCTTGGTTTAAGTCTAAACCTTGACGTTGAGCGCCATTAAGCGTTTCTGATAATACCAATGCAACTCGGTTTATTTGACTGCGCGCCTGCGCTAAATCTTCATCTCTAAATTTTATTTTTGCGCCTAACGAACCACCTAAGGAGTCTTGCTTAAGCGGAATTGTGGTATTTTTACTAGCGATAGCCACTTGTGTTTGCAAAGGGTCTGGATCGCCCGGCACAACTTGTAAGCTCAAAGGAGTTGTTCCAGCAACAAGTGTATTGCCGCTACCAATCATTACCGTCATCACGCCATTGGCATCTGTTACGGTATTTACACTGGTAAATTCAGCTAATTGATTAATTAACCTGTCGCGCTCATCCAGCAAGTCATTTGGTTGCCCAGGCTGGCCTGGTGAGTTTGTATGAAGTATTTGCTCATTAATATTGGCAAGTTCAGTTGATATCTCTGAAATCTGCTTAGCAATCTCTTCAATTTCACCATTGGTTGCCGTTTCAATACGATCAAAACTGTCATTCAAATTATTAAAATTTGTCGTCAAGGTTTTGGCTTGATTAAGCGCAATGCTTCGCAGAGCAGGATCTGACGGATTGTCAGCGATAGAGTTAATAGACTGATAAAACTGTTCAATAGAGCTAGTAATGGCCCCGCCTGCCGAGCCTAAAATACCATTAAGCTGCGTTAAACTCGCGTTGCTGGCATTGGCAGCCCCTAAATTGGATTGATTAATAACTTGCTCACGGTAAGCAAATTGGTCGTACAACCTTGAAATATCAGCGACATAAGTACCCGTACCAATAAAGTTGCCACCCGATTGAAGCGCTTGCGTTGGCGACTGCTCAGCACGTTGTCGGCTGTAGCCATCGGTATTAACATTGGCAATGTTATGGCCGGTTGTAGCTAACTGTTGTTGCGCCGACAATAAGCCGCTAACACCAGTTTGATACAAGTTGACAGTCATGCTTTACGCTCCTCGATTACCGAGGACAAAGCACTCGATAACAGTTTATTGGTTCAGAAAATTACTCACCGACTTCAACGTTCCTAAAATTTTGTTTGCGTAGTTAGGATCCGTCGCATATCCGGCTTTCTGTAGTCCTTGCAGGAAGTGTTCCACATTGTCAGGTTTTGCTAATGCGTCTTGATAACGCGTACCTGAAGAAAGGAAATTAACGTAGTCGTTAACGCTCTCGCTAATACTGTTGTAGACACGGAAAGGCTCGTTTTTCTTAACCAAACTGCCCTGTTCAAACTCCAGTGTGTCTTTCTGCGCTTTCTCGCCAGTCCAGCGGCTGTCTGCCTTGATATTAAAGAGATTGTTAGAACTTGTGCCGTCACTGTTTTTGATAATTTTTTGGCCCCAGCCAGTTTCTAAAGCGGCTTGGGCTATTACTACTTGGAATGGCACCCCAAGCTGGCGTTCAACTTGTTTTGCAGGCTCGGTTAACGCGGTAACAAAATCTTGAGGTTGGTTAAATTCTGGAGAAGATTTTTCTGATGTTTTGACGACGCTATTCGCTTTTGCTAATGGAACTTGAGTGCCAGCTTGACGATTATTTGACACCTTATCGGCGCTTTTCTCAGCACCAGATAAAAATTGCTCAGCTAAGCGAGCGACGTCACCCTCAACCTTTTGACTAGCGGGTGCTTGGTGATCAGTGCGAATTACTGAACGCGGCGTAAAAGAACCATCGCCACCGCCTAATTGGCGCTCAATCAGTTCTGCTAAGCCAAGCGTGCCCTTGTTCGACATATCAAGCGCCATTTGCTGATCTTGCATGTCGCGATAAAATTTAGTTGATTGCGAGTTAAACGGGCTATCAGCTTCAAGTACTTCCTGTGCGCTACGCATGCTCTTTAGCAGCATTTGCATGAAAATAGATTCAAATTGCTGCGCAGCTTCTTTTAACGCTGCCTTTTTTGACGCTTGATCAGTTTGATTAGCTTGCTGACGTATATTGTTCAGGCCATTTAGATCAAAAAAGTTTCTTGCTTCTGCTAGTTTGTTATCCACAAAAATACCTTTTTCCTTAACCTAACATTTACACCAAAAGTTAAAACTCAACACTAATGCCGCCAACGAGTAACTAAGCTAATACCTGCAACTTACGCCAGAGCTCGCAATACGTGTGTAGGCTAGATAATAATTAGCTCACCACGCAATGCGCCAGCCTGATCAAGGGCTTCTAAAATAGCCATCACATCACCTGGACCCGCGCCTATTTCGTTAATAGCGCGCACTAAGGTGTCTAAAGTCACACCTGGATCGAAAACGAACATACGAGAATCATCTTGATTAACATCGATAATGCTATTTTCTGTCACCGCAGTTTCACCTTCTGCAAAAGCATCCGGTTGAGTAACTTCCTGCTGCTCGTTAATCGTTACCGTAATGCCACCATGAGTAATTGCCGCAGCGAGTAATTTAACTTCTGAGCCAATAACTATTGTCCCTGTACGTGAATTAACGATAATTTTTGCTGCCGGTGAGTCAGGCTCAAATTCAAGATTTTCTATCATCGATAAAAAACTAACGCGGTCTGATGCATCGCGCGGCGCTGTAACTTTGACGGACGTTGCATCTATTGCACGAGCCGTGCCAGCGATAAAGTCATTGATGGTATCTGCCATGCGTTTAGCTGTCGTAAAATCTGAACTTCTCAAATTAAACGTAATGTGATCGCCCGACATAAATGCTGATTTGATCTCTCGCTCAACCGTTGCGCCATTTGAGATACGACCAACAGTAGGCGTATTAATCACAACACTTGAACCATCTAAACCCTCAGCGCCTAAACCACTTACTACTAAGCTACCTTGCGCAACGGCATAGGCGTTGCCGTCAATACCTACCAAAATTGTTTGCAATAATGTACCGCCACGTAAGCTGGCAGAGCTGCCAATTGACGACACCGTAATGTCAACTTTCTGACCTGGCTTAGCAAACGCTGGTAGGTCAGCATGCACAGCAACCGCTGCGACATTCTTAATCTGTGGTTTTAGATTTGCAGGCATCGAAATACCAAAATTACTGAGCATGGTTTTAAAGCTTTGCTCAGTAAACGGCGTTTGTTCACCTGTGCCAGGTAAACCAACCACCAAACCATAACCGACCAGTTGATTCGAACGAACCCCTTGAATATCAGCCAAGTCTTTGATGCGCTGGCTATGCGCGCTAAAAGTAGATAGAAGCGAAACGCTTGCTAATACGACACTGCAAATTTTGATGAATTTATTCATATTAACATCTCCAAGCTTACGAATTGTTCCGTAAGCTTATAGTGGCCACCAAGAACTGTTGAAAAACCGAGTTAACCAGCCTTGCTCTTGCACATCGGCAAAAGTTCCTGTGCCAGCGTATTGAATACGCGCATTCGCGACTTTGTTTGACATAATGGTGTTGTCATAAGTGATATCTTGCGGACGAATAATGCCCGTTAAACGAATGTATTCGTCACCATTGTTTAGGGTCATCCACTTTTCACCGCGGATCATTAAGTTGCCGTTTGGCAGCACACGTAATACATGAACTGAAATATAACCGTTTAAGCTGTTACCTTGATCTGCTCTTGAATCACCGCTGTAATCAGTTTCTTGATTAAAGCCAAATTGAATCGAATCGCCTTTGAATGTCGCGTTACGACCGCCTAAACCAACGATTGGGTCAAGCGTTGCTTCGTTTTCTTTGGTTATTTCTGTCGTCGCGCTTTTTTGTGCTTGCGTGCTTTCATTTAAAATCACCGAAATAATGTCGCCAACGCGGTGAGCTTTCGAGTCAGAATAAATATTGTTGACGTAATTAACTTTGAATAACGAACCAGTTGGTACTACTTCTTCTTCTTCTGGCTCAGGTAAAATAGGCGCAAACTCAGGATCGTCCGGCAGTACTTTAGATTGTTGAACGCTAGCGCAGCCAGTTAACAGCGCCATAATAATCACGATAGTTAGTTGTTTCATCAGGTTAACCTCAACTATTAAAGCTGCTGGTTCAAGTAACTCAGCATTTGGTCGACCGCTGAAATTACTTTTGAATTCATTTCGTAAACCCGTTGGCTCTCAATCAGGTTAACCAACTCTTCCGTAGTATTTACATTTGACGTTTCAAGTGCCCCTTGCACTATCATGCCGTAACCTTCCAAACCCGGCACACCTTGAGCTGGCGCACCACTCACTGCTGTTTCAGTAAATAAGTTCTGACCAATCGGCTCTAAACCTGTTGGGTTGATAAAGTTGACGGTATTAATTTGACCAACAACGGCGTTGTCAGCCTGTCCTTGAATTCGAACCGAAACTTCACCATCTTGCGAGACATTGATCTCAAGCGCATCATCAGGAATCGTAATTTGTGGCTGTAATGGATAGCCAGCACCTGGGGTAACAATGTTGCCTTCTTCGTCCATCGTAAATTGACCATTACGGGTATATGACGAAGTACCATCTGGTAATAACACTTCGAAGAAGCCGTCACCTTGAATCATTAAATCCAACGAGTTATCCGTGGTAATCATATCCCCTTGGGTATGAATTTTTTGCGTTGCCACCACTTTTGCGCCGGCACCTAACATTAAACCCGATGGTAATTCAGTGTCTTGAGCACTGCGTCCACCCGGCTGATTAATTGTTTGATACAGCAAGTCTTCGAATACTGCGCGACTTTTCTTAAAGCCAACAGTACTCGCGTTCGCCAAGTTATTGGAGATAACAGCAATATCTTTTGTTTGCGCATCTAAGCCAGTTTTACTAATCCACAATGCTGGGTTCATACTTCACCTCGAAAAAATAAATTAGAAAGCACGCAATAACGAAGAACTTGCTGAATCAATTTCTTCTGCTGTTTTCATTAGTTTCAGTTGCATTTCAAATTGACGCTGCAACGCAATCATGTCGGTCATTTCATTAACAGGGTTAACATTACTAGCTTCAAGCGCACCGCTTGCTAGTTGCACGGTTACATCAGCTGGCTCAATGTTGCCGTCTTTACGACGAAATAGGCCATCGTTGCCCTTTTCAATGTCTCGTACATCTGGGTTAACCATTTTGATACGGCCAACTTCTTCTTGTGCATTAGCTGGCGCACCTTCTGGCTGAACGGTAATCGTTCCATCACCCGAAATATGAATATTGTTAACCGGAAGCGGCAAAAAAATCGGTCCGGCGTCACCAATCAACAAATCACCATTGCTAGTTTCTAGGCCGCCCGTTTCAGTTAACTTTAAATGACCAGCTCGAGTATAAGCTTCACCGCCATCTGGCGTTTGCACTGCTAACCAGCCATCGCCTTGAATGGCAACGTCAAGATCGCGTCCGGTGGTTTGAATTGAACCGCCGCCAAAATTTTGGCTAGCGCGTTCAGTCATGGAAAACACCCGAGTTGGCAACCCTTCACCAAAAGCCTGCATGGTTCTAGCTTGCGCTAAATCGGCTTTAAAGCCAGTAGTTTTGGCGTTTGCGAGGTTGTTCGCTGTAACCGCTAAAGCGTGCATATTTTGCTTTGCACCGCTCATTGCGACATAGAGCATTTTATCCATTGTGGACTCCGATCAACGTTGCATATTTGTTAGTTCAATATTCTTAAACTAACAAAAGCAAATAAAGTGCCAGAAGTATATGCTTACCGATAAAAAGAAAATCAGAAGAGAATTTGAAGCGTAAAGCGAACGTATAAAGTAGGCGTGAATTATAAAGTAGGTGTGAATTATAAAGTAGGTGTGAAAAATAGAAATCAAAATAAAGCCCCAATAAAACTTGGGGCTTGGTAAACAAAGCTAGATAATTGTTTAGTAAATTTGCTAGTAGACTATCGAATCTGCAAAATTGTTTGGTTTAGCTGGTTATCAACTTCTAATGAACGAGAGTTCGCTTGGAAGTTACGCTGCGCGGAAATCAAATCGATAAGCTCGGCGGTTAAGTTTACGTTTGACTGCTCAAGTGCTGATGAGTTAATGGTACCAAAAGTACCTGAACCGGCTTCACCAGCGAGTGCTTCACCCGAAGTTAAACTCTCTTTCCAAGAAGTACCACCAACCTGCGTTAAACCTTGGTTATTAGCAAAGTTAACCAATGCAACACGCGCTAGAGGTTCAGAAGTACCGTTTGAATAAGTCGCACGAATTAAACCATCATCATCAATATCAAGACCCGTTAATCGACCAACGGCTAAACCATCTTGTTCTAGTGATGTGACTTCAAAACCTGCTGCAAATTGCGTAGGCTCATTTGGGTTACCACCAGTAGTGTCTAAGTTAAAATCAATGGTAATTGTCTGCTGTGGATCCGCGCCATTGGTCAAAATACCAGCACCTAACTGAGCAGTGGTTAATGTATTAGGGTATTGACCTTTAAATTCACCACCCGCAGAAAAGTACATACGCGCAGCACCTGTCGGTATACCAGTACCAGTTGGGGTTGCGTTTGGAGTGGCATTATTGCTACCAGCACCTGTACCCGTATCGTTAATATTAACTTGTTGCCCGTCAACAGCCGTATAAACATCCCACTCGTTAGGTGCTGATTTTTTAAAGTAATAAGTCATTACATGGCTGTCACCTAGACTATCGAACACGGTTACCGAAGTTGAATGGTTGTAGGTTAGCGGATCTGTAATATCAAATGCCGCCGCAATAACCGGATCACCAGCAGGCAAGTTCATGCGAATATCAACTTCACGACTTTGCATTGGGGAACCTGAAGCGGTCGGAATTTGTATCGGTGAAGCAGTACTTAAAGCAACAGACGATGAAGAGCCGTCGCTGTTAACAGGGAAGCCTAATAAGTGACCGCCTTGCGAATTAACCACAAAGTTATCAGCATTTAGCTTAAATTCACCTGATCGCGTATAAGAGCGTTCTAAACTGCTCAATTCAGGCACTGTTGCGAAGAAACCGTTACCTGTAATCGCCAAATCCAGCGCGTTATTGGTAAAACGTATACTACCTTGGGAAAATTGCTGCGCTACTTCTGAGGTAAGTACACCATCACCGGCTTTTGTATTACCTGCTGCCAATAGCGATGTTGCAAATACATCGACAAACTCAGCGCGAGACTCTTTAAAACCTGTGGTGTTAACGTTGGCGATGTTATTTGACGTTACATCTAAATCTTTTTGGGCAGCGTTTAAGCCACTTAGTGCTACATTGAAAGTCATAGTTTCACCTCTTGGAAATCTTTTATTGAATTAACTTACTAAGCTGATTTCGCTTAGCCTTGAGTTACTTCAACAACATCAGATAAATTCATCGTTGAACCGCCGTTCAGGTTCAACACAATATTACCGCCAGCACCTGCTAGCGTTACGCTGTCTACTTTTCGATAAGTCATGGCTTGCAGCTCTGACGCTTGTCCGTCAACTAAGCCTGCTACGCGGAAACGATATGCCCCTTCAGGCGCTAACTCGCCATTTGATGTCATACCATCCCATGTAAAGTTCGACTCACCTGCTGGCACATTGCCAACGGGAACTGTTTGGATAATTTCACCCGCCGTATTTTCAACATAAATATTGACGTTGCTCGCAGGGCTATCAGTCACAATCTTACCTTTTGGCTGCTCACCTGTTGCCATACCAAAAGTATTGTCTTCAACCAAAACGCTTCGACCGACCAAAGAAGAAGCTTGCAACGCCTGGCTTGACGACATTGAATTTGCAAATTGTGCAAATGAGTCATTGAGTCTTGCCACACCATCTGTCGTTGAAAACGCCGTCATTTGCGAAATCATCTCGTTGTTCTCTACAGGCTTGGTTGGGTCCTGATGAGCAAGCTCTTGAGTCATCAAGGCAAAGAAATCTTCCTGGGTTAACATGCCGTTATTATCATCGGCTTCTGGTACCCCAGTCTCTCGTTGCCAGCGAAGGCCGTCTAAACTGCTGCTGCCACTAACTGAATCCATACTCTATCTCACTCTAACTGCTGGTTGAGCCTATTAGCTCTGACCTAATCTCAGGGTTCTGTTCACCATATTCTTAGCTGATTCCGCTAATTGAATATTGGTTTGATATGAACGTGACGCAGAAATCATATTGGTCATTTCTTCCATCACATTCACATTCGGTTTGTAGATATAGCCGTCTTTATCCGCCATTGGGTGGTCGGGTGAATACTCAACGTTAAGCGGCTTATCACTTTCTACAATACCAAGTACTTGAACGCCAACAGAGCCATCTTGTCCTGCGGCAGCTTTTTGCATCTCGGCGGCAAAAACCGGATGACGCGCTCGATAGGTTTGATCGACACTGCTACTGACGCTGTCAGCGTTGGCAATATTACTAGCCGTGGTGTTCAATCTGACCGATTGCGCCGCCATGCCTGAGCCACTGATATCAAATACATTAAATAAGCTCATATTTATTGCCCTCCAGATAGCGCTTTTTTCAGCCCTTTAACTTTAGAATCTAAAAATTGCACACTGGCTTGATACTGTAATGTGTTTTCTAGATACAAGTTTCGTTCCACTTGTACATTTACAGTATTACCATCACCTGTATCTGGTTGATCTGGAACGCGAAATCCTTCACCAGCAGTCATTTCAGTACGGATATTAAAGTGCTTTTCGTGAGTGCGAGCCATGCCCGCTTGTTGATTTTTTGCCGCACCGGCAAGTGCGTCTTGGAAGTTCATGCCCTTGGCCTTATAGCCAGGGGTATCGGCATTAGCAATGTTACTTGCAATTATTTCAGCGCGCTTGGCACGCAACATCATCCCTTGCGGGTGAATTCCGAACGCTTTGTCAAAACTAATAGCCATAATGCTACCTCCAAATCATTTGAAAGTAGCAATACAATTACTATGCCAACATTAGCGTCAAATTTATGATTGCTTTTGATATACGATGCCTGGATTACACCTAAGCATATCAAATTGTTGATTTAATCCAGAAAGTGACTCAGAGGCACCAAGGAATAAGTAGCCATCTTTATTGAGCACGCCGTGAATTTGAGAAAGGATTTGTGCTTTAATTTCCGGTGAGAAATAAATGAGTACATTACGACAGAAAACGATATCGAATCGGCCAATCAGACTATAGCTATTCAGCAAGTTTAGCGGGCGGAAACTCACCAGCTTTCGAACTGATTCTTTGACCCTAAGCATGCCGTTATCACCAGGTTCAAAAAACTGACGCTTGCGCTCTTGTGAAAGCCCTCGCGCAAGTGCTAGGCCGTCATAATGGGCATATTTACAATGCTCAAGCATAGTATTTGAAATATCTGTGCCAACAATTTGAACCCCACCAGGAAAAGAGCCAGGCTTAGATTGCATGTATTCAAGTACCGTCATGGCAATCGAATAGGGCTCTTGACCAGACGAGCTGGCCGCAGACCAAATCTTTAATGGCATACGCTGGTTAGCAAAATCAGGTAAAATTTTGCTTTTTAACAGCTCAAAAGGATAATCATCACGAAACCACAAAGTTTCATTGGTTGTCATCGCATCAATAACCGCTGCACGCAGCTGACGCTCCATGGGGCTAAGTGTGCGCTGCACAAGCTCAGCCAATGAAGCAACCTCAAATTTTGCCATCAGTGGCGCTAAGCGGCTTTTTACTAAATACTGCTTATTATCACCCAATACGATTCCGCATTGTTGTTCAAGAAAGGTTCTAAAGTCGTGATAACTTTTGTCATCTAATTGTCTAGCTGGCACTGCAATGTCCTAAAAGCAAACTAAGAAAAGAGGATTAGTCTTCAATTTTTAACCACTTTTTCACTGCAGTTGCTAATTCGTCAGGGTGAAACTTCGGAATAAAATCTTCCGCTCCAACTTTTTCAACCATGGCATTGTTAAACACACCGCTTAGTGAGGTATGCAAAATAACCGGCATCGAACGCATTTTTTCATTGCTTTTGATTTCTGCGGTCAAGGTGTAACCGTCCATTTCTGGCATTTCAATATCAGAAATTAATAAGGCAACTTTTTCTTCGATAGTATTACCGCACTGCTCTGCAATTTCATTGAGTTGATTAAGGGCATCTTGACCATTTTTAGCCAATACCATTTTAAGTCCTAGTGGCTCAAGCGCTCTCTTGACTTGGTTTCTCGCAACGGTCGAGTCGTCAGCAATCATGATCACACGCTCACCCAAGCTAGCACCAACAGAGGCATCAGCAACCTCTTCACTCAAGTCGGTAGACACTGGGTTGATTTCGTTAAGAATCTTCTCAACATCTAAAATTGACACCATTTCTTTGTCAATTTCAGTGACGGCTGTTAGGTAACTAGACTTACCAGCACCTTCTGGCGGCGGCATAATGTCTTGCCAGCTCAGTGTAGTAATACGCTCAACCCCAGCAACTAGGAAGCCCTGAACACTGCGATTATATTCGGCGATAATAATAAAACAGTTTTCCGTTAACGGTATTTCAGGACCACCAGTGGCCTTACTTAAGTCGATTACAGAAATAGTTTGCCCACGAATGTGCGCAACACCTTTGATAAAAGGATCTTGGTTTGGAAGCGATGTTAACTGAGGGCACTGCAACACTTCACGTACTTTAAATACGTTAATGCCAAAACGCTGTGGTCCAATTAATTTAAAAAGCAATAGCTCGAGTCGGTTTTGGCCAACTAACTGAGTACGTTGGTTTACCGAGTCTAAAATGCCCGCCATAGTTACCCCTTAATCTCATGTGCAACAGAAAAGGCACAATTCTTGTTTACTATTAATTTAACATTAGTCTAAGCGCCTGTTTTTTGACAGCGCCGTTAAATACTTGAGTTAAAACTAAGCCATTTGATATTAAGCATAGTCGAGTATTTAACGTCAATAACACGATGACACGTAAACATGAGCAAATCGAAGATTCTTTTCACTTTTTTAACGCTGTGCTATCAGCTTCAATCGCAAGCGATTGCCACCAGTTTTGATCGAAACTTTATTGAAGGCCTCGCTAAACGTTCAGTTGAGGATAGCTTCACACATGTTAGTGATCGTAAAGTCTCCGTTACTGCCGCCAAGCTCGACCCTAGAATAGTGATCAAACCTTGTGACCAGAATTTGCAGGCCAATATACCTGATATTCATAACAGTAGAAACGTAAATGTTAAAATAACTTGCGAGGGATCAAGCCCCTGGAATCTATATGTTCCTGTGAAAGTGACGATAGATGCCCCGGTAGTAGTTGCTAAATATGCAATCGACCGCGGTAGCATGCTAACCCCTGATAATATCCAAATTGCTTACATTGATGAAAAACGCTTGCGGGGTGAGGCTATAGGCGATGTAAACAGTCTCTATGGCGCAAAAGCCAAACGCAACATTGTGAAAGGTAAGGCAATATCCCCTAATCACGTTTGTTCTGTATGCAAAGGGGATAATGTGACACTCATCGCTCGCAGTAGTACCTTTAGTATAAAAACATCGGGAACATCAGTTTCCAATGGCCACGTTGGCGATAAAGTGCGAGTTAAAAATAATCGCTCTGGTAAACTCGTTACCGGCCGAGTCAGTGGCGTTAATAAAGTGACCATTAATTTGTAAATAATGATAAAGAAATTCAGTAATTGGCCGATAATATTATAGAATGAGTAATACACAACATGCAGGTGTAAGAAATGGCTATTAATATCAACAACTTGAGTAATAACAATCAAGTTAATCGTACTGTGCAGCAGCAACAGAACGACGTAAAGAACCAAGTCGACCAAAAAGCGGTTAACACATCTCAGGCGACAAGAGTTAGCCAAGATTCAGTGTCACTAACACCGCAAGCACGACAGTTGAACGATATCCAAAAGAAAAATGGTGATGCGCCACCGGTGAATCAAAGAAAAGTTGATCAACTAAAAGAAGCAATTCAATCAGGTGCTTATAAGGTAGATGCAGAAAAGCTAGCGCAAAGCATCGCCAAATTTGAATTTGATTTACTATAGAGAATAACAATGAGCTCAAGCGTCTCACAGCAATTACTTAATAAACAACTAGAACAACTGACTGCTCTAGAGCAGTTGTTGAACGACGAAAAAGAATTGCTCACGCAACGAGACCCTGAGGCTTTAAATAAGCTTACCGAACAAAAAAAGGTATTGCTTGAAGCGATTGAAGCGTTAGACGCTAATATCAGCAAAAATCCACAGTTTTTGGCGGACAAAGCGCAAAACCTGCTCGATGATTCGCTTAAAGAAATTCAAGCTACCCTGCTCCGTTGTCAAGAGCTCAATATCATCAATGGCCAAGTGATTACTCATTCACAACTTGCCGTTGAGCGCATGAAAACTACCCTATTAGAGCGTCACAATCGCTCTTCAATGACTTACGATAATAAAGGTAAGAAACACGCAGGGCTAAGCAGTCTAGATATGAAAGCCTAGATATCAAAGCCAAGTAAAGAAGCTTGGATATAAAAGCTTGAGCACAATCGCTTAACCTGAAGTATACCTATTCTCAATTAGCTAGCCTGTAATCATATTTTAGGTGATGTTAGCTAGACAAATCCTCAAGTCTAAGCCGGCGAAACAAAAACATTACCTATAAAAAACGCCAACATTAAGTTGGCGTTTTTTTATAGGTAATGTTTTTAGCTTTGCTAATCAATAAACTTACTGATTAACAAAATCAAAACGGCAAGTTATTTTTGCTCAGTTTTACTGCTAGCAGCATCTACTGTTTGGTCACTATTTGCAGTGTCCTTTTTGCTATCAAAGTCTGCGTCATGATCTTCGTCACCAACTACATGTTCTAATTTAAGCTTTTTCACTGAGCGAACCGTTGTTATTGGGCCTGAACATGCATACAAAACAAACACTGCCATTAACAGTTCAGCGGGGCTAGAAGCGACAACCACAAATACCAAGACAATCAGTAAGACAACAATAAAGCTAACCTTGCCTTTCCAATCAACTTCTTTAAAGCTGTTATATCTAAAGTTACTCACCATTAATAAACCAGTAACTATGGTCAATAAACCCATAATAAAGCCATAGTCTTGGCCGTTAAGTTGATATTCCGTACCTACCCAAACAATACTCGCAATAACACCAGCCGCTGCTGGGCTTGCTAGGCCTTGGAAATAACGTTTATCCGCAACCCCTACTTGGGTATTAAATCGTGCTAAGCGAAGCGCTGCGCCAGCAACAAAGACAAAAGCCGCAAGCCAGCCAAATTTCCCCATACCTGAAAGCGCCCAATTGTAGGCCACTAACCCTGGCGCTATGCCGAAAGAAACCATGTCAGCCATACTGTCATACTCGGCACCAAATTCACTTTGGGTATTGGTAATACGAGCAACTCGGCCATCTAGCCCGTCAAAAATCATTGCCACAAAGATAGCAATTGCAGCAGCTTCGAAATGATTATTCATTGACGAAACAACCGCGTAGAACCCTGAAAACAAGCCTGCCGTAGTTAGTAAGTTCGGCAATAAATAAATACCTCGGCTTTGGTTCACATTAGCATTAGGCGAAGTCATATAAGCGAGAAATGTCCTTGTCTGATAAAAACAGCTAATTTAGCACATCTCTTTTAGCGCCGCATTACGTAAATTTAGCAACAGATTAATTCAAATAGGCACGGTAAGCTCAAAACATCTGAGATGTTCACTTTGCAAGCCCAATACTGATAATTAATCAATTTACAGCTTTGCGTGCGGTGAGTTAGAGGTAAGAAAAAACGCTGTCAATATATCAACTTAATGTTTAAGATGGGTTAAACTTTATTCAATGCTGTTGGCTGGGAAGTTTGCTAGTAAAAGGCCTTAATTATGTACAAGTTGATTCCAACACTTTGCCTGCTGTTATTCACAATGTCAGGAAACGCTCAAGATACAACTGTTTACCGCTGGGTTGATAAAGACAATATTGTGCATTTTAGTCACCAGCATCCTAACGATAAAGATTTTGCCAAAGTCGATGTACGCGTTGCTTATGCGCCAGTAGTTCCTGACGGCGAAAAAAACTCATTTGTTGATGATTGGTTGGCAGAAAGGCAAGCACAAAAGGAAGCTAAGAATGAGCTCGAGCGTGCGCGCCAGGCTTCAGAGTTAATTGAAAAGAACTGCCAAGCAGCACAAGTTAATTTGAAATTGCTTGGTGGTTTTGAACGAATTTTATTAAAAGAACCAGACGGCAGCTCTCGTTTACTAACGCCAGAGGAAAAGCAAGAACAGCGTATGCTGAATAAGCAGCATGTCGATATATACTGTGATGGTAACGATAATAGCTAATGCAGTTTAGCTGCTATAACTTATTCAGTTAACAGCAGTAACCAATCATCAAAAGGTAGTAGCTATCAAGCTACTACCTATAACCATTACCTAAAAGCACAACCTAAAGACACGACCCAAAATCCCTCAGTATAAAATTACCTACATTTACACTTTACTTCTTACGCTAAAATTATCGAAAACATCACTATTCAGTAGTAAAAGTAAATTTGTCATCGGCAAATTGCACAACGATTTTCTGGCCCTTTTCAAACTGTCCTGCCAGTAAACGCTGCGCCATAGGGTTTTCAATATCTGTTTGAATCGCACGCTTTAACGGCCTAGCGCCAAATAGAGGATCAAAACCAACCTCGGCAATTTTTCTTAGTGCACTGTCGTCAAGGTGCAAACCAAGCTCTTGCTGCGCTAAGCGCGCTGATAAAGATGCAATCTGAATCTTAGCAATTTCAACTATTTGCTCTGCGACTAATGGATGGAAAACAACGGTATCATCAACACGATTAATAAATTCAGGTTTAAAGTGTTGGCTAAGCTCCGCCATCACCGAGGCTCGCATTAATTCGTATTCATCGTCACCGCTATAGCTTTGTATTGATTCCGAGCCAATATTGGAAGTCATAATAATGACGGTGTTTTTAAAATCTACCGTTCGCCCCTGACCATCAGTTAAACGGCCATCATCAAGCACTTGTAGTAAAATATTGAACACATCAGGGTGTGCTTTTTCAATTTCATCGAGCAGCACTACCGAATAGGGCTTTCTGCGCACAGCTTCTGTTAAATAACCGCCTTCTTCATAACCCACATAACCAGGAGGAGCCCCCACTAGTCGAGCAACGGAGTGTTTTTCCATAAACTCAGACATATCAACGCGAATCAAGGCATCTTCTGTATCAAACAAGAATTCAGCTAGCGCTTTGGTCAGCTCTGTTTTACCAACACCTGTCGGACCAAGGAATAAAAAAGAGCCTATTGGCTGGTTAGGATCTGCCAAGCCTGCTCGTGATCGGCGAATGGCGTTAGCAACAGAAGCAACGGCTTCAGACTGGCCTATTACGCGCTGATGAAGTTCGTTTTCCATACTGAGTAACTTTTCACGCTCTTCAGACAGCATTTTGGCCACAGGGATGCCAGTGGAGCGACTAAGCACGTCAGCAATTTCAATTTCAGTCACTTTATTACTCAGCAAGCTCATTTCTTGCATTTCCGCTTGGCTGGCTAAATCTAACTGCTTTTCAAGTTCAGGGATCCTGCCGTATTGCAGCTCAGACATACGATTCAAATCGCCCGCACGGCGTGCTGAGTCCAAATCTATTCTCGCTTGTTCAAGTTCTGCTTTGATAGTTTGCGTCCCTTGCGATGCTGCTTTTTCAGTAGTCCAAATCTCATCTAGCTCGTCATATTGCTGCTGCGTATCTTTAATTTCTGCGTTAATGGCGTATAGACGTTTGATTGACGCATCGTCAGTATCTTTCGCCAAGGCGCGTTGCTCTAATTTAAGCTGAATAAGTTTACGCTCTAATTTGTCCAAGTTTTCTGGCTTAGAGTCCATTTGCAAGCGAATACTGGAAGCCGCTTCATCAATCAAGTCAATTGCCTTATCGGGTAATTGACGATCGCTGATGTATCGGTGAGAAAGTGTTGCAGCGGCAACAATTGCCGGATCGGTAATATTCACCGAATGATGCAGTTCATAACGCTCTTTTAGACCGCGTAAAATCGCGATAGTGTCTTCAACACTTGGCTCATCAACGATAACTTTTTGGAAGCGGCGCTCAAGCGCTGCGTCTTTTTCAATGTACTGACGATACTCGTCGAGTGTTGTCGCTCCAACACAGTGTAAATCACCGCGTGCAAGTGCTGGCTTCAGCATATTTCCAGCATCCATTGCACCATCGGCTTTGCCTGCGCCGACCATGGTATGTAGCTCATCAATAAACAGAATGACTTGCCCTTCTAACTTAGACAACTCATTCAATACTGCTTTTAAACGCTCTTCAAATTCACCACGATATTTTGCGCCCGCCACCAGTGCGCCCATATCAAGCGACAATACCTGTTTGTTCTTCAGCCCTTCTGGCACTTCGTGATCAACAATACGTTGCGCTAAACCCTCGACAATGGCGGTTTTACCAACCCCTGGGTGACCGATAAGTACAGGGTTGTTTTTTGTGCGACGCTGAAGCACCTGAATTGCACGACGAATTTCATCGTCACGACCAATTACAGGATCTAGCTTACCTTGCTCTGCACGCTCGGTGAGGTTAATCGTAAATTTATCGAGCGCCTGTCGTACATCTTCCGCATTTTGATCGTTAACGTTTTGACCACCTCGTATACGCTTAATGGCATCTTTGAGCCGCGCTTCTGTCGCCCCTAGCGACTTTAAAATCTGGCCTAGCATGCCAGTATCTTCTAGCGCAGCTAATAAAAACACATCAGAAGAAATGTAAGCGTCTTTTAATTTTTGTGCGTACTTATCACAAAGGTTTAGCAAGTTACCGGTTGTTGATGAAAGTTGAACTTCACCACCAACACCGTGAACTTTTGCCAGCCCATCAAGCGCCTTATCAACTTGTTTGCGCAGCGAGCTAACATCAACCCCAGCACTTTTTAACAAAGGAATAACGCTGTTGCCAGATTGCTTTAGTAAGGCCATCATTAAATGTAGTGGTTCAATAAACTGATGATCTCGCCCCAATGCTAATGATTGCGCATCAGAAATAGCTAATTGGAAAGACTGAGTAAACCTGTCTAAACGCATACAAACCTCGGTTCTCGATAATTACTGGTCAGCATTAGCAAGTGTAAAATGATAGTGATTTAGCTCACTGTAATTTGCTAACGCTTTAAAACTAACATTATCTATAGGGGCTTAACGGTTAAAATCAAGTATAGGTAGGGTGTGATGTTGATTTAAAACAAGCTTTTAAGGTTCTTTGGAGGAGCTAATAATATTCAGAGAGGCTAACAGTAGCAGCGTAAGCACTAGTAATCGTTGCGGCAGATAATACTTGCCATACGGCCTGTGACGCTTTCGCGTCGGTAAGAATAATATTGCTGCGCCATAGAATAGGTGCAATGAGGCAGGCTGGCTACCTCAACAATACCTGAAGCACTGAGTAGACATTGCGCAATTTGATGCAGGTTCGCCAAGTATTTTTGAGCAGACTGAGGCACTACCTGAAAAGCATCTACCGTTGCCGGGTTAAGGTTTACAAATGTGTTTTTAACTTCACAGCCAACTTCAAAAGCTCTTGGGCCAATACAAGGGCCTAACCAAGCCACTAATTGCGCGACAGGTGTGTTCATCGCTTCAACAGTTTTCGCAATTATATTTTGCGCTAATGGTCGCCAGCCACCATGAATTGCGGCAATGACTTGCCCTGACTTATCGGCAATTAAAATAGGCAAGCAATCTGCCGTCATTACCGCTAAGGCAATATTAGGGCTTCGCGTTATCGCTGCATCTGCGGTAATTGGTGCCACTTGATATTGATCGACAATAGCAACATTACTGCCATGGACTTGCTCAAGCCATTGAATGTTTGTACCAGCTGGTAAATCTTTAGCAAGACTTGCTCGGTTGGCATTCACTTGTTCTGGGCTATCGCCAACATGCAGCCCTAAATTAAAGCTATCGTATTGACCGGCCAGCGCCAACTCGCCAGCAAGCTCGCGAGTCGTCGTAAATGCCGTGACATGGCGAGCCGGCCATTCAACAACAATTTTGTGGCTAGCCATATTGTGCTCAGCGTTAGTAGTCTTGCTCACTGTTAAGCTTAGTGTCTTCTTTTAATAACTCGACGAGTTCAACAAAATCATCAGGAATGTCGGCGCGCCATGTCATTAACTCGCCCGTGATTGGGTGATACAGAGATAACATTGCGGCATGTAACGCCTGACGTTTAAAATTACGCAAGAATGTTAGCAACTCAGGCGTCGCATTTTTAGGTGGTCTTGGACGACCATTGTATAACGGGTCACCTACTAGCGGGTGCGTGATATGTGCCATATGCACACGAATTTGGTGAGTACGACCCGTTTCAAGACGCAGTCGTAAACGCGTATGTAAGCGATACTTTTCCATCACACGGTAATGGGTAACCGATGGGCGCCCCGACATCGTCACGGCCATATGAGTGCGCTTAGTTGCATGACGCCCTATTGGCTCATCTACTGTGCCACCTGCGGTCATAATGCCGCTGGCGATCGCTTCATATTCACGCGTAATTTCACGCGCTTGTAAAGCATCAACTAAATTCGTTTGCGCCGCAATGGTTTTGGCAACTACCATTAACCCCGTTGTGTCTTTATCTAAACGATGAACAATACCTGCGCGCGGAATTAGCTCTAGTTCAGGACAGTAATGTAATAAAGCATTAAGCACTGTGCCATCTGGGTTACCTGCACCTGGGTGAACCACGAAGTCCGATGGCTTGTTAATGACCAGAATATCATCATCTTCGTAAACAATGTTTAGCGGAATATCTTGCGGTTCAAAGCGCACTTCCGCTTCAATGGTGGCATCAATTTCAACGGTTTCTTCACCAAACACTTTTTCGCGCGCTTTGGTGACAACCTTGCCGTCTAACTTAACATTACCCGCTAAAATCCATTCTTTTAGGCGTGAACGCGAATAATCAGGAAACATTTCCGCTAATGCTTGGTCTAAACGTTTTCCTAAGCAGGATTGTGGAACAGTTTCTTGATGTTGGATAATTTCGGCCATTAAAATCTCTTTGCTATCAAATTAGTATTTGCACTGTGCAAGGCAAGAATGCTGAGTTAGAATGCTGCTCAACAAAAAAAGAAAAGCATTTTACCCTTTTGTTTAGGGCTTTCATAACAATTTTAACGAAAACAACCTAGTGATAATCGAGTCTATGGATAAATTGACCTTAAGAGCTTTAGTGTTAGCCGCAGTAGTATCGCTTGCTGGCTGCTCTTCTTCTGATACTGATATTGAAAAAGTACCTGACCGTTCCGCCCAAGCATTGTTTGTTGACGCCCGCGAAGCGCTTGATAACGGCTTATATCAAAAAGCTATTCAAATTTTATCTGCTATTGATTCTCGCTTTCCATTTGGCCCTATCTCGCACCAAGTGCAATTAGACTTATTGTTTGCTTATTATAAAACAGGTAATTCCGAGCAAGGTATTGCGTTAGCCGACCGCTTTTTACGATTAAACCCTAAGCATGCTAACGTCGACTATGTGTACTACATGCGCGCTTTAATTAACGTGGCAACTGAAGAAAACTTATTCCAAGATTTAGCGGGTATTGACCGCTCAGATCGCGATCCAAGCGCATCACGAGATGCCTTTAAAGATTTGCGTAAAATCGTTGATGAGTACCCAGACAGTAAATACGCTGCTGACGCGAGAAAGCGAATGATTGCGATTAAATCTCGCTTAGCTCAATACGAACTTGCAGTCGCTAAATTTTACTTAAAGCGTGAGGCTTATGTCTCTGCCGCTAATCGTGCCCGCTATATCGTTGAATACTATGCACCAACGCAAGAAACAGAAGCGGCTCTTGAGCTGATGGTTGAATGCTATCAAGCATTAGGATTAGACGAATTAAAACGAAACACACTGCAAGTTATTGCGGCTAACTACCCTAATAACCCATTGTTAAACAATTAGTCACTCGATTACCAGCGGGTATAAAAAAAGCTGCATCTGCAGCTTTTTTTTATTGTTCGGCTCAGAGGAAAGAGAGTTAGCGTCTAAATAGCTGCTTCGTCTTCTTCACCAGTGCGGATACGGATAACACGCTCAACATCAGTGACAAAGATTTTGCCATCACCAATTTTACCTGTTTGCGCACTTTCAATAATGGCGTTAACACAGCGCTCAACATCATCAGATGCCACGACAATTTCAATTTTCATTTTTGGCAGAAAATCCACCATATATTCCGCGCCGCGATATAGCTCAGTATGACCTTTTTGGCGACCAAAGCCCTTCACCTCTGACACCGTCATACCGGTAATGCCAATCTCGCCCAATGCTTCGCGTACATCATCCATTTTAAATGGCTTTATAATTGCCTCAATTTTTTTCATTTTCACGCCTTAATAATTTTTACAGCTACGTTTTTATTATATGCCGATAATTAAAAAACAAAATAACTAAGCGCTGAAAACTCAACCATTTGAATTATTTTCACGTATAAATGGTATGCACAAAACGCTGTGCTTTTTGATACACTCAGCTTAACTATTTTTGATACCAAGGATTAACAATGAATCAGCAAGTGATCATTGAAGAAATGAAAGTGTTACCCGAAATCGACCCTGCATATGAAGTAGAGCGCAGAGTAGCCTTTATCAAAAAACAACTAACCTCTTCCTCACTTAAGCACCTTGTATTGGGCATCAGTGGTGGTGTCGACTCATCCACTTGCGGCCGTTTAGCGCAACTTGCCGTTGACGAGTTGAACCAAGAGCACGCAACTGAAGAGTACAAATTTATAGCGGTCAGACTGCCTTATGGTATTCAGGCTGATGAAGAAGACGCTCAAACTGCGCTTTCTTTTATCCAACCAAGCCATGTGGTAACAACCAACATCAAAGCAGGCGCTGATGGTATTAACCAAGAAACCTTAACCGCTTTAGAAAGTGCACAACTGCTTAGTGCAAGTGAAAGCCAAATCGATTTTTCAAAAGGTAATGTAAAAGCGCGTAGCCGCATGGTAACTCAGTACCACATTGCAGGCATTCTCGGTGGCTTAGTGATTGGCACAGACCACTCTGCTGAAAACATTACAGGCTTTTTTACCAAGTGGGGTGATGGCGCATGTGACCTAGTACCGCTTTTTGGTCTTTCAAAGCGCCAAGTTAGACAATTAGCTAAGCACTTAGGTGCTCCCTCAATTTTAGTAGAAAAGGCACCTACCGCAGATTTAGAAGACCTAGACCCTGGCAAGAAGGACGAAGATGCATTAGGCCTTAGCTATGACCAGTTAGATGACTTCTTGGAAGGCAAAGTAGTTTCTGACGAGGTTCGTGACCACATCGTAGCCATCTACAACAAAACTCAGCACAAGCGCCTTGCGATTCCCACAATCTACGACTAGAGCTTGATTTCTAGCATCGACCATTTGGTGTTCCTAGCCAACAGTGGTATAACTGTTGGCTAGGATTTAACCGCTCGTAGTTAAGGTGGCTGAGTATGAAAATATCAAAAGGATTTACACTCGTAGAGTTAATGGTTGGAGTTGCCATCATAGGAATCGCGCTCGCGGTAGCATTACCGAATTTTAACAATTGGATTGTGCAAATTCGCGTAGACAACGAAATATCTCAAATCCATCGCCTACTGCTCACCGCAAGAAATACCGCTATAAACTTAGAACATGAAGTCATTGTGTGCCCGTTAGATGGAAAAAGCTGCGTAGATGATTGGTCGCGTGAAATAAGTGCGTTTGTTGATGTGAACAATAACGGTGACTATGATTCGGCAGACAATGAAACGATTATTCGAGTAAAAGCCGCAATTGATGAGGGCGACGCCTTAACCTTTCCAAGGGGTAGTCTGACTTATCAGCCGACTGGCCAAGCAGGAGGCGCAGCAGGAACTTTTGCTTATTGCCCTAAAAGCCTACCACAGTTCAACCGCGGGGTTATTGTCTCTTTGCGAGGTAGAGCTATTCAAACACGAGACACGGATAATGACAACATTGACGAAACAAGAGCTGGTGCTGATATCACTTGTGAGTAGTCTCCTCTTATCAGTATGGGCTGGTTGATTTCTATTTTTATAAGTCGTAATAGTAACTTATACAAGTGATTTAGTGGCTTTCCAAAACATGCTGCTTATTACATGTTATTAGCTTATCAGCCAAAGGAAGTCGTTAGCCATTCTATTACTGTGGTAGGCTATCTTCTAACAAGTTCGCTTTATTATCTGTAAACTTTTGACTAAATGGTACACATTCAAATACATCAAATATTCTTATAGTACTTCGTTTTTTTATTATTTTTTTATTTTTCTTAAGCTTATCAAAGTAAGTTGGACCTTGGTGAACAGGCATTATTTTATAATGAATAATTTGGTCTCCTCCTAATAATTCGATGTGGCATTTAAGACGTGCTTTTTCGTTTTCTTTTGCAAAACCAATATTAGAAGTTAGCAAAGCGGCTAACCCTAGACCAATAACTACTGTGCTTCTCATTTTGTTAACTCCAATCCACCTTACTAAACCCAAACTAATCCCAACAGTCGCTACTCGGTGTCTTTTTGCCAGCGTCTGTTACTTTAAGCTCTTTACATTTCACATCAGCAGAAGCGAGGCTCCCTTGAGCCGTGGCGGTTAAGATAAAGCTGTCTCCTGTCACTGTTGCATCTATCTTGTAATAACCGCCTTCAGTTTCAAAAGGATCTTTAGCTTGGCCAAGCTTTGTCATATCATTTGTATAAATTCTGTTGTCTAAGTAGTATTGCTCCATCAAGCTGGCAATTCTTAGCAATTCACGCTGGCCCTCAGTTCGTTTCGATTTAGTCGCGTAACTCTGATAGCTTGGGTATGCAACTCCTGCCAAAATACCAATAATTGCAACAGCAATTAATAACTCGATCAGAGTAAAACCAGAAGACTTGATGCTTCTTTTCATTAATTATCTTCCTCAACATATAGAGCTGTACGCATTGTTTTCAATCTCAAACCGTCGCAGTTACCATTTGCATCACATATTGTCTTTTCATCAGGTGCAAGCAACACAACTTCTGTTCTTTGATCGGTTTCTTTAGGGTTATCTGGATCCGATTCATCATCATCTGTTGTTGGCGGCCGAGTAACAATAGTTGGCTTTTCATTTATGATACCGGGCAGCTCAATTATCCTCGTCTCATAAACAGTTGTTCCTAACGCTAAATCAACAGCATATAATTGTGCCTTGCCGCCATCTAAGGCGCAGGTGCCTGCTGAAGCAAAAGTAGGAATAAAACTGTTGTAATATGCTACGCCTGCTATTGCCTCAGGCTGTGTAACACTTTTCTCTCCACTGCCTTGCAAGCTTATTCGCCAACCATCTTCTTCACTCACAGCAAAAGCTAATTGTTCTCGTTCAGTATCACTAAGACTCTGATTAGCAAAAGGATTACCAGTGTAATCATATAAGTCGTTCACACCTATGACTGCTGGTGCTGAGTCAAATTTCTGGGTAATAATATTACCGTCTTTGATCATAAACAACATATCGTTAGTTAAGGTATCTAATGGATCAGCACGATTACCACTGCCGATCAAAATAGCATCATAAGGCACAGCTGATTGGTGAAACTGCTCATCGGAGTTGCCATCAACTATGGTAGTGTACTTAAACGTCTCTGAAATCAATGCCCTTGTGATTGTTGGCTCACTAAAAAATCGCCTATCATTCGCTTCTGTCGGCTTATTTCCTTCAGCTTGGCGGCCAAGTGAAGCAAGCTTAATTAGCCCCCAATCATCAGAGTCGGCGCCGACCATATCAAGTCGCCAAACTACACCACCAGTGTCACCAAAATATAATCTATCAGCGAAACCATCAGAATCGCTATCAAGTGCAGAAACTGCTGCGGGAATGCTGTCATTACCGGAAAAGTCGATATCACCACCTGGTGTTATCGCTAGTTTCTGCGCACCTGTTGCTGCATCAACAAAATATAACCCTCTGCCCAAAGAATCATTTGTACCCACGCCACCTGCATCCTTTGATGCTGCATAGCCAGCAGCAAATACTAGAGTAGGCTTGGCTTTACCCGAATCTGTATTGATTAACGAGTTGATCACTCGCGGTGTTGACCATGACTGACCAAGTTCATTGAAGCCATTTGTCTCATCATTGATATGCCATAACAATTTAGGCGCCGCGTCCGGGTTACTGATATCCAAAGCATAGTATGAAGATCCTCCTCGGCGTGAGCCTACAAACACCCAAGCTTTATCACCTTTAGTATGATCAACGGTGCCATCACCACCATCGTCAATATAGGAAACAGGGGTGCCATCTAGACCATAAACTTTACCACTACCACTCGCATTAACTCTCAACTCACTATAATTATTAAAAAACTCTTTCGGCATAAACGCCCAGTTTTCTTTAACTGTATCTCCTTCATCTTCGAACATATGCAGTGCACCGGCATTAGTGCCAACGATGATGCGAACATCTTGATTATCAGCGCTGCCACCGTAATTAATTACAAGCGGACGTGAATGAAGAGGATCACCAAAAACATCCTTGCGCATATCTGTTGTTGACTTGTCATTATCATCATCATCAACATCACTGCCCTTTGCCCAGTCAATTAATCCATCTAAATCAGCTTCTGTCACTTTCATAAATGCAGCAAGTTTTGCCTCAGTTTCAAAAGCAGTAACGGCATTGTCTTTTGTAAAATCTATTATTGCTCCACTACTGCCTAAATCTGAATATACAGTACGGCTGCTAGGTGTCATATTCTGGAACATTTCAACAACGCCCCCTTCATTAACATCTGCGCCGTCATCATTAGTTGACCAAATTGTTGTTACATCGTCTTTAATATTGCCATCGTCATTTAATGCTGGTTCTTTCCCTGTACCAACTAGACCGCTTCCTGAAATTTTCAGTTTCTTTAGATTCCCTGCCCATCTTGGTCTGCGTTCTGGCAAAAACATAGCGTAGTAAACTGAATCGAGTGTTTGAGTGCGGTCAAAATTATTTGAGGCTACTGCTGGTGCAGTGAAAGTTGCATTGACACTTAGTGCATTCCGTAAAGCAGAAGATAACTCTATAACTAGCTTTTCTGGTTCCTCAACGTTATAGAATTCACCACCTCCGGCAGCGGCAGCTGCATCAAGCAATTTTTTTGCATCGTCATCGATCAGTTCTGAATTGGTGGGGTTATCCGGATCAGCAAAATCTTGTAACGCAAAGCCGATAGTGTTCAAAGTTATATTCTGCTTACCTTCAACATTTCCATTGATATCTTGGTTATGAAGGATGTCTGCTAACGCAGCCAAATAATTATCTTTACTAATTAGCGAGCTGCCAAATCTAGAGCGAACCTTTCTTACTTTGCTTGCATCAAAGCCTGGCATAGCAGCAATCTTGCTGTTAGCTGCTTGGTCTTGAGTTGGGGCCCCATCGGTTATCATTATCACATGGACATTGTCACCACAGTAATTAGCACCGAATGGTGATAAGTAGTTTTTACCTGTCTCTATACCTGTGTCCCTTGGCGGAGTGTTACCTTTGTAGTTAATATCACTATAGTTAGAATCATTATCGCCAAAGTCTACAGATAGACCGCCAAAATAACGACTTGCCTCATAAAGGCTTTCACACAATGGCGTATTGGTTTCACCGTCTATATCTGTTTCAAGGATACCTAGCAGCTCAGCTCTAGTCGCAATATTCATTGGCTGAATACCCATAACTATGCGGCCGCCATCGCGCGTATTTTCACCAGCGTGGTTTAGGTTAAATATTTGAAGCCCAAAATCTACGTTATGAAACGACTCTACAACTGACACCACTGCTCGCTTTGCTGCTTCCAATTTAGATACATTTTCTTTTTCGACCGTATCACTTTGCGAGTATCTAAGGTAATTGTCCGAATATAGAGTAACTATTTCACCTTTCTCTGCTGTACTAATGGCGTTGTTAATGTCAGTTGTGTAATACACTGGTTTTTTTTTCGTTCCTAGACCATCTGCGGGATAGCCATCAGGTAATGGTTTACCATCTTTGTCAAAACCGTAAGGTTTACCGTCAGCGTCAGTACCAGAGTTTATATTTCGAATAGAAGTATTATTAAGTATGTCATATTCTATATCTTCTAAGCAGTCGACTATTTCCAAGTTAGCGCCATTGTTGTCTGGTATTTCTTCCCAAGTTCCAGAGCTGCCTTTGAAGGTATACTCCCTAAGGTTTACATTCACAAAGCCTTTTGTCGCTAAAGGTTCGTGAGCAAAGTCACAACTTAGAATCGATGCTAAAAAACGTCGCTGTTCGCTTGGACTATCGGGAGTTGGCAAAGATTGGCCATCAACGCCGGTACCTTTAGTAAAGTAGATAAACTTTTCCGACAGTGAATTAAAACCACCTACTGCGGGGTAAGTAAAGTTTGGATCGTAGGGAGCATTAATGGTAACCAATTGGTTCATACTGCCTGAGTTATCAAAAATGATTAACACCTTGGGGGTTATCCCGACAGTAGTTGACTCATTTCCAAGGTATAATTCAATATCTTCCGAGTATGCTACCCAAGGAAGTAAACAGCTTAGGAAAAAAAATACGTATTTCATCACTAATTCCCTACATTTAATAGTTGCTGAGCAATATTAGCGTTGGCTCGAACTTCGCTCGTATTATTTCGGCCATATTGATTAGTTACAGCAATGCTTACGACATTGCATTTTAATAATTGATTTGAGGAAGATAAGGTTGTGTGCGGACAGTCTGTAGGTTCATTGCTGTCAAGCTCATTATCAATAACCACACTGCTGACGGCCACACTTGTTATTGTGTTTACAGGTTGAGGAAAATCCTTACCTGCAAATAAATTGACATTACCTCTAATTTGGTCGGCAACGGTTTCGTCTAAAGCGCTAACGGCTGCCTGGACCGCAATTAACTTTTCTTCACTGGCGCCCGACATTTTGATGTCTGAAGATGAATTAAGCATTAACACTGAAGCAACGGCAGTAAGCGCGACTAAAAAAACAATTGATGTTATTAAAACAAAACCTGTTTGAGTTTTTTTTTGATTACCTACCATACTCTTACATCACCATTGTGTAGTGTTATAGTGGAACTAAAAAGCATTCTTCTATAGTTATCACCAGCTGCGTTAAAGTTAACATCACCTAATCGGTACACAGTATCATTAGTATAGGTGGGGTCTAGCTCTATATCACGCACTAGCACATATACCTTAACTGCTCTAATTTTTGCACTAGAAGCACCATCCCAAATCGCGTCAGTTACATTATTTGCCGAGACAAATGAATCAACATTGCCATTACCGTCACTATCAATTCCGTATAAAAACCTGATCATTTCTACACCGTCGATTAAAGGCTGATTCCACATGCTATTGGCTAAGCTAATCAGGTTTAAGGTCGGCACAACATTAGAACTACCAGCTAAAGTATCATCTGAAACATAATAGATATGGTGCTGATACTCCCATGTCTGACTGTTGTTGATAACCGGAGGAGTATTCTCACCATCAAATATTTGGCCTGCATTCATATTAGTCGTTAAGTAGTAGCGGTCATCATCTAATGCTCCTACTGTCGGTAATGCAACTGCACGCTTTAACTGCAAAATATCAGAGCCTTGCTTAGCATCATTAATACACCCCATCATGGCGGAATTTAAGGGGGTAGCTCCCCATATTGCTCGAAAGGTACCAATGTTTCCTGGAAATGTTCCATTATTAATTCCACCACCTCGGCACTCACTACTGGGCGCAGCTGGCACGGCGAGTAAATTGCTGTTGCTTAGTGGCATGGCAAGCTCCCCCCAGAACCCCTGACGCATTAGATCATCAGTTAGTAAGCTAATGGTAATTCGCCCTGTTTCTTGCATTGAACCGTACCGAGTTGTGGTGTCAGATGTTGAGTACATACCTACAAATATGCTCATTACACCTGAAAAAAGCACTAACCCTAACGCTAAAGAAATAAATATTTCTAAAATTGTAAAACCGCGTTGATACTTCATTTACTGCTCACTAAAACAAGAATGCTGTTAATACAATACTACGGCGTTTGTCCGCCGAAGAGTCGCAATTTCCGCCACCAGCACCTTTTACTTCGGATCGACCAGCCCAGCTAACAACTACAGTTACTAATTGAGCATTGTGGGTAATACACCCTCTAGCATCGATTAAACCACCAGTATTATTGTTGCTTAACTTTGAGTTTGCTCCCTGCAATGCATTCGTCCATTCGTATAGGTCATTAGTTGCTATTTGTTGTGCAGTGCATGGGGAAGCGACATTATTGCAAAGGTTATCTGGCAAAGGTCTAGCATTTTCACCATAGTTGCCTTCATAGCTTTCTAATATTGCTTCACTCACATCATTGCTACGAATGCGTTCGATAATATCTTGCGCCATAGCCGAGGCTAATGAGCGTTGCATAGCATCAAAACTTCCTTTCTTGGCTGTTGTTTGCATAGCTACAGCACCTAAAATTCCAGTCGCTAAGATAAATAATGCGACTAAAACTTCTATTAGTGCCATTCCACGCGAATGGCAGTTATCCATAAATCCACCTCGCTTTTGGATCGAGTAGTAAATCGTGAGTTAAAAAAGTAGAAAGGGAGAGGAAGAAATTTCTTCGCAAAAAAATAGAGTGGCGATTTATTGAAGCAATAAATACCCGATATTGGCCAACATATGTGTTAAGTATCGCCATAATTAGAGGCATTAACCCATACCTATATCCATATAATGGGTAGCTGTGACCTATATTGTCACTACACAGTTACTACCCACGGTTGCGTTTAAAGTTATCGCAAATCCGAAACTGTGATCGAATTCTCCTGTTAGTGATTAGCTTTGCAGCTGACTAAAATGCTGATTAACTTTTATCCGCCCCGAAGATTAACGCAATTCAACAGGTACAGCAAATACTATGTTTTCTTCACGGCCCGGGTGTTCGATAACCTCATGACCTCCATAGGATTTTAGTTGCTCGATAACTTGCTTTACCAATACTTCTGGCGCTGAGGCCCCTGCCGTAACCCCTACTTTTAGTGTGTCTTTTAGCCAAGCTTCATCGATATCGTTAGCTGTATCGATTAGGTAAGAAGTCGTACCTATTTTTTCGGCTAATTCACGTAAGCGATTAGAGTTAGAGCTGTTTTTCGCACCAACCACTAAAAGCAAGTCCACTTGTTCAGCAATTGACCTTACAGCATCTTGACGATTCTGTGTGGCATAACAAATATCGTCTTTACGAGGTCCTTCAATTGCTGGGAACTTAGTTTTCAACGCATCAATCACATCACTAGTATCATCTACTGATAAAGTGGTTTGACTACAGTAGTGCAATGCATCTGGATTTTTAACAGTAAGGGCTGCAACATCTTCTGGTGACTCAACTAAATAGATACCGCCGTCTGCACTGTCATACTGCCCCATCGTGCCTTCTACTTCTGGGTGACCTGCATGACCAATAAGCACACACTCAACCCCTTTGCGACTAGCACGAGAGACTTCCATATGTACTTTAGTGACTAGTGGGCAAGTGGCATCAAATACTTTTAATCCGCGCTCTTTCGCTTCATTACGAACGGCTTTTGAGACACCGTGTGCGCTGAAAATTACGGTTGCATCGTCTGGTACTTCATGGAGTTCGTCGACAAAAACAGCGCCACGATCTTTTAAGCCATTAACAACAAATTTGTTATGAACAACTTCGTGACGCACGTAAATTGGTGCATCAAATAAATCTAAAGCGCGGTCTACGATGCTGATAGCACGATCTACACCTGCACAAAAGCCACGCGGATTTGCTAAGATAATTTCCATCAAAATGCCTACTTAATTTCTACCACGTCAATAACGAAAGTAACGTCTTGTCCAGCCAAAGGGTGATTAAAATCAACGGTAACAGATGCACCAGATACTTCAGTAACCATACCAGGTACTTCACCGCCAGGCGTTGTAAAAGTGATAATACTGCCCACTTTAGCAGGTGTGTCTACGTCAAATTTGTTGATGTCTACATAATGTACATTGTCTGGGTTCTTTTCGCCAAATGCATCTTTGGCAGCAAGAGTGAATTCTTTCGTTTCACCTTCACTCATGCCTAACAATTGTGCTTCAAACGCTGGCGAGATACTTTGATCGCCCATATTGATAATTGCGGGTTTGTTATTCACTTTAGTGCTATCGGCTGCAGAGCCATCTGATAACTTCATGGTGATATGGGCAACTAGACTTGAGTCTGCGGTAATTTGTGTCATTTCTTACTTCTTAAATTAGGTACTTCTTAAATTAATTACTATTTAATACTGTCTTTGCCAGCTTATTGTTCGCTTCAGCTTTCTTTATCGGGCTGACCAAAGAAAGAGTCATAAATCATTAAGGCTGCGCCAACGAAGATCACCGAATCGGCAACGTTAAATGCAGGCCAGTGAGACTTTCCTACGTAAAAGTCGAGAAAATCGATGACATAGCCAAACAACACGCGGTCAATTAAATTGCCAAGTGCACCACTTAGCATTAACGCAAAACCAACCCCTAGAACGCGATTTGACGATGGTGTTTTAGATAGCCAATAGATGAATAAACCACTTGCCAACGCGGCTATTGTGGTAAAAAACCAACGCTGCCAGCCTCCTTGGTCTGCTAAGAAGCTAAAAGCAGCACCTTCGTTATGTACATAGGTCAAATTAAAATATGGCATAACAGCAACACTTTCGTACAAATCAAAAGTGCCGGCGACCCAGTGTTTTGTCACTTGATCAATAATGAGAAAAAGTACAGTAAGCCACAGCCATTTAAGCCCTGTTGAAGAAAAAGGTGATGATGAAGAAAAACTCACGTCAGAATTCCTATAACGAATAAATCTATCGGTAGAAGAAAATAAACCGCTGAAATTCAGCGGTTTATTTTGGAAGTGTCAGTTATGCGAACTGTCGCTGCTCACCGTCGCCATCAACGTTAGTTACACAACGTCCACATAGCTCAGGGTGGGCTTCAACCGCGCCGACATCGTCAGTAAAGTGCCAGCAACGGTCACACTTAGTGCCAGCTGATTGCGCAACAGCAACTGATAAACCTTCAAGCTCAGTTGCTACGGCTTCGCTAGGCGCTGCGTCAGTTGAAATCGCCGCGCCAGAGGTGATCAGTACAAAGCGTAGCTCATCGCCTAATTTCGCAAGCTTGTCTGCAAGCTCAGCTTGAGCATACAAAGTAACTTCAGCTTCAAGCGCTTTACCTACTTTCTTATCTTTACGAGCAGCTTCTAGCGCTTTGTTAACTTCCGCACGTACTAATAAAATGTCGTTCCAGTAATCGTCACTCAGCTCGCCATCGTTGGTAATACCAGCAATGTCTTCAAACCATACATTAGTGAACACAAACTCATCACGCTCGCCAGCAGCCGGAGCAGGCAATGCTTGCCAGATCTCTTGTGCAGTGAATGACAAGACTGGTGCCATCCAACGAGTCATCGCTTCCGCAATTAAGTACATTGCGGTTTGACATGAACGACGCGCATGGCTGTCAGATTTAGCTGTGTATTGACGATCTTTAATGATGTCTAAGTAGAAACCACCAAGCTCCGTTGTACAGAAGTTCATCAACTTATGCACCACTTGGTGGAACTCGTATTCATCGTAAGCATTAACAATTTCTGCTTGCAGCGCAGCAGCTTTGGCCACTACCCAACGATCCAACGCCACCATATCTTCAACAGCAACTGAATGCTGAGCTGGCTCAAAACCGTTAATGTTGGCCAACAAGAAGCGTGATGTGTTGCGAATACGACGGTAAGCATCTGCTTGGCGTTTAAAGATTTCGTCGGAAACGGTAATTTCTTGCGTGTAGTTAACCGAAGCAACCCACAAGCGAAGAATGTCTGCGCCTAGCTTATTGGTAATCTCTGATGGCGTGATCACATTGCCTAATGACTTAGACATTTTCTTACCGTCAGCATCAACGGTAAAACCATGGGTTAATACCGTCTTGTATGGCGCACTACCATTAATCGCCATCGCTGTTTTTAATGAAGACTGGAACCAACCGCGGTGCTGATCAGAGCCTTCCAAGTATAAATCTGCTGGATAACCTAACTCTTCGCGTTGTGCCATAACAGAGTAATGAGTAACGCCAGAATCAAACCAAACATCTAGCGTGTCTGTTACTTTGCTGTAAGCATCAGCGTCATCGCCTAATAAATCACTTACTTCTAGGTCGAACCATGCGTCCATACCTTGCTTTTCAACAAGCTTGGCCACTTCTTCAATTAAACGTGGCGTGTCTGGGTGCAAGGCTTGTGTTTCTTTGTGAACAAACAAGGCAATTGGCACGCCCCAAGTACGCTGGCGAGAGATACACCAATCAGGGCTCGACTCTAACATTGAATCAATGCGCGCACGGCCCCAGTCAGGAATCCACTGCACACCTTCAACAGCACCTTGAACTTCTTCGCGAAGACTATTCTTAGTCATGCTCACAAACCATTGAGGCGTCGCACGGAAAATTAATGGCGTTTTCGTTCTCCAACAATGTGGGTAACTGTGAGTAAACTTGTCTTTAACAAGTAAGTTGCCATGCTCAGCAACGACATCAATCACTTTCTCATCGACTTTATAGACGTGCTCACCCGCGAATAACTCAACATTACTGCGGTAAATACCGTTATCGTCTAAGTAGTTTAACGTTTCGATGTTGTATAGTTTGCCAACATTGAAATCTTCTACACCGTGATCTGGTGCGGTGTGAACACAGCCCGTACCCGCATCAGTTGTAACGTGATCGCCTAAAATAACAGGTACTTTGCGCTCATAGAAAGGATGATTAACTTGCAAGTGTTCAAGTGCAGCACCGTTGACGCGACCAACAATGGCGAAGTCTTCCACGCCTGCGCGTTCCATCACACTCTCATGCAATGCTTCAGCAACTAACAAGCGTTCCTCGCCTGCTTGTACAATAACGTAATCTAACTCAGCATTAACGCTAACTGCTTGGCTAGACGGTAGTGTCCACGGCGTTGTTGTCCAAATAACAACAGAAATTTTGCCGCTACCTGATAAGTCTGACACAAGCTCTGCTAGCACAGATTCATCAACAACCGGATATTTTACATCGATAGAGAAAGAAACTTTGTCGGCGTATTCAACTTCCGCTTCTGCAAGCGCTGAGCCACCAACAACACTCCAATAAACAGGTTTAAAGCCCTGTTGTAAGTGACCATTTTCAGTGATTTTACCGAGCGCGCGAATAATGTTGGCTTCGGTTTCAAAATCCATTGTTAGGTATGGATTTTCCCAATCACCGAACACACCTAAGCGTTTAAAGCTCTCACGCTGACCATCAACTTGCTTTGCCGCATACTCACGACATTTTTTGCGAAACTCTGCAGCCGAAAGTTTGTGACCTGGTTTGCCAAATTTCTTCTCTACCACTAACTCAATCGGTAAACCGTGGCAATCCCAGCCAGGCACGTACGGCGAATCGAAGTCAGATAAGGTTTTTGCCTTAACAATAATATCTTTAAGAATTTTGTTTACCGAGTGACCTAAATGAATGTCACCATTGGCGTAAGGAGGGCCATCGTGCAAAATAAATGACTTCTTACCTTTTTTCGCCGCTCTAATTTTGCTGTAAAGGCCCTTGTCAGCCCAGTCTTTCAGCATTTGTGGTTCACGATTTGCCATGTTTCCGCGCATAGGGAAACTGGTATCTGGCAAATTTAAGGTATGTTTGTAATCACTCATTTATGTCGATATCCGTTAATTCAAATCTGGTCAATCTAACGATTCTATTCAATTCGCTTAGCCTAACTTTACCCTAACTTAATGATTCGTTGGGTTTGTTTTGGACTAAGACTCGCTAATTTAGTTTATGTAACTTAAGCCGTCTTGGCTTGATATTCAGTTACATAGCGACGCGCCTGTTGGCTGTCTTTGTTAATCTGTTCGGTTAGCTCTTGTAAAGAGTTAAACTTACGTTCTGCGCGCAGTTTATCTAGTAAAACAACTTCCAATATCTGACCGTACACATCTTGGTTGAAATCGAAAATATGCACTTCAAGTTGTTGTCTAATGCCTGCCACTGTAGGTCTTGAACCAATATTGGCAACACCAAAATATGTCCCAGCCTCGCTATTCACTTGCACCGCATAAACACCAGATACTGGCGATACACGACGTTTAAGCTTGATATTAGCCGTCGGGAAGCCTAACTCTCTACCACGTTTGTCACCGTGGAAAACACGACCATGAATCGAGTAAGGTCTACCCAGCATGCCTTGCGCGTCAGCTAGCCTGTCTTGCTCTAAGGCTTGACGGATCTCGGTGCTACTGATGCGGCAATCATCTAATTTAAAGCTCGCGGTATCTGAAACACCAAAGCCAAATTTCTGGCCCGCTTGGCTCAGCATTTTAAAGTCGCCAGTACGATTCTTACCAAAGCGAAAATCATCGCCAATGATCAAATGCTTAATACCAAGCTGTTCAACCAACAATTGCTCGATAAAGTACTCGGCGGTTTGGCTAGCAAAAGCATAATTAAAGTTCACACAAATCAAGCGCTCTACCCCAAGCTCTGCCAGCAAGGCGTATTTATCTCGTAAGCGAGTTAACCGAGCTGGTGCGGTTTCAGGGCTAAACAACTCTTGCGGTTGCGGCTCAAATACCATTACAGCAGGCACACAGTTCAGTGCTTTCGCCTGCTCTATCAATGCGGTAATAACGCGTTGGTGTCCTAAGTGAACGCCATCGAAATTACCTATGGTCAATACACAGCCGTGATCAGCTGGTTTTATGTTATGAATTCCGCGAATTAACTGCATTGAGCGATTCAATCTTGTCTGTTTAATCTTTCGGCTTAGCTAAGCTGATGTGTTTTTAGACATTCATCAGTTATCAGCAAGTTAGCCTATCTAACCTAAAAAACCGACGAATTATATATTAGTCTCAGTAAAGAATCAGCATTTAACGAGCAGAAATCGGGCTATTTTTATCAACCTTAAAATCACTGAGTTTTACGCGCATTAGCCATAGCAAAGCAAAGTAAAGTATAACGCCGGCAACAATCAAACTACTGATGTGTGCCAACTGCTGCGAGAATACCATTGCAAACCACTCATTTTCGCTTGGCTGAAAATAGATAATAGCGCTAGCCATTAGCGCAGAGGCGACAACTAACTTCGCAAAAAACCACTTGGTTTTACTAGGAATGGTGAACACACCACTGTTTTTCAACCCGCGATAAAGCAGAAAGGCATTTAAAGTCGCCGATAAGGTAGTTGCCATTGCCAAACCAACATAGCCATAAAACGGCGCTAACATTAAGTTAAAAGCCATGTTTGCCACCATGGCAATAATGCCTATCTTAACTGGTGTTTTGGTATCTTGCCGTGAGTAGAATCCAGGAGCGAGCACCTTAATAAACATAAAACTGACTAAGCCAGAAAGATACGCGTAAAGGGCGTAAGACACTTGCAGCACATCGCTTTGACTGAATTCACCGCGCATAAACAGCAGCATGATAATTGGCTGAGCCAGCACCATCAAGCCAGCCAATGCTGGCATTCCCATCAAGCAAACAACCCGCAAACCCCAATCAATGGTAGAAGAAAATTCAGCTTTATTTTCTCTAGCGTGAAGCCCAGAAAGGCTGGGTAAAATTACCGTGGCAATACCGATACCAAATAAACCAAGGGGAAATTCCAGTAAACGATCGGCATAGTACAACCAGCTAATTGAGCCTGTGACTAAGAAACTGGCAATTAAAGTATCTAACAGCAGATTAATTTGGGTAACGGAAACACCAAACAACGCAGGCACAATTAGCTTGCGAATTTTTGCCACTCCAGGTGCATGCCACGCCCACTTGGGTTTTACCAAAACACCTGCGCGATATAAAAACGGTAGTTGAAACAAAAATTGTACTAAACCACCAAAAAATACCCCACACGCTAAGGCATAAGCAGGCAAATCAAAGTATGGGGTTAAGAAAATAGCGCTGGCAATAATACAAACATTGAGTAATACCGGTGTGAAAGCGGCGGCGGCAAATTTGCCTAAGGTATTGAGTATTGCGCCAGCAAGTGCGGTTAGGCTAATAAACCACAAATACGGAAAAGTAATTTTGAGTAACGTAGAAGCCAGCTCAAATTTAGCACCCTGCTCGCCCCCATGCCACCAATCAAGAAACCAGCCAAAACCAAATAGCGCAACAATAACTGGTGAAGCTATCATACCGAACAGAGTCACGAGAGAAATCACTACCCCTAACGTACCAGACACCTGTGCAATCAGCTTTCTGGTTTCATCTGTGCCATTTTTTTCATCTTGCGCTTGGTACTCGCTGAGCACTGGTACAAAAGCCTGCGCGAATGCTCCCTCAGCAAATAAGCGTCGTAAAAAGTTGGGAATTTTATTGGCAAAGAAAAATACGTCAGCACCTGCGCCTGTTCCCATGAAGTTAGCGATAACCACGTCACGCACTAATCCTAATACACGGGAGATCATGGTCATGGCGCTGACAATAATGCCTGACTTAATTAACTTTTTACTCACTCTGTTTGCTCAATAGGGAAAATAGACAAAAGAAATATTATGACGGTAACTCAAAGCGTTAAACAAGCAGAGAATGCTCTGTTTACCGCTAGCACTGCAATTTAATAATTTCTGGTTCGTTATGTGTAGCAGCGCTAAAAATCGCGTAAATAACACAGCTTACTGACGCAAATCGCTATTATTAAACCAATAAATAAATGCCAGGTTGTTTAATGGGAGTTACTAATTTAGTGGTAATTAATAAATCTGGTAATATTTATCGCTAAATTAATTGACAATTCCTCAGAAAAAAGGCATATTTTGCCGCCTTAAATTTAGGCTATATTTTATCACATTTAGGAGTTCACCTTGGCTAACTCAAAGCAAGCTAAGAAACGTGCGGTACAATCTGAAAAGCGCCGTCAACACAATGCAAGCCGTCGTTCAATGATGCGTACTTTAGTTAAAAAAGTAATCGCTGCAATTGAAGCCGGTGACAAAGAATTGGCAACAAAAGAATTAGCAGCTGCGCAACCGATCTTAGATCGTTACGCAACTAAAGGTCTTATTCACAAAAACAAAGCTGCTCGTAGCAAGAGCCGTTTAAACGCTGCTATCAAAGCACTTTAATTTGTTTTTGTAGACGCTTAAGTATCTTTTAAAGATAAAGCGATGTTAAAAACCGGCAACTACGCCGGTTTTTTTATAACTGTATTTTTTCTAAACCTACATACCGATACCCGCGCGCATCAAGAGCTATTGATAGCTGCATAATTAGTAAAGCCTCATTCAGAATAGTTGCACCCTGCAATGTTTTTTCCTACTCTTTTTGCCGTCAATGATAATGAGAATTTCCCGTATGAATCTACATTCAACAACCAATAACAAATCAAGCAAAGCTAAGCTTAGCAAACTCGCTGCCGTTGTTTTAATGGCCACATCAGTGCTTTCAGCCTGTGGTGAAAACACAACAAAAACAGAGCAAGCACCAACATTAGTTGAAAACTATGAAAACCGTTTAGACATCTATAAAACAGTTACGCTAAGTGCTGATTTAAGCCACTTATCTGACAATCAAAAGCAAATGTTATCGCTGCTAATTGACGCTTCCAAAATTATGGACGATCTATTCTGGAAACAAGCATTTGGCCAAGACAAAACAGCGTTTCTGGCAAAATTAAGTGACCCGAAAGTAAAAGCTTTTGCTGAAATTAACTATGGCCCTTGGGATCGATTAGATGGCGACAAAGCGTTCTTAACTGGTTTTGATGCAAAATCGCATGGCGCACAGTTTTACCCAGCAGACATGACAAAAGCCGAGTTTGAGCAAGCAGACTTTGCGGACAAGCAAGGCTTATATTCTATAGTTGAACGCGATGCTAATGGCAAACTTACATCAACTGCCTACTCAGAGATTTACACAGATGAAATCAACCGCGCAGCCGCTATTCTAGAAAAAGCAGCAGGCTTTGCCGATAACCAAGAATTCGCTAATTACCTTAAAATGCGCGCCAACGCCCTGCGTGCCGACGATTACCAAGCGTCAGACTTTGCCTGGATGGACATGAAAACTAATCCAATTGACGTGGTGATTGGTCCAATTGAAACTTATGAAGATCAGTTATTTGGCTATCGCGCAGCATTTGAATCTTATGTGTTAGTCAAAGATTTATCTTGGAGTGAGCGTTTAGCGAAATACGCAGCGTTTTTACCAGAACTACAGCGCGACTTGCCCGTCGCTAAGAAATACAAGCAGGAAACACCTGGCTCTGATGCTGACTTAAATGCTTATGATGTAATTTATTATGCAGGGCATTCAAATGCGGGTGGCAAAACAATTGCCATCAACCTACCAAATGACGAAGAAGTACAGTTAGCCAAAGGTACACGTCGCCTTCAGCTAAAAAATGCTATGCGTGCTAAATTTGATGCCATTATGCTACCGATTGCCGAGCAGCTTATTGTGCCAGAGCAACGTAAGCACGTAACTTTCAATGGCTTCTTCGCTAACACCATGTTCCATGAAGTCGCACACGGCTTAGGCATTAAAAACACCATCAACGAGCAAGGCACTGTTCGCCAAGCACTAAAAGAGCATGCTTCTGCGCTTGAAGAGGGCAAAGCTGACGTGCTTGGCCTTTACATGGTCAAACAGTTGCTTGCTAAAGGCGCAATTACCGAAGGCACGTTAGAGGATTACTACGTTACTTTTATGGCGGGTATCTTCCGCTCTGTGCGTTTTGGCGCAAGCTCTGCGCACGGTAAAGCAAACATGGTGCGCTTCAATTACTTCCAAGAACAAGGTGCCTTTAGCCGTGACGAGCAAGGTTTATACAGCGTAAATATGGAGAAAATGACGCAAGCTGTTGATTCTTTATCTGAGCTAATTTTGACGCTGCAAGGTAACGGTGATTACGCAGGCGTTGATCAATTGGTCAAAGAAAAAGGCATGATCAAAGAAGACCTAGCGAAAAGCTTAGCGAAACTTGAAGCTGCCAATATTCCTGTAGATATTGTTTTTGAGCAAGGCAAACAAGTACTAGGACTGAAGTAACCTTATTTAGGACAAGTCAGTAAAAGTAAACCAAGCCGAAGCTTAGCTTCGGCTTTTTTATATCTAATTTAACTTTTCTCTTAAGTTCTCTAGTCGTTATTTTCACTTTCAATCAAACAAACGCAGAATAGTACTCGCATTGTCACTATTAATTCTGTATATAAAAAGCACAATAATAAAAATAAATGAAATTACGAATCTTAAATTACAACGAAAATACAACAGGTGAACAATGGATAGTTTTGATTTTATCATTGTTGGGGGAGGTTCTGCTGGCTGCGTGCTGGCCGATAAGTTATCTGCAGATGGACAATTTCAAGTATGCCTAATTGAGGCTGGTCCCAAAGACAGCTCACCATTCATTCATGTTCCTTTGGGAACGATTGAGCTGATGCGCAGTAGCAAATACAACTGGCTATACGATACTGCCCCAGAAGCAACTCAAAACCAACGTCAAATATTTAACCCTAGAGGTAAAACACTCGGTGGTAGTAGCTCAGTTAACGCTATGCTTTATGTTCGAGGTCAAAAAGAAGACTATGATGCATGGCGTGATATGGGCAATGACGGCTGGGGGTATGACGACGTGCTTCCCTATTTCAAAGCCACTCAGCACCAAGAACGTGGCGCTGATGATTACCACGGGATAGATGGACCGCTTAACGTCGCTGAATCACGCTGTAAACTTCCCGTATTTGATAAGTTTATCAGCTCCGCAGCCAATGCTGGTTACCCTGTTAATAATGATTTTAATGGCGCCTCGCAAGAAGGTGTTGGCTACTACCAAGTAACCCAAAAAGACGGTGAACGCTGCAGTGCCGCCAAAGCATTTTTGACCCCAAACCTAGATCGCCCCAACCTCACCGTTTTAACCGAAGCGATGGTTGAAAAAGTGCTATTTGAAGAAAAGATCGCAGTGGGTGTCAGAATAAAACATAAACAAAAATGGAAAGAAATTGTTGCTCACAAGGAAGTTATACTCAGTGCAGGCGCATTTAATTCTCCTCAGCTCCTTATGCTCTCCGGCGTTGGCCCAAAAGCTGAACTAGAAAAACACAATATTCCTGCAGTACATGAGCTAGCAGGGGTCGGGCAAAACTTACAAGATCATGTAGACATTATCGTACTCAATGAGTACCAAGAAACCGATGGCATTGCCTTTCGCCCTGTTGCCATGGCAAAGCTCGCTCCAAGCGTTCTAAAGTACTTTACCAAGCGTGAAGGTGTACTCACTAGTGCAGCGGCTGAAGCAGGCGGCTTTATCAAAACAGACAGCACACTAGAGCGACCTGATATTCAGCTACACTTTATGCCTTTCGCCATGGACGACCATGGTCGTAACTTAACAATGCTTTGCCGCTATGGGGTGGCAATGCATGTTTGCTTGCTAAGACCCAAAAGCAGAGGACAAGTTACTTTATTTGGCAATGCCCCGCATTTACACCCAAAAATTGAACTTAACATGCTTTCTGACAAAGATGATCAGGCACTTATGGTTGAGGGAGTGCGCAGGGTTAGAGAAATTTTCGCTCAACATCCACTTGCAGGAGAGCTCGGAAATGAAATCTACCCGGGTGTATCTGCCAGCACAAACGAAGATATTCTAGCCTTTCTTAGAGAGCGAGCTAATACCATTTATCATCCAGTGGGAACATGTAAAATGGGTAGTGATGAAATGGCTGTGGTAGATAAAGACTTAAAAGTACACGGCTTAAAGTCGCTTCGCGTTATTGATGCTTCCATCATGCCTACGCTTATCAGCGGTAATACCAATGCGCCAACCATTATGATTGCTGCTAAGGTTGCCGACTCCATACTTGCACAATACCAGTAAATTTATTTTCTGGAATTGAATGAATAATGTCACTTGCATGGTCTAGTGACATTATTACTTCACTCATTTAATTTCAGGAAAGCTATGAAACTCCAATCAATCTGCTTAGCAGCCAGCCTTTTCTTACTCACCATTAGCAACGCTTTTGCAGAACAAAAAGCTTCATCAAATACACCGTCAAACATAGTGCCTGACTGGCAACTCACCATGCAAAATGGTGAGCCAATCAACTGGAAAATGTTTGAAGGTAAGCCTGTAATTTTGCATTTTTGGGCGACTTGGTGTCCATACTGTAAGCGCCTGCAACCAAAATTAGTAGAATTAGTCGAAAAACACCCAGAAGTGGTATTAGTAGGTATTAGTTTCAACGAAGATGAAGATGCTAAACCTCAAGATGTATTAGCAGAGCGCGGTTATACCTTTAAAACAGCCGTTAATGGCGAAGAAGCTGTCAGAAAGTTCGGTGTTTCAGGCACGCCAACAACCTTCTTTATCAAGCGCAATGGTGAAGCCATTTTTAAATACACCAGCTCAGATATTAAAGACCCTCGCCTTCTAAAAGCCACACAGGTTATCGCCGAAAAGTAATCAAGTGGTTTGAATTATCGGCTTAATTTAACAGCTTAGTAAATCCCTCCATTCAATAGTATCAACCAATCTCGCTATTGGTTGATACCTGACGCCTTATTTCGCCCGTACAGCTTATATTTCAGTTGACGTCGCTCCGACTGTTTATAGGTCCAGTCAAGTGCTTTAGCAATTGCGTTTTTAGCTCTTGCTTCATGACCTTTAGCCATATGAACCTGATATAAGCCAACATAAGCTTGATTAACATATGGCGCTAACTCAATGGTACGATTAAAAAATGCAATGGCTTGCTGATGGTTACCTTGCTGCTGGGCTAAATAAGCCTGATCGAGCCAACTGTAGGGGTTTGGATCTTCAAGTTTCGCCATTTTTTCTTGCAACCTATTAGCCTCTTTAGTGCGCTGTTGCATAGACAATAAGGTTGCATAGTTACTCAACAGCGAAAGATTATTGGGTGCGCGTTTCATGGCATATTTGTATATTTGCTCTGCCGTGTATTCATCCCCTTTTCGACGATGCACCACGGCTAACAAGTTCATTACTTCAACGCTAGCAGGGTCATACTGATAGGCTGTAATCGCATTAGCAAAGGCTGTTTCCAGATCACCTGCGACTAATGCATCAGTTGCAATATTTTTGTAGTACATAGCAACAAACTGATGGTACTTAAGGTAACGACTCTTTATATTGCTTGAGTCAGGAAAGTAATCAATCACAACGCCTGCATTGGCGAAAATAGAACTCAGGCTCCCTTCGCTGGGCGCTGCAAATAACTTAGTTTGCACATGAATTGATGACAACACCAAGTTATTCTGCTTTTCAAACACCGGTAGGGTAAGCACTTCCCTAAAAGCTAAATCAACACCCACTAAACGTGCCAAAGCAGTGGTCAGAATAGCTAAGCTCATACAATTGCCCTCCAAGCTAGCCATTGCTTGAGAGGCGGTATGCGTTTCCCCGTAATAAGTAAAGTTTGACAATTTACTGAGCAAGTAATCACTGATAATTTTATGCTTGTCGTCTCCATGTGCTAGTGCCTTGTTGTAATAATCAAGAAACTGCTGTTGTTGGGCAGCACTGAGACTGAAAAGCGCTTTTTCTGAGGTGATATCAACGGTTTGAGGGTTAAATAGATGATAAGCGATCGGTAGTGCTTGCGCTGCGTTTTTCTGATTTACTTGATTCGCCTGCCCGCCATAGTGATTACTGCAGCCAACAACCATAAATACGAATATCAAAACCGCTAAACTACGCATTGTCACTCCTTAACTACCAATTCCTTTGTGCACGAAGACATTATTTACATTAATACTTGGTTAATAAAAGGTCTACTAATTTTTTCGTAATATAGTTAGTTGTCGTAATTTAGTTAGATGTATTGTGCTGAGATTGGAAATGAAGTGCTTGCCATATGAATATGTGATGGAGAGATCAATGACCGCCTGCCAAGCATTGAGCCTCTCTCACAAAAAAGGCCAGCAAAATGCTGGCCTTTTAAATCACTAAGAATCGAGTATTTTAATTAAAATACGAACTCTTCTAGGTCATGTGCCATCATGCTGTCTGCACCGTTTTCGATACATGCTGCATGACCGTGTGCACGAGGTAAGATACGCGCAAAGTAGAAGCGAGCTGTTTTGATTTTCGCTTCGTAGAAAGCTTTATCTTCTGTGCCTTCAGCTAACTGAGTGAAAGCAACCTTCGCCATTTTCGCCCAGAAATAAGCAAGTGTTAAGTAACCTGAGTACATTAGGTAGTCAACCGATGCTGCGCCAATTTCATCTGGATTTTGCATCGCTTTCATGCCAACTTCTTGCGTCATTTTCTGCCAGTTAGGCGCAATGGTAATCATCGGCTTAATGAATTCGCTCATTTGCTCATCAGTTACATTTTCAGTACAGAACTGTGTAACTTCTGCTGCGAACGGCTTAATTAGCTCACCTTTCGAACCAAGGATTTTACGAGCAAGTAAATCAAGTGCTTGAATACCTGTAGTACCTTCGTATAAACAGCTGATCTTAGTATCACGCATCAACTGCTCCATGCCCCATTCTTTAATGAAGCCATGGCCACCGAACACCTGTACACCGTGACTAGTACACTCAAGGCCTAGTTCAGTAAGGAAAGCTTTAGCAATTGGCGTTAATAGCGCTAACTTGCTTTCAGCTTCAGCACGTTTCGCTGCATCTTTTTCTACTTCAACAATATCAACTAGCTGCGCTAAGTAACCGTTTAATGCACGGCCACCTTCAGCAATCGACTTTTGCGTAAGTAGCATACGACGCACGTCTGGGTGCACGATAATTGGGTCAGCTGCGCCGTTAGGATTCTTAGGGCCTGTTAATGAACGCATTTGTAGACGGTCTTGTGCGTAAGCTAGTGAACCTTGGAAAGATGCATCAGCCGCTGCAACACCTTCATTGGCAACACCTAAACGTGCCGCATTCATAAAGGTAAACATGCAGTTTAGGCCACGATTAACTTCACCAATTAGGTAACCTTTCGCGCCATCGAAATTGATAACACAAGTCGCATTCGCGTGAATCCCCATTTTGTGCTCAATTGAGCCACAGTTAACGCCATTACGCTCAGCTTTTTCACCGTCAGCAGTCACATTGAACTTAGGCACAACAAATAAAGAAATACCTTTAGTACCTGCTGGTGAACCAGGAATGCGAGCAATTACGATGTGAACAATGTTGTCTGATAAATCGTGCTCACCTGCAGAGATGAAGATTTTAGTACCCGTTAGTGAGTACGAACCGTCGTCATTTAACTCAGCTTTGGTACGTAACATACCTAAGTCAGTACCACAGTGTGGTTCTGTTAAACACATAGTACCAGTCCAAGTACCTTCAACTAGCTTAGGCATGAACATGTTTTTTTGCTCTTCTGTACCATGCGCTTCTAACGTTGCTAGTGCACCATGGCTTAGGCCTGGGTACATTGCGAAACTGTGGTTTGCAGCTGATAAGAACTCACCAATTGCAGTATTAATTGAGTGCGGTAAACCCTGACCACCGTGTTCAACAGGTTGAGATAATGTTGGCCAGCCGCCTTCTACGTATTGTTGGTATGCTTCTTTAAAGCCATCAGGTGTAGTGACAACACCGTCTTCCCACTTACAGCCTTGCTCGTCACCGGATTGGTTAATTGGCGCAATCACTTCTTCAGTGAACTTACCCGCTTCGGCCATAATTGCGTTTACCATGTCAGGTGTTGCATCTTCATAGCCTAGGTTTTGGTAGTGAGTTTCACAGTCTAACAATTCTTGCATCACGAACTGCATGTCACGCAGTGGAGCTTTATATTCTGGCATTGTTGTTTCCTCAAAATTGATCCTACCACCAACTGGTCGGACTAGTTATACCCATACATTTTAACAAGGTTGACAGCCATTTTAAAAGTACAATCTAGCTATCTATGCTCAATATAACCTTGGTTTATACAAGGCTATTGTGGCTGTTAATAGCTATGCTTTTCTTGTTGGACATTAAAGCTATTAATAATCCTATCGTGCTTCTAGAAACGCAAACACGGTTTCAAACGCTGTTTGCTGAAACTTTTTCAAACCTGTATCGCGAAAGTCGATACCTACTTGGCTTTTTGCTAGCGTGTTCTTCACAAAACTACCTGAGACGATATCTACTTTTACGCTGTCAATAAGTTGAATTGCTGCTTCAAGCTTAAAACCAACAGGGCCACCAGCAAACTTACCTTTTAGCGCTCTGCCCTTAATTACCACCTGCTCAATTTGGTAGTCTTCCATCAACTTTTTAAATGCGAACTGAAACTTTTGTACTTGCTCAGCATCGCCGGCATCGTCAATCGAAACTTTAGCAACCCTTAGTTGCGGTAAATCATACAAGCCGTTTTCCAACGCCATTACACATACAATTGCATCATTACCTTTAAGCTCTACACCACATACTTTCATAATTTTAGCCTCTTTATACGCCCAGCGTACTCTCTGCATATCAATGGGCGGTATTATGCGCTCGTCTGTATGTGAAGGACAGTATTTTTGCCTTATTACGCACAAAATCGAACAAAGGTTTGAAGCTTTTACACTAATAAATTTACTGAGGGATAAATTAATTGGCTTTGCTAGCGATTCCCTTGCTCGACTTAGCCTAATTGTTACCTTACACTGCAAGGTAAATTTGCTGATGAGAACAAGCCATTCAGCAATTGCCAGTTCAGTAAAACCAACGGATGAAGTGAAAAGTATGCAGCAAGATTCAATTATTGAAGCCAAACAGGTACGTAGTCAGCAAACTCAGGAAAAGTTACTTAATGCACTCAATAATTGTTTGAAAGAAGACTTCTTTGAACATATCAGTATTGCTCAAATCACCGAACAAGCAGGCGTTTCTGTTGGCACCTTTTATCGCCGTTTTAAAAATAAAGAAGCGCTATTACCCTATTTATACCAAGATTTCGGTACCCAACAGCGGGCATGGGTGTTGTCGTTAACTACCGTTAAGCAAGAATCACTTGCCCAGCAAGTGCAATATATCATCGACAATTGTTGTGAGTTCTTAAGCAGCAATGCCGGTGTACTTAGAACCTTGCACTTAAACTCGCGTTTGTACCCCGAAATTTTACCGACTAGCCAACTAAGTGAGCGTTCACAAGAATATCGAGAGATTTCTGCAATGTTAATTCAACATTCGACAGAAATTAATCACCCGCAGCCTAGCATGGCTTGTGATATGGCAACCTTTATGATGATAAACGGCCTGATTGAGAAAATTCTCTACCAAGACTTAACACCAGCAATTGCTTCGCCACTTGTGATGGCAGAACACTGCAAACAACTTGGTGCAATGATAGTGGGTTACCTGACAGCTAAGCCCGAGTAGAGTCTTAACAGAGCGTAAGTATAGCCAGCGTAAAACCAGCTAAACTTGCTATGAATACAACTAAGCAGACAAATAGCTAATCCGAAAATAATTAAGCTTTTAGCAACCTATTGAGACACCTTATTGTGACAAAAACTTGTGTAATTACTGGTGGTAGCTCAGGCATTGGCCTAAGCATCGTTAAATCTTTTATTAATGATGGCTATCAAGTCTTTAACCTAGACATTCAACCTAGTGAGTATGGTCATTTTATTCGCTGTGATATGACCGATGTTTCTGCGGTCAAAAATGTGGTTGAAAAAATCGGTAACGAACACAGTATTGATGTTTTAGTTTCAAACGCAGGCGTTCACTTTTCTGCGAATATAGAAGACACCAGTGAAGCTGACTTTGAGCGCGTGTTTAACATCAATGTAAAAGGTGCCTATGCGGCAACACAAGCTTGCTTGCCTTTTATGCGAGCGCAACAAAACGGTTCAATTATCTACATAGCCAGTGATCAAGCCTTAATTGGCAAGCGAAATTCATTCGCATACAACTTGTCTAAGTCAGCCCTTGCTTCAATGGCGCGTACCACCGCACTTGATTATGCCGCACATAACATACGCGCTAACGCGGTATGCCCAGGTACAATTGAAACTCCGCTTTATCACAATGCGATTAATCGTTATGTTGAAAGCTCAGGAGCAGACATTGAGCAAGTCCATCAAGAAGAAGCAGCATTGCAACCACTTGGTAGGCTGGGTCAACCAGAAGAAGTCGCCGAGCTAACCTTATTTCTCGCGTCAGATAAGGCTAAATTTATTACTGGCAGCTTGCAGGTCATTGATGGCGGTTACACCGCTCAATAAGTTTAGATAGCAATGGCAGCAATTAAAGCAAAGCATTCGAATTAGCACTATGCGGCTCATTGACCCTCACCTACACCTATTTGACCTTGCAAAAGGTGATTATCACTGGCTTAAAAGTGAAAACCCGCCATATTGGCCAGATAAGGCGACAATAGCTCGCGATTTTAGTTGTCACGACTTACTGCTAGATGCCCCGCTATCGTTAGCAGGCTTTGTTCATATTGAAGCAGGGTTTGATAATCAAGCACCATGGCGAGAAATTGCTTGGCTAGAAGAAACTATCAAGCCGTCTTGTCAATTGGCGTTTAAAACTGTTGCCACTATTGATTTGAGCGCTGATATTACAACCTTCAAACAATCGCTAGTTAAACTATCAGGCTTTTCCTCTGTCGTTGGCGTGCGCCATATACTCGATGATGATGCTGCCTCTGTGCTATCGCAAGCAGACATTCTTGAAAAGTTTAGGTCGATTGCCACACACGACTTTCACTTTGAGCTACAACTGTCTTTAGCGGATTTACCTGCTGTAAACTTGCTAGTCGATATTCTCGATAACCTTCCCGAGCTAAGAGTTATTATTAATCATGCTGGCTGGCCAAGCACAAACCTAGCAGACGATCACAACTGGCAACAAAGCATACAAGTGCTTGCAGGCTATAACACAGTTGCGATTAAGTGCTCTGGTTGGGAGATGACTAAACGTCACTATGACTCATACTGGCAACAACAAGTTGTTGATTACACAGTCGGTTGTTTTGGTGAGCACCGAGTAATGCTCGCCAGCAATTTCCCATTAACACTATTTTCGACCTCTTACCAAGCGTTATGGCAGAATTATCGAACATCAATTGTTGATGCTTCACTAGCATCCAAACTCATGTTTGAAAATGCTTACCTTTGGTATGGATTCGCTCGCTAAGCTAGTTAATTTCGGTGACGGGGCTAATTGAATAACTAAGCTAATGGCCCATTACGCTATACCTCCCACTTATAAACCAACCAAGTCATTTTTTAATTATTAATACAGGCAGTCTGCGTCAAAGCCTGTAATACTTGCTAACCTTAAAGCTAATAATACATGCAGCGTTGCCAATAAGATGGGCAATAACCCCACGACACGATTAATTAGGCGAGTGACTCAGTGAATACTGTAGAAATTATTGATGTAATTGAGAAATTAGAAACTCGATTAAACAGTTACTGGAATTTCTATTCAATCGCCATTATTGCGATCAGTGGTTGGCTATTGTCACTCAATAAACCCAGCGAATTTCCAATAGAATCTGCTGTTATTTTAACTATTGGCTTTTTATTATTTATCATCATGAATGCCTCTGTTTTACTGCCTCTAACCAAGCGGATATACGCGTTAGAAAAAGTGCTCATAATGACAGTAGCAGAAACGACAACGCTGGCACCTGAATTAAAAACGATTTTATCTAAGCCCCTTATTAACAATAGATACATCGGTACTATCGTAATGTACTTTTTGCTTGCAATCGCAATACTGGTTTTTATTGCATACAAGGCCTATGTACTAAATGTTTCGGGTTGAAATCTCGTGTTGCAGTTGAAACCGAATATCGCAACCTAACATTAAATTTTTGCATAACAGCTATTTCTAGTAATAAGCCAATAAATTGCAATCAAATGACAAACAAGGAAAGCAGTTGAGTATTGTTCAAAATTTTCAAATGATGGCACTCTATAATCAACGTATTAACCAGCAACTACTGGCTGTATGTCAAGCTTTGCCCAAAGCGCTACTAGACAAGCCAACTGGTTCATTCTTCGCAACCATCACCGACTACTGGAATCATCTACTATTTGGTGATCTCATCTTGCTTGGCCGACTGGTAGGCAACAATTTAGCGAGCTTATCGAGCGCTTCACTGGCGAATTTTCCGACACCAGTATCACCGCAAGATACTTATTTTAAGCATATCGAAGAGCTAAGTAGTGTTAGAGCTAAGCTTGATAAGCTATTAATTGAATTTTGCCAACAGCTTAGCGAACAAGAATGCGGTATGGTAATACACTACACCACCACAGAAGGTGACAATGTGACCAAGGTCGCTAGCGATGTGGTTCAGCATTTATTTAACCATCAAACCCACCATCGAGGTCAACTTACTTGTGTGTTGAGTCAATTTGGTGCTGATTACGGTTGTATGGACTTGCCAGTAATTGTGCCAGAAGGCAGCAGGCCTCTAGATACCTAATCAACTTAAAATAATAAAGTTTTACTTTTCCTTTAATATTGCCTTTGCCTGACTGACAGCTTCTTCCATTGAATATACGTACTTCATATTCTCATAGGTTGCTTGATGCATATCCAGAATCGTTTTGTTCATCGGCTTTGGTGCAACTAAGAATAGATAACGGCAATTATTGCTAAGGCTCCACGCTTGAATCTCTTTTAGCGCATCCATTAGCTCCATCGCGCCCCCTTCAAACTCTAGCGTATCTGCAATCCTTACCCAAGGTTGGTGACGCACAAACTCAGCCTTAAGCTTTATGTCTTCAAAATACTGCTGTACACCTTCAACATTCCATACCCCGCGCATCGTGGTGTACATAATGCTGTCAGATATAGATATTTCATAATCACAATGTGCTTTAAACATTACTTCTCATTATTTTCATTGAGTGCCTAGCTGATTAAAGATTTTCACCAAATAACTAAATTTTCGCTAAGAAACTAAATCTTTGCTAAGAAACTAAATCGTAAAAACAAAAAACCTCATTAACAAGTTAATGAGGTTTTTAGACATAATGCAAATTTTAGCGTACCTATTTACTTGGTATTTTTACTTGGTATAGGCACGTGGCATTTCGCTAGATGTTGTATAGCGGTCACGCAATTTATCTTGACGGCTTTCAAGCAGCTGCTGCTCACCGTCAATCCACATTTGCTCAACCGTTGTGCTTAGCTCAAATGGGTCAGCACTCCACAGCACGATATCTGCAGGTTTGCCAACCGCAATGCGGCCAGTATCTAGGTTAAATGCATCCGCAACGTTAGCAGTAACCGCGGCTAAAGCTTCTTGGTAGTCCATACCATTAGCAACGGCATTACCTGCATCAAAGCGCAACTGGTGAGCATTGTGCGAATCACCATCGACAGTCAATACCACGTTAACACCCGCTTTATCTAATTTGCCCGCGTTTGCTAAATTAACGTGCAACGAGTCAAAGCTACCCGGTAGGTTGCGTAGTGCCCCCATCACGACTGGCACTTTAGCGTCAGCAATTTGCTGCGCCACTAATGGCGCATCAGCCGCACCAAGCAAGACCAAATCAAGGTTGAAGCGTTGCTTAAGCTCAAGCACAGCTAAAATGTCGGTGGCGCGATCAACATAAACAAGTAGCGGCTTTTCACCTTTTAACAGCGCATTGATTTCCTGCTCACTGCGCTTGGGCTCTTTCTTGTCTTTGCTATCTTTACCATTTTTGGCAGCCATTTTCGCCGCTTTATCTAGCGCTTTTTTTGCATCTTCAAGTTTATGCGTTAACGCTAGTAAATTAGTTGCGCGTGACCCTTTAGATTCGCTACCAAGTGCCACTAGTACGCCATTTTTTGCACTAAAGACACTGTCGAACTCGCCGTTTAGTTTGGCAGCAAAGGTTTGGCCTTTAAACATGCTGTCACCACCGTTTGGCGCCGTGACATTGGCAGTAATACCTGCTTTACGGGTAAAAGAGATCAAGCTCGATTTAGGGTTAAAAGCAACACTTGGATCGAAAGTAATATCCGCTTTCTTCGCATCAGCATCTCGACTGTGCGCAACCGCGCTAACTTCCACTAAGCCAATTTGGTTCATTGAACTAATAAAGCCCGGCGTCAGTACCTTACCATTGGCATCAAAAACTTGATCAGCAGCAACAGACTCAGGATTAATCGCGGTGATCACGCCGTTATCAATAACAACAGTCGCATTTTCAAGCACACCAGCATCGGTTACCGTGTGCACTTTTGCGTTAGTAATCGCCACGCTAGCAGCATGTGCTGAAGATGCCGCGGCTAGTGCTAAGGCAATTAATGATGATTTAAAACGTTTATTTCGTAATGTCATAGTCTTTGCCTCCTGTTATTCCTGACCCAACATAAAGTCACTTTGCGCTTGATAGTTTTCATCAAAGCGATCGTAGACTTTAGCGCCATCAACAAATACTTGCTCTGCTAATGCATACACGCTAAACGGGTTGGTATTCCAAATGACAACATCAGCGTTTTTGCCTTGCTCAAGACTGCCCGTTTTATCGGCAATACCCAATGATTTCGCAGCATTACTGGTGATCCAACGAATCGCATCAGCTTCGGTTAATGCAAAGCCATTTTCATTGGCACGGTACATAACTTTTGCCGCTTCTTGGTTAAGGCGCTGAATAGTTGTGCCTGAGTCTGAGTGAACTACTGCACACGAATTTTTCATTGCATCGACAATAGCAACGTTCTCTTCCACCATGTCGTAGGCTTCCATTTTAAAGCCCCACCAATCTGGCCACATCGCTGCACAGTTACCATTCTCACCTAACATATCAGCGATTTTGTACGCTTCAACGGCGTGATGGAAAGTACCTGAGTGATAGTTAAATTCTTTACCTAAGTCGACCATCATGGCCATTTCTTCAGCTTTGTAACAATGGTTGTGAATTAAAATCTCGCCATCAAGCACACCTTTAAGCGTGTCTAGCTCAATATCACGAACTGGCGCTGCTGGGTTTTTACCAGCTGCATAGTCAGCGTCATATTTTTCCCAAGCACGTTTGTACTCTGCCGCTTCTGCCCACGCCATACGGTAACCAGCCATATTACCCATACGCGTACCTGGTGCTTCTTTACGACCGCCATAAACACGTTTTGGATTTTCACCACAGGCCATTTTTAAACCATAGGGTGCATTAGGGAATTTCATACCTTGCATCGTGTGACTTGGCACATTCTTCAAGGTAACACCGCGACCGCCGAATAAGTTAGCTGAGCCCGGTAAAATTTGTAGTGTAGTTACACCGCCTGCGCGTGCTGCATTAAAGCCCGGATCTTGTGGCCAAACACTGTGCTCAGCCCATACTTCTGAGGTATTTGGCGCAGTCATTTCATTACCATCAGCATGTGATTCAACTGAAGGACTAGGATAAACACCATAGTGAGAATGCACGTCAATCACGCCCGGTGTAACCCACTTTCCTTGGCCATCAATTACTGTTGCACCATCAGCCGCTAGGTTTTGCCCTACTTGACTGACTTTACCGTCAACAAACAACACATCAGCATTATCAAGGCGCTCACCGTTACCAATTAGCACAGTAGCATTTTTAATCAGAGTCGTTTGCTGAGGTAAGGTTTGATAAGTACTTGGGTACGGATTTTTATTGATGGTGACTTTCGCGTCCTGTTGCTCAGACTGCATACAGCCAGTTAGCGCAACAGAAACCGCTACCATCACCAATGATGGCATCAATTTTTTCATGGTTATTCCTGAGTTTTGCTCTTTTTTCGCGCTACTTTACAGCGGCGCAGAGCATATTATTTTGACAATGGATCAACCAACAACATTATATTGAAAAAATGTTAACAACAAGCCATGTGCGATGAGTTTTGGTAAATTTTGCGATTAGTTGCACTTTTCTCAGGCAAAGAGGCGTAAAGTGCGCGCTAAGCTGGCTTTAAAACCCAAAACATGCCAAAGGTTATTTGCGCTTAAATAACCAGCGGCTAATGCGATCTTTACGCAGCGAGAGCAGCCAAATTAGTCCGACAGCGTATAATCCCGGTTCGTATATATCGGATTTTATTGACCAGTAAAAATGCACCCAAATTGCAACAGCGGCGATATACACCCAATTGTGCAATTGCTGCCAGCTTTTACCCATTTTGCGTTTAACTTTACTCCATGACGTTACCGCCAATGGCACTAATATGGCAAAGGCAAACATACCAACAGTAATGTATGGGCGGTCAATCACTTCATCGATAAACAAACGCCAATCAAACTGCAACTCAAAGAACAGAAAATTAAGTAGGTGGAATAATGCATAAGTAAATGCCCACAAACCCAATAGACGTCTAAATTTTAACAGTACAGGTTTTTTGAAGCGTTTTGCCAACGGTGTGATTATCAGCGAAATTAGCAAAATGTTTAGCGCTCCAATACCAGTGAAGTGAATCACGCGCTCCACCGGATCTGCGCCAATAGTATCGTTAACAGCGCCGTAATAAAGCCAAACTAACGGCAAGGCTGCGGCGAGGTGAACAAGGGTTTTAAGTACAGCAATCATTTAAAACGCTCGCTAAATGAGGATCACTAGGTTAAGAAGAGCAAGCGCGTTAGTAATAACGCGCTAAATCCATATTTTTGTATAAGTGCGCCACTTCTTCACCATAACCGTTAAACGGTAATGTCGCTATACGGTTACGAGCAAACAAGCCCCCAGTGGTAATACGGCGCTCGCTTGCTTGGCTCCAACGGGGGTGTGATACATCTGGGTTCACATTGGCGTAAAAACCATATTCGTTCGGCGCTAAAATATTCCATGTCGTTGGCGGCATTTTCTCAACCAACTTAATCGAAACAATCGACTTAATACTTTTAAAGCCATATTTCCATGGCACTACAAGGCGAATTGGCGCACCGTTTTGCGGTGGTAAAGTTTTCCCGTACAAACCGACACTTAGCATGGTAAGCGGATTCATTGCTTCGTCTAAACGCAGCCCTTCGACATAGGGGTAATCAATGCCACCACCAATACGACGGCTACGCTGACCCGGCATTTGTTCAGGATCGTATAAGGTTTCAAAGGCAACATACTTAGCTTTCGACGTTGGTGCGGCTTGCTTAATCAAGTCCGCTAACGAAAAACCAACCCAAGGCACCACCATAGACCAAGCTTCAACACAACGCAGGCGGTAAATACGTTCTTCCAGCGGAAATTTCTTGAATAAGTCATCGTAATCTAAGGTAACCGGTTTGCTGACTTCACCACTAACGGTAAGTTGCCATGGTTTGACTTTTAGCCCTTGAGAATTTCGGGCAGGATCACTTTTGTCTAAACCAAATTCATAGAAATTGTTGTGGCTGGTAACTTTAGCTTCCGGTGTTAACAACTCGTCTGTTGCTGGAGCTTTTTGATAGTTTAGCGCTTGCTGGGTAAAGCTTGCTTGGTCAGATCCACCCCAAAAGTCGAATGGCGCTGCACTTGCTGAACGGGCAATCGATTGGCTAAGCAATGTGCCTGCGCCAATATAGCCCATAGATTTTAACAGTTGACGACGATTAACATAGACTTGTTCATCGGTAACATCGTTATCCGTTAATTGATAAGATTTTTTAGATTTGATCAGCATACAACCTCCAGATACAACAATGCTGACTTAAAGTCAGCATATATAACTTAAAGCCAGCAAGATTAACTTAACGCAACCTACGAAATAGGTGCTTATAGCAATTGTAGACCGCACATGAGTGAATTAATTTTCAATTCACTCAGATTATTTCTATGCTGTCAGCTAGCGTTGGAGGCTATTAATGATTTCAATAGCAAGGCACAATGGCACAATGGCACAATGGCAACGGAGAGCCTATGCCGCCTTTGCTGCCTGTTGCGCACCTTGTTGAACTGTTTTTTGCAAGTACGCAATAATATCGTCAGACTCATACAACCATTCGACCTTGTTTTCACCAGCATCCGTAATTTTTAAACACGGAACGGTTGGCTTGCCACCGCCGTTAATAAGTTCTTCGCGCACCGCGTAATTGTTATCTTTAATATTCATTAACGGTAACTCAATACCTTCTCGCTTCATGGCACGACGCACTTTCACGCAAAACGGACAAGTTGGCAGATGATATAAGCTTAAATGTTTAGTCAGCTCTGCAATTTCCTGTTGACGCTGCGCGGTTAATTTAGGTGATTTAGGTTGAGTCAGAAAGTTAACTAAAATAACAATTCGGCCAACTAACCAGCGTAATAATTTCATAGATTTACCTTAAATATTTGGAAAAGTAATTTGTCTTTAAGCGTTATGTACTTGCTTGGCGTAATGTGTTTTACATGTTTCGCTTGTTGCTGCTCTTACCACATCAGATCGTCTGGGATCTGGTAAGCTGCATACGGGTCATCTTCATCAACGGATTCTTCAACTTTGTCGTTGCTGAGTAGCACCACGCTTTCATCAAGCGTCGCAAGCTTATCGGCAGTTTCTTTGGTAACCACATAAGTAACATCATCTAGACCACAAATAGATAATCGGCCATTAACTAAGGCTTTTTGCGTTAATTCATTGACCAAAAGCTTTTTCACTTTAGTACCAAAGGTGTAGTTATATTCCACTTCTCCGGCTATATCTTTGACTTGATGATGCGCTAAAATTTGTAATATGCGTTGATGTAATTCTTTCGCGGCTAGCAGCTCTTGTTTTTCGGCATTTAATGCAGCATCTTTCGCTAGTTTTTGCTCTTTCTGCTTAGCAATGTCTTGTTTAACTTGCTCTTGCATACTGGCTTCAACTTGCGCACCACTGCGTTTTTGTTTGTTCTTTTTGCGCTTGTCGCTATTAGCTTGTCGCGCTTTCTGCTTAGTTGTTAAACCCGCTTTTAACAGCTGATCTTGCAATGAGGCCATAACCTACCCTTTACTCAAAACATTAAACCTTTGGGCAACCCCAAAGCTTGCATAAATTTTCTGGCGGTAAGTGTACAAAATTCAGGTTTAGTGCGCGACTAATCAGACAAAAAAGTTGATTATATGGCAGGGTTAATTGACATAAAAAAAGCCGTTAGTAAGAACTAACGGCCTTTCGGCTTAGCTAAAATTTAGCTCAGGCTAAATCTGAATATTGAGTTACGCGCGAGTTTTTAAACAATACCTTGTTTAGCAAGTGGCAAGTCACGATAACGTTTACCCGTTAAAGCAAATATCGCATTGGTAATTGCTGGCACAACTGGTGGTACACCCGGTTCGCCAACACCGCCCGGAGGTGCATCGCTATCAACAATATCGATCTCAGTTACCGGTGTATCTGCCATGCGCGCGACCGGATAATCATGGAAGTTGGTTTGATTAATCACACCGCCTTTAGCAGTCAGCTCACCATAAAAAGCTAGCGAAATACCAAACACTGCTGAGCCTTCCATTTGTGAGCGAATACGCTCTGGGTTAACTGCGGTGCCACAATCAAGGCTAAACCACATTTTATCGACTTTGATTTTACCATTTTGCTCGCTAACCTCAGCTACACAAGCAACATAGGTGGCAAAACTGCGGTGAACTGCGATGCCCAATGCCGAGCCAGCTTTTCGCGGCTTATCCCAATTGGCCATATTCGCAACACGATTAACGACATTTTTGTAGCGCGCCGTATCAATAGGGTATTGTTTTATATCAGAGCCATAGTTACCGTATTTAGCGTTTTGCGCAGCAAGATCAATATGGCGATCATTGCCTAACAAGCTTAATAGGTAATCTTTAGGGTCTATTTTCGCCTCATGGGCAAGTTCATCAGCGAACGAGCAGACAGCAAATGCTTGGTTGATATTAGTCACTGAGCGCAACCAGCCGATACGCGTATGGGCAGTCGCTTTACCCGCAGCACATTGCACATTTGCAATATCGTACGGCATATCAATTAAACCTAAGTCGGCTTCAAAGGCAATAACATCAGCACCTTTGGCAAAGGTTGAACTTATGGTGGGTAAAGCAACATTATGTTGCCAAGCAGTTACCTTGTGTTTGCTATCCCAACCTGCTTTCAGTTTTTGATAGCTGACCGCATGATAATAGCCATTTTGTATTTCGTCTTCACGTGTCCAACAGACTTTCACTGGCTTACCACGCAGTTTTGACATAATAGCGGCTTCTACAATGAAATCTGGCTTGGATTTTCGACCAAACCCACCACCTAAAAGGGTTACATTGATATTAACGTTTTCCGGCGGCACTTGTAACAGTTGCGCGACTGTACCTTGTGCCGATTGTGGCGTTTGTGTACAAGCCCAAATATCAAACACGCCATCGTGGTAATGCGCAGCAGCCGCTGGTGGCTCCATCGGCACATGAATCAGCTCAGGCACATAGTAGTCAGCTGCAAAAACTTTATCTGCGCTGGCTAGCGCAGCATCAACATCGCCTGCTTTACGCAGAACCGCACTAGGCGCGTCACAACTTGCTGCTAGGGATTTTTTATACTCCTCGCTTTCGTAACTTGCGTGGCTACTGTTTTCCCATTCAATTTCCAACGCTTCGCGACCTTGCATTGCCGCCCAAGTATTGCTGGCAACAACGGCAACACCGCCTAGTGGTTTGAACAGTGGTGGTTCTTCCAAGTTTTCCAGCGCGATTACATCAATCACACCAGCGATTTTTTTTGCTTTACTGGCATCAAATTTTACCAGTTTTGAGGCAAGCACAGGTGGCCGTGCAATAACCACATATTCCATATCGGGCAATTGCACGTCATAACCGTATGTGGTGTTACCTGTGGCGATATCATGACCGTCGACAAGCGGGATATCGGATTTACCAATAAGATTAAACTCTGCTTTGCTTTTAAGTTTCAGCGAGATTGGATCTGGCACTGATAAAGTAGCGGCAACTGCCACTAAGGAACCGAAGCTGGCAGTTTTACCCGTCGGTTTGTGAATAATTTGATTGGCCTTGGCATAACACTCAGCCACGGGCACTTGCCACTGATTTGCTGCCGCTTGCTCAAGCATAGTACGAGCGGTAGCACCCGCTTCTCTTAACGGCTGGTAGAAGTTACGAATAGAGCGTGAACCATCGGTATTTTGACTACCGTATTTCTTATCACCTAGGCCTTGAATAACATTAATTTTTTGCCAGTCTGCGTCTAGTTCGTCTGCCACTATCATAGGGATACTAGTGCGAATCCCTTGCCCCATCTCTGAGCGGTGAACAATTATGCCAACGGTATCATCGGCATTAATGTGAACATAAACACTTGGTTCAAATTTAGTGGTAGCAGGAGCGGCAAAGGCTTTCGGCAAACCGCTTACTTCTGGAAAATTAACTGCCAGCACCAAAGCCCCAGAGCCTAAACCCAAGTTTTTTAAAAACGAGCGACGGCTAACATTTTCAACACTATTTTTCGTTGTCATTGTTATGCCCCTTGTTTACCGATTGAGAGTTTGCCAGTTGAACCAACATCAACAGCCAAATCGTCGACACTCGCGGTTTTGGTTGATAAATCTGCCGCTAAATGAATCGCTTTTTTAATTCTTTCATAAGTGCCACAACGACAAATGTTGCCACTCATGGCTTGTTCAATTTGCGCATCATTAGGGGTTGGGTTGGCAGCAAGTAACGCAGCCGCAGACATCATTTGACCCGATTGACAATAACCACATTGTGGCACATTCAGTTTTTGCCACGCTTGTTGAACAGGGTGGTCACCATCGTTTGATAAGCCTTCAATGGTAGTAATTTTTTGCCCATTAACAGCCGAGACTGGGGTGGCACAAGAGCGCACAGGTTGGCCATTCAAATGAACGGTACAAGCGCCACATAGCCCTTTACCGCAACCGTACTTAGTACCTGTGTAATTAAGAATATCGCGCAGCGCCCACAATAGCGGCATATTTTCATCATCGCTATATTGGTGCGCGCGACCGTTTACATTTAAGGTGATCATGTTTGCTTCCTTGATAGCTTCACTAGGTTGTTATCACTACTGCAATGTTTTGTATCATTGACTTTACATCGTTGATTTTATTATTTTTAGCTTACTTTTCTAAAGGATAGAAAGGTTACTTTGACAGCTATAACTATACGCCAAAACTGGCTGATATGTTTAAACTTTGCGTTGAAGTTGCAGTTTTCTGAGTTGCTCTGGCGTATCTAAATCGGCTTTTGCGTTAATAAGCTCAATCTGCTCGACTAATTGCTTATTTTGAGCTCGCAATTTCGCCAGCACAAACTTTGCACCTTGTTTGCCGTCTAGCTTACTAAGTTGATCAAAAAGCGCTTGCGAGAATATCACTGGCGGGCCAAATTCAACGGAACTATTATCTGTTTCATTCCAACAGCTTATGGTTGCAAGTTGCTCTCCCATTGAGTGCGCAGTCATCAACTTTGCAATATCTTGCTCAGTGACTTGCCATTGATCTACTAGCATTAGTAATACACCGCTAGCATTAGAAGCATTGATAATATTGCCAACCCCGCAAGCAATAGAGGAACCCATTCCCGTTGACCACTTGCTATTTTCAACTAAGTTCACCGGCCAAGTCGCTAATAATTCTTGGTAAGTTTCAGCGTCATGACCAATGACAACCGTTACGTTATTGCTGAGCTTTAAGGCGAGTTTAATTTGGCGGATTAGTAGATATTCACCGTCGATTTGAACTAGTTGCTTAGCTTCTCCTAAGCGCGAAGAGTTACCTGCGGCTAAAATTAAAATTGCAAAATCTTTAGTTGTGATATTCACATGAAATACCCAATTACCTCATGTGCCGATGTTTCACATACTGATAAGTCAAAAAATGATACGTTATAAATTGGCACGAGCAATAACAGTTGTAGTAAAAAAGTATGAAAAATTGAATTGGGTAGATAAAAGCGTTAAGTTTTTGGGCTATTTGCCACGGGTGAGGATGCTTTCTGGAGTTTGCCTCCCCCTTTAAGCAAAACTAATTGGCAAAACTAATCAGCAAAACCAGAAAGTGATAAATCTCCTCAAAATCAATAAACAACACCTAGCCAATAAATGACTAGATGTTGTTTGACTAGAAATTGTTGAACATCGATAGATAAAAATAAAGAAGCCTAGCTATTGAACTAACTTTATATACTCAGGATCTTGAGTTTGAATATTTTTTTTCTGAGCCTTTCGCTGAGCTGTTTTTCTAACCTTTACTTCCCGTGTAACGGAACGCCCATCTTGGTATCTATGGTAAGAAAAATTATCTAAACCAAGCATTTCAGTAAACTGGTGAAAGGTCATAAAGTCATCTTTGGTAAACTCTTCACCATCTTTGGTTACTAGGCCGTCAATATACATCGAATCACCATTGATATTGCAGTTGGCAATAGCACTATATGGCTTACCGTATTCTTCTACTTTAAGTGCCCTAACCATTTTAAGCTCAAAGCACCACTCACCTACTTGTATGTAGCGATTAAAATTGTCTGACATGCAAACTCCGTTATTGTTATTTTCGTTGCGTTAAAAGTAATCCTGTTTAGCTACTAGCTAAAGACTTCCTTTCTACAGACAATTCTTCCATGATCAACCATAGTCACATTAACAACATCTAAATTAACAACTTTTGTAACTTAGCAGTTTTTCACTACAGTGGTGTTACAACGAGGCCACATTATGTCATTTGTCAGGCCAAAAATACCATTGAATTATTGACTATTTTTCAACCTAAGCAAAAACATTAACTTATGTCAATAAATTGCATAAAAAACTCGCACTTTTGCTGCATTTTCCGTGCACATCTCGACAAATCGCAGTAATCTAAGCTCAAAACCCAAACGAAATAACAATAATTAGTGATGAACAAAATCAAACCTTTTTTACTGGGTGCTGTCATTTTACTGGTATTTATTCTAGCTACTGCATCAGCCTGGATATACAGCAGCATATACAATGCGATGCCGCAACTAGACGGCAATACCGCGTTATATGGTCTTAACGCAAAAGTTGAAATCACTCGTGATGAATACGGTATCGCAACAATCCAAGCCGACAGCCGTTTGGATGCCGCCATGGCGCTTGGTTTTGTTCATGGCCAAGAGCGCTTTTTCCAAATGGATCTGCTGCGCCGAAACTCAGCGGGTGAGCTTTCTAGCTTGTTTGGTGAAGTTGCCCTTGATTATGATAAAAAAATTCGTGTACACCGTTTTAGAGAACGTGCCAGAGCAATTATTAATAAGCTTTCTAAGAACGAATTTGAACTGATTAAGGCCTATACTCGGGGCGTTAATCAAGGTATTCAGCGACTTGGTGCCAATCCATTCGAATATTTGTTACTACGACAAACCCCAGTGCTCTGGCAAGAGGAAGACACCATACTGACCGTATTTAGCATGTACCTTGATTTACAGTACGCTGGCGGTGAGCGCGAGTTAAGTCTTTTCGCTATGCAGCAATCATTGCCTGAAGACCTCTTTGCTTTTTTAACCCCAAAAGGTACACAGTGGGACGCAGCAATAGATGGCACGCAAATGCCGCAAGCCACTATGCCAACTAGCTTTCCAGCTAGCATATCATCTAAGGAATTCTCATCTGACTTAGTTGTTTCTGACTTAAACAATTCTCAAACAAGTAATAAAGAAGCACAAGCGTCCCTTTCCTTTATTAGCACACAACTAACAGAACAAAACTTTGTCGGTTCAAACAACTGGGCCGTATCTGGCGCACTGACTAAAACGGGTAGTGCAATTGTGGCTAACGATATGCACTTAGGGCTTCGCGTGCCCAACACTTGGTATCGAGCATCATTAGAGTACAAGTTGCCAGATGGCAGTCCGATTAAGGTAACAGGCGCGACCTTGCCTGGCACCCCCAATGTCATCGTTGGCAGTAATGGACATATTGCTTGGGGCTTCACTAATAGCTACGGCGACTGGAGTGACGTCGTCCTACTTAAAACAAACAAAGACAAAAGCCAATACTTAACACCCAGTGGCTTTGAAGATTTTACTCAGCGCAACCACATGATTGCCGTCAAAGATCAAAAAACCGTCGAAATTCAAACGCAAGAAACCGTTTGGGGGCCGGTGATTGGTGAAGATAAAAACGGCAATCTACTGGCATATCGCTGGGTGGCGCATGATACAAACGCGGTCAACTTAGCGCATATAAAATTAGAAACAGCCACCAATGTTGAACAGGCTGTAAAGATTGCAGCAAGTGCAGGCATACCTGCACAGAACTTAATGGTTGCTGATAGCCAAGGTGATATTGCTTGGACAATCATGGGGCAAATTCCAGTAAAACACGGTGACATAGGAGAACTACCAAAAGATTGGTCGACTGGCGAGTTTGGCTGGAAAGGTTACCTAGCCCCTGAAGATTACCCTAAGGTTATCTCCCCTGCACAACGACGACTATGGACAGCCAACTCTCGTGTTGTTGGCGGTCAGATGTACCAGCATATCGGTAATGGCGGCTACGCACTGGGTGCTCGCGCTCAGCAAATTAAAACCCGACTGTTTGAGCAACAAGCGTTCGACGAACAAGCTTTACTTGATATCGCGCTTGATACTGAAGCCATTTACCTGTCGCGCTGGCAAGAGCTGTTGCTAGACCAAATATTAACTGAGCCCGCACTAAGCGCGAATCCTCATTGGCAAGCAGCTCTGCCTTTTATCAGTCAGCAGCCACTGATGGCCAGTGTTGATTCCGTTGGCTACCGCATCGTTAAAGCATTTAAATCTAAGGTCAAAGCTCAAGTCTTTAAACAGTTGGAAAGTTACCTTAGTGAGCAAGATAAAAACTTTTCACTAAAAACCGTGCGAAATTCTTTAGAAGAACCACTTTGGCAATTAGTGACTGAACAACCTGTGGGCTATCTAGCACAAGACATGAGCTGGCAAACATTGCTAACAGAGTCGTTAGACCAAGCGCTTAATGAAATTACCGAACAGCAAAGCCTTGCAGATGCCACTTGGGGTCAACATAATGCCGCTGAGATTAAACACCCGCTGAGTAGCGCTATCCCTCTTTTCGGTGGTTACCTTAACATGCCAGCAGAACCATTACCTGGCGACGGCTTCATGCCAAGAGTTGATGGTGGCAGCTTTGGCGCATCAGAGCGTATGATCGTTTCGCCTGGGCATGAAGAGTCTGGCATTTTTCATATGCCTACCAGCCAGGCTGGTCATCCTTGGAGCCCATACTTTGGCAAAGGACATAGCGACTGGGTTGCAGGTAAACCTAGCCCATTTTTACCGGGTGAAACTCGCTATACGCTAACGTTGCTGCCATATTAGGCATTTATAGTTAGAAAATAGTGCTTGAACTCTAGTAGGACTGTCGATACATTAAAGCCATGAACATTACTTCCGCTATCGAAAGCGCAGTAAAAAGCGCAATCAAAAACGTTTTATCAGGCACTCGTTTCTTTAGCCTGTTTTTTATCCTCTCTCGTTGAGGAGCGTTTTTTGCGGCAAAAATTAACCCGAAAAACCTCCACACTGGAGGTTTTTTTTTATCTATTTTTTAACGGTACTATATTAGCAACAAGCTAAAGCAAAGGAGTCAACGTGGAGCAATCATTAGACCTAAACGAAATAAGAGCACAAATTACAGAAACCGACCAGCAATTGCTCAAGCTCTTTGCCAAGCGCCGTTCGCTCACACTCAATGTTGCCAAAAGTAAAGCACATCAGGTGCGTCCAGTACGTGATCAACAGCGTGAGCAAGAATTGCTGATTCGCTTGATCAAACAAGGTAAAGAATTAGGGTTGGATGCCCACTACGTGACCAGCGTGTTCCAAACCATTATTGAAGATTCAGTGCTTAACCAGCAGGCATACCTACAAACTCTCACCAACCCTAACTTACAATTGCCGATGGTCAGCGTGGCCTTCTTAGGCAACAAGGGTTCATACAGCTACCTTGCTAGTCACCGTTACTTCTCACGCCGCGCGGAAAAAATTATTGAATCAGGCTGTCAAAGCTTTGCTGATATTATGCAACAGGTTGAAGCTGGCCACGTTGATTACGGCATGCTACCCATTGAAAATACAAGCTCAGGTAGTATCAATGAGGTTTACGATCTGCTGCAACATACTAACCTTGCAATTGTTGGCGAAATCACACAACCCATTGAGCATTGCTTGCTAACAGCGGTTAATACTCGTTTAGAGAATATCAAAACCATCTACGCACACGGTCAACCATTTACACAGTGCAGTAATTTCTTAGACAAGCAACACGACATTCGTATTGAATATTGCGATAGCACAGCCGATGCGATGGCAAAAGTCTATGAATTACAAGATGAAACGGTTGCCGTTATTGGCAGTGAAGAAGGTGGCCACTTGTACCAGTTACACGCCTTAGAAAAGTCTATTGCCAATCAGGATGAAAACCATAGCCGCTTTATTCTTGTCGCACGAAAGCCAGTTGATGTTGCTGAGCAAATTCCTGCGAAAACGACCTTTATTCTGGCAACAGGTCAAAAACCAGGTGCCTTGGTGGAGTGTTTGTTAGTGCTAAAAGAGAAAGGCATTAACATGTGTAAATTAGAGTCTCGCCCTATTCAAGGTCGCCCATGGGAAGAAATGTTTTATATTGATGTGGAAGCCAACCTTAAATCAGCGGCAATGCAAGAAGCTATCGGTGAATTAACTGAGTTAACTAAGTTTATCAAAGTGCTAGGCTGCTACCCTATCGAACATATTTCGCCAACCAGCGTACCGGCTGCAGAAATCTAATCGTATTTGATATAGAAAACACCTAACAAAAAGGCACGCTAATTAGCGTGCCTTTTTGTTTTTCTGTTAGCGCCTGAGTCAATTAGCCTTGCTGCTCTTGTTGTTGCAGCTTATCTAGTTCATGGGCAATAGCTTCTGGTGAGCCTGTATTACGGCACAACCAGTAGTATGCACTAGGCACAACAAATAAAGTGAAGATACTGGCCAGCGATACACCAGCGAAAATCACTACCCCAATCACCATGCGACTTTCATGGCCCGGACCTTGTGCCATCACTAAAGGAATCGCACTAGTCACAGTCGTGAAAGTGGTCATTATGATAGGGCGTAATCGCTGCTGAGAAGCGTGAATTAATGCCGTTTCAAACGCTTCGCCTTTGTCACGTAACTGGTTCGCAAATTCAACAATTAGAATACCGTTTTTCGCCGCTAAACCAATTAGCATAACAATACCAATTTGGCTGTAGATATTCAGACTCATGCCCATATATTCTAGCCCCGCTAGTGCGCCCACTAACGCTAAGGGTACAGTCAATAAAATAACAAATGGATGAACAAAGCTTTCAAATTGTGCTGACAGTACAAAGTATGTGATCAATAGAGCCAGTGCGAAAATAAACAGAATAGAGGTGCCTGATTCTTTTAATAACAATGACTGACCTTTGTAATCCACTTGCGCTTCATCCGGCAGTTCATCTCGTACCACTTGGTTGAGGAAGTCCAACGCATCACCGAGTAAGTAACCGTCAGCTAAGTTGGCAGTAATCGTGACACTACGTAAGCGGTTGTAGCGATTTAAACGCGATGACGTCGCATTTTCTCTAATCGTAATTAAGTTCGATAGCGGAATAAGTTCATTAGTTTCACGCGAGCGCACGTATACGTTATTGATGTCTGTCGGGCTAGCAAAATCAGCTTCATCACCTTCCAAGATAACATCGTACTCTTCACCACGGTCAACAAATGTAGTAACGCGGCGTTGACCCAACATAGTTTCAAGGGTTTTACCGATATCACCAATTGGTACACCTAAGTCGTAAGCACGGTTGTGATCTATTTCCACAAGCAACTGAGGGAAAGTTTCTTTGTAATCACTTTGCACGCTTTGTAAATTAGGATTTTCTTGCGCTCTGGCAACAACAATATCTCGCCACTTCGCTAACTCTTCGTAGGTGTTTCCTTGGATCACAAACTCTACTGGCTGACTATTACCGGAACCGCGCAGACCTTGGCGCATAATCGCAAACGCTCGCACATCGGTTACCGATGACAATTCACCATTCATTCGACCCGCAAATTCAGCCGTTGAAAACGCACGTTCATCCCATTTAGGTAAACCAACAATAGCAATACCACTTGAACCACCAAACCCTGGCACACGCACTAGCACGCGGTCTAATTCGCCACGCTCTTGATAAGCTAAAAGTTTACTCTCAATCTGCTGCATGTTCTTAACATTACTTTCGTAGCTTGCCCCTTCGGCACTGTTCATAATAATAAACAGATCGCCTCGGTCTTCTTTTGGCGTGTACTCGTTAGGCAATTGCAGAAATAGGCTATACACGGCGTATAGCGAAGCGATAACAATGGCAACTAACAACACTGGCTGATGAATTGAGCTTTTTAACGCATTGGCATAACTGGCTTCTAATCGGGCAAAGCCTTTATCGAGCAACTGACCAAACGAAGAACTGCGCTCACGGTGTTTTAGCATTTTTGAACACAGCATAGGTGTTAACGACAATGCTGTGATACTTGAAAACACAACCGCGGCAGCAATCGCTAAGGCAAACTCAGTGAATAATCGACCCATATTACCGGAGATAAAGATCAACGGCACAAATACAGCCACTAACACTAAAGTCGTCGCCACTACAGCAAAGGCAACTTCACGCCCACCTTCATAGGCCGCCATTAATGGCGTTTGTCCTTGTTCGATACGGCGATAAATGTTCTCTAAGACCACAATTGCATCATCGACTACTAAACCAATGGCTAACACCAAAGCGAGCAAAGTCAACAGGTTGATGGAGAAGCCAAGCGCCGATAACGCCATCATCGAGCCAATCAGCGCCACAGGTACAGTGACCGCGGGAATGATGGTTGCGCGAATATTGCCTAAGAACAAGAAAATCACCAAAATCACCATCATCATGGCGATGAACAAGGTGTTGTACACTTCGTCGATTGAGCCTTGAATAAACACTGATGAGTCGTAACTGTTGCGAATGGTAGTGCCTGTTGGCAGTGATTCGCGAATTTTTCCCATCTCAGCACGCGCCGCTTTTACCACGTCTAAGGTATTTGCTTTCGACTGCTTAATAATACCAAGGCCGACCATGTTTTTACCGTTACCGCGGAACATGTTTTCATCGTCTTCAGCAGCCACCTCAACTCGAGCAACATCCGCTAAACGCACCAGCTCACCATTGTTACCTTTGGCAACCACCATGCGGGCAAAATCTGTTTCTGAGCGATAACTGCGCTCGACTCTTATCGAAAAGTCGCGGTCAACTGACTCAATTTCACCTGCCGGTAATTCAACATTTTGCGCACGTAATGTGGTTTCAATGTCATCGACCGTGACGCCGCGTGCCGCCATAGCAACGCGATCTAAAAAGACTTTCATCGCATAGGTGCGACCGCCACCCACACGCACCTGCGCAACACCGTCAACCACAGCAAAGCGGTCAACAATATAACGCTCGGCATAGTCAGTAAGTTGCAAGGTACTCATGGTGTCACTTTGCATTACAAACCAAACAATTACGTTGGCATCACTGTCAGATTTAAACACTTCTGGCGGATCTGCCTGTTCTGGCAATTGGCGAAGTGCGCGTGAGATTCTATCGCGCACATCGTTGGTCGCCGAATCAATATCGCGATCTAGTTCAAACTCAATGGTAATGCTAGAACGACCAACACGACTGGTTGAGGTAATATTTTTAACCCCTTCAACACCACTGATGCGATCTTCTAAGAGCTGAGTAATTTTAGTTTCAATGATCGCCGCTGATGCACCGGGGTATGAGGTATTGATACTAACTACTGGCGGGTCAATATCAGGGTATTCACGCAGCGGTAATAGAAAAAACGCAACAACACCGAAGGTGACAATAAGCAGATTGACAACCGTGGCAAAGACCGGACGTTTAACTGATAAGTCAGATAAAATCACTATGATGGCTCCTGTACTTTCGGCTCAAGAACCTTCACTTGTGTTCCATCTCTGAGTTTCAATGCCCCTTCAACCACGACTGGTTGGTTTTCGTCTAAACCACTTTTAATTTCCACCATACCCGGCTTACGACGGCCAACAATCACCTGTTTACGCATCGCTTTACCATCATTAACCACAAACACGTAGTGGTTGTCTTCAATTGGAATAATGGCACTTTCTGGCACTTGCAGTACTTGTTCAACACTACGTTCAACGTTAATGCTCAATAGCATACCTGCGCGTAGCGCATAATCAGAATTAGGGATTTCCGCGCGCACTTTTACCATGCGAGTTGCATTATCAATACGCGGATCAACTGAGACAATCTTACCCATAAAGACTTTATCGTCGTATGCAGTGTTCGTTGCTTCAATCGCCTGCCCGACCGCAATCGTGGTATAAAAACGCTCAGGTACTGAGAAATCCACTTTGACCGTACTTAAGTCGTCAAGTGACGTAATCACGTCGCCTGATTGCACAAACGCACCAACACTGATTTCACGAAACCCTAGCACGCCATCAAAAGGTGCCGAGATAGTCAGTTCATTGAGTTTTGTACGGGCACTTAACAGCTGAGCAGCTATCGCTTTGGTTTGCGCTTCTTGCTGGTCAACTTGCGATTTCGATGTTGCTCTTTTAGTTAATAAGTCTTGAAAGCGATTTAACTGAGCAACAGACTCCGCTAGGTTGGCTTCTAACTCTCTTACTTTCGCTGCCTCTTCTTGGTTATTCAGGCGAACTAAAATATCGCCTTTTTTTACAATCTCACCGTCTTGAAATGAGACTTCTTCGACAATATCTGAATAATTTGAAGTGATCAGCACCTGCTCATTGGCACGAGCATTACCTAGAGCCTCAATCACATCTTTAAACTCTTCAGTATGAGCGGCGGCAGTTTTCACTGGCACAATGCGCTGACGACTTTTCTTCTCGCCCTGCTCTGCAGGCCAATTTATAGTGATAATAAGCGCAGCAAGTAAGCCAAAGATAAAAATAAAAGGTAAACGACTTTTTATAGAGCTAGACATAACAACTTAAGCATGAAAATTTAATCGTGAAAATATACCGGAGTTCAAGTTCGGCAACGATGTTATTCATCTGAAAATATAGGACGTTAACCGAAAAAACGTTAACTCCCCCTCGATGAACTAGCACTAATGCCCTGCCATGTTGGCTTTTGCGATTAATGCTGCCATGCTAGACCTGTTTAATTAGTCGCTTATTTCAGCTTGTTTTGTTTTGGCACAACAAATTTAAAATGCTTAGTCCTCCCCGGCCTATTTTAACTCGCCTAGCGATTTCGTTTGGGTATATAATCCAGCCTCTTACCTTAAAAAATAAGAAGTTAACGTGAATAAATTAGCTGCTCTTGCCTTTGCCGCTTTCGCAACACTCGGCGCCTTAATGTGGTATGCCGCCAGCCAGTCAATGGACCAATATTTAACGGAATATCAAGTTGCCATTAATCAGCAGTTGCCAGAAGGGAGTGAGTTTTCACTTAGCGATTTATCAACGAAAACCGCTGAAGATTCAGGCTTTATTGGCAGCGTTAAACTACTATTACCCATTGAAAACACCGACGAGTTGCTAGCGATACAGCTAACAAACATTAGCTGGCAATACGAAAAACGCAGTCTAAAGAAAGCCGTTGTACAAGTAACCCAAATGACAATTGGGGATGCGACTGTTTTACTTCCTCAGCAAGATGCACAGCAGGCACTCGCCAATTTAACAACACAGCTAGATACGCTAGTAAAGCCAGCGCTTGAGCAACAATTGGGCCTAATGGGTCGCAGTGAGTTCCAGTTAAACATCAACAAGTTAATGCTAGATAAATTATTTATCACGTTAACCGCTAGCGGCGAGCCAAGCCACGAAGTGATTGCGCAACAGCTGACGCTGAAAAATGAGCATCTCACGAGTGAACAGCAAATGAGTATCGTTGGCGCGTACGTACTACAAGCCATTGCTTTAGAAACAAAAAATCAGCTACTAAGTCATTAATTACGCGCCTAAAGACTTGTAATCCTGTTAAGGCAATGCAATGCTGACTACTTTAGTGCAAGATCAATAAATTCAATAAAACTATAATAAGTGCCGATAAAAAGTAACGATAAAAAGCACCTATAAATAAAAGCATAAAAACTAAAAAAGGATGATTTGTATGAATAGTTTTAGCTGGCTGCCACGCTGGCAACAAAATGACAAAACTAGCTTCACGGCTCGTTTAATGTGTTTGTTGCTTGCATGCTTTAGTTTAAGCGCCAATGCGCAACGCGCTGGTGACGTTAACGGTAATGAAATAACGCCTTACGTTGGTTATATGTTTGGCTCTGACATTGGCGCTGCCGACGGTAGTGATATCGCAATGTCAGATGACGCTCATTTGGGGATTGCTTTTTCTTGGCAAGATTCACCAAACGGTCAAGGGCAAGTGTTGATCAATTATGTGAAACATGACTTTGATAGCCAAATCGGTGGCACAACGGAAGATCTAACCCTGCTTTACGCCCACTTTAGCGGTGTTGCACAATTTCGTCAGCAAAACTATGTCACCACCTTCTCGCTAGGTTTAGGCGGTACATTTATGGATAGCGATTATGAAAGTGGGCTATACCCGTCAGCCACAATAGCCATCGGTACCCGCTACGAATTTTCGCCGACATTAGCATTTGTTACCGAATTGAGAACCTATGCCACATTGACCGACGATGATGACGACTTCTTTTGTGAACAAAGTATTTGCGCGGCAGAGTTTGACGATACGCTTTATATCGACACATCAATTTCTGTTGGCTTAGCGTTTGTTTTCTAACTAAACAAATAAATAGTTATACAGACTAAAAGGCCAATCGTACGATTGGCCTTTTGTTTTATGTTTGATAAATAAACTATTGCTTAGCTAACTTTCACAACCGCTATAAACGGACAAAAGACAGAATATCAGCAACAAGGTTTGTTTTTGGTCGCTCAATAATACGTCCGACTTCCTCGCCATCTTGTTTAACAATAATAGTTGGCGTGTATTTAACGCCGGAAGCTGCCGCTCGCCCTTGTGGTTCTTGTTTGCGAATATCCAGCGCGATTAACTTGGTTGTTATGTTTGGGTTAACACTCAGCGCTTTTAGCAAGCGTGGCACTTCGCGCTGACTATCATGGCACCAAGCACCAAAGTAAACATCTAAGCTAATGTTGCTCGGTAGGCTTTTTACCAGCGCCACTTGCTGCTGGCTAAGCTGATAACTTTGGTAACCCTTGGCAAAGTATGGGTAGTCTTTAAACAGCGTTTGTTCGGTAACATCGCCGGTAATATAGGCTTTTTGATGGTTTTGTTGTGCTTTAATGGAAGAAGATGAATCAGCAGTTGTTTGACAAGCAGCGAGTAGACTGACGGTTAGCCCTACAACTAAGTATTGTGATGATTTTGAATGGAAAGGCAGCATAATTTTTTTAATTGTCATAAGGGCGTGTTGAACTTTCGAGGTTGAATTTTGTTCATTCTAAACGCTTTCTGATCGCGGCGCTCGCTTTGTCGCATAGTCGTTCTATGTAAAAAGCGAGCAACAATGAGCAGGAAGCGTTTAGATGAACCCAATCTAATAAATCAAAAGGGGCAGCGTCTGTTTGAGTTTTCTACTGTGTTGGCACTTGCTTATGGAGAATGACTACACTGCACAAGTGCCGCCTTGTACAAACCCCAAACAGACTGCTGCAAAAACAACCCTGAAAGTCCAACACGCCCTAGCTTATGCCGCCATTGTAACCTTATTTTATCTCATTGGCTTTAGCTAACATGCCTTTGCTTTCAGCTAAGAATATATTCGCGTAATCACCAAACCAAGCTGAAACTTGGTCAAACATTGTGACGAAAGCTTCTTTATCGCCCATTTCAACGTCTTCCAACAACTCTAAGAAACGGTAAGCAAAGCGCTTCATCATAGCAATGTTGTCGCTATTGGAGAAAATAATATCCGAGTATAGTTCTGGATTTTGCGCAAACAAACGTCCCACCATAATAAGCTCTAAGCGATAAATCGGTGAGCTCATATCAACAAGTTGCTGTAAATCAGCACCTTCAGTCATTAAATGGTAACCGTAGGCAATTGTGGAAAAGTGACGCATTACTTGCACCATTGCCATTGCACGATCGTGCTCATTTGCAGATACAGGGTAAATAGTTGCGCCCCACACTTTAAATTGTTCAAGTACCCATTGGTAATGTTCGCTGCCACGACCTTCACAGGAAATAATGGTTTGCTTGATCAAACTGCCAACATCAGGACCAAACATTGGGTGCAAACCAAGAACAGGTCCCTGATGCACGTTTAACATTTCATACAAAGGAGACTCTTTAACACTAGTCACATCAGCCAAAATGCATGACGAAGGCAAGTGCTTTAATTGTTTAATAATCATCGCCGTAAAGCGAATTGGCACAGCAACAATCACTAAGCTAGCTTTGGCTAGAATCGCTTCACTGTGATCCCAATCATCTTTTTCAATAATGTGTACTGTGTAACCAGAGCGAGTAAACAAATCAACAAAGATACGTCCAAGTTGGCCCTGACCGCCAATAACAACCACTTCACCGCAATCAGGGTTAACACAACGATAGCCACTTTCATCTTGGCTTGAATAGGAATCTTGCATAATTCGACGCAAGATATCTTGCACAAGATCAGGATTTACGCCTTGCTCACTGGCCTGCTTGCGACGCTGCTCAATTAAACTCGCTTCGCGATCTGGGGCATAAATTGGCATGCCAACTTCACTTTTTAGCGCACCTACCCGACTAGTCACCTGTCGGCGTTTTGCCAATAACTGGACTAGCTCACTATCTAGTTGATCAATTTCGGCACGGCATTGCGCCAGCGCTTCAGTGATATCTTTCATATGCTTATCGTTGTTAACTTATTTTTTTCGTATTTGTTTCGTTTGTTTTCGTGCTAGCCTTCGCATGGGCGATATGAGAATTTGCCAACAGCAAGTATGCCTACTAGGCAATTCTTGCTTTTAACACGCCGGCTAATTTAGCATCGGCTTGCGCAAACAACGCCTCTGTTGTTGCAAAATCAATACAAGCATCAGTGACCGACACACCGTATTTCAGCTCATCTTTTGGTAAGTTTGCGCTTTGATTGCCAGCATTGATATGGCTTTCTAACATAATACCAATAATTGACTTGTTGCCTTCACAAATTTGGTTAACTACATTGTCTGCAACCAATGGTTGGCGGCTGTAGTCTTTGTTTGAATTACCGTGGCTACAATCAACTACGATTGCTGGTTCAAGTTTTTGGTTCACTAAGTCTTGTTCACATAAAGCAACATTGACTGAATCGTAGTTAGGTTGCTTACCACCACGTAAAATCACATGACCATCTGGGTTACCAGAAGTTTTGATAAGCGCCACTTGTCCTTGCTTGTTAATGCCCATAAAACGATGTGAAGACGCCGCTGAATGCATCGCATTTATGGCAACATCTAAGCTACCATTGGTACCATTTTTAAAGCCGATCGGCATAGATAAACCACTGGCCATTTCACGGTGAGTTTGAGATTCGGTAGTACGCGCACCAATGGCTGACCAGCTAAATAGCTCCGCTAGGTATTGTGGGCTAATTGGGTCTAGCGCCTCTGTTGCGAGTGGTAAGCCAAGCTCTGTTAAGTAGAGCAGTAACTCACGAGCTTTGCGTAGGCCAGTTTCGACATCAAATGAGCCATCCATATGTGGGTCGTTAATTAACCCTTTCCAGCCAACAGTTGTTCTTGGCTTTTCAAAGTAAACACGCATCACAACAAACAAGCTGTCTTGGTACTTGTCATGCATTGCTTTTAAATTACGGGCGTACTCTTTCGCCGCTTCAATGTCGTGAATTGAACATGGACCACTGATCACTAATAAGCGATGGTCTTTCTTGTGAATAATGTTTGAAATGGTACGGCGCGAAGCTTTGACAAATTCACGCCCCTCTTCACTTAGCGGCAGCTCGTCGCGCAATTGTTCAGGTGTGATCAATACCTCTTCGGCATTAACGTGAATGTCGTTCAAGGTCTTTACATGTGGTTGTGTGCCCATAATCGTTTCCAGTGAAGTCGTTAATTAAAATAAATTATAGAGTAAAGGTGTCAGTAAGCGACGCGTTAAAAAGCCTAAATTGCGGGCTTTGGTGTTTAAACGCTTACCTTACAAAAAGAGGTAGAGCGGTAATATCGATAACTTTTTAACATTTCAATAGTGCTCAGTATGTTCAGTTGGTCTGTTTGGCTTTAAACCAAATTGAATAGTGTCTTGGCTTACAAAGAACTGCGCAACGAAATAATAATTTCACTGTTTAAGTTACTGCTAGCCTAAGCTAATTTGAGGCCATGATAGCCAGCACCGTTACAGTTGTAAAGTTTTATTTTCAGCAAATGTACACATATAATTACACCCTCTTATTTGGCACCATACTTTAGGCAACAAAAAGGCAACAAAAATTTTTGGCAATAAAAAAGGCCACCGAAGTGACCTTTTCAAATAAGTTTTTAACGCAATTAGTATCGCGTTTTGTCTATATCTTACTCATATACCTTACTCATTGAGCTTAGGTATATACTTTACGCATATACAGGGAAGCGTGAACAAATTTCTTGAACTTGTTCACGAACTTTAGTGTTAACGTCTTCGTTTTCAATATCATCTAAAATATCGCAAATCCAACCCGTTAACTGCTTAGTCTCTTCAACACCAAAACCACGGCGCGTAATAGCTGGTGTACCTAAACGTAAACCAGAAGTAACAAACGGTGAGCGAGGATCGTTTGGCACAGAGTTTTTATTTACTGTGATATGTGCACGACCTAAGGCTGCGTCAGCATCCTTACCAGTGATATCTTTATCGATAAGATCTAACAACAATAAGTGGTTTTCTGTACCATTTGACACAACTTTGTAACCGCGTTCTTGAAGTACAGATACCATCGCTTTGGCGTTATCTAAAACACCTTGTTGGTATGCTTTAAACTCAGGCTGTAATGCTTCTTTAAATGCTACAGCTTTTGCAGCAATCACGTGCATTAATGGACCGCCTTGGCCGCCTGGGAATACCGCAGAGTTTAGTTTTTTGTATACGTCTTCGTCACCACAACCAGAAACAATCAAGCCACCGCGCGGGCCCGCAAGTGTTTTGTGAGTAGTTGTTGTAACAACATGGGCATGTGGTACTGGGTTTGGATACAAGCCAGCAGCAACAAGACCGGCAACATGTGCCATATCGACCATAAAGTAAGCATCTACTTTATCAGCGATCTCACGCATGCGAGCCCAATCAACAACACCAGAGAATGCTGAGAAACCACCGATGATCATCTCAGGCTTGTGCTCAAGCGCTAAACGCTCAACTTCTTCGTAATCGATATCACCAGTTTCTGGATGTAAACCGTATTGAATTGCTTCGTATAATTTACCAGAGAAATTAACGTGTGAGCCGTGAGTTAAGTGACCACCGTGAGCCAAGCTCATACCTAACACTTTAGCGCCTGGTGTCACTAATGCTTGGAATACCGCAGCGTTAGCTTGTGAACCAGCGTGTGGCTGCACGTTCGCGTAATCTGCACCAAATAATTCTTTAGCACGCTCAATCGCTAATTGCTCTGCTTTATCAACATGCTCACAACCACCGTAGTAACGCTTACCTGGGTAGCCTTCGGCATACTTATTAGTTAGTTGTGAACCTTGCGCTTCAAGTACACGTGGGCTGGTGTAGTTCTCTGAGGCAATTAATTCGATGTGAGCTTCTTGGCGTGCTACTTCATCTTGCATTGACTGCCACAATTCCGCATCGAAATCAGCAATATTCATATCCCGAGTCAGCATGTTTTATCCTCTAAAGTGATAACGTTGATAATGATTTTGAGGCAGAATATTCTGCCCGAACTAGGGTAATTTGTACACGATAAACCAGCGAAATTTGTGCGCTCGTTTATTCCAATATATTTGCAGGGAACAACTTGGTTATATGCAGTAATTCTAAGCGAAATATATTGCGCCTCTAAGCGAAACTTTACGCTACGAGATTAGCTAACTATACCTAATAAAAAAGAGAACGAAAACAGAATAAAAAAGAGGTTAAAGCGCAACCAGAGGAATTTAACTCAACCTTGACCGCAATAAACAAAATTAAAATCAAATAAAAAACACTTAACCATTTATTATTTCATTTAACTCATTAAGCTCTTTAACCCGTTTGCGCTTGTAAAGGTAGGCACCCACTAACATCACGACAATTAGCAAGTTAGCAAACAAATATGCTGGCCAAATCGGTTTCTCACTGGTTTTGGAAATTTCCCAGATATACCAGTTACCAATCGGCAATATGGCGAAGCAACTAATTAGCCAAAGGTTGGCAAATTGAATCGCCCCTTTAATACCACTGATATTTTTTTCAAACGCCTGCTTGGGATCGCTGGCATCCATGCGCCAAGTTTTAATACGAATATTGAACTCGATGACGGTATAAACCAGTGACCCAAATGCGCCAAAGCTCAAATAAATAACGGTTGCCCAGTCGATAACTTGCTCGCTCAGCGAGTAAACAAGAGCTCCAAACAATGAAATTGTCGCCAACACATCAAGCCCGAGTACAGTTTTTGCTGCTAGCGTACGCTTTTTCAATTGTTTAACCAGTTGAGTAATATCAACTTTTTCGTATGGCTGTGATTGCCAATCGTCAACTAATTCTGACCACTGTTCATCAAGTACACTCGGCTCGCCAGTTTGCATCTCGTGTAATTCAACGTCGGTTAGCTGCTTATCTGTCATTATGCCTCCAACAACTTCATCAAGGCCGTTTTGGCGCGCTGTAAACGAACGCCTACTAAGTTGACGCTAATCGACAAAATATCCGCCATTTCTTGATAGCTCATGCCTTCAAGCGCCAGTGTCACAATTTGCTGTTGTTCAAAGTTAAGCTGCCGAATGGCTTGTCTAAGACGTTGCTGCCTTTGCGCTTTATCAAGAGATTGATAAGGAGTTGAACTAGCATCAGTCAGTGGTTGGTCATCAAGTTCACTATCGGCTTTTACTGTTCGAACGGCTTTGGCTACATGAGTGGCTAAAATATTGTGAGCAATTTTAGCGACAAAGGTTTTTACCGATGCTTGGCCTTTAAATTTAGGTAAGGCTTGCCAAATGTTAAGCGCGATTTCCTGAAAGAGCTCTTCTTGAATTGCTGGCTTAGCCTCAAAGCCCATAATGATATGTTTAAGCATTTTTTCATGCGAATCCATCCATTGCATGAAGGTTTGCTGGTGGCTCAAAAGACTTTCCTTAGGACAGTGATTAGTACTGCAAATGTGACTATCAGGTAACACTGACGCACTCTCAGGTGTGCCAGCACTCGATATTACTGAATAATCATTATTAGCAACCAACTGTATCATATGAAAAATCTCTAAGCCACGCTGGATTATATCAGCCAAATAAAGGCTGGTTTAGCTAAGCGCCATGACCACTTTTTCTGATTTCAGCTTTTGTGCCAATGTCATTACCAACACTGCAGATAATGCAACTGTGGTGACACTGGTAAAGGCAAATGCCGACCAGTTAATTACCAAACCTTTAAACAAGTCTTCCATGATGATGGATTGACCGGCAACTGGCAGCCAATCAAGCCACATTGGTCTATCGTCAATAAACATCAAAATAAAAGGTACAAAGGCTGGCAGCATAATCAGCATAGTGACGGTTGATTGCGCCTCTTTAAAACTTTTCGCTTGAAACGAGAAGAATAGCTGTAACGCTGCCGCCAAAATACAAATTGGAATTAACAGGCCAAGCAAGGCAACAAACATGTAAAGGTCAATGCTAAAGGTTGCGCCAATTTTTGACAGGTCCACAAAGCCGATTGAGATTGAAGTAACGACCAGCATTAAGATAATCGATAGAATCGAAATAGATGCAGAGCAAGACAACTTGGCCAGTACGATTTTGGTGGTACTTACCGGCTGACATAGCAACATTTCTAAAACGTTACGCTCACGCTCACCCGCACTTGAATCAATCGCAATCGACAGGCCTGACATAAAGGCGCCCATTAATAGGTACAAGCCCAACATAATGCTAATCATCATGGCATTGCTGCTTGGCTGGGCGCGATCTTGTTCCACTAAATTAAGTGGCTGTAGAATACGAACATCAACACCGCGCATAATCAAACGTTTGTAGCCAATCGCTCGGGCGTGATCGCGTACCACATCTTTAATACGACGAATCGGCGCTAAGCTTGGCTTGTCACTGTAGTCGGCATTAAGCACGACGTTAATGATCTTACCCTCAATCATGTCCTGACCATAAGTTTCAGGAATGGTGATGGTAATACCGCGCTCTTGCCAAATTCGCAGATCACTTTCTTCGGCTTCAGCTAACGGTAAAATATTTTCATCCGCTAAATCTTTAACAAGTTTAGGGGCATATTCAGCACCGACAAACTCTGCATACACAGGTGGTTTATCAACCATTTCTTTGATCATGGTTTTTGACATCACCATAATCATCACTGGCGCTAACAACGACATACTAAACGCCACCATCATCGCGCGCTTGTCACGAAACGCTTCTTTGAACTCTTTGATGATAAGCGCCTTCAATTGGCTAAATCCTGCACTCATTAGGCTGCCACTCCTTCGTCTGAACCAATTAATTTCACAAAAGCTTCTTCCAGTTGGCTTTCTCCGGCTAACTGACAAAGCTCCTCTGGTGTGCCTTCTGCCGCCAATCGACCATTAGCGACAATAACCACGCGATCACATAGCGCAGCAACTTCTTGCATGACATGCGAAGAGAACAAAATGCAGTGTCCTTGCTCTTTAAAGCGACGTAAATAATCTCGAAGAATTCGTGTACTCATCACATCCAAGCCGCGAGTTGGCTCATCCAAGACAAAGTTCTTTGGCTGATGCACTAACGCTTGTGCCAAGGTCACTTTCATGCGTTGACCTTGCGAGAAACCTTGTGTTTTACGATGTGCTAACTCTTCCATTTCTAGATCTTTAAGGATTTGCTCGATTGACGCTTTCTTTTTACCGCCAGATAAACCGTGAATACTGGCGAAATAGTCAATTTGCTCATAAGCCGTTAAGCGCTCATACAAACCAAATTTATCTGGAAATATCCCCAACTGGGCGCGCGCTAAGATCGGTTGTTCTAAAGCACTGATACCATCAATAGTGGCAATACCCTCATCCGCTTTTAGCAAGCCGTAAAGGGTTCGTAAGCAGGTTGTTTTACCAGCGCCATTTGGCCCCAAAATGCCAGTGATCTCGCCATCGTTGGCAGTAAAAGATAAACCGTCTAATGCCTTGACGGTTTTACCAAAGGTTTTATGTAAATTTTCAACTTTTATCATGCTCGTTCCTTAAGTATTGCCGTTAAGACTGGTCATAAATGTTTCTGCGGGTAATTCAGCTAAACAGCTCGCGTCTAAGCCTTCTAAATCCAACTCATCAATAAATTTAGCTACTAGCCCAACGCCACAATCGTTAACCGCAACAATGTGTGATAAATGCTCAGCAACAATATGACGACTATTTGCTAACATCTGATCCGCTCGCTCACCGTTTTCAGGTGGTGTCACAGGGTCTAAGTTGCCAGACAAAATTAAGGTTGGAATGTCACTGTTAACCGGCTCATAAAAGCTCGCTTCAGGACGATATTTCGGCCATAACGGGCAAACTAATCGAACACCACGATGACTGATATTTCGAGCAAATTGATTGCTTGCATCGGCTTGCCAATCTTGTTCAGCAATCAAAGGGAAATCTTCATTACAGGCAATATTCATTAGCAAATTGGTATAAACAGAGCCACGCGGCTGTTTTTCATCTGCTTGGGCAAGCACACCAACGAATGGCATAAAGTTACCTTGCGCCGCTTGATTGATTACCAATGGCATCATGCTACGCCCAGTCAAGCTGTAGAGTTGTTGTTGAATCGTTGAAACGAACTTATCAGCATCAATAATTAGCTTGGTCGCAGTGCCTAAGCGAGGATGTGGAATGCTTAGTTCAACCGGCTTTGCCACTAACTCAGCAAACACTTTTTGGTAGTCTTGATCTAAATTTGGGAAAGCCTTTTGGCAGCTTTCTTCCGCCTGACAATTGTTTAATAATAATTCATAAGAACGGGCACCACTTTGACCAAATAAACCAATGCGCATATCGAGTGGGGCAACACTGTCTAACACCACGCTATTGAGGCTCTCGGGAAACATGCGCATATAAATCAGTGCAGCTCGCGTGCCATACGAACCACCATAAACGTTAATCTTGTCATGCCCCAATGCGCCGCGCACGGCATCAAAGTCGCGAATCGCATTTTCTGAATTGTATTGGCTCAGGTCTTGAGTAAAGTCAGCGATACAATCTTGTACTTCGCTCACCTCGAAATCGAACGTCAGTGACTCATAAACACTTTGCGCGGTAAACGCTTCATCATCGCATTTAAGTTGGGATGATTGACCCGTTCCACGCTGGTCAACCAAAATAATGTCATGCGTTTTGCGCACTTCATAAAAGCGATTGCGTAACATTGCAGCCAACTCTGTTGCCGCCTGCCCTGGCCCACCTGCTAAAAACATTAAGGGAATTTTGTTATTTGAATTATCAATTGCTGGCAACACCGTAAAATGTAAGTCAATTTGTTGACCTGCTGGCAATTGGTAATTTTCTGGCACAGTCAAAGTACCACATTTGATTTGCTCTTTTATGCCATCAACATGACAATTTTCGATAGACAGGTTTGACTGTGAAGATATTGACGATGTTTGCTCAGCGCTTGTCATCATCGAGCTTGTCAGCAGCCCAGAGGCTAATAGGGCTGAACAAACGACTTTACGTTTTAATTTCCACATTATTATTTTAAATCCCTTGTTAATACTAAACTTAATATTAAGGCTCTACTTAATCGCAATCAGTAACAGACTGAAGTAACAGAAAGAACTAACACGCCTACTAGTCTGTTCTTTCTAAAATTTATTACAGCCAACTGTAAAAAATAATAAAAAAGGAATTAGTGAATTAAAGACAAGCCAATCGAAACGTTATTCAACGGCTGTGTGAGCTTTCGAAGTAAAGCCAAATCAAACTAACCCAAATTATCAGCTAAAATTGAACTTATAACCCCTAACAACAGGTGTTAAAGAGGTTTTGTGAAAGTTATTGAGAAAGGTGAATTGCTGATTGTTTCCAGCTATCCTTACAAACTAGCCATTGCATGTCTCGCCGTGGTGTCACTGACCTTATTTACCACACTACATCAGCAGTTATCGCTTGCGGCTATTTTACTGGGCTTCTTTGTCCCGACCATTTGTTTACTCGTGCTTGATTTCAAATTGTCTATCTTTGATAGCACCAGTCGTAAATTGCTGATCAGCCAGTTTTCATTGCGAGGCAAGCGCCGTGTCTTGCTAACATTTGACGATATCAAGGAAGTTCGCACACAAACTCATCAAGGGCTTAAAGGTAATCGCAATGCGGGTGTAGTGGCAGTGTTCACAGCAGAGAACTTTTACCCAATTACAACGCTGACTGATAGCAATTATCGGCAACAAACAGCGCTAATCAATAGAATAGAACAGTTATGCCTTGGCTAAGCTAAGCTAAGCTAAGCAGCAGTTAATTCTTACCCTTTCAATAAGCATGATAAGGCACTCTAATATTGATAGTAACGAGCAAATTAGCGTCTAACTGCTATAGATTTGCTCGGTTACTGCTACGACCAATCAGAAATTTGAAATAATTCATTCCATTATCTCGCTAGACGCGATAAAGTTTTAATCCTGTTTTTACCTGGCATTAAGAGAGTGTTATGGAACTTAACCAATGGGTAGACGAGCTATTTGAAGTATTTGACGAAGATCGCGATGGCATGATTAACCGTAGCGAGTTCGTTGAACTGATTGACTGTTTGTTACAAGACAAAGGTATTCGCATGTGTGAGAGTATCTTTAAGCGTTTTGATAAAAACCACGACAACGCAATCTCCAAAGAAGAGCTGCGCGAAATGGTAATTGAATTAGCCTTATAAATGGCTAATTCATCTTTGCGTTAACTATCAGCTTTTTGCATCTTCAACTGTCATCATTTGCTCGCGAAAAATCTTGATGAGTACTTAAACAAGGTAATAAAAAACTCAAAAACCATCCTTGGCTGTTTCAGCGCTCATTTATCATCAACAATCCAATATTTTGAAACAGCTAATCAGACAAGCTTCCTAAGCATAAGTACTTAGTCACTAAGTAGTCATCCAATCCATATTTAGAACCCTCACGGCCAAAGCCTGACTGCTTGATACCACCAAATGGCGCAACCGCATTTGAGATCGCAGTATCGTTAATCCCGACCATGCCGAATGCCAACTGTTCTGCGACGCGCCAAATTCGACGAATATTTTCACTGTAAAAGTAAGCAGCTAAGCCAACCTCAACAGCATTAGCACTGCTAATAACCTCAGCCTCGTCATCGAAACCAATAATCGGCGATATAGGACCAAATATTTCTTCTCCCGCCACAGGCATTTCATCAGTCACGTTAGTGAGTACAGTAGGTTCGAAAAAGTTACTTTTTGATACACCACGACCACCAGTAACCAAGGTTGCGCCCATCGCTAAGCTGTCATCGATAAGACTTTGCATGCGATCAACCGCTTTCTCTGAAATTAATGGACCAACGTCGATGCCTTCACGCAACCCATCACCTAGCTTCAGTTGCTTTACCGCTGCGACATAGCGCTCAGTAAACTGCTCACGTATACGATTGTGCACGTAAATACGGTTAGTACAGATACAAGTTTGCCCAGCATTGCGATATTTAGATTGAATCGCGCCCTGCACCGCTAATTCAAGATCGGCATCGTCAAAAACAATCAACGGCGCATTACCACCAAGCTCCATAGAAACCTTTTTGATCCCTTGGCTACATTGGCTCATCAACAATTTGCCCACTTGGGTTGAACCGGTAAAAGTAAACTTAGCTACCTTGGGGTGCGTTGTTAACACTTCGCCTACTGCTTGCGCTTGCTCCGACACAATAACATTGAAAACACCAGCAGGAATGCCCGCTTGTTCCGCCAGCGCGGCCAGCGCCAATGCGGAAAGTGGTGTTTGCGGATCAGGACGAACCACAAAACTGCAACCTGCGGCTAGTGCAGCTGCAGCCTTGCGCATGATCATTGCATTGGGAAAATTCCAAGGTGTGATCGCCGTGACCACGCCTACTGGTTGCTTCAGCACCAATAAACGTTGGCTGTCGTTGGTTTGCGGAATAATATCACCGTAAACTCGCTTACCTTCTTCAGCAAACCATTGCAGAAATGATGCACCGTAGCTAACTTCTCCCTTTGCTTCTGCCAGCGGCTTACCTTGCTCTAACGTCAATAAACGGGCAAGTTCATCTTGATGTTCCATGATCAAAGCAAACCAACTAAGCATAAGATCTGCTCGTTGTTGCGCAGTTTTTTTTGACCAACTCGGCATTGCCGAATACGCTGCCTCAACTGCCGTCACAGCACCAGCAGCTCCAGCATCATAGACTTCAATCACCGTTTGGTTGTTAGCTGGGTTTGTTACTGGAAACAATTGCTCACTTGGCAGCCATTGCCCCGCAATAAAGGAACATTGACGAATAAGATTATCCATAGAAGCTTCTTAACAGAATAAGTAGAAAAGAAAAGACTAGCTATTTTATCGTTAGTCATTAGCCGACACCAGTTTGAATCACATTCGAGCAACCTTTACAGAGAATATACAAATGAGACTATCCCACGACTCGTTTCAATACCTTAAGATAAGCATCGAGCAATAATTTTTTAAAGGCTAATGCAAAGAAATGCAAAGATGCCAGCTAAGCTGTAATCAAATGGCTAGCACTTAGGTCATTTAGCTCGTCCTTTGCGTTGTATAACTTTCGCGCTTGCGAAGGTGAAGGTGAAGGTGAATACAAGCAAACACAAAATTGTGAATTAGTACAAATTGCGGTTTGTAGATAAACACCAATAATTGAAATCTTAATGCGAACGGCGCTGAGAGCTTAAATTCAGCGGTATGTAATACTAATTGAAATAAAGGTTAATGAGGAAAGTCGAGATGTTAAAAGACAGTGAAAGCCAATACGGCATGGTCTCCAAATCCTTTCACTGGTTAAGTGGTATTGTGGTCATTGGCTTATTTGCCGTTGGCTTTTGGATGGTTGATTTAAGCTATTACAGTCAATGGTACAAAACCGCGCCACATTGGCATAAAAGTATCGGAATTTTGCTATTTATCGCGACCTTTCTACGTTTGCTGTGGAAACTTTTAACGCCTTCACCAAAGGCCGTTCAATCTTCCTCTGCAAGTTTACAAAAAGCAGCTACTATCATGCACTACCTGCTTTATCTGCTGCTTATTTTAATAATGACCAGTGGTTATTTGATCTCAACAGCGGACGGCAGAGCCATAGAAGTTTTCACTTGGTTTAATGTCGGCTCGCTGGGTGAATTGTTTGCAAACCAAGAAGACATCGCCGGCGTAGTACACGAATATTTGGCATACACACTAATTGCATTAGTTGTCGTACACGCATTGGCGGCATTAAAGCATCATTTCATCGACAAAGATGAAACGCTACGTCGAATGATTTGATGACAATGTCTAAACGCAATTAATCGAAGAATTTTGCTTGGAAAACTACCTGCCTTGCAGCAGTGAAACATCACATCGTTGCGGGCAAAAAACTAACCTGCTTATTGGCGTTAGCTCACGGATATTAAATGTATTAACGAGTGATCACACCACCAAGCGTACAAAAGTAAATAGGAAATAATTCCATGAAAAAACTAGCTTTAGCAGCGCTATTGAGCGCAGCAACTACATTACCAACAATGGCAGCCGACTATGTGATCGACACTAAAGGCGCGCATGCCGCGATTAACTTTAAAGTCAGTCATTTAGGTTATAGCTATGTTACTGGTCGCTTTAACAAGTTTTCAGGTAACTTTAGCTATGACGCCAATAAAGTTGCAGACAGCAAAATTATGCTAAAAATCGACACTAGCAGCGTCGATTCAAACCACGCTGAGCGTGACAAGCATATTCGCAACGACGACTTCCTTGATGTTAGTAAGTTTGCAACAGCTGAGTTTGTTAGCACTAAAGTAGAAGACTTGGGTAACGACAAACTCAAAATTACCGGCACCCTAACTCTGCAGGGCATGGACAAAGAAATTGTGATTGATGCAGTAAAAGTTGGCGAAGGCAAAGATCCTTGGGGTGGCTACCGCGCAGGTTTTGAAGGTTCAACCCAAATCGCGATGAAAGATTTCGGCTATAAAATGGACTTTGGCAATATTATGTTTGACCTGCATATTGAAGGTGTCCGTCAATAACCACTATTTAGTGGGTATTGTGTGACACGATACTAAAATATCCAGTATTAAAATGCCTAAGTACTAGTACCTAAATGCTAATACCTAAATGCTAGAGCCTTACCTACTGGTGAGGCTTTTTTGATCTTATACCTTCAAGATTAATAAGAACCTAGCAAAGCGCTAGATAATTCTTTCACACAATTCATTTAAATAGTTCCTTTAAATAACTCATGCCCATCATAGTGATAACATCTTGAATAGCCTATAAATTGAACTTTATTGCCGACAAACGCTATATTAACAACAAGCCCAAATATGGAGTTCAACATGAAAATCTGCGCTTTTCCTTCAATTCTCAGTGTATCAATGGCTTTATCTTTGGTTGTTACCACTGAAGCCAGCACTATCGTCGATGATGTAACTGGTAAAACCGTGACTTTACGGGAAGACGGCAGAGGCGACCGCGTTGTTGGCGCACCTTGGGCTACTCGCTCACCAGTTCTAGCGATGAATGGTATGGCAGCAACCTCTCACCCACTCGCCAGCCAAGTAGCAATCGACATATTAAAAGGTGGCGGCAGCGCAATGGATGCGGCTATTGCTGCTAATGCAGCCATAGGGCTCATGGAGCCAACGGGGAACGGTATCGGCGGCGATCTATTTGCGATTGTCTGGGACCCCAAAACCGAAAAGCTACACGGATTAAATGGCTCAGGGCGGTCAGCCAAAGGACAAACTCTCGCTCAGTTAAAAGCGAAAATTGGTGATGTTTCGCAAATTCCAAACTGGGGAACGCCACCAGTGACAGTCCCCGGAACCGTTGACGCTTGGTTCGAACTTCACAAAAAATTTGGCAAGCTATCGATGGCGCAAAATCTAGCACCAGCAATTACTTATGCAAAGCAAGGCTTTCCCGTTACAGAAGTTATCGCCTACTACATGGACATCTATCAAAAACGCTATGAAAAACTACATAAAGCGGGTGAAATTGAAGAAATTGCTAACTATCAAGCAACCTTCTTAATTAACGGCAAAGCACCAGTCGAAGGCCAAGTATTCAAGAACCCTGATTTAGCGAACACACTGTCACAAATTGCTAAGGGTGGGCGCGACGCTTTTTATCAAGGTGAAATAGCCAAAACTATGGATGCCTACTTTAAACGCATAGGCGGCCCACTAAGATATGAAGACTTTGCCAGCCACAACAGTACTTGGGTTACACCAGTTTCTGTCAATTATCGTGGATATGATGTTTGGGAGTTACCGCCCAATGGCCAAGGTATTGCCGCGCTGCAAATGCTTACCGTACTAGAAAACTTTGATTTAAAAGCCATGGGACACAATAGTGCAGACTATCTGCACGTCATGACCGAAGCGAAAAAGCTTGCCTTTGAAGACCGCGCCAGATTCTACGCAGATCCTGATTACCAAAACATAAATTTAGATTACTTGTTGTCTAAGCAATATGGCAAAGCCAGAGCTAAGCTTATCAACATAAACAGCGCAGCCACGCAAGTTGAACATGGCGATCCTAAACTTATCGAAGGCGATACAATTTACCTAACAGTTGCCGATGCCAATGGCATGATGGTGAGCTTAATTCAAAGTAACTATCGCGGTATGGGCACAGGCTTAGTCGCTGATGGTCTGGGCTTTATTTTCCAAAACCGCGGCGCACAATACTCTCTGACCAAAGGCCATCCAAACGTTTACGCGCCAGCAAAACGTCCTTTCCACACGATAATTCCGGCATTCATTACCAAAGACAATAAACCTTATATGAGCTTTGGCTTAATGGGCGGTGCAATGCAACCGCAAGGACATGTGCAAATGGTGACTAATATTGTCGATTTTGGCATGAATGTGCAGCAAGCTGGTGATGCCGCTCGATTCCACCACAAAGGTTCAACATCGCCTACTTGGGAAGGCCGAATGAAAGATGGTGGTGTACTTGAGTTAGAAAGTGGCGTGAAAGCAAATACAGTCAAAGAGTTACAAAGGCGCGGTCATAAAATACATATCACCAGTGGTCCTTTTGGTGGCTATCAAGCGATTCTTAAAGACCCTAAAACTGGGGTTTACCATGGTGCCAGCGAAATGCGTAAAGACGGACAAGCGCAAGGCTATTAAAGCAGAATGGCAAAGCTGACTGATAAAGCTGATTAGTAAAGCTGAAAACTAAAGTTCAAAATCACCAAAGTCCATCTCATCGTTTGACGAAGTGGTAGTTTTAGCTGTGCTTTTGGGTGTTGGATCAAGTAAGGATGGTTGAATAATTTGTTGTTCAGCTTGTTCTTGTGATGTCTGAGAAGAAGACTCTGCGGAACTGTTTTGCACTGAGCTGCTTTTTACCGAACTATTTTGCAATGGATTGCTTGGAGTTAGCTTAGCTTTGTCTTTGCGTTTCTTACGTTGCACACAGCGCTTAATGACTTTTTGCTTATCGTCGGAAGATAAAGTAATCCACTGCTGTCGTTCTTCGCGAGTGCGAAAACAGCCCAAACAGTGCCCTTTTTCGTCTGATTGGCAAACACCAATACAAGGGCTAGGAACGTCAAAAAACTCTAATTGCATACTTTCTCTACATTATTTGATGTAGCAAAATTTAATGGAGCAAATAAGCCACTATACCTGCCTAACATCTCGTATTTAGGCAAGTATAGCAAGCTAAAGCGCTGCACTATGTCAGCGCTCAACCAACTTATTAGGCAAGTTTGTCGGTGGCAATGTGATAATCAGGATCTTCAATCACATTCACTTCAACCAAGTCGCCTGCTTTTTCTAGTAGCTGCTTACACTCTGAGCTTAAGTGCACTAAATGCATGGTTTTACCACGAGCAATATAGCGTTCGGCTAAAGTATCAATCGCTTCAATCGCAGAGTGGTCAGCAACACGAGAGTTTTTAAATTCAACAATAACGTCGTTTGAATCGTTTTCCATATCAAACTGATCAAGGAAGCTAGATACAGAACCGAAGAATAATGGGCCATTAACTTCGTATACTGTTGAACCTTGGTTGTTAACAGAGCGTCTAACATTTACGTGTTTAGCATGCTCCCAAGCAAATACTAACGCTGAGACAATAACACCAACAATTACTGCGACGGCTAAGTCAGTAGCAACCGTAACACCAGATACTAGCACGATAACAAAAGCATCAGCCTTTGGTACTTTACGCATAATGCGGAAGCTTGACCATTCGAAAGTACCAATGACTACAATAAACATGACACCAACTAGCGCTGCCAATGGAATTTGTTCAATTAAGCTAGATGCAAACAAGATAATACCAAGCAAGCCAAGTGCCGCAGTGATACCTGAAGCTCGGCCACGACCACCAGAGTTCACATTAATCATTGATTGACCAATCATGGCACAACCACCCATGGCACCGAAAAAGCCGTTTACAGTATTTGATGCACCTTGCGCGATACACTCTTTGTTACCACGACCACGAGTGCCTGTTAGCTCGTCAATAAGCGTTAGCGTTAGTAGTGATTCAATTAAGCCGATAGCGGCAAGTACTAACGCAAATGGGAAGATAATTCGCAATGTTTCAAAGGTAAATGGTACTTCTGGAATCGCAAATTGCGGTAAGCCACCAGCAATTGTTGCTGCTGGGTCGTTAGTCATATCTCGAACGTAATCAACAACTGTGCGAGCATCTAAATCTAGGCTTTGCGCCAATAAAGTCACCACAATAATAGCGACTAATGATGATGGCACCGCTTTCGTTAGCTTAGGTAAGAAGTGAATAATAGCCATTGTTAACGCAATTAAGCCCGCCATTGTGGCCAACTGATTGCCTTGCATCCACACGAAAATACCTTCTTCGTTTGCCACTTTAAACTGACCAAGTTGAGCAAGGAAAATAACAATCGCCAAACCGTTAACAAAGCCCAGCATCACTGGGTGTGGCACTAAGCGAATAAACTTACCAAGTTTGAATATACCAGCGAGTATTTGCAGTATACCGGTGAGCACTACGGTCGCAAATAGGTATTGCACGCCATGCAAAGCAACAAGACTTACCATCACTACTGCCATGGCACCTGTTGCCCCAGAAATCATACCAGGGCGGCCACCAAAAATTGAAGTGATAAGTCCCACCATAAAGGCAGCATAAAGGCCGACTAACGGCTCAACACCAGCAACAAAGGCAAATGCAACTGCCTCTGGCACCAATGCCAATGCCACGGTCAAACCTGATAGAACATCATTTTTCAGGCTTGAAACCTTACTCGCATGAATTTCAAACATCGTATTCTCGTGTAAAAAGTTAGTGAAAATGTGATTAGCAATGGCTTGCTATGACTTGCAATAACCACTTAAGTTATGGCTAACAAAAGTAGTCAAAAACCAGCAAAATCGCCATATTCTGGTTGGCGGGCAACCATAAAGCATTGGCGGTTAAAACTTAAATTACTGGTCGTTTTAAGGGCGAGAATACTATAGATTTGTATGAAAAATGTCAATCAGAGCCCAAGTTAGTAATTACCAACAAATACGTTAATAAAAACTGCCAAGGCAATGTTATTTAAAACTTTTTACTTATTGCTTTTTTCTCGAGCGAGTAAAAACGCTTTGATTTCATCGCGAGAGCCCAAGATGTGCTGTTTCAATACCGCAACCGCACCTTCCACATTACCCGCCTGGCATAAGCCCAAAATATCATTGTGCTCAGACTCAGCTTTGGAAATCCCCCCAGCCCATAGCAAGTGCATACGAATGTAGCGATCAGCATTCTTATTTAACGTATCGACTAAGTCTTGGGTTTGTGGTCTGTCGGCCGCTGAATATAAGCAATTGTGGTAGTCGGAATTAAGTTGACTCCAAGTGTTGGCAGCATTTTCTTTCCCTAACGCGTTTTCCAATTTGTCCAATAACACTTTCGCTTCTCGCAAGTCTTCTTCTGACAAGTTTGGAATCGATGCGGCGAGTAAATCTGCTTCAAGCATTGCTCTAAGTTCAAATAACTCATCAACTTGGTCAACGTTTAATTCAGTTGCCGTTGCACCTTTGTGCGGTTCAAAAGCGACTAGTCCTTCTGCTTCTAATTGCAACAAGGCTTCGCGCACCGGAATACGGCTAACATTTAGTTCTTCGGCAAGCGCTGCTTGGCGCAAAGGCTGGCCAGCGGTAATTTCACCACTTAGAATTTTTTCTCGAATGGTCTCTACTACAAGTTGCGTCCTTGTCTTGTATACGATTGCCATATTGGATTTCCTTTCTTATTTATTGTTATTAGTGTGGAAAATAGTGTGAAGTCGTTAATGAGCACGGTGCGTTTATGTATTAGTAAACGATGTCTTAGTATACAATTGTACCTGTCATTAATAATGATAGTTTGAACAACCTTGAAGCTGACATAGCGGAAATTTAGGCCATAGATTCTTTAAAAACGGCCTTTTCAACAAACTCAACTGGCACTTTAACCTTGAAACAACATCCAGCGTCTACATCTGGGCAAGTTATTGTGCCGCCCAGTTTAGAGTGCACTAAGTTAAACACAATATTTAAGCCTAGCCCCGAACCACCTTGACCACGTTTAGTAGTAACGAATGGGTCAAAAATAGTTTTCTTTAATTCAGCATCAATGCCGTGACCGTTGTCTTGATAAAGCATGGTGAGATACCCGTTGTTCTCAGAGAATTTAATCGAAATTTCACCCTCGTCACGCCCTTCAAAACCATGAATATGGGAATTCATTAAAAAGTTCGTCAGAATTTGGTTCCAAGCACTGGGGAAAGTCACAAATTCAAAGTCTTTATCTAAATCGATATGAATGTTGTATTTCTTGCGCTTAAACATGGTTTTCACTGTGTTCACCACATCATTAACATGTTGCGCTAAATTAATTTTGTGCTCAGGATCTGTATGTTGTTCAACCGCCACAGACTTAAAGCCACGGATCAGTTCAACAGATTTATTCAAACTACGCTCAATAATCTGCTGGTATTCCGTTAACAGATCTAACGTGTCTGACAATTGCGACTTGGTCAGCTCTTGATCATCAACTGCCTTTTTCAATGCATCGACTTTTTCTTTCAATGCAGTAATTGAAGTCACGCAGATACCGAGCGGTGTATTCACCTCATGCGCCACACCTGCGACCAGTTGACCAAGTGATGCCATTTTTTCTGACTGCACTAATTGGTCTTTTGCCAAGGTTAAATCATCGAGTGATTGCTGAAGCTGGGCATTACTCTCTTGCAGCTTAGCAGTGCGGTCAAACACCTTAACTTCCAATTCACCATTTAAACTAAGCAAAGCGTTTTCTGCTTCTTCAAGTTTAACAATGTCTTGCTTGATGCGCAGACGCATGGTGTTGATTGCATCGACTAGAATGTCGAGTTCATCTTTATTTTTGCGTCGACCATCCAACGTCAAGCTTACGTCTAAATTGTCGGTTGCAAGCTGCTGTGCATAGTCAGTAATGCGATAGATATGGCGGGCAACAAGCCAGTGTCCCACCAACATAATAACGAAGGTAACAATAAAAATTTTAATGGTTTCAGTGGCGATAATAACACCCGCTTTTTGCCATAAGCGCTGATATATATCTTCATAATTGGCGTACACTTCCAAAACACCAATTTCATTCTCACCGTAATTTATTTGATAGTTGCGATATAGCTCTTTAACTATTGCGTCTTCATCCCCTACTTCATAACTACTGCCTAAATCAGTAATCACTTTCACGTAAGAAATATCTGGCAGGTCAGCAATACCTTTGATTTGCTGCTCCATCAACGACTTATTAAAATCCCACAAGCTCGTCGCCATGGAGGGAATATAGCTGGTTTCAATATTATTAAAGCGTTGTTCGAGTCGCTCTAGGGAATCGTTGTAATCGGAATAAAGCTGAATGGTGGTAGAGACTAGCGACAAAATTACACTGCACAGTAGAATATAGCCGAGTACGCGTCGACTTAATCTATTGTCATAGTAAAACATGTCACTCATTGGCATTCCATACGCTCGAAAAAGGACTCGCAGCTTGCACGTATTTTATTCAATGGCACGGCAAAGCATACAGATTAAACACCTTTTATAGCGAGTTTGAAAAACTTGTCAATAAAATCCCGACTTTTGCTCGATTAATTAACAATTTAGCAACAACTACATAATGAGCTGTGTAACTATTACCCAGCCTGTTTACATATCGCAACAGGTAAACCAGATTCGGGCGTTGAATCGTAGAATAAGTTGAACGCTAATACTGAATAGATGGCCGATTTCCGCCAGTGCAATTTTGTTTTTTTGATACACTGAACGAAACACAAGTTGCTGACTAAATCACTATGCTTCGCTTGGACGATGTTTCTTCACCTGACAACAGCTTAAGCTGCGAATCTGAACTCAACCCAGATGTTTGTCAGCGGGCTCGACTAAGCAAAGATGCCCGATTTGATGGTAAATTTTATACCGCAGTGCTAACTACTGGCATTTTCTGTCGTCCCATTTGCCCTGCACGCGCGCCCAAAGAGGAAAATGTTCGTTATTTTCACACCGCAGCGCAAGCGCAAAACGCTGGCTACATGCCCTGTAAGCGCTGTTTACCAGAATTAGCGCCTGCACAAAAGCTCGCCCCAGCAATTCAGCAGCTAGCAGATGCTATTGAAGAAGGATTATCACTCAGCGAGCTGGCAACACGTTTTGACATTTCAGAGCGCCAAGCAAGGCGGTTATTTTCACAGCATTTTGGCTTGCCACCGAGTAAGTACGCCCAACATCAAAAGCTACTAAAGGCCCGACAACTGCTCACGGGCACTAACTTACCGATTGCTGATGTCTGCTTTGCTGCTGGCTTTACCAGTATTCGACGATTCAACGAGGCAGTAAAAGCTACTTATCAAGAAACGCCTCAACAAGTTCGCAATCGGTTGAGCAAAAAGCTACAAGGTAGCGAAATTTCCGTATTGCTCAGTTACCGCCCGCCTTTTGATTGGCAGGCCATGCTTGAATTTTTCAGGCTTCGTCAACTACCTGGTGTCGAAATTGTTGGCGCGCACACCTATCAGCGAAGTATTTTACTCGGCGAAGTGGCTGGCTGGATAAGCGTAACAGATGTTGCTGATAAGCATGCGTTAAAACTAACTGTCGCGCTTGATGATCTATCCGTGCTCGACCAAGTGATTGCCAAAGTGCGAAAGTTATTTGATTTAGACGCAGATATGGATGCAATTCACCAACACCTGGCTTGTGATCAGCTATTGGCAAAACAAATTGAGCAAAATCCAGGGATTCGCCTGCCTGGCTGCTGGGACATTTTCGAGTTCTCTATTCGCGCTATTCTCGGTCAACAAATTTCGGTTAAAGCAGCTACTACCTATGCGGGTCGTATTGCTGAAAAATACGGGCAACCACTATCGATAAACCACCCCGAGTTGAATAAGTGCTTCCCATCGGTTAGTGATCTTAAAATGGCTGATTTCGCGGGGCTTGGATTGACGCAGTCTCGCATTGATACACTTATTCGCTGGGTTGAGTTTTATCAACAAAACGAAGCATTATTTACCGATTACCAATCGCTTGATGAGCTGACCAAAACACTGGTGGAGCTTAAAGGTATTGGTCCATGGACAGTAAACTACCTTGCAATGCGCGGTTTAAGTGACCCAAATGCTTTTCCAGCCAGTGACCTTGGGGTCATCAAGGCTCTTACAGTTGAAGATAATAAGCCCAATGTGAAGCAGATATTGGCACGCGCCGAGCAATGGCAACCGTGGCGAGCATACGCAACTTTATACCTTTGGCTATCGCTCAAAGCGCAATAATCTGGATAACTAAAAAACATAACTAACAAAATGACTAAAACCAGTTACTGAAACTAATTACTAAAGCAAAAACGACTAAACTCAGGATCAGCGCTATGTACCACACTATTTACCACTCACCGCTAGGTGAGATAGCAATCACCGCCAATGATGACGGCATCACTGCACTCGCCTTTCAGCAAGGTGCTGCGCCGATACAGTTCGCCCAAAACTCAACGCAAAGCGATAAGCAATTTAGCGAAGTTACACAACAATTAACCGAGTACTTTGCTGGGCAAAGAACACAATTTGATTTAGCACTTGCCCCACAAGGCACTCCGTTTCAACAAACGGTATGGCAAGCACTCACAGAAATTCCTTTTGGTAAAACCGTCAGTTACGGCTGGTTAGCAAAAAGCATTAATAATGAAAAAGCGGTGCGAGCAGTTGGCACAGCAAATGGTGCAAATCCAATTGCGTTGATTATTCCTTGCCATCGAGTGATTGGTGCTAACAAAAAACTAACAGGTTACGCTGGTGGTTTGGCATTAAAAGCAAAACTGTTAATGCATGAACAAGCTGACTTTAAACCTTAGCCTTTGAACCCTAGCTTTTAAAATAGGGATCCAATATCTAGCTCAAAGCATAAAACTGCTAGGCATTTTGCATAAACTGGTTATTATTTAGCAATCTATAATGATAACAATAACGTAACTACCTAAATGAAATCTCCCAATACTTCGCCAATCTATTCGCCGCTTGAGCTTAGCAGTGGCATTCAAGTGAAAAACCGTTTGGTAAAAGCCGCGATGGAAGAGAACATGGCGACCGATAATCAACTGCCGAGCACTGAATTAATGCGCCTATATAGCACTTGGGCACAAGGTGGTGTTGGTATGATTATTACGGGGAATGTAATGGTTGATCATCTTGCCATGACTGGACCTGGTGGCGTAGCGCTGGAAGCAGAAACCGACTTAACTGCCTTTCGCACTTGGGCACAAGCGGCAAAACACGGCGATACAAAAGTGGTAATGCAGATCAATCACCCGGGTAGACAAGTCTTCAAAAATTTAGGCGGTAAAGCGATTTCACCATCAGACATCGCAATGGACATGGGTAAGCACAGTCATATGTTCCCTAAACCAACACCAATGAGCGAAGATGATATTCAAGACGTTATCAACCGCTTTGCAATTACCGCCCAGCGTGCGCAACAAGCTGGCTTTGACGGTGTTGAAATTCACGCGGCTCATGGTTACTTGCTCAGCCAATTCTTATCTCCACTAACCAACAAGCGAAACGATCGTTGGGGCGGCAGCATTGAAAATCGTGCCCGTATTTTGGTTGAAACCGTTAAACTCATCAAAGCCAATGTCGATGAGCATTTTATTGTGTCGGTAAAACTCAACTCAGCCGATTTCCAAAGAGGCGGTTTTGATATTGATGATGCTGAGCAAGTGCTTGAAATGTTGGCTCCCTACAATCTGGACTTTATCGAAGTATCAGGTGGAAGCTATGAAGCTCCTGCCATGCAGGGTCGCAGTGCAGATGAAAGAACACTTGCGCGAGAAGCTTATTTTTTATCATTTGCGAGCCAACTAGCAGCTAAGGCTACAATGCCGATTATGGTGACAGGTGGCGTTAAACGCCTTGCCATTGCAGAGCAAGCACTGGCTGAAAATATTCAGCTAATTGGCATGGCAACCGCATTGGCGATGACGCCACAACTGCCAAATAAGTGGCAAAAGCAACCGGATTACGTCAGCCCATTACCCGTGGTTAACTGGAATGATAAAACGCTGAGCGGCGCAGCCACGATGGCGATTGTAAAACAGCAGCTTAAACGTTTAGGCCAAGGTAAGAAACCGAACCTATATCCGTCGGCACTGTGCTGCCTTGTTAAAGATCAGCTCAATAAAGCTAAGCTAACCAAACGTTATCGCAAGCAATATCAACAAGAGTTGTCTTAAGGGGCTAGCTGGCCACGCCTTATGTTTTTCGCAATTTACTGCTAGTATGCGCGCTATATTATTTGCAGTGATTGACACAGAGTAGTTGCAGTGGAAATTTTAGCATTAGCCGCAGCCATATTGCTTATTTGGATGGCTTGGCAACTTTACCGAGCCAAAAGTTTTAATCGCTTTAAACGCGAGATCATGACATCGCTAAAACCAAAAGTATTAGCGCACCTTGAACAAAGGCTAATTGAAGAGCGCAGTGAACTCACGCCCAATAATCAAGCCCATATCGACGCCAGCCAATTTTATTGGGGACAATACCCTAGCCGAGTATTACAAGCGGCGCTTCATTGGCAAATTATTGATGACGATTGGTTAGTGCGAACCGGCAACAAGCGCTACAGTCAGCATCTATTTTTCGTTGAGCAAGACAAGCTCGCAGAATTTACCGAGCGACTGACCAGTGAAGTAATAGAAGTTAATGAAGAGGAAGAAGCCCGTTAAATCTTAGGATTTAGTGCCAATAAAATAGACTCATAAAAAAGCAGAGCTAAATTTATAGCTCTGCTTTTTGTTTTAAGTGCTTTGGTATTATTACAGTTTCTTAAACTGAATATCCCAAACGCCATGGCCTAAACGCTGACCACGGTTTTCAAACTTAGTCAGCGGGCGATTATCTGGACGAGGCACATAGTCATTAGTTGCAGATAAGTTTTCATAGCCTGGCGCACTTTGCATATCTTCTAGCATACACTCTGCATAGTTTTCCCAGTCAGTTGCCATATGGAAAACGCCACCAACTTTTAGCTTTTGGCGAATAGTTTCAACAAACTCAGGTTTTACAATGCGGCGCTTATGGTGCTTTTTCTTGTGCCACGGATCAGGGAAAAACAACTGTACTGTTGTTAAGCTGTTATCTGGAATACAGTCAGCTAAAATTTCAATCGCGTCGTGCTCGTATACTTTTAGGTTATTGGCTTCTTGCTCTACAGCTAGTCCAATACAAGCACCAACACCTGGGCGATGAACCTCAACACCAATGTAATTTAGTTCTGGTGCGTTCTTAGCCATTTCAACCAATGACTTGCCCATACCAAAGCCAATTTCCAACACGACTGGGTTGTCGTTGCCAAAGATTTGGGCGTAATCGAGCATACCGTCTTGATGATCTAAGCCCATGTCTTGCCAGTGGTTATCCAACGCGTGCGCCTGACCTTTAGTTAAGCGTCCTTCACGTTTAACAAAGCTACGTACCGTACGAATGTACTTACCTTCCTGCTTTGCTTGTTCAATGGTTTTGTGGGTTCTTTCTGTCATCGAAAATCATCTTAGCGGTTAAAATGGCGGCGTATTATCTTATGTTAGCAGCTTAAACTCAAGAAAGAGTCGCTAGAAGCCAAAATGTAATATCTACTAGCCTCTACACAAGGGCGTGTTTATGTTTCAGAGGGATTTGAAAGGTCAGTAACGCTTGCCAATCGCCATTGACCTTCAAGAACTTAGGCTCAACACTCACAAGCTGACCACCCGCCTTTTCAGCAACACGTATACTGGCTGCATTTTGTTCTAAGCACGCAATATTCAAATAGCGAACTTTATGTTTGGCGAGTATATGAGTCATGTAACGGATAACTTGGCTAATAATGCCTCTTCCTTGGCTGTCACTGCTTAACCAATAGCCCACTTCTGCCAATTGTTTGTCAGCATCAATATATTTAATCCCGAAAACACCACAGATTTGCTGATTATCAAGAATTTTCAGCCAAGTAGCTGATGGTAGGCCGCTATTCACACGCTCAAGAATATAGCGTTCGGTTGATGCAACATCGGTTACATCACTTACCCAATAAAGATATTTGGCTAAGTTAGCGCGATTTTTCTGGATAAGGGTAAATAGCGGTGAGGCGTCTTCAGCGGTTAATGGCAGCAGCGCCAGTTGTTCGGTTATTTGATGAGGAGAAAGTAACGCTTGTGTCAAATTTAGTCTTCCCTGTGCTTTTTCCTAGCTCTTTTCCGGTGGCCTAAACAAAAGCTTAGACTAAAGCTAAAACCGATTGTTAGCGTGGTTTGGTGGAGCTATCCCCACCAAACATCGTAAAGCGCAGATACCGAAACAGCTACTGCACCTTGGTCTTTTAACCAGCTTTCAACTGCTTGGCGATCTTCTTCAGTGCACTTGCCAATATCCATTGTGCAAATCAAACCATGCCACAAAGTATCACCTTCTCCGCCAAAACCTAAACCACGAGGCTCAATCACCTGCACGATAAAGTCATCGACAAACGTATCAACCTGCTCTTCGCTGGCGTCAGCAGCTAATTGCCATGCAACATCAAATCCTAGCTCTTGGAATTCATCAACACGTAATTTTTTTCTTAATCGGCGGCTGCGATTTTTTGCTTCAGCTTTCATTTCTGTATGTCCATTAAAGTAAGCGTAAATAAAATTTCTGGCATGAGCATAGAGTGAATAGGTATCATCAGACAAGGTTTTGCACCAACTTTTTACTGATCTTTTATATGCTTTGCGTTGTAAGCCTTTGTTAACCCTTTTTATCAGCTTTTTTCCAGTGTCAGTTTTCGCTACACTGTCGCCGCTATGACAGATCAAATCACTATATCCGCCCAGTCAGCCAAAGCATTTGGTAACGACATTCTTACTTGGTATCACAAAGAGGGTAGAAAGCATCTACCTTGGCAGCAGAATAAAACGCCCTATCGCGTTTGGGTTTCCGAGATTATGCTGCAACAAACTCAAGTCGCCACTGTTATCCCCTATTACGAACGGTTTATGGCGAGCTTTCCAGACGTGAAAGCACTAGCGCAAGCAGATGAAGACAATGTACTCCATCACTGGACGGGGCTTGGCTACTACGCGCGAGCGCGAAATTTACACAAAGCGGCCAAGCAAATAGTCGCTCAGCACGGCGGTGAGTTTCCAACCGAGATTGAACAGGTGATCGCCTTACCCGGTATAGGTCGCTCTACAGCGGGAGCAATACTGAGTTTATCACTTGGTCAGCACCACCCTATTTTAGACGGCAACGTGAAACGTGTTTTAGCGCGCTGTTACTTAGTAGAAGGTCACAACGCCCAAGCTAAGTACGAAAGAACTCTTTGGCCAATTGCCGAAAAGCTGACGCCAGCTGATGGCGTGCAGTTTTTTAATCAAGCTATGATGGATATGGGCGCTACCATTTGCACACGCAGCAAACCTAAATGTGACATTTGCCCAGTCGAGCAAGTTTGCCTTGCCAATGCCACTGGCGAACAAGCGAACTTTCCGCAAAAAAAGCCAAAGAAAGAAACGCCAGTTAAACAATGCGTGATGATTATTCCCAAAGTTGGCGAGCAAGTGCTACTGGAAAAAAGACCACCGTCAGGCATATGGGGTGGCCTCTGGTGCTTTTTAGAAACCGACTGCCAAAGCCAAATTCCAGCAACGCTCGATAAGCTTGGCTTAACGAGTATTAAAACAACAAAGCTGACTGAGTTTAGACACACCTTTAGTCACTTTCATTTAGATATAACCCCCGTACTCGTTGACTGTGAGCACGCTCAAAGCAACACCGTAAATGAACCAAGTACACACACTTGGCTAACTATTTCACAAGAAACAGCACTTGGTTTTGCTGCTTCTACCGTAAAAATATTAGGTGAAATACAAGAATTAGAGGCTATTTAACATTAGCTAACGCTAAGCACTTTTACCCAAATTAGCCACCACATTTCATTAATGGAGCCGTAATGGAAGCACTATCTCAACAACTCGATTTCATTTTAGAGTTAGATAAATTAAAAGCGGTTTATCGCCGCGCCCTGATCAAAACCGACAATAACCGCTTTGAAAACAGTGCCGAGCACAGTTGGCACATCGCCCTAACGGCACACGTACTAGCACCCTATGCAGAAGGTAAAATCGACATCTCACGCGTAACACTGATGTTGCTGCTGCACGATATTGTAGAAATTGATGCCGGCGATACCTTTGCCTTTGATGAAAAAGCAATACTCGACGAGCAATCGGATAAAGAAATTGCTGCTGCCAATCGTATTTTTGGCCTATTGCCTGAAACGCAAAAAGAATACTTCACAGCGCTGTGGCATGAGTTTGAACAAGCTGAAACACCTGACGCTAGCTTTGCTAAAGCGATGGATCGTATTTTACCGCTTATTCAAAACATGAAGAACGATGGTGGCAGTTGGGCACAGAACACGGTTTACAAGCAACAAGTTATCAATCGCAATAAGCATTTAGCAACTTCAGCCCCTAAACTTTGGGCTTATGTTTTAGAGCAGATAGATATCGCCACTGCTAACGGTTGGTTGCTCGAAGAATAATTGAATTAAAGCATCTTTGAACTAATGCCCCCTTTAATCAATGCATCCTTGATTAAAGAATCACGACAATGAATTGCTGGACCATTTTCTAGCTGGCTACTTATACGTATAATCAAAACCAATTTTTTAAGACGAGAACAATCATGAGCAGAACAGTATTTTGCCAAAACCTACAAAAAGAAGCCGAAGGTTTAGACTTTCAACTATACCCTGGTGAAATTGGTAAGCGTATATTCGACAACATTAGCAAAGAAGCTTGGGGTAACTGGCAGAAAAAACAAACCATGCTAATCAACGAGAAAAAGATGAACATGATGAACCCTGATGATCGCGCTTTTCTAGAACAAGCCATGGTGGGTTACTTATTCGAAGGTAAAGAGCCTGAAATTGAAGGTTACGTACCGGTCAACAAGTCTTAGTCGCTAACTAAAGAACGTTAACCAAGTAATGGACAGTTTTTTTAGTATCGACTGGCGCGTATTCTTCACAATATTCGCTTCCGTGTTTATTGCAGAGTTGGGTGATAAAACCCAGCTCGCCACTATGTTGTTTGCAGCAGATAAAGAAATCAGTAAGTGGATGGTTTTTGCCGCCGCGTCAGCTGCCTTAATTGTGGCTTCCGCCGTTGGCGTAATCGCAGGCACATTTTTATCTGCTTATATAAGTGAAAAAGTATTGGCTTACATTGCAGGTGTTGGCTTTATAACTATCGGGATTTGGACCATTTACAGCGCTTAGTTCCGATATTTGTACACTAAATAGCGACAACGTGTAAAAAACCAGCAAACAAATAATTATTTAAAAAAAGTAGTTGACCTGAATTAGCAAAAGAAGTTTAATAGCGCCCGTCTTCAAGGCACGGCCAAAAAGACAAGATTCAAATAGCACTTTTAAGTAGCTTGAAGAATTTGCCCAGATAGCTCAATCGGTAGAGCCATTTGGAATAGCATTGAAAATCCCCTTCTGTTAGAAAGAGATTTTATTACCGAAGCCCAGATAGCTCAGTCGGTAGAGCAGGGGATTGAAAATCCCCGTGTCGGTGGTTCGATTCCGCCTCTGGGCACCATATTTTGAAATAGCGAATATTTACAATCATAAGTTTCGATATTTCGGTGCCAAGATAAACTTATGTTTATCGCACACAGTTTTGTGTGCCGACTTAGCTCAGTTGGTAGAGCAACTGACTTGTAATCAGTAGGTCGCCAGTTCGACTCCGGCAGTCGGCACCATTCTTTCTAGCCAATGCATTGCATTTGCTACGTCTAAGTAAGTTAGACATTATTCGGATAATTTTTCGAATAAATTGCCCAGATAGCTCAGTCGGTAGAGCAGGGGATTGAAAATCCCCGTGTCGGTGGTTCGATTCCGCCTCTGGGCACCACTCTTTTGAATAGTGGACATTTATTAATTTAAATTTCGATTATTCGGTGCCAAGGTAAACTCTTGTTTATCGCACACAGTTTTGTGTGCCGACTTAGCTCAGTTGGTAGAGCAACTGACTTGTAATCAGTAGGTCGCCAGTTCGACTCCGGCAGTCGGCACCATTTACAAAGAGCCTCAGCAATGCTGGGGCTTTTTTCTTTCCTACAAAACACACTGTTTCCTACAAAAATCCGCTATATGCTTTAATAACATTCCTTAGCGAATTAAATCTTTAGTCCTTTAAAGATCTTTTTCAGATAATGCCTACTTAATTATTTTTTTTCAATGTTTTGTTCATTGCCCGACTCATCATAAGGCGATAACGGCGTGACCTTACTGTACCCTCTTCTATAAATTTTTTTCGTCGTAGAAATGTTCTTATGGCCTAATAATTCAAATGCCTGTACCAACGATTCACACTGAGTTGCAGCTTTGGCTCTTAAATCTCGTTCTTGGAACCTTTCTTTCAAGTCACCTGAAGATATTGCGTCGTTCATATACCTTCTCCACATAGTCTCAAACCCTCCTTCTGTGTAAGGCTTGTTCAGTCTACTTGTAAAAAAATGCCACTTAAACTTTGTAGCTCCTTTAGATGTGTAACCATTTAGTCTTTTGATATCGTTTACAATGTCAGATAAGTGTTGAGTTGATTCAAAATTTATTCTAACTGATGTTTTCGAAGTCCCTACCCTCAACCCTTCTAAAGTATTCCAGTGAGTGTTATCAAGGCGCAACATATCTCGTTGACGTAACCCTGTTGCTAACTTAAGTTGAACGTATAAATTTAGCCATTCAGGAACGTGTTTTAAAAACGCTGCGACCTCTTCGTCAGTTACTAACCTGTCTCTTGGCTTTTCTGGATTTTTTTTAATACCAGCTTTTAGGAATGGTTGTTCTTCAATAATTCCCCAATTAAATGCAGCGGTCATAATAGCTGACCACAATGAATATTCTCTATTACCACCTACTGGAGAGCCTTCCTTTGCTCTATGATGAAGATACTGAACCGCATGTTTTGCTTTCACTTGGGAAGGAAGAAAATGTCCTATTGCTGCTCTTAGCTTTTTAGCTATTCTCAGATCTTCTTTTTGCGTTGATAAAACCTTCTTAGGAGACTCATCAACCAAATACCTATTTATAACGTCATTCATTGTTATCAAGGAACAGATAGCGCCTGTAAGCTCTTCATAAGCAATAAAGGCCTCCGTAAAAGTTTTACCAAGCCTTATATCTTTTTGCCCTGAAGTTCGATAATAATAAACGCTTCCCTTCTTGTTGAAGATCATGCCTTTTGGAAGATGCATGTTTCCTGTTGAACGCTGCCTACCCATAATTTAGCCTCCCTATACTTTGTTAAAAAGTATAGGCTCCTGCTCTGTATTTTTGGGCTTTATCACTCCTAATCTATCTTCAATAGACTTTCGCAATACTTTGGGGTGGCCATCTCTACCCAATACAAATTTAATTCCTTGCTTGGCGAGTTGCTCCATTTGCGTTGTTTTCCGCTTCACACCAGTTAAATCTGCCACTTCGTCTTTTGATAAAAACGTACTACTCATAACGTCTCCTCACACTATCTCAAATTAAACACGTGCAACATTTGCCTTTTAATTCAGTCTTTACAAATAGCGGGAGTCCTTTCCCAAGTAGTCGCACTCTACACCTACCATCATTTTTCAAAAAGTACCAAATACGGTATATATCTATTTGATTTATATAGCCTTTTTATCAAAACAGATTTGACTGTATCACGCTTTACTTTCATAATTCAACTGTGATTCTCTCGGATTCACTCAAATTTACTTAGATCTATATAGAGGAGTTGTTATGGATAAGTTTTTAAAGGCGTTTGTTATTGGTGCAGGTGTGTGGTTTGTTTATATGCTACCAACGATGTTAACTAACTTCGGAAAGGCAGTAGCAGCCGAACACCCGTTAACTAGCTACCTATCAGTAGAAAATGCTTTGATACTCGATGCGTTTCCATATCCAGATGATTGTAAAAAAGAAATGATCGACTTTATGGGTGATAACGGTATGCGCTGCCAACAAATGTGGCAGAGGCAAGTAGCTCTGTTTAAAAAATACGGTATTGAAGCTTCTGTCGAGGAGTTAAAAAGCTCTTTTTATTGGGCTATGCGGAAGGACGTGTTAAGTAAGGCTAGAAAGCTTACATCAGGAACATTACGACAAGATGCTTCAGGTAACGTACTAAATAGCCATAAATATTCTAAAGAGCAAATAGAAAAAAATAGAAACGCTAGGGAGTTAATGCAAGTTCAGAAGCAGAGCCTTGAAGCGTTTGAAGCTAAGCGTAAGGGATAGTTGTGGTTAGTTTAAATTTTGAAGGACTAGAGGAGACTATCGTTACCAATATTGATGACGCTGTTACTAACTCTCTTGCTAACATATTTTCTCAAGGGTATGAATTTTTTCAGCCTGTATTTGTCTTGTGGGTTGTCATGCTAGGTTTAGCAATGTGGCGCGGTGTAGTTGATATATCAATGAAAGAATTCATGCGACATATTTTCACCTTATTCGTCATATTCTCTCTAGGATTAAATGCGTTTGGTTACACCTACTGGGTACATGGTGTTTTTACTGAAACACCTATGACCTTGATTCAAACTATTATCCCAAGCTTTGAATCCATTCCTCAGTTACTTGATAGTCAAGCAACCAAAGTAATGCTACTGAACGCTAAAATCAATGAAGCTAACAATATGGTTGTAGGGGTATTGTTGTCAGGTGTTAACACCGCTCTAGCGTTAACATACGGAGTAACTATTTTTGCCATCTATCTAATAGCGAAAATCACAACAGGCGTCCTATTATCTTTCGGCCCTCTTATGTTTCTTAGTCTTTTATCCGACAAGACTAAAGGTTGGTTTGAGCGTTGGTTTGTTCAGCTAATAAGCTTTCAAATGGTATTCCTACTGATTGTTGCTTACTTAGCCATATTCGGAAATTTGCTAGATAGCCGTCTTGATACACTAGAGGAGACAGCAAAAAATTATCGTATGGCAGAGTTAGCTCCTATATGGGTAGTAATTCTTATCATGGTTATTGGTGCAAAGAACATTAAGGAAATGGCAGCATCTATCGCAGGTGGTATGTCCTTGTCAGCTTGTAGTGGTATAACAAATTTGGCCACCTAGTTAGAGGTGGTATCATCACCTCATAAAATTGATTAGGTGACAAAATGACAAGAACAGGCAAACGTAATTTCACACCAGAATTTCGATTAGAAGCTGCTCAATTAGTTGTTGATCAAGGTTATTCCGTTCGAGAAGCAGCAGAAGCGATGAGCGTTGGTAAGTCGACAATGGATAAGTGGGTGCGTCAGCTTCGTAATGAACGCAAAGGCATCACCAGCAAAGCCAGCCCAATGACACCAGAGCAGTGTAAGATTAAAGAGCTTGAGAAAAAGATAAAACGCATTGAATTAGAAAAGGAAATTCTAAAAAAGGCTACCGCTCTCTTGATGTCGGACTCGATGAACAATTTAAACTAATTAAACGACTCAAAGAGAGCTATGCGGAATTCACCATTTGCCAAACATTTAATGTTCATCGCAGTAGCTTTAAGTATTGGAATAAGCGCTCTAAGAAGCCGAATAGCAAGCAATTAAAAGAAATCGCTGTCGTTAAGCAAATCCACCGTGAAAGTAATGGCTCAGCGGGTTCTCGTACAATATCCACGATAGCGATAGACCGTGGCTATGATATTTCACGTTTCAGGGCGACAGGCTATATGAAACGTTTAGGCTTGGTGAGTTGCCAGTTACCGAAGCACCGTTATAGAAAAGCAAATCAAGAGCATGTGGCGACACCTAACCATCTCAATCAGCAGTTTGATGTGGTTAAGCCGAATCAGGTTTGGTGCGGTGATGTTACGTATATCTGGGTTGGCAATCGCTGGGCTTATTTAGCAGTTGTTATTGATTTATTTGCGAGAAAACCGATTGGTTGGGCAATGTCACTATCGCCTGATACAGCATTGACGAGCAAAGCACTGATGATGGCTTATGAGATGCGTGGTAAGCCTAAAGGTGTGATGTTCCATAGCGACCAAGGGACGCATTACACCAGCCGAAGCTACCGTCAATTGCTATGGCGTTGTCAGATAAAGCAAAGCATGAGTCGCCGTGGTAATTGTTGGGATAATAGCCCGATGGAGCGATTCTTTAGAAGTTTAAAAACAGAATGGATACCCACAACGGGTTACCGTTCCTTTACTGAAGCTAGAGCTGAAATAACACATTATATTGTTGGTTATTACAGCTCAGTTAGGCCGCATCACTACAATGCTGGTTTAACCCCAAATGAGTCAGAGAAAAGATACTGGCTTGAATACAAAACCGTGGCCAATTTAAGTTGACCACTACAAAATAACTTTTAAAAGCTGATTGAACATCTTCACTTAAGTAGACATCTATTCTTGATTTTTTCTTTTTAGCAGCCTTCTCCATTTATCACTTCCATTAATATACGGGGGTTGATTTTAAATACAGGCGAATAGAATATGCGGGCATTGTAACACACAATGCGTATCCTGCAATCAATCAACCCCCGCACTTATTCCTATAAATAGCATGAGAACTGAGACTGTATAAACCTGCCAATAGCTAGCCTTCTTAATTGCAAAAAAAAGAATAACATTAAAATGGAAAAAGAGGCGTTTACACGTGTAAACGCTAATTTGATAAAAGACTATTGTCTAAATATAGGGATTTACAAAAGTAGAAATGACTAATGCAAAATGAATTCACGCTATTGTAACGTACGTTACGAAATAAATTTACGTGTTTACACGTGTAAACTCTTAGGAATTACTTATCAATATTTCTAGATAAAAAAAACGTCAAAAGAAAAAATGCTCCAGCAATGATTAGGCCGGTTATAAAACCTTCAAATGTCATAAGCAACCCTTAATAACTAATTCAGTATCAATTTAACAATGCAGAAATATTAACGTTGTTAATAAGTAGACTGTTTTGAGAATCACTATTTTAAAACAATGGCTTAAAATGAGAGCATTTTACTTGTGCAAGCTTTTCCTGATACTTTTGCTCGCCAAAGCGATCAAAAGTTGAAACAAGTGTTGTTGTCCTAAAGCTCTTTTTGGCAGCTTCTTTAGCTTCGGTTTTATTCATTTTGCACTTAGCTTGCAAATAACTAACAACATCATCTGTAACAGTAGTTAAATTAGGGCTTTTTTTCTTTTCAATCTTGATGCTTGAAAAATCTGGCGGTGGCGCATTAACAATTGCTTTTTCGGAACCTTTAGACCAATTAAAACACACCTTAGGGAACTTATCCTTTTCAAAGATAGAATATCCCCTACACTTACTTTTATATTCGTTGCGAAGCTCTTTGCTTTTAGCAAATTCATCAATTGAAGGTATTGAATCAGCAACAGCTGAGGTACTTATCAAAACTCCCAATATTATTAACTTTTTCATGTTTATATCCCTCTAAATCTAGAAACGTATTAGCAAGTTTAAATGAATAAACGCCATATATAAAAGATTACAATAATCAATAATGCAAAAAATATCGTTGTGGTTGGTCGTTTGTTAAGTGCTTTTGGCAAAAAATTTGATGTATGTTGTTGAAATAAACTTTCCGATGATATTTCATCTTCACCTTGCTTCACTTCATTGTATAACTTAATAGTTGCGTTAAAGTTATGATTTGTCGAAGCTATTAAAATTATCAAAAACAACAATACTATTACTGAAGATATAAACAATATAAATGTAGCTATAGATTTAGGCGCTATAAATACTAAATAGGTCACTGCTCACATTCAAAACATGATGGACAAATCAAAGATTTGACCACAAGTTTTAAACATTAATTCTCCATATTTCACAATCAACAAATCATAATCTTTTATATAGATCTAAAAATTAATCATTCAAAACAAACAACTCTTTGAATATTAAGCCTTGCTTTGTGCTAGCTTGAGTGAAGGGAAAGGAAGTGAAAAGGCAAAGCGGCGGCTTCCCTTACGAAATATCGTAAAGGTTGCCGTATTACCTTCAGCCAACTAGCCGTCGTTACGGTACAGTCGCTACAAGGGTTAAAGTCCATGTGGGTGGCTTTAACTAGCTCGCAATCCTCACACAAGGATATAACCACGCTGCGAGCCACTAGAGAGATTTTATCTTCGCGTTCTCATTCTTGGTCTGTTGCGCTAAGCACTTCTCTAGTACGGTTTTGCGTTTGCCGGTATTGGTTATGTTGCTTCCCAGTTCTCCAGCAATCTAACTTCTATTTTCAGAACTGTGGCCAAAGCATACAAACGATCGCTCCCTGTTGATTAAGGGCTAGCACGCATATTTCAATACGCTTATTGGACATATAAAAAAATAAAAGTCAGAGCTAAATGGAAAGCCAACTTATGAATTTGAGACTTATCGACTTTTGCTTGACAAAGGGGAGCCCCTCAGCAAGAATGAAGCTGATTGAATAATCTGAACTCGCCAAAGACAGATTTAGAAGTCTCTTAAATATTTAGGTAGGCTTTCCACGAGACCGAGCTTTGCTCGGTTTTCTCGTTTCTAGCCCTTTAGAAATTCAAACATTAATGAAATGTCTCCGTTTTTTATCAAAAACGGATTTTTTGTAGGATGTGTACATAACAACTATTTTTTTAGAAACAAATAGTTAAGTGGTCATTATAGGTAAGACTTGTAATCAGTAGGTCGCCAGTTCGACTCCGGCAGTCGGCACCATTCATCATAAGCCTCAGCATTCGCTGGGGCTTTTTTGATTCTGTTGATTGGTTAATTTCTTACACCAAATCCAGTAACACTAATAACTCCCCTACCCCGGATTTATAGTGAGCTATACGTTAGTTTTGATAAACCAATGACATTACCCATAGGCACAATATCCAACCGAAATTGAATAAACCCAATTAGGGCGAATTGGTTATTAGGGTATTAATATCATTTACTCGCGAATTTTCGCATGGCAAAAAGGATGTGATCCGTTGCTCTGATTTAATGGGGTATTACCTACCCCGCATTTTCAGTGGCGTTTTGACGAATAGGGTAAATTATCTGCTGGTGTAAATTTCCGAACTGGGTATTGGCACCAGTGAAAACAGTTGGTAAGTATGGTAATTTTGATGTGGTCTAAAAAGCAGATGAATTTATTACAAACTACTGTTGGTATTATTAATCACTAAGTTTATTTCTAATACTTAGGTTATCAAATATCTATCTGCTTTATGTGCTAAAAGGTCAAGGTTGCACACAAAGGTATTCAACTTTTTCATTTAGAATAGTTTGAATATAACCGAAGTAACTATCCGCTGAACTGTTAACTTCACTTGGCCCAACAATGACATACGTTATAGGCTTAGAGCTATTTTTTTTCAATTGATAGCCATATTTAAGGATTTGACCTAAAGCTTCTCTTATACAATTATCTGGCGTTCTTGATGACTTCACTTCATACAGAATAATTTCATCTTTTGTTTCAACCATTACATCAACATAGTTCTTTTCCACCTTTATAGATGAAGGCTCATAGATTAATTCAAGTTGTTTCACCAAATTATTTTGAATGCGATTGTGTAACTTTCTCTGAATATAAGATGCGGTGCGTAATACTAACGACTCAGCGGTATTTTTAATCTTTGTTGTTACTTCACCATCATCCTGTTTTTCAACAACAATTGGCGAAAAAATCATGTCTATATGTTTTTGATTACTAAGTTTATGAACTGTTAATCCGTAACCTAGCGGAAGCTCAATGTTTAAATCAGTATCGATAAAATCGACGGATATAGTATGACCTAGCGTATCGCAATGTTTATAATCTACAGAGTTAATACCCGAAACGATAGCAAATGCACCGATTACAAGCCTAGCTTGCTTTCCTCTTGGGGAGCTATGACGCTTAACTGCGATTACATCTCCTACCTTTAAATTTAAAAATTTTTTTAATGTAGAGATTGAATCCGATGAAGCAGATTTACTTTTTAAGTGATTAGATATTTCATTTTCAGAAGCGCCAACATAATTTGTTAAGTCGTCATTAAAGTTAAACCCTACCGCTACGACACCTTTTTTAATTAACTCTGGGTAAATATCTGTATAACCATGCTTTGCATTACCATACTTACTACCAATGATATAAAAGCTCATTGTTTTCCCTTTAATTAGCAACCATTATTTTATGACCAAGCTCTACTGCCCTTGAAATAAACTTATCAATATTTTTTACACCCCACTGAGTACAAACAGCTATTGTAGAATCGGATAATTCAATAAGCTCTTCAGGTGCAATGAAATGTCTTTTTCTACCTGTACTAGTGTATATTTCATTAGCTTCAGTTGCTGATGTAAAAACACCTTTGGAGCCTTGGCAGCGCTTTGGAAACTGTTTAGCTAGCTCTGCATAAGATATCTCTGAATTTAGCTCTATGTGACGCTGAATCACAGCTAAAACTAATCGACCTTTTCCGTACTCTTCACCATCAAAAAGATACTTTGTTGTATCTTTAGAATTAGAGTTATTTTTAAAGTAAGTATCAGTCGTAACATAAACGTTACCTCTAGAACTTCTAAAGCGCTGAAGCGTTAATGCAGCAATTGGAATCCCATCGGAAGTAAGATATCCATTAGTAATTTTTGCAGCAAGCTCTGGAGATATCGAAGAACCAACTAAAACACCAATCCAGCTTGGAGTTGTCGATGCCTCCTGACTTATAATGTCAGGATATTCTTCAATGATTTGATGTTTTTGCTTAAGGTAATCTTCTAATTGAACCAAGTGAATATCTTCTAATTGTCCTAGCTTTAGTTCAATTACAGCAATATATTCATCGGAATAAGTGGCTAATATGTCGATTCGGCCATCAGTATCTTTACTAGCACGTCCTTGTTTTAACGTTAATTCCTCTTCAATAATTGCAATTCTATCACTTGCAAAAACATCATTATCTAAGCCCAATACACCTTCGTTTTCTACTAGGTAAGATTCCATTGAAAGTTCACGCTTGAAATTGAAAGGCTCTAACTGCTCATCATTAGCAGTAAAATGTCGAAGAATTTTAGTCATTGATACATCCTTTTGTTTTAAAAAGAATATATCAAGAACAAACTAATCATTAAACCGATCAATAACTGCTTTCATCTTCTCTGCAACTTGCGTTTTTTCAAGGTGTGCATAGCGCATAGTAGTAGCGATATTGCTATGCCCTAAAATATGCGCGGTTTCTTGAACCGTCATACCATTTTGCACTAATCGACTAGCACAGGTATGGCGAAAATCATGTACTCGAAAGTCTTCAATACCAGCATTGGAAATAGCGTTACGAATAGCGATAGTTGAATGTTTACGGTGGTTATCACCGCTTTTATCAGTGAATACCCACTTCGCATGAGCTTTACTATTACTCCGTGATACTAATACGTTATAGGCACGTTTTGATAAGTGAAGTATTGCTTCATTATTGGTTTTTGAACGGCGTAATAATATCGTTTTCGATTTAAGGTCAACTTGTTGCCAAGTGAGTTGTGCTATCTCGCTGTATCTAGCCCCTGTATCAAGTAATAAAACCACTAAATCAAAGTTATCTTGTCGTTGATTTAATAGCTCTTTTCTATCCACGTGTGGCGTTAATTTACGGTAATACTTTAAATTATCAGGTTGTAACTCGTTTAATAATCGCACTTCTTCATCACGGCTTAATGCGCGTATACGCTGATTAGATACTTTAATCTTTGGAAAACGAATCATCGGTACTTGATAATCCAGTCTGCTGATGTAATCAACACAGCCACGCAATTGGATAATGCTATGCTCAATGGTTTGAGCAGCTTTACCTTCTTGCTTACGCACTAAAATATAATGTTCAACATCAGCACTAGTGACGTTATTCAGTGGTTTATCTTCAAAGTAATTTTTTAATCCTTGAATTTTATTACTGATATCAAGGTAAGATTTCAAACCTACCTTTGATGATTGAAATTTATCTAATGCGTCATATAAGCCGATAGTATCTTTAGTACCAAGTAGTTTTTTATCTAACACTTCTTGGCGAAATTGACGTTCAATTTGTAGTGCTTTGGCTTTATTTTTGGTTTGTGATGATTTTTGATACGTCTTACCGTCAACCATAAAACGTACCTGAAAAATACCTGATTTCTGTTTAATTAATGTCATAACAATGTCCTGTTAAATCCGTTGATATGACGTTACTATCCATCCGTTAGTCGCTTACTGACAACAGCGAATCGCGTGAATTTAACACCCAGTTTTTACACTAATCCGTTGCACTATTTGCTAATTGGTTTGATGCTATTTTTACGTAAAGTAATTGAGAAAATATCGATATGGCAGTAACCACATTAAAAAACGCAGATGGTAGTTTGAAGGGGTTTATCCATCATTTAAGTAACTATCGTGTTGAAATAAGAAACCCAAACGGTGAACCACTTGGTTGGTATAACCCAAGTAATAATATTACCTATCAAATTAACGGTGCTGTGATGGGATTTGGTGATTTACTTACCAGCTTGTTATAGCTGATGATACCGCCTTATGTGTTAACTCGTGCGAGTTAACAGGGCTGTGGGCGATTTGCAATCACCCACTCCCTGCGATTCAGATTATTGGATTACAATACTGCTGCGTGTTCAGCGTTTGCGGTTCTACATTGACGATCACTAAAATAAAAAATTTATAAAATCTATAATCTACCAATCCTTTATTAATTATCACCACAAATTACGTGGGCTGTAGCGGGATTACTTAGTAATCCCAGTACAATCCTAGTAATCTTAAAACTCAGCTAACTCTGGCTCACATTCGCGTTCAATAATAAATTTTCGATTATTATTATCGTGATCTTTACCCACATACTGACAATCGGTAATTTTCACCGCATTTTTTTCAACATGACCTGCTAACCAACCTGTTCGTGTTCTTTTATCTCTAGGGGCAAACTCTACTTTAATTGGACCATACCCTAAATGTAAGTGCGCATGACTGAGCACTAACTTATCATCTATATGTGCGATAAATGAGTTTCGATTAAACGCCGGCTTAACACCTTCCTGCTCACATCTAAGCGTATAAAGCTCAAAGCATTCATCTCCGCTAATAAACTTAAACTGTTCATCATCAAACACGTGCTCTATCAACCAATCTTCTGGCCCTGCTTGCGCTTTAAGTAAATCATGATAATCCTGACCATGCAACGCTGTAGGACGCATAGGTAAGTCAACTACCGTATCAAGAATATGGTTAAGCCACTTAGCAACTTCAACTTTATCACTAAGAATGTGCTCATGCTGATGCCACCAAATTTCAGCGTCTTTATGACTCATTTTACGGTGTAACATCGTATGTTCGATGATCGAGCGGCTTGATTTTATAATCGAAAAACGACGATCTGACTTGCTTCTACAAAGCTTTATTGGTCCTGACGAATTATTACCAGCGACAATATGCAATGCAGCGTTGTAAACGACCTTTTCTTTACCAAATTTAGGGTTAACGCTTAACGTGGGTTTACCCAATACTGCCTTTAGTTTTTCCATATCGACATTATCGAAGCTAGATTCATCACGCAACACCACCATTTTACCTTCGTACAAACCGTTAAAATCTTTACTACTATCTTCTTTTTCAGAGTGCACTTGATGTTGACCAAATATTGTTGCTAGCAATAAATCAGCAAATAAAGTTTTACCCGTACCGCCACCACCAAAATTAGCTAATGCGGGCAGCTTATACTCATAGGGGTGTAAATACTTCCACGCAATAACCTGCTTGATATGCAGTATATTTTCTTCTTTTAAATCACCAAGCGAGTTAAGTAAAATATCGAATACTTCATGGTAATCACCTTCTAGTGGCTGTAACCAGTGATCTTTACGGAACTGATTTAAAGTGTAGTTAGGTAACTCTAGCGGCGAAAATGACGTATTTTGAAGGTTGCGCCCAGTTTGTTCGAGAATTTCATAAAAGCGTTTTAACGCACCTTTCGTTTGTAAGAACGCTTTGCTTCGAGGTAATGAGCTAGGTCGGTGATGCAGCCATTGCCCTGTATCACGCTTATATTCGTAGAATAAATCTTCATCTTGCACATAGTACAAATCACGTTGATTAAGTAACTCAAGTATAAGCTCTTCAATTTTGGCTTCCGCATCGTCTTTCGCTTCATTAAGTGCTTTAACTTTGTCTGCTTTATGCTGCTCTTTTTCTTTAATCAGCGCTACCTTTTCATTATCAGGTAACGACTCTTGTTGCTGAATAAACGCAATACTTTGTTCAATCGATGCGATTTCTTGCTCGATTAACTTAATTTTTGACGAACTCAAATTGCTGGCACCAGCAATATCAATATTTTTACCATGCTCACGTAATAGCTTAGTTAAAAAGTGTGGCGAGATATCGTTAAGTGATTGTGCATACTGCCACTGCTTTCTGGCTTCTATCGGTGACTTGCTCGCCTTGACTGCCTTTGAAACATCAAGCCAATCGGTAAGCGAAAAACCAGCATTTATCATGGCACCACATAAGCGAAAGTATTCACCGTATTTTAGCGATTTACCGAGCGACATTAAGTGGTACTTAATTAAATGACGTAAGTATGCTGGTAACGGCTGGTGAGTCTTATCATTGTTAGTGTTAGCCAGTTGACCTTTTGCTGCTACTGCTTCGATTGATTCAAAATCATCTAAATCTAGGAGCTTACCTTCGCTATATTCACTATAAGCATATTTCACTCGATCTGGATGTGTAGCAAACAGGTAAAAGGGCCTAGAAATATCGAATGAACAACCATCAATCCCCGTAAAGTGTTTAGTTAATGCTTGTGTCTTAGCTTTAATAATATCTGGCGCTACGGCTTTTTTAAGTTGCACAATCACACGATATCGTTCATTAAGCACTGGCTCACCATTATCATCTTGGCTAACCGTTTCACCGTGACTGAACGTGGTGTGTTTAATATTTTCGTAAGGTGCAAACATTGAATCGATTTGAGCTTTAGTAGCATCACCATCAAAATCAAAACAAAGCGCATATACCAATAGAACATTGGCTGCTTGGCGAGAAACGCTGTTCTCGCCATCAGCTTCGCTGTAAGCGAATTCAGCCATGCAAATTGCTGCGCCTTCTTTTCTCTCCCTTACATCTGGTGTTTTGAAGTACCTTTCAAATAACTCAGACAATGTAAGCTCGATTTGATTAGCCTGTTTAGCAGTATCAAAAACGTTTTCGAATGTAGTCGCGATTAAATTTTTTAACATGATAGTTCTCCTTATTTGCGGCGGATATAGCCATTACCAGTAATTCGGTGGTTGATTTCTTGTGTGTTATACCCAGCACCAATAAGTGCTTCTGGTGTAGGTAGATATACCGCTTGATTAAGCTGTAATTTGCCAATCTGACGAATACAGGTAAGCTCGTTAAACGTACCTTTTGCATCAGCGGTAAGTTGCTGTGACAAGCGATATAAAATGGTGTGAAAAGCTTGAGTTAAATCAGCATGATTTTCAGTCGTTTTAAGCAACTGTTCTAACTGAATTCGCGTATAGCTGTGAACATGTAGATAACGCAAAATAGCGTTGCACGCTGAGCGTACTTTGTTTTCTTTATATTGAAATTGCATTGCAAACTCCGAATTTTGAGCGCAAAAATCCCCTACGGTTTTCACGCATCAAAATTTTTATTAGTTGAATTAAGCGGTATTACTTAGGTGATACCGCAATGTTGGTTAACTGAAATCGAAATCAGATAGCTTGTGTTGTTCAACAAGCTCTATAAGGTAATAGCTGTTGTATAACCAAAAGTTCTGATATGGGTACTCTTGAAGGCTCTGGTACTCAGCTAGGAAACACAATAACAACTGCTTAAACTTCGTAGATACCTTATTTGAAAGCTGACATAAGCTAACAAGTGCCATAAAGTATGTTTTACTGTGCTCATAAGCATCGTCAGTGCTCGTAAACTGATAACTTTCAAAGTATTGGCAGTCGTATAACTCATCATCGTCAGTCCTATCTCGCACTAAAAACTTAGGCGTATTACGTTCGTCAAAAATCAAGTAGAACGTGTATGTACCGACGGTAGATTCAACACCATATACGTCAAAATCTGCTATCGATTTTAGATCTTTAATCACTTCTGTAACGTGACATTTAAACGGCTTAAACGACAAATCTGCAGCGACTAAAGGTTCAGATGCGCTAAACGCGTGGTTGATGATATAACCTGCTAAATTAATGACGCTCATGTCACTTACCTCCTTCAGTGTCGAATGCTTCTTGCTCTTCAAATACAAAATCAGAAATTAAATGCGCTTCAAATAGGCGAGCAAGTGGTACATGGTTTTCAATGCTCCACATAAAAGCATATTCATTCATCGGTCTAATGGCCCAGTTATAACCTTCAACCAACATTGCTTTAACTTCATTTGAAAGCTTTGATGAATGAAGCAGAAATACAATCATGCCTGCAACCAATAAGTCGGTATCGCTTGGTTCAACATCAAACCCAACATTACCTTCAACAGCGGATATTTCTGCATAATTGCCATCTATTCCTTCACCTAACCTGTTATGCACATCGACTAACATCGGTGTATCTTTATCGCGTAAAATCAGTGAATAATTCCTTTGAGGGTGATGTAGATAATTAACCATTACTATCGGTGACTCAGGTAAGCCTTTAACCACGTCTGATAACGGTGCTTTTTTAAGCTTCCATTGCAATGCATCTTCATCTTGCAAAGGTGCTATCTGGTCTGTATGCCACCCTCTTAAACCACTAAACAAATTAAACAGTACAGCAGCAAAATCGAACGCCCCTTCTGGCGGTAAATATTTTAACGTCATTGATCATGTTCCTTTTTTGAGTGCGCAAGCAAAGCTCACGCACATAGTGAAATTAGGTTACTTACTAATGTTGAAATTAAAGTCAGTCGCTTTATGGTCTTCTAGGTAACGCCAATAAAACTTACTGTTATTGATGAGTGCTAATGTGACAGGCTTAATTTGCGCTAACAGTTCACTATCCTGCTCATTATTAGGTAAACAAATTACTTGCTTAATGAATTGCCAGACAAATGCGTGATCTCGTTCGATCTGCCATGTAACTTCATGCTTTAAGGTGAGTGGTAGTTTTGTTGATGCTTCAATAGCGATTTGGCAAGCCAGTAACGCATTAAGGCAATAATTAGGATAATAATCGCCAAAACTGTCGGTTGTAGCTAATGCAAAGGTCTCAAATCGTGATGTATCATTGTTATTGATATAATCAATGCCAAAGTATGTTGCGGCATCTTCAGCAAAAACGATAGTACCTAAACAACCAACGCTTTTATCAGGATGGTGAAGCTCTATAACCTGCGCTTTGTTCTTAAGGTATCCTGCTAGTGCAGGTACTTCTCCTAGCGCAGAATCAGCAAATGACTTTGCTTGCCAGTCTTCTCTGTGAGCGACAAAGCTTGAAGATAAGTTTGCAATAGAAGTGTGCTCGTAGCATGTTTCTTTGTCTTCTACGCCAAGTTTTAGTTGTTGTTCGATTGATTGGTGAATTATGTTATTTTTAATCATTTTTTAACCCTTAAGTCATGACGGTTGGCGGAATTGCTAACCGATGGCGTAAAGGTATCTCAGCTTAAAAATAGTGGCATTTGTCGATGGCGCCTATCGGCAATTAACTCTTAATAAACTTTTTTTGCTCACTGTCGTAATGCATATTCCACGCTTTACTTAGCATGTTTCGGGTTGCTGCTAATACAGCATCAGTGCGAGGCCCGGATTTCAATTTAAGTGATAGTTTGTTACGTAGTGCTGCGGAAAGCTTTTTCTCTTTGTTCTGCTCTTTGTCTAGAAAGTAACTGATACTTTTGGCAGTAAGTAATACAAACTGACCTGACTTTTTTCGCTCCCATCGCCATTTACCTCTACCAAAATCGTTGTCCCATTTACTTTCAAATCGATCCTTCAGCGCTTCTGAACTTAATTGATTTGTATTGTCAGCTTGCTTAGGAATTGGCTGGCGATCAAACGCTAAGAATTCTACTTCTGTTAGCTTTTCCTGATTGTTGAACTTATCTAAGACGTATTGCAGCTGAGTGATTAATGCAGAGCTAACTACGGCAAGCTCTTCAAGTTGATGGCCTTTATCAAGGAGTGCTTGCACAACACGATAAGCGTATTCGTTATATGGCTTTACTTTGGTTCTGTTTTTATCTTCGGTGAAGAATCTATCTTCTGCATAATGTAGTGAAATATTGGCAGCAAATAGCCAATTAAGTTGGCAGTAAACTAGCTGGATTTTATGGAAGTACTGAATATCAGTTAAGTTGTCGTTTATCTGCTGACAACACCAATGGATTAGATTACAAGTCAAAATTAATGGATCTGATAGGCTGTCATACAATACATCAGATACTGCTTGCGTATGAGTAAACCCCTTTGTTTCAAACATGGCATCGGAAAGTAGTTCTGATGTCGTTGATAGTTCAACTAAATTTGCATCTATAGAGCTATTGAGAGCACTATCAAATGACATTTCTAGCATATCGTTAAAGTTATCTTCTGATTCATCAAGTTTGCTGGCTTTTAGTAAAGCAATAGCTTTACGAACAATTGCTGCTAGTTCTTGTTTGTAGGGGGATGAAGATTGGTTTATTAGCTTTTCAACTAAAGCTGGTTTTTCTACTAATGTCAGATAATTCATGTATTTGCAGTGCTGCGGGATCCATACGCGGATTCTACATTAACTGACCGCTAAGTCGTAACCTGATGCTTAATAAAAAGTTAGCGGATCTGGATATCCTATAAAGAGAAAAAAACTGTGCCAATATTATTTGGCTACAGCTATGGTGCGGGGAGTTAATTTAATGGTTTTAAAGCGTTTCTATTACTTCCCGTATTTGCTGCACAATTGCCCTAAATTCATCATCAGATAAACACTCACAACCTGCGATATTTTCGAGTACCAAACCAATGTATTCATCTACTTCATTGTGATTTTTAACATCGATATCAGCATCTAAAATTATTAATGCAAGTTCGTTTATTTGTTGTGTGGTTAGCATGATAGTGTCCACTAAGTAAGGTAGTTACACCTTCCAACCAACACGTTAAAAAGCCAACAAAAGTAACTGTTGTATTATGAGTTAATTGCTTTGATGGTAACCCTATAACGTTAATTAGGAGTTACCATGACTAAAACCAATCCACTACAAGCATTAAGCTTTATCGCTAAACCTAAAGTTGAAGCTTTTAGCCCTATTGAAGTAAAACGCAATAAGTTGATTACTCGTTTAAATGAGCAACGCGCTATGGTTCAGTGCTTACTAGAAAACACTGATTTCGTTGCATATAAGGAAGTATTCATTACTGATGATGAATCTGGTGAAAAGCGAAAAGTAAAACGCCCTAAACGTGTTCGCCCTTGGTTTTATCAATCAGCTGACAAGTATTATTTTGAAATCAAATACGGCACTAAATCACTGGAAATTCAAAAGACCAAACCAACGATTGATGTTGGTAGCAAAGATGAACTATTAACGGTAATCGATACGATTATCGATGCTACTAAGCAAGGCTTTTTAGATGCTGAGTTAGCTAAAGTTAAAGGGCCTAAAAAGCAATGACACCATACTAACGTTCGTTTTCGTCAGGAAGAGCCGACCATGAAACTTTAGCATGCTTACCTTCACCTTTTGTTAGGTTCTTTCTACGAATAATTCTGCCTTCAAACTCAAAGTTATCGGTAATTTTGACTACAAGTAATTTATTAAAATTACCAGCTCGTTTAACTTGAACTTGTTCACCTGATTTTTCAGGCGAAATCGTTTTTATTTCAACAAAATCATTGCCAATTTTACCATCAGAGCCTTGTACATGGGGCTTATGCCGCTTTATGCCAAATTTCACTTCTGCGTAAAGTTCTCCTAATTCCCCCCATATTTGCAGATAACGACCTGTCAAATCATGATAAGCCTGAGCGCTTTCTACCAAATCTTCAAAAATAAACTGGATTTCAGGGTCAATTTCAAAATCAGCGGTAGGTAAATCGCCTTCATCAAAAGGTTGCCACTCCCAAGGGTTGTAACCACAAGCAGCTGCATCGGCTATCTGGTCAGCACTGTAACCTTCATTTTGCATATCATGAAGAAATTCCCAATCACTCATAAATCATCCTTAATCAATTATCTTCACCGAGATTAACCACTTTACCTAGTAACAGTTATATGTCTAGTGTGAAACGTTATTCACCATCAACGTTAGTATTGATAATTACTTTTAATTTAGTTGGTTTCTTTGGTTTGATGGTTTTTTTAGCTTTTATTGGCGGTGTTGGCTTTATGAGTTTTATATCGGATAGTGTCATGTTAATACCTTAAATTTAATCTAGGTATTTATCGAAATTTCACCTGCATTCACGGTTAAAAATAGGGTCTTAGTTTCAAATTTAGTGCTTATGGCTTTATATCGCTTGTTTCTCATAGGGTAGCAACGGATTGCATATCAGTTGTTCGGTATAGTTAGGAGAAGTTTTAGGGCTTCAAAATAATACCAATCATTGTTCACGCAACCAAGTTGCTACTTGTGAATCAGACTGCCTAGATTAAGCTTTTCATAAATACCTATAAATGCAACTGTAGGCTCTATTTTGTTGTTATTTGAAAAATAACTGTTCCCCTTTATTACCCTTAATCAACGTAATGATAACAAAGGACTTTATATTGTTATCAAACTATTATATGTGCTTAACCCTTGATATACTGACGAAAATCTTTACAAGGAAAGAAAAAGTGATGACTAGTCAGAAATACCTTCCCTCTACGAATGAGTTCACTCCTAATATAATTGACTTATTCTTCTGTTTAGAAGCCATAAAAACTTCTAATGATAGATCACAATTCATTGACAAAGTTCGTGACGAATACTTTTTAGAAAAAGCTAAAACTAGAACAGACCCAAAAGAACGATTAATCCAGCAAAATAAATTAGCTGGTAATGTATTGATTGGGCTAAGGAATTACTTACTAGTTAAAGAAGAGCAAATAGAGTTAACTGCTCTAGGAAACCAAATCCTAAACGAACCTGAAAAGGCAAAAGATGTTTTTGCGAAACATCTAGTGGATATCTTATGTGGTACTGAAATACTTCTTTCCATGGATCGTCTTAAAAGCCGTGGCGTAAGCCCAAGAAACAAAAAGCTTCTCGCAGATGAGTTAAATTCTCTTGGTATTCAGACAAAAACAGGTAGAAATGTATCACAAAGTACAACAGATCATACCAAGTTTGCCACATGGCTTAATTGGTGTGAAATTTTGGATGATTCAGATTCAATTATTGAAGAGCGATTCCACAATATAATAGGTAGAAATAGCGGTCTTACGAGTTCATTGTGGGCATTATCGGACGAGCAGTTTATTTTTCTAAAGCATTTATGGGAAGAAGACCGCACTAAAGAGCAATCTTCATACACTGTAAAATCTTTAGTAAATGATTCAAAAGCCCACTATGGTGATTATATATCCAAAATGGATCAGATAGCAGCCAACATAATACAGCCTTTAGAAGAGGCTGGCTTTCTGAAAATTCATAGAACTTCAGAAGGTCGTGGAGGAAATTCAGGAAGTGTTGAGCCAACTCAGGATTTATCAGAGCTTACAGCAAAAGATTTTGATAACAAAAACGATAATTTCAATACTGATATGAGAGTTACGAAGCCCCTGTCACAAATATTTGAAGAAATTGAATCTGAAGACACTCATATAAAGGGTATCGCTTTAGAAGAATTATCCATTTTAATAGGTCAAAGTTTGGGTTTAAAGTTTTCTAGCTTTAGAACTATGAGTTCAGATACGGGAGGCGCAGAAGTTGACGTTATTTTTGAACAGCAAGGGATCTTCTACTCCAAATGGCTTGTTCAATGCAAAAATACACCAAAATCACCTATTCACGTTTCTACTGTAGCTAAAGAAGTGGGAAATGCATTAGTAAATACTGCCAATGGAGTAATTATTGTTACAAGCGGGAAATTTACTAAAGCAGCAGTCCAGTACGCTGAGGCCACAATGATAAAATCAAACCTTCAAGTACACCTCATAGATGGGGAACTTTTAAAGTTATATAAATTAAATGGTACAGCAGCACTAGTCAGAGAATTATTAGTTAGTAGTGAGAAAGCTGCTTCGTTAAGAAACCAGAGTATTATTTAATACACTCCCTGAGAGAATTATTTTAAGTAACTTCCCTAAATTTGATTAGTTTGTTGAATAAATTAAGCGAGCGCTATAACATATGTATACATATACAGTTAAAATATATATTAAGAAATATCAATGCTGTAGGTTCGGCTTATAAACCTATGATTGTGTAATAAATCATAGACGGCTAAAATCGCCGCCCTAGTATCAACAGTATTTGATACCTACACGTGATGTATGCATGAGGTTTAATGAAAACAATAAGTTTATTTTCGGGGGCTGGTGGCCTTGATATTGGTGCTTCTATGGCTGGTGCCGAAGTAGTATGTTGTGTTGATACAGACGCAGACTCAATTGAAACTTTAAAACTAAACCAATTTACTCAAAAGGCTACAATATTAAAGGCTGATGTATCAGAACTTACAGGTGAATATATTCTTTCAAAGTGCGGTATATCTCAACTTGATGTCGACTTCGTTATAGGTGGACCACCTTGTCAATCTTTTTCAAAAAACAGATATTGGACAAAGTCAGGTGAAGAGTCTCTTCGCAGAAGAAAGCAAAGAAAAGAGCAAGCTGACAAGAATGGAGAACAGTTTTTAGCTAAAGTTGAACTATCAAAAGCTACAAAAAACATCGACGTAGATGAAGACGAACGCACCAGCTTAGTCATGGAATATGCTCGATTAATCAATGAAATTTCTCCAAAAGGTTTCTTGTTTGAAAATGTACAAAGTATTACTCACCCTAAAAACAAGAAATACCTAGATGAATTCATTAGCTTTATGAGCGAATGCGGCTACAAAGTTAGAGAGTTTAGGTTGAGCAGCGAATTATTTGGTGTTCCCCAAAAAAGAAAACGCGTATTTGTGGTTGGTCACAAAACAAAGGAATTAGGGGAACCGATAGTTACACATTCTTCTGACGAAGAATCAGATTTGAAACCTCTAACCACAGCTAAAGAAGCTATTGGGCAATATGATTCTTCGGAGTATTTTGAAGAAGGCGAGGTAATGGATGGCCGTTGGAGTCAATATTTACCTGACATTCCTCCGGGAATGAATTACAAAGCTTTAACTAGTTGGGCTGGTTACGAAAACCCTGTTTTTGAAGCAGAAACTAAGTTTTGGAATTTTTTACTAAAATTACATCCTGATAAAATTTCGTGGACAATTCCAGCTAGTCCGGGCCCTTGGATAGGCCCTTTACATTGGGATAATCGAAGACTTCGAACGGTAGAAATGGCAGCTCTACAAACATTTCCACACGGCTATGAATTCTATGGCTCTAGAAGAAGTAAAGTGAGGCAAATTGGTAATGCAGTTCCACCTTTAATGGCTAAAGCAGTGATGGATGTTTTGATAAAATCATGAAAAAAAGAACTATTATTAGCCTATTTTCGGGCGGGGGTGGATTAGATATAGGGTTTCACTCTAAAGGCTTTCATAACGCGGTTTGTGTCGAAAGTAATCCTATTATGTGCGAGACTCTTAAGTTAAATAACTTATCTGACAATATAATTTGTGATGAAATACAAAATGTCACTAACGAAGTCCTTTTATCTAAAACAAACTTAAAAGAACATGAAGCAGATATAGTTCTTGGTGGTCCACCATGTCCTGCATTCTCAAAATCTCGCTTTTATAGAAAAGAGATGACGCATGGCACCGATGATCCATCATTTCAAACAGTTAAAGAATACTTTAGGGTAGTAGAGTGCTTTAAACCAAAAATGTTTGTTTTTGAAAATGTACATACATTTGCTGCAAAGAGGCAAAAAGGAGCTCTTGAGTATGTGCTAGAAACAGGAAATAAACTGGGTTATAAAGTAAAATATCAAATTTTGAATGCGGCTGATTATGGTGTACCACAAAAACGCGAAAGGATAATCATTGTAGGTACAAAAGGAGATTCGGAATTTAATTTTCCTAGCCCAACTCATAGAAATCCAGATAAGTTTGATAAAGACAATCAACACTTACCTATATGGAAAACAGCTGGAGAAGCTATTTCTGATTTAGATAGCCCTGAAAATGATGCAAAGTTACCCGGGCATTTTGCAGGTGGTAAAGACCATGATTTACTTTATGATATTCCGCCTGGACAAAACTATTTATTTTATACAGAGAAAAGAGGCCACCCGAACCCTAAATTTAAATGGCGTTCAAGATACTGGTCTTTTCTACTAAAGCTTTCTCCTGATTTACCTTCATGGACAATTCAAGCTCGAAGATCGAATAATATGGGTCCCTTGCACTGGAGAAATAGAATTTTAACTATTGATGAAGTTAAAAGGCTTCAAACGTTCCCTGATGACTACCAGCTGTCTGGCTCAACAGAGAATCAATGGAGACAAATAGGTAATGCTGTTTCACCTCTCTTAGCTGAAGCTATAGCTCATGAAGTTAATATTACCTTAGATAGCTATTCCAAAAAGCAAAAGCTAGACTGTGAGTCGCAATTGAAGCTTGAAATTGCGTAGGATCTTTTTAGTAATCAACTAGGAAATCGCTAGGGCTAATTTTGTATTTCTAAACATAAATTAGCCAGTTAAAACGTATAACTAGTGGTTTCATGTTAACCAAGTAGGTAACTTGTAATCAGTAGGTCGCCAGTTCGACTCCGGCAGTCGGCACCATTTATCAGATAAGCCCAGCACTAGCTGGGCTTTTTTGTATTTATCGATTGGTTAAATTCTCAATCCATTTTTACTTACACCAATATTTTCTCTACCCTGCACTATTCGTGGTGTATACGTCAGCTTGTTATTTGTTTCGTGCTACTGATAGGCGCAATATCCAACCTATTTTGAATAAACTCCATTAGGGCGAATTAGGTATTAGGGTAAATTCATCAAGATAAACTTATATTTCAGGTAATTTTTACGGGGCAAAAAGGATTACATCCGTTACTTGGAATTAATTGGGTATTACCTACCCCACAGTTTTAGTGGTGTTATGATAATTAGGGTAAGTTATCCGCTGGTGTAAAATTCCGAACTGGGTATTGGCACTAGTAAAATCAGTGACTCTAATTTACTCAAATCCCTTAATCGACTTAATCAATATAACGTGTAGAATGACGCCAAATAACTCAAAAAATAAATTCCCAAAGTTTAATACTATTATGGAAAAAACAGTCTTAATCACTGATCTGGATAATACATTATTTGATTGGTTTGGCGTGTGGTATGCGAGTAACTCCGCGATGATTCAACAAATAAAGAAAATATCAGGAGTAGATGAAACAACACTTTTATCAGAAATGAAAGTTGTTCACCAGCTGCACGGTACAGCTGAATATGCATTTTTATTAGAAAGTCTCCCTTGTCTTCAGGCTCTATATGGAGATTCAAAAACAATAAAAGAAGAAATGAATGATGCTATTCATGCTTTTAGAAAAGCTCGCAAAAATAAACTGAAGCTATACGATACAGTTGAAAGTACCCTAAAAACATTAAAAGAATTGGGTGTGTTTATCGTCGCTTATACTGAATCAAAGTCTTTTTACACATCATATAGAATCAAAAAGTTAGGGTTGGATAACTACATTGATGTGTTGTATTCACCTCCAGATCACGAGTTGCCAGAAGGAGAAGGATTGAACACACATTTTGAATTTAATCAAATGCTGCAAAAATTTACTCCTAAGGATGAGCTGAAGCCAAACCCTAAATTATTGCTAGATATCATTAAAGACATCGGAGCAACACCTGGCGACTGTATATATGTTGGCGACAGTGAAATGAAAGATATTGAAATGGCGCAACAGGCCAATGTTAGCGATGTATTTGCCAAGTATGGCACAGCTCATTTTTCCGAAAACCCAACAGAATACAACCTATTAAGAGCAGTTACACATTGGACTGATGAAGATGTAAAAAGGGAAAAGCTAATTAAAGAACAAAGCCATCATATTCCCCCTAGCTACACTATCAATCAATATAGTGAGTTGCTTTCATTATTTTCATTTACAAACTTTCAACGTAATTAATATTTTCAAACAATGAACGAAAAAGAAATAGAATTAGAAAAGCTCAAACTTAACGTTGAAGCGTGGAAAACGACAGTTGATGTGCAAAAACACTTTAACGATCTAGAAATGAAAGTAAGGAATTTTGGCTTACTGATTATTTCAGCATTTATTAGTGCTATAGGCGTGAGTTTAAAATCAAACTATGAAGTAACTTTACTTGAGTCAAGCATTCCTGTTGGCAGCCTAATCGCCTTTGTAGCGTTCTTTGTTTGGAATTTGGTATTTTTTGTTGACGTTTACTGGTACCACCCTTTGCTTAAGGGAGCGGTACTAAAAGGAATAGCAATTGAAAAGGAAATTCAAAAAGACCTTCCTGAAATAGGGTTAACTCAAGCGATAGGTGAATCAAGCTCAATTAAGTTTTTGTGGTGGAAGGAACTAAGAAGCACTACTAAGGCTAAGATCTTCTACAATGGTGTCTCAATAGCGCTTATTGTTATTGCTATATCGCTCGCTTTTTTTACAGGTAATGACCAACCAATATCACAACAAGGTGATAATCGCCCCAAGCCCCATGACACCGACAAACATATAATTTCACTTATAAAGGAAACTAAAGACTTAAATAGAATCATTATAGAGCTATCAACGCAACAACAGGATCAATGCCCAAAAGAGCGTTGTTCTACTCAAGATATTCAAAAAGAAATATTGAAATTAAATAGAAATATCGAAGAGCATTTAGACCGTCATTTAATCCTAATAAAAAAAGTGGTGAAGAATTAATTTCTTCACTACTTTGATAAATTATCGCTTGGGTCAAGGTAACTTAGTCATTAAAGCGATCAATTACCGCTTTCATTTTCTCTGCTACTTTATTTTGTTCAAGGTGTGCATAACGCATTGTTGTTGCGATGTTGGTATGCCCTAAAATATGAGCAGTTTCCTGTACCGTCATACCGTTTTGCACTAATCGACTCGCACAAGTATGGCGAAAATCATGTACACGAAAATCTTCAATACCAGCATTCTCAATCGCACGTCGAATAGCAATGGTTGAATGCTTACGCGGGTTATTTCCTGATTTATCGGTGAATATCCATTTCTGATGTACCTTATGCTCACTTCTTCTTTTTAACACATGATGCACGCGATTTGACATATCCCAATCGCTGATCAAACTTAGTCAATCAATCGACTAACAGCCCTACCCCTAGAATACAAAGTGTAACGCCCATTACTCTATTAAAGAGTTGCATATGGCTAACGGATACAAGCCAAGACTTAATCTTTTTCCCCATTAGTGCCCAACACCCTACGCCAATAAAACAAATAACAAAGTAAATAATTAGAAACTGAAAAAGCCTTAGCTCAGAAGTGTAAACATCAAAAGCAGCGCACCCCGCCAAACAGGCCATCCATGCTTTGGGGTTAAACCACTGCATCAACCAGCCTTGAGTAAAAGAAGGAATTGAAGAACCAGTGTCTGTTTCACTGATACTTCCTGTATCGATGAATACTCTGTACCCAATGTAAATAAAGTAACCACACCCTACATACTTTAGAGTCGCCATTAACAGTGGAAAGCCTTCAATTGCAGCCCCTAAGCCAATACCGATCAAAAACAGCAGTGCAATAAAGCCAACGGTTGCCCCAACAACAAATTTTAATGAGTTTACAAAACCAAAGTTTAACCCACTTGCCAGTGCAACAAAGTTTACTGGCCCAGGACTTATCGACATTGATAAAGAAAATACTGCCATAGAAACTAGCATCGACATAACAACCCCCCTTATATTGTAAGTTCTTTATTTTTGCTCATTGCCGAAAGTTTTATTAGTTGCTTTAATTTGATTTGATAATTCTAAAATTTGGAGCAATTGCTTTGATTAATGAATTAAAGGCCATGGCAATTTTTGCAGAAGTTGTGAAATGTGGCTCATTTAGAGAAGCTGCAAAAAAACTGTCGTTATCGCCATCTGTGGTCAGCTATCACATATCCCAACTAGAACAAAAAACGGGTAGCGCCTTGCTTTATCGGTCAACAAGAAAGCTTACCTTGAGTAATGAAGGTGAAGCTTTCTACCAACAAGTTCAAAAGATGCTTGAAGCGGCAAACAAAGGCATAGATTTATTGTCGGAAAAACAGAAAGAACCATCGGGCAGTGTCAAAGTGTCGCTACCAACTGCTCTGAGTAAATCACCAATTAGCGAAGCAATTGCTCAATTTGCCCTTAAATACCCGAAAGTGACACTTGAACTAAATTATTCAGATACAAACAGCGACATTATTGATGAGCGCACCGATCTCACCATTAGAGTGGGTAAGGTTGCAGATAATGATTTTAAATCAACGAGTTTAGGCTCTTTGGAACGAGTACTAGTATGCGCCCCGACGTTTTATCGACAGCACATACCCGCTCAAAACCCAGATGACTTAAATACGTGGGCTTGGCTAAAATTATCTCAACTACCAAAGAAGCGTCTATTTTTAAAAGGAAACAGCAGAGAAGAAGTCGTATTTACTAGCCAAATCACATTGAACAGTGTTGAAGCTATCTACCAGTTTTGCCTCTATGGCAATGGCTTAGCGGTATTGGCAAAGTCACAAGTTGAAAGCGATATCAATAACGGAAAACTCATTAACGTACTCCCCGAATGGCAAGTTCAACCTTTACCTCTATATGCCTTATGGCCGAAGAATATTAATAAAAATAGCGCGACTAAAAAGTTGATAGAAGCTCTTAAAGACACTGCCAACAACTCAACTTTAGAGAGGTTTACTTAGCATGACAGCTCGCTTTTGAAATATAAAATTGGCATATAGAATTGATATAGGGAGTTAGTATTCAATACGAACTTCGGGATTAGTTACTAATAGTGAACTTTCTCACCCAAATACCGCCTGACAGTCCACCATCGGGCTCAACCAGTGCTTGACTAAAAAACAATCAAAACGTTAACATAACGCCAACTTACCTTTTGGAGTTTACGCCATCATGAACAACTAAGTCTGTTATCCATATTTCATTTTATTTTTGGATTTACAGGGTTAGTCGGCGTAGCTTACTTACCAATTCTAGCGGCACTCGTTACCTCTAGGCTCACTCAGCCTAAATACATAAATCAGCAAAACTAATACGAAAGTCAGAGCTTAGTTTTAGGAATAAGTTTTTACGCCTAATTTTACGTTTAGCTTTCAAGTAATTTACCGCTGTGACTATCTGCATAAGTTTTTTTCATAAATCGCTATGCAATAAAAGCTGTTCGCTAAGCCGTCTGCCCTTTTGATTTCAACTGATATCATTTAGGAGGCAGGTTATGCCCACATTACAGGCTTACAATATCTCGTATCAATTTGATAAAGGCGATACTCTTTTTGAAAATTTATCTTGCTCGTTAACCCAGCGACGAGTTGGTTTGGTTGGTAGAAATGGCGTTGGCAAATCACTATTCGCATCAATCATCAGCGGTGAGCAAATGCCATCAACAGGCACAGTTACTCCACCAAATTCATATGCGGTTTATCGCCAACAAGCGAGCGAATTACTCGGCAGTGAGCTCTCGATTGCCCAATACTTGGGAGTTAGCGAAATACTCGCAGCGCTCAATAACATTGAATCTGGCGATTGTGATGATAAGTGGTTTGAAATAGTTGGCGAGCAATGGCATTTACCTGCCCTACTCCACGAACAACTTGCAACTTTGGGCTTACCAGAAGATCCTAATTTTCTGTGTGCAAAACTTAGCGGCGGTCAGCTAGCACTTTTGCAGCTATGGCAGTTATTTAAAAGTGATGTGCAATTGCTGATACTTGATGAGCCTTCAAATCACCTTGATGAAAGCGCCAAACAATGGCTAATAAATGCGATTAAACACTTTGAGGGCACCGTTTTATTGATCAGCCACGATCGTGCACTGCTGCGTGAAATGACTGAAATCTGGGAGCTTTCAAGCACTGGATTAAGTGTTTATGGCGGCAACTATGATTTTTATGCAAAGCAAAAGCAAACGGAACAGCTAGCCATTGAGCGACAATTAGCGCAGTTAAACAAGGCGCAGAAAAAGCTTGTAACACAAGCGCAGTTAAACCAAGAAAAAGCAGAGCAGCGAGCAGCGCAAGGAAACCGCCTGAGAAAAGGTGGCAGCCAGTCAAAAATGCTGCTCGACTTCAAAAAAGGTAAAGCAAGTGCAAGTAACGCTAGTCGCAATAAAAATCAGCAAGCTCGTCAACAGCAATTGCAATCGCAAACACAGGAGTTAACCGAAAAACACGAACAAGTCAGCCGACAAAAACTGTATATTGCAGGTCAGCAAAGTAATGCGAAAAAAGCCATTTCGGTGATTGATGGCGTATTGCCCTTCGGCAATATACATCCTATTTCTTTACAAGTTTTTGCCAATAAAAAGCTTCACCTCAAAGGCAATAACGGCTCAGGTAAGTCGACACTATTCAAAGCTATTTTAGGAGAAATAGCGTTAAGCCAAGGGGAGCTAATGGTAAATACGCCTCTGTGCTACCTAGACCAACACTTTGGCGTTATCCGAGAGGAGCTATCTATGCTAGCGAACATGATGACGCTGTGCGAAGGCATGATAGAAACTGATGCGAGAACCTTACTTGCTGGCATTGGCTTTCGTCGTGATGCGGTCTATCGCTTGGGTAAGCAACTTAGCGGCGGTGAAAAAATGAAGCTTGCAGTGCTCGTGATTAGCCATCAAGTCTATCAACCTTTTTTACTGCTTGATGAGCCAGATAACCACCTCGATTTAGCATCAAAACAACTGCTAGCAAAAGCCTTATTCGAGTACCGTGGCGGGTTTATATTGATCAGCCACGACCTTGATTTTGCTAAAGAATCTGGGGTTAACTGTGAATATCAATTATGAGCACCATTTGTAAGCTTTGCTGCATGAGGCTGACTGTGCTTTTAACAACATCGTGCCTCCCCTCTCAAAATACTTTTCGGCAATAAGAAAAGCACTAGCTCTCAATATTGCCGAAATAGTGTTTTAATGCTGCCAATGCCGCTTGTACTTTATAGGTATATTTTTTATCACGAGTAAGCGCGTAAACATTGTGTTTTTCGATCTGCCAATCAGGTAGTAACGGCACAAGCTCGCCGTTATCAATCAAATGCTGAATTTCTAAAGTAGGCAACTGAGCAATACCTAGCCCTTCCTGTACATGGCTGATTAACGCATTAAGGTCATTAAACACATAGCGTAAGGCAGGTTTAAAGCTAGCAGGAGCCGATTTAGCATGGTGTAAAACTACCTGATTCAACACCCCTTTCGCTTCAATTTCGCCTAGTCCTAACCAAGTGTGATCGCTCAACTCTCGAGGCGTGACAGGGTTACCGTACTGCTGCAAATATTTGGGGCTAGCGCAGATAACTTTAGTCGCCTTACCAAGTTGGTGATAAATATAGCTAGAGTCTTTCGCCTCTCCGCAATCAATCACAATATCAATACCTTCATCAATCAGATCAACCGTTTCGTCGCTGGCAATCAGCGATAGCTTTAACTCCTTGTGCTCTTTAAACAAGGGAGCGAGTGCGCGTGCTGCGGGTTTGGCCGCCAAGCCTACAGGTAAGGCAATGCGAAGCTCACCACTAATTGCGCTTCGGCTCTGGTGAATCACTTCTTCCGCTTGCTCAGCTGCGGCAAGCATTTTCTTGCTTTGTAGGTAAAACTTTTCACCGGCTTCTGACACATTGATACGGCGAGTAGAGCGATACAGCAAAGTTACGTCAAGCTCACTTTCTAGCTGATTAATAAATTGGCTTACCGCCGGTGGGCTTATACCCAACTTAGCTGCTGCTTCACGCATAGAGCCAGCTTCCACCACATGGCAAAAAACACCCATCAATTTTAGACGATTAAGCAATTGAGAATTCATATCATTTGTAATTACAATTAAGTTTAGCTTAACAATGATATAAGGAATCACTGTCTATTTAAAGCTTAAGCTTACTTCTATAATGCCCGCGATTTTTCCTACCTCGCATCACAAAAGCTTTTAGCCAAGTGAAATAAGCTAAGTAGTGGCTTTTTAGCTTCCTTCTTTTAATCAACTAACCAAATAGTTAAATGATTATTAAAAACTTAAATAGGTAGATACGAATCATTAGCATCTACGCTTTTACAAGCAATTGTGTTTTATCAAAAAGCACCCTGCCGCTTGTAAGTGAGAGGAAGGTACTAGCGCAAAGTCTCCTTCAAATGTTTGTTTAAGCCGCCTTAATAAGTGCTCGCGACACGTTAAGTAGATGTGAAAAACACTAAAAATACTAAAAACACGATTGAACTCTTTATTAGAAACTCAATTGAACTCTCTATTCAAGACATGGGAAAACACATGAACCGTTTTAAGTTATCGCCATTAGTAATCGCGATGATGGCACTAGGCACAAATGCCAATGCCGAAGCACCAGCCGACAAAGATATGGAACGCATTAGCGTATATGGTCAGCACAATGAGCTTATCCTAAACTCTGGTACCGCAACTAAGTCAGATATGGACTTAATCGAAATTCCAGCGGCAATTGTGGTGGTAAGCAAAGAGCTTATCGATCAACAAGGCGCAACTGACCTGCAAGAAATACTAAACAATATCAGTGGCTTAAACCAAGCAGGCAACAACTATGGTATTGGTGATAACTTAGTGATTCGCGGTTTAGGCGTTAGTTACACTTACGACGGCATGTACGCTGGTGGTGGTTTAGGTAACAGCTACAACCCTACTCGCTCAATGACAAACGTAGAGAGCATCGAAGTGTTAAAAGGCCCTGCAACTGGGCTTTACGGTATTGGCGCTGCTGGCGGCATTATCAACCTAGTAGAGAAAAAGCCACAGCGTGAAGCGGCATACCACCTTCGCGCGAGTGCTGGCAGCTGGGACAGCCAACAAGTGATGCTTGACGCAACAGGCCCAGTGACAGATCACTTAGCCTACCGTTTAGTGGGTAACTACGAAAAAAGTGACGGCTACCGCGGTTTAAGCGATGAACGCACCGAACTGTATTCTACGTTCTTGTTAGACAACATCGACAATCACGCACTAACGTTATCAGCCGCATATATTGATGACAGCGTACAAATTGATTCAATTGGTCATCCGGTTAGAATTCTAAACCACGACAGCATCAACGGTAATCCAAACGATTGGACGGCATTAGTCAACGACAGCGATGCCGATGGTGACGGTGTACTCGGTATTCAGTTAAGCGACGCTCAACGTCAACAATTGGCAGACTCAATTGTCGCAACTGATGGCTTCCAGCCATTCGATTTAGGCAACGGCGCGGTTATCTCGCCATTATCGTCACCAAATAAAGGTGAAGAGCTGCGCGTTAAATTAAAGTCTGAGTGGCAAATTAACGACGAAACTCGTTTAATCCAACAACTACAATACCGTGATTACGAGTCGCAATTTGTTCGTCAAACCGGTGCATTTAACTATGTTTACTGGAATCGTAGCGGTGAAATCAATGCCAACCCTCGTGCTCCGTTGGTGATTGATGATGTGCTTTACCCATACGCTGCGCGTCGTCAAGAATACCGCCGCCAATACTCAGACGAGCAATCACTACAATACTTTGCTGACTTACAAATCAAGTGGCAGTGGTTAGGCATGGATGGTGAGCACTTGATCAGTGCCAACTATGAAGATCGCGATATGAGCGTGAAATCATGGTCAATCTACGATGCTGATGGTACTTCAGCTGAAAACGCTGTGCCTTACATTTTGGATATCAGAAACCCTAACTGGCCGACAGGCTCGTTTGATGACTACGCGCCATCTTTACGCTCAAACTACGACAAGAACGTAAAAGCTGCGGGCATTAGCATTCAGGAAGTTATCTACTTTACTGACAGCCTAACGGGTCGCTTTGGTGGTGCATACACGGAGCTAGAGCAAACTTACCAACACAAAGGTACAGATCGCTCACCACTGGCAACCGAGGAAGCAGATACAGACGATAGTGGTTTCACTTATAATCTAGGGTTGAACTACCGTATCACGCCTGAAATTGCGGTATTTGCTAACGCCTCAAAAGGTCGCACGGCGTACAGTATTTTAGGCAGTATTTCGAGTTCTGAAACCGATAACCGCCCCGATTCTGAATCTGAGTCAATCGATTTAGGTGTGCGCTTTACCGCGCTCAACGAAGAGTTAATCGGCTCTGTGGTTTGGTTTGACACGCGTCGTATTAACTTGCGTTATAACAACCCATTGTTTAACGACAATCCAAACGATGCAGAATTTAACATTGACGTGCCGCAGTACTTCTACAACGACGAAGACAAAACGCGTGGTGTTGAGTTCGACTTAAACTTAGCGATTAGCGAAACCTTCTCAATGAATGCTAACGCGACATACCAAGATGCCGAGTTAATTCGCAACAGTAACCGTGGTACCAGCACGCCAGTATCTGGCCCAGTGAAAGGTATTCCTGAAAAGTTTGCCAGTGTTTGGACTAACTACCGCGATCAATTATTCGGTTTACCGGGCGAGTTAAACGCCAGCCTAGGCTTAACCTATGAAGATGAGCGCAGTGTTAACTCAACCGGCTTTGGCTTACCCGTATCGGCACTAAGTAGCTACAGCGTTTGGGATGCCGCATTCGGTTACGAACACAAAAACTGGCAAGTAAAAGTTAACCTAAACAACATTTTCGACAAAACCTACTACTCGAAAGCAATGTTCTTAGGTGGTCTACCGGGTGAAGGTCGCAACGCGAAAGTCACCTTCGACTACAACTTCTAACTCTCGTTTTAGTCGACGTTTATACAAACCATAAAGCCAGTGCTCGCCACTGGCTTTTTTCAGTTTTTACTATGTCAAATACTCTCACTATTACACTTCGCTTACTCGCTGCCACACTTGGCGCTTACGCATTGGCCGTTGCCAGCAGTTTGGCGATGGTCCCCTTATTTATCAAGCTGCTTGGCAGTTTAGTCACCGATGCCGTTTATGCTGCAACTATGTGGTCATATGTGGTGTTTTTCGCGGTGTTTATTTGTGCTTTTTCGGTGAGCTCACTCAAGCGTTTATATCTAGGTTTACTGGTTAGCGGTGTGCTGTGTTTAGCGATTCATTTTGCTTTTGTTAGCGAGTTAGCTAATTCGTCGAGTCCTAACTCATCAAACACGGGGTCACCAAACACGGGGGCACCAAAAACCGTCTCATCGAACACTGAGAACAAAGCCAAACCAGTGCAAACACCAACCAAAACAATAGCGCCGTTAACTAAACCCAAAGCAACTAACACCAAAGCAACTAATACCAAAACAGCTAGCGCTACAGCAGGTAAATAAGATGAAAACGACTTTTCGAAAATCAATGATTTGGCTGCACACTTACGTTGGCCTGCTAGCTGGTTGGCTACTATTTGTAATCTTCCTCACAGGCACCCTTAGCTATTACAATCACGAAATTACCCACTGGCTGACCAATGGCAAACACTCGCCTCATTCACAACAAGTGTTACTCGACAATGCCTTAAGTAAACTTCACGTCGAGGCAACCAACACTAAACGCTGGCAAATCAGCCTACCCGACGAACGCGGCAGCGGCTATCGCGTATCGTATCGCGAGGTTAATGCCGAGCCGAATGGCAAAAGAGCCAAACGCGTTTCGCGCGAGATTGACCCTGTTACGCTGGAGTTTACCGATCGCCAACAAATTCAAGGCGGTAACTTTTTTCGCACCTTCCATTACACACTATCACTTAGGCAATGGGGCGGTCGCTACGTAACAGGTGCTGCGGCAATGGCGATGCTAATTGCACTCTTTACTGGGATCTATACGCATAGACGATTTTTTAAAGACTTTTTCACCATTCGTCGCAACGAGCCGAAAAAATTCACCATCGACTTACACGCAATGCTTGGCGTAGTCACCATTCCGTTTTGCTTTGTTATTTGCGCTAGCGTGATGCTGATTTACATCAGCATGTATCAACCGTTTGCCATTGGCCATTACTTCGATAGCTATCGCGCGCTCGATAAGCAGGTTTCTACAAGCCACAAACCGCTTCAGCCAGCCAAACAAATTGCCGATGAGCCAATTGAAATTAAGAGCTATCAATCACAACTGAATGAATTACTCGGCCAGCACTGGGAAACGAAGTACACGCTTGAGGGCTTAACTATCAGTAACCCTATGGATAACAACGCCCAGCTTGTCTTTGCAAAAGCAAAACATGAGCTGTTATCGAACAAAGCTGAAACTTATGCTTTGGCGCGCAGTGGTGAGCTACTGCCAGAGATTGAAGCAGAGCGAACACCGCGCATGGTAAGGCGCATTTTTTACGGTTTGCACGAAGCACACTTTGCGCCGCCTGCACTTAGAGCGACATTATTTATCTTAGGGATGATGGCAACTGTGCTCATTGCCACAGGTATGGTGATTTGGCTGCAAAAACGCCAAGCCAAGCAAGGAAAGCAAGGAAAGCAAGCTATTCAAGCGAATCAAGTTAATCAAGCCAAGGCGAGTTATGTATTCGTAGAAAAAACGAATAACGGTATGTTTTATGGCTTATCACTTGCCGTTGGCATGTATTTTTTATGCAGTAAATTAATACTTGCTGCTAGCTCCAAGGGTACTTTTAACTCGTTAGGCAGTTTGTCAGGTATTGATACCAAAGTTTTTTTTATCACTTGGCTAGTCGCGGTTTTATTGTCTTGGCTACAGGCGGTTAAGCAAGGTAAAAAATGCTTACTGCTGCTGAATTTCATTACCTTCTCAACCCTATTGGCGATTGAGCTGGGCTCCTCCAATCTAATGAGTGTGTTTTCATTGAGTAAGGAAAACGTCCTTGCCTATTCCTTTGACAACTCCTTTGACCATTCCTTTGACCTAGCCAAAGCCACCATTAACTTTTGGCTGCTGCTGACTTGTGGTTACTTTTTTACGGCACTGAAGAAAACGATAGCCAAGCCATCATCCACCTCAGCTCCATCACTTCCACCATTAAAAGAGGCAAGGAGATAAAGCATGACTAATATTTTAAGTGTTATCGCCCTACTCTTCGCCATTGTTTGCCTATCGTTAGCGATGCAAAAACATTACAAAGCATGCTTTGACGGGCGCTTACATGAAAATAAAGAAAAGCTACTTAAAGTGGGTGGTTGGCTGTTAATGGCGCTTTCGATATCACTGGTAGAGCGAAAAGGTATTAGCTATGTAGTTTGGACTTGCCAACTAGCACTGGTTATTTTTTTACAAGCTTGGCTGCTGAGTGCCATAGCTAAACAAAAAACGGAACGAAAAGCCGAACAAAAAACAAACAAAGAACAAACGAAAAACTAGTCGAAAACGAGTAAGAAAAGCGAGATAAGAAAAAGCAAACTTTCGCCACCAACTATTATTAAAAAAAATGCAAAACAGATTGCATTATGTAACCAATAATAAATTTTAAATAAACATCCTAGTATAGAAACACAGCTTGATTGGCGATAAGTCAACCAAGCTATGCGTTACTAAAGAACCCACTAACTAGAGAGTTTATTATGAAATATCAAGGTTTTCAGACATTCACGACAGATCAGCAAGATGGCATTTTAACGGTCACTTTTGATTTTGGTACCGTTAACGTGCAAGGCCAAGAAATGCTGGCGGATCTTAACAGCCTAGCTATGCGACTTGAGCGCGACCGCGACACCAAAGTGGTTGTTTTCCAATCCGCAAACCCTGAAATTTGGGTTTGTCACTACGATACTGAGCTGCTCAAGGATATGTCAGAAGAAGCGGTATCACGAGAAGATGCCCAGCTACTTGACCTGCAATCAGTTTGTGAGCGCATTAGCAAAGTACCACAGGCAACGATTGCCAAGCTTGAAGGCTTCGCCCGTGGTGGCGGTCATGAACTGGCACTGGCACTAGATATGCGTTTTGCCGCGCGCGGTAAATTTAAGTTTATGCAAATGGAAGTAGGCATGGGCATTCTGCCGTGTGGTGGCGGTGCTTCACGTATGGCACGTCAAGCAGGATTAGGTCGCGCACTGGAAATTATCCTCAGCGCTCGCGATTTTGATGCTGATGAAGCTGAAGCCTATGGCACTATTAACAAGGCATTAGAGCCAGATGAAATTGGCCCTTATGTCGATAAATTAGCGCAGCGCATCGCTAAATTCCCAGCCGAATCCATTAATGCGTGTAAGCAAATGGTGTATGAATCAATCGACAAGCCTATTGATGAGGCGCTTAAAGCTGAAGCTTACTGGCTTTACCAAGCCACCAGTAAAACTCCTGCAATTAAGCGTTTTACCATTGCCGACGAGCAAGGCTTGGAGCATGAGATGGAAAACCAACGCAATTGGGAAGAGTTAGTGATGAAGGTGCAAGATATTAACTAGCTAATAGTACTCTAAGCGCTCGCTAAATAGTACTGAGAGTACACGCCAAATAGTGCTGTGTTATCCCCCCTGCACTATTTGGCTAACTGCATTATTAAGCTAATCCAGATTTAACTAGCTCAGATTTTACTAGCCCAGATTTAACTAACTAAGGCAACTAAAACACACCGTTTTCATTGCGAATATTGCCGCCACTAATTAACGAGTAAAATCGCATAAAACCATCCAACGCTTGAATTGAGTCCCAATGCTCCACAATTCTGCCGTTCTCTAAACGCCATGTATCAATAATATTCATGCCTTTTTCATCATTACCGCGATGTTCTTTTTTCAGCGTGGCATGCGAGTGAAATATCACATAGTCACCATCAACATAGATGTGTTTCACGTCATAGCTATAGTCTGGGTAGTCTTCAACAAATTCTTGTAAAAAGCTGACTAGGCCAGTGACCTTATCCGGCAAGTTACGATTGTGCTGTGTGTAAGCGCTGTCGTTGTAGCGCTCTAAAACATAATCGAAATTGTGGTTGTTCATTAAGTTTTGCACAAAATCCGTGATCACCTCTGCATTCTCAAGTTCTTGTGCTGTCCAATTGGATTTTTGCAAAGATGCCAAGTCAATAATAGGTTGCTTCGCAGCGTTGGCGGTTGCCACATTAGTTAATACAACAAATGCTAGTGATGTTATTACTTTCCACATAAGTTTTTCCTCTTTAGATATTTAAGCTTAATAGTTACTTATGTATACCAACATAAACAAAAGAAACTTAAGAAACAAGAACGCACAAAAACATGCCCTAGTTACCTTTTAGTGCCTATAGGCATTGAATCAACTGAGGAAAAACATATAAATCTTAAGGCTGAACATTCGAGTAACCTTATATCAAGAATTTGATTAATAAGAGGTTTGTTAGTTACTAAACGCGATAGATACAGGTTAAAGGAGTTGAGTTGTAACTAAAAAGGCAGATAGTTGCCTATCTGCCTTCTTGAGCAATGACTGTGATAAAAGTATTAAGCCTAAAAGCTCCACTCATAACTTAGTGCCACATTTTCAGAGCCAGGGTTGATATCGCCAAAGCCCGCATTAGAAATATGGCCGAATTCGAACTTAACAGCTTGATCTTCATTAAAGTGATAGCGAGCTATAAAACGGCTGTAAAACTCAATATTGTCGCCTAGCGCTTCAGTATGCTTTAAATACCCAGCAGAAAAGCCAAACCCCGCGGTAACATTGGGCATCACTTGCCAATAACGATTAGCGCCAACCGCATAATATTGGTTGCCATCAACATCCGACATAAACATAAATGTTGGTTTTACGTTATATATCGTAGGAAGCGTATGGTAGTCATACTGAACAAAGAACGCTTCCGTTGTAGTAGAGTCGAATATTCCCCAGTTAGACACACCTATACTTACTGTTTGGCCGGTCAGCGTATCGGCAAAGCTCAGAGGGCTCATTACAGGGCTGATAATACTCGCTGCAAGAAATATTGATGGAAGCGTTAAACGTTTACTATTTTTCATGTATTCACCCTACTCTTACTAAACTACTCTTACTAAACTACTCATTTACTGAAGCTACTAATTTACTAGACTAGAAATTACGTCTTTTTGCTGAGTACTACTGTGCCAATGTGCTTAAGTGCTTTGCTCAAAACAGCGAGGAATTAACAATGTTGGCAAGGATAATAAGTTAATCATCAAAATACCGTTATTGAGTGTAAACTTTGTGTTAACAATGTTTTTTTAAGCTAAAGCACGGTTAAAACGGTGCGAATGTATCTTTGACCGCATTTGGCACTGTCCAGCGCTCTGCTGCCGTTAAGCCTTCAATTGGCGTTATATTTCTCGGTATCTGCATACGGTCGCCATACAACCAAAAAACAAGGTTTGAACGCTCGCCAGAGGTAATCGGCTGCGCAGCGTGAGCAACACTGCCACGATGAATCATGGCTGTACCAGGCGCAAACGATAAGCGTTTAATAGCACCCGTTTGACGATCATAGAAATCTACCTCAGAGCCAGTAAACTCCTCACCCGGCAAGTTCATATTGATATTTAATGTAGCCGCTGACGCGTCAGTATGCAGGCGTAACGAAGTGTCGACGCCGGTCTGATAATCAATTGAAAAACCAAAGGTTTGCGTATCGTAGCCGGTAATATCAGGAAATAGCATCCGAGCAACTGGGCGCATGTAGCGATCCATCAAGGTCTGGTAAAACGCTTGAAAACTAGGGGCCGCCAAGTAGCCTTCTGAACGCTCATCCAACATCGCGCCAAAGCGATTAAGTGCGATACCATAAGGCGGCCTAACAGGAATGCCAGAATCCGCAGCTTTAGCCAGATAATCGCGCAAATCTGCAAGTCTTTCTGGGTCAAAAAATTGCGTGGTGTAAACACCCGGTGCCACTTCTTGCCATAAATTTTTCACCTCTGATTCGGTGATTGGATTTTGCCACGCTTGTTCAACTGCAGCTTGTAGTTTGCTATCAAGTAGTAGCTCGGTAAGCGGCTGCAAGGTTTGCTCACTTTGCTCCCATTCCTGCCAAGCACTCGCCAATAATTCGCGGTTATCATCCCAAAACGCTTGTACCGAAGGCGCTCGTGCTAACATGGCATCACGTGATGGCAATGCTAATGCCCTCGCCTTTGCTAAACTCGACGTAGATATGCTCGACGTAGATAATTTTGTAGAAACTGCTGAGTTATTCATTACTGCCTCCAAATCGATTACCTAAAAGCAAATGCTATTAAGCACTTTCTGTTAGGTAATTGCTGCAACGGCTTCAACATGAGAAAGCCGTAAAAAATAAGTGAAAAATTGATGGCGGCAAATTTATTACATTGCAGTTAATGAATAAATAATCAGCATAAGAAGACAGTATTTGTTTTTTGTTAATAATAATTCTTAGCTAATCCAGTGTTAATATCAGCGGCTGAAATGGAGGTTTGCTTGGGAGCCTTATTTTAGAGGCAAGACAAGAAAGCAGGCGCTTTTATAAAGCATCAAGGTAATCGCCAGCCAATCATTGACAAAAAAGCTTAAATTGCCGGCTCAACTCGCTTATTTTTCAATCAATGTCATATTGATGTCGCATTGATAACACTACCGTGACGTTTTTCCTAGGCGTAAAAAGCGCCAGAATGATATCTTTAACTATCCTTGCAAGGTATCGATTTATGGACATGAAGATAAGCAGTAAATTATTAAAAGAACAAAGAAAAAAGCGTGCCTGGAGTCAAAGTGAATTAGCTGAGTTGACTGGCTTAAGCTTGAGAACCGTGCAACGAATAGAAAAAAGCGGTACCGCTTCGCTTGAATCTGTAAAAGCATTTGCAGCAGTATTTGAATTGACTCCAGAATCGCTTCAAGTAGATGCTAAAACTGATCTAGAAACGTCAGATTTAAATGTAGATAAAGTGTCGCCTAATAAGCCAGTTAAGCCAACTTTATTTAAGCTAAGCGACCAAGCGATTCAACTTGCTCTGGTCGTTTTTCTACCTGCTTGTCTGGTTATGCTATTTATGCTTTTTACCAAACTTCCTAACCTTGACTGGGTTCACTCCGTGAGGTTAGCGCTGTTTAGTGAAAACTTGCCAGCAGCTATCACGCTGCTTATTAACCTGACCATAGCGCTTTTACCGCTAGTGATTTTATGCCTAATGATTGGGCTGTTTAGGGACTTATATAAACAACAAGGCGCCGCTAACTATATTAAGCAACTGTTTAAACGTTCCTTTTCGCTAAAAACATGGGGAGTTAAACTCCAAGACAAGTTAAAACGAGCTGTTTATTTGCTTAAAAAACCAGCTCTAATATCTATGTTTTTATTAATATTTTCTTTAACCTTCATTGGCTTGAACATGGAGCCTTATCAAAAAGCAAATCTCAAACACTTTATTTCCAAGGTCTTAGATCATGACGATGAGAATTATAAGCCCTAGTTTTCTCGTTTACTGGTTTGGAATGTATACCAATAGACTTCTTTGAGTACTCAAAATACCTAATCTATTTGCCTATGTTTATCGCTAGTTTTGGTTATCAGTATGTTCCCAGTAAGGTACCTCACCATAGTACTCAATAAAGAAGTCAATAAAGGCGCGTACTTTAGGTGCCAGTAATCGAGAGCTTGGGTAAACCGCCCAAATGGCGGTATCGGAGCTTAGTGGGTAGTCTTTCAATACTTGTACTAACTCACCTTTTGCTAGTGCTTTATAGGCACACCAAATCGAGGTAATGGTCAATCCCGCACCATCAATACAGGCGTCGCGAATCGACTCGCCATTATCAATGCGAATCGCCCCCTTTACTTTGATTTTTTCAATGCCATTGGGAGTTTGAAAATCCCAGTGGTCGATACCAATCAGGTTAATACACTCGTGATTGAGCAAATCGGCAGGCGTGCTCGGTTCACCATACTTTTCAATATAGTCAGGCGATGCACAAATAATGCGTCTATCAGCGGCAAGCTTTCTGGCAACTAAGGTTGAATCATTCAACGCAGCGTTACGAATGGCAATATCAAAACCGCCCTCCACCATATCAACAATGCTATCACTTTGCCTTAGATCGACTTTCAGCTCAGGGTGCGCTTTCACAAACGCTTTTAACGCAGGCACGATATGCATACGCCCAAAGGATGACGGCGCGGTCACACGAATCGTGCCTTGAGGAGTAAAGCTGCCAGCACCAACCGATGCCTTAGCACTATCAACTGCGTTAAGCACTTCTTCCGCATGGGGTAAGAACTCGCGTCCCTCTTCTGTTAACGAGACTTTGCGGGTCGTGCGGTGAATTAACTTTACCCCGAGCGACTCTTCCAGCTTATTAATATGCATGCTTGCCACAGGTGGCGAAAGGTTTAGTTCACTGCCTGCTTTACTAATATTGTGCAATGCGGCAACACGGACAAAAAGTCTGAGGTGATCGTTGTTCATTATTCATCACTCGCTATCAACACCAATTATTAAATAAACCTTAAAACAGATTGCATAGCAGAGTCTATTATCAAGTTTTGATTCTGCAAATATAATTTCCTCACTTAATCGAAACAGCCACTTCGCGGCTGACATTGTTCACAACAGAAGCACTGACTAGAGGCAATACAAAATGACAGCACCAAAGACAACCCAAATGAAGGCCATGGTAATTAACGAATTTGGCGGTAGTGATGTATTTACGGCGACGGAGCTCGCAAAGCCTGAAGCAACCGCTGGCCACGTTGTGGTAAAGGTTAAAGCGACCAGCGTTAATACCGTTGACACTATGATTCGCCAAATGGGTGAAGATTTAGCGCCATTATCGCCAGCACTACCTGGTGTATTAGGGATGGATTTTGCCGGTATTATCGACTCTGTTGGTGAAGGTGTAACAGGCTTTGCTGTTGGTGATGAAGTATATGGTTGTGCTGGCGGTTTAGCCGACCTACAAGGTGCATTAGCTGAATTTATGCTAGCCGACGCTAAGCTTATCGCACACAAGCCAAAATCACTTTCAATGCGTGAAGCGGCAGCAATTCCACTGGTTGGTATTACCGCTTATGAAGGCTTAGTTCGCGCTGGTGTTAGCCAAGGTCAAAAAGTATTAGTGCACGGCGGCGCTGGTGGTGTTGGTCATATTGCCGTACAGCTTGCCAACTATTTCGGTGGTGATGTCTACGCAACGGGTGGCGAACAATCGCAACAAGCACTGATTGAAAAGCTAGGCGCAACCGCGATCAACTATAAAACTGAAAGCGTTGCTGACTATGTTAGCAAATACACCAACGGCGCTGGTTTTGATGCCGTGTTCGATTCAGTCGGTGCAGGTAACCTGATTAACTCGTTTGAAGCAGCGGCATTAAATGCCAATGTTGCCACTACCGTTTCTATGGTTGAGTTAGACCTTACTCTAGCTCACTTTAAAGGCTTATCATTGCACGTGGTCTTTATGTTAATTCCAATGCTACATAACCACAAACGTGAAGAACACGGTGAGATTTTAGCGAAATTGGCTGAAATTGCTGATGCAGGCAAGCTAACACCAATCGTAGACAAAGAAGAATTTACCCTTGAACAAGTCGGTAAAGCCCACGATCGCTTAGCCAGTGGTCAAGCAATCGGTAAAGTGGTGGTTACTGTCTAACGTATGGCTAAATGTATGGTTAAACGCAGATAAGCGCTAATAAACCAACACACAAAGAGAGCCTATCTATTAGCGGCTCTCTTTCTCCCTTTTTATTCAGTATTTGAATCGGTACTACACCTTTTATGTACTTAGGTGCCCATGATTTTGTTTCGCATATCACAGCCCTCTTCTCAATTTAAAGCCTTGCTGCAACAAACACTGCCTATGCTAGTGGGCTTGCTTGCGATTATGGGTAATCAATTAATCGATAATGCATTTATTGGTCAACTAGGTGAGCAGCCGTTAGCGGTGGTTGGTTATTCATTGCCTGTTTATCAACTGATTATTGGCTTGCAAGTAGGGATAGGTATTGCGACAACCGCTTGTGCGTCTGCGGCATTAGGCGCGGGTAAAACAAACTATGCGCGCCAGTTAGGAGCGATTGTTTTGGGGCTAGGCAGTGTACTGGTCACCATCGTATGTGCCCTGCTTTGGTACTATCAAGAAACAATTGCCAGCCTACTCGGCGCTGATAGCTCCCTTTATCCATTGCTACGCAGTTACTGGTTACCTTGGTTATTCAGCTGCTGGCTTGGCGCGTTATTGCATTTAGGCTACTGCATTTGCCGCTCTTTTGGCCAAGCACTGATTCCCGGAAAAGTGATGGTGCTAAGTAGCATTATCAACTTAATACTCGACCCTGTACTGATCTTTTACCTTGATCTGAATTTAGCTGGTGCTGCTTGGGCGACTTGTATCGCTTTTGGTGTCGGCCTTATCGTAATTTTTAGAAGTATTCTCGCCAACTATTTTTTAATGTCGCCGGTAAATACTCAAGTCATTCGAAAAGGTGTAAAAGCCATCACGCAAACAACACTGCCCGCGATGCTGAGCCAGTTTTTACCGCCGCTATCAGCAATATTTGTCACTATGATTATTGCTGGCTATGGTAATTCAGCAATCGGCGCTTGGGGATTAGCGAATCGCTTAGAGTATATTCTAATTATTCTGGTCTTAGCGCTAACCATGGCACTACCGCAAATGGTCGGTCGATTAAAAGGTGAGAAGAACTATCGCGATATCAAATCACTGGTAAAAACCGCACTAATCTTTGTTGTAACTGTTCAATGTGCATTTGCGTTGCTGATTTGGCTCAGCGCCGATCTATTTGTACAGGTACTCACTCATGAGCAAGGGGTACAAGCTATTGTTCAGCAATACCTAATGATGGTGCCAATTAGCTATGGCCCGCTCGGTGTTTGCATGATAAGCATCTCAGTGTGCAATGCCATTGGACTGCCGCGAACTGGCTTACTAATTTCCATTGTTCGATTATTTATTTGCTACCTACCAATGGTATGGCTAGGTGCTGAGCTTTATGGCTTAACCGGCGTATTTATCGGCGCTTGCTTAGGTAACCTTATTTGCGGCCTTATGGCGTGGCAAGTATTAAGCAATTACCTAAATAAACTTAGCTCTAATAACTTAGAACTGACTTTGCCAGCGGAGCAATTAGGTAAACCAATAGCGCAGGTAAGCGGGCATAGCCGATAACATTACAGCTGGCTATACAAAGTTTGTGAGACTTAAGATTACGTCACTTATCACTGGCACAAATGAACTTGCTAAATTGAGCTAGCCCAAAGTAGCAATAAAGATAGCAATAAGTGATGTATTTGGGGGATTCAAATTAAACTCGCATAACAATAGCCGTCGCTTTTAACGAGAATTAGTTACTGTTACCTCCATCACCATTACTATCACCGCTATTGCCATCACCGTCGGTATTATTTCCACTGCCCCCATTCTTCTCGCACTTGGTTACTTTAATAGACTCGCTTTCACCATCAGCTTTAGTTTTCTTATATTCAACGTCTTTGTTGCCTTTATTTAAGCCTGTTTCCACCACTTTCTTAGCTATTTTATCAGCAGCCGACTCCTTGCCTTCATCTTTACTTTGGGTCACATTTTTCGCTGCCGCATTAAAGGATTTAAGCACTTCTTTAATTTGCTCTGTCGCATCGGCATCGTTTAAGTAGCCTTCTTTATGCAGCTTTTTGATCTGATCGATTTGTTTTGCCCCATCGCGTTTTTGATTCGCCATCACTGACAAGCTGGCAAAGTCTTTCGAAATAGAAGCCATATCGGTAGCCTGTTTTGCGGTTGTATTCAGTGCACCCAACGCATTTTTCTGGGTACCTTCAAGGCCAGTAATATCGCTAAACACATCTCCTTGGCCGAGCAGTTTGTAGGCATCTGCTAAGCTGGTGGGTGCAGGTGCAGCAGCGGCCGTTTGAATATTGATCAGGTTTTCTGGCAAGTCTTTCGCTTGTAAATTACCCGGCTCAGCGCGGCGGCTACCGGTATCGAGCGCACCAATTTCAGGTGCATCACCACAGCAAGGCACTTCGTCAAAGCGCCAATGACGGCTTTCATCGATAGTTTCACAGCTATTGCATTGCCCCATCACTGATTCAGCGTAAACACCTTTGGTTGGTACGCTAATGCGGTATGGGTCGATTGGTGTGGTGGGTTGATAATAAGCCAGTAAATCTTGTACGCCGCGAAATACTGGGTCGAGCCGTTCACCAGGGATCACTTTCAGCACTAAGTTATTGCCGACAATGCCCATCACTTTATTTTCCACCACACTGGCGACACTACGACCACTGCTATTTGGCGCAAGGTAACCATCAAGCAAACCAAATAGGCGACTGGCATCGATATTACTCCAAATCACCTTATGGGCCAGCTCCATATGTTCATTTAAAAACTGAACTAAGGCACTGGCGGCGTCTTGATCTTCTTTGCGCGGATTCGATAATTCGCGATTATTAAGCGGCGTATAAAGCTGTGCGGCATCTGAAGTTGGCCCCATATTCAGCAGTTCAGCAATATAAGGCGGTACAAATGGCCCCAATGGCCCTTGGTTAAACAAAATATCATTATTAATACGGTTATTACGGGTGATGTAATCTCGCATATATTTGGTTTGATAGCCTAAATCCATAGAGCGCAGAATGATTTTTGATGTTGATTTGACTGACGTACTGGCCGCCACCACCAAATGCTGAATTTGCCGACGCGTTACTGTTCCGGTACCAGCGCTGGCAAAGCCGATGCGCAATGGCACACCTTTGCGGTAGGTCGACAGCAAGGTTAAATCAACATTGAGCAATTGCAGGCTGCCAACCTCGCTCACCGCATAAACCGACAAGGTATCGACAAACTGACGAACAATATCAGGCACGTACTGCTCTTCAAAAATCGCATCTTTTTCTTGATCCGTCAGTGGTACTGGGCGCTCTAAACTGATGGTCATTTTCTTGTTAAACCAAGGGAAGTCGATGGTTAGATCGTACTCTTCCATTTTTAGCGCGGTGTCGATGGCGGGGGTGAACGGCCGTGCTAACTCAAACGACATGGTCATATAGCCAGAAAACGCTTGGATTACTTCGTCGGCATGGCTGCCAGTTGGCAAGTCGGCATTAACATAGTTAGTTTCAATACGCTCGATGGCATCAAAGCCTTTTAACAATTTTCGGCCATACATAAAACGCTGTAAAGTATGGCGCCAGCGCAGCACCTTTTGATGATCAAAATGACTCATTGGCATAGGGACGAATAGACATTCCTGCACATCCACCAAGTTCTGCTCAACTGCATAGTGTTTAAGTACTTCGAAATATTCCACTGTCATGGCATGGCAATGATTGTTGTTTTTCACGACCTCAGTTTGCGCCCGCACATCCTCTTGTTGGCCAACCGTTTGGACGACAGTATTACGCTGACTTCTCAGGCTTGATGCCGATTGTGAGGTGCTATCTTGCAAGCGATTTAGCGCGCTAGAAGCTAAGTTTCGCGATGATGACTGCGAGGCACTTGAACTGGAATTTGCGCCAGAATGGGCGACACCACCGGCAACGCCAAAGACAATGCCTTTAAAAAAGCCGCCGATACCACCGCCAATGCCACCAGAGCTAGACTTAGTGCGGTTAGACGATGATGCCTGCATATTTTCATTGAGGTTGGCACTCATAATTTCGGTGATATCTCGATCGCGCTCAATATTGGCGGTTAAACTTTCGGTCGCAACGGTCGACTCATCGCGACCCGCTTGCTCAGTTCTGTCCCAATCTAAAATCGAAATGCGTTTTTCCTGACATGGCGCCAATGGCAAGCTATAAAGTAAGTCCCCTAATGAATAGCCATCCGCTTTCCATTGCTGTTTAAAATGCAGAATATGACCATGGGCGATGGTGGTATTTTCATAAATGGTGGGGGTTTCGTCCCAGTCAATGCTAGTTTCTACCGTCAATTCCTGACGTCCCGGGTGATTGCGAATATAGGCACGCTCTAACGCCAATACATAGCGTTGGCTGGTTTGAATTTCACGCAGCAAATGCGTCAGGGTAGATTTAATTTCTTCGTAGTTTTCATAAAAGTAACGATCGATTAACTCCATGCCAAAGCTAACGCCAGAATTATAGAAATGGTAGTACTCATCAAGTAAGCGGACAAAGCCCGCGATACTATCGACAAACACTTGATAATATTCTTTAATCTCAAGAATTTCTGGCAGCGATAAGATGCGAGTATTCGCCAATAAATTGCGAATTTCTTGATACTTTTGCATTAGGCAAATAATGCCCATGGTTTCTCGCACTGGCTTTATTGGGCAAGGTTCGAACGGCAGGTTTTGATTACTGAGGTTATTGGCTAATTCAACCGCCATTCGGCGCAAGTTTGCTAGCAAAATTTCTTTACTGTCTGTATCTGTGGCTTGCTTTTCAACCAGTACAATTACTTTGTCTAACTGGGCAGCAACTTGTTTGATTTGCTTACTATCCACTTGATTGCCATTGGCAAGCGCTTCAATATCTACCAGCACTTTGTGCAGGTGTCTCATGGTGTCGCCATCAAGCCTGACTTGCTGCACATTTTTCACAAGCTCTGCCAGTAGGGCATTTATTTTGTCACTTTCAATAGCATTGTGGGCAGCTAACTTTTCACAGAAGGATTGCTCTTCCTGTACGCCATTTTTACCGCAATAGGCAGCCGCCAATTTCATTTCCAGCTCTTTGAGTTTTTGCTTGCGCTTATTCTGGGCAATAATCAGCTGGATAATATCTTGATAGTCAAAGCGCATATCTGGCGCGGTAATATCCACACTGTTTAACACCAGTGGCGCCCGCTGGCCAATATCCAAATTAAGCACATAATTTCGGCGCGTGTAAGCCGGAATTTTCGATATCCGCTGCGCCATTTGGTTGGCAATTTCTGCTTTAGCGCCGTTGCCCTTGCTGTCGCCTTCAATCTTTACTCCACCGTTATCATTAATGGGCTGAGCAGGCTTAGCCGCACCACTATCTTCTTGCACTGCAAAGTTAAGTAATGACATTGAGCTAAATGAAGATTTAAGCTTTGCAACGACACCAAAGGCAAGATCTGAATGAAGCTCTAACTGCTTTCTGACCTTATCGGTTTCACTGGCGGTAATGGTCAAACCGCGAATTTCTGGCTCTGTGGTTCGCACCGTTTGGTAAAAACTAAACTCTTCCAGCGTACGATTAGGCACAGTAAAGTCGATACACTTGCCACCCACATCTTGTGAAAATGCACTGGAATTTACCAGATCGGCATTATCTGGCTGACTTTCCACTTCCGTATCACAGCCGCAGCCTTTTTCATCATCTAAAGCGGAAAGATCAGCAACTAAAATGACATTAGCGGGGATGCGATTCTCATCAAGCGGAATAACTATCGGCTCTTGTTCCATACCAGCAATTACCCCGTAGGCACTGCTTGCTACTTGATTGGCAACGGAGCAATAAAAATAGCCGCTTTTATCGGTTTTCGCGGCGGCGATAGCGGTAAAAGATTCCATGCTAAACGCGGTTTCACTGCCTTGTGAGGTAAAAATCAGCACTTGCAAACCAACGTTTTTACCAGCACCAGAAACATCAACCACCCGCCCTTTTACTTTGATGACTTGCTCGGCAATAGGGCTAATATCCCCCACTGAAACGAGTTTAGGATTCACTTTAATTTCAAATGGCTGGCTATTGTCAGCCGAGATCATATTGATATTAGCGGCGTTTAAACTGCCATGGCTCACATAGAGCTTGGCGAGTAACTCGCCATTGGGGGCGTAAACTTCAAGGGTGACGGCTTCATCAACTACGAGGTTTGCTGGCGGGACAAAAAAACGAAACTCACCATTGGCACTAACATCAATCCTGTCTTTGCTAAACACCGCTTGTCCGGCAATTTCACGGCTATAAGAAACTTTGACAAAATGCCCTTGGTAGCCTGAGGCCAAGTCACTATCGGTTGAACTTAAAGGGATTAATTGACCGTTAACACTTAACATATCCATAACACGTCCTTTTCATCAATGAAGATAGAAAACTAACGATTGAAAATCTGACAATAAAAATCAACGTTACCCAGCACTCTTGCTGGATTCTTTATGGATAGAAAAACTCTGAATGGGCTGCCTTATGTCACTAACTGATACTCGTAACAGATACCTGTAATATTTGGCAGACGCTCCCCAACAACTTCAAACAACGAAACGACTCCGTCCAATACTGCTGTTTTAGAAACTGGGTAACTTGCAGCAAACTTGTTTGCTCAGCTTTAGTGTAGGTGCTGTATGGCCTAGGCTCAATGTGGCACCAGTAATTACCGCAGGTGTTTAACCTTACTCATTGATTTTTCACCAGTTAAAAAGTGACTCCCTGTTCAAGTTGCCTAGTGTCATCATTTAGCTACAGAAACCTTACTTAAATTATGGATAAATTTACCTTATTTGAAGGCCAACGCCCCCCCGAATCTGAAATTTAGGTCTACACTTAAAAAACACTGATATATCTTTTAGTTAATAACCACCCAGTTAAGACTTCATCAGAAAAGTTGATGGTAAAAATGAGTTAATCAGTTCAGTTTTTAGATAAATAATTTCAAGGATTGCGCTTAAGTAAACGGAGGTAACGATGGCAAAGCAAACCCATGACGTGAACGGCCAACAAAAATCACCTGAAATCGCTAATCAATTGGGCCAACTAGGCCAACTTAGAGACATTTTATTTGGTGAAGATAAACGTGAATTTAAAGCACATTTTTCAAATATAGAACAATCACTTTCAAACCAAATAGAACAATTGACCCTGTACGTGAATCAAGAGCTTAAAACCCTGCGCGAAGAAACAGAGAGGCAGATTCAATTGCTTAATGATCAGCTACTTGATAGCGACCATGCGCATAACGAACGCCAAGATCACATTCAAGCTTTTGTCGATACTACCGCTGATCGTTTGTCTAATTTTGAGCAACAAACTCAGCAAACAAGCGAGCAAATCAAGCAAAATGCGGCCAATGCCACTCATCAGTTCAATGAGCAGTTATCTCAAGAAATAGCCCAATTGGCTGAACAGTTTAATGACAAGTTACTGTCCATAACAAGCCAACTTGCCCATGACAAAGCTGATCGCTCTGTACTTGCCAACATACTCAACGAGGCAGCTTCACAGCTCAATGCCTTAGATAGCGCGCCAATGACAAACGAAAACCCGAACGAAGCTATGCCTAAAACTAAGCCTACCCCTACAGCAAGTGCTAAAGGGAAAGACAGTTAACGAAAATCGAGCAGGACTTTCTCGCCATGGAAGATAAGCGAACAAGCGAAAACGATATTCATAGCGTGCAAAGCCTACTCTTTGGTGAGCACAACGAACACATTACTGCGGCAGTTCGCAAAGAAGCGCGCGCAATCGTTACAGAAGTTATCACAGAAGCCTTAGATGATAGGCAAAAGATTGATGCGAGTTTAGTAACCACCATTGCCCCTTTGATGGAAAAGGCGATAAGTAAGAGCATCGAAAGCAACAAGGCGAGCATTATTGATTCCCTCTACCCCGTTTTAGGGGGGCTGGTTCGAAAATCTGTCGCGGTATTTTTTAATAGCTTTCTGGCCAAACTCAATTACTTGATTGAACATAGCTTAACCATCAAAGGGTTACGATGGCGAATTGAGGCATGGCGACAAGGTGTTGAGTTTAGTGATTATGTACTAAAGCAATCACTCGTTTATCGCGTGGAAAGCGTTATGCTGATTCATCGACCAAGCGGCACTTTGTTATGTGATGCTCAAGTCGAGAATAGCCAGTGTAATGATCCGGTATTGATGTCGGCCATGCTCAGTGCCATCAATGACTTTATGGCAGATTCATTCAACAGTCAGCAAGATGTGGTGCTGGAATCTATCGCCGCTGAAAATATCACACTTATTATCACCTGCACGCCACACGCAATATTAGCAGGTGCAGTCTCTGGCACCGTGCCAAAGGAACTAACCTATTTGCTCCAACAAACCCTAGACACTATTCACGGTAATTTTACCGATGCACTTGCTAGTTTCAAAGGTGATACCTCTGCGTTTGAACAGGTAAAACCCGAACTTGAATCTTGCGTTATTGCTGAACTACAGCCAGAACAAGCCTCCAGCAAAGCCCATTGGTTAGTGGTAACCTTGCTCATCGCAACCACCCTCGTTTTTGGCAATAAAGCATTTAATACTTGGCAACAATCTACCCTTGTTACAGCTATCGAAGCGCTACCTGTACCTCCGGGTGTTGTAGTTCAACAGCTTGAGTGGCACGAAGATAAGCTATATATCAATTACTTGCGAGATCCTGCTGCGATTGAGTTTTCAGATTGGTTAAACAGCCACCTAGCCAGCCAAAATCCGCTCAGTGAAAAGCTACTTAGCAAGCAGTATGATCCAGCGCAATTGATGTTAATTGAAACCCCGTTTATTTCATTAGCACCAGAGCTAATCAATCAAAAGGTTGCTCACCTTTTAGCTGATACCCAACTAACCTACGTCATAGAAAATCAAAATCTAAAACTCAACGGCACTATCGATAGGTTTACCTTTGCCAATTCGATGGAGAGATTAAAGCTACTTCCAAGTCTATCGAATATAGATACAAATGACGTGCAGGTTACTGGAGTCGCCTTAAAAAACGAGGAAAAGCAGCGATTAATGCTTGATAAAATGCTCACTAGTTTAGCGCTTTCATCAATCGATTTTGCTACCAAGTCGGCAGAGTTAACCGCTGAAATGCAGCTAGTGTTATCCGAACTGGCAAAACAACTCACAAGCATTAACACATTGAGTAACTCTCTTGGCGTTAAACTGGGCATTATCCTTACGGGTTACAGCGACAGCACTGGCAGTAAAGCGCTTAATCTTGAGCTTAGCCAGCAGCGCGCAAGCAATGTTAAAGCAGCCCTGATTTTGCGAAATGTTCCTAGCGACCTTTTATTTGCCATTGGCGTTGGCGAGTTACCGCTAACGCAAATATCCAATGCCAGCAGAAAAGTGCTAGTTTCAAGTATCACCTTGGCAAGCAGTGAGGAGTGAAGTATTCATGTATTGTCAAAAAGTCTGTTTAATTGGCGCCTCTGCAGTCGGAAAAACCAGTTTAGTTCGGCACTTTGTTGATGGCATTTTTGCCGATAAATACCTAACGACCATTGGTGTAAAAATTGACAAACATCAAGTGGTGACCAAGCAAGGTGAAGTGCAGTTACTGATTTGGGATATTGAAGGCACTGACAGGTTCTGTGGTTTTAATACCCGCTATTTAAATGGGGCAAACGCTTATATTGTGGTGCTCGATAAAAGCAGGCCTAAGTCGGCAGTTGATGCCCTTACCTTGTTATCAATGGCGAAAGACTACTCTGATGCACCTGCTTATCTCGCCATCAATAAATCCGATTTAAACGGCCAACTATCACAAGATTTACACGCACAACTACAAAGCGCAGGCTTTGCTCAAGTCATCAACACGAGTGCCAAAACGGGTGAAAATGTAGAACAACTGTTTCGCTCAATTGCCGAACAAGAAGTAGTAAGGTAAAGCCGATGGAGCATGACTTAAAACAAGCCCTGACAGCCCTCAATTGCGCTGTTTTTAAATATTTGGGTAGTGGACAGTTTGCAAAAGTATTCAACGATCTGCCTTGGATTGCCGCGCTACTACCGAATTTGCCAGCAAGTTCAACGTCACTGCATATGCTTGGCAACTCGCTTTTTCTTGACGATTTTATTCGCGACGCTAAATCCTTTTGGCACCAACAACAGGAAGCTCAATTAAATTCCGGCATATGGACTGAGCCTCAAGCCGATGGCCAAGCCAAGCACTACGAAGCCCAAGCAATCAACTGTGATGCTGGCCAATACTTAATCATTAAGAACCTTGCATCAGAATTTGATGAAAAACAGAAAACCCTGCAACTAGCGCGTGAACTTGTGCTTGCCAACGAGAATATTGTTGCTAACCACCAATACGCTCAAGAGCGGCTAGCTGCGCTAGTGGCAGCGCCTGAAAGTGCCCCGCAACTCATTCAATCTGTGTCTAAAGTCGTGCAAATGATCAATACCGCGATTCTTATTTGTGACAGCGATATGAAGTGCCTAATGGACAACCCGGCAACAAGACAGTTATTTAAGCCTGATAGCTTAACGCAGGGTGAAACGGCGATAAGCACCTTGCTCACACTCATTGAAAAGCAATACCCTGAGTTCCAATTTAGTCAGCTAAAACAGCAAGCTTGGCAAGGCGAACTGTGCTGGATGAGACCCCCATTTACCATGAAATGGCTAATGGTATCGGCGATTCCTGCCAGTGATGGCAACTCATCCGCGTGCCAATGGATATTTATTATCAGTGACATTAGCCAACTTAAACACCTGCAAGAGCAAAACGAGAAGCTTACGCTAATTGACCATCTGACCGAGCTACCTAACCGCCAATTTTTCTGGAACGCCTTAGATACAGCGATTGCTCGCAACTATTCATGTTATGTGCTGTTTATTGATATTGAACACTTTCGAGTCGTTAACGATGAGTTAGGGCATCGTATTGGTGATGAAGTGCTGTTGTTTATTGCAGAGCAATTACGCTCATCAATTAAAAATAGTGATATCGTTGCCCGTATTGGCGGCGATGAATTTGGCATTCTACTTTATGGTATTGAGAGTGATGATGATTGCGAGCAAATATTATCTCGCTTAATTCGCTCAACCCTACATTTACCCAGTCATATTCACGAAAAAATTAACCAAGTCAGCTTAACCTTAAAAATTGGCGCGGCCGCATACCCACGTGATGGTCAATCGGTTGAACGGCTGATCAAATGCGCCAATATCGCAACGAACCACACCAAGCAGACCAAAGGGTTAGCCTATAGCTTTTACAATGCTGAAATGGAGCTTGATATGCAGCGCATGTTAACGCTCAAAAAGGAAATTGATTTAGCGTTAGAGCACAACCAATTTGAGCTGTACTTTCAGCCAATTTATGCCATGCCGGCGAAAACCATCACTAAGGCAGAAGTACTGATTCGCTGGCATCATCCTGAATTAGGTTTGGTAAGCCCTGCCAGCTTTATTCCGCTAGCAGAAGAAAGTGGCTTAATAATTCATTTAGGCAAGTGGATTTTCGAGCAGTCATGCCAAGCACTTAGTGAATTGCACCATCAAGGTCATCAAATGACGCTAGCTGTTAATTTATCGCCACGCCAGTTTAGTGACCGTAACTTAGCCACCTTTATTGAAGAAACTATTGTCGCATTTAACATTGCGCCTGAAAACATAGAGCTTGAAGTAACAGAAGGCCTGTTAATTTATAATTTCGACAGTGTGTTAGCGCAATTAACGCAACTGAGAAAAATCGGCGTAAAACTCTCGGTCGACGATTTCGGTACGGGTTACAGCTCTCTTAGCTACCTTAAACGTTTGCCGATCAATACCCTAAAAGTTGATCGCTCTTTTGTTATCGATTTAGCGACAGATCAAAGTGATAAAGCAATTGTGTCTGCGGTTATTTCAATGGCACATGAGCTCAACCTAGCCGTGGTAGCAGAAGGCGTAGAGCAAGAAAGTCAGTTACAGTTTTTGCTTGCTCACCATTGCGACTTTATTCAAGGCTTTTTATTTTGCCAACCTCTTCCTTTTGACAAACTTTGTCAGCAGCTAGCTAGGCCTTTAGCCACTTGATATTAAAATGGTTGAAAATTAAGAATTAACTGCTGTATCGAAGCACCCTATGGTTTGATGTATTGAGCCCTTTCAGAACGCCTCTAACTAATCCGAACTCATTTACGACTTTTTAGACGACTATCGACCTCAAACTGGTTAAATACTATACTAAAAGGATTAAATTCATTAAGAGGTGGCCGAATGGAATCTAGGTCAAAAAAGTTGAGCACTGAAGAGCGCAGACATAGCCGAGCAACTGAAGGTGAGTTGCTGAGTAATATGACCATGTCGCAAAAGTTTTCAGTGAATAGCTTAATTCAATATGGTTATCACTTCGCCTTTACCCGAGGCTCAGAGCATGGCACCTTAGCGGTATTACTCTGCGGTAATAGTGTTGCAACGGTAGACGAGCAAGGCGAAATTAATACCTCTCCAGGGCTATCATTGCGACCTTATAACTAAGTCGACAAAAAGGTTTTAAACGGGTTAGCAGCGCTGAATTGGCGAATAGATAGCAAATAATTACTAAATAACTAGCAAGTAAATGTGTTGCTTAACAATCAGTTGCAATTCAAACATTCAAGATATTTATTTTTAAAAGTTATAAGTGAAATAATTTAACCCGTCGAGTGATTTCTTCTCAATTGTCATCCTGCTTTAGTGCATTTATTCTAACAGCGTTTTCGAAATCTCCCCCGATTTCTAAACCATTAGACACTTACTTTATTTGTCAGGGCACTTTTTTAGTGCCCTTTTTTTTGCCCAATTCGCACCAATTTGGTTCGCCTGCATCGCTATAGCGCAGCAAGACTCGCCAAAAAATAGCACACCTACTACAATCGTCTGTTTTTAATAAGAAAAACCTCATGGTCTAGGTATTGCTTAGCTAAAGATGATTTTCTAGCAAGGACTCTATGTAGCTTTATTTTTCATCATGAGCATTCAAACTCCAATTCGAGGTCTCAGATCTTTCTGTATCGCCGCCAAATGTTTAAGCTTTAAGCATGCAGCATCTCAGCTTTTTCTAACCCCTTCTGCGGTTAGTCACCAAATTAAGCAACTTGAAGATCAACTCGGTACTCAACTATTTAAGCGCCAAACGCGCTCAATCGAACTGACCAGTGCAGGTAAGCAATTTTATAACTCAGTTTATCCAATAATCACCAATTTAGAGCAAACCATTGCTGATTTTACTAATAGCCAACAAAACAAGACGATAACGATCAGCCTGCCAGAATTTTTCGCTAGCGAGCTATTTGTCCCAAAGTTAAGTGAGTGGGCGGAGCTTAATCCAGACATTAATTTACAGTTGGAGACAGTGAAGTCTGCAAGCCAAACTCCTGCGACAGCGGATTTGTCGATTGTATTAGCCAACGGCAAACCTAATGGCAGTGTGGTACACGAATTGTTTCCTATCCGATATGTGCCAGCTTGTAACAAAAAGCTATACCGAAAATGGGCGGCACATGGCGAAGACGCGTTAAGCTCAGTTCCTTTAATTTTGCACCAAGCGCGCCCGTGGTCATGGCACCAATGGGCAGACAAAAACGATGTTCCCAACTTTGACCCGAAACAAATTATTCAATTTGATAGCATGTTCGGCGTTGCTCGTGCAGCCCAACAAGGCATGGGAATAGCGCTAGTGCCAATGCCGATCAGTAAAGCATGGTTTAGTGAACAGTTGTTAGTAAAACTATTTGATCGTGAATTAGTCACCAACGATAAGTATTTTCTTATCCAGCATGAACATATCGAAAGTGCCGATGAGCTAACAACTTTTGCCAACTGGGTAAAAGACAACTTTGCTGACTAGCTGTAGGCGGGCCATCGATTGTAAACATGGTTTTAGTCAGATGGCATATGATCTTTAATGCTCAAGCGTTAATTCTAACGTTTCCCATATACTCGATATAACTGAGCACACATCGTATTTAGCCGTTCCAAAAAAGGTATTTGATGTATAACATCGACAGGCGAAATTAATTCACTTAACAGGTGCGTTTTTATCGTTTGTCAGACTACCGCTCTACTTTCTAAAGTTAGAACGTCACCGCGTGGTGATGAATTTACAACACTAAACCAAACTTTAGATAAGGAGAGCACCATGAAATCACGCATGGGTAAAATGTCGATGTTTGCTTTACTGCTTGGCACAACTGCCAGCGCGGTCGCGGTAGCAGCGAAAAGTGTCGCAACAGAAGCCAAACTCAACGGACTCAAACTGGCAGTCGTCAAGAATGCTATTGGCTCTGACGAGATTGTCGAAGGTAAGTATCAACTAGGGTTATCTAAGCTGAACTCAGCGCCCAAAGACCTTGCCTCTAGCTACAATCAAGAAATGGGCATGTGCGTTGCGAACATTAAGCTTAACAAGTTATCACTAGCTGATAGCGCTTGTAGCAATGCCATTAGGCAAATTGACAAAGTTAACGGGCCTACTCACCAAAAGCAGTATTTAAAGTCTTTAGCCTACAGCAATCGCGGTATTGTTCGCTATTTAGCTGACGACAGCTTAGGCGCTTATGAAGATTTTACGAGTGCCATGCTGGTTGATAATAACACCATAGTTAAAGGTAATTTATTAACCTTTAAACAAATGAGTTTCACCACTAATCACCAAAGTACGGCGAGCAATAATGCCATCTATCAAGTGAAGCACTACAAAACTCAAACAACAGCGAGCCTGAGCGAGTGATAACGGCACTTGTTAAGCCATTAAAAATGATGATAACAAACCGCAGTAACAAATAAGAAGTAATGGAGATTCATAATGAATAAATTACTGGTGGGTAAAACAACCGCCCCTGAAATTCCGCTAATCAATGTATGTAGTGGTTTAACTATTAGCACTACTCAAATGGATCATCACCGACAGCGACAGCTAGTTTTACAATAACGCCAACACTAAGGTAAGCCTATGCAGTTTATCCAATAACCCGTGGTTACTAGAATTTGGTAGCCACTTAATTTCTTCCCGTTTTACATTATCGCTGGCCAAATTTCACTATATGGCTTGCTGAAGCATTCCCGTTAACTTAAATCATAGATAGATTGCCATCTGCCCCTAGCAAAAACCCTGCACTCGCTGTTAAAATCTAGCCATTGGATCATTGTAAATAAGAAGCAAACATAAGATGGGTAGAGCGTTTCAAAACCGAAAAGAGTCTATGGCGAAAACCGCCGGTCAAAAAACTAAAGTTTATTCAAAATATGGTAAAGCAATTTACGCTGTTGCCAAAAGTGGTGGTGTTGACCCTGACGGCAACTTAGCACTGCGAAGCTTAATTGATAAAGCAAAGAAAGATCAGGTACCAACGCACGTTATCGACAAAGCAATTGATAAAGCAAAAGGTACTGGCGGTGAAGACTATTCAGAAGCCCGTTATGAAGGCTTTGGTCCTGGCAACTGCATGGTTATTATCGATTGTTTAACTGACAACGGTAACCGCACCATCAAAGACGTTCGTCAATGCTTTACTAAAACCAATTCAAAAATTGGCTCAACTGGTACCGTGTCTCATATGTTTGATCACCAAGCAGTATTTGCCTTTAAAGGTGAAGACGACGAAACTGTACTAGAAAACCTTATGATGGCTGATATTGACGTTACTGACGTTGAGCTAGAAGACGGCATTATCACCGTTTATGCGCCACACACTGAATTCTTCAAAATCAAAACGGAGTTTGCCAACAGCATGCCGGAATTTGATTTAGAAGTTGAAGAAATCACTTGGGTTCCGCAAACATACACCGACGTTACTAGCGAAGAAGATATCGCTAACTTCGACAAATTTATTGCGATGCTAGAAGATTGTGAAGATGTACAACACGTCTACCACAATGCTGATGTTAAAAGATAGTTCGCACTTAGTTGTCATAATAAAACTGAGATAAAAAATGCCAGCTTCTATAAAAAGAAGCTGGCATTTTATTTACTTAATTCGCGATAAATGACAACCAGTTAGCCGATTAGCTAATTGGGTAGTTCATTAATCATTTCGCACATCTTCAAATAAACGATATCGAATATCAGATAAATAACCTAACGCATAAAGTAAGAGAGCGAAGTTAAGATCACCATTCATTAATGTCTGCGAGATACCAACTTCACTCACACTCAATACAACTATTGTCATAATAGTCGCTAGTGACCAAGATAGTTTTAACCCCCATGAGTAGTCACCCAAAAGCCACTGCTTTATGGTACGTTTTTCGCGCGTAGTCTCCAAAAATAACCTCCTATTAATTCCTGGTAACGTACAAACTTTCATCATATATTCAAATACTTGGCTACTCAAGCCAACAGAAAATAGTAATGTAATTTATGGTATTTGGTTGGATTAGTTTGATTGAGCCTGAGCTAGGCGCTCTTCTAAAAGCTCTAAGCGGCGGTTACACATTGCCAAGCGTCTGTGTAAAAAATTGAACGCAACAAGTAATAATACAAAAGTAAAAGTGAGCTCTTCTCTGATTAAGCATGCAACCAAAACAATCACCAAAAAGATACTTTCAGCACTCCAAAGGTACTTACTCTCTTTTTCGATTTGATTATCTAAATATTCATTACTGTATAGGCTCATAGCATCGTCCTTGCGTATGTTATATCACTCATTTTAATCTGTATCATAACAAAGCTAGCACCTTAATAAAAAAGCAATTATTAAAAAAAACAATTAGCTAGCAAGCTTTACCAGATGATGAGCCACTAGACATCAATGACTAGTGGCAATAGGAATTTAAAACTGATGCGGTCTTTGGGTTAGTTCATTTATAGGCTCAGTGGTTAATTTATTGAATAGTTATCAATCGCTGACGCTTAGCTGCAAGTTTCCCTGCTGCAAGTGGTGCCACCTTTTCCAACACTTCCCTGCTACCTGATTCACTTTTCGCAAAAAGCTTTACCGACTGAATAACCCAATGGCCCTTATAGTTAGCCACTGTGAACTGATACTCACCGGATATTGACCAGTAGTATGACTTCCCCAGCCAATGGCTGGCGGTAAAATCGACATTCACCTGTGCATTCTTTTGATGCTCACTATTTTGCTGTGCACTTTTTTGATGAGCAGCGATTTCAAGCTGCGAAACACGCATATTGCTTAGCTCATGAAAAGTGGTGTCGAAGCCAGGCAAAAAGCCCGCCCACTGCTGCATTAATGCCTGATTAGTCACAATTTGCACTTCGCCGCCAAAAAGCTCGGTGTAATCCAAAGTCACTTTTGGAGCGAATAGTGCGCCTAAATACTCAAAAGCACTTTGATCAGCCAGTGCCGAAAAGCTGTAAATAGTGCTTCTAATTTTTGCCTCATCTTGGGTTAGCTGTTGCGTTCTATTTTGGCTAATATTTGCCGAGCCTTTACGCTCAGGGCTTTGTGTTGCTTGGTTTGAATGAGCTGTCATCATTACGCTCCATAGTATTAGAATTGCCAATAACTTATTCATCGCAGATTTCTTTCATGAGTTAGGTTTTGCTTGGCCTATGCTTCGTTTAAGGAAATACCAATTGAATTAATTAATTGTTCAATTCAGAGCGCTGTCAGCGGTGGGAGTACAAACCAAATTTTTGTTGATATAGTTATTCTAAATCTCATCAATTTGGCGCAGTTATCGCGACGCTGACACGCTCCCAAAGGGCGAGTTTAAAAGGTTCATATGCTGCGTTATTGATTTTGACAAGGGAACCACCATTCTCTGCAATCAATGCCTTGCCTCTGAACCTTTTAATTCTCGCTGAATGATTAAGTATTTATTTCAATTGGTATAGCACCTACACAGGCCAGTATTTTTTTAATCAGTTCAAAATTACAAATACTTACTAAAGTGCTTATCAATTGCACCAACAGCTTTGTCAACAGCATCCGCTTGGTCATAAAAGTCAAATTGGCTAATGCCGTCAAACCATACCGCTTGCACATTATCGCCAGCGTTTTCTAAATACTGCTTAGCACCTGCAGGTAAAGCCATCGCCTCTGACGCAACCATTAATACAGGTTTGTTTTGGGCACTTGCTGTGGCAAGTGCATCATAATTAAGCCACCCTTGCCATGAAGCAACATTAAATAAATTGTCATAAGCGGGAATCAAGCCGCGGTGAGTTTCGGTGTAATATGGCGCTTGATACATCAAAGCACTTTGATTGGTTAAACTAGCCGCCTCAATGGTAACTGGCTGCTCTTTTTGAGCAGACTGCTCTGCCAAAGTCAACAAGCTAGCAACATTTTCCTCACCTCCATAAATTGCTGTTGCTAGTGCTTTGTCATGCAACCAAGGCGCTACAACGGCAACGGTTTTAACATTCGAATTTGCTAGTGCGGCATCGAGCATATAACCAGACGAAGCACAAATACCTACCCCTGCGATTCGCTCAACATCCAGTTGTGTCAGCTCGCTCTGTTTGCTTGCAAGCGCACTAATAACGGCCTGAATATCTTCAATTTTACGCTGTGGATCTTCAAGGTACTTAACCTTGTCGCTTGACTGACCCCAACCACGAAAATCAAAGGTTAATGCCGCATACCCTTGTTCTGCCAAAGCTTTGGCATACACAGCTGGCATTTGTTCTTTGACCGTAGTCCAAGCGCCAGTAACCAATACCACTGGTAACTTTTCAGTGCTTTCTTGATGACCACTTGGCAAGTATAGATTTGCAGCAAGTTTGCCAACACTTGTCTCTAATTGAATTTGTTGCATAATATTTTCCTCACTGATAGATGATGACTTAATTGCCGCAGCACTCGCATGTATTGATAACGCTGCTGTCAGACCAAGTAGTATTTGCTTGAACATAACCTTCTCTTGCTCCTTTGGGCTCCTTTAATTAGGAATTGAGCACTAGTGTATAAACGAGTGTGTAAGGGATATTGAATATTCGTGCTTAGGGTTTTGTAATTTATTGCAACTCGATTAATTGCAAATTACTTCTAATAAGCGTGAAACAACAAACAAGTGATAAATGCGCTAGAAAGATCAATATTAAGAGGCGCTCTGACTCACAAGAGCAATGATTGAGTAAAACAAAGATGAAATCCAAGCTAGCGTTTTTTCAAGCGACTAATGAGCAGCTGTCTGATTGTGGGCAGGTGCTAGATATCGAGCTTTCCAGTGAGGCACTTGGCTGGCAAGGCGTTATTCTTGAAAAAGGCAGCTCTCCACATTTTTATCCGCAAAATGTGTACACACCTTACTTCTACTTTGCCCTGGCACTGGAAGAAGAGTTGCATTGGCAAGCCGGCGACCAGCACAATGAGATCACGCTTAAAACAACGCCCGGCAATATCTGGATAAACCCACCAAAAACGCCTTTTACTCACGATATATCAGAGCCTTGTTATTTTGTTATTCTGGCGGTTGAAGCATCCACTTTTCTCAATAGTTGCCCGCTTAATATTGACTCAAAAAAGCTTAGCTTTCTGAATAATTACAATGTTATCGACGAAACCATCAAAGGTATTATTGAACTGTTTTTGTTGGAGGTTACTGCTCAAGGGCGCAACGGTAAGGTTTATCTCAACCAATTGATAGCCCTACTGAGCACACACTATATTCAGCACTACTCTAACTATTTTGATTTACAGAATAGCCAGCAGCGTATTTCGAAGTTTGAGCAACGACAAGTAGACAAAGTCACCAGTTATATTCAAACACATATTGGGGAAGCCGTTACCGTGGGCGATCTAGCGGAGCTACTTAATTGCAGTAAATTCTATTTTCTTCGGGAATTTAAGAAGTTTACGGGATTAACTCCCTATCAATACTTAATGAACGAAAGGTTAAGTAAGGCCAAAGCTATGCTCACTCAACCTAATGCCCGCATCGCGGAAATAGCCAGCGCTTTGGGGTTTAATGATCAAGCGCATTTCACCCGCACGTTTAAAAGCCATTTTGGGGTGCCCCCTGGGCAGTTTAATAAAAGCGACTAGTGCTTGATCAACCTTGACCAACCAAGGGTTAACCTTAACTAGCCTATGTTAAGATAGTTAAGGTTAAGATAGTGAATGCTTAGAGATAAACTCGCCTTCAAGCGGCTCAGGGGAGCGCCCATTCACTTCGTCGGTTAACCACTCTAGGTAATCATCAAAAGCCATAGGTTTCGCATAAAAGTACCCTTGACCGATATCGCAACCAAATTGCCTCAATAGGTTTTCATCTTTTTGGCTATTAATCCCTTCAGCAACCACTTCAAGCCCTAAGCCTTTAGCCATTCGAACCGTCGTTTCCGCAATGGTTCTACGCTTCTTATCATCGCCAACGTCCTGAACAAATTGGCGATCAACTTTTAGCTCTTTAAATGGCAATTCACTAACGTAGGCCATCGACGCATAGCCAGTACCAAAGTCATCAATACTAATGGTAACACCAAGCTCGGTTAGTAATTCAATGGCCTCTAGCGCTTGGGCATTATTGGTGATCGTGGCCGATTCTGTTAGTTCAAACACTATCTTGTTGGCGGCAATTTCAGCTGCTTCGATTTCAGCGGCAACATATTCGTAAAAACCTTCTGCACAAATATCTTTGCCACTAATATTGATTGATACCATGTGATGCTTGTAACCCTGTGCCAACAATACACTGTGCTGAGCAATGGCCTGCTTAATGACCCAACGGGTTAGTTTGTTAATTAAGCCCATATCTTCGGCAACGGGAATGAACGCTGTTGGTGGAATAAAGCCGTGTTCGCTTAGGTTCTCGCCATCGTAATGCCAACGAATTAAACACTCACTACCGCAAACACGCATGGTTTTTAAATCCACTTGCGGCTGATGATAGAGCTCAAAGCTCCCCTGCTCGATTGCAGCATTAATTTCAGCAGCAAGCTTCAACCGATAGCCACTGTTATCTGACTGAAACTCTTCATATATTGCCCACTTGCCGGTGCAATTTTCTGCGTCGGGTAATGCCATTTGAGCTTTGTTCAATAAGATGAATGGCAAGTTACCGTGTTCTGGGTAGCTGGCCACACCGATATTCGCTTGCAGCGGTATTTGCAGCGCTTCAATACGGTAAGCTTCTTCAACCAAAGTATTGATAGAAGAGACAATGGTGTCTAACGCTTGCTGGTTTTTCTGTTCGTTAACAACAATTGCCAACATATTGCCTGCGACCAAGGCAATCTTCTCACCTTTCATGCCTATTGGCTCAATTGCATCATTATAAGCAAAAAGTGGCGTGAGCTTTTCGTAAATTCGCTTAAATAAAGCGGTATTCATCGCATCATTAACATAAAGAGCAACACGCTCAATATGCTCAGGTTTAATCACCAATACATGCAAATGCGCATCAGGTGCTTGCATTAACTTATACAAGGAGCGCTCAAAAACATTTTTACGCGGTATTCCAGAGCCTGAGTGGTAGCTCATTTCGGCAATGCGTTCAGCTTCATGACGGCGCATACGCTCGGCGAGCGCAAACGACATCAGGGTGATTTCACACAGCACAGCAAGTAAAAAGGCGTTAACTAGTGTGAATGAATAGTCAATATAGCCAAATAAAGTTAGTTGTTGAGCTCCTGCTCCTACTAAAAGTGGAATCCATGAAACAACATAATATCGAGCCCATGAAAACTCACTCTTTAGTTTGAGTATGACAAGACAAATTGAATACGCATAATATATAGGTACTAAGCTAAAAAAAATAATAGCTCTCTCTGTATGCGGTATAAACAAGCCAATAACACTGAGACCAATAAGCAAGTAGACACTCACTTGGCCAATTTTAAAAAGCTTGCCCTTGTCTTCATTGAACTTTAAAAAGTACAAGGTAAACAGCACCAAAAAGCTCAGTAAGTAATAATGGAAGAACAGCGAATGTGTATTGAGCAGCGCTTGGGTCTCGGGGCTAAACAGTATGTAGCCGTATCCATTTACCGTGGCTAAGACTAAAAACGCAGCGAGCAAGTAACCGATATAAATTAAATACACCTTGTCTCGAATGGCGTTAAAAATCACTAAGTTATAAAGGGCAATCACAGCAAGCACACCGATAACGACACCAAACAGCACCCTAGTTAGTGCTTGTTTAGTCTTAAACTGTTCAGCTTGATGCCAAACTAGCGGAATATTCGGTGGGCCACCTGCTTTTAACTTAAGTAGTAACTCAATGTTTTGCTTGGCACTAAGGTTAATATTCAAATGTGGGAAGGCTGTGGCGCTTAACGTTCCTTGATTTAACGCTGCTAAGGGCGAATTTACTGCGCTTGAATATTGATATGCCGCCAGCTCTGTCAACATAGAATTGTCGATATGCAACACCAAGGCAGCACCATCTAATGTCTGGTTAGCTAGTGAAAACCTAACCCAATAGGCGCTATCGCCCAGTTCAAAAGGGATATCATTAGGCTCTGATGAAACAAAATCTGCTTGGCGTTCGCGCACTTGGTTAGCTGATAATTGATTGCTGTCGTCAACATAGTAACTCGTTGCCACTTCAATATTGGCTTGTGTTCGCACTAACTCTCTCGTATCCAAATTACTTAAATGCTGCGTGGCAGCGAAACCAATCGCAGCAATAACTAAGGTGAGGAGACAAACAAATGAGTAACGTAACCAAATAGATTTAGACAACTTACCGCCAACCATTATTAATTAAACTTTCAGGCATGAACCTAAGATTATAACGATTTACAGCAAAAATTGCTGGCTAGAAACACGATTAGGGACTCAAGGTATAAATTTTGTGATGAATTGCAATAACTTAAGCGCTTCTATAAAAACTTGCTCAACAGTTAAGTTCACAAAAACACAAACTAGCTAAAACATAAAATCTATACTTATACCAAATTGAATAATTATTTGATCACTCAGCGAGAGTTTAAAGGCTCATAGACAAGGCTTGGCGTGTAGAGAATGGTTATTCCCCTTTTTTTGAAGGAAAAGCAAACGCCATAACGCAGTATATGAGCCTTTAAAACTCGCCCTTGGGAATGCATAAGCAGCATGATAACTGCACAAAATTCACTTGATGTAGAACAACTATATCGTCATAAATTTCGTTTGTTCTAATACTGCTTATGCCATTCTGAGAGACTAAATAATTAATCAAATTGGTATTAAGTAGCAGTAAACGTTAATATTTTACAATTGATTGTCATTGGGTCCTTAGTTTGAAATCAAAACCTACTTCTTTTGACATAGCTTTTCGTGCAGGTGTCTCGCAGTCAACCGTCTCGCGAGCATTAAGAAATAGTCCACTGGTTAACGAAGAAACGCGCCTTAAAGTGCAGGCGATCGCTCGTGAGCTCAATTACAAAGTGGATAAAAACGCCAGTAACCTGCGTTCACAGCAAAGTAGCACATTAGCGCTATTGCTTTTTGAAGATCCGACTAATGATGATTCTTTAATAAACCCATTTTTCTTGTCAATGTTGGGTAGCATTACCAAAGCTTGCTCAGACAAGGGCTACGACCTGCTCGTCTCTTTTCAGCAAATGAATGATGACTGGCACGCCGAGTTTGAAGACTCAAACAAAGCCGACGGCATAATTCTGCTAGGCTATGGCGACTTTGTTGATTACGAAGAAAAGCTGATCCAGCTCATTGAGCAAGATACCCGCTTTGTTCGCTGGGGTGCAGAAGTAGAGTCACTACCCATTGTCTCGATTGGTTGCGATAACTTTCACGGAGGCTATCAGCTAACCGAACATGTGATCATGAATGGCCGCAAACACTTTGCCTTTTTGGGCGAAGCATCTAGCCATGCGCCAGAGTTTTTTGATCGCTACAAAGGTCATTGCAAAGCACTTACCGACAACCAGCTTAGTGTCAATCAAGCCTGTCAAATTGACGCGATATCTACCGAAGATTCAGGTTACAAAGCAGCACTAGCACTTATCGAAAGTGGTGAACCATTTGATGCCATATTTGGGGCGAGTGACTTAATTGCCATTGGTGCAATGCGAGCCTTGCAAGATAATGGCTACCAAATTCCTGAGCAGGTTGCTGTGATTGGTTTTGATGATATCCCAATGGCAAGCTTTACCTTCCCATCACTGACAACAGCCAAGCAAAACACTAAGCTTGCTGGTGAGCTATTGGTTGATAGCCTGATTAAGTTAATTCACGGCGAACCGGTAAAAACCACCTTAATGCCAACAAACTTAATCGTTAGAAAGTCCTGTGGCAGCTAGCTAAAAAAGCTAATAGAAAAAGTTAGTAGCAAATACTAGCTGCAAAAATTCATCAACACTCCCCGTTTAACGTTCGTTAAGGAATTCCCGCACGCGTGCTCACTACTGTTGAGTTATTTCAGCTTATGTCATTGAAAGTTAACCGTTTGTTAATTGAACGTTCAATAAAGCTCAACAGATTTGTCATAAACCACTCGTAGACTGCTGCCTCGTTCATTAAGACCAACGCGTGCAACACATAGCAGCTGGTGCTTTCCAGCTTTTATGTTGGTCACGCCCAATAAATAAAATACTAACGAGGACTCTCATGTCTACGCGCACAAATAATAAGTCATTACTTGCTTCAGCAATTGCTATGGCACTAGCCTCACCGTTCGTTATGGCTACTGACACAGACGAAGAACAAATGATTGAAGAAATCACTGTGGTTGGTAAAAGCGTTTCTTATGCAAACAACGAAACGCCAGAAGAAATGTTCAAACAGCAGTCGGCAATGACCAGCGCTTTAGCGGTAATTGATAATTTACCAGGCGTATTAATCAACGAGGGCGACACTTTTGGTTCTGACGACTGGTCAACAACTGTTTCCATTCGTGGTTTCCAGTTAAGCCTAGACGAGCAACAAATCGGTATTACCATTGATGGTATCGCAAACGGCAACTCAAACTACGGTGGTGGTGCGAAAGCCAATCGCTACATTGACACTGAAAACCTGGGTGTGGTGCAAGTTTCTCAAGGTACTGCGGACATTGCCTCTCGCTCTCATGAAGCACTAGGTGGTTCATTAAACTTCACGACCTCAGATCCTGAGCAAGAAGAAAAAGCGACGGTCAGTTTAACGCTGGCAGATTTTGACGGTCAAAAGTACTTCGCTCGCTATGATACTGGCGAAATATTCAAAGACACTTTCGCTTGGTTTAGCTTATCTAGCACAGAAAGTAGCGACTGGATCCAACAAGCGGCTGAGAACGAGCGCGATCATTACGCTGCGAAAATCATCAGCGCCGTTAACGGTATTGATTTAACCGCTTACGTTTCTTATGACGATACACATGAAGACAATTACCAACGAGTGAGCCTTGCCGGTTTTGAACAAAATCCAGAGTGGGATGGCTTAACAGAAGACTGGACAGGCATTCCTTACGTTGACCAAACGTACCGCCGTGGCTGGTCAACACTGCGCGAGAACATTTTCGGGTATTTAAAAGCCGCTTACGTAACCGATAGTTTTGAAGTGTCGGGCAACGTTTACTTTCACGACAATTCAGGCCGTGGTGATTGGGTGCCACCTTACCTAGTCGATGTAAAAAATGATGGCGATGCTGGCCATTCAGAGCTTGTTTCAGGCAATACGGTATTGGGCGGAGCGCCACTTGGTCGTATCTATTTTGTTGATGCCAACGGTAATAGCTTAGCACCGGCAGCAGGCTGTGTGAGTTCAATTCTTGCACCTTACGGTGGCTCAGGTCCTGAAGCAGATCCTGCCTGTTATGAGCGAAGTGCAATTCCTGTCGGCTCATACCGACATACTCATTACAACAAAGAGCGTTTTGGCTTTAATGGTGATTTTGCCCTTTACAGCACCTTTGACAATATCAACAACACCTTACGTGGTGGTCTTTGGTATGAAGACTATGAGCGTGACGAGTCTCGTGATTGGCACAAAATTATCGACTCTCGAACCAGCTTCCAGTTTGACCATACCCCTTACTGGGTGCAATACGACCGAAGCTTCACGGTTGATACCATGATGTTCTACCTGGAAGATGAACTTGATATGGGCTGGGGTAAGGTGCGCGTTGGCGCGAAAAAATTCCTCGTTGAATTAGAGGCTGACGATAACTTCAACCGCGGCGCGGCAAAGGTAAAAGTAGACTCAGATTCCGACACCCTACTTTCAGCAGGTGTTGTATTAAATACAGGGGTTGATGGTTTGGAAGTCTTTGCGGGTTACGCTGAGAACTTTGCCGCCATTAAAGATTCTGTGCTTGAGCGTGATGCTTCACAACTCGACAACATTGAGCCAGAAACGGCTGACAACATCGACTTAGGTATTCGCTACAGCTCAGATGCTATTGAAGCGAGCTTAACCTACTACGACATCAGCTTTGATAACCGCTTGGTATTCATTGCACCTGATTCGCCAGACGGCATTGACTTCTTGATTGGCAACAACGGTTCATATGTTAACGTGGGTGGTATTGACTCGACTGGCTTTGAAGCGTCTTTGACTTGGTACATTTCAAACGAATGGACAGCGTATACTTCATATACTTCTAACGATTCAGAATACGTTGAAGGTACCTCGGCTTTCCCAACGGGTAATACCGTATTCGGCTCAGCTGAAGACTTAGCGGTTGTTTCATTTGACTGGTTACGCGACGAGAAATTTGCTGGTGTTTCAACTAAGTGGGTTGGTAAGCGTTGGCTAGATGCTGCTAACACACAGCGTATTGACGACTACATAGTGTCTGACGTTTACGCAGGTGTCACCGTTGACCGTCCAGTTGAGGGGATTCAATCACTGGAAGTTCGTTTAACCATTAACAACATTACCGATGAAAGCTACTTAGGTGGTGTTGCTGGCCAAGCTGCTTGGATTGGTGCACCACGCACAGCGGCATTAAACATCAAAGCAGCATTCTAGTTACCAATAGAGTTTCACAAGAGATAAATCCGGTACTAGCTAAACGTGCCGGATTTTTGTTTTTGTTTTGGGCTTGGTTTGAGTTTGGTTTATACAAACGAACAAGAAATTTAGCTAATGATTTGCCGCCCCCATTAACTTCATGATAATTATCATGGAGTTAATGAAAAATCAGGCACACAAATTACCGACGTATCTTGAGCAAATAAGATGAAAAATATCAGCCAACTGATGACTAAAAATTTAACCACAGCGCTACTAGCTGCCTCTCTATCAGTAAGCTCAAACGCAATTGCATTTGCTGATAGTGTTGATAAAGAGACAGCAGAAATCGACAATAAAACACGAGCTGCCAAGCCCCTGTCTAAAATTTATTTCGGCTCTTGTGGCAAGCAATACAAACCCATGACTATACTCGATGCCATTGTTGCCGATCAACCTGAGCTTTTTGTTTTTCTTGGTGACAATATTTATGGCGATACCGAAGATATGAGTGAGCTTCAGCAAAAATATAACACCTTAGGTGAACACCCAGGATTTAAAAAGCTGAAGGCTACTACCCCATTAATCGCCATTTGGGATGATCATGACTATGGCGAAAATGATGCAGGCAAAGAGTACCCACAAAAAGAAGCGTCTCGAAAAATTATGTTGGACTTTTGGCAAGAGCCAAAGAACTCACCACGCTATCACCGCGATGGCATTTATACCTCCTATATTTATGGCGAAGATGGCAAAACCGTTCATATTATTTTGCCAGATTTACGCTGGAACCGAGATGAACTGCACCAAGTAGGCAAGTTTAGCTATGCAACAAAGCGCATGCCGAAAAATATGGGGCCATACGAGGTTAGCCCAGTTAAGGGAGCCTCCATGCTAGGTGAGCGTCAATGGCAGTGGCTAGAATCTGAATTAAAGAAACCTGCTACCGTTAAGATTATTGCTTCCAGTCTTCAACTTTTACCCGAGTTTACGGGTTGGGAGTCATGGGCAAACTTCCCAAGCGACCGCGATAGGCTACTCAACTTCATTAAACAGGAAAAAATTTCAGGTGTTATCATGGTCAGTGGTGATACGCACTGGGGCGAAATATCAAAAGTCACCGAACATGGCATGTACCCGCTTTGGGAAGTAACTAGCTCAGGGCTAAGTGAGAAATGGAAAGATGTAAGCCCGAACAAACATCGCCAAGGGCAATACACCCACGATGTCAACTACGGCTTTATCGAAATAGATTGGAATAAAACAGATCCTGAGATAACGTTTGGCCTTAAACAAGTCGACGGCCAAGTGTTTAGCCAGCACCAAGTAAAGTTATCTAAGCTATCATTTACCGAATCGCGTTAACCTTTTATAGCAGAAAGCATCTTCTAGCAAAAAGCACTGCATAAAAAAGGAGCCTAATGGCTCCTTTTCAGTAACAGTGTTAGGCTCGATTAAGCCTAAGCTTTTGCTTCAGTGTCTTTCACAAAAATAACCGACGCTGCCGCTAAGAACATGGCAACACCGGCCAGCATAATAATGTTAATCGCTTGGTTGTCGAATACATGACTTAAAATCCAACCAGAGGCAATACCTGAAACAATTTGTGGCGCCGCTATGGTAAAGTTAAATATTCCCATATAAACACCGGTTTTATCCGCAGGTAATGCGCCTGCTAGAATGGCATAAGGCATAGCTAAAATTGCCGCCCACGCAATGCCAACACCCGCCATAGACCACACTAAACCTAATGCCCCTTTTGGAATTTCCACCTCGGTGATCAGCAAATCAACATGAGTTAGCGTTGGGTCTTGGAATAATACAAAGCTTAAGTAACCTAAACCACCTGCGATTAAGCTTAACGAGTAAGTAAGTTTACGACCAAATGTGTTGGCGAGCTTAGTCATCACAATGGCAAACAAAACAGAAAATAAAGCTTGTGCCGCGTACAAAATGCCAACCCAATCACCAGCAGAGCCTTTCGCTTTAGCGATATCGGTTGGCAAACCGCCGGCAGCAGCAATATAGGCTGGGTCAAACCATTCAATGGCAACGCCCCAAGTGTGCTGCGTAATCGCTGCGGGCGTATAAGTCCACATAATAAATAGCGCAAACCAAGAGAAAAACTGCACCAGCGCGAGCTGTTTCATGATCACCGGCATATCTTTGAACAACGCCCAAAAGCCCGCTAGACGCTCGCCTAAGCTACGCTGTGTTTGTTGCTCTTTAGCGACCGCTGTGGCATCCATCTCTTTAAACGCATAGTATTGTTCGGGTGGATATTCTTTGGTGCGGAATACTGTCCAAAGTACAGACCCTAAAAGCACGGTCGCGCCAATGTAAAATGACCAAATAACCGATGGCGCCACTTCACCTTGGGCTGACAAATTATCTAAACCAATCACATTGGTTAAAAAGAAAGGTAATATCGAGCCAACAACCGCACCAATATTAATCAGCAAGGTTTGTACTGAATAACCTAAGTTACGCTGACCATCGGGCACCATATCTGATACCAGCGAGCGAAACGGCTGGAAAGTAACATTAAAGGCGGCATCTTTAATGGCAAAGATAAACAAACCAAAAATCATCGGTGGAATAAAGGCCACCACCATAGAAGCATTGGGCAGCAAGGCCATTGCCATCGCCGCCACAATTGCACCACCTAAGATAAAGGGCAATCGTCGACCTAGGCCGTTCCAGGTTTTGTCGGACGCCGCGCCGACAATTGGCTGAACAATTAACCCCATAATAGGGGCCGCTAGCCAGAACAGTGAAAGTGAAGAAAGGTCGGCACCTAAGTCCGACAATATTCGGCTAACGTTGCCGTTTTGTAAGGCAAAACCAATTTGCACGCCAAGAAAGCCAAAGCTGACATTCCAAATCTGCCAAAAGCTCAGGTTTGGTTTAGTGTTGTTCATTTATCCCCCCCAGACTGCGTTTTAGCGTTTTATAATTGCAGTGGTGAATAGTATTCATTAGAAGTTATAAAAAAAGCACACTGCCGAGGCAAGTGTGCTCATTGTACTGTTATCCTAACTGCCTTTTCTGATACTCGGCAATTAACTGCATACGTATTCAGCTTAGTCGAGTGCTAGCAACGCGATTAATGCAATATTTATCAACTAGCTTTCTTCGCTTGGCGTTTGCTCTTCGTCGGCAAGCACTTCAGTCACCGAGGTTTCCACTTCAATGCGATCAACACGCTGTAGACCTCGTGGTAGCTTGTTGCCGCGACGACCTCGTTCACCTCGGTAATGCTCAATATCTGTTGCTTTTAACGTTAGTTTACGACGACCCGCATGCAAAGTTACCGAATCACTCGGTAAAATAACCGCCATTAAGGTCACAAACTCTTCTCGTGCTTTTGCTCTTGCCGAGGCAATGTTAATGATTTTATTACCCTTACCTTTGCTCAGCACTGGTAAGTCTTTTACTGGGAACACCAACATCCGGCCTTCGCTGGTGATGGCTAAGCACAAGTTTTCCTCTAAATTGGAGATAGGCAATGGGGTTAACACTTTTGCATTGGCTGGCAAGCTAAGTAGCGCTTTACCATTTTTATTGCGGCTGACCATATCGCCAAACGCACCGACAAAGCCATACCCCGCATCAGAACTCAGTAAGTATTGGCTGTCATCATCGGCCATCAAGGTTTGCGTAAAATTTTCACCTGCCGAGATATTAAAACGCCCAGTTAGCGGTTCACCTTGGCTACGCGCCGTTGGCAAGCCATGCGCATCGGTTGCATAAGCTCGCCCTGTGGTATCAATAAAGACGACTGGACGATTACTGCGCCCTTTCGCCGAGCATAAGTAGCTATCCCCCGCTTTATAACTCATTTGTGCTGGTTCAATATCATGCCCTTTCGCGCAACGCGCCCAGCCTTTTTCTGAAACCACAACAGTAACAGGCTCGCTCGGCACTAGGTCTTTTTCAGACAAGGCTTTGGCTTCGCCACGTTCTACGATTTGTGAGCGACGTTCATCACCATAAAGCTCTGCGGCAGCAAGAATTTCTTTTTTCAATAAGGTATTCATGCGTGCCTTTGAGCCAAGCGTTTTTTCTAGCTTTTCACGCTCTTTGTTTAACTCATCTTGCTCGGCACGAATTTTAATTTCTTCAAGTTTAGCTAACTGACGAAGTTTAATTTCTAATATGGCATTGGCTTGAATTTCCGACAGATTAAAGCGCGACATCAACTCTTGCTTTGGTTCGTCGTAATTGCGGATGATTTCAATTACTTCATCGATGTTAAGGTAAGCAACCAGTAAACCATCAAGAATGTGTAATCGCGCTAACACTTTGTCTAAGCGGTACTGCAAACGTTTACGTGTCGTTTCACGGCGAAACTCTAACCATTCAGCCAAAATGTCGCGCAAGTTTTTCACTGCTGGCTTGCCATCCAAGCCAATCATATTCAGGTTTACACGGTAGTTTTTCTCAAGATCTGTAGTGGCAAACAAGTGTTGCATCAACTGTTCGGTATCAACGCGATTCGAGCGTGGCACAACCACTAAGCGGATCGGATTCTCATGATCTGACTCATCACGTAAATCTACCACCATTGGCAGCTTTTTCGCCTGCATTTGACTAGCAATCTGCTCTAACACTTTCGCGCCAGAGGCTTGATGCGGCAATGAGGTAATCACTATTTCACCGTGCTCTACTTCATAAACTGCCCGCATTTTGATGCTGCCACGGCCCGTTTGGTAGAGCTTCTCAATATCCGCTTTTGGCGTAATAATTTCCGCATCTGTTGGATAATCAGGCCCTTGCACATGTTCTAGTACGTCAGCTAATTCGCTTTTTGGCTGCTCGATTAAATGCACACAAGCATTGGCAATTTCACGCACGTTGTGCGGTGGAATATCCGTTGCCATACCAACCGCGATACCCGTAATACCGTTCAATAAGATATGTGGCAGACGAGCTGGTAACGTTTTCGGCTCCTTCATGGTGCCATCAAAATTAGGTACCCAGTCAACGGTACCTTGCCCAAGCTCTGACAGTAACACTTCACTGAACTTAGACAAGCGAGCTTCGGTGTAACGCATCGCCGCGAATGATTTAGGATCGTCTGGCGCCCCCCAGTTACCTTGACCATCAACGAGCGGATAACGATAAGAAAATGGCTGTGCCATGAGTACCATGGCTTCGTAACAAGCAGAATCACCATGCGGGTGGAATTTACCCAGTACGTCACCAACGGTACGAGCTGACTTTTTATATTTTGCTACGGCTGATAAGCCAAGCTCTGACATCGCATAAACAATTCGGCGTTGCACTGGCTTTAAACCATCGCCAATATGCGGTAAGGCGCGATCCATAATGACATACATGGAATAGTTGAGGTACGCTTCCTCAGTAAATTTGCGAAGCGGGACTTGTTCGATCCCTTCAAGGCTATATTCGAGCGTGTCAGACATGAATTTTTTTCCTAACTACAGACGATTGTACGGGCTAAATATCGACCTACAAAGAAGTGTTGGCGAGGGTCATCATTTAACCTAGTGTGCAATTTTTATTGTTGTCATTTCGCGGATCAAACGATCCAAATGATGATGTTTGCTAGCTTAGCGGATTCTCAACATAGAAAAAACTGTTTCGCGTGTGAAAAGTTGGCTAATTAGGAATTATAGTGCATTTATCTATTCAGTTGGATTAAAACTCGCCACTTGACCATTACCAGAGCGCTTAGCAAGGTACATGGCATCGTCTGCTGATTTTATTAACGCATCCACATCTCGAATTTGCTCGGTCAAGCTGGCAATACCAATCGACACCGTAATCTCAATAGAATGATTGGCAACAAGTAAAGGCTTAGCTGATATTTTGGCAGCAAAATTATTGGCAATTGCTTGCGCCGAAACATTATCGGCCTCAGGCAGCACAGCAATAAACTCTTCTGCCTCAAGATGAGCAAAAATGTCACGCGATCGCATCACTTCTTGACCCAAGCGAGCCACTTCTTGAAGCACAGCATCGCCGACGCCATAGCCAAACTCATTATTGATGCGTTTAAGTTGATCAACATCAATCACAAGTGCACTCAACGCTTGCTGATTATTATGCGCTCGCTCAATCAGTTGATGAGCAACTTTGAATAAATGATCGCGATTACTAAGGCCTGTTAAGGTGTCTGTTTTGGCAAGCCATTTTAGTTTCTTGCGAATTTGCAATTGACGAAAAATCATCAACAAGAAAACAATACAAATGCACACTAGGATAATGGCGTAACGTTCTTGTTCTTGTTTTTTAAGTTCTATGCGCGCCACTTCCGCTTGCTTTAGCTTACTTTGCTCAGCGAGCAACAAATTGACCTGTTCACGCTGCTTAATTTGATATCGCTCTTCCAGTTGCGCTAACTGTAACTGCTCAGTGTGTTCAAATTCTTCCGCAAATTTAATGAGATAGGTACGGCGATAATGATAACCCTGCTGATAGTTCCCCAAGCCAACATAGGCATCAGATAATGCTTGATAATAGTGATAAAATGGTGCGCTAGCTTGTAATTGTTCAGGTAACTTTGCCAGCAAGTTATTAGCTTTTTCTAGCGCGTCAACACTGTTATCAAACTGTTTATTTTGGAGTGCCACTAACCCACGGCAATAATGAAGTAGCAAGCGTTCAGCGTCGTTATTTGCGGTAATGTTTGCGGCCTGTAAGTTAAATTCAGCTGAATTTTCAACGCGCTTTGCTTCAACTGCACCTACTAAAGACAATATTTGTTCAGAAACCGGCATTTCCAGCACCTGTTCTTGCGGAATTGGCAAAGCATACGCGACAACGGAATAAATGGGCGTAACGAAAAGCGTCAATGCTAACGGCATACTTAGCAAACTGGCGTGCTTAATCATTTTCGATAAGGCTTTAGCTGCTAACGCGAACGCCCAAATTACAAAACGCCAAAAGACATTGGTGCCTTGTATAAAGCCAAGAAGCCGCCTGCGCATTAACTGCATATCCGCTCCCGACCTTGATGCTTAGTGTGGTGCAGCGAATTATCAACATAATCAAATAAATCACGCAGTTTGTATGAGTTCACAGCTTCGGTGGTTGAGACCCCAATACTAACGGTTAACTCAGTCTCCACACTGAGCTTTGGATTCGCATCAACAACCGCTTGGCGAAACCTTTCAGCTAGCTCTTTAGCTGCGGTTAAGTTGACACCAGGCAGCAAAACAACAAACTCTTCGCCACCGTAGCGGGCAAAAATATTGGGGCGTTCAAATACGGTTTGCCCTATTTGGCCAATCAGTATCAATGCTTCATCGCCAACTCGGTGACCATATTGCGCATTAATGGTTTTAAAAAAGTCACAATCGATCAGCATGAAGGCGACAGGTTCACGTCGTTTCTTTGCGCGTTTCAAACCTTTTAGCGCTAACTCAATAAACCGACTTCTGTTCAGCACTTTAGTTAATACATCGGTGCGCGATGCATTCACTAATTGCTTCTGCCCTTTCATTAAGTTGTTAAGCAAAATCGCAAAAACAATTGCTAATAGTGCCGCGACATAAATGTAAAGCTGCTTGTAATACGCTGTTTCTTTCACGTCTTCCAACGCTAGTGATTCAAGTCGATGGCGGCTTTCAAGCAAGCTTTTCTCTATATCGACACGCTGGCTTTCATACTGCAAGCGCAATTCAGCTTCCGCTTGTGCGGTACTGCTCTCAAGGTGTGCCATATTAAGTTCATACACTCGATGGTAGGTGTTGTAGGCTTTTTGAAATTCGCCCATTAAACGGTATGTTTCTGAACGAAGTACTAACAGTGCAGCCTCATCCATTGGCGCAGCGTTTATATTGTCACTGTAAAACAGCTTAAACGCTTCATCAATGGTGCTTAATGCCTGCTCGTACTGCCCCATTTCCTTGAGAATGTTCGACTTATTGATAAGAAACTGAAATGGTAAATAGTGATGCTCAACATCAGCCAGCAATAACTCCGTAATGGCTAAATGCTCTAGTGCGAGGTCATACTGCTTAATTTCCTTATTAACATAAATATTTGCTAAGCCAACATGACCACTAAATAACATCTCTGTGTTGTTGAGTGGTGCCAATTCGTTGAGTAAACGCAGGTAGGTTTTTATTGCTTGGTCTGTATCACCATCTCTAGAATAACTAACCGCGATATTGCGCAAGTTGTTGATAGCAAGTAACGGTTTTTCTGCTTGCATGTAGTAGCGGTAGGAAGATTGATAATACTCGCGAGATTGTTCGCCTTTTTTTAAGTTGTCGTACAAAATGCCCAGCTCACTATAGACCAAGCCTTTGAGCTCTAAATCCGACAGGCGTTCAGCAATCGTGGCGGCATCGTTTATAGCAATAATAGCTTCTGAGAGTTTGTCGGTTTGGTAATAGATAGCGCCGATATTGATCAAGCCCTTTGCTATTTCTTTTTGATCATCCAATGATTCCGCAACTTCCAAGCCCGCTAAATATTGCTCCATCGCTTGCTCTGGCTTCCCCAACGTTTCAAGCGCATAGCCCAGATCATAAGCTAGCTGGGCGATAATAATGCGCGGTGAGATTAAGCTCGATGCTAAAATTAAGCCTTGCTCAGCTGTTGCTCGGGCAAGTCGGTGCTGCCCTTGCAGCGAGTAGACCTCAGCAAGCACGTGGTAATACTCTAGCTGCTCATTTAATGGGTATTGGGTTAGCGAGGGCTTTAAAAGCTGCAGTTGATGTACCGCTTTTGCTTGCTCGGTATCAGACAGACGCCTAATTGGCGCAAGTTGTTCAAGTAACGAGATATTGGCGTTTGATACTTGCTCAAACGCATCTGCGCTTTGTGTATTCCACGGCGCAAACGCAAGACTTAGTGTTAACGCAAAGCTTGATGTTGATAGAGATGCCAGTGCCAACCCAGTAGCAATGGCCAATATGCTTAACCAATTTGAGTATATTTTAGCGAAAGATGAAAACGGCTTTTTTCTAATCGCCAGCCAACTGTTGAAGTGTTGGTTATAGAAGTGGAATAAATAATTTTTTTGCACTTACCTGTGGCGCCTATTGGTGTTGTTCTATGCTTTAGTTCTATGCTTTAGTTCTTTACTGCAGATGCATCTTTGGTACACGTTTAAAATAAACGCTAACCGCAGTATAACGACAAACAATCGCCAATCAAAGCATAAATCAAAGCACAAATCACACAGTATTCAACGCCCCAAAATTTAGATATCACAAAATAAAACAGCGAGTTACAAACACCCTAGTTAACTTGATGAGTAATTAAAATCCCAAAAGCTAGCTTCGACTTTATTACCCTCAGGGTCAATCACAAAACAGCCATAATAAGGTTCTCCATAGTCAGGGCGTGGACCAGGTTTACCATTGCACTTAGCGCCCAACGCTAAAGCTTGTTGGTAGAAGCTTTCAACTTGCTGATGAGACTTAGCAACAAAGCCAAAATGAACACCATTGCCGGTGCTCATTGGCTGTTTATCAAATGGAATTTGCACCCAAAACTCTGGATAACCTTTACCAAAAGCAAGTGCGTGTTCGTATTCACTAACTAAGTCAATATCCAATGTCGCCAATACAGGCTGATAAAATGCTTTGGCTTTGACCAGGTCATTCGTGCCAATCGACGCATGACAAATTGTGCGATTGTTATTGCGTTCGTCATTCGCGTTAGTGCTCATAGTGATAGTGACTCCGGTCTATGTAAATTGTTTAAATATGTGCTTTGTTTTTGACGCTTTCTTTTGAAACTAAGCTGTAACTGCCCCATCCGTCACTTTAACTTGTGTTACTAATAAAGCAGCCAGTCCCGCCAGTAAACTTGAGGCAACCAAACACGCCATTAAACCATATTGTTGATACATCAATCCCGAAAATATCGTGCCAAGTAATCGCCCCATAGCATTCGCCATGTAGTAAAAACCCACATCAATGGAAACACCATCCTCTTTCGCTAACGCTACAATCGCATAGCTATGCACGGCAGAATTTATCGCAAATACGGCGCCAAAGAGTAACAAACCGATCACCAACACCCAAGTTGCTGATAGCTCACTATTTAAGGCAAACATTAGCGCGATAACAGACAGAGTCAGTATGCCGCCCCACTGACTTGCAACAGTGTGCACAGGTTTAGTTGAGAGGTTCACTAGCTTTGGTGATAACGCTTGTACTATGCCATAACCAATCACCCAAAGCGCCATAAACAACCCCACATGGTGGTGTTGCCAAGCCAATTCACTGACGAAAAAGACAGGTATTGCGACCACAAACCAAACATCGCGAGCAGCAAATAAGCAAAGCCGTGCCGCTGATAAATAGTTTAGTGATGCAGACTTAGAGAAGATATCATTAAACTTAGGTTTATTTTTTGCTTTACCCAAATCTTTTTTCAATAACAGCTGGCTGGCAATTACCACCAAAAACAAGGCGCTGGCCATCGCCAGCATGGCAGATTGAAACCCCAGCAGCGTCAGTAATGCGCCACCGAGAAAAAAGCCAATACCTTTTAAGGTATTTTTTGAGCCAGTCAGCAAGGCTACCCATTTAAACAATTTACCTTCAAACGATGCTCCCTGCTGTTCGCTTTGCGCTGAATCTTTGGGAATAAGCGCTTTAATACTGCTCTTCGCACTCATTTTATTGAGATCTTTTGCAATACCAGAAAGTGCTTGCGCCGCCATCACCAGCACAACCGTTAAGTACTGATCTGGCACCGCCAACATCGCCAATGCAGCAACTTGCAGCACCAAGCCAATTTGCATCGTGCGATTAAGGCCAATATGTGCCCCTAGCCAGCCACCAATAAGATTCGTCACCACGCCAAAGAACTCATAGAACAAGAAGAGCATGGCAATTGCTAAAGGCGAGTAACCTAGCTGGTGGAAATACAACACCACCAGCATGCGCAAAGCGCCATCAGTTAACGTGAAAGCCCAGTAATTAGCGGTGATCACTAAGTACTGTTTTACTTCACTTGATAGCGTTTGGAGTTTATTTAACACTTAAACCTACCATCTTTGCTAGCTCAGCAGTGCGGTTAGCGTAGCCCCACTCATTATCGTACCAAAGGTACATTTTTAAATGGGTGTCGTTCACCACCATAGTTGATAATGCGTCGACGATACTTGAACGCGGATCAGTTTTGTAATCAACTGACACTAAAGGTTTTTCTTCGTAACCTAAAATACCATTGAGATCTTGTTCGGCAGCACTTGCCATTAACTGATTAATTTCTTCAACGGTTACCGAGCGCTCCATTTCAAACGCACAATCGGTAATTGAAGCATTTGCCAGCGGCACGCGCACCGCATGGCCATTTAAGCGGCCTTTCAATTCAGGGAAAATATGAGTAATTGCCGTTGCCGAACCTGTTGTTGTCGGGATCAAGCTTTGCCCGCAAGCACGAGCACGGCGCAAGTCTTTGTGTGGCGCATCTAAAATGGTTTGGGTGTTCGTAATATCGTGAATGGTCGTCATGCTACCGTGTTTGATACCAATGTTTTCTTGCAGCACTTTTACCACAGGTGCTAAACAGTTGGTGGTGCAAGAAGCGGCAGTCACGATCGGGTGCTCATCAACCTTGTATAAGTTGTCATTTACACCCATGACAATATTGAGTACGCCCTCTTCTTTAACGGGCGCCGTCACAACAACTCGCTTTACCCCTTGATCTAAGTAGGCTTGCAACTTCTCTTTGGTTTTCATTTTACCCGAAGCTTCAATCACAATATCGCAGCCTGACCAATCAGTGTCAGCAATCGCGAGGTTATGCGTAATAGCGATTTGCTGATCATCAATAATCATCTTATCGCCTTCAGCACTTGCTTGATGCTGCCAAGTACCATGAACAGAATCGTAATTCATCAGGTGCGCCAAGGTTGCGGCATCACCTGCAGGATCGTTAATTTGTACGAAGCTAAGTTCCGGCCACTGCCATGCAGCACGCATCACTAATCTACCCATGCGGCCAAAGCCGTTAATACCTACTTTAATTGCCATGACTAATCTCTCTATAAAGTTCTCTATTCAGCTCTCTAGCTAATGCTCTGTTCAGTTTTCAATCTAAGAAACATACGATATTTTATATATTCAAATTTTCACATATTAAAACAACAAGTGCAACCTATAACTTGTCTTCATCTAACTTTCCGTGGTTCAAGTTTTTAGGATCGTACTGATTCTCAGGCCTGTAATTCGAAAAAGTGTCCCAAGCCAAGAGTAAATAGCCAGACGCCCCATAAACTATGCTCTAAAGCAACCAGTAAGGTTGAGCGTGATACCGCATAAGTCTTGCTAAAACAATAACCTGCAAGGGTAGACAGGAGCACAGCAACCCAATTGCCATAAATAATGTGAGCAAAACCAAAGCTCGTAGAACTTAGCCAAATTCGATGGCGCTTACGCGGCAATATGGTTTTATAACGGTGAAAGAGAAAGGTACGAAAGATAACTTCCTGCGGCAACGCAGAAAACAGTGGGTAGAGGAAGAGTAACAACAACCACGTTTTCGGCCCTTCAATCGGTAGTTTGAATAAAGATTCCGGCGCGATTAGTGCGAAAACCAATGTGCTGCCAAGCATCACACCAAAGAACAGCCAAAGTGTGTTCGCAATGCGTTTGTTAAATCCTAATTTATTAGTGAGTCGAAAGCGCTTAAAACGCTCATCAGAGATCAATAACCACAAACAAATGGCACCAATCACAGTTAATATCGGCAGTACCCAGTATGTTATCAAATGATTTAACTGCCACAGGATCAATGGTAACAATAAGAATAACAACGTAAGTTCAAGCCAAGATTTAAACGATGAACGGCGGGTTAAGCTAGATGGTTTCACTGGCGCTATCTCAGCAATATTCGTTAGAATGAGCATTAGTTAATTTTAGTTCAAGCTCTGTGCTGTGTCCTTTCGCCGTTAACCTCGCGTTGTCGCCTTATCACAAACTAAAATTACCCTGTTATTTGACAATGAAATACTAAAATGAAGTTTGCCAAGTTAAACCGTACGATTCACAAGTGGGCTAGCCTGTTAATTGCCCTACCTTTATTGCTGGTCATTGTGACAGGAACTCTACTATTAGTGAGAAAAGAGTTTGCTGTCTTACAACCGCCAACGCAGCATGGTATCAGCGCTATACCTAGCCTTGATTTTTCCTCCATACTGGCACAAACCAAGACGGTTGAGCAGGCAAACGTTGCAAGTTGGCAAGACATAGATCGATTAGATATTCGCCCAAGTAAAGGCGTTATTAAAGTGCGAACAAAAAGTTCATGGGAAGTTCAGCTCGACAGCCAAACAGGTAAAGTGCTGCAAGTGGCTTACCGTAATTCAGAATTTATCGAAAGCTTACACGACGGTACTTTCTTTCAAAAACAAGCCAATTTATGGCTTATGCTGCCCGTTGCCATTGTGTTGCTATTACTCTGGTTAACTGGCTTGTATCTGTTCTGCTTACCTTACGTTAAAAAATGGCGCAGAAGGGACTAAAAAATGCCTTGCAGCTGCCAATGTGCAAGGCATTCAACTCGACTTTCTAAGAGTTGTTAACGGCTCAACACCGCTAATAACGCTTTAGCCTCTGATGATAACGCAGATTCTGGCGTTAACACTGCGCTTGCCAACGCGCTTCGACAACCGCATGACTCATCCGCCTGATGAGTTTTAATAAACGACTCCAGTACCGACTTTGCTTTTGTTAAACTCTCGCCATAACGACTGATCACTTGCTCCACACTCACATGTTGGCTTGGGTCATCTTGCCAACAATCGTAATCTGTCGCGATGCCAATGGTGCAATAGCAAATTTGTGCTTCGCGTGCCAAAAATGCTTCTGGTACATTTGTCATACCCACTAGATCGCAAGCAGCAGCATTTTTTAAAAACAGACTTTCCGCTTTACTGCCAAGACGAGGACCATCAACACAAGCATAAGTCTTGTTGTCGTGGATGGTTACCTCAAGGTTATTAGCGGCCTCAACGATACCTTGTGCTAAATGTTTGCAGCTGGGCTCGGCGGTTGATACGTGAGCAACCAAGCCGTTACCAAAAAAGCTCTTGGCACGGCTGCCTTTAATAAAATCAAAATACTGCCCGCAAATGGCTAAGTCGCCGGGCGCAATTTCCTGCTGCAAACTACCAACAGCTGAAAAACCCACTATTTGAGTAACACCAAGCGACTTAAGCGCCCAAATATTTGCTTGATAATTGACTTCACTCGGCAATAGTTGATGACTATTGCCATGTCTTGGCAGAAAAAAAACCGTTTGCCCCAGATAACTGCCCTGCTTGATGGCAGCAGATGGTTTACCAAATGGCGTATCAATCTCATGCTCCTGCTCTACTGCTAAGCCATCGATTTGATAAATACCTGTGCCACCGATAATTGCTAACATTTAATAATTCTCCCAACTAAATTCCGAAAAAAATAAGGTTATTCACTACAGCTGGCGCCATGAGCAAAGCAGCTGTAGCACCTATGATGTTTCATACTAATACGAGCGCTCATGCTATCGCTGAGCGTATTGGCTAAGTGATAATCCTCGTCATCATCCACTAAGGTGCAAGCGTATACCTGCATTTGATCATTTTTCTTGATGATCATTTTAGAATTGCTACACATGTAATTTTTGCGCTGTTGCTCGGTTTGATACTGCACCATACAATGGCTACTGATGTGTGGCACATCAGCAATGCTACCCGGGGGTAAAAAGTCTGGGAAAGCAACAATATTGAGATCTTCAGGTAAGCCATTTAAGGCAAATAAATCCTGAAACTGCTTAGTGACTTGATCGCTATTTTCGTCAGCCGACATATGTCGCGCCACAGATACTTTAAAGCCTGCTCGATATAGTTTTTTTAAGCCACTAATCGCTAATGCAAAATTGCCTTGCCCCCGCCCCGCATCATGGCTTTGGCTTTCGGCTGAGTCTAAGCTGATGCGCAGCGAAATGGGGTGTTTACATTCGCTACTCTCTGCCAAGTCTTGAAGTGCTGGTAAGCGTTTAATCAGTGGCGTAGTGCCGTTGGTGAGCACTAAACAAGGTCGAAACTGACTAGCATAAGCTAAGATGTCAATCATATCTTTGAGCAAAAACGGCTCGCCACCGGTAAAAGAAAACTGCTTAACCCCTAAAGCAAGTGCCTCATCAATAAAAGGTTTTACCTCGCTCAGTTTTGGCCCTTGCAGACGTTTACTGCTTGGGCTTGAGCCTTCTAAGCAAAAACTACATTCGAGGTTGCAGCGAGTGCCAGTATGAAACCAAAGCTCATCAAGCGCGTGCGGGATAATATAACCACGCTCATCACCCGTAGGGGTTTTATACCAGCTTTCGCTATGTTGTTTGTTCATTAACAGCAGCCTGAAGTGGTTGTGCTTGTTTTCGCTTTAGGCTGATCAGTGGCACATGAAGGTGAGCGCGTAAATGCCCCCAAATGTTGGCTAAAGTCACCGACAAATTCAAAGTGTGACTTGAACCGGCTGTGCGTTAGCATTTGCCAAGTATTGCCGCTGACCTTAATTTTTTCGCCTTTAGCAAAATAGTTATCTTGATCTAGCTGTAATGCGTCTGGATGACTAGCCACAGTGCCTTGATAAACGACTGAAAGGCCATAGTCTTCCTGATTAGCCTCTAACTCAGGTGCTTTAAACAAGCGGTAGGTATTAGAGTGAAATTTAATACCTTGCACGCGCTCAATGATTTCAGGGTTGTCTATGGTGATTTCTCGGCGCTCAACTAGTCTTGGATCGGCAAAGCCAACCTGTTTCGCTAATTCGATAAAGTCCCCTTGATACAGAGCGCCACTGAGGCACTCACCATAAAGTAGTGGATCGTTTTTCAGGTGCTCAGGAATACGGCGATCGGCATAAACATCGGCAAAATACATTTCACCGCCATTTTTTAACAGCGCATAAGCTTGTTTAAGCACAGCTTCTTTATCAGGTGACAAATTGATCACACAATTAGAAACAATCACATCAATACTATTCTCAGCCAGACCAAGCTGGTCGAGTTTTTCAATATAACCTAGCTTAAACTCAGTATTTGCTTGTTGATAACCGAATTTTTGCTGATGATATGCCAAGTGTTTGTTGGCCACTGCTAGCTGCTCTTCAGTCATATCAACACCCGTGACAAAACCGTGCTCACCTACCATTTGCGCCAAGGCATAACAGTCGCGGCCAGCGCCACAGCCAAGATCGAGAATATGACAATCCGTTAGGCTCTCTGGCGTCACTAACCCACAGCCATAGTATTTCGCCAATACTTCATCGTGAATGTTCGCCAATACGGTCTTCACATCGGTAGTTAAATTGCTGTCTGTACAGCACGCATTGGTTTGTAAATCCTCGCTCGATTGTAGGGTTTTACCGTAATATTCTTTTACTGCGTCGTGCATGAGTCACTCTCTTCTAACGTTAAAATGGTCGCTATGTATTGCAATAGTTTTTGTCGTGCAGGTCGCTGTTCGCCCGCTAAGTCGCGATACAAGGTGATAAGATCGCACTTTTCATCAATGTCATAACCTGGGGTGTGATAACCAACCGACAAGCCCCAGCTATGGCAACAAGCCGCCAGTGATGCGCCTAAATATGAAGAACTCCATGGCAGATTAGTTAAATCGGGCCAAGGCTGTGCATTTGACATAATGACAACACCGCCATCGGCCGCCATATTAAGCACAATATCGTCTTTCGCTAGCATATCGGCCAAGCCAACATAGTGTGCCTGTCTGAGCATCGGCGCATCGGTACCAATAAAGACCAACTTTTGATGGCCCTGACTTCGCAAGTGTTTGTCGATGTGGTTAAGTCGTTGGCCTAAGTTACCACCGCCTTGATAAATCACCTGAGCTTGCGGCTCTTTCGCTTGGCGAATTAAAGCCTGCCCCCACGCTAAATCTTCTTGATGAGCAACCGCTAACACGACATTGCCCGACCAAGCTTGAGCGTCTTCAATAGCGCAAGCTAACAACAACTGGGCAATATCAAATGCCGCATCAGCACCTATGGTTTGTGCCAAGCGTTGCTTGCCCTGATGTAATTTGGGGCGCTTACACATAATCACTAGGCTTGGATTAGTTGTTGTCATCTTGGGTCTCTATTGTCGTTTTATCTAGGTTTTGCATTGCTGTATTCAAAGCTGCGTCAATCGGTTGATTAAGTTGCCAGTTATATTGATAGTTAATATCGCCATTAAATTTCGTTAGTGCACTGGCAAGTTCTGGTTCGGCATAACGGATTAGGTGAGCAAGCAGTGCATTATGGTCTTCGCCAAAGTCAACACCGAACCAATTATAAATACTTGATAAGGTAAGCTGGCTGCCAACCAAGTTCACCGCTCTAGGGTGGTTAACAAAAGCTTTTGCTGCGGTGTTTAGTTGCTGCTCCAACTCGTTTGCAGTGATCACTTGCAAAGGTAAATTTGGACAGCCGCGACTAGCGCAATTAATCACGTAATGCACTCTTGGTTCTTGCCAAATGCTGCGCAATATACCGTGTTCAATTTGATTTAAACTCAACGCTTGCCCAGCTACCTGAGCGACTTTGATATCCCAAGGGCCAATAATTTCTCCTAGGCTATCAAACGGCAGTTGGTGAATTTCGCGAATACTGGCGATCGGGTAGTGATCGAGCACAAGCTTTACCGTCAGCGCATTGTATAAATTGATCCAATAAGCAAATTGCTCACGATGATTAAATGTTCGCGGGTCGATATCTTGCAAAGCCTGAAGATAAGCGTTCAATTGTTGCTTATCTTGCTCGCTCACTGCTCGGTAATCGAATACTGTCGCCGATAACTGATTAGAGTAACGAGCATATTTTGCCAGTAACTGCTGCCAAGACTGATGGGCTATGGTTTTCGTATTGTCCGCCGCGAAAGCTTCTTGATTTAGCTGCCAGTAACCAATCGGCTTGGCGGTGCGCGCTTGATACAAATCGTAGCCCAAAGTAGCTAGTAGCATGGTGCAAGCGACTAACAAGCCAAAAATAACTTCAAAAAGCGCAGAGCGATCAAGCTTGTTTGGGTGTGGTTTGGCTTGGGCGGGCTTAGCGGCATTGAGCACTGTCATTACTGAGTATTCTCTTTTGTTGGCGACAGCTCAGGACCACTAAAACCAAATAAACGCAACCTCGCGATCATGGTTAAAATGCCAAAGCCAGCCAGCACAGTGCCTTTAACTGTGCCACTGATTTTTGATCGTCCTATTCTGACTTTAGAATCAACTGGATACTCACTAGTTTTAAGTTGCAGCATGGCCGCTTTAACCTGCATTTCAACGGTCCAACCAAAGGTTTGATCTGCCATGGCTAATTGTTTCAATGCGCTTTGACGAATAGCGCGAAACGGACCTAAATCGGTGACTGGCTGACGCCAGAACAGTCGAATTAATCGCGATGATAACCAGTTACCAAACAGCTGGGGCGGCGTTAACGCCCCTTGTTCAATCGTCCCAAGTGTACGAGAACCAATCGCCATATCATCACCACTGGCAATACCAGCCAATAGTCGCTCTGCTTGCTCAATAAAACAGGAGTCATCGCCATCGACAAACAGAATTATGTCGTACGCTTGCTGTTTCTTGTTTTGTAGGTTCTTGAGTTGCTGTTGTTCCAGCCATTCGAGCGCCGTTAGGCAAGCAATACCATAGCCTGGCTGGTCTTGCCTAACGACATGGGCACCAGCCGCCTCAGCATTAGCTGCGGTAGCATCAGTAGAGCCATTATCACAAACCACCACTTGATCAATCACCGAAGTCGCTTGCTCACTCTCACTATTAAAGGTTAACTGCACTAACTCTTTAACCACTTTACCGATGGCCTGTTCTTCGTTTAGCGCCGGAATAACCGCAGCAACGCGAAACCCTTTATACATTTTTAACCTCAATAATTTCAGCCATTTGTACGCGGCTGGCAGCAAGCTTACCGGTTTTGACAACTTGTGAGGTGGTGCGATCAATTTCAGCAAAGCTCAATGTACCGGTTGGACAAACTTGTACACACGCCGAGCAGCGAACACATTGTGGGTCAACCATCGGCTTCCCCTTTTGCGCAAACGCCATGACATCAATACCTTGATGACATTGACTTGTACATTGGTTACAGCTAATACACTTAGATTTGTCAGCAGCAATCGCAAATTTGCTAAATCGCGCGTAGATGTGCATTAACGCGGCAAGCGGACAGGCAAAACGACACCAAGTACGGCCAGAATATTTAAAGTACAAACCAAACCCTAGGACCCCAGCCATAAAGGTATCTACGACCCATTTCCAGCTAAACGCATTGACGAGCTCATAATTTTGGTTCTCACCTTTTAAAAGCAAGTTGAACATTGAATTCATCCAGCTTTCAGGGTAAATCCAGCCCAAGATACGAATAAATAGCATGACAAAGGCCGCCAGTAAGATAACTTGGCCAAGCATATTCAGCTTGTTCCAGTTTTTGCCGTGCGGCATTTTATGGCGCTGCTGATCGCCCATGGTTTCAGCCATTGCACCACAAGAGCAAATCCAACTGCAGTACGCGCCCTTACCCCATTTGTAAACAATCAATGGAATGATCACGAATGTTTGCACCACGGCTATCGCCAACCAAGCCACCTGAGGCTGGTCGGTAAAGACAGTGTATACACCAAGTGGCCACGCAAAGATAAAACTGTAGGCATGCCAGTATGCTCGTGGGTGCCCCCAGTCTGGCCAAACGTGATTAGCTAAGTCTTGCGCTGAAATATATGAAGGGAATAAAGCATCGCCTACCGCTTTGCCCCAACCTGCATCAAAGCCGCCGTTGTAACCAATCCAAGGGAGAATAATTTCCGGCAGTAAAAACAGTGGAAACAGTTGAATGGTAAACAGCACACTAGTTTGTACCGTCACATAAGGGGTTTTACTACGTTGGATTCGCTGCCATCCAAATATGGCAATCAAAGTGGTATATAAAAAGGTGTAATAGAAGGATCGACTTTTTAATGACATGGCGATAGTGCCGATCAAGGTAGACCTGTCTTCAACTTGGCTAGACCACCAACTGCCAAGGCCACTGATCACCTCTGGCATGTTATTTGGGAAGGTAAAGGTTGACCAAAATGAGTTCACAAAGCCATAGCCTTTCCAGTCATACAGGGCAAACATCGCTAGCATAAACAAAGCAAAGGCTAACCAACCTGAAAAGCTGCTTTCACCACTAATTTGGATTTTACTGCGGCGGAAAAATTCGAGTGGAGCCTCGCGCCCTGTCGCCAATAACACTTCATCATTGGCTAGGGTTTGTTGCTCGCCCTTTTTGTTGGTGAGGTTAACGGCATCCTCGGTAATTTCAGTCACCTGAGTTGACATTTTTAAATCAAGTTGGCCTGACTCAACCAACTGGTTCACTTGCTCAACATTTTCCGGTTTGGGGCGCGAAAACTCTGCTTGACGATGGCACAGCGTTACTTGTGCATCATAATTAGCGCAGCTGATTGCCGCTTCTAGGGCGCTATCACCACCGCCAACCACAAGTAGTTTTTTCCCTTGATATTGGCTCGGGTCAATTAAACGATTACTGACTTTTTCGAGTGTTTCGCCTGGCACATTAAGCTTGCGGTAATTACCTGAGCGACCAATAGCGACAATAATGCGATGTGCCGAAATACGCTCGCCACTGTCAAGCATTGCATGCAAGTGTCCGCCTTTGCGTTCAATATGAGTAACATTAGCAATTTCAGGCTGGATATCATGACGCTTAGCATCCGCTTGCAAGCTCGTTAACAAGCTTTCTTTGTCAACGACCTCTTGACCAAATTGGAGCTTGCCACTTGGCGTCATCTCAGTGGGGTAGGTATAAATCGGCTTACCGTGAGGAAAGTTATTGATGGTTGAGAACGGTGCGTTAGCTTCAATCAGCTTAAAGCTTAACCCAGCTTCTTTGGCGGAAATTGCCGCCGAGTAACCACTAACACCACCACCAATAATAACGATATCAGCAACTTCAGCTGTATGTTTGCGATTACTGAAGCTGGTATCGGCCAGTATGTCTTGAACGGCTTTTGCACCAGTGTCGGCAGAAAACTTTAACAATGGCACGCCAGTTAAGTCACCAACAATATAGGTACCGGGAATATTAGTTGTGCCATTAGCTTGGCTTACCGGTAGTTTTTCTACTTTGGCGTCAGGCCATTGACCATGTAACCAATGATGATATTTACTTACTATAGCTAACATGAAAACCTCTTTTGGGGCGACGAAAGTTCGCCCTCAGTAATAGTTTGTTTCTTCCACCTTGTGACGCCGGCATAAATTAAACTCAGCAATGCAAAGAGATAGGCACCAGCCAACAAATTGATAGGCCATTGCGCTGGTTGCCAAATTTGGCAACAAACAAACTGATCCAGTACTTCATAGGTAAATGGCATAACGCCAAGAATGAGCAATAACGCAAGATTGGGTTTTAATGCGACGAGTGCAGCCAATGGCATTAAGTACCAAGGAAATAGCACTGGACTAATAAATAATGGAATAAAGAGCGCAAGCTGACAGGCGCTAACTAAGTCGTTAGAAAGCAGAGTTTGCTCATTATTTGCTGCCGGCTTTTGAGCGTTCGCTTGCTGACGGCTAGCCAAGTAACCCACAATGGCAATTAAGCTCAAGGTAACGCCTGCGAGCGCAGCAATGAACCCCTGTGTGCCTAGCGGTGTTAACAGTGAAAACAGCGGTGCGGCAAAGCGCCATTTCTCAAAAAACACACCGATACTACCAACAGGGTATAGCCCTAATGCTAAGGTAATCGCATAGCCGAGGCTAATCGTAGCAATCGCACTAGCAACTATCGTCACCGCTCGGCGCAACGAGAAGTTAGCCAACACCAGCGGCATTAACAGCACCAAGGGCAATATTTTGATGAGTACCCCAAGCCCAATAAAAATACCAGCTAATGCGAGTTTGTTACGCTGCCAGCAATAAAGCGCAGCGACTATCGCTAACGTTGAAAAGGCATCGACATGTAGGGCTGCACCCGTTTCGATAATGACTATCGGAGATAATGCAATCAGCGGTAAATGTACCAGCTTGTTATGCGCTTTAAGCAGTAAAAACATTAGCCATAGCGAGGCAATGCTGGCGCAGGTTAACATCAACTGCCACAGCCATTGGGCGTGGTCGATCCCTACACTGGCAGCAACGCTAAATAATGCCAACGCTAACGGTGGATAAAGTGTTGGATAAGCGGCGTGCTCAGCCGGTGGCTGCCATATTGATCTAAGCTCAACAAGCGCAGGATCATCATGGCTGACTTGATAAGGGTCTAACCCAGTCAGTGCGATACGACCGTCAAATAGATAACGGTCTACATCGTTTGAGGTGTATGGTTCAACCCCCAGTAAAACAATCCGCGCTAAGATGCCCGCTGCCAAGATCAACCAGCTAATGCGAGCCATACTCGCGGCAAAGGAAGCATTTTGCTGACCTTTTTGCTGAGTTTTTTGCTGATATGCGTGCACAGAATACCAAGCCACTAGCATGCATAAACACATCAAGGTAAATTGGGCGATAACTAAATTGCCCATCCCCCACTGTGCTAGATCCGAATTTGCTAGGCTCCAGCCATCACCGCCAAGCTCAATAGTAGTTGACGTGATAACTGCCTGTGACAATTGGCTGTGCACCTCACTTAGCCAATGACTCATTGATGCCACTAAGACCGCGCCAACCAAGCTTGCATAAAGTAGCCAAGACCACCGACTATGAACAGTCGTCGCGTGGGGACCTGAACAGGCCAACTTCGTTAAAGTGTCAGAGGCTATGGTACTAGTGGCTATCGTGCGAGTCACGGCAGTTACTCTTGCTGATGCTTTTGATAGCTGCGCATACTGTGAATTGAGGTTGTTAAAAACCCAAGCAACAGTAACAACAAGAACGGCGCCATAAACCAATGTTCGTTGGCAATCGCCCAAATCAAGACAAAGCCATAAACAACAGCAACAGCAAATTCAAATAGTGCACCACGCGGCGCTACTGCTCGATAAAGTTTTGCTGAAAGTATGCTAGATTTGGCGGCCTTGGTTTCAGGTGCTGGCGTATGACTGACTTGTTGCTCATCGCCTTCCACCAATTCACCACTTTTAGGAGTGCGAACAAACTCACTTCGCTCACCGCGCAGCGCTTCGTAACCAGCTTTAGCATTATTGGTTGCTAGCTGAATACCAAGCAACATTAATCTTGGTAGGCGCAATGCAGCGCGCAGCTTGGAGTGACCGAGCGCGACTTGACCGTAGAACAAATAGATCAAATGGCTAGCCGAAGCTAAGAATAGTAATGGTAAATCCAGCCATAACACATCGTAAAGGTCATAAGCTTGCCTTATCCACAAGGTCGGGATTAAGAACACTAAGGTGTCTACCAACATGATGAGATAAGCGAGATTATTTGACAGATGAAAACTCGCTTCTACTTTCGTTTTTAGCGGTAATGATGAGCGCCAAACCTTAGGCAGCATCTTCAGCATCACCTCGACACCACCTTTTGCCCAACGGTGTTGCTGGCTTTTAAACGCATTGATATCAGCAGGAATTTCACCCGCACAGCCAACATCATTTAAATACAGCATGCGCCAGCCTTTAAGTTGAGCGCGATAGCTTAAATCTAAATCTTCAGTTAGCGTATCCGCGCTCCAATGGCCGGAATCAACAATCGCCTTAGTTCGCCAAATACCGGCGGTGCCATTAAAGTTGAATAGCTTGTTACTGGCGCTGCGCACTTGCTGCTCAAGACTGAAGTGTGCATCGAGCATAATCGCCTGAGTTTGGGTTAGTTCGCTGCTCGCTTTGTTTAAGTGCTCCCACCTAAACTGCACCATACCAATATCATCTTCAAAGAAATAATGGATATTGTTTTTCAGCAAGTCTGGCTCAGGTAAAAAGTCGGCATCGAAAATAGCAATAAATTCGCCCGTTGCGGTTTCCATGGCATCTTTTAACGCGCCCGCTTTATAGCCTTGACGGTTGGTACGTTGCACATGATCTATATTGATACCGCGCTGTTGATGATAACCAACACGCTCGGCGATAACATCGCTGGTACTGTCGTTAGAGTCATCGACAATTTGAATTTGCAATTTGTCTTGCGGATAGTCAAAGTCGGCAACGGCATCAACGATGCGCTTAGCAACCAAACGCTCATTGTATAAAGGGATCTGAACAGTGATGCTAGGTAAAGTGTCAAACTTTTGGGTTATTTGGGGCTTTTTATCGCGATATTTATAACGACGAAAAACCATAGAAAGGCGGTGCAAACCAAATAGTGATAGCACCAGCAGTAAAATAAAGTGCCCAACTAGGACACATATTGCTATTAACGACATATGCTTAGAACACTCGTGTTAATCCAAGTTGAATGCTGTCACCTTCCAAGGTATTTTTGCCATAGATATCTTGGGTATAGGTAAGTTCAAGGCCCCATTTATTTTTTGAGCTTGAATCAAACGTCCAGCCGGCAGTCAATTCCCACTTACCAGAATCAAACTCCGGTACAACCAATAAGTTGGCATTCGTATCACTAGCGTTGCTATCAGCATTTTCGGCACTTAGCACGCCATCAAGCTTAGTTCGCAAGTAGAGGTTTTTGTTAACGCTGAAACCATATTCCAACAAATAACGATATTCATCCGACGGCGCACCGCTGCGATAACGGTAGCCAAATTCCGCGCCTAAATAACCATATTGGTTTAAGCTCTTACCTAATAAGACTCTTAGCTCATAGTCTTCTTGACCATTACCTAAGGCGAGATCATCATCTTCATCGTACAAGTAAGGTAGCTTTGCGAGGAAAGAGGTAGAAAGGACAAAAGGATCTGCTTGCCATTGATAACGAATACCAATTTCAGCATCACCAAAGCCATTATTGGTTTGCTTAACATTATTGGCGTCTGTTTGCTCAAGCGATTGATAAAGTAATTGACCGTAGACGGCAAAATTGTTGCCCAAGCCATATTCACCATAAAAAGAAGTATTTTCACCAATAAACTCAGAGAAGTTATCGTTATCGCCTCTAAATTCATCCGCTTCGTAATAAGCGTAGGCAAGCTTGTTGTACCCTTCCCCTTGTTTAGGAACCCATGCACCCGCATTAGCTAGGCCTGAAGATAAAATAGCTGCAGCAGATACACCGATAACAGCTAGTGTCGGCTTTGAACGTTGAGATATTAAAAGCTTGCGCAAATTAAACATGTTTAACCCTCCTATTTTTTATATAAACGGCCCTGTTAAAAACTAAGTAACCAACAAGGTATTGGTCGTACCTTTTAACTTAGGCAGCCAATAAGAGGACGTAAAAACAGATAAAGTTTCACAATTTTTTACAAGTTATAAAATCACTACAAAGCTGTGATAGTTTCGTTACAAACGTGATACTAATACAACAAAATCAAGGGTTTTAGCTTAATTAGTAGCCATGATTTAAACACCTAAGTAGCGCGGTAATCTCACAGAATAAAAGACTCGTACTAATCGCCAATCATCCGTTATTTTCTCCAATCAGATTTTGCTAAATATTTTGTGGCGGTTAAATAATTGGTGGAGAAAGTTTGGCACGAAAGTTTGGTGAACAAGCGTTTCTTGGCAAAGTACCAAACTTCAGTTGTCCGCTTGTTTGGAGACCTGTTAGCCAATCAAGGCCTTTGGGCGCTTTAATTCGGTGGAAATTCACATTTATGAGTAATGAAACGCAACTAAGCAATGTGCAAACTGATATTGCCGTGGTTTGGTTAAAGCGAGATCTTCGACTAAGCGATCATCTTCCTCTGGCACTTGCCGCACAAACTCGACTGCCTGTTCTGCTTCTGTATATTGTTGAGGATATTATGCTTGCCGATGAGCATATGTCATTGCGGCATTGGCGGTTTATTTTCCAATCTTGGCAAAGCATCAATCAGTCACTTTCGCAGTTAAATGTTGATACTCGTTTACTGGTGCTTAAAGGCAACGCTATTGAGTGTCTCAATCAACTAACCCAGCTATTTAATCTTCGCTATATATTTAGCCACCAAGAAACGGGACTAGATCACACCTTTACCCGTGACAAGCAAGTTAAAAACTGGTGTCAGGCAAACCAAGTTGTCTGGCAAGAGTGCCAAGCGGGCGCTGTTGTTCGCGGCTTAAGCCACCGGCTTGATTGGGATAAACGCTGGCAACAATACATGCGAGCACAGTTGGTCAACGTAGATTTACCTAGCGTCAATTGGCTAACCATTCCCAACGCAACACTGCGTCAGCTTGATACATTTCAAGCACCAGAGAGTTGGCAACAAATTGATGATAATTTTCAACTGGGTGGTGAACAACAGGCGCTGGCGACACTAGCGTCATTCTTTATCGAACGCGGCCAGCGTTACCATTATTCAATATCAAGCCCAAGCGCTAGCCGCGAGGCTTGCTCTCGGCTGTCACCTTACCTAGCATGGGGCAATATTAGTCTGCGCCACACTTACCAAACCTTGTTAAGCCATTGGCAACGACCAGGCTGGCGCAGAGCACTTTCGGCACTTTCATCGCGGCTTCATTGGCATTGCCATTTTATCCAAAAATTTGAAGCCGAGCCTGAGCTAGAGTTTGAGCACCTAAATCCCGGCTATAACGATTTTCCTTACAACAACGGAGCAACGGCAAAACAACGATTAACTGCTTGGCAAGACGGTAATACTGGCTATCCACTCGTTGATGCTTGCATGCGTTGTTTGGCACAAACTGGTTATATCAATTTTCGTATGCGCGCCATGCTGGTTAGCTTTCTATGCCATCATTTACTGCTTGATTGGCGCTTGGGCGTTAAACACCTTGCCCGTTATTTTCTCGACTACGAGCCGGGTATTCACTACACCCAATTTCAAATGCAAGCGGGCGTTACGGGGATCAATACCATTCGTGTCTATAACCCAGTCAAACAGTCTGAAGAGCAAGATCCTGATGGAACTTTTATCAAGCAATGGCTACCTGAGCTATCTGAAATTCCTGCACCATTCATTCACAAGCCATGGGAACTAACCCATATGGAGCAACAAATGTATGATGTTCAGCTTGGTCAAGACTACCCAGACCGTATCGTTGATATCACCGCCACAGGTAAGCAATCCAGAGATTTATTATGGCGCTGGCGAAAGCAGCCTGGAGTACTGGTGCATATTAATGCCATTCTCGCTAAACATGTTCGTCCCAACTAATAGAACCTTTTAACTCAAATAAATGAAAGCAAGAGATAACACTGCCAACACCTTTTGAATGGACTACATCTTGTTACAGGCCTGTCATTGATGAATAAGCGAGCTATCTGCTACGCTCATCATTCTAGGGAAGAATTGTCGTAACACCTGAGCTGTAGAAAGGAAAAATAATGGAATCATACTCATATCGTCGTTTTCGTGGTTTCACATTAATAGAACTTGTTGCCGTTATTCTGATACTCGGAATTTTAGCCGCAGTTGCACTTCCAAGATTTATCAACCTGCAAACAGACGCTCGTAACAGCACGTTAATGGCGGTAAAAGGGCAAATCGAGTCTCAAGCGAATTTAGTTTTTGCACAGCTAGCAGTGGTAGGTCTAGCTGACCGCAACCCTGCTAGAACTGACCCAGTGACTGGTGGCGGTTACTTCGGTAATGAACCAGCTAACAACCCTTTCAATAATATTTGTGGACAAGATTGCTACTTTATTTACGGCACACCTTCAGCTTCAGCGACAACGATTCCTTCACTTATTGAGAACATAGGCCAAGACCAAGAATTTGTTTTTGCGGGTTACCATAGTAACGATTGGGTAGCGCAAGGGGTGACGGGTACAAATGTTGTGGCGACGTTTTCTTTTAGCGACAATGTGAACATTGCTGCTCAGCCAGGCCAAAATAGCCTTAAATCTGATAATTGCTATATCTGGTACTCAGGTGCAAGGGCTGATCGCAGTTATAAAGCAGGGGTTGTTCCCTGTGAGTAAAAACTCACAGCAATCCAGCACCTAATATTTTTCTAGCTCACTTTTTACATATTTTTGTATAAATGCCAAATCTTTTTGATGTTTGGCAACTCAAGAAATTTAGCGTGCCTGTAACTGGATAACAATGGCTTACCTGACGACAAAATGAGAACTTCAATTCAATTGAATTTGACAGTGTGAGAGTTTCGACTAACTTGCTATATAGGGAATAATAATAACCTTAATACGCTTATTCGTTCGTCACTCTCCTTTTCTCTCCTTTTCATGAAAAGAACGCGTATCACAGGGTATAAAACTAAACCTTTGTTTTAGGGAAGCTAAGTGGTTAATAAATTCTTGCTTGTAACAGCATTAATGCTTTTTTGCTTCAGTGTGACTGCTCATGAAAAGTTAGTGCTTCGCAGTGCGGTATCACCGGACTTTATTGACGGACTGCATGCAAAGTATCTCAATTATATCGCCGAAAACTTAATGATGAAGATTGACATTAAACCGCTGTCGTTTTCACGTCGATTACGCGCTTTGCAAAACGGTGAACTGGATATATTAGTCGGTTTGCAGGACTCTGCTGAACAGCAAGAAAACCTTATTTATATCGATCCGCCCTACCAAATCTTAGCCTCAACGTTTTTTGTTCGCGCCCCAGAAAAATCTGCCCTGACAAATTACCAGGACCTAACTTCTAAACGTATTGCCATCACCGCTCAAGTTGCCTATTTCGATGAATTTGATAACGATGAATCACTAGCTAAAGTAGAGGTAGATTCTTTGGAACAGAAGATAAAATTGCTTATCAATCATCGCGTTGACACTTTTATTCACAATTACGACAGCACCTTAGTTAACCTAAAAATATTAGCGCTTAGCGATCAGGTAAAACCAGCCATTTACCAACCTACGGATAAGCGAAAATACTATTTTGCAATTAGTCGGCGTTCACAATTAATGCCGCACTTAGATCAACTCATGCGCGTGATAGAGAAAGGTGTTGCCAATGGGGCATTTATTGAGATTCGCGAGCAACATTACCGAGATTTGGCACTTCAAGCTAAACCAACAGATTCATTAGCCATTGCTTTTAAGTAGCGACGTTAATTTACAAACGCAGATATAAACGTTAGCGGCTGGCCTTGGCATTATTTTCTGTTTTTGATTTTGATTTGTTTTTGATTGTCTTGCCACACTTTGCTCAGCGACAACTTGTCAAAATAAGAGAGAGCATTATAAAAACGAGAGCAATGAAAAGTGAATGAGTGAAAAGTAGGTAGTGGAAAATGGAAACTAGCCACAACAATAACTAGTTTCCATTATTGGATATCGCCTTTAGCTAAAAGACGATGGTAATAACTGAATGCTTAACTAGCATTCTGATCGAGCATCTCTGATAGGTTGGCCATCAACCAAGTAGCACCAGACTGACTCCAACCGCCATCAACAGGTAAAATAGCACCTGAAATGTAGCCCGCTTGGTCACTGCCTAACATACCTGCCGCATTGGCAATATCATCAGGCGTTCCTTGACGGCCGAGTGGAACCGATTTATCACACATTGCTTTTAATTCGGGCGTTGGTGTTAAGCGCTCCATCCCTTCTGTCCCAGCGATTGGCCCAGGCACAATTGAGTTAATACGGATGCCATCTTGCCCCCATTCCATTGCTAAGCTGCGTGTCACCATATCCACACCAGCTTTTGCTGAACAAACATGGGTTTGATGCATCATGGGTAGAAAAGCTTGCGGGGCAGAAATATTGATTACGCTTGCGCCTGGCTTACGCAAATATTGATGGCTAGCTTTCATCACATGAAAGGTGCCCATGAGATCAATTTCAACCACAGAGCGGACCGCATTCACTGACATGTCGTTAACACGTGCCGGGAAGTTACCCGCCGCACCAGAAACCAAGACATCGATGTCGCCACCAAAGAAATCAACCACTTGAGCAAAGCCTGCGCTCACATCATCAGCGTTGCGCACATCAAAAGTCACCCCAAAAGCGTCTGCGCCTAAGGCCTTTAGTTGCTCCACCGCTGCATCTACTTTTTCTTGCTTACGCGAGGCTACCGCGATTTTCGCTCCCCAGCGTGCAAAAGCAAGGGCAACCCCTAAGTTAATGCCACTGGTACCACCAACAACAAAAACGTTTTTACCTTGATAGTTAAATTCGATACTCATTTTATTATCCTTTTTAAAAGCTGGTGCTAAACCATCAACTGTAGGTTATCAATCAATGGTTTATTTTCTTGGTCAATGACCGCAATAATCTCTTTGTGCAGACGCTTTTTATGCTCGCCAAATATTGCGCGTTTTTTATCAAAACCTTGCGCGAACGCTAGTGCTTTAGCTTGCAAATCTTCATTGTCATCACAGGCTTGCTCAATCACATGGTCGCTAGCCAATTCTGGTGCACCGACGCGGCGACCAGTCAGTTTCATCTCATTAAAGCGATAGTAAGGCATGGCCTTTTTCACAAATGCGATCATGCCGGGTAAAAACGGTATTGATAGATCAACCTCTGGGAAGCAGAAAAATCCACGATCTGAACGCATAAATCTAAAGTCACAGGCACACGATAAAATTGCGCCATTGCCAAATGCATGACCATTAATGGCGGCGATAACAGGGATTGGAAACAGCAAGAGTGTTTTAAATACTTCGTCCATATCGTACATAAACGTTTGGATTTGCGCATATTGCTTTTGCTGCATTGCTGGCATTAGCCAGTCAGTATCAATGCCTAAACTCCAGCTTTTTTCATCGCTTGAGCTAATGATCAGTGCCTTGTGGTTCTCATTTGCTAGCACAGCACTTAATTGTGCCTTCATTTCTGCTGCGAATGCTGGGTTATGGCGATTCTCACCATTATTCATGGTAAGTATCGCAACGCTACCATTGGTTTCTAGTGTTGTTAAACTCATTAGGCTCACTTTCTTGTAGTTTTTTAATTATGATTTGCTAATCATTCTAACGAGTTAAACAAGCGACGCAAACATTGAAAAAGCGAACTAGCAGGCTATTTTCCCTCGACCGTATTTCTCAGTCTCGGATATCGGCAAATGCACAGATATACTCAAGATAGTGATAATTTAAAGGCTCAGAGAAGTTAAAGTTTTTAATACGCCTAGAGTAGTGAGAAAACAATCACATCAGGGGAAAGCGATAACTTTCCCCCAGTTAACATAGGCACTGTTGACCTTAATTACTGATTAACAATAGTATTGCGTTGAGTACCTAAATCAATTTTGCCATCGTCACTGACAATGCGTGCTTCAATATAATCGCCCGCTTTAAGGTACTCAGGGTTTTTAGCTTGTTTGCCAACAAAGGCTTTCCATTTAACCGCTTCAGGCAATAAGCCAAGCAGTTTAACAATCGCTTTAGGTGGCACAGAGAGCGCACAACCGCCAGGTGAGCCGGTAAAAATCATATCCCCGGGTGATAAGTCTTCTATTTGAGAGAGCTCAGTCAGGGTTTCATGAGGCTTGTAAATCATGTTACTGCTATGATCTTGCTGCTTAAGCTCCCCATTGACCGTTAACGTCAAATTCAGTTGATCAAGGTATTTCGTTTCATCATCGCCAAGCAGACATAAATAAGGTCCTGTTGGACAAAATGTTCGATAGCTCTTGCCTTTGTAAAACTGTACTTGAGGGATTTGAATATCACGTGCAGTAACGTCGTGAACCATAACTACACCGGCGACATACTGATGAATATTGTCGCGCGTTACCGTTACTGATTCTTTGATGTCAGCGCCAATAACAACAGCTAACTCGACCTCATAGTCAAGCAATTTAACATGGCTTGGCTTGATAATATCTGACGCAGGGCCGGTAATGCTAGCATCTGATTTATGAAATAGTGTGTTGTAGTCTTTAGCATGTGGATCCATCCCAGTTTCAACGCGAGCAGCGGGATAGTTTGAGCCTTGACATAAAATACGACACGGTTTTGTAATTGGCGACAGAACTTCGATTTCTGCTGCATCGAGCAATTGATCTTGATATTCCGATAAATTACTTTGCATTTTAAAGGCCAGCTCTCGACCATCACGCAAAAAAGACTGGGTATCTGGGCTGTCTACATCAATATCGTATAGGCCATTGTCCCAAACGGCCCAACCGAATTTTCCTGATGTTGTATTTTTGTATCTAGCAATATGACAGGGCATAGTGTTTCTCTTTTATTATGTATTTATTGATATTTGTAGTTGTTACTTGTAACGGTTACCAATAAGTAAAGTGCTTAATGGTGCTTACTACTGGCTAATGCTGAAGTTCGCTATCTTTTACTAACGGCTTAGGTTGTGCCGCCCTCATCTGCGCAGGCGATACTCCCCACCACTTTTTAAAGGCTCTTAAAAAGCTCGCAGACTCAGAATAATCCAGCCTAGTTGCGACTACTTTGACTGGCAACGAAGCCGCGAGCAGTAACTCCTTTGCCAGCGTCATCTTGGTGTCCATCACCACAGCCTTGAAGTTATGGTTTTCTTCCTGCAACCGTCTTTTTAATGTGCGGTCACTGATAAACAAGGAGTGAGCGACGTCAGTTAACTTAGGCGAAAAATTCTTTTCTTGTATAATGTAATTGCGAACTTTTTGTGCGAAGCCACCAAATTTGTTGGTTTCGTTAAGAATGCGCTGACACTCACTGAGAAAATGATTATGAGCAATGGGATCGGTATTAGTAACGGGTAAATCAAGTAGTTCTTTAGAGGCGATTAACGCATAAAAGGGTTGATTGCCCCTGACTTTCAAACCAGAAATTGCAGTCAATTCTTGCTCATAATGAGGGTCTGAAAACGGTAACTGTAGTTCAAAATCAGACATGTCATAATCAGGACTCATCTCACGCAGAAAACGCAGCGTCATATAAAAGTAACGCTCAAAGGTAAACCGGTGAATCGACGCAGGCAAATGTTCCATATCGAGTATAAAGGCAACGCGGCCAAGGCTTTCTCGAAAACTCACCCGAGAGAGTAGAATAGACACCTCAGAGAAGCTCGCCATCGCCTCTAAAGCAGAGCGCACGGTTGGGCTTGTTAATATTGCTAACCCCAAAACCCCAAAGTTGGTGACATCTAATGCCTGTGCAGCTTTTACCCCATAACCTGCCTGTTTAGGCAGCACTCCAACTGCTCTTGCAATAACTTCAATTTCAGTTTGATTAGGGATATCAACATCTGCATTTAGCATTTGTTTGATGTCTATCCCTGTATCACCAAAACACTGTGCTAAGTCTATTCCATTCGTTTCTAAAATATTGGCAATCGCTTGAATAGTCAGATTGGCTCGTCTGTTATCTTTCCACGACATAGCAGTTCTGTTTACCTCAGTGTTTAGTCAGGTTGGTCAGCGGTTTAAGCTGAAATATTAATGCATTGAAGCCAATCAAGCTTAAGTGTTTGGCATAACGAGGGAAGTATGTGTTATTTGATGAATATTTACTGTAGACATCAATTGTTGCTGATTAAACAAAGAACGTTTTGTTACCAACGAATATTAAGGTTTGAGCCCGTTTACAAAAGCACTAAACAAAACCGTAACGTGCTTTTCTAAACTCGCTCAAACCTTAAATTGATAGCGCAAAGCAAACGGCGCTAAATGCGCCGTATATCAATTAAAATAGACCTTGAACGCTAACGGCAACCGATGTATCACCTTCAACTTCAACATCGCCTTCCATTACCGCGCTCATCGCATCAGTTTCACCAGCCATGATCTCTTTCATGGTATCAAGTGACATGGTGATTGTGCACGACGCATCTTTGTCTTCAGCAACTACTTCTTTGTTGTGAACGTGAATAACACTCGCATCACCAATTTTAAATTTAACCGATGACGGGAAGCCACCAAACTTGTCAACAGCTGGTATTAGAGCGTCAATTAATTCTTGTGTAGTCATTGTTGTAACCTTAATTCTTCTTTCTAATTGATATTATGATAACGAGAATGGACGACCGTCTTTCTCTGAGATTGTTGTGCGATGCAATTCGCGGCGGTAACCTTCGTAGCCACCCGTCGCTTTATGTAAAACACTGCGGTTATCCCACATCACCAACATGTCTCTTTCCCATTTATGAGCATAAACGAATTGCTCTTGAACTTGCCAGCGCTGTAATTCCATAATCAAGCTCATTGCTTCTTTTTGCGGCATGTCTGAAACACCAATAATGTAGGCGATTGCTGAGCCGTATATTGACTCTTTGCCACTTACCGGGTGTTTAAGGATAAATGGATGTGTTTCTTGCTCTAATGCTTCATCAGATGCAACCACTTCCATACTCTTGCTCTTGTACTTATCGCCGTAAGAACCTTTTTTCGAGTAACCCATTTTCGCTGAATGAATCGCTAACTGCCCTTCTAAACGACTGCGCAGTTCTTCCGGCATTTCCTCTAATGCCAACACTTGGTTAGCAAACAAAGTATCACCGCCGACTGGTGGTATTTCGATGCTGTACAAGCAAGTTGCAAATGGAGGGTTCGATTTAAACGTCCAGTCTGCATGCCAAATCTCTGCAAAGATTGCTGCGGTTTCGTCAGCTTCACGCTGAATAGCAATCATATGCTCACGACCTGGCAGCGACTTAACAAAGGGATCTATCGCCAGATCACCAAATGATGCAGATACACGCTCTAAGTCATCATCTGATAATTTTTGATCACGGAAAATAATTACGTGGTGTTCGCCCCAAGCTTGGCGAATTTCTTCAATCTGCTCATCACTCAAAGGCTGAGTTAAATCGACGCCCCCGATGTATGCGCCACAAGCTTCACCCGTAGGGGTAACTGTAATGCCCATAATGCACTCCTGTTGTTCACTTTTTATAATAGTTGCTTAATTACCATAATAGAAAGTTAAATTACGAGACATGATAGATTAGGCCACACAATTGACACATCAGGCCAATCAGCACAGAAAAAAAACAAAAATAACGGGGAGGTTTTGGCTTGTTGTTTAGAGTGAAAATGCTATTGAGTATATGAATAGCGAATAGGTATGATGCTGTGAATAAAGTTGAGAATAAATATTGTCAATAAAAAACCCGAGCAGTGCTCGGGTTTTTTCTGGGGTATAAAAGTAATACTTTTAGAGTAAAAGTTACTTCTTCGCCAACTTCTCTTTGATACGCGCAGAACGACCAGAGCGCTCGCGTAAGTAGTAAAGTTTAGATTGACGAACATCACCGCGGCGTTTAACTGCAATAGAGTCAACTAATGGGCTATGTGTCTGGAATACACGCTCAACGCCTACACCGTTCGAAATTTTGCGAACAGTGAAAGCTGAATGTAAACCACGGTTTTTAATCGCGATAACAACACCTTCAAATGCTTGAAGACGCTCTTTATCACCTTCTTTAACTTTTACTTGTACAACAACTGTGTCACCTTGCGCGAACGCAGGTAAGTCAGTTTTCATTTGCTCTTGTTCAAGAGCTTTAATAATGTTACTCATAATTACCTCTTCCTAGGATTCACGGTCAGTTGCTTCACGCTTAATTTGCTTCAGCATTTCAGTCTGTTCTGCCGTCAGAGCTAGGTCAGTTAAAAGTTCTGGTCGCCTGTGCCAAGTTCTTTCCAGTGACTGAAACTGTCGCCACTGTCGGATATGTTCGTGATTACCACTTAACAACACCTTAGGTACCGCTTTCTCATTTTCAGAGCCAGCGTCTAATACTTCTGGTCTTGTATAGTGTGGGCAATCAAGTAAACCATCAGAAAACGAGTCTTGCTCGGCTGATAGCTCATGCCCTAGCACGCCGGGAACAAATCTTGCGACCGCGTCAATTACATTCATCGCCGGCAGTTCACCGCCACTTAAAATGTAATCGCCCACTGACCACTCTTCGTCAATATCTGACTCGATGATCCGCTCGTCAATTCCTTCGTAACGTCCTGCCACAAAAATCAGGCAGTCGTCTTGTGCTAATTCACTCACGCCAACTTGGTCTAGTTTCCGGCCTTGCGGTGATAAGTAAATCACCTTGGCGTTACGGCCATCTGCTTGAGCTTTCGCTTTGGCAGTATGTATCGCATCGCGCAGCGGTTGCACCATCATTAACATGCCCGGTCCGCCGCCATAAGGTCGGTCGTCCACAGTGCGATGCTTATCATGGGTAAAGTCTCTTGGATTCCAAGAATGAAATTCAATTAAGCCTTTACGAATCGCTCGGCCTGTCACCCCATACTGTGTTATGGCATCAAACATTTCTGGAAAAAGGCTAATCACCCCAATCCACATTTTGCTGCTTGTCACAGTTTAAAAACCTGGGTCCCAGTCAACACAAATTTGTTTCGTTTCATTGCTTACCGAGACAATGACTTGGTCAAAAATATACGGAATTAACCGCTCTTTTTTCCCGAAGCCGTCGTTGCGGTTCGCTTTAACAACCAGTACGTCGTTAGCGCCAGTTTCCATAATATCGGTGACTTCGCCTAGGTTATAACCTTTGTCGGTCACGACACTCATACCAATTAAATCACGCCAGTAAAACTCACCTTCCGGCAACTCTGGTAATAGTGATTCATCAACAAATATTTCAGAATGTACTAAGCTTTGAGCTTGGTCGCGATCTTCCACATCTGCTAGCTTGGCAATTAAGCCGTTATTATGTTTGCGCCAATCAACAATTTCCGCTGATTGTTCTTTACCACCTAATTTTAATGACCAAGGTGAATAGTCAAAAATAGCTTGAGGATCTTCAGTAAAGCTGTGAACTTTTACCCAGCCCTTGATACCGTAAACTGCGCCTACTTTACCCAGGAGGATTTTTTCACTCATATCACTCACCAATACATCCTAAAACTTACTAACTTAATTAAGCAGCTGCTTGAGCGTCTTTAACTAACTTAGCCACACGATCAGATAGACCAGCACCTTGACCAACCCAGTGGTTGATACGATCTAGGTCTAAGCGTAATTTTTCAGCTTGACCTTGTGCTGTTGGGTTGAAGAAACCTACTTTCTCGATGAAACGACCATCGCGAGAGTTACGGCTATCTGCAACAACAACCTGATAGAATGGACGCTTCTTCGCGCCACCACGAGCTAAACGAATGGTAACCATACCGTCCTCTATATATTTAATGTTAAACGAATTTTCCAGACACTTTCTGTACAACCAATATTTCAGGCAGACAGAAAAGCTCGCGTATTCTACGCTTTTCTGGTGATATTGCAAGTGAATGCTGGCTTTGGCAGTGTTATTAGTTGTTAACCAAGTATTTGATGGTTATTCCAGTTTTCGATGAAAGCTATTTCATGAACAAAAACTTCATGAATAAAAAGCTGAATCAACCAAAGTTTGTGGTGATTATTGACTATCAGACTCTTTTTTTAGTTTGATCAGTAAATCAATGTGAGGGATTAATTCTTCTATCTCTCTAATTTGCTCCCGCAGTGCCTGCCACTGCTCAAGCTCTAACTTACCTGAATCAAGAATAGCGTGCTTGATTTCACTGATCAGTGAATTATCTTTTTCCTGCTCAATAAAGTGATTGATATGAAGCAGCTTATCGAGCTCTGCCTGACTAATGATTTCTTTTTCTACCATTTGCTTGTTGCTCTAGATGTTGATGAAAGTGCCGTAACTTACTGATTGAAGGTGGTAATACTTGCACGCTTTTCTGATAGCACGCGATTTCCTTTTAAACTCTTCTTCTTAGCTGTTCAGCTTAACTATCACTTTAAAATATAGCTCGCAAAACAGTTAGCCAAAAGAAAACGAAGTAAAAATTGTGAAGCCTAAAACAAAAAGCCTAATTGCATATAACAATTAGGCTTTCATTTCAGCAGTTGTAGTGCTTTGAGAATTAACGACCAAACATACCGCCGCCAAAGCCGCCACCGCCCATACCCGGTGGCATCATACCTTTCATACCGCGCATCATTTTCTGCATGCCGCCTTTACCTGACATCTTCTTCATCATTTTCTGCATTTGGGTAAATTGTTTTAGTAGCTTATTAACGTCTTGAATTTGCGTGCCAGAGCCGGCAGCAATACGGCGCTTACGAGAGCCTTTGATGATATCAGGGCGAGCGCGCTCTGCTGGCGTCATCGAGTTAATAATGGCTTCCATTTGCACGGTAATTTTGTCATCCATCTGGCCTTTTACTTGCTCAGATAAATTGCCCATGCCCGGCAGCTTGTCCATCAAGCCCATCATGCCGCCCATGTTTTTCATTTGCACTAGCTGCTCTCGGAAGTCTTCTAAGTCAAAGCCTTTGCCTGATTTAACTTTCTTGGCAAGCTTCTCGGCTTTTTTCTTATCGACTTTTTGCTCTACTTCTTCGATAAGTGACAATACGTCACCCATACCCAAAATACGTGAGGCAATACGATCTGGGTGGAAAGGCTCTAATGCATCGGTTTTCTCACCAACACCAATAAATTTAATTGGCTTGCCAGTAATGTGGCGAATTGATAGCGCCGCACCACCACGCGCATCACCATCGGTTTTGGTTAATACCACACCGGTTAGTGGCAAGGCATCGTTAAATGCTTTAGCGGTATTTGCCGCATCTTGACCTGTCATCGCATCGACAGTGAATAAAGTTTCAACTGGCTTGATAGCGGCGTGTAATTCCTGAATCTCCCCCATCATGTCTTCATCAACATGCAAGCGACCCGCGGTATCGACAATCAGTACATCAAAAAACTGGCGTTTAGCATGATCAATCGCTGCGTTGGCAATATCAATCGGCTTTTGTTTAATATCACTGGGGAAGAATTCAACGCCAACTTCGCTAGCAAGTGTTTCAAGCTGCTTAATTGCCGCAGGTCGATATACGTCAGCACTAACAACAAGTACTTTTTTCTTTTCACGCTCTTTTAAGAATTTTGACAGCTTAGCAACTGAGGTGGTTTTACCTGCACCTTGCAAACCTGCCATTAAAACCACTGCTGGTGGCGCTGCTTTTAAATCAAGCGCTTCGTTCACTTCACCCATCGCAGCTTCGAGCTCTGTGCGAACAATCTTAACGAAGACCTGACCCGGCGTTAGACTTTTTGATACTTCCTGACCAACCGCACGCTCTTTCACTTTTTTAATAAAATCACGGATAACAGGTAAAGCAACATCAGCTTCTAGTAGCGCCATGCGCACTTCGCGCAAGGTGTCTTTAATATTATCTTCGGTCAGGCGACCGCGACCACTGATGTTTTTAAGCGTTTTGGTTAAACGATCGGAAAGATTCTCAAACATGGAAGTCTCAACAAGTGAATTAGGTGAAAAAATCTGCCGCCATTATACGCGTTAAACAGGCAATTAAAATAATTCCCTACTTGTTTTGCGGAAAATAGCGTATGTAAAACCATTTATGATACGCTGGCGGACGTTAGCAACAATATTGGGGCGAAAGTGGAAACCGCAAGCTTACTCGTATCAAATTTTATTGCCTTAACCTTAGATGCCAGCCCTTGGCTGCTTTTGGGCTTATTAATTGCTGGCTTAATGAAAGCTTGGCTACCTAGCCAATTATTGTCCAAACATTTAGGACAAGGTAATCGCGCGATTGTCAAAGCTGCGCTTGTGGGTGCCCCTCTGCCATTATGTTCATGCGGTGTTATACCAGTTGCAACCGAATTAAAACGCAGCGGTGCTTCTTCACCTGCCACTTCATCCTTTTTAGTTGCCACCCCTGAAACTGGCGTTGACTCTATAACCGTTTCATATGCCATGTTAGGACCCTTTTTCGCCGTATTTAGGCCCGTTTCTGCGATTGTCTCTGCAATTGCAACAGGGTTTTTGGTGAAAACAGCGAAGCCAGTATCTGAGCCTCACAGCAATTCTACACAAGCCAAAGCCAGTTGCTGCAGTAGCAAAACACAAGTAGAAGAAGTACATGCCACTGAAACAGCAACTAGCTGCTGTTCATCAACACACGACAAGGCAACAGAAAAAAGTGCGGGTCAGAAAACGTTGCAAGGCGTTAATTACGCATTAACTCAGCTAATTGACGATATTATCAAGTGGCTGCTCGTTGGCCTTATCTTCGCCACTTTAGTGAAAACCTTTATTCCAACTGAACTCTTAACAGCTTATGGCAGCGGTATTCCTGCGATGTTGTTAATGATCTTAATTTCAATTCCTATGTATATTTGCGCAACAGCATCTACGCCGATTGCGGCGGGATTTATCATGGCGGGTATTTCGCCAGGCACCGCTTTAGTGTTTATGATGGCAGGCCCTGCCACCAATATTTCCACCTTAGGCGTCATTAAAAATGAAATGGGCTCTTCCGTATTATCTCGCTACCTACTAGGCATTTCGGTATCAGCCATCGCCTTTGGCTTATTACTTGATGAATTAGTCACTTACCTAGGCATTGATGTTAATCAACAGATGCAACACAGCCATGAACTGTTACCTTTTTGGCTAAGTGCTGGCTGTGCATTACTTCTGTTTGTTTCAGCAATAAAGCCACTGCGCCGCAAAATTATCGATTAATTAAAGACAAACATGGCGTTAGGTCATCAATCTGATAAACTGACGCTGATTTTTTAGTAGACAACTCATTGTCATTCAACACCAACACACTAGGATGAGTAGTGGACTTTATTGACATTAGCACTTTAATTGCGGCGTTCTGTTATTTATTCGCAACGGCTTCCATTTTATCTAAGTTATTTGATAGCAAAGGACCAAACCACTTAGTCGTGCTATTGCTTGCATGTATTGCGATCGTGCCTCATACCTTGTTAACGACTAACGCTTTGTTTGTTGACGGGGCAATTAACTTCAATTTGCCTAACGTGGTAACGCTGGTTAGCGTGGTGATCACTATGTTAATCACCGCCACCGCAGTGAAGTATCAGTTAAATCTGCTACAGCCTGCTGCTTATGGATTTGCTAGCATTTGGCTGTTTATCAGCTTTTTCTTACCCGATGTAGCACATATCCCTTTAGCAGTGACCCAAGCGACTGTACTTAGCCATATCACATTATCGCTTATCGCCTACTGCGTATTGATAATCGCTTGCTTGTACGGCTTTCAAGTTGCCTATATCAATATGAAGCTGAAATCTAAAAACTTGGCGGCAGTGAACCACTTGCCACCACTTATGTTGGTAGAGCGTCAGTTATTTACCATTCTAGCGGTCGGTACGATAGCGCTAGCAGCTACAAACTTAACAGGCTTTATCTTCTTAGACGGTTTATTTAACACCGATAATGCACACAAAACCGTGTTGTCGTTACTCGCCTTATTGATTTATAGCATTATACTTTGGGGGCACTTTAAAAACGGTTGGCGTGGCCATCGCGTACTAACGCTGACACTAGTGGCAACAGCATTACTTACCTTGTCATACTTTGGCAGCCGCTTTGTGAAAGAATTCCTGTTGAGTTAGTTTTTATTACACAAGTGAAGATATCTGTTTGTTCGCCATAAATTTTAAGGTATAACGGATATCTGATTTTAGTTTTCGCGCTAAAATCAATCTGTTTGGCAACATAGGATCCCCCTTTTTGGACAACATTTCGACTAGTACACTGTTTATTATTTTAGGTGTGCTCATATTTATCTCTGCCTATTTTTCTGGCTCAGAAACAGGCATGATGTCACTCAATAGGTACCGTCTTAGGCACCTTGAAAAACAAAAACACAAAGGTGCGAAAAGAGTAAGTAAACTGCTCGAAAAACCGGATCGATTGATCGGGCTTATTCTCATCGGCAACAACTTAGTTAATGTATTTGCATCGCTAGTTTCAGGGGTTATTTTTGCTCGCTTTTTTGGCGACGCAGGTATTTTTTACGCAGGTCTGGCATTAACCTTAGTTATTCTGGTTTTTGCCGAAGTAACACCGAAAACGCTAGCTGCCCTGTACCCCGAAAAAGTGGCATTCCCAAGCTCAGTTATTCTGACTTTATTGTTAAAAGTGCTGTTCCCTTTTGTTATCGCGGTTAATTGGATAACGAACGGCTTTTTGGCATTGCTGAGAATAAGCTCAGAACAGCGAGAACAGCACAGCTTAAGCACCGAAGAATTAAAAACCGTCGTTAACGAGTCAAGTGCCTTGCTACCAGAGCGCGATCAAAACATGCTGGTGAGCATTCTCGACCTAGAGAAAGTTACGGTTGAAGATATTATGATCCCGCGTAACGAGTTAGTGGGCATTGATATCAACGAAGACTGGAAGAAAATTCAAAAGCAGTTAACGCAATCAAACCACACCCGTGTACTCTTGTATCGTGACAATATCGATGATGTTGTTGGCTACGTACATATGCGTGATGCGCTGCGTTTATTATCAAAAAACCAATTTACCAAAGCGACACTGCTGCGCGCTGTACGTGAATTGTATTTTATCCCTGAGGGTACCCCGCTCAATGTTCAACTACTTAAGTTCCAACACGCGAAAGAACGTTTGGGCTTAGTTGTTGACGAGTACGGCGACATTCAAGGTTTAGTCACGCTTGAGGACATCCTAGAAGAGATTGTTGGCGACTTTACAACAACAGCTGCTCCTGCACCATCAGAAGAAGTTCATCACCAGCCTGATGGCTCCTACTTAATTGATGGAAGTGCCTCTATTCGAGACATTAATAAGGAAATGTCATGGCATTTACCCACAGACGGACCGAAAACGCTTAATGGCTTAATTATTGAGTATTTGGAAGATATTCCACAAGCTAAACTAAGTGTTAGGATCGCCGGCTATCCGGTAGAGATCGTTGACGTAAGCGACAACATGATCAAAACCGTACGTATAATGCCCGAACACTTTTCAGGCGAAACCCCAGAAGAATAAAGGGCTAGGAGCAATAGTACAAAAAACGTCACTATTGCTCAAATTACCCACTACGCAGCACTTCCTCATAAAGATCCAAAATTCCATCAATTTGATTCTTTGATCGCCACCATACTGATCATTTTTACATGCTTTGTTTGCTAGTCTTGAAATTACCTATCGTAGCGAATGTTAGTAACAAACTTATCCACAGATAATAAGGTTATTCAACTTTCCACATTTTCTGTGGATAACAAAGGAGACCCCCGAAAAATATTGGCCTCTGCTTTTGCAATGTTTTTTTCATAAAAACATCATATTTTTTTACTCTTTTTTTTTGCCTAAATTAACGTCACTGGTAGACCAGATTTTATGCCTAAAGGTTAAACACACACCGAATAAATACTCTTCACAGCAGGTGCTTTGCTAAACACTTCTCGCTTGCACGTTTTACTCACGCTTTTCGAGCAAATAAGAGGAACAATACCTAGAAGCTGAATTACAGCTAGCCATAAATCACCGCAGGATAAGAGCAAGCAATTTAACATTCACCCCTTTCCATTTCATGTTTAGTTTATATCGTTCGTCTTTCTCGCCCCTACCGATAAACCTTGTAGGACAAAAAACGTCACTGCGTGAAAGGCACAAAGGTAGCTTAGTTATCTATCGGTAGAGGAGAACAAAAAGCGCTGCCACGCACTTTAACTGTCAATATTGTCTAGGACAGATCACTAAGAATAAAAAAAGCCCCACACCATGTGCAGAGCCTAAGAAAAGCTCAATTTGCAGGGGATAGAGGAGAGCTAAAGCTCTATCTTACAATGTCACGTACTTTAACTGTCGACAAGTTTCTGAGAATAAAAAAAGCTCAATTTGCTTGGGAGGAGAGGAGAGCAAAAAGCTCGACCTTGCTATTTCTCGTCATTTAACTGTCGACAAGTTTCTGGGAATAAAAAAAGCCCCACACTAGGTGCGGGGCCAAAAGAAAGCTCAGCTTGGGGGAGAGCTTAAAATAGCAATTGGGTTTTAGAAACGCTGTGTTCTAGCTTTTGTGCTTACGAACAAAACGACTAATGATTTCGCCATTACAGTAGATAGCATCAATGTTCTTGTATTGTGCTTGTGCTGCATCTAAGCCATTAACCACTGCATCACGACAGATTTGTGAGGCAAGTGCTTTGTCTGCAGCAACAAATTTGAAAACGACATCTTTTACTGACAATGCTGCCTGCGCGTCATATTTTGCAGCGAAGCGGCTTAATGATGTTTCGTTACAGTAGGTTTTGCGTTTTACTTCGCTGTACTTCATGCCAAGTGAGCGTGCTACTGCTTTCGCTTCAGCGATACCACCTTGCGCAGCGGCCATACAAAGCTGTGTTTCAGCAGTTTGATCTAACGCTCTAAATTCAACTTGATTGACTTTTGCTGACGCCGTGAAAGAAACAGCTAAAGTTAACGCAGCAACAAATAATGATCTCATGGCACACCTCATATAACGCTTTTAATGATTAACGAGTATCTCTACTCAACTGCTGGCTAGTATATAGACTCTTTACTCTAATGTAAATTTATTTTGTAATTTAATTTCATAAAAAGGTGTTTTTGACATGTCAACCCTTAATTTTTCGTAATATACTTTCATAAAAACATAAATTGATGTTAAAACCCCCATATTTCAATACCTTGAAATAAGTAGATGAATTTCAAAAATATCCATGACAACGCTTACAGTCAGTAATAGCGATATGTTTTCGTAGAATATATCCACAAAAATTTACTTTCATGAGATTTTTTAAAAGAAAATTACATAAAGTAGCCTTTTGAGAATCAAAACAAAAAATGGTAATTTGCTAGTCACGCTGGGGCGACAAGGTACTCAAAAAGAATACCTAGGTAGGTTTAAACCAAAAGCTAGTCAAACAGGCAGTGAACTAACTATCTAGTTAGCCGTTTTAGTGGGTGGATGATTGAGAAGCGCTAGGTGTTTAAGTGCTGAAGTCTAACTCCTTAAATATGTGCTTCTAATTGAGACGTATCGAACTCTCGAAACTTTCTATAAGTTCTCTTTGGTATAGCGTGCCCCCTTTTAACTTAAATAAGGCTGCTCTAAACCACTTACATTTAAATTTGAAAAGCCATAAATATTAAAAAAGCCATAAATATTAAAAAAGCCGCAAGTGCGGCTTTTGTTTTATCTTTGAGTAGTTAGCCCCTTAATTTAACTTAGTAAGGGCATACTTATTGAGTGTATTTGGCTAAATTTCACTAGATAATGGCGCTAGTTCATTGCCAAGCGCTGTTGATAGTCACGCTCTTTTTCAACGTACTTAGTCCACTGCTTAGCTGTTTTGGCAACGTCTTTAAAGGCTTGAGCATCGGCGAAAGCAGCGATTGCTTCGTCAAAATTGCCTAAGTTAAAGTTCGCCATGCCTAGTGCTAAATGCATATTGCCTTCGTTATCCAAATCACCGCGTTTTAAGGCGACTTTGGCGGAATCAATCGACTGCTGCCACTTTTCTGTGTTTAAGTAGGCTTGTGCTAATTGCTCATCAAACTTGCCGTTTTCAGCAATTTCAGCGCCTTTGATCAAGGCCGGAATTGCTTTGTCGTCTTCCTTGGCCATCACATAGGCTTGTGCCATTAGCTGAATGCGTTTTTCATCGGCAATAACAATCCCTTTAGCAATCGAGTCATCCAACAGTTTTGCCGCTTTGTACGGTAGCTGATTGAACAAATACAATTGGGCGAGCATGATAATATCGCTAGATTTACTGATATAGCCTGCCTGCCATGCGGTTTCCATCGCACCAAGTTGTTTCTTCTCTTCACCAATTTCACCGTACATGCCCGCTAATTGGATCCAGTACTGTGGCTTTTGGTATAAACGCACTAGCTCTTCCATCACTTCAGTCACCTTTTCAGGCTGCTTAAGCTCGTAGTAAGCTGCACGTTGCAGAATTAACCAGTTTTCTTTTGGCGTTTCGTCTTTCGCTTTCACCATATCAATGGCGGCATTGATATGGTTAAGTGCGTCCGCATACTTTTTGTCTTGGTAATAGACCTGAGCGAACAAAATATGCTGGCCAGATTGCATTTCCTTATCGGTATTGGCGCGCCACTGTTGTAAGAAGCCAAGTGCCTTACCATAGTCTTGTTGCTGCATTGCTAATTGAGCAAGCGAGTAAACGGTTGAAAGGTAAAGCGACTCTGGGATGGCTTCTTCAGCGATAACATTTTCGAAACTGGTGATCGCATTGGCGATGTCGTCATTACCGTAATGCATAAAGCCATAGAAGTTCCACATCATGGCTTTTTCATAGCTGTTAAGCTGGTTAATGCGCTCTTTTACATCGTCCAATACACCAAAACCAGCCGCTTTATCACCACCGTCAGCCAATTGCTGAGCACGGGCTAGTTGGGTGTATACGCGATTTCGCATCGCTGGTACTTTCTTAGAAGCGCGCTTGGCAGGTGATGCTTCAGCCGCCTTTACAACGCCACCTAAAAAGTCACCACTCACAATTGGTGAGCCATAAAGTACACCAGCTGCTACTAAGGACATGATTAGCTTTGATTTTTTCATGAGCTGCTCCTATCCGTCAATTTGGAATGTAATTTTGTTTTGTACGCCAGCCACTTCTACCGCAGTACCGTCAACAACACGAGGTTTGTACTTAAACTTCAAGGCTGCGTCGACTGCCGCGCGGTTGAAGATATCTGCTGGCTGCGCTTCGACAACTTTCGGGTCGCGTACTGAACCATTCGTGGTTACGGTAAATTCAACAATCACGTAACCTTCAATACCACGAGACTGCGCACGACGAGGGTAAATTGGCGCCACTTTTACAATCGGTAAGTAATCGCCATCACCGTTGTCTAAGCTCAAACCACCTGCTAGGCCAGTATCTGCACTCACATCGGCGGTAAACGCTGTGCTGATTGCATCTGCGTTCGGGTTTGCCTGTTGCATTTGTGGTTGCTGCATTGGTGGCGGTGGGGTTTGCGGCCTAGGTGGCTTTTGTGGTTTACGCTCTTTCTTTTGTACCGTTTCTTCTTTCTTTAAACGAATAAAGTCGAGCACGTTACCACGTGGCGGCTCAGTTAACGCGTCTTTACCACCAGTGATCAAGGTTTGCATACCCCAAAGCAAAACAAAGGTCACGCTAACAGCAAGCGCTAACGCGATGCCGTAACGTGGTAAAGCGCTTGGTGCTAATGAGTTTGTAGCGCTGCTATTTGACGTTACACTAGTGCTCATCGATTATGCCTCTTGAGCAGCAATTGATACATCAAACACACCAGCGGCGCGAGCAGAGTCCATTACTTTGATCAGCACATCCGTGGTCGCTTTTTTATCAGCTTGAATGACCACTGTCCCTTGCGGGTTTTCTGCTTTTAAGCGTTCAATGTTCGCTTGTACGGCACGCACATCAACACGACGTTTGTTGATCCAAATTTCGCCCTTGTCACTAATCGCAACAAGAATGTTAGCGCGCTCTTTTTTCACTGCTGTCGCAGCTTCTGGACGGTTAACTTCAATACCCGCTTCTTTGACGAATGAGGCGGTAACGATGAAGAAAATAAGTAGAATAAATACAACGTCTAGCATCGGCGTCATATTAATTTCTTCTTGTTCTTCCTGTTCTTGTAAAACTTTTGCTAATTGAGAACGCATAGTTCTAACCCTTATTTTGGCTCCAGCTTAATGCTGAAGCACAAGTGAATCTTCTAATTGTTCAGTTCTGCGTTTGGTTTTGCGTTGCAACCAAGTCACCACAAAAACACCCGATAATGAACCGACCATACCAGCCATGGTTGGAATAGTGGCGCGAGATACCCCAGACGCCATTGAGCGCGCATTGCCGCTACCAGAAATTGCCATTACGTCGAATACTTGAATCATACCCGTTACGGTTCCCAGTAGACCTAGCAGTGGGCATAGCACGACTAGGCTCTGAATCAAGGCAACATTCTGATTAAGCATTTCCGTTAAGCGCGATACTTGCGCAATACGAATTTGCTCAGCATTCCAAGAGCTTTTATCGGCTCTTGCTTGCCAGTTGGCAATAACTGATTTTTTAATGCCGTTGTACGTTTTTAAGAAAAAAAACAAACGTTCGAAAATCAGTAACCACATAAGGCAGATAACGCCGGCGATCACGGTCAGTACCTGACCACCGGTATCTAGAAACGCGCTGATACTATTCATCATTTCGATGAATATAATCATGTTTACGCTCCTTTCTCTGCGCGCTCAGCAACAATGCCAGCACTTTGCTGCTGTAGAATATTGATAATGCCACGGCTACGTGTGGTTAAAATGGTAGAGATAAACACCATAGGAATCGCCACAACTAAGCCAAGAACTGTAGTCACAAGTGCTTGTGAGATACCACCGGCCATGAGTTTCGGGTCACCGGTACCAAACAAAGTAATTGCTTGGAAGGTATTGATCATACCGGTTACGGTACCTAGTAGACCGATAAGCGGTGCGACTACTGAGATGATCTTGATCATGGTTAAGCGTGAGGTAAGCTGAGGCACTTCTTTTAGAATGCGCTCAGAAAGTTTTAGCTCTAAGGTTTCAACGTCAACGTCTTTGTACTCTTCTTTTGCCATTAGTACACGGCCTAACGGGTTATCATTAGAAGGTGTTGCCGTTTTAAGTTGTCGGTTTACTTTATTACCCACTAGGAATAATGCGATGAAACGCTCAAGTGCAATCAGTAAACCAATTGCACCAATCGCTAAAATCACGTAGCCGACAGGGCCACCCTGGTCAACGCGCTCTTGCGTATCAGGTGCCTGTACTAACAAGCTTAAAATTGAACCACCAGTTGGGTCTAACGCAAATGCTACTTGTTGCGTGCCTTGTGAGGGATTAGCTGCAGTCATATCAGCCGCAGTACCCAAGTAACGACCAGAAGGCTGACGAATTAACTCAGCAACACTGCCTGTCTCGCTGATAAATTCTAGGTACTTGTTGTTCGCCACTAAGTTGAAGTTACCAATACGCGTCACAGTTGCAGTTTGTTTTGAACCATCAGCTAACACTACTTCGCGATCGAAACGCACTACTTTCGCACTTTCCGTCATTTCACGTTGTAATTCGAACCAGATCTTTTCAATTTCTTCGATTGACGCAAGCTTTGACGAAGAGCCCATTGATTGAGCAAACTCATCTAAGAAAGCTTCACGGCCAGGGATCTGTGCTGAAATAACTGAGTTTTGGAACTTGCTTTTGGTATCGCCAGCCACTTGCTGGAGTACACCAAATAGCTCTTTTAATTCACCTAAACGCTTGTTCAATGCTTCTTGACGGTTGGCTAACTCAATTTCATTATTTTGGAAGCTAGCTTCTAACTCAGTACTTAATTTGATTTGGTTGTCACGCTCGTTAGTCGCATTTGCTAGTAACTGGTCTTGCTCAGACTTACGCGCCATAAAATCAGCTTCACGCTGTTTGTTTTGCTGAGTTTGAGCAACTTTACCTTGCGCTAATTGTTCAAGTAATTGATCTAAGCTAGTAGCTTCTTGAGCGTTAGCAGCAAAAGCAGCAGAAGTTAGGGTTACTGCTGCCAAGAAAGTTGAAACGTGCTGTTTAACACGATTTAAAGATTTCATGTTCACGGTAAAAATAACTCCAATTACTTGTTCACGTTAACCGGAACAACCACTAGGTCCGGTGCTAATTGTTTGCGGGCAATACGTAAGGCTTTGTTGATATCTGTGCGGTAGCCAGCGTCTAAATCGTCCCAGCTATTGCTGTCAGTGTTCCAAGCCCCCATACGTGAACCATCGCGTGTTTGATAGATGTAAGCAACACGGCCAATGCGTAGGAAGTCAACATCCATTTCTTTACCGTCTAGCTCAAGTAAATCGCTGTACGCTTCGATAGTGCGACCGTAATCAACTTCTACTTGGTAAGCTTCCATCACTCGGCGGAACTTTTCAGAAGCAGAAATATCAGCGCGCTCCATCATTGCCTTAAGGTTGGCAACACGCGTGCTACGCTCTTCTGCTAGGAAAGGTACATCTAATGAAATAAAGGCTTCGAGGGTGTCAATCATGCGCGCCATTAATGGCGAAATTTGACGCTCAATAATGCTTACTTGCTCCATTGAGCTTGCTAAGTCTGCTAATTCCGTTAGCTGGTTATCAATTTGCTTTTGCATTTGACCGTTATAAACGTTTAAACCATCAATTTCTTTGTTAACCGCTTTAAACTGTTGAAGCTTGCTTTGAATTTGATCGGCAATTTTATCGATTTTTTGTTGTGACTTGCCGGCAGATTGGTTGATTTCTTGGCCAGCTTTCACTGCTTGATCTAGCTGCTCAGATTGAGCAGCAAGCGCAGATGAAGCCATACTTGCCATGCCTACAAACAACCCAGCTTGCGCCAGTTTTGACAATTTCATAAGAGTAAACCTTAGAGTATTTAATAAAATGCGTTAGTTGCGCGGTGAAGCACACGACTAACGAATAAAGCTATAAAAATAGATGGTAAGAATTTTAAGTTTGAAATGTGACGGTTGTGTTTCGCTAATGTTTCAGCTTTATTAAATTACAGTAAGGTGACGTTTTTCTTACCGTTTTCAAAATATCGTCACAAAAGTGTACAGCAAGCTATAACGACTTAAGCAAGCCTAAATTGGGCGTATTGGGGAACTTAAAGTGCAGGTAAAGGTCGGAAGAAGTGTTCAAAATACATTCACTTTTCCTCGTTAGTTGAGGTTTAGTCTTAGCTTTAGTTTTAAAAAAGGAATGAAGTTACTAGCAATGGATATGAAGAAATCATTACTTAAAGGCTTGTTGGTTTGTTGTTTACTGACAAACTTAGTCGCATGCTCATCGATGTCTTTTATTGGCATGTACAAAATGAGTCAAATGGACCCAATGACGATGGATCCAGCGCAAATTAGTGTCGCAATAAAAACCGATCAGGCAGTCGAAGTAAAAAAAGGGGCTGCGACTATTACCTTCCGATACCAAAGTGAAGATCAGAGCAAAGACCAATCAATCAATATCGATAAGGTATTTGAAGTGGTCGTTGATAACCAAAATAAAGCGGCGTATGAACTGTTTGGCAAGTTAAAGCCAACAGAGGTTGTTACTTCATTGTCGCTCACCGCCGAAGATGCGCAATTATTTCGAGGCTTTCAACAACAAATCGCAGCTCACAAAGCTAACGGTGGCAAAGGTACAGGGTCATTTGGTTTAGGGTTAACCGACTTTTGCTTACCTGAGCCCATGCCTAAACGGGATCTATTGGTCGATGTTTACCTGCAAACCGATCGACAAGATGGCTTTTTTAAGTTCCTAAGTGATGTAGACATTAAAGAGCAGGCAAAAGCGCTAGAAGAGAAAGGCAACTCATTGAAGTGTCACTCATAGCCGTTTAACGCGCCTTTGGCTATTTTAGCGAGCGCCACCAGCGCTCACTTGATATCGCGCTATCTGTGTCGCTACCTGTACCATTACCTTTCGAATAATTTAGCGCAAAAAATTCACCAAAAACAGGAGTCGAAAGCTCAACATCGTTTTGTTCAGCAAGCTTGGTGATGCGCTCTAACGGTTCATCCCAGTCGTGAAGCGCTAAATCAAAAGTGGCATTGTGAATTGGCATCATCACCTTGCCTTTTAGATCCAAATGCGTTTTCAGGCTTTCCTCAGGGATCATATGTACCCCTTGCCACGCTTCGTTATAAGCGCCGGTTTCAACAAAGGTTAAATCGAACGGGCCATACTTTTTGCCAATTTCTTTAAAGCCAGAGAAGTAGCCGCTATCGCCACTAAAAAATACGTTAGTTTCTGGTGTGCGAATGACAAAGCTTGCCCAAAACGACTGGTCACGATCAAATAAACTTCGACCTGAAAAGTGTTGCGTAGGCGCGGCAACAAATTCAATGCCTTTAGCATTGACTGACTGCCACCAATCAAGCTCAATAATTTTGCTGGCATCTACACCCCACTTAACAAGTTGATCACCAACTTTTAGCGTAGTAATAAATTGTTCAGTTTTATTTTTAAGTTGAGCAATGGAGCCTTTATCGAGATGATCGTAATGATTATGGCTGATCAGTACGATATCAACGTACGGAATGTCAGCTAATTCAATTGGTGACTCATGAAAACGCTTCGGCCCTGCCCATTGTACAGGTGATGCTCGCTCACTGAACACAGGGTCAACCAAGATCACTTGCCCGTTAACTTTCAATAACAGCGATGAATGACCAAGCTTAACGCCAGTGTTATCTGGTGCAGCGAGCACATCATCAAAAGAGAACTTAGCGACAGGCAAAGCAACAGATGGCATAGCAGCACTGCGTTTACCACCAAAGTGCTTTTTCAAAAAGGTTGCAATGGTTTTTGAGTCAACAATGTACTCAAATTCGGTATTTTCAAACTTTGCCATGAACTTGCTTTGCCCGCGTTAATACTTTCACTTTCAATACTTTAAATAGTTTCGACGTTTATTCACTAGCTCGCTGCTAGTCTTTTGTTAGACAAACTATTCTATCACTGACTAGACGTGTGCAAATAACACCAAACATAATAAATTATGCTGGCTGATTTAATGCTCCGCTACAATTCTCGCCACCAGCGGTTGTTTGCTTGTGGATTAGCTAAATCAAAAAACTCACCAAAAATCGGCGTTGCAAGCGTTACCTGATTCGACTCTGACAACTGGGTAACACGCTCAAGTGGTTCGTCCCAGTCATGTAGCGCCAAGTCAAAGGTGGCATTGTGAATCGGCATCATCACCTTACCTTTCAGATCAATATGCGCCTGCATACTTTCTTCTGGCAGCATATGAATTTCCGACCAAAGCTTGTTGTAAGCACCAGTTTCAACAAAGGTTAAGTCAAATGGCCCGTATTTCTCTCCAATTTCAGCAAAGCCACTAAAGTAACCACTATCACCGCTAAAGTAGACATTAATATCAGACGTTCTGATCACCCAACTTGCCCAAAGCGTCAAATCACGGTCCATTAAACCACGACCTGAAAAGTGCTGTGTTGGGGTCGCAATATATTCTACGCCATTAACCTGCGTTTTCTGCCACCATTCAAGTTCGGTAATTTTATCTTCTGCTACGCCCCATTCACGCAAATAGTCACCCACGCGTAGTGGCACAACAAACTGACCTACTTTTTCTTTAAGCTGCTTTATCGCGCCTTTATCTAAATGATCATAATGATCATGGCTAATGACCACGACATCAACCTGCTCAATATCAGCAAGTTTGATTGGTGGCTGATGAAAGCGCTTTGGCCCAGCCCACTGCACAGGCGAAACACGTTCACTAAAGACAGGATCGAGCAAAATAACCTGCTCGTTTACTTTCATTAGCACAGAAGAGTGCCCTAACTTAACTGCACTGTTATCGCGTACGGCGCGAATTTCTTCAAATGTTAGCGATTTAATCGGCAAAGTTGATGGTGGCACAGGCGCAGCACGCTTAGTGGTGACATACGACTTGATGATTTCCCAAAACACACCGAAATGCGTTTCATATTGCGTTTCAGTATTGTGGAATTTTTGCTTTGACGTTTCAGTTTGGCTAAACCAAGAGAAAATCGACAATGCCATCACTAGACCTCCAATCCAAACTAATTTTGATTTCACTAACTTTGACTCTTTAGCGGCGCTCACAGAACAACCCTTTAAGTAAACTATTCGGTGTAGTTTAATTATCACTCAACCAAAAGTAAACTAAAGAGTGTAAAAAAGATTAGTGCGCTACAGCATAACTTATTCAATCTAGGAAGGGATTACACCATTAAAAAAGGCGACCTATGGCCGCCTCTAGAAAGTGGATTAGGTTAAGAACGCTAATCGAATTCCCACTTAAATTGAACGTCAAAACCGATACCGCGAGTTTCGCTGCGCAATAAGGTGTTATCAAACTCAATTTCTTTTTCTTCATCAAGTAGGTTCTGCACTTTAAATTTCAACTGTGTTGAGAACGTTGGGTAGAAAGTGTAAACCAAGTCTAATGAGTGGAACGGTTGCTCATATGAGTCATCTTTATCATCAATACCTGGGATGATAATACGCTCACCAAACACGTTGTACGCTAAGTTAACGGTGTGGTTACCATTTGGATGATCGTAACCAAGATTAAGGTTAACCACGTATTCAGAGTGCCCCGTCATACGGCGTGTTGGGTTGGTAATAGATGTAGAAACACCTGTTTGCTCAACCACTTTTTGTGTATCGATTTGAATCTCTGAATCAGATAGCGTTACGTTACCTGATAAGAAAATATCGTTACCAATACCGCCCATAAAGTCGCCCCATATGTTGTGAATGAAGGCAAAGTCTTTCATGAACTCAACTTCAACACCGTATACTTCACCCTCTTCCGCATTGGCGATACGAATAAGCGGTGGACCATCTTGCGCTGGTGATTGCACAGACTCAATCGGGTCAGTCATATCTTTGTAGAATAAACCTACCGATAAGTTTTCACCTGTGTCTAAATACCACTCCCAGCGTAGATCGTAGTTTTTTACCTTTGTGCTGCGTACCGACGGAGTACCACCGATAGGGAACTCTGTTAGCGGGTCAATATAAGTTGCTGGTGCAACTTCACGAATATCAGGGCGAATAGTTGTTTCACCGTAAGATGCCCGGAATTGCATAGTTTCATCCAGAATATAGGTTAACGCTAGTGCGCCAAACACATCATCTTCTTGGAACGCCAATGCTGCTAAATCTTCTACCGTAGGTTCAGCTGGTAAATCAAACTGCCCCGTTGCAGGGTCAAGTGGCGCAACCACTTGGCGGAAGTCTTCCCAACGCACACCGCCGCTTAAGCGCCATGTGTTGTCAAAGAATACATCTGCTTCAAAGTAGTAAGCGTCAATCTTCTGCGCTGATAAGTAATCATCACCCGCCACCGAGGTATCTCGAATAATTTGCTCGCTACCATTTAACGGCTGATTTAATACAACATCGTCAGTTAAGATCTCGTTCATCTCAAAACCGGATAAATCAAGACCATTAAACGCTAGTGTATTTACATCAATACGACGGGCAAATGCTTGACGCGTTTTCTCGATGTAATTGGCACCGGCCTTTAGTTCAACCTCAGTAGTGTCAAACGTTAGCGGTAGCGACACGTTAACGAATACGTTTTCAGCATCATCATCTAGGTTTTGGAAAGTATAACGAGAAGCCGTTGTCGCATTACGCAATGAACTTTCGTTTTCTAAATCGAAGACACCGTCTTCATTTTCGTCCGCTAAAATATAGCGAGTTGAAATATTGCCTGGTGCATAACGATTTGAGCGTGAATCTGAATACATCCAGTCAATGCCCAAGAAGTTCAGCTCAGGGAAAGTATGGGTACCACGTAGTTGGTTAACAATCAGTTCACGCTCTTCGTATGTTACTTCAGAGTCACGCACGCGCAAGCCATCAGATAGCAAAACGTTGTTGGTGTTACCTAGCTTGTCTTTAATTTGGTCTTTAGTGTCGTGCAAGATGATCGAGCTAAAATCTAACTTGTGATCACGCAAGTATTCAACACCAAAGTTGAACATACCTGACCACTTAACAGAGTGCTCAGTTGACACTACATCGTCAAAGCCGCGCACTAAATCAAATGAGCCGTCAGGGCGAAGTACAAAATCCTGGCCTTCGTATTCTTCCGATACTTGCCACTCATTGTCGTAAGATAGTGCAGTTAAGAAACCGTAGCGGAAATCACCCGCGTCGAAACGGTTGCCTAAGGTTAAATCTAAGCCAACATCAGGATCGGGGTCTTCTGATTGCGGGTCATAGTCTTTATACAAATCAGCGGCAATCGCGCGATTATCAGCTTGTGATAACTCGCCTAACGCATCAAAGTTACGCCATAATTGTCGCAGTGCCGCAGGTGCTTCACGAGTACCATCGTCAATACCGTACCAATCGTCGCCACCGCCTTCGTAGGTTAAACCATTTGAACTGTTATCTGTATTGCCACCAATGTTACCAGCAATATTAAAAACCAATTGTGAAGGAATCGACTTTAAGCGGATATCAACGTTACCACCACCGAAATGCGCCTGCATTGATGGTGAGTAAGATTTTTGCACCGATAAAGATTCGATAATTGATGACGGGAATAAATCCAGCGGAATAACGGTACGTGTTGGATCCGGCGATGGTACAGAAGCACCGTTTAAGGTGGTGCTTGAGTAGCGTTCACCTAAACCGCGAACATAGATGAATTTGCCGTCGACTAGCGTTAAGCCAGTAACACGTCGAAGTGCTGCGGCAGCGTCGCTGTCACCTGTTCGTGAAATTTGCTCGGCACCTAGAATGTCGGCGACGAACGCTTGGTTTTTACGCTCTTCTATCACCGCACTGGCGGTACCTTTTAAACGACTAACTTTGACAACAACTTCCTCTATTGCCGCCGCTTCGTCAGCTTCTTGTGCCGTCGCTTGAACACCAGCTAAGCCAGACAATACCGCCACAGCTAAACTTGATAATCCAAAGCGCTTAATATTCGTGTTCATTTCAAACCTCTTTAGAATGGCTGACCTGCTAATGCTTGTGGGTCAGTTGCTAAATGGATACTGAGAGTAGAGAATTCAGGCTAAGATAAAATGCCGCCAACTGAGCGCTGGCGGCAATCACTTATCTCATCAAATCGTTATTCATTGATGGGGCTCAGATTACTCTAGACCAACAGTCCATCCTGCAGTCCAATCGTTGTCTTCTGATACCGCGCCGATGTGGTTAGCGTTGTCGAAGAACGGGTGTGAACCGAAGCTGTATGGTGTGGTTGTATCGATAGTGTAGATACCGTTAACAACGTCTGCTACGCCAGCTTCCGTGCTGTTATCAGCGTTAACATTTAATACCCAATCCATTAGGTCAAATGCACCTGATGAGCTGTCTTGGCTCTTGAAGTTTTCACTACAAGCAAATACTGAGTTAGTAATTACTGTGTCGCCAGCGATTGCTTGGTCAACCGTTGTACCTGCTTCTAGCTCTAAACACTCACCTGCTGCGTTAGTGACAACAAAGTTGTGAAGTTGAGCGCGAGTACCTTCACGTAAGTAAATACCTTCAGAATCTTTGTCGGCTGTGTCGAAGCTGTTACCAATAATGGTCATGTTAGCAATCGTTGGGTTTGACTGAGGTTGCTTGCTTGGATTTGAACCGTCGTTATCTGCTTCGATTGCACGGTTAGCTTCACCGCCGTTTTCGTCATGCTTAACTAGTACGTATTGCATGTTGCCGCGGAAACCGTTGTCCCAGTCAACAGAGTCATCTTTGTTAGAAGTCAGTACTACGTATTTCGCGTTAACCGCACCACCGAAGAACTCAACACCGTCATCTGCGTTTTCGTGTACTTGGATGTATTCAACCGTTGTACCTGAACCAACACCGCCGAAAGTGATACCGTTTAACTCGTTATCTGGCGCGATTTCAAAACCAGCGTGCTTAACTACAACGTAGCGTAAGGTACCTGAGTTATCTTCCCAGTTCTCAGCAGTATCAGCACCACCGAATACCGCACCTTCTTCTACACCTTCCACTTGTAGTGCACAGTCTGAACCGTCAGATGGACATTTGTTTGAAGGCGCGTTACCTAAGATAACCATGCCGCCCCATTGGCCAGAACCAGTCGCTTCGCCATTAACGTCTTGGCTAGAAGTAAAGGTAATTGGATTCGCTGCTGAGCCTAGCGCTTCAATTTTTGAATCACGGCTTACCACGATGTAGTCACCACCAGAGCGACCGAAGATAGTGGTACCAGCTTCAATGGTTAAGGTTGCTGAATCAGTTTTATCGTTACCAACGAATACCGGGCCGTCTAATGCGTATAGGTTGCCAGAGGTTAGCGTTAAGTCAGAGGTGATAGTGCCTGAAATTTCACAGGTTGTGTTACCCGCAACTGGTGCAATAGCCGTAGTACCTGTTGGACAACCTTCTTGCTCAGCTGGTGCAGTAATTTCACCGCCGCCAAAACCGAATGCCCAACCTTGACGCCAATCATTTGTGCCGTCAAATGCACCTTGGTAATCCGTTGAATCGAACCAAGTGTCGATTGCTGCTGGATCTTGACCGGCACCTAACAGTGGCGATTGCGCACTAGGTACACCGTTTTCATCAACTAAAATTGACGAACTTACAGCGTTTGAAGACTCTGCGGTAAACCAAGCAGCTAAATCAAAATCACCTGCGTTTTTGAAGTTTTCGCCGTTGGTACATGCCATGGTGCTGTTTTGCATGACAATGGCACCAGACTCGGCATTAGTCACAGTTTGACCTGCTTCAAATTCTAAACACTCACCCATCTCAGACGAGCCAGTTACTACTGCGTTGTAAATTTTTGCTGAAGTACCTTCGCGTAAGTAGATACCTTCAGAATCTTTATCAGCCGTGTCGAAGTTGTTACCCATAATTGTCATGTTAGCAATAGTTGGGTTAGACATTGGCTCTTTGTCTGGCGTTGAACCGTCGTTATCTGCTTCGATTGCGCGGTTAGCTTCGCCTGCATTCGCTGCGTGCTGTACGAAAATGTGCTGCATGCGACCACGGAAACCGTTATCCCAGTCGATGCTGTCGTCGCGGTTACCGGTTAACACTAAGTGTTTAACATCTACCGCACCACCGAAAAACTCAACACCGTCATCTGCATTCGCGTGAACTTGTAAGAAATCAACGGTAGTACCTGAACCAACACCACCGAATGTCACACCATTTAGCTCGTTATCAGGTGCAATTTCAAAACCAGCGAACTTAACAACAACGTACTTAAGTACACCTGAATTATCTTCCCAGTTTTCACTTGTATTAGCCCCGCCAAATACTGCACCCTCAGCAACACCTTCAACTTGCAGAGCACAGTCAGAACCGTCTGAAGGACACTTGTTAGATGGCGCATTACCTAGAATAACAATACCGCCCCATTGGCCAGCAGTAGCTTCTTCACCTTTAACATCTTGTAAAGAAGTGAAGATAATCGGTTCTTGGCGCGTACCTTCTGCCATGATTTGTGCATCACGATGAACAACAACGTAATCGTTACCTGATTGACCAAATAATACTGTACCTTCTTCAATCGTTAAGGTTGCGCCTGCTTCAACTTCTAATGCACCACTAATGGCGTAAAATACTGGCTTGCTGCCATCTGATTTAGCTAGAGTCGTATTTTCAGACACTTGACCATCGATCACTTGTACTTGCACGTCAAAACCTACCGCTGCACTTACTTCAGCTGACAATGAAGAAGAAGGGATACCCGGTAAATCAACGCCAGTGTCTGGGTTAGTTGGTGCTGGATTGGTGATGTTAGTGTCACCTACTGAGTTATCAACATTTGAAGAAAGTTCAATATCACCGCCACAACCGGCTAGTACCAAGGCAGCTGAAACTGCACTTATCTTAAAAAGCTTAGTTTTAAATAGGTTTGTTGATTGCATTTTGTTACCTGCTCCGCAGAAATTAGTGTGTACATCATGTATTTAGAATTGCGGCTAATCGTACGAGGCAAAAATGACAGAAATGTTTTGGAAATATGTACTTTTTATTGACAAAAAGTTACAGAGAAATGACAAAAAGCTAAGAAAACCATTGAAATAGCAGCCTGTAAGCTGGTTTACCAGAATTGCGAATTAGTCGTGCTTACTCGTTTATGACAGTAGTAAAGCCATTTAATGTCACTATTAATACACTTCTATGACATTTTTTGTAGTAGGTAAACTGACATTTATTTGCTTACAAAGCATCGTGTTTTTAGTATCTTACCAGCTAATCAAAGCTTTCTAATCATTTCGTAATTAAAATATCTAATAATATAAAGGGCTTACTATGAAAAAAATGATCGTTCCTGTTGTATTGTCAGCGCTCGCTTTCTCCGCTCCAAGCTTTGCCAGCCACCCAATGTGTGGAAAAACTGAATTAGCTGACTTAATGGGTGATATGAAAGGCAGCATGAAAGCAGTTAAAAAAGCAGTGAAATCTGGTGATATTGAAAAAGTTTCAATGATTGCTAATGAGTTGATGACCGCTGTAAATCAGTCAACCGATCTTGTGCCATTGGCAATTAGCGACCAAAAGACATTGACTGCTGAACAACAAGCTGATTTTAAGAAGTACCAAAAAGGCATGGAATATCTGAAGTCCGCCGTATCTGAGTTAGCTCAAGCAAAAGACTTGCCTGCGATTAAATCAGCGTTAGGCAAAATTGGTAAGGCCAGCAAAAAAGGCCATAAAGCCTTCAAAATGGATTGTGACGATTAGTTGCGTAACCAATTCGTAAAATTATTTAATTGTAGTAATGACGAAATTTAAAGTCTGGGATAATTTCACCCGCATCTATCATATGAGCCAACTGATTTTGTTGGCTTTGCTTTGGTATTCAGGTGAGCAAGGTGATTTTGATCTACATTTTATCTGCGGTTATACCATGCTGGCTTTATGGATAAGTCGTCTATTCTGGGGAGTTTTCGGCAGTCAAACCTCACGGTTTAGCTATTTTCTTGCATCCCCAGTAAACGCCTTGCGCTGGTTAGCCAAACCTCACCAAGCTTTCCCTGGCCATAACCCATTGGCCGCCTATATGATAATTGCACTGCTGCTTAGCCTTGGGGTGCAGCTTATCTCAGGCTTGTTCGCTACGGATGATGTACTGGCAGAAGGGCCACTTATCTATAATGTGAGTGACTCGCTATCAGAAACGCTGGATAGTTTGCACAATAGTAACTTTGATGTTCTGCTTGGTTTAATTGCAATACATATAGTCGCAGCACTAGTGCATAGTTGGCGCGGAGATAACGTTATTAAGACGATTATTACTGGCTACTCTCATCATAGTCACTCGACTCAACTAAGATTCCGCTCAAGCTGGATTCCAATCGCACTTTGGTTAAGCTCATTTTTATTGTTTGGTTATTTATGGCTTGGTGATGACGGTTTTTAGTATTAACTATTTAACCTCAATATAGATAGTACTATACATATAGACTCAGTTAAGCACCTAGAGCCACTAATCGCTACAGTAACACTCTTAGCAACGAAAAAAGCCAACTTGGATTAAGTTGGCTTTTTATTACTTTCTTCTTGCTACTTTCTTTATACTACTTTGTGTTCGTATTCTGGGAACGAATATTTGAAAAAGCTTGTTATCACCTGCTAATCTTGAAAGATTGCTTCAATTGATAAGTTTTGCTGGCTCAGAATATCACGCAGGCGTTTAAGCGCTTCTACTTGAATTTGGCGAACGCGTTCACGGGTCAACCCAATTTCAGTACCAACATCTTCTAAGGTTGCCGCTTCATAGCCCATAAGGCCGAAACGCCGCGCAAGTACCTCGCGCTGTTTGCTGTTAAGCTCACCTAACCATTCGATAATATTGTTGTTAAGATCGTTACTTTGCAAATCACGCTCTGGCCCCGCACCTTTCTCGTCTGGGATAACATCGAGCAAGGCTTTATCAGAGTCGCCACCAAACGGTGTATCTACTGAGGTAATGCGTTCATTTAAGCGAAGCATTTTGCTCACGTCAGCAACTGGCTTATCGAGCTCTTTAGCAATATCTTCTGCCGTAGGTTCATGATCTAGTTTTTGCACTAACTCACGGGCAGCACGCAAGTAGATGTTGAGCTCTTTAACGACATGAATGGGTAAACGGATGGTTCTGGTTTGATTCATGATGGCACGTTCAATGGTTTGACGTATCCACCAAGTAGCATAAGTTGAAAATCTAAAGCCGCGCTCTGGATCAAATTTCTCAACTGCGCGAATTAAACCTAAATTGCCTTCTTCTATCAGGTCTAACAATGGTAGGCCGCGATTGTTATATCGCCGAGCTATCTTAACTACTAATCGAAGGTTACTTTCTATCATACGCTTTCGTGCCTTCTCGTCGCCTTTTAGCGATAAACGCGAAAAGTAGACTTCTTCTTCGGCAGAGAGCAAAGGTGAAAAACCAATCTCACTCAAGTATAACTGCGTTGCATCTAGGCTTGCAGAGACCTCTTCCTGAGTTTTAACTGAAGGTTCCGTATCAACTGTGCTTTGTTCAACATTTATTGCGTCGATTTCTTTTTCTAAGCCCATATTACTTCTCCCATCAACTAGCAAAGTTAAGTATTAATTATTCAAGTTATCTCCATTTTTATTCTTTTTATAACGCTATCGTTTAGGTAAGTACTTCATAGGATTCACTGATTTTCCACGAAAGCGAACTTCAAAATGAAGCATGACTCTTTGCGCGTCTGTGTCACCCATCTTAGCTATTACATCACCAGCTTTAACTGATTGCTGCTCTTTTACCAACAGCTCGTCATTATGTGCATAAGCACTCAAGTAGTCGTCGTTGTGTTTAACAATGATGAGCTTACCGTAGCCTCTTAATGCACTACCCGCATAAACCACCTTACCATCAGCTGCTGCTGTGATTCGATCGCCACGCTTGCCAGCAATATCAATCCCTTTGTTTCCTTGCGCTGCGGTTGAAAAAGTCGCGATGACTTTTCCTTTAGCAGGCCATAACCAACGCCGGATTTTCTGCGAAAAGTTACTAGCCGTTGCAGCAGGCTTTTTGCTTATTTTTTGCCCACTTGCAGCTTTACCATACTCCTGCTTTTTGGTCGTTGCAATAGCTTTTTTAGGCGCTTTATTGGTGGTAGTACCAGAGCTTTTAGTCGAATTATTTGCCGAGCTCTTATTCCTACTGGGCTTGCTTGAATTTCCACTAATTTTAAGTTTTTGACCAGGAAATATACGATAAGGAGGTAACAAACGGTTTAGTTTAGCGATGGTTCTAACGTCGCTATTCGCACGCCAAGCAATGGAGTAAAGGGTTTCACCTTTTCTTACGGTATAGGATGAACTTTTAATGCTCGCGGGTGTTTGTGTTTGCACAGAAACAGTAGAGCGCGACTCGACTACTGGCGCAGGCGTGTTTCTAGTGCTACAGGCAGAAAGCACCAAAAGGCTAACAATAATTAGAAAAAGGTGACGGCTAAACATCCTGTAATTTTACGTACAAATCAAATAAAACTGAGTCTAAAGGTGCATATTTATGCTACGTATACTACATAGGCTATCGCAATAATTGCAACAACGCTCCAGCCAATCACATCAACCCACTGGCGAAGCTTTTGTTCCATTTTTTCACCGCCCCACTGGATCAAGCCCGCAACTAAGAAAAAGCGCATACCTCGACCAATAAATGAGGCAATTAAAAACGGTAAAAAGAGCATCTGTAAAACACCGGCGCTTAAGGTAAACACTTTATAAGGAATAGGTGTAAAACCGGCAAGAAAGACAACCCAAACGCCCCATTGCTCGAACCAAGCCATGGCGTTGTCCATTTTATCTTGATAGCCTACCTCAGTAATAATCGGCTGAATCCATGCATCAAACATAAAATAGCCCAGTAGGTACCCCACAACGCCACCCACAACAGAAGCAGTTGTGGTTAAAGTTGCATAAACCCATGCTTTTTTCGGCTTAGCGAGTACCATAGGCGCCAGTAATACATCGGGAGGAATGGGAAAAAACACTGATTCAGCAAAAGTGAGTATGGCAAGTACTCTAGGCGCTAACTTGTGCTCGGCCCATTTAAGTGTCCATTCATATAACGCAGAAAATATCTTCACAGTAAATCTCCTGGCACAAGCGGTACAAAACGCACCATTTCAATTTGCTGCTCATGGAAATTATCCCCATCGCGGGTAATCAATTTAAGCACTTGCGATTGTTCGCCAACTGGAATTACAAGTCGACCACCATCCGCTAGCTGTGTTAACAGAGCCTCTGGAACGCTGCTTGGCGCTGCGGTAACAATAATCGCTTGAAAAGGGCCTTTGCTTTGCCAACCCTGCCAGCCGTCACCGTGTTTCATCGAAACATTGTGTAAATCCATGGCTCTTAGTCGACGTTTGGCTTGCCATTGCAATGCTTTAATTCGTTCAACAGAAAAGACCTTAGTAACTAATTGCGCAAGAATGGAAGTTTGATAACCTGAGCCAGTGCCTATTTCCAAAACATTTTCAGGTATACCATCAGCCAAAATTAATTCTGACATTTTCGCGACAATATAGGGCTGGGAAATAGTTTGTCCTTGCCCAATTGGCAAAGCGGTATTGTCATATGCCTTGTGCGCTAAAATCTCTGGTACGAATATGTGCCGAGGCGATTGTGCAATAGCACGTAATACACGTTGATCACTGATGCCTTCATTGGCAAGCTTTTGTGCCAATATTTCCCCACTGCGACTCGACTTCCCGCCAATACTGCGACCTACATTGACATTCATATTGTTACTTCACTCATCCACTCAGTCATTTGTTCCATGCTTTTATAAGCCGTCATATCAACAGTCAAAGGTGTGACTGATGCATAATTATTGGCTACCGCATTAAAGTCTGTTCCTGCGCCAGCGTCAAGCTCTTTACCCAGTGAGCCATACCAATAAATAGTGCGCCCCCAAGGGTCAGCCATGCCCTTCATGGTTTCTGCTTTATGTCTATGGCCAAGACGTGTCACTTTAATTCCAGCTACTTCCTCAAGTGGAATATCTGGTACGTTAACATTTAAAATTTGATCGGAAGGTAATGGGTGTGCCTTTAATCGCTTGATTATGTTTGCCGCGATAACCGCAGCAGTTTGGTAATGATTTTCACCTTTCCCGACTAATGAGACTGCAACTGCAGGTAAGCCCATATGACGACCTTCGGTTGCTGCAGCCACGGTACCTGAGTACAAGGTATCGTCACCTAAATTTGCGCCATTATTAATGCCTGCAACCACTAAGTCAGGTAACGGGTCCATTAGCTGGCTTATCGCTAAATGAACAGAATCAGTAGGCGTGCCGTTTACCGAGATAAAGCCGTTATCTAAGGTTTGAGCACGTAAAGGGTTAAGCAAAGTTAATGAGTTACTTGCACCACTGCAATTGCGATCAGGAGCAACTAAAGTGACGTCAGCGAATTTAGACAGTTCTTCATACAAGACTTTGATGCCTAGTGCATGCACGCCATCATCATTGCTCAGTAGTATTCTCATTTGACTTCCTTCATTCCTTTTTAATTTTTATCGTTGCGCTTTACTAATTTAAGCCAGCATTACAATGTTCGTGTTATTACTGTTTAGCTTTGGCTTTGAAAAGCTTGCTCTGCTATATCGGCGTAGTGAGTTAGCTCTCTTAAAATTGCCGTGGCATAGCTTCCCGCTGGCAACATAAATGACAACCGAATGGTACGCTCATCAATCACCTCAGCTTTTGGATTAAGCATGGTCAACCGCGCTCTTCTGCGCTCTTGTTTTAAACCAAGGGTGCACAGGCCGTCTGCAAGTGCGGGATTAGCTGCTGCAACATCTGCCTCTAGTTGATGGGCTTGGTGCTGCGTTAATAGCTCGCCCTTACCCCACATACTGGCTGTCATATCAATATCGTGTGCATCTAGACGCGCTTGTAGATCAGTGTCTTGCTCAGTTGCTTTAAATATTGATTGGCTGCCAGCAAGCATAAACACATCACCTTGCATCGGCGATACAAAGTGGTTTTGTACAATTCGCTCACTCAACATTTGATTGAACAAGTAACTGCGAGCAGCAGACAAATACATACTGCGCTTTTTCTTGTCTTTGACTTTTTGACCATTGAACAATGACAGTGCTTTTTGTAAGTTACCACCATTAAAGCCGAAACGTTGCTCACCAAAGTAATTTGGGACACCTGTTTTAGTCACTTGTTCAAACCGATGTTGAATTGACGCAATATCACTAACTTCGCGCAAGGTTAATTCAAAGCGATTGCCAATTAGCGCGCCCGTTTTTAATTTTTTGTTGTGGCGCTGATAACTCAGCACCTTCACACCTGCAATATCAAGGTTTGATAAATCATCGATTGCCTTACCCGGCAAGTGTACGCCAAACCATTGCTGAGTAACTGCATGGCGGTCTTTTAAGCCAGCATACGTGACCTGCATATCTTTAACGCCAAAGTGTTTCGCTAATTGGCGAGCAACAAACGTAGTGTTCTCGCCTGTTTTCTCAATGTGCAGTAACAAGTGCTCACCATCACCGCTCGGCGCGAAAGGTAATAATTCAAATACTTTGAAATCTGCTTGTTCAGTACGCAATTGTGCTGTCGATGTTGGCTTGCCATGTAAATAAGCCAACTCGTCATAAGAAATAAAATCTTGCTTCACTTGTCTGCTAACTCACTTACTTTCACTCGACATTCGCTCAAGCATCACCACTGCATGGGTAGATATCCCTTCCTTTCGACCAACATAGCCGAGTTTTTCGGTCGTGGTTGCTTTGACATTGACTTGATCAATATCGGCTTGTAAATCACTGCTTAATATTTCGCGCATTGCCAATAGATGTGGAGCAATCTTGGGGGCTTGCGCAACAATTGTGATGTCGGCATTGCCTAAGCGATAACCCTTATCGTTCATAAGGGCAACAACGTGGCGCAACAAAATACGTGAGTCGATATTTTCAAGCTCGGCATCGGTATCAGGAAAGTGATTACCTATATCGGCTAAACAAAGTGCCCCTAGAATAGCGTCACATAACGCGTGAATGGCGACATCGCCATCTGAATGGGCAACAAAGCCATGCTCAAACGGAATTTTTACGCCCGCTAATACAATTGGCCCTTCGCCACCAAATTTGTGGACATCAAAACCATGACCTATTCTCATCACGCTTCCTGTTTCTCTTGTCGTTGTTCGTTCATTAGTAAAAATTCTGCCAGTACTAAGTCTTCTGGCTGAGTGATTTTTAAATTATTTGGGCTGCCATTGACTAGCATACTTGGTAACCCCGCAGCTTCTATAGCTGAGGATTCATCGGTTATATTGACCTTGTTAGCAAGCCCTTGTTCTATCGCTTGAATCAGCTCAGTTGTGCGGTACATTTGTGGCGTTAGTGCATGCCATAGTTGCTCACGTGTCACTGTTGTTTGCACGCATTGTTCGGCATCACCGCGTTTCATAGTATCTTTGACTGGTGCAGCCAATAGCCCACCACAATGTTGTGCAATACAGGTTTCGACAAGACGATCAATTTCTTCAGTGCTGACGCAAGGCCTTGCCGCATCGTGAACAAGAGACCAAGCGTCAGCTTGCGGGGCAAATTGCTCGCTTGCTTTAAGCGCAGCAAGTACGGAATCAACACGCTCTTGACCACCAACAACTGTTATAACACTGGGGTTTTGGGCAATTTCGAGATCATAAAAATAACCATCTTCGGCTCCCAATGCGACAACCACTCGTTCAACATAATTACTTGCCAATAACTTGGCTAAGGTATGTTCAATAACAGTTTTGCCCGCAAGACTTAAATATTGCTTAGGATGCTGACTTTGCATGCGTTTACCAACACCAGCAGCGGGAACAATGGCTGTAACAGCAACCATAGGTTTATTCATTAACAACTTCCTGAACTAATTTCTTCGTTGCTGAGATTTATTGGCAGGAATAATACGAAAGAATGTTTCGCCGCTTTTAATCATTCCTAACTCGTTTCGGGCACGCTCTTCAACCGCTTCAACACCTGATTTTAAATCGTCAGTGTCAACATAAAGCAGTTTATTTCGCTGCCTTAACTTATCGTTATCAGCCTGCTGGCGCGTGACTTCTTCTTTTAACGCAACGTAATCAGAAATGCTGTTTTTGCCAAACCATAAACGGTATTGCAAAAAAACAATAAAAATCAGCAATAGTGCGGTAATGATGCGCATGAAAGCTCGACGCCTGATTATTATGAGTTAGAAAGGTATGGCGGATATTATACCCAAGCAGAGTGAAGATGCGATAGCCAGTTAGTTGCATTGCTGCGATTAATGATTATCGACCGATAGCGGTTTCTTTAAATTTTTCCAATTGATTGAGCAAGACAATAAGAGTTCCCGCAAGGTTGGAATAATCGGTCGGCATGGTTTGTTGTTTTGCCAAACATGGCCAGCACAGCTTGCCATCATGATTTTTTTGGTCGGCTTTAACAATTTAGCCTTGGTGTGAAGATTGGCGTGCTGATGCTCTTGTTGCTTTTGCTTACCCTGCTGTTCCTGCTTGAGCGCAAACCAACCGTGACCATTCGTTCGCACTCGCCCCTGCACTTTATCTAATCGATCAATGCAATCGAGTACCAAGCGCTCCCCCACTTCAACTGGAACGACTAACCCTAACGGCAGTTCTTGATTTAAATACCAGTGTGCAATGGCATCTAGCTCTTGCCCTACTTGCGGCAAGTTGCGACTTTGCTTCGATGACCAAGTGGCATTTTGACTATCAAGCGTCATCGGTGTCTCAGCATTTACCATCGCATGAGCTGCCTTTTGCACATAATAAGGTAGGCTTTGTAAACGTCGTTGCAAGGTTTCTATTTGAGCGACCTCGACACGTGCCAGCAAGGTAACCTCACGCTCATATAGCGCGCTACAAAGTTCAGCAAATTCATTACTTTGTTGTGACTCTTGCCACAATAACGACTGTGTCATTCAGATTGGTAAACGGCCAACTTTTGTGTATTTATCAAGCATACTAGATAACCGATAAAAGATAAATTATCCCCAAAACGCTCACTACTCTAATTTCATCCACGTCTATTTTTTAAACATTTTTAACGCACGTTACTTGAAAAACACAAAAGCCACTTGTACCATTACCACAGGTGGTACATTAAAAAATATTTAAACCGTTGTCAGTTTTGAACAAGGCATTATTGAATAAATATGGAAATAGAAATTGATCTTGACGATCCAACGCCAGTTTTTACTCAGCTAATTGAGCAGATTAAGTCAGCTGTTGCTGGTGATTTATTAGCGCCTGGCACACCGCTTCCTTCGATCAGGCAATTAGCGAATGAGTTAGAAATCAACAGTAAAACGGTTGCTAAAGCTTATAAGTTACTTGAACGGGACAAAATAGTGCATAGCAAAGGCTATCGAGGCAGCTTTATTCGAGAAGATGCAAAAAACTATTGTCACCTTGATCTTAAAAAATGGACGCAAGAAAAACTCGAAACTTGTATCAATGAACTGCGAAACAATGGGGTGACCGACTCAGAAATTCGCGTTGTTTTTGGCAACTTAATGAATAGTAAACTTTAGGGAGAAAGGCATGTTAACTAGCGTGATTTTTTATTTTGTCGTAGGTTTTCAACTTTGGCTTGTGTCGCACCATTACGCCAAACGTGCCTGTCATGGCCTAATTGCTTTGCAACATACCTCAACGCCGATGGAAAGCAATGTTGAACAACAAAAACCGGTTGATTTTGCAAAGTTCATCTCGCTATTTAAACGAGCAAACCAAGTCATTTTTTCACTTGGGCTTAGTAGCTTAGCTTTGCTTTTGTATTGGGAGTTAGAACTTAATTTTCAGCCGCCAAACATGTTTGCAGTTTTGCTATTTATGGTACAGCTAGCGCCTTTTGCATTTATTGACGTTACTGAAAAACGCCACTTTCAATGGCTCAAACAAGTTATTCATCAGCCCAAACGTTCAGGCTCAATAGTAAAACGCACGCTTTTAACCTTTGTGCCACTTAAATTAATGCTCATCGCTTTGGCCTGCATTCTGTTAACAATAGCGTTTGATCTTAGCATACATGCTAATCAGCAACCTTTGTGGCAGGGTTTTAATGAACAGGCGTTACATCGCAGTATAACCTTAATCATAACTAATGGCTTACTGTTCGCTTTGGTTTTCAAAACAATTTACAGCCAGAAAAAAGATCCTCAGCAAGCACAGGCTAATCATTTAGATCGCGTTAAATACACGGTTCAATCGCTTTTTTATTTGAGCATTGCAATGAGCTGCTATTTCACATTGCAGAGTTTACTTGTCGCACTTGCTGCAGAACATTGGTCAGCTGGTGCAACTGCAGTTTATGCCGTGGTAGTTGCTTACGCTTCTGTTGGCAATCGCGTGCGCTGCATGAACAACACCACGATTTGATTCTTAAATCATTTTTCACATCAAGGAGAAACAGATGAATATGCAACAATTAAAAAACAAGGTTTGTACAAACGACAATGCACAAATTGCCATAGCACTTGTATTTGCGAGTTTAATGATTGCCATATCGTTACTTACACAAGGCAGTGAAAATAACTTTGCGATTACGCTATTGCTTATTGCTGGCTATTTCAGTTGCAGCCAAGCGGCGAAGCAGCGCAACATTAAAGACTAAGGATAACACCAACAAAAACGCCGTGATGATTATTGTTTATCAATAAAGCATCACGGCGTTTTCAATTTAAAGCTTATTTATAACGCAGTTATTGTAAGCTAATTATTCCCACTCGATTGTTGCAGGCGGCTTACCCGAAATATCGTAAACCACACGAGAAATACCATCGATTTCATTAATAATACGGTTTGATACTAAACCTAAGAAATCATATGGTAAGTGTGCCCAATGAGCAGTCATAAAGTCGATCGTTTCAACTGCGCGTAAACTCACTACCCAGTCATATTTACGGCCGTCACCCATCACACCAACCGAACGCACTGGCAAGAAGACAGTAAACGCTTGGCTCACTTTGTTGTACAGGTCATGCTTGTGCAATTCTTCAATGAAAATAGCATCAGCACGACGTAATAAGTCAGCGTACTCTTTTTGCACTTCACCTAAGATACGAACACCTAGACCAGGCCCAGGGAATGGATGGCGATAAAGCATATCGTATGGTAAGCCTAACTCTAGGCCGATTTTACGTACTTCATCTTTAAACAGTTCGCGTAGTGGCTCAACTAAGCCCATCTCCATATCTTCGGGTAAACCACCGACATTATGGTGCGACTTAATGACATGCGCTTTACCCGTTTTAGAAGCAGCTGATTCAATAACATCAGGGTAAATTGTTCCTTGTGCTAACCATTTTGCATTTTGACGCTTACCGGCTTCTTCATCGAACACTTCAACAAAAACATTACCGATGATCTTACGCTTAGCTTCTGGATCTGCTTCACCTTTTAAGCGATCTAAGAAGCGTTGTTCAGCATTTACATGCACAATGTTAAGGCCGAAGTGATCACCAAACATGTCCATTACTTGCTGACCTTCGTTTAAGCGCAGTAAACCGTTGTCAACGAATACACAAGTAAGCTTATCGCCAATAGCGCGGTGCACTAGCATGGCAACCACAGATGAATCGACACCGCCTGATAAGCCTAAGATAACTTCATCGTCACCCACTTGCGCTTTAATCTTGGCAATCGCATCATCAATAATTGAACTTGGCGTCCATAACTTTTCACACTGGCAAATATCAACCACAAAGTGCTCAAGAATACGCATGCCTTGTTTAGTGTGCGTTACTTCTGGGTGGAACTGAACACCATAAAATTGCTTTTCTTCATTAGCCATTGCAGCATAAGCACAGCTAGGTGTTTGTGCAACAGTCACAAAGCCTTCTGGGATTGCCGATACTTTATCGCCGTGGCTCATCCATACGTCTAACAGCGCATTGCCATTCTCGCCAACGGAATCTTCAATGTTTTTGAATAGTGCAGATTGGCTAATTACTTCAACCGCCGCGTAGCCAAATTCTTTATGCTCAGAGCTTTGTACGCCACCACCTAGCTGCTCAGCCATGGTTTGCATGCCGTAACAAATACCTAACACTGGCACGCCAGCGTTAAACACATATTCTGGTGCACGTGGAGAGCCGGCTTCAGTCACTGATTCTGGGCCACCCGCTAAGATAATACCAGTTGGGTTGAACTCTTTGATTTGCTCTTCGGTTACATCCCAAGCCCAAAGTTCACAGTAAACACCAATTTCACGCACACGACGTGCAATCAGTTGAGTATATTGAGAGCCGAAGTCTAGAATTAGAACGCGCGATGAGTGGATATCTTTGGTCATATCAAAACCTTATATAAATTTTAAAAATAACAGGCTGACTTCCATTGATGATGGCTGTCAGCCTGTAAAAAATCTTTTAAGTAGTTCAAGAATAGCTGATTTCGAAGCTAATCGACTTGAGAGCAAAGAAGAAGCGCAGAACTTGGTTCACCAAGTGAGCACTTCTGATGAAGCTATCGAGTCGAGTAGCAATGAAATCGTTATTCGACTAGCCCATACGGTAATTTGGTGCTTCTTTAGTGATGGTCACATCATGAACATGAGACTCACCCATACCCGCCGCCGTGATCTTCATAAATTCAGGCTTGGTACGCATCTCTTCAATTGTTGCTGAGCCCGTTAAGCCCATTGATGAGCGTAAGCCGCCCATTTGTTGGTGAACAATTGCAGCTACTGGACCTTTGTAAGCAACACGGCCTTCAATACCTTCCGGTACTAGCTTGTCGGCTTCGCCGTCAGTTTTCTGGAAGTAACGATCTGATGAACCTTCTTTTTGCGCCATCGCACCTAATGAGCCCATACCGCGGTAAGACTTGTAGTAACGACCTTGGTAAAGTTCAACTTCACCTGGCGATTCTTCCGTGCCCGCTAGCATTGAGCCAACCATAACGCAGTGCGCACCTGCTACTAGGGCTTTAGCGATATCACCTGAGAAGCGAATACCACCGTCAGCAATAACAGGAATGCCAGTACCTTTTAGCGCATCCACGGCGTTTGAGATAGCTGTTAACTGTGGCACACCAACACCAGTGACAATACGCGTTGTACAAATTGAACCTGGGCCAATACCCACTTTAACCGCATCAACACCCGCATCAGCTAGCGCTTTAGCACCGGCAGCAGTAGCAACATTACCGGCAACAATTTGTAAATCTGGGTATTTAGCACGTGTTTCAGCAACACGGTCAATAACCCCTTGCGAGTGGCCATGTGATGTATCAATCAGAAGTACGTCAACGCCAGCAGCAACTAATGCGTCAATACGCTCGTCGGTGCCTGCACCAACACCAACAGCAGCACCCACGCGAAGACGACCGAACTCATCTTTACAAGCGTTAGGCTTGCGCTCTGCTTTTTTGAAATCTTTTACTGTGATCAAACCTTTCAACTTAAAGGCATTGTCAACCATTAGGATTTTTTCAATGCGATGCTCGTGCATCAAGTGCAAAATTTCTTCACGCTCAGCACTTTCGTTAACCGTAACTAAGTCTTCCTTCTTAGTCATTAGCTCAGCCACTGTTTTGTTCAGATCTGTTTCAAAGCGCAAATCACGGCCAGTAACAATACCGACTAGGTTGTTTTCAGTGTCAACGACAGGGAAACCAGAAAAGCCAAGTTCGTCAGAAAGTTTGGTAACTTCAGCAATTGAGATATTGGGTGCAACAGTAACAGGGTCAGAAACAATCCCGCTTTCGTATTTCTTTACTTTAGAAACATTGCGCGCCTGTTCTTCAATGGTCATATTTTTGTGAATAAAACCAATACCACCTTCCTGCGCAAGAGTGATCGCTAAACGCGCTTCAGTTACCGTATCCATAGAGGCAGATACCATAGGCACATTTAATGAAATTTTGCGAGTAAGTTTGGTGGTTAGGTCGGCAGTATGAGGCAGTACCGTAGAGTGGGCTGGTACTAATAGAACGTCATCAAAGGTTAACGCTTCTTGGGCTATACGTAGCATTGCAATATCTCACAAGGTTGAATAGGTGGAAGAAATATTGCGGCAGAATTTTAACCGTTTTGGCCTGCAAGGTAAACTTAATTTTTCGTAAATTTAAATTTATTCATCCCAAGCCGCCAAATGCGCGATATAATGGCTAAACACTAGCTTAACTTCCAAGAAATAGCCCTTAAATGACCAATAAACAACATATTTTACAAGTCAGCGAACTGACCCGAAAAGTCCGCTTTATGCTGGAAAGCGAAATAAATGTCGTTTGGTTAAGTGGTGAAATCTCTAACTTTATCGCCGCCGGCTCAGGTCATTGGTATTTATCGTTAAAAGATAGCCAATCTCAGGTTAAATGTGCAATGTTTAAAGGAAATAACCGATACGTTCGCATTAAACCTAAGAATGGTCAGCAAGTATTGGTAAAAGCGAAGGTTTCTTTGTATGAACCGCGTGGCGACTTCCAGTTAATTATCGAACAAATGGAAGATGCTGGTGAAGGATTGTTGCGCCAGCAATACGAAGCACTTAAAGCTAAGCTTGATGGCGAAGGCTTGTTTGCCGCCAGCAACAAGCAAGCAATTGCCTCTCACTACAATAAAGTTGGTATTGTTACCTCACCAACAGGCGCCGCTATTAAAGATATTATTAGTGTCATGGCAAGGCGTAGCCCAAGCACAGAGCTGATTATCTACCCGGCGCTTGTTCAAGGAGAGCTAGCTGCAGCGGATATTGTCGCGAGTATTGAAGTTGCCAATCAGCGTAATGAAGTGGATGTCTTAATTGTCGGTCGCGGCGGTGGCTCACTAGAAGATCTGTGGTGCTTTAATGACGAGCGTGTCGTGCGTGCAATCAGTAATAGCGAGCTACCGGTGATCAGCGCGGTTGGTCATGAAATTGATACGACATTGTCCGACTTTGCTGCTGATATCAGAGCCCCTACCCCGTCTGCGGCGGCAGAGCTTATTTCTGGTGATCAGCAAGAACAGCTTGCTAAAATTACGCAACTAACACAGCGCTGCCAACAAGCAATCAATCAAAGGCTTCATCTGCAATCGCAGCGCAGTGCCCATCTAGTACAGCGCTTACAGCAAAATGATCCGCAACGACAGTTACAAGTGGCAAGCCAACAGGCTGATGAACTGCAACAGCGCTTAACCAAAGCAATGAATCAATTGCTAGTCAATAAAAGCCAGCACCCCACGTTACTTGCACAGCGATTAGAGCATCAATCACCAGAACGAGCCATTAGTCAATACCAGCTGCAATTGAGCCAGTTGGATAAGCGATTTAAACAAAGCTTTAAGCAAGGATTAAGTCAACAACAGCAACGCTTTGCCGCCCTTGCTGAGCAATTACACTTAGTAAGCCCACTAGCCACCATAGCGCGTGGTTATAGCATTACCCGAAGTGAAACTGGCGACATTGTAAAGTCTATCGAGAAAGTTAAAATAGGTGAGGAGATTTCAGTGCAATTGAGTGACGGTAAACTCAAGGCGAAAGTTTCGGATAAACAAGCTGAATAGTTGATTATTCAGCTTGTTTTCACGCTTTTATTTCTAACAAACCAAGCTCATTTACGGATATTAGGTGTGGATGTTATTCGCGGTGATAAATCGCATCTAGTGATGGCAAAACCGAGAACCGTGGAGTGGAAAGTTTCGTATTACTTAAAGCTCAACCGTCAATGCGGCATTGAGTAATTCAATCACTTGCTTACTGCCCTGCTCTTTAAACTGCACACCAACAGCAATACCATCAACTTGAGTTTTGACATTACAAATCACCGCATCGAGCTTAATATTGCTTTTCTCCTGAAAGTCTTCGATAACAATCAAAATATCTTGCTCTTTGTTCAATAAAAGTGAGTCGCCATTGTGCAGTGAAAGCTGACACCCTTTAGATGACATATCTTGAACTTTCGCCTGCCAGTAATCGTTATTGACTTTAACCTTAGCCTTAATGTCAGTTTCAATGCGCATTGAAGAACGCAGATTTTGTAGACTTAGTGTTTTTGGGAACTCTAATACCATTAGGCGAGAGGGTATTTGCAAGGTTTGGCGTACAGGTGAAACAAAAGCAACAATTGAGCCTTCATGCCCTTCGATGACACCACGAACCGTAATATTAGTGCCTTGTGTAATGTATTGAGCAAAACCGCCTAGTTTGTTACTTTCAGGGTATTGAATAAGCACATATTGTTTTGTCAAATAGCCAACAAAAGTCGTACGAAATTTACCACGTTTGCCGGCAGGCGACACAATATCTATTGTTACTTGAGAGCCAGCATTAAATAACCCAAGATTGCGATTTAAACGCTTAGCAACATCAATTTTGATTGGCTCTGCCATGTTTGGTGTAGCACCTTAATTTTTCTTTCATTACAGCTAGCCGTTACCCTAGCCAAAAGCACCGACAAATGCAATTTCACTAAGCCTAATACCGTTATGAATAACTAATAAAAAAAGCCGTTATTTGAATAGCTTCAATTAACGGCTTTTAACAACTTGGAGAGCTAAGCTAGTCCTTTTTATAACCTTGCGTCGCACGCGCTAGTTTTTTCTGCTCGGTATAAGTTAGCTTCTTCTTACCAGCAAATGGATTAGAAGTTTCTCTAAACTCAATTTTGATTGGCGTCCCCATGATCTTTAATGACTTACGGTAGTAATTCATCAAGTAGCGTTTGTAAGACGGCGGTAAGTGTTTGGTTTGGTTACCGTGAATCACCACAATTGGCGGGTTGTAACCACCAGCATGCGCGTATTTAAGCTTAATACGGCGACCGTTATGCATTGGTGGCTGATGGTCAAACACCGCCATATCCAATATTTTCGTTACCATAGAAGTCGAAATACGCTTAGTCGCTGAAACAAAGGCTTCTTCTACCGACTCGAATAAATGGCCAACACCTGTGCCGTGCAACGCTGAGATAAAGTGCACACGGGCAAAATCAATAAAGCCTAGGCGGCGGTCTAACTCTTTATGGATATTGTCTTTAACTTCTTGGTCTATGCCGTCCCACTTATTCACTGCCAGTACGAGCGAGCGACCTGCTTCAAGAATAAAGCCTAACAAGCTTAGGTCTTGATCAGTAATCCCTTCACGAGCGTCAATAATCAATAAACAAACGTTGGCATCTTCAATTGCGCGCAATGTTTTGATTACTGAGTATTTTTCAACTACATCGTTGACATTCTTGCGTCGGCGAATACCTGCTGTATCAATCAGGGTATATTCACGGTCATTGCGCTCCATAGGAATATACACACTGTCTCGTGTCGTACCTGGCATATCGTAAACTACCACACGCTCTTCACCGAGAATACGGTTAGTTAGTGTTGACTTACCCACATTAGGTTTACCAATAATGGCTAGCTTAATTTTATCGTCTTGCTCAGGCGCTTCAATTTCAACTTCTTCGCCTTCTTCAAAGATAAGTTCGTCATCAAACTCACCTTCTTCAGCTTCTAGCTTTTCCTGACCAAGCTCTTCAATATGTGGCGACAATGCCAATGTTAATAGCTGCGTAACACCACGACCATGCGCGGCAGCAATTTGATGAACCGTTTCGCCCAAGCCAAGGCTGAAGAATTCAGCAATCGCCGAGTCAGCATCAATACCATCAATTTTATTCGCAACTAGGAATACTTTCTTATCTTGCTTACGCAGATAATCTGCAATTGCTTCATCAGCTGATGTTAAGCCTGCGCGAGCGTCTACCAAGAAAAGTACCGCATCAGCCTCTTCAACCGCCATCAGCGATTGTTCAGCCATTAATGCGTCGATACCCTCTTCATTACCATGAATACCACCAGTATCAATAACAATGAACGGATGTTCCTCGACCGACGCTTGGCCATACTGGCGATCACGCGTCAGGCCTGGGTAGTCAGCTACCAGCGCATCACGGGTGCGGGTTAGGCGGTTAAATAAGGTCGATTTACCCACATTAGGACGACCGACTAAAGCAACGACTGGTAGCATGTTTACCTCAAACTCTTAACGGGCAGTATTGCTAACAACTGCCTACAATTCTCTCTATAAATTGGCAATGCCAATATAAACAAAGGCTCCAATGCGCGAGCATGGAGCCATTAAATCTTTTATAACTATAGCCCACTATCAAGATAGCGGGCGATAGCTTTACTAATTATGGAAGCTTAACTGCTTGCAGCGAACCATCGCGTGCTTGCACATAGATAGTGCCTTCCGCCACAGTTGGCGTTGCATAAATGCCACTGCCATCTACCTTGTGACGCGCAACAAACTCACCTGTTTCTTGGTCAAGGAAATGTAAATAACCTTCAAAATCACCAACCGCTAAGTAGTCATCGATGACAACAGGGCCTGTTACACTGCGATTAGTTAACGCTAAGTTACTCCAGCGCTCTAAGCCATTCACGCGGTCAACTGCGTAAACATGACCTTTTAAATTAGTTAAAAACAAGGTGTTACCCTTGATGGCTAACTGGCGATATGAAGAGTACTGACGCTTCCACAAAATTCGACCATTGCGAATATCGATAGCCACTAAGTTACCGCGCGATGAAATTGCATAAACCTTATCACCAAAAACCAGTGGTTGGCTGTCAACGTCAATAACACGCTCAAGCTCAGTTGAACCAGTTGCTTCACCCACAGGTACAGTCCAACCTTGTTGGCCTTTTTCCAGCATAAATACCGACAATTCACCAGCTGATGTACCCACTAACACACCGCCTGCTGCAGCCGTTGGGGCACTGATACCACGCAATGTTAATGGCGGCACATCAAGATCTACCTGCCATAGGTCTTCACCGGTATTGGCATTAAACGCTTTTAACACGCCCGATGCTGTATTGACTACAAGAATGCCAGAGTCTAATGCCGGACGAGCAATCACTTCGCCTTTTACTTTCCCTTGCCAAGCTAATTCGCCTGTTTCAGCATCAAGTGCAAATATTTGACCGTTCTCGCTACCAATAAAGACTTTATTGACGCCTGTTACAGGTCCTCCGGCTAATAGCGCAGGTTCACGACTGTCGAAAAAGCCGCGTTCTTTGTTCACATCGCTTAAGTCAATATGCCAAACTTGATCGCCACTGTTGGCGTCAATCGCGTAAGCATCACCTTCTCGGCTGATGCTAAATACTTTGTTGTAGCCGTAAGCAGGTTTAATGCGTGAGAAGTAGTCATCAACGCCATCGCCAATGCCCTTTTCCCAAGCAACATCTACTTCAAACTGCTCATTGATATCAGTCAACTCAGCAATTTTTATTGCTTCGTCTTCATCGTCAGTTGATGAACACGCCGCTAGTGTTGTTGCCAGCGCAATGGCTGATAATAATCGTACGTTTACTATTTTTTTTATCATTTTTTTCACAACGCAGCTCGCTATTTAGTTAGGCAATTGAGTTAGGTTAGTTGCCTGTGCTAAATCATCAATTTTCAGCTGTAAGCTTGGATTAGTCGCTAAACCATCGGCATCAATTGCTGCTTGATAAGCGTTGCGCGCAAGCTCAACTTTACCTTGCTTAAGGTAAGCATCACCTTTAATTTCTTCAATCGCAGCCTTAAATGCTTCTGATTGTTCACCACCAACAGTCGCTAACGCTTTGTCGAATTGTTCAAGCTGAATTTGTACACGCGCCAAACGCACTGTCGCAATTGACTTGATGCCAGCATTGCTTGCTTTATCAATTGCTTGTTGTAAATGTGTCGCTGCTTTTTCCCAATCTTGATGCTCAGCCGCATCTTTAGCTAGGCTTAGCGCTGTGAGCGACGCATAACTTGATTCTGCATTGTTTTGAATAAATTGCTCTGCGTTTGCTTTAAACGCTTCGTGATCTGCTGTTTGGCTGTCGATAACGGCTTGATACTCAGAAGCAACGGCCATTTCGCCTTCTAGCTTGCTATCTTTATAGAAGTTAAAACCAACAAATCCTGATAAACCAACAACTAAGCCGCCAATAAGGTAGTTGCCGTATTCGTGCCAAAACTTTTTGATCGCTTCGACTTGTTGTTCTTCTGTTTCAAATGTTTCCACAATACTTCCTTACATAATACTTGCTAACAGACCTGCGACTTGCGCTAAGTCGATTTGTTGTTGTTCGTGTTGACCACGCAGATACTTGACCGTTACCTGCCCGTTGGCAATTTCATCTTCACCTAAAATAAGCGCAATATGTGCACCTGATTTATCCGCGCGTTTCATTTGCTTCTTCATGTTGCCACCGCCACAGTGGTTTTGAATACGAATACCCGACACTTCATCACGCCACTGCTCCGCAAGCTGCATCGCAGTTAAGTCGGCACCTTCACCCAATGCAATTACATAAGCTTCTACTTGTGGGCGAATATTATTTAGTTTTTCTAAGCTGGTCAGCATTAACACTAAACGCTCAATACCAAGCGCAAAACCAACACCCGGAGTACCTTTTCCGCCAAGCTGCTCAACCAAACCATCATAACGACCGCCAGCACAAACAGTACCTTGCGCGCCTAGGCTAGAAGTTACCCACTCAAATACCGTGCGGTTGTAGTAATCTAAGCCACGCACCAAACGCTCGTTAAGTTTATACTTGATACCTGCGTTATCTAAATAGGCGGTTAGTTGAGCAAAGTGCGCTTGAGTCTCTTCACCGAAGTAGTCGCTTAACTTCGGCGCGTCGGCTAAAGCAGCTTGCACATCTGGGTTTTTGCTATCAAGCACGCGCAGCGGATTAGAGTGCATACGGCGCTTGCTGTCTTCATCTAGCTTTTCTTCATGCTTGGTTAAGTATTCAACCAGTGCATCACGGTAAGCGGCACGCTCTTCGTTTGAACCTAATGAATTAAGCTCTAGCGTAACGTGTTCAGCAATACCTAACTCTTTCCACAAACGTGCAGAAAGCATAATAATTTCTGCGTCAATATCCGGTGTTGCAATACCAAATGCTTCAATACCAAATTGGTGGAATTGACGATAGCGCCCTTTTTGTGGACGCTCATGGCGAAACATAGGCCCCATGTACCACAGACGTTGTTCTTGGTTATACAACAAACCGTGTTGGTTACCAGCTCGCACACAGCTTGCAGTGCCTTCAGGGCGAAGTGTTAAACTGTCACCGTTGCGATCGTCGAACGTGTACATTTCTTTTTCGACAATATCGGTCACTTCACCGATAGAGCGCTTGAACAAAGCGGTAGATTCAACGATCGGCATACGAATTTCGGCAAAACCATAATTGCCAGCTACCCTGCGTAGGGTGTCTTCTACCATTTGCCACACTTTAGTTTCTGACGGCAAACAGTCATTCATACCACGAATTGCTTGAATCGCTTTACTCACTTAATCAGCTCTCTTCTTTTAACTTAAAAACAATAGTAAAAATCAACGGCGCATTATAGGCGCTAGCGGTTTAAACGTAAACAGCACGCTAGCAGACGAACCATACCAAATTATTCGTCTTCTAATTGCTTAACGGCGATCTTGCTGTTTTCGTCCATCAACTTGGCCTTTGCACGGATCTTTTGCTCAAGTTGGTCAACAATATCGTTGTTGTCGATGCGTTCTTTTTGGCGGGTACCATCTAAGTAGAAACCACTTTTGCGACTGCTACCGGTCAAACCTAAGTCAGAAACAGTTGCTTCACCTGGACCATTAACAATACAGCCGATAATAGAAACGTCCATTGGTGTTACTATGTCTTCTAAACGCTCTTCCAGCGCATTGACTGTGCCAATCACATCAAACTCTTGGCGCGAGCAGCTCGGGCAAGCAATAAAGTTAATACCACGACTGCGAATTTTCAGCGATTTCAAAATATCAAAGCCGACTTTAATTTCTTCAACGGGATCAGCAGCAAGAGAAACACGCAACGTATCACCAATGCCTTCGCTGAGCAGCATGCCTAAACCAATAGCAGACTTAACTGAACCCGAGCGGAAGCCACCCGCTTCGGTAATACCAAGGTGTAATGGATTATCAATTTGCGCTGCCAACAATCGGTAAGCGCCGACCGCTAGAAATACGTCTGATGCTTTAACACTGACTTTAAAGTCATGAAAGTTCATGCGATCAAGAATATCTACATGACGCATCGCCGACTCTAATAACGCTTCTGGTGTTGGCTCACCGTATTTTTCTTGCAAGTCTTTTTCTAATGAACCGCCATTAACGCCAATGCGAATCGGAATACCTTTATCACGCGCAGACTCAACTACCGCTTTAATGCGATCTTCTTTGCCAATATTACCTGGGTTAATACGCAAACAATCGGCGCCATACTCAGCAACTTTCAGGGCAATACGGTAATCAAAGTGAATGTCGGTGACTAACGGCACTGACACTTGCTTTTTAATTTCTTTAAACGCTTCGGCGGCATCCATGGTCGGGACACTAACGCGGACAATATCAGCACCAACCGCTTCAAGCGATTTGATTTGTGCGACGGTAGCAGCAACATCAGTGGTTAAGGTGTTCGTCATCGACTGCACGCTAATGGGTGCATCACCACCTACTGGGACATTGCCCACCATAATTTGGCGCGACTTGCGCCTGACTATCGGAGATTCATTAAACATAGACATAAACTAAGAAAACTCAGGCTAAGAAGATTCGGGTAAGGTAAATTTTGCAATATTGCCGACATTATACTTGCTCATGTCGATAGACTCACCATTAAAATCAATAGCAACTAATTCGGGTTTACCAACGGTTACTTTGAAAGGAGCAAGGCCGTTAAGTTCCATGACATAACCTGCTTTTTTAATGCCCCATGCAATACGCTCACCGGCACCGTCATAAATGTTAACCCAGCAGTCTCCTGCAAACGAGAAAACCACCTTTACGGGCTCTGCTATCGGCGCTTGCGCAACTTCAGCGTTAGCTTGCGCTAGCTCAATAGGCCTTGCTTGAACTGTTGGTTGAACAGTAGCTTGAGGCACTGTTAACGGGGTTTCTGGCACGAGCTCTTCATTTACAGGCTCTGCAGCTTTTGACACTAGCTGACTGTTCGAAGCTTTAGGTTCCATCGCTGCTGGTTCTGACGTGGTTGATTCAGGGTTTTGAGTGTCGGCAGTTAAACTTGCAGCTTGATTAGTGTTTTGAGCACTTGATGACTCACCATTAGTGGGTTGCGGCTCTATAGTAAGCGTATTGTTACTGGCATCTTGTAAATAATACAGCACGGTAGAAGCGATTAATGCCGCCAAAATAAGGTAGCTAATCCACATTAATCGGCTGTGTTGTGCTTCTTTCTCGGTAATTTTGGAAAAGCTTTGTAACTCAGTGCGCTGCTTGGCTGCAACACCTAGCATCTCGTAACTTGCGAGCACATCTTGCTCGTCTACACCCACTAATTTAGCGTAGTTTTTCAAATACCCTCGGTTAAAGGTATCTGGCAGTTTACTGTCAAAGATTTCTTGTTCTATTTCGTTTACCAACGCAGGGCGGAAATTAAGCTGCTCTGCCACTTGTTGCTGGCTCAGCCCCATTGCAACTCTAGCCTCAGCTAGCATTTGCCCAGGGCCAATTACTTCAATATCTTCTGATAATTCAGTTGATGTATTACTCATTTAAATTTATTGCTCTTGTTCGGCTTGTACACTTTCAGGGTCAGCCAAATAAATAATGTCGCCGATCTTTATCAGCGAATCTTCGTCTAATTTGTTCCATCTGCGTAAAGCGCTTAAATAAATGTTATAGCGCTTTGAAATAGTGAATAAATTTTCACCTTTCATTATTTTATGTTGAGGCAAATCAGCAAGCGTTAAATAAACTGGCTCTGTTAACGGCTCAGCTACTTGTTTTACTATTTGCTCTGATTCCCGTTCCGATACCTGCGCGTTACCTTCTAGTTCTTCGACAGCATCAGTGTCAGCAGTGGTCAAACCGTCTGAGTTTTCCTGTATCGCTGTCGCTGTGCTTTTTGAAACTATATGCTCTGCTAGCTCAGTTTGCGTTGACACAGTTTCTTTGGGTGCAATTTTTTCGGGTTCACTCACCGATGTTTCGCTTGCTGTTATCGCTAGCTCGATACTGTCATCTTGTGATACCGGTTGTTCAACTAACTGATTCTTATCATTAATGACCTCAGCTGACGCAGATAGTTCCTTTGCTTGCACAGATGCATCGGGTGACACTTTGGGTTTTACTTCAGGTTTTGGCGCTTTCAATACGATGGTTTTTTTAGGCGTTTTCGTGCTTGTTGTAACGACATTTGCTGTCGCGGAAGCTGCGGTTGCAGTTTCGGTTGCGGCATTAGCTACTGCTTCTGGGTTTTCCAGCACCGCTGTCTTGCTTCGTTTTATTACAACAGGCGGCTTATTGTTAGGTTTTAATACTTTAACTTTCTTCGCGACAGTTTTTGTAGGGTCAGGGGAAGCGCTGGTCAATGAGTTGTTTAGCTTATCGGTAGTTGATGATGTATTACCAGATAATGCCAACAACCTGTATTGCTCAGCCAATTCGTCTGCTTCTATTTGCTCTAACTCGTTGAGCAAATATTGCCTTGCGTGCCATGACTCTGGAAACATTTTAACCAACATAGTGCCGTAATTTTTTGCGATTCGCTGATTACCGAGAGCTTCATAAATCTTATAGCTGAGTGACAATGAATCTGGGGTAAAACGTCGAGTGGCTTTTTCATACCGTTTAGCATAAGCCAAGGCTTGATGGTACTGTCCTTTCGCATATTGCAGACGCATCATTTGATATAAAATTGAGGCATTGGCTGGGTTATGGTCAATCGCTTTATTTAAATAAGTTTCTGCTTTTTCAAAATTTAGTGCTTTTAGCTGACATAACGCCAAGTTTTCATAGCTTTTTGACACCAGCAAATAGGTCGGTACTGCAATTGCCTTTAAAAACTGTTGCTCTGCTTCTGCCAAGCGCTCTTTGCGGCAAAGAAAAACGCCGTAGTTATTGAGCGTATCGGCATCATCGGGTTTTAGCGATAAGGCTTTTTCATATGAAGCACTGGTCAACTCGTCTTCGCCAACCGTTTCGTAATAGTGGGCGAATGCGGTATAAACCTGTACTAGGTTTGGCGAAAATCGTTTTGCTTTTTCAAGGTTTAACTTAGCTTGTGTCGTGTTACCCATTTTTAAGTAACCTAAGCCAAGTGAGATGCGAGTCATCGCAATTTCCGTATTGCTCGATTCATTCTGAACAACAGGCGTTTTGGAGTTTTCATAGTTTTGCGTGACACAGCCAGATAAAAAACTAAGGGCTGCGCTCAGGGCAAGAAGTTTAAACGCTTTATCCATATTTTGCATAGCATGCTTGATCGTTATTGTTATCTTGGAATTACTGGTAAAGTACTTAGCCAGCATCAAATGAACAATACTATACCAGCCTAGCACTAGCAGCCAAACACTAAATATTTTTGACCTACTATAAATAAAACCAGCAAGGGGATTAAGCGCTTGCTGGTTGCTCACTGATGTCTCATTAATGAGTGCCTTTAATAGTCCCTGAACGAGAAACTTGCCAGGGAAATTTGAATGGCTAGTTAAACGACTTTAACCTCAATTTCACTTGCTGAGTCACCACGCTTTGCAGCGATTGCCGCGGTGCGTTTAGTGCGGTCAAGCACGTCACCAGCTAATTGGCCACAAGCCGCGTCAATATCATCACCACGGGTACGACGTGTGATCACAGTAAAGCCATACGATTGCAGTACTTTGTCAAAGCGATCAATACGTGAATTGCTTGAACGCTTGTAAGGAGAGCCAGGGTAAGGATTAAACGGAATAAGGTTAATTTTACTCGGCGTATCTTTTAACGCATGCGCTAATTCATGGGCTTGCTCAGTGCTGTCGTTGACGTGATCTATCATCACATACTCAACTGTGACCGCCTTTTGCGCTTTCGAGCCATCGATATAACGACGTGATGCCGCCAAGAAATCTTCTAACGGGTATTTCTTGTTGATTGGCACTAATTCATCACGCAACTGATTAGTTGGTGCATGCACCGAAATCGCTAACGCGCAGTCAATTTTTTCTTTCAGCATATCAAGCGCTGGTACCACACCCGAAGTACTGACGGTAACGCGGCGCTTTGATAAGCCATAACCCAAATCATTGAGCATTGTATCTAATGCTGGAATTAAGTTTTTCATGTTAAGCAGTGGTTCACCCATGCCCATCATCACAATGTTAGTGATCGGACGCGTGCCAGCAATGCGCGTTGCGCCAATATCGTTAGCCACACGCCAAACTTGACCAATGATCTCAGCCATCGATAAGTTACGGTTGAAACCTTGCTGCGCCGTTGAACAAAAGCTACATTCCAGTGCACAACCCACTTGTGACGAAACACATAAAGTTGCACGGTTGTTCTCGGGGATCCAAACCGTTTCTACTTCTTGGCCACTTTCAAGTTTTAACGCGTACTTGATTGTGCCGTCGTTAGACACTTGCTTTTGCGAAATTTCAGGTGCAACAATTTCACAGTTACGCGCTAATTTTTCACGTAACTTTTTGTTCAAGTTAGTCATTTTTTCGAAATCGTCATAACCAAAGTGATACATCCACTTCATGATTTGATCAGCGCGAAACGGTTTTTCACCGATTGACTCAAAGTATTGGCGTAAACCTTGATGATCAAAATTTAGTAGATTGACTTTTGAGGCTGTTTGCTCAGCCACTTGTACCACTTCAGACATAAATCAATTTCTCTAGAAGACAAAATTTAAAGGCGCAAGATTGTACACTTTTCCACCACCACAAACAATTATAAAGTAGTGTCAGTAAGGTTATGCGATAACTAATTGTAAGCATTTTCAGCGCTTCATTTTAAAAATGCTTACGATTAACAGCGCTAATCTTCGCAAGTTATTTAGGGAAAACAGCAAACCTTAAATAACGCAAAAGGATTTTACCGATAACTCAGTAAAATCCTTTTTGTAATTCTCTTTTTAAGCTAAGTGTAGCGTTTTCGTTCTAGGAAGAAACGCGCAGCGTATGAATATTACGTGAGCATTTCTGACAACGAACGGGAGCGCTACACGACGCTTAAAATAGAATTAGCGAGTGCGTGGGCAAATTTCTTCTTCAGTGAAGAAGTAAGCAATTTCACGAGCTGCTGATTCTAAAGCGTCTGAACCGTGAACTGCGTTCTCGTCGATAGAGTTTGCGTAGTCAGCACGTAATGTACCTGCTAATGCTTCAGCTGGGTTAGTTGCACCCATGATTTCGCGGTTTTTAAGTACAGCACCTTCGCCTTCTAAAACTTGAACCATTACTGGGCCAGAAGTCATGAATTCAACTAAAGCACCGAAGAAAGGACGCTCGCTGTGCTCAGCGTAGAAACCTTCAGCTTGTTCTTTAGATAAGTGAACCATTTTTGAAGCGATGATAGTTAAACCAGCAGTTTCGAAACGGTTGTAGATTTGACCGATAACGTTTTTAGCAACTGCATCTGGTTTAACGATAGAAAAAGTACGTTCGATAGCCATGATAAAGCCTCTTTTAAGTAATTGAATAATGGGTTCACTTTGCAAGGAATTGGGAATACTGCCCGCCAAACGAAATGAACACTAAAAATTTTGGCGCGATTATAGACTAAGTGATGCTAAAAAACTAATGATATTGTTGTGACGCTTACAGGTCTTGGCTGGCGTATGCGCTAGCGTTAGTTATTACCTTTAGCGGCGTTAACCTGCAAAGTGTTAGTTGAGGGTGAATTGACTGCGGAATGCTTTCAAATATTAGAGAAAAACAGAAACAGCTCACATTGCACCTCGTATTCAACTTTAGAGGGCAAAGCGAGCCGTTTTGCATTAGCAGCATTAATTTTTCACGCTATGTTTAAATACTATACCTAGCAGCTTTTTAGATACTAGTACGGCGATATTGGCGGTACTCAGGCTGCCAGAAGTTCGCTTCAATTTTTGCACTTAATTGCTCGTCAGAAAGCGCTAACGCTAGGTCTTGCGCATAGGCGACTTTCGCGACAGCAAAAGCAATACGCTTACTTAATGCTGAAATTTCTGTAATTGGCGGCAATAGCTCCCCTTGCCCAGCATTCGCCAATGGCGATGCTTGCGCCAATGTTTCACTCGCCACCATTAACATTTCATCAGTAATGCGGCTGATTTTAGCGGCGACAACTGCCAAGCCTAACCCTGGGAAAATGTAGCTGTTATTACATTGGGCAATTGGGAACAATTCACCTTGATATTCGACCGGTTTAAATGGGCTACCTGTTGCAACAATCGCTTGACCTTCTGTCCAAGTGATCACTTGCTCAGGTGTTGCCTCTACTTGGCGTGATGGGTTACTTAACGGGAAAATGATTGGCTGGGGGCAATGGCTGTGCATAGCTTTGATCACTTCTTCAGTAAACAACCCTGCTTGTCCAGAAACACCAATTAACACATCAGGCTTTGCGCCTTCCATCACTTCTAGCAAACTGGCGTATTCACCCGTAACTTGCCAATCACTTAGTGCACCTGTTGTCTGCACTAATTTTTGTTGGAAGTCTCGCAGGCCAGTCATGCCTTCAGTTAATAAGCCAAAACGATCAACCATAAAGATCTGTGAGCGTGCTTGCTCAGGTGACGCCCCTTCACTGACCATTTGACTGATAATTTGCTCAGCAATACCACAGCCAGCAGAGCCAGCGCCAACAAAGGCGACTTTTTGATCAGCAAGCTTAACCCCTTTGGTACGACAAGCAGCCAATAGCGTTCCAACCGTTACCGATGCTGTGCCTTGAATATCATCATTAAAGCAACAAATTTCGTCTTTGTACTTTTCTAGTAGCGGCATTGCATTAGGCTGCGCGAAATCTTCAAACTGCAACATCACATTTGGCCAGCGGCGCTTCACCGCTTGAATAAACATATCAACAAATTCGTTGTATTCTTCTTGGCTAATACGTGGGTGTCTTGAGCCCATATACATAGGATCGTTTAACAGTTTTTCATTATTGGTACCCACATCCAGCGTAATTGGCAGGCAGTATGCTGGGCTAATACCACCACAAGCGGTATAAAGTGCCAACTTACCAATTGGAATACCCATACCGCCAATACCTTGGTCGCCTAAGCCTAAAATGCGCTCACCGTCAGTAACGACAATTACTTTGACTTTATTCTTGGTGGCATTGCGCAAAATATCATCAAGTTGGTCGCGTTCTTCATAAGCGATGAATAAACCACGGTTACTGCGATAAATATCAGAAAAACGCTCACATGCATCACCTACCGTTGGCGTATAGATGATTGGCATCATTTCCTCTAAATTTTCTTCCACAAGTCGGTAATACAAGGTTTCATTTTTGTCTTGAATATTACGTAAGTAGATATGCTTATTTAGGTTTGTTTGAAAGCTACTAAATTGCTGGTAGCAGCGCTCAACCTGCTCTTCAATCGTTTCGTAACTTGGTGGAATTAATCCGGTTAAATTAAACATCGCACGCTCTTCTTTGCTAAACGCACTACCCTTGTTTAGTAGCGGAGTTTCAAGCAAGTGCGGGCCAGCATAAGGAAGATACAATGGGCGTTTTTTGGCTTCTGTCATAATAGTTTTGATTAGAATATTGTGTTGGGGCGGAAATTTGTTAGCGAAGTGATCGTATTAATGATCCTGCCGCTAAATTTGGCCGACAGTATAGTTGATGAACCGTGAACTAAAAAGCCGACCATTGGGTCAAGTTCAAATTTTTATGGCATTCAAAATACTAACGATCAAAAAAACGTGAACTTAACTTAACGAAAAGTCAGTCAGCTTCATCAATCCAAGCTTGTTGAATAGCTTCGAGGATGCGCTCTCCACAACGGTTTGGATCATCATCGAACTCTTCTAAAGCAATCACCCACTGCATTAGTTCGGGAAAATGCAGTTGCGTTGGATCAACCTCTGGATGTTCGTCAATTAAGGCTAAGGCAATATCAAGTGAGTCTACCCATTTTAGTGCCATCAAGACTTTCCTCTCTTGTTTTCGTATCAGGTCATCACTTAAGCAACCGATAAAAACTTGCAAGGTTGCTAAAAAATTAATTTAAAAACAAAGTAATCCGCTAATAACATGAGTATAAGCCATAACAGGAAATAGCGCGTTTTTCGGCAAAATTGACAGTCGGTGTGCCATAGCTTCTTAAGGTAGTCGAGCATAGTTTAGGCTTGAATAAAATTTTCACCTTAGTATAAAGAGTTACTCCATAGTCGAACAACTCTTAGCATGATGAAATCCTTATCAAAACAACAAAAAAATGATTTAACCCAAAAACTTACCAACTACTTAAACGACGAGCTAGCCATTGATATTGGCGGCTTTGATGCGGAGTTTTTATGCGATTTTATTGTCGAGCAGTTTTCGCCGCATTTTTATAATCAAGGTGTTACCGATGCCCAGATAAAAATGCAGCAACAAGTCGACTTAATTAGTGACGCGATTGATGAGTTGGTATTGCCTACAGATTAACTAAGCCGTTCGAACAGTAATTCTCCCTGCGTTACTGATCGCCTGTGCATCGTGCTGCGTAAATTCTCAGACAGATAATAATGCATTGCACAGGCAATAAAGGCGTGAAAACAAAAGGTGTGAAAGCAATGGCAAATATAATCAATTGGCGAACACTGGGTTACCTAGGGCTAATTCCATTTATCGCCGCAACATGGGCAGCAACCAGTAATACCTCTTTATTGTCGCTCTCGCCATACCAAGTTTTTGTCGCCTACAGCGCCTGCATATTGAGTTTCCTTGCAGGTACCCTATGGCTAAAGCAAACAGCGCAAACAGCAACTATCATTTCCAACCTGTTTACTTTAGTTGCCTTCGCCTGCTTGTTACTGCCAGCACAACTGGCTTTACTCGTGCTAGCTAGTGGCTTTGTGCTGCTACTAGCAAGTGAATTTAAAATGGGGTTATTCACTGACAAGCCACTTGGCTACCAATTGTTGCGAATAGTACTCACCAGCATCGTAGTGCTTTGTCATATCCTGACTTTTAACGCTCTTTAGCAGCCTGTCGTTAGTAGCAGACTTATATTTAATGGGAAATAAATATGGCAGAGCTTACCTTATTTTTTGACGGCAACTGCCCGTTATGCATAGCTGAAATCAATGCCTTAGCCAAACGAAATAGCAAACAGTTGATTCAATTTGAAGACTTACATCAGAACGATTTTGCTACTCAATTTCCTGATATTGATCGCCAAGAGGCGATGCGCGTTATACACGGTAAGCTCAGGGGTAAAGTGATCACGGGTATCGACGTAAATTACCATGCATGGCGATTAGTCGGTAAAGAGTTTTGGGTTAAGCCCCTAGCCTGGCGACTAACTCGACCGTTGGCAAAGCTCGGCTATCGGTTATTTGCAGCTAATCGCCACACCATATCTAAGCTGTACGCCAAATTAACTAAGCAAGAAACACTAGACAAACAAGGTTGTTCGTGCGCCATTCCAACAACCGTTCATCAGTCTAGCCATACAAATAAAGTTACTGATGGGCTACCTAACACCGAGCACAACATTGATTCCATTGATTCAAAAAGGAAAATGCGGCAATGAGAACGAGTCTAGTGATTGGTGCTAGCAGTGCCATTGCCCAAGCGGTGATTGCGCAGCTTCTAAACGACAAGCTAAACCAAAATAAAGCAAAAGCTGAACATAACAAGGTTATCGCCGTATCTCGACAAGCTATGCCGCAATCACTGGCGCCTTTTTTGGCCAATGGACAATTAACTTGGCGACAAAGTGATTATCAGCAAGCAAGTATACAAGCCTTGTTAACTGAGCTCTTTGCAACTCTCTCCGTGACTCACTCTAAAGATCAAAGACAACTGAGCGAAATTATAATTTGCAATGGTATCTTACACAGCGAAGACTTTATGCCAGAGAAAAAAATCGAAGCGTTTGAGCCAAGCGCTTTTGATCAAGTTTTATCAGCCAATACGTTAACACCACTGCGCTGGTTACAAGCCTTAATGCCTTATTTAGAGCATTATCAAGCACCTTGTTTTGTTACTGTGATGAGCGCTCGCATCGGCAGTATTAGCGATAATCAATTGGGCGGTTGGTACAGTTATCGAATGTCAAAGGCAGCGTTAAATATGGCAGTAAAATGTTTGGCGATAGAGGCAAGTCGCAGAGCTAAGCACGTCAAATTTATTTTGTTTCACCCCGGAACAACCGACACGCCGTTATCTAAACCGTTTCAGCGCAATGTGCGCAAAGATAAGCTATTTACACCCGCGTTTGTTGCAACGCAATTATTGTCAGCCAAACACCATGTTGAGTTGGATGGACAGGCCAGTTACCTTGATTGGCAGCATAAAGTGATTCCTTGGTAAAAGCATTCCTTTGTAGCTGATAACCAGCAAGGTAAACCGTTATAAACGGTCTGCCAAACTTTTAATTTTCTTTAAAAATTGTTGCCAAGCCTCTTCATTAGGCTTGCTGACATCATATTTGCCGTGAAACAGTAAGGTCACCACCACCTGATTAAACTGTAAATAGCAGGTATAGCCATCAAAATCAGCCCACGCAGAAAGCCCTTGCCAATGGCGTTTACCCTCTAACACTTCACCGTCACTAAGCACCTTATTAAACACCGACAGACAATATTTTACGTCTAGTTCATTGTGCATACTTCCTCCTAACTTCACCGTTGTTGGTTACGAACTAACCTTACGCCATAACATTACAAACTAGCTTACGAACTTACGCATAAACTGGCTCAATCGGGAAAAATGAACCATGGTTAATATAACTGCGTAATCAAATAGGTAGACTACCCTAGATTATGAAGCAGTATCCGCAAGAACGACAACGAACGAGGGATATGATATGCCGACCACTCAGACGTCAACACAGGCACAAGCAAACCGTCAAACACGAGATAAAAAAGCGTTTGCCAGAACGATTGAAAGTAATCAAGTCAGTACCTTTGCCTGTTTTCACTGGTTAAGTTTAGCCATCAAAGATTTTACGAAAGCACCATTAATTAGCTTAATTTACGGCCTTATTTTTAGTGTCGTACCTGTGGCAATTTTCTACTTGGTGGCAAACACAGAAAATCATTTGATTATCTTGCCCGCCACAATTGCCTTTGCTTTGATTGGTCCGGCATTTGCCACTGGTTTATACGATGTTGCGTGGGAGCTAGAAAAGGGTCACAAGCCGACCATGTCGCACAGTCTAAAATCCATGTTTAGAAATCCCGTTGGCGAATGGGGTTTTGCCATCTTACTAATGATTTGCATGATTGCGTGGACTCGCCTAGCCGCCTTGATCCATGCACTTTATCCCAATACCGTAAATCCAACCTTTGAGGAACTTACTTTCTTTTTAGGTTTCGGTACGCTAGTGGGGGCAGCCATGGCTGCTGTGGTGTTCACCATCAGCGCCTTTACGCCACAAATTATGGTTGAACGCCGCGTTGATATTATGACCGCGGTGATAAGCTCAGTAAAAGCGGTTAACAAGAATGTGTTCGCCATGTTTGCATGGGCCTTAGTCATTCTAGGCTTTGTACTTGTGGGGTTCTTAACCCAAGGGTTTGGTTTTATTTTGATTATGCCAGTGCTGAGCTATGCGAGCTGGCATGCATATATAGCCGTGATAAAGACGAAACGCGAACGTCACTACGAGTAGATAATTATAAATATATTTTGTTTATTACCGACTAATTACTAGCGGCTGCCAAGCGAGTCGGTAATAAACAACTTCTGCGTCACCCAATGGATCTGTATGCTGATAGGTAGAGGCATATTGAAGGCCAAGCTTTTTCATCACCCCAATCGAGGCGGAATTATCTGGCAAGGCAATCGCGCCAATGCCGCGTGCAATACCTAGTGATTGAATCGCCGACATCACATGTTTTGCAGATTCGGTGGCATAGCCTTTGCCCCAGGTGTGACGTTTAAAGCGCCAGCCAATTTCTAATTCATCCCAGTTGGGTTTATCCGTAAAAAAGCCCATTGGTCTTATCAAAATCCAGCCGATAAAGTGCTCGCGGTCATGCTCTGCTTGAGATTCTGCTTGAGTTATATCGGTAGCTTGTTCCGCTTTCGCACCTTGGGTAAAAACACCCCACATCCCCCAGCCTTGCGAAGGGTTAACAAATTTTTGCAATCTTGGCATGAACACTTGCTCGATATCGTCAAGCGTATTGACTCGCCCACCGTTAATGTATTTCATCACCTCAGGGTCTTGATCAAGATCTGCCAATAACTGTGCATCGTCAGCGGTTAGTAAACGGTAAAACAAACGTTCAGATGAGGTGATTTTCATCAGTATATTCCTTGTTGGCGTGATAATTTGATTCTGCAATATAGATAAAAATAATAAAGCCCGCAAATGCGGGCTTTAGCGTATTTAACTTTTAGTTCAGCTAGTTAGTAGCTGATAACTTAATTTAAAAGTTACTATTTAGTCACCGGAAAACCACGGTCACGCATTAGCGCATCAACCACAGCGTCACGGCCACGGAACGCTCGATATGCTTCGGCAGGATCTACCGCGTTACGCACGCTGAATAAGTGCTCTACTAATTTTGCTGCGACAGCAGGGTCGTAATAACCACCAGGAGCTTCTTCAAACGCTTCTGACGCATCAGAGGTTAGCACTTCTGCCCACATGTAGCCGTAGTATGCAGCTGAGTAGCCTTCCCCACTAAATACATGACCAAAATGCGGCGTACGGTGACGCATAACAATTTGCGATGGCATATTGAGCTTGGCTAATTCTTCACGCTCAAATTTATCTGGGTCAATACCAGCAGGATCTGTCGTGTGTAGCTTCATATCAATAATCGCAGACGCTAAGTACTCAGTCGTTTTAAAACCTTCGTTAAAAGTTGCTGCCTGCTTGATTTTAGCGACTAAATCTTTTGGCATTGGCTCGCCAGTTTTATAGTGCACCAAGTAAGTGTTAATCACTTCATCGGTAGTTAACCAACGCTCTAATAGCTGTGATTGGAATTCAGTGTAATCACGTACACCACCATTTAGCGTTGGATAATCAACATTAGATGATAAGAAGTGCAATGCATGACCAAATTCGTGGAAGAAAGTTTCTGCATCATCCCAAGAAATTAATACTGGCTCGCCTTCTTTACCTTTGATGAAGTTCGAGTTATTCGACGATAAAACGTTAGTTTTACCATCAATCGTTGTATGACTGCGGTAAGTTGTCGCCCATGCGCCGCTGCGCTTACCTTTACGGGCAAACGGGTCTAAGTAGAATAAACCAATATGCTCGCCAGAGGTTTTATCTTTTACGTCCCATACGCGCACATCTTCATGGAATACAGGTACTGAGCCATCGGTAATTTCACTGAAGCTGTAGTTGAATAAACGACCCGCAACATAGAACATTGCATCTTGCAGCTTTTCAACTTGTAGGTATTTCTTCACTTCGCTTGAATCAAGTGCGTATTTGTCCATACGTACTTTTTCAGCGTAGTAACGATAATCCCATGGTTTGATCATTTTTACGCCGTCTGCTTTGGCGATGTTCAGCATGTCTGCCACTTCTTCATCAACACGGGCAATTGCTGCTGGCCAAACTTTCTCCATTAATGCGATCGCATTCTCTGGCTTTTTCGCCATACGATCTTCTAAACGCCACGATGCATAATTATCGTAACCTAATAAGCCAACACGCTCGTGACGAAGTGTTAAGATCTCTTTGATAATCTCGTTGTTATCAAATTCGTCACCATTGTCACCACGGTTGTAGTAGGTTTCCCAAACTTGTTTACGCAATTCACGTTCAGTTGAATAGGTTAAGAACGGATCCATTGAAGAACGAGTATTGGTAAAGGCGTATTTACCTTCTTGTCCGCGCTCTTTCGCCGCTTTAGCTGCTGCGGCAATAATAGAATCAGTTAAACCACCCAGCTGGCTTTCATCAAGAAATAGTACGTAGTTCTCTTCATCAGCTAAAACGTTGTTAGCGAATTTTGTATGTAACTGAGCTAAACGTTGGTTAATTTCAGCGTAACGTGCTTTTTGTTCGCCCTGCAAGGTTGCGCCATTGCGAGCAAAACCGTTGTATACCAACCACACTAAGCGTTGCTGCTCTTTTGATAAGCCTTTGACTTCTTCGCCGTTGTAAACAGCTGAAACACGTTGGAAAAGTTTATCGTTTTGATTAATTTTTGAGAAAAACGCTGACAGCTTAGGTGCCATTTCACTTTGAATTTCTCTAAATTCAGCTGAAGAGCGGTTAGCACTCCAAATACCGTAATATCTGAAAATGCGATTGAGTACTTTGCCTGCTCGCTCCATTTCAACAATGGTATTTTCGAAGTTTGCTGGTGCTGGATTATTAGCAATCGCCTCGATTTCAGCTAGATTCAACGCCATCGCTTTTTCCAGCGCAGGTTTTAAACCAATGAGTGATACTTTATCAAACGCTGGTACACCTTGGTATGGGCCAGTCCATTCTGACATTAACAGCTCAGTTGCAGCTGAAATTTCTGTACTATTTGCAGCCACAGTATTAACCTCGGCTTCTGGTGATTGGCTAACGGCTTGGCTAGTATCTGTTGAGTTACATCCCCAAAGTACGCCAGAAATCGCCATTGCGGCGAATAATTTGTTTAATTTCATGGTTTACTATCTCTAGTTATTGTTCTTAGGCTTTGCGGGCACTATGCCCTTACCTTTACCAGCGTTACTATAAGTGCTGTGGGTTAATAACGCCATTACAACTATCGTAAAAACCATGTGAATCGCCGTACTTGAGGCCTATTGCCTTTCTCGTTAAGCTTGCGCCACTCCCCTGAGCCACGCTAAGCGGCAATAAAATGATGACAACAGTATTTCTTGATTACGGCACCTTCAATTCTGGCCTTGATGTTAATCCAATTCGCCAAAAAACAGAAAAGCTCACCATACATGAGTTCACTCAGCCAGCAGAAGTGATTAGCCGCGCCCAGCATGCCGAAATAATTATCACCAATAAAGTGGTATTAGATGCCGAAACACTGGCCAAGCTACCTAAGCTAAAACTGATTTGTGTTGCCGCAACTGGCACGAACAATATTGATTTAGCCGCAGCTAAACAGCGCCAAATTGAGGTTTGTCATGCAAAAGACTATGCAGGGCCGCCAATCGCTCAATATGTTTTTGCACAGCTGTTTAAGCGTTTTCAAAATATTGAACAGCACAATGCCAATGTTGCCAGCGGCAAATGGAGCACCAGCCAAGCATTTTGTTTGCACGATCAGCCAATTAATGAATTAGCGGGAAAAACATTCGGTATTTTAGGCTATGGCCATATTGGCCAAGCGGTTGCTAAAGCGGCACGTGCTTTTGATATGAAGGTACTAATTGCAGAGCGACCTGACAGCCACACAGTTCGCGAAGACCGCGTCAGTTTTAACGATATGCTAGCTAATGCTGATGTTGTCAGTTTACATTGCCCTTCAACGCCCGCAACTCAAGGGTTAATCAATAGTGCTCGCTTAGCTCAAATGAAGCCTTCATCAATATTGATTAATACTGCCCGTGGCGACCTGATTGACAATAATGCATTAGCCAATGCACTGAGAACACAGCAGCTTAGCTACGCCATTTTAGATGTGCTTGATCAAGAGCCACCACCAAGCTCACACCCATTAGTTGCTGGCTTTGTTAGCGGTGATATTCCCAATCTTGCTATCACGGGTCATATTGCTTGGGCAAGCCAACAAGCACAGCAACGTATTTTAAATATAGTTGCGGCAAACATCGCAGGCTTTAATACAGGCAAGTTAATTAACAAGGTGAACTAGGCAACTAGATGCGCGGACCAAGTAGTTGAATTACGCGAGTAGCCAAACTCGCTCGTTAAAATTACCAGTAATTTAACTGAGTAATATCTGATTAAGAACACAAAATAGCCCAGAAAATTCATAGACTTTTTACCGACAGAAATTTATTCTTGCTGTAGTTTTACGTCCATCCTTTTCAACAGGTATTCCGAATGAAAAAGTACTTCACGGCACTGCTTTTTGCGAGCCTTAGCCTTTTAGTTGGTTGTAATGGCAGCTCAGGAGACAATCCCACCGCCAGTGAAAGCCAAACAGTCAATTCAATTACCCTAGCCATTTTGAATGCGTCAGGGCAAAGTCAACAAAGCTTTCAAGCCAATGATGAAGTACAGCTATTAGCAACCGTGCTAGATAGCAATGGGCAAATCATCGCAGGCCGCAGTGTCAGCTTTGAAACCACCATCGGTAGCCTAGCCGTTAGCTCTCGCCTCACTAATGAACAAGGCCAAGCAAGTGTTACGGTCACTAATATTGAGCTTGCTGCTGGCGCAGGTACAGCTACAGCGACGATTGGTGAACTGACGGCATCAGACGATTTCGAGTTTTTACAAGCAACAGCAGTGCAAGCCCCTAGTCTTGCCAGCCAACTATTAGTCGATGGCCAAGTCACGAGCCAGTTTAAAGCGGATCAACAAGCGCAAATTATTGCCCGCTTAACGACTAATGCTAATCAACCTATTGTTAATGAAATTGTCACTTTTACAGCCGATATTGGTACCTTGAACACAACTACGGCACTGACGAATAGCCAAGGTGAAGCTAAGGTTACGCTGGTAAGCGACGGTCAAATAGGCGCTGGCGTTGTGGTTGCGTCACTTGGTGAAGATAGCGAAGTAACACCTAGTCAATTTAACTACGAAATCATTGCTGCTGACGCTGTTATTGTCGATGAAGGTATTCGCATTGGTCATATTGATGCTAGCGGAACCTTTAACGAAGGTGAGGTTCTATTAGGCTCAGACACCATCAGTGCAGGCGGGACATTAGGTTTAACTGTTGATTTAGTAGATAGCGAAGGTAACCGTATTAATACACCAACACCAGTAAGCTTTTCTTCGAACTGTGTGCAAAGTGGTGACGCTACTGTTGATGAATCAGTGTTTACTATCAAAGGAAGTGCCAATGCGACCTTTGAAGACTTAAGCTGTGCAGGCAGCTCAGGTATTGATGATGCTATCGTTGCATCAATTACCGTTAACGGCGTTACTAGCATTGCTTCGAGCACAGTGAGTATCGCTGGCGAACAGCTTGGTTCAATTGAGTTTACCTCTGCAGAGCCAACCTCTATCGTCTTAAAAGGTACAGGTGGCCAAGGCCAACAAGAAACTTCTACTTTAACCTTTACTGTGCGCAGTGCCTTAGGTAACCCGCTAGCGCAACAAGCTGTGGACTTTAGTTTAAGTACTCAAGTAGGTGGCATGACGCTAAGCCCAACATCTGGTCTTACTAACAGCCAAGGTATTGTGACTGTTAAAGTTACCGCAGGTACTGTACCAACTGCCGTTCGCGTTACTGCTAAGTCGACCATGAACGTCAGCAATGAAACGATTGAGGTACAAACCCAGTCAGATTTATTGTCAGTGAATACGGGTTTACCTGAACAACGTTCGGTGACGTTATCGACTGATATTTCCAATCCAGAAGCTGGCGACATCAGCGGTGTTGAAGCGCAAATTACTGCCCGCTTAGCTGACAACTTTAATAACCCAGTACCAGACGGTACAACCGTCAACTTTACCACCGAAGGCGGTGCCATTGAGCCAAGCTGTATTACAACTAACGGCGCTTGTTCAGTTACTTGGACTAGTGCAGAGCCACGTGTACCTGATCACCGTATTACCATTTTAGCGACGGCGCTTGGCCACGAAACCTTCTTTGACACTAACGGTAATAATACCTTTGACGACAATGACGGTACTGCCATTGTTAACTCGACTGTATCTTCAGGTCGTGGCCGTCAGGTGGCTCAAGCCTCTGGCTTTGTTGATATGAGTGAAGCATGGCGTGATGATGATGAAGATAATCAATATGATGCGGGTGAAGTATTCTTAGATTTTAATAACGATAATAGCTTTACAACACAAGACGGTTTGTTTAACGGTCCGCAATGTCAAGGCGCACGTTGCGCTGCCGAAGATAATCAAGCCATTCATGTGCGTAAAGCAATTGTCATGGTAATGGCGAGTTCAAGCGCATCATTTACCTTAAGCGATGGCGCTGGCGATACCTTCAGATCTAACATTACCAACATTCGCCAGAATGTACCTAGTATTAGTGATGGCAGCTCACAGCGCTTTGAGCTGTTTGTTTCTGATACAGCGCTGCAAGCAATGCCTCGTGATACACAGGTTACAGTGACATCAACTGCAGGTGAGCTATTCGGTCAAACTGAATTTACTTTTGATGACAGGTTGTCGGCCGTTACATTAGAATTCTTGATTAGTAACCCTGCCGGTGGTGAGCCTCAAACCGGTGTATTGGAAGTCACCATTACCGCGCCGTCAGGAACGACGACCAGCATGTCACCATTAACCATTAACCTTAACTAGCTTGCTTAGTTAATCCCATAAAAAAACCACGCTGTACCGTGGTTTTTTTACATCTGCAACAAATGATTTTATCTAAAAGTTACTATGCTAAGTTGCTAAAAATACCTATCTTTGATTTTGCCGTATTGAAAATAGCCCCATTGGCCAACTCGTCTTAGCGGGGCAAACGGAAACTTAGGTAAGTGACGATTAAATATCGGTAAATTAGGAAGCTGTTTTTCTGCGACACTTTCCGCTAAGCGTTTACCTGCCTGTGCCGAAAATGACAGCCCTGCCCCGCAATAGCCCATAGCATAGAAAACCTGTTGCTGGTCATCGTGATAAATATGTGGAATATCATCTAGCGACATGCAAATCCACCCAGCCCACGCGTAATCATAGTTAATGCGTTGAAGTGCAGGAAAACTTTGCTTTAACACCGAAAGCAAACGTTTCGGGTAATAATCATCTTCTGCGCCCTTACCAGTAATGGCGCCGCGCCCACCAAATAAGATACGATTATCTGGCAGCTTTCGGTAATAGTATTTTAACGCACGAGTGTCCATTACCACATTATTCGTTTGCCAGTTGCATGCCGCAATTTGTTGCTCGGTCAGCGGCTCAGTGACAATTATTTGTGATAGTACTGGCAAGAATCGGTTATTAACCCAAGGATGAAAACCTTTGGGTGTATAACCATTGGTTGCTAGCACCACTTTTTTCGCGCGCACCTTAGCATTTGGCGTGATTAACTCTTGATATTCGCCTTGTTGCTGCCAATTAATCACTGGCGTGCCAGTATAAATTTTAGCACCCGCTTGGCGCGCTAAGCGCTGATAGCCCCAGGCAAGTTTAAGTGGGTTTAAGCCAAAACCATCTTGATAGCGAATGGCACCATAGGCTTGTTGGTCATCCATGTACTGATCACGGACTTGCTGCTTTGACAGCACTTCCACTTGATAACCAAATTGCTGGCGTTGAACATCAGCGAGGGCAATTAATTCCTTGAGCTTATTAGGCTTATGAGCAACTTTTAAATAGCCAGGTGCTTGGCGATCACAGTCTATGCCTTGTGCAATTAAATTATTGACGGTATCAACGCCCGCCGCCATCTCTTGATAGATGCCACGCATTACTTCATTGCCCCAATCGTTCGCCATGTCAGTAAACGATTTTCGACCAGAGCTCTTTAAGACAAATCCTGCATTACGACCACTACAGCCCCAAGCGGTTTGATTAGCCTCTAACACAACCGCTTTGATACCTTGTTCTGCAGCAAGGTAGTATGCGCAGGATAAGCCAGTAAAGCCGCCGCCAATGATGACTACATCAACATCGAGATCACTTTGCAGCTGGCCATCATTGTCTGGACTTTCGCCAGAAACATCAGCCCAATAGCTGTTGGGATAGTCAAGGTTAATACCAGGGATGGAATCGTGTAGCGGATCATACATAGGTTAATTGGGCGAGCGTTAATGCAACTAAATCAAAACAGTGGCAAACTATGCCATTATTTTAATTGGCGTGACAAGCAGTAATGACGACCATTGATTATCGGGCGTTGGCCCCAAATGACTTTGCTAAAGTGATCCAGCTAGCCAACCATGTGCATGGTGATGGCTATATGAACGAGAACAATATTCAAGACTGGTATCAAAAAGGTTTTAAAGACGAGATTAATGCTGGCTTTGTTGCATATGACGGCAACAAGCTCGTTGGCTTTCGCATTACCTATGCCGCCGAGCAATGGCATATCGACAAATGGTGTTCCCCACAAAAGTGGCAGGCAGACACGGCTCAAGTTTGTTATTTCAAATGCAATACCGTTGATGAAAACTATCGAGGCTATGGTATTGGCAGTGAATTGCTTAAGCTGTCGATTACTGCCGCCAAGCAGCAAGGGGCGATTGCAGGCGTGAGTCATTTATGGAAACAAAGCCCAGGCAATAGCGCAGTGAAATACTTTACCAAATGTGGTGGCGAGTTAGTGCAATCGCACCCAGATAAGTGGCGTGAAGACGCATTAAATGGCTACGACTGCATTCTTTGTGGCTTTGACTGCCACTGTGAAGCGGCAGAAATGATCATTTATTTTGATTAAGAAAGCTTAAGTAACAAAACTTAAACTTAAATGCCTTTTCTTAAAGAGCTTACGTCAACAAGTAAGCTCTTAAACCAGCAAAATCAGCATTCATATCCACCGATAGAATCTTTTCACCAGCGCAATCGGCTAATTCTTTTGGCAGCGCAATTGGCTGCCCCAAAGTACTTTCCACTACATCTTTAAACTTAGCGGGATGCGCCGTACCTAAGAACACACCAAACTCATTGTCTTCACAGTGACCAAGCGCTTTGTAAGCTACTGCTGCGTGCGGCTCGCTGATATAGCCTAATTTATTCAGTTGCAACATAGTTGATTGCGTTTGTTCTTCATCGACCGAAATTGAGCTCACACATTCGTCTACGATGCCCGCTTTTAGCATATGCTCAACGCGTGGCCAGTTATTCGGGTTACTAACGTCCATCGCATTAGAAATTGTCGCTACTGTGGCTTTCGGCGCCCACTCGCCCGTTGCTAAATAACGTGGCACAGTATCATTGGCATTAGTTGCGGCAACAAAGCGTTTAATTGGTAAGCCCATGGCTTTAGCAAATAAGCCCGCCGTTAAGTTACCAAAGTTGCCACTTGGCACAGAAAAGACGATATCTTCTAACTGGCTATTTTGACGTTTTAATTGAGCCACCGCCTCAAAGTAGTAACAAACTTGCGCGAGTAAGCGGCTAATATTAATTGAGTTAGCTGAATTTAGGCCAATAGCTTGTGCTAGCTCTTTATCGTCAAATGACTGTTTAACAAGTGCCTGACAATCATCAAAGCTGCCCTCAATGGCAATGGTTTCAATATTGCCGCCAAGCGTTGTGAACATTTTCTCTTGCAGTAAGCTGATCTTACCTTTCGGGTATAAGATCACCACACGGATATTCTCTAAGCCATGGAACGCATGAGCAACAGCCGCGCCTGTATCACCAGAAGTTGCCGTTAAAATAGTGATCTTTTGACCATTAGTGAATTTTTGTAGACACTGCGCCATAAAGCGGGCGCCAAAGTCTTTAAAGGCTAGCGTTGGACCATGGAATAATTCCAATACTGAACGTTGCTCGCTGATCGGCTGAATTTGCGCTGGAAAATTAAAAGCGTTAGTGACAATTTCCGCCAGTTCATCTTTGGTTAAATCGCCTGCGACAAAAGGAGCCAATACATGCACGCTGCGCTCAACTAAAGACATTGCCAACAGTTCATCAACATTGTCGAGCGCCGGAATATCTTCAGGAAAGAATAAGCCCTGATTTTTGCCTAAACCTTGTTTAACTGCTTGAGCAAAACTGACTTGCTCTTCATTTTCTTTTAAATTATAAAACTTCACGTTAACTTCCTTCCATTTACAGGCAGCGAGCGCCCTGTGTGTCGGCTTTGCAGACATGCACAAAACCTAATTCTGTTGATAAGTAATTTTCTTGCAGCCAAGTAGCTGCGTTGTCAGCCAGAGCTTTATCGTCGGTTACGGCAAATAATGTTGGACCTGAGCCAGATATGCCAACCGCTAAACAACCTGCTGATTGCAAATGAGCTTTCGCTTCAACAAAGCCCGGCAATAAGCTCTCTCGATAAGGCTCAGCCAGTACATCTTTAAAATGACCGAAAGCTTGTTGTTTGTCTTGTCGGTAACAAGCGTCAACAAAGCCTGCTAAGGTTTGCCCAAAGGCAATAGCATCAGCTTTTGAGTACTCATTAGGCAATACTTCACGTGCTGCTTTCGTCGAGACTTCAATACCCGGGTACGCCATCACAAAATAGCAATCTTCAAAGCTTGGCAATGTTCGCGTGATTATCGCTGGGTCGGCGATCATTAACTGCAAACCGCCAAAGTAACATGGCGCAACATTATCGTAGTGCAGGCTGCCACTAATTTGCGCTTCCATTTGTCCCATCATGGCTAACATTTGCTCAGGCGAAAATGGTTTGTCATAAAATGCATTAAGCGCTTCAAGCGCTGCGACAACAGAGCACGCGCTTGAACCTAAACCACTGCCAACTGGCATTTTTTTATCAAGCGTTAACCTAACAGACTGAATTGTATGACCTTGCGCAGCCTTTTGCGCAGCCTTTTGTTCAGCCAAGGCTTGGTTAAATAGTTGCAAACAGTGCCAAACGATATTATCGCTTGGCTCGCTCGGTAATTTATTAGCGAAGTTGCCAATGACATCAAGACGATCGCTATCACTGGCTTCGACACTAACCACATCGCCTAACAAGCTGCCATCAACCGGTTGCACAGCAAGGCCTAAAACATCAAAGCCAACCGTCACATTACCTATTGAAGCAGGGGCAAAAACTGAAACAGTCATTAGTGTTGTTGCTCCCAAGCTAGCGTGCGCAGTAAGTCACCAAAAACACCAGCTGCGGTAACAGCAGCACCTGCGCCATAACCGCGCAGTACAAATGGCAGTGGTTGATAGTAGCGAGAGTGAATCGCTAGAGCATTTTCGCCGTCTTTAATCACGTATAGCGGATGGTCAGCAGCGACCGCTTGAATAGCCACACGGCATTTGCCTTCGTTAATAGTGCCGATATAGCGCAGCACTTTCCCTTCTGCTTGGGCTTTCGCCACTTGCTCAGCAACTTCGCCGTCAAGTGCATTTAAGTTATTCATAAACTCGCTGACATCGCCACTGGCATCAAAATTATTCGGTAACACAGAGTCTACTTGGATATCTTTTAGCTCTAATGGCATACCTGCTTCACGCGCCATAATTAATAGTTTACGTGCGACATCCATACCGCTTAAATCATCACGTGGATCAGGCTCAGTAAAACCATTTTCTTTGGCAATCGCTGTTGCCTCAGACAGCGACATGCCCTCTTCTAGCTTACCGAAAATGTAAGATAGTGAGCCAGATAAAATCCCTTCAAAACGCACCAGTTCATCACCGGCTTTAATCAGGTTTTGTAAGGTGTCAATCACAGGTAAGCCAGCACCAACAGTTGTTTCGTATAAGAAGCGGCGATTAGTGCTTTGCGCCGCTTCGCGCAGCTTGCCGTAGTATTGCCAAGAATCAGTATTAGCCTTTTTGTTTGGTGTGACAACATGGAAGCCTTCTGCCAAATAATCTGCGTATTGCAGTGCCAGCGCTTCATTCGAGGTAACATCCACTAATACAGGATTGATTAAGTGATTATCACGGGCAAAAGCTTTTAAGTTATCAACCGTCAGCGGCTCTCGTTGCTGCTCATCGGCATCGGCTAGTGTTTGCTGCCAATTAGCTAAGTCGATACCCCCTTCATTAAATAGCATACCTTTTGAGTTTGCTAGGCCATATACTTTTAGCTCGATTTGCTGCGCTTTTAGGCTCGCTTGCTGCTTAGCAATTTGACCTAGCAGTTCACTACCAACAACGCCACAACCAACAACAAAAGCATCAATGGTTAAACGGTGTGAGAAGAAGTTTTGGTGACACACTTTAAGTGCGTCAGTACATTTACGCTGTTCAATCACCACTGAGATACTGCGCTCAGAAGAGTCTTGCGCAATCGCCACAACATTCACGCGTGCTTGTGCTAATGATGAAAATAATTTAGCCGCCACACCGCGTTGATGGTGCATGCCATCACCAACGAGTGAAACAATAGATAAATTGCTTTGTAGTTCGATGGGCTCTAATAAACCGTTTAATAGCTCCAGCTCAAATTCTTGCTTTAAACTTTGTTCGGCGCGGAACGTGTCAGCAGTATGAATACAAAAACTGATACAGTATTCACTTGATGACTGACTGATCATCACCATAGAAATTTGTTCGCGGCTAATCGCGGCAAATACGCGGCTAGCCATACCTACCATGCCTTTCATGCCGGGACCAGATACATTAACCATGGTCAGGTTATCTAGGTTAGATATCGCTTTTACTTGCTGCTTGTCGTCAGTTTCATTAGCAATGCGAGTACCCGGCGCTGACGGGTTGCCAGTATTCTTAATCAAACAAGGAATGTGGAATTGCGCAATTGGGCCAATGGTTTTGGGGTGCAGCACTTTCGCACCAAAGTAGGAAAGCTCCATTGCTTCTTGGTACGAGAGGTAATCCAATAGTTTTGCATCTTTAATAATGCGTGGGTCAGCATTATAAACACCGTCTACATCTGTCCATATTTCACAGCATTCTGCTTGCGCACAAACCGCTAATACCGCAGCTGAGTAGTCAGAGCCATTGCGACCGAGCGTAGTCACTTCACCTTTGCTATTTACACCAATGAAACCTGGCATAATGCTAATGCCCGATAGTGAAGGATATGCAAGGCTAAACTTCTCTTTACATAATACGAGATCAGCAACCGCATTGAGTGATACATCATTAGTAGCTAAGAATTGTTCAGGCGCTAGGGCTACAGCCTCTTTTCCATGAGCGGCAATCACTGATGACAAAATAGCAACGCTTAATCGCTCACCTGTTGAGATGATGCGTGCCCGCACATGATCCGGACAAAACTCAAGCAAATGTGCCCCTTGCATCAAGCGTGTTAATTGATGCTCCCAATCAGTTAACGCTTGCTCGGCATGGTGCTTATCAAAAGAAGGAATGCTAGCACTTAAGTCGGTGATTATGGTTTCAATGGCTTGCTTGAAATGCGATAAATCTTGCTGCATTTTGGCTTCATCGCCAATATTTTCAGCCATAGCAACCAAGTGGTTTGTAACACCTTGTGGTGCAGATACCACAACGGCAACGCTAGACTCTTTTTCTTTGGCAAGAATGATATCGGCAACTGCTTTAAATCGTTCCGCTGATGCCAGTGATGACCCACCAAACTTTAATACCCGCATTTTTTCTTCCTCTAAAAACAAAAAAGCCCGTGACCTTGTTAGGTCACGGGCTTTGTAAAAATCTATTTTATTTACACGTCAGCCAATGACCACCAACCCTCGAGGGTGGTAGTGGTAATAATGGTAATGATGTGGTTTTGAATTTTAAGCATGGGCTTAACATGCCACTGTCATTTTAGAATGTCAACTCTAAAACACTGAATAAAACCCATTAATTATGAATAAACCAATAGCTTTTGTGCATAACTAGGCAAAATAGCTCAATTTAAACTTCTACAGCTATTTTGTGATGGTTTAACGTTTTTGGTATTAAGAACACTTATAAAGTGTAGGAGAGAGGCAAATTTTATTTCGCCCTGATGATTTCGCCCGATATAAAGCGGCATCAGCTTCAGCAATTAGCGTCTCATGGCTGGTTTGCTCAGAGTTAAATGAAGCAATGCCAATGCTCGCAGAAAAATAAATCTCTTTGCCATTAAAGACTACAGGAGTTGCAGTGAGCGATTTTTTAATTCGCTCGGCGACTTCAACCGCACCGAACTGCGCAGTTTCCGTTAAAATAACAGCGAACTCTTCGCCGCCATAGCGACCTAAAACATCAGCATCGCGCAATAGCGAGTTAACTCTGTGAGCAGCTTCGACAAGAACAAGATCACCACATTGATGACCATAGTTATCATTAATGGACTTGAAATGATCAAGGTCAAACATCAACAAACTCATGTCACAAGCATAGCGCTTGGCACGCGAAAACTCATGAGTAAGTGACTCTTCCCAAAACTTGCGATTGTAAACTTTAGTTAGGCCATCAATTCGAGTCGCTAGCTCAAGCTCCTGCATCGTGGCTTTGAGCATTGACTGGTAATGGCATACATCGGTGACATCTTCAATTAAGATATAAACTCCCGCCAACTGCTGCTGCTCAAGGTAAGGCAAGAACGTACAGTTTTGTGCCATAAACTCGCTGTCTGTAGAGATTGGCCGAGTGTGAGGTAATTCAAATAAGTGGTGTCGTTGCTCCCAACCACAAAAGCTTGGTGTACCTAGTTGAACAACGCTATTGAGCTTGCGCTCTAACCAACGTTTAGGTAACTCTGGAAAGACATCAAATATTGATTGCCCAGCAACGTCATTAAAAGGCTTATTAACATGAACAGCGAGGAAACGGTTCCAATGAACGAGTTTAAAGTTCAGATCGACCAGTAAAACACCAGAATTTAATTGATCAATTATTTGGCTGTCCATCATACCCTCACTCATTAAAAGTCTGCCAAGATCCTATCAATAACGGTTTTAATGTTATCGATCGCAGCTTCTGGAATTAACAAAATCATTTCACAATTGAACGAGTAGTCGGTCACCTGATAATTAATATTTACCGTTAATGCCGTATCCCAATCAAACGAAAGCTGAGTCAAATGAGCCGATAAGGTACCTTTACTATCTGCTAGTAATTTTGGTGCACTGTATGAAAGCTGATTTTCTATTTGGCTAGCAAATACATTCAAAAAAGTGGTTGTTAAAATTGAGCTAATATCGATTAACTGCTCTTCAACCGACAATTCATCGGGCTCGTAGCCGAGCAAATCACCGATACGATCCGAGTCTTTGTGTTGATAGACCAGCAAGGCTTCACCGCGAATCCCCTCATAACCAAAAAAGCCTTGGCTCACAACAGCCATAGATGCTTCGTTAGCAACAAGGTCATCACTCAACTTTTGCCCATTGACTAAGGCAATATTGGGTACGGTTAAGTAGACGAAAGAGTCTAAATAGCGAGCGAGCTGATCGCTTGCCTGACCCATGGCAACATTGATCAACTCCTGCAAGCAGTCTTGTTGATCTTCAGTTAATTCATACGCCATTACAGAATTCCAAAATCTTGTAAAGTCGAGGTTAAGGTATCGGCATTAATAGGCTTACGCAAAAAAGCCTTTGCGCCTAGTTCTAACACTTTATTTTGCATTTCAGGTTGAATATCTGCAGAAATAACAAATACAGGCAGGCTTATATTTTCTTGTTGAAGTGCTTCAAGCACACCGACACCATCTAATTCAGGCATGGTTAGATCAAGAAACATGACATCAATATTGGCAGTGCGTAACACAGACAATGCTTCAAGACCATTCTTGGCGAGTTGAACATCTACATCCCATTGCGAGGGTAAACTTCTTATCACTTGTTTTCTCGCGAGATTCGAGTCATCACAAATAAGAACCGACGAACTCATAAAGAGGTACTTCCTTTCGTTATTATTATTTTAATAGTCTAATCTAACGCATATTTTTCAAATTGTTAATGAATATCAACAATATTTGTAAGATTTTTAGACACATGGGAACAGGTAGATAAATAAGGCGAAAAATATAGAGATAAGTAAAGACCTTGCACCAAACCAGTTGGTACAAAAAATAATTCTGTGACAAAAAAGCCTTTAAAATGGCAACAGTAGCTTAATTAATAAGAGCGAAATTATCGCTGATATACAATATATCAATACCATTTTGACAACGTTCGTTGTTAATTTCATGACCTTTCCTCATAAACCCAACCTTACTACTTGTGCATTCTTACCTCTGATTTACTGCTTATGCATTGTTTGATCCAAAAATTTGAAAATAGTTCGTTAAATTTAACGCTCAATTAACAAATAATTTTCATATATAACCGCTTTAGTCGTATAAAAATTACGCATTCAAGAAAAAAATACGAAAATATTCGCAGGGATAAATTATGTGCAAAGAAAAGACTTATATAGAAAGATATAAAAACAGTTGAAAAATAAAGCGCTAGGTAATTTAAGCAATTATTACAAAGCAGAGGAAGGCTGATTAGCTGAGTAGCTTTAACTTCAATGCATGTGGAAAAAGCAGCTCAAACAAATGTTCAAGCGCTAGTTATCTATAGAATGCTAATGAAACTAAAAATAGAACTCTCGCTGGTTTTGTTTAAGCCAAGATTTAGCTTGTTCCATATCAGGGCAGTGCCTGTTTACAAGCTGCCAGAATTTTGCGGAATGATTAAGATGAACTAAGTGGCAAAGCTCGTGAATAATAACATAGTCAATAACTTCTACAGGGCACAACATTAGCCGGCTATTTAAACTGACAACGCGTTGACTCGTGCAACTTCCCCACCGGGATTTGTACTTCCTAATCAATACCTCTTGCGGGAATAAGTTGGTTATTGATGACCAATATCGGACCCGCTCGGGTAGATATTTTAACGCCTGCTCTTTGAGCCATTGATCAAGCTGTTTTTCCAATTGAAGCGTTAACTTGCTAGGTATGCCTTTACAATTTATTTCATCTTCGCTTGAAGCAAAATAGCTGCTTGGCAGTTTAAAAGTGAAAACCTCTTCACCAAGTTCAATACTACGTCGGCGACCCGTTTGCACTATAATATCGAACTCTTTTCCCATAAATAGCATACGACCACCATCCATAAGCCGATAGCGTGGTAAGCGGTTTTCTGTATTGTGTTGTTGAGAAACTTTTGCCCTAAGCCAGCTTGCTTTACTGGCCACAAATCGCTCAACAAAAGTCTTATCAACAAAGGAGGGAGCACGAACTGTGATAAGCCCGTGCTTAACTTGTAGACCTATTGTTTTGCGTTTGTCACTATAAACCAATTGATAAGACAAGCTACCCGAAGATGCAGTTTGTAAGTTTTCAGTCACTAACTTGCTTCTGGAAGCTGTTCTTCATCACTACTATCAGCTTTACTAGTGTTAGTCGCTTTATCTTTTTTACTTACTTTATTTGATGCTTGCTCTTTGTTGCTCGCAGACTGCGCTTCAGTTTTTGGTGCTGGCTTTGGCTTTTTCGCTTGCAGCGCAATGAGCACTTCTTCGCGTCGCTCCGCTAAAAAGATACTGAGGTCTTCAGTTACTTGCTCTGACAATTCGATTGGTGCATCGGTGAGCATCGCAGACAAGTTATCTGCCATATCCAACATTTTGTCGTATTCATCAGCGGCCTTCTTATCCATAAACGTCTGCACCTCCACGCCATCTCTAATTACCACAAACCGACTTTCAACTGCCATGCGTTTCCCTCATTTACCGAACACTGCATTTAATAACGCAGTAAAACATTAGACAATAAACTGTATAGATCAACAGTAACACAATTCCAATTTTTCACCAAATTTTTGTCACCGTTTATCGGCTATAGACTCATGTTATCGCGATCGAATGTAACTATATTTTTCAAAAATCATTATTCACATTTTCCATAAAAGACGAATTATTAATCACTTAGCGACGAACAACCTGTTTTCTACGGTAAAGATATTTACAGCCAGTCTCGACTCATTAACAACTTTTCGATGAAAAAACACCACTATTAACTTGTGCTTGGCAATACATCTACAACAGCACTTTAAACAAGCGTGCTAATTGATGCTCAGTAACACTTTGCACGCCATCAAAATCAAGGAGATTAACAATGAATAGCCCAATCAAAACAATTAAGGTTAAAACTGTCATCACTGGCGTTGTCGCTGGTTTATCGTTGGCGCTGGTGAGCGGCAATAGTATGGCAATGGACAAACAAGTAGAGCGCGCACTGATCAAAGTATGTAAATCAGCGGCTAGCAACAAACCCATTCGAATGAAAGTGGCCATGGAGGACTACAACCTATCAACACATGACGTTGCGTTGAAAGTTATGTGTAATGGCGACGATATTATTACTTTTGCGGAAACTCGCGGTGCTTATAAAACCGCCTCTCGCCTGCAAAACAGTATTGGTGGTGTTGAAATTATCGACGTAGCCAAAGCGGATAAAATTAATGTTAACTTTATTGAATAAGTGACTATCTCATGCCTCAGTTCAGAAAACGGTGTGCTCATTACAATCATTTATAAATGAGCACATCATTTCTTAAAACTAATCCTTAAGTCACTGCTAGTAACACCTGAGCCGCTCTAGAAATTACTGTTAAGGAAAAATTACTGTTCAGGAAAGTAGCTAATTATGAGATTAACTCGTCAAACAACTCTATCGTCACAGTTTCGCCCAGCTCAACTCGACCTTGATCTTGTGGTAACAAAATAAAGCAGTTAGCTTTGGCAATGCTGGTTAAGATGCCAGAGCCTTGTGAGCCTGTGCTTGTCACTTCAAGTTGACCTTCGCTATTTAACTGCCAAACCGCCCGTTGAAAATCCATGCGCCCCGGTGCTTTTCTCAGTGCTGAAGTTGTTACCGCAGGCAATTTAACGCGCGGTGGCATTTGCCCCGCCATCATTTGGTAGAGCGCAGGCACCACTAGCTGGTAAAAAGTGACCAATGCTGAAACGGGATTTCCCGGCAGGCCAAAGAAGGTGCTGTTCGCTAGCTTACCAAAAGCAAACGGTTTGCCTGGCTTCATGGCAATTTTCCAAAAGCCTACTTGGCCTAATTCTTCCAAAATCAGTTTAGTGTAGTCAGCCTCCCCCACTGAAACACCGCCACTTGAGATCACCACATCCGCTTGCTGGTTAGCTTGATTAAACGCTGCTCGCAGTTTCTCTTTATCGTCAGCGATCACGCCAAAATCAATCACCTTAACTGGTAGCTTGCTCAACATCGCCGACAAAAAGAAGCGATTACTTTCAAAAATATCCCCTTCCTTTAACACTTCACCTGGCTGTTTTAACTCATCTCCTGTCGCAATCAACGCAATAGTCAGCGGTTTCACAACGGCGACGGAGGCAATACCAATAGAAGCCAAGGTACCTATATCAGCGCTCGTTAACTGATGTCCTTCGTTCATCAATACTTGTTGTTGCACAATATCTTCGCCTGTCGCTCTAACGTGCTGACCATGCTTAGTTGCTTGTTGCAGCTCAAGCTGATCGTCTTGAGCCTCAACATTTTCTTGCATTTCAACCGTGTCACAGCCTAAAGGCAATTTAGCACCGGTCATAATGCGAACGCATTCACCTGCACCGACTTGGCCTTTAAAGGGTGCACCTGCAAGCGCTTTGCCTACCAACCTTAGCCTATTAGTATGCTCAACACTTGCCTGAGCAAAGGCATAGCCATCCATCGCTGAATTATCATGAGGAGGCACATTAACGGGGCTCAGCACTTGGCTGGCTAGAACTCTACCAATTGCCTGGTCAATGGGAATTTCTTCACTATCGCTGTGGGTTGGAACATTTTCTAATATGAGGGTTTTCGCTTGCTCAAATGGCAGCAACCCCGATTGACTAAAACAATCAGCCATGACAAAACCTTATAATAATTTGCGCCTGCTCAATATACTGGGTTTTATGCAAGTTTGAAATCCAGCTGTGAATTGTTATGCTTAAGGAACAATTTGGTTCGCCGAGCTTTTCAGCACTAAGTATTTGTTGCATTAAGCGACAAAGATAAGTCTGATAAGCCGTGGTTAACGAGTGGCAAAGCAATGCAGCGACCACTTGTCAAACCACCAGGGTTAGCAAGGAAACGCGCTAGCCTCCCGCATTTGGAAAGGTGAGATGTTACAAGACGCTTTCGGTCGCAGATTTTATTATCTGCGCCTTTCAATTACTGATGTATGCAACTTTCGTTGCCAATATTGTTTGCCTGATGGTTATCAGTGCGATCACGATCGCAATTTTCTTACCCTGCCCGAAATCAAAACACTGGCGGCAACCTTCGCTCGTTTAGGCACAGAGAAAATTCGTATTACTGGCGGTGAGCCCTCTTTGCGAAAAGACTTACCTGAAATTATCAGTGCCTGCAAAAATACCTCAGGCATTAAAAAAGTTGGCATAACCACTAATGGTTATAAATTACCTGAGCATTTGCCGAGCTGGTTAGATGCTGGCTTAGATGCTATTAATATCAGTATTGATAGTTTAGACGCCAAGCAGTTTCAGCTAATTACTGGCCACAACAAGTTAGCCACCATTCTTGAAGGCATTGACCAAGCACTTGCAGCGCCGCAATTAACTGTGAAGGTAAATACTGTATTAATGCGCGGCTTTAATTTAGATGAGTTGTCACGCTTTTTAGGTTGGGTAAAAGACAAACCTGTTTCATTACGCTTTATCGAGTTGATGCAAACTGGTGATAACACAACCTTCTTTGATCAGCAGCATGTTAGTGGCGACACCATTAAGCGTCACTTGCTGCAAAATGGCTGGCTACCAGCGTTAAGAGATAAAACCGCAGGCCCAGCGCAAGAGTTCTACCACCCAGATTATGCTGGCAAAATCGGCCTTATCATGCCCTACAGCAAAGATTTCTGCGCCAGCTGTAACCGCTTGAGAATTAGCTCGCTAGGTAAACTTCACCTTTGCTTGTTTGCCGAGCAAGGTCACGAATTGCGTCACTTATTAACCCCAAACACGCAAAGCGATGCTCAAAGCAATGACAAAAAGATTGAACGTATAGCAGACGAAATTACCGCCTTACTGGGTGACAAAAAAGTCAGCCACTTTTTACAAGACCGGCTTACTGGCGCCACTAAACATTTGTCGATGTTAGGAGGCTAAGCTTGAATAACCATCAAAATGGCTGCATCGGCATAGTACTGGCGGGTGGCTTGTCACGCCGCATGGGGCAAAATAAGTCGCAGCTAATGCGCACACAGCAAGCTAGTTCGCAAACCATGTTGTCATTTAGCCAAGAACTGCTGACTGATGCTGGTGTTGATCGCGTGGTGATTAGCGCGTCATCGGAAAACTTAACCGCAGATTCAACTTTAAACAAGACCGACAACAAGGCCAATATTGTACCTGATCTAATGCCTAAACTTGGGCCATTGGGCGGCATTTATAGCGTATTTGCACAAGTACCTTGTCAGGCAGCATTAATTATTCCTGTTGACCTGCCCTTGATGAATGCCAAGGTGTTAACGCAATTAAAACAGGCTGGGCAACTGCTAAAGCAGGCGGTACATTTTGAACAACACTCACTACCGCTTTATTTGCCAAACAATGCCTATACTGAATTGTTTTTTAATCAGCACTTAGTTCAACTAAGTCAAAGTGCGAAAGGGCCTTCGATTAAGGCGCTATTGGCACAAATGCCACATCAGTCAATTAGGTGCTTAACGCCCAGTACATTAACCAATACCAATACCCCTGACGACTGGCAACAAGCTCAGTCGCAACTGTTGACGCCACTAAGGAGTTATTAATGGCCAAAGCAAGTTTACCTGAATTTATTCCATTAAATATCGCTGTACTTACCGTTTCAGATACCCGCACTGAAGAAACTGATACCTCAGGCGCTGCATTAGTCGAGCGCTTAACTCAAGCAGGCCATACACTGGCTGAAAAGGCGATAGTGAAAGACGATGTTTATCAATTACGCGCCATTGTCTCGAAATGGATTGCCAGTGACGATGTGCAAGTGGTTATTTCAACTGGCGGCACAGGTTTTACCGCCCGTGACAATACGCCAGAAGCCTTAATGCCATTATTTGACAAACAGATTGAAGGTTTCGGCGAAACTTTCCGCCATATTTCATTAGGTGAAATTGGCACTTCTACAGTGCAATCTCGCGCCCTTGCTGGCATGGCGAATGGTACCGCAGTATTTTGTGTACCCGGCTCAACTAACGCCTGTAAAACCGCATGGGATAAGTTATTAGCAGAGCAGCTTGATGCCAGCCACAAGCCGTGTAACTTTGCACCGCACCTGAAAAATATTGATGTTAACTGCCATACCCGAGGTTAATTAATGAGTGATTCACTAACTCATTTGAATGCACAAGGCGAAGCCAACATGGTTGATGTTACTGACAAAGCGGTTACGCAGCGTCAGGCCACGGCACAAGGCTATATTAAGATGTCGGCAGACACTTTAGCCATGATAACCGAAGGTAAACATAAAAAAGGAGACGTGTTCGCCGTAGCTCGTATTGCCGGTATTCAGGCGGCAAAAAAGTGTGGCGATTTAATTCCACTTTGCCATCCTTTGATGCTGACAAAAGTTCAAGTTGATTTTACTTCCGAGCTTGAGCACAACCGAGTCAAAGTCACTAGCCTATGCAAGCTTTCGGGCCAAACCGGTGTTGAAATGGAAGCACTAACGGCGGTATCAGTTGCCTGTTTAACCTTGTTCGACATGTGTAAAGCGGTTGACCCTCACATGGTGATTGAAGGTATCGCAGTAACCACTAAATCAGGTGGTAAAAGCGGACACTGGGAGCGCACACAAACATGCTAACCGTATTATTTTTTGCTCGATTGCGTGAGCAGCTTGGTCAAGCTTCGGTTAGAATCGCAGTTAACGAAAACACCACTGTAGAACAAGTGCTGACGCAACTAAAGGAAGAGTACCCTGATTGGCAATCTCCTCTAAGTAGCAACAATATTTTAGCGGCGCTTAATCAACAAATGGTGAGTAAAGATACTGTGGTAAATGCTGGTGATGAGCTCGCATTTTTCCCACCTGTTACCGGAGGCTAAGCGTTGACTGTAACTGACCTTAATAGCGCTAACTCAATGAGCACCAAAGTACGAGTGAGCGAAGCTGATTTTAATGCCGGTGATGAAATCGCATTGCTGCAAGCCAACAACCAAGCAGATGGCGCGGTTGTAACCTTTACAGGTCGCGTACGTAAGCAAAATGAAGGTCAGCAAGTCACAGGCTTGTTTCTAGAGCACTACCCAGCAATGACAGCATTGTCACTTAACCGCATCATTGATAGTGCCAGAGCCAAGTGGCAGATCAACAAAGTGACGGTTATTCATCGCGTTGGCCAGCTGAATCTCGGCGATAATATTGTTTTTGTTGGCGTTACTAGTGCACATCGTGGTGATGCATTTGCTGCGGCCGAATTTATTATGGACTACCTCAAAATTGAAGCACCGTTTTGGAAAAAAGAAACGCGAACCGATGGTGAAGTTTGGATAGACGCCAGACAAAGCGATCAAGATAAAGCAATTACTTGGTAATGCAGCAGTTTTTAACGTCAACGAGTAAGTTCATTAAACCCTTTCTCAACAAGCGCGATTTGCGCTCGCGCTGCTGTCACTTGCCTGCTTCTTTCGTTCATAAACTTAACCTTAGACAGCGTCGCACTATATTATTTAACGTATTTGGCTTATTTAGCTTTTTCTCGTTTAATTTTTTTAACTTGCTTGGCTTATTTAGCTTGGCAGCATTGAGCGCCAGTGCTTACGCCCAGTCAGAGGTCGTGCTTAGAGCAGCCGTTGCCAGTAATTTTGCGGCCAGTGCAAAACAATTATCCGCTCCTTTTGAAAAACAATATAACCTTAAAATCCATTGGATAAGCGGTGCTAGCGGTGCGCTTTACCAACAAATTCGCCACGGCGCTCCATTTGATTTATTTTTTTCCGCTGATCGCGAACACCCAGAGCGATTAGCCGATAGTGGCTTTATCAAGCAAACAACGCTTGCTCCGTATGCCATTGGCCAACTTGCCATTTATGCGGCGAAAAATCCGGCGCTAACGCCACAAGCTATTATCAACAAAGACTTTGTTGCTAAACGTATCGCCATTGCAAATCCTGTCACCGCCCCCTATGGCAAAGCGGCACAAGCGTGGCTAACCGAGCATGAACTTTGGCAGCAATATCGCAAAAGCGCGATTGTCGGCAATAATGTCAATCAAACCTTTCAGCAAACTCATTCTGGCGCCGTCGATTGGGGCTTAGTTGCGGTTAGTCAGCTAGTCGCCCATCAGTTGCCTGTGCAGCAAGTTACCCTGACAAGTCCTGAGATGCTCACCCAATACGTAGGTGTACTTTCTGCCAGTAAACAGCCTGCACTATCGAGTAAGCTGATTGCCTTTTTTACGCATACTGAACAACAAGAAAAGCTCGCATCACTCGGCTATTTGCCTATTGATGCATTGAGTAACCCTGCGCAGTTGCCTCAAGATATACCAAGTGCCATTCGCCATGACTGAATTTGATCTATTAGCCACCTACACAACACTGAAACTGGCAAGTGTCACAACCTTGATTTTATTATTGCTGGGCACACCGCTGGCATGGTGGTTAAGTCAGTTACAATCCAAATGGCGAGTGGTGATTGAGGCTGTGGTTGCTTTGCCATTGGTACTACCGCCAACCGTGTTAGGTTTTTACTTGCTTATTGCCTTTGCGCCAGATGCCCTGCCCGGCCAATTATGGCAGTCACTTACCGGCCAACAACTAGCCTTTAGCTTTTCGGCAATTGTTATTGGCTCTGTGTTTTATTCACTGCCCTTTGTTGTTCAGCCACTCCAAAAAGCGTTTGAACAAATTGACCCACATGTATTGGCCAAAGCACGCATGTTAGGTGCTGCCAAGCTCGACTTATTTTTCCACGTTATTTTACCGCTGACCAAAGCCAGCTTTATCACCGCAGCAACCTTAGGTTTTGCTCATACTGTTGGCGAATTCGGGGTGGTACTGATGATTGGCGGTAATATTCCTGATGAAACTCGAGTGTTATCTATCGCACTATTCGACCATGTTGAAGCATTTGAATATCAACAAGCACACCTGTTGGCTTCGATACTGCTAATCGGCTCATTAATTACGTTAGCGCTGATCTATTTACTCAATTTTTACCATGATCAGCCAAGTTCAAATAAGAGTGCGAATGAAGGCTCGCGCGGACTCAGGCAGCGTTAATGAGTTATTTAGAAGTTAACATCAAGGCACAGCTGGCAAACTTTTCCTTAGCCGTTGAAGAGCGCATACCGCTAACGGGTATTGTTGGCTTATTCGGTCATTCAGGTGCAGGTAAATCCACGCTATTAAAAACCATTGCTGGCCTAAAAACGCCTGCAGTTGGCGATATCAGCCTTGCTGACACTAAGCTATTGGCAACTAAAGAGCGCCTAAATATTGCGAGTAAGCATCGACGCATCGTCGGTGTATTTCAGCAAGACAGCTTATTCCCTCACTTAAACGTGAGAGACAATTTACGCTTTGGCCGTAAACGCTTGTCATCGCCAACACTCGATGCCGACAAGATTATCGAGCAAGCTGGATTAACCTTGCTACTTGATCGCAAAGTCACTTACCTATCAGGTGGTGAACGGCAAAAAGTTGCGTTAGTGCAGGCAATATTGGCAGAGCCTAAGTTACTAATATTAGATGAGCCGGTTACCGCGCTCGATAGACAAAATAAACTAGCCATCTTACAACTGATTAAGTTGCTGCATCTCACCACCCAAATGCCCATGCTGTTTGTCAGTCACAATATAAGTGAACACGAATTTTTGTGTGAGCAGCTTTATGTTATGGAAAATGGTCAAATTATCGAGCGTGGCGAAATCTCTGGCGTGGTTGCTCAGCTAACCCAAGAACAACGCATCGTGCCGCAAACGGTATTAAAAGTAGAACAAACTGACTTGCCAGAGCAAAAAGGCTTAGCAAGGCAAAACGGTTTAATGCAACTGCGCACGCCAAATGGCCTAGAGCTATATACCTTAAGTGGCCGCATTATCTTTAACCAAGGCAGCAGCGTATGTAGTATTCTTGCCAGCGATATCAGTGTTTGCACTTCACCGCCAGATCATAGCTCTATCGTTAATCAACTGTCCGGCATTATTACGCATATATCAGTTCATCAACATCAAGCCTTGTTAACGGTGAACTGCAGTGGTCAGGAATTTTTTTCAGCTATTACTAGCTATTCAATGTCGCAACTGGCTTTAACGGTTAATCAACCGATTTATCTGCAATTTAAGGCAAGTGCCTTACAACAACTGGCTTATCAAGGAGATTAAGGTGTTAACAGCACAAGAGCATATCCGTTACGGTCGTCAAATAATGCTAAGCCAAATTGGCGAACAGGGGCAACTTGCCTTACAGAGCGCCAAGGTGTTGATTGTCGGCATGGGTGGGTTGGGTTGCCCAGTGAGCCTTTATCTTGCCAGTGCCGGAGTTGGTAACTTAGTACTCTGTGATGGCGATGAAATTGAAGCATCCAATTTACAGCGACAAGTGCTCTACACCCCAGATGACATTGGCGAAAACAAGGCAGAAACAGCGGCGCAAAAGCTTGCGCAGCAAAACCCGCTGATAGAGGTCGAAGCGGTTGATGAGATGTTCGACTCAGAGCTCGCCGAAAGTTACTTACCTGAAGTTGATTTAGTGATTGATTGCACCGACAGCCTTAGCGCCCGTTACCTACTTAATCAAGCTTGCTATGATTTTGGTGTACCGCTTGTAATCGGCGCAGCAACGGGGTTTGATGGCCAAACCATGATGATAGATCCGCGAAAATCAAGCGCTTGCTATCAGTGCTTATTTCCTGCATCTTCTTCGAGCGAAGCAGCCGATAACAATCAAAACTGCCAAACCCTTGGCATACTTGGGCCAGTATTGGCGATAGTTGCGGGCATGCAAAGCCTAACGGCAATAAAATACCTGGCTAACCTTTCCGTGAATATCAATCAGCTACAGTTGTTTGATGGCCTAAGCCAGCAATGGCAGCAATTTACTCTCGCCCCGCAAACAAGCTGCCCTGTTTGCCAAAAACAATAATCCTGAAGAAAGATCTAAATGAGTAGATATGAAAAAAGCCGCATTAAGCGGCTTTTTTCGGAATCCTTACTGTAATGATCACGCCGAAAATAGCATGATGTGGAAATTTTTGTTATCTGTGTTTATGTTTCCGTACGTGTGTTTTCCGTACTCGTGTTATCTAAATAGATTTTGTTGTCTAAGTAGATTATTAACTTAAGGCAAGACTTATTTAAATAAGCCCATATTGCGGTCATTCATTGCCGCTCGCCAACCGCCGAGCCATTCAGATTTGGCTTCGATACTTTGGTAAGGACAATTGTCTCGGGATTTGCCACTAAGGCCGGCTTGATAACCATTTGCATGCGCTCTATCCAAACGATCTCGTTTTTGTCTTCTCATAGATCAGTCTCCGTAACTTGTTAAAAGTATTGTGGTTTTATTGACTATAAATTGATTAAGCGGTCAACCTTGAACAACAGTTGACGATTCATTTAAGAACAAATTGAATCCGAATGCAATAACAAAAAATTCATAAAAATGTCATTTGATGTAACTAGTAGGAACAAGTAAACAAATCACTCATTAGCTAAATTTGAAAAGCTATTTGAAAACATGTGGTTAATATTTAACAAGTAGGGAAGCAACACAATAAGCTAAATGTTCGCGCACTAAACAAGCGAGGTTAAAGCACCCACAATTAGACAAAAATGATAAAAAATTCATAAAAATGCCATTGCCAACTATCAAATCTTGCGATACAAAACGCTCGTAATCTTTATCTTTATTTTTTGAGTCTTGTTATGAACGCAACTAGTATCCCAAAAGATAGCTTTAAGGCTAACCGCAAATTTTACGATGATAGAAACTACCCACGCGGTATGGGTAGAAGTGGCGACTTTACGCTCGCTGAAGTGCAAATTTTAGAAAACCACGGCGTTGCCTTAAAAGCATTAGCTGATGGCTCTCAAACCCCAGAAAACCAGTTGGAGCAACGCTTTGTTGAAGTGTGCCAAGGCAAGCTTGCCCCAGAAAATAAAGTCGAAAAAGCTTGGCTTAAGTACCAAAACAAAGTGTTATCACCAAAGCAGTTTCATACACTATTTGGCCGCACTAAAGTCGAAGCCAGTGATGAAGAAACGACGACCGAATCAATCGATATCGACGCTGAATAGGCAATAACGCCGGAAGCTACCAGTTTATTTAATGATTCAACTAGCTGAGCATCAACTAACTGAGGCTCAGCAAGCACTGGGCTATTTACAACGCTACCGCTCGACAATTAGCTTTGCTAGTCGGTCTGTAGCAGCGGTTGTAACATCGCTTCTAAACCATTGAGTTTAATTTCATATACTAACGCTAGCTGTTCCCCTAACTTCCCTTCTGGGAAGCCTTTGCTATTAAACCAAACCAAGTAAGGTTCAGGTAACTGCAACAACTTACGCCCAGCGTATTTGCCAAATGGCATCACTTGATTAATGGCAGCAACAAGTGCTTGTTGATCGGCGAACATAAGACTAATAATCCACTTGGTTAATTGTTATGGGTTGGCATAAGTACCATGAGTTAGTTTGCATGAATATTTTCGCACTTTCTTACGCTGAGTAGTACATCAATTCAATAACAAAGTTTGATCAGCATTTTGTCATCAAAAATTCACACCTAAGCGCACTCCCCTATATTGACGCTAACGCAAGGCGATAAACGCTAAAGCAACTGGTTAACCATGCAATAAAAGTGTCATCTGCACTCTCTATACTCGGCTCGAATTCACGAATTAACATGTTAAGGGACTATAGATGTCAATTATTCGTAAACGAACAGCACCGCAAAAAGCCTACATTCCAGTTAACGCCAGAGATAACCATTATTTACTTGCCGAGTTTCCCTTAACAGATCGCCTGATTAAAGCGTTGCAAACACAACCTAGTAAAGTTGAGGGAGAGTATGAATCGGTTTATCAAACGCTTAGTGCCAAGCTTTTTGAATTGGGTCAGCATTACGAAATCACTAATGCCCTATTTATTGCAAACGATAAACTAGCACGAGTTCGCTACTCTCAAGAAATGCATCAGTGGCAAACAAATCAGCAAATTTTGTTTTACTACAACCCTAGCTACCATCAGTTGCAAAAGTCTTTTTACGATGCCAGCTATCGCGCTGAAAAAATCACCTTGCTATTTTTAGCAACTGGCAGCGATATTCGTGTTAATGCTGCTAGCTTTCATGCCAAAGTCAGCCAACTACTATTGGAGTTTGAAGCAGCGTTAAACTTGGGCAGCTTGAACTTTAGATTAAGAGATCACCAGCACCTAACCTACGATTTATTCGAGAAACAAAAATCGGGTGCCGACTCTAAAGCTCATAAGCTGAGAACCATTAACGTTCGTTATGCAAGCCAAAATGTCGAGCTACCAGCGTCACAACGCCAAATGACCTATGCAACCATTAACATTCCCGTTAAATCTGACTTAGTGAATTTGGCTGATATCGACCCATCTTCTGACGATCCGTATAACCCATTTTATACGCTAATTACTGACGCCTTTTCCAACGCTGCGCAGCGTTTTAATCTCAACAACGGTGCACTTATCGCCAATGGCTTAATTCCTATTGTTCGTTGCAACGAGCATGAAACCGTTTCACGCGTTGGTGAATTGCAAATGCTCGGGTACAACCCTGAGCTATCTCCCTGCGGTTTGATGAGTAAATGGGATGCACGTCACTTAGTTGACCATATCCAACTCGTGTTTGTCGCGACCAAAGACAATCAAACTGATTCAGCCCATGCAAAGTTTCTCAATCAAATCGAAATGGCGGTTAAGCAAATGGCACAAACGCTGGCATTTGATCCTAAACATGATGAGGTCACGGTGCGCTTTCATCAGCATATTGCCTATAACTTGAGCGCAAGAAGCGATTAATAGTCACAACCAATAAAAACATCTAGACGTCTAAACATCTATGCTGTATCTTTAACATCATCATTAGGTGTTTAGGACGTTTATCGTGACTACAAACTTTCAACAAACCACATTAGCTGGTGGTTGCTTCTGGTGTATTGAAGCAGCTTTCAATCAACTGGTTGGCATAGAGCAAGCTGTGTCTGGCTATATGGGCGGCACGGAAGCAACAGCCGATTATAAAACGGTCTGCGAAGGTAATACTGACCACGCAGAAGTGGTGCAACTGACCTTTAACCCTGAACTTATTAGCTATCGCGAGATTTTAGAGATCTTCTTCGCGCTGCACGATCCTACGCAGTTAAATCGTCAAGGTAATGATATTGGTCGCCAATACCGTTCAGCGATTTTCTACCACAACGATGCGCAAAAGCAGGCGGCAGAAGCCATTATTGAAGAGATTAATCAAGACGCTATTTGGCCCGATCCTGTGGTTACTGAAGTGAACGAGCAAATGCCGTTTTACAGTGGCGAGGAGTACCATCAAGGTTACTTCAACGCGAACCCAGAAAACCAATACTGCCAAGCTGTGGTTTCACCGAAATTAGCGAAGTTTAAAAAGACTTTTGCCAGTAAGTTGAAATAAGCCAATCAACTGACGACAGTCGTAATTAAAAAGCCCCAAGCAATCACTATTGCTTGGGGCTTTTTGTTTAGCTTTGCTTTTTAGCGTTGCAGCTAACTTATAGCAAGATAATGTGCTAAGAGTTTTCTTCTGACTCAGGCTCACCAATGATATCTTGTGTGCGCAATTCAAAGTCACTGGCGTCGTGGCGCTCATGTAATTGCTCGTTAGGTTCACCCCAAGCACGATTTACCATGCGACCACGCTGTACAGCAGGCCGTTCAGCCACTTGGTTTGCCCAGCGCACAACGTTGCGATAGGCGTTCACGTCTAAAAACTCAGCTGCTTCGTATAAACCACCTTGCACAAGTACACCGTACCAAGGCCAGATCGCCATATCGGCAATCGTGTATTCTTCACCACAAATGTAAGTATTATTGGCAAGGCGCTTATCCAGCACATCAAGCTGACGCTTCACTTCCATAGTAAAACGATTAATTGGGTACTCAAATTTTTCTGGTGCATAGGCATAGAAGTGACCAAAGCCACCACCTAAATAAGGCGCACTACCCATTTGCCACATTAGCCAAGAAAAACATTCGGCTCTTGTCGATGGCTCGGTAGGAATAAAAGCGCCAAACTTTTCAGCTAAATAAACTAATATTGCACCAGATTCAAACACAGGAACAGGTGTTTCACCTGAGTTGTCATAAAGCGCGGGGATCTTAGAGTTAGGATTGATCTCAACAAACCCTGAGCCAAATTGATCGCCTTCCATAATGTTTACCATGTAAGCATCGTATTCGGCTTCTTTAACACCAGCAGCAAGTAACTCTTCGAGCATAATCGTCACTTTCACACCATTAGGTGTTGCCAGTGAATGTAATTGCAGTGGATGCTTACCAACAGGCAGTGCTTTTTCAAATGTAGCACCTGAAATTGGGCGATTAATGTTAGCAAATTTGCCGCCACTTTCACTGTCCCAAGTCCAAACCTTAGGGGGTTCGTAAGGCTTTTCTGACATTATCTAACTCCTAATAAATTTGATTATTAAATCATACGCTTAGTTGACCTAATGTAAATCACTTATCTTTCATCCGTATTTGTCCAATTAGGCTAGTAACAGACCTTATTACGACCCGAGCGTTTGGCCTGATAAAGGCAAATATCCGCACGACCAATAAAATGCGAGACTTGCTCATGCCCTCGTGCTTCGGCAACCCCAGCACTGACAGTACGATTTTTAACACATGCAATAGGCGCTGATTCAATCGCCTTTCTGATTTTCTCGGCAACTTGTATTGCACCATCCAAATCCGTTTCTGGGCAAATAACTAAAAACTCTTCACCGCCCCAGCGACCAGCAATATCAGCTGCTCGTATATGCGATGCAATAATTTTAGCCATGGCTTGCAATACTTTATCGCCTTCTTGATGACCCAGCTCATCATTAATATCTTTAAAGTGATCAACGTCAATAATAATAACGCTGCTGCTTTTGCGATACCGCCGAACGCGGCCTAATTCGCTATCCATGGTTTCATTTAACTTAAATCGATTGTAAAGCCCTGTTAGCGGGTCAGTAATGGCTCTTTGTTCTTGCTGCATGCGCTTACGAATTTCGGCTTGCACTTGCTGCTCTAACTGAAACCTTAACTTTGAAAGTTCAGTCACATCTGTCGAGAAACCGATATACCGATTCATCTCGTTGTCGCTATCAAATAAGGGGATCTTAGTAGACCAGTAATACTTGTCTTCGCCCTTATCATCAACAAAATGCTCTTCACCCACCTGCTTTTCGCCAGATGCGAACAATTGATCGTCCATGCGATTAAAATTACTAATGCTCTCTGGGGGAACTAACTCGTCAAGCCGATGCCCCAGTAATTCATCAATGCTTTTATTAAATAACTCCAATGTTTTGGTATTGGCATAAACAAAGCGGTAGTTGCGATCTTTCATGTACACGAAGGCGTCAATATTGGAGAGAATGGTGTCGAGCAGGTGATTGTTTTGTTTGATCTCGAGCTCCATCCGTTTACGCTCGGTAATATCAGTTGCCACACCAAACATGCCAATAATGTTACCTGCACAATCAAGCAATGGCTTTTTAACGGCTAGGCAAAAACAAACTTCACCCGTTTCAGCAATAATATTTCTCTCTTCTGCTGATATGGTTTTGCCATACTTAAGCACTTGTTCATCGTTTTTACTGATGTCATCCGACTTATCTAGTGAAAACAAATGATGGTCATCATAGCCGATGATCTCTTCCTTTGGCCGGTTGAACATTTCACACACGAGCTGATTTACATAGGTGTAACAGCCATTAGTGTCTTTGATAAAGACACAGGCGCCGATATTGTCTAGCACCAACTTAAGCACATCGAGCTGAACCAAGGCCCCCTGTGCGTTGGAATCCACTTTGCTGTCCATAACAACCAATACCTTTATTATCGCAGCCTTGCGCTGCACTATTATTATCAAGTTAGGTAAAACTGAGCAGTTAATTCGCTACCACTCTTAATTAGCACTTTAGCAAGCGTTTAGATTAAACAGGCTCCAGAGTTCTAAACGCTTTTACCACTATTAAATACTAACTATAGGTGAGAATTTAAAATTTCAGTAGTACACGCTAAGTAACGTGAATACCAAGTGTCGAGCGTAAGTCGTTAATAACCAAAGGTCTATTTAACTGGTGGCTGGTAAACTGGCTGTTTGTAAACTGGCAATGCATAAACTAATAGTCGCTGCGATGCCCGTTCAACACTAGCTAACGGGCTATCGCTCGTTAAACTAGTTAAGTTGGTTAAGTCACTAAAAGGATAACAAGTCACTAATACCAGCCCGCCCTGATCAGGTTCTAAACTTAACATCGCTGATTGTTCGACAATGTCACTGTCAAAAATTTGATAATACCGTGCTTGGCCGTCAGCGGTAGTGAGTTTAATTTCGTCCCCGACTTTGATATTGGCGAGCAATCGAAAATGCGTATCTTGATGGCCAGCAATGGCAATGGTTGACTCGCCATCAACGCGATTGAAGGGCGCTATCATCCCCGCTGAAAATGCCAGCGAGGTAGCATCGGCATTATTTAGCACAACAATATCTTCTTCGAGCCGCAAAAAGCTTAACTGTGCAGCCGCTGTTGTATCAGCCCAAGGCCAAGGCTTCAGCGATTGGCCCGTTTCGCGATAATGTTGCCAGCTAATGCTAATCAGCTCATGGGCTAGCCAGGCCTTGGTTGGCAGCCACAATGCATGCATCGCTATCACTGCCCCTAACACTAATAAGCCGCCACTTCCTACCATCAAAATCCTTTGCCACAGTATCATAGGCTTTGCGCTTTGCTCTGCTGAACCACTGGCTTTGGCTTTGCCCCGCCAAACCAATAAACGGCACACGCTGAAATCATCAATAACGCTGCTAACATCAGCTGCGACAACCAACCAAGCGATGTTTGTGGCATCATCAATTGCAAGCTTTCTTGCACCGCCAGCCGACTATTAGCCAACTTTTCCCTGATATCATGGCGCTTAGCTCGTGCTATTTTAACGGCGGCCTCTGCAGAGGCGACTGGCTTTTCTATCGCCAGTAAGCTCGTGTATGGCGATAATATTTGATAGGCAAGCGATGTTGTTGTGACTTCATTTTTTATTTGCTCTTTCGGCTTGCCAGTGACCAAGCCATCCAGTAAGTCGGCAATTTTTCTACGCGCCCAAAGCTTGGCCACTCCTTTTTCATCTACTTCTTTTGCGCTCTCCCCCCTGTCATCAATGATTTTCGCGAATTTAGTGTCAGCATCATTGCTTTCATCAATCACCACTGAACGATACCAATCACCTTGTGGCGTTTGCCCGGTGACTTCGAAACTGGTCAGGGGTAGTGATGACTTTATCGCTACCTGTAAGGGCTGACCGGCATGTAAGTCTCTTAATCGCTTTGGATAAACATCAAGCGCTGCGTGAATCACATTATCAAAAGACAGCTCAAGGTTAGTGACCTGCGGCTTGCTGATGATGTCTAAAAGCTCAGTCATTTTATCTAGCACTTCTTGCTGGCGCTGAATAAACACATAGTGACCGCGACCAAATTGCGCGGCTTTTTTCATAAAATAGCCATTAGGTGCTGCGCCAATGCCAACGGTATACAAACGATAGTTTTGCGTACTATGCGAGAGCAATTGCATCAGCTCAAATTCATTGGTTACAGCGCCATCAGTAATAAACACAATCTGGCGAAGTACATTTTCTCGCTGTGTGTCTGCTGCTTTACTTCGCCTCATCACTAGCGCTTGGCTCAGTGGCTGATACATTTCGGTGCCACCGTCAGCACGTAGGCCACTGACAAAGTGTTTAGCTCGGGAAATATTTTCGCTAGTTGCCATTTGCGTTTGGCTAAACAAGCGCGACACCTTGCTATCAAAGGCCAAGATATTAAAGCTGTCAGCAGGGTTAAGTTGTTTTATCGCGTATTGCAGGCTCGCTTTAGCTTGTGCAATTGAGGCTCCTTGCATTGAGCCTGATGTGTCGATAATAAAAATCATATCGCGTGCAAGCTGATTCATTTCAGCACTGACCTCGGGTGCATGAGCATCCGATAGCGGATTTTCTAGAGATGAGTTAATTTGGGACTTAAGAGTAGAGTTAGGTGGGTAAAGGGTCAATAAGGTAAAGTGTTCCTCTCCTATTTGTTCGTGATAGGTGGCCACTTGAACAGCATTTGAGCTCGCTAGTTGCCAGTTTATCTCAAAGCTGCGATCGGCTGATGCCTCGCCGCTAGCGAGTTGAATGTTATATCGACCATAATCAGAGGCGACTACTGCTATTTGGTGGCTGGCGCTGCTAATTTTAGCAAGCTCAGCACCTGCATTTAACTGCACATTAATCGCAAGTTTACTATCTACCTTATTATCGCCATGAATTGTATCAGGTAAATGACGAACTAAACCGGATCCTGAGGTTCCAGACTCCAGATCCCCACTTCGAGTATGTATGCGTGCATGGTTACTAACATCATTACTACTAACATCATTACTACTAACATCATTACTACTAACATCATTACTACTAACATCACTACTAAGATAGTTACGACTTCTTAAAGTTTGCTCCGCAGCAGCTTGTGTCCGCATTGGTTGATATCGCTGCGTTATGGCACTGGGTAAACGCAACGAATACTGATCATTATGAATTGATACTGGCATCATTAAACGAATCGTAATTTCAACTTCGCTGCCTGCGGGAATATTCGCTAGCTCATTAGTAAACAAGTTTGGGCGATGTTGGTTCACTAAGCTCGCCTTCTTCCCCGTCGCTTTAGCTTGGTTAAAAAGCCGCCTAGCTTGTGGCTTAGGCATAATAGTGCCCTCAATTTCTCGCTCGCCAACACGCATATGTAAATAATGAACGGCACCATCTTCTGGCAATGGAAATTGATACTGACCATCAAGTGCAATGCCATGCGGATTGACAAAGACCTGCTTAAACTCAGCAATCGCGATTAAGCCATTGATTTCGACATCAATGCTGGTATCAACCGCACTAGCGAAACGCAGCTTAGGATCAGGATGATTAAACACTAACATTGGGCTTAGTAAATAAGGATTAGTTGCCCCATCATTACGTAGAACCTGAGATGCCATGGATTGACGCGTATAGAGTACGAGCAGTAATACTAAAAAACTCAGAACGATTATTACCAGCAACCGCCTAATTCGTTGATACCTGCGTTTTCGCCGCGCCTGTGCAAAGAAAAATGATTGCTGCGGTTGTAAATAATCTCTTGTTTTATTGGTGAACACTGCCTTTTTGCTCCAGTAGGGAAAGCTTAAGTGCAAGTTCAACAAAAGATCCTAGGCATGAACTAACTAAAATCTGGCAATGTGGCGATAAACTATGGCCAAAATATGGCAATCAAAATTTGCCTAGTAAAAATAGTCATTTACACCCCAAATTTCTTCACTTTACCTTGAAGTAACTTTGCGAGTATTTTGATAGATTCAGGTGTAAAACTAACGGTAACTAAATGACAACAATTAGGAATTTAAGCCAAGCAAATGCGCTAGATGCAAAAGCTATCTGCGATATTTACAATCACTATATTGAAACCTCAACGGCAACTTTTGAAGAAACACCTATTTCGGCAGAAGAGATTAGCCATCGAATCGATATAGTGTTAGCAGCTAAGCTGCCTTGGCTAGTCATTGAAAACGAACAGCAGCAATTAGTTGGCTACGCCTATGCGAGCAAGTGGCGCGAGCGCAGCGCTTACCGCTTTGCTGTTGAAGTATCAGTTTACTTATCGCCTCAGCACCTTAGACAAGGGCTAGGCTTAAAACTGTATCGAGTTTTGTTCGATCAGCTAAAAGCACTTGGCATACGCCATGCAATTGGCGGCATTACCTTACCCAACCCCGCCAGTGTGGGTCTGCACGAAAAACTGGGGATGGCCCAAGCGGCACAATTTAACAAGGTCGGGCTGAAGTTTAGACAATGGTTAGATGTTGGCTATTGGCAACTAGATTTTCACGCAGAACCACTTCAAGAGTAATGTTAACGCCTAACTAAACTCTTAGTAGTTAGCACTTAGCAGGTAACCGATAGCTTAATAGAGCGAGTCAGCTATAATGCCGCGTAATTATTCCTAGCGAACTTGAATAAATGAGCAAACCAATACAACAAGACATTGCCACCATAGCACTAGTTGTGGCTGATTATGACGATGCCATTGAGTTTTACACCCAAAAGCTTTCCTTTACTTTGGTTGAGGACACCGCAATGGGTGACGGCAAACGCTGGGTCGTGGTGAAGCCACAAAATACAACCGGCACCCATTTACTACTTGCAAAAGCCAAGAACGATGAACAGCTCGCCGCAGTTGGTAATCAAGTGGGTGGACGGGTGATGCTATTTCTTAACACCAATGACTTTTGGCGAGACTACGAACAAATGAAAGCGAACGGTGTTAACTTCCTCGAAAAACCTCGTGAAGAAAGCTACGCGACCGTGGCGGTGTTTGAAGATCTTTATGGCAATAAATGGGACCTGCTAGAACGCTTTTAGTCACTGATTAGCAATGTCATTCACGATGAATGGTCAGAATGCAGGCGCTATTGCTTTGGCCAAGTCAATATAAAGCTCGCACCGCCAAGCGGTGCTTGATCGACGTCAACGCGTCCCTTATGCAGCTCCACGTAGCGTTTTACGATGGCAAGCCCTAAGCCGATACCGCCAGATTTATGATCACGTGTATCTTCCAGCCTAACAAAGGGTTCAAACAAGGATTGTCTATCCGGCTCTGGAATACCGGGGCCATCGTCTTGTACCGCAAGTTTTACTTGTGGCGCTGCTGGCTTTTGAACGTGCAAACTCCCTTCTGGGCTACCGCTCTTGCTGGCTTGTTGACCGTCATTTGAGATAGCAATATTAATTGTAGTTTTGGCATAACGCACGGCATTGCGAACTAAGTTATCGACCACGCGATTCATCGCTTCTTTGTCCGCAAAGCATGTCACTTCACTTAGTTCATTCGCATCTTGGTAGTTAATGCCATTTATTTGAAAAGTTAATTCGGGTTCCGTTAACGCAGATCGATGGCAAACGTCGTAGGCTAAATTGACCAAATTAATAGATTTAAGCTCAAGCTGCGGTTCTTCACGGTCAAAGCGGGCGTAAACTAATAGCTCATCAACCAAGGCATCCAACTCTTCAATCGATTTGTCCATGGTATCTATGTATTGATTGACCATGGCTTTATCGTCTTCATCACGAATAATTTCCATGGCAAAACGAATGCGGGCAATTGGCGTTCTAAGCTCATGAGAAACAGCATGTGATAGCTCTTGGTGCGATTTAATTAAACGTTGAATACGCGCCGCCATCGAATTAAAGCGCAAAACAAGTTGTTCTAAAGGTTTCGCCACTTTAGTGCTAGCTCGGACACTAAAATCACCACGCCCGAAGATTGTTGCAGCTTTGGTAAGCGACATTAAGCCGCGCGAAATTGGCCACACCCAAATAAAAACCACCAATGCTAGGCCAATAAAAAATATCAAAGTATAAACAGCGTCGGTTTGCTCTGCGCTTTCTGTCAATATTGGCCCTAAGGCAATAATATTGGCTGGCTCTGCTGGGGCGAACTTTATCGCTTCTGCGCTAATACGCGGGTTTGCTTGAGTCGGCGTTAAGGTTTTAAAAAACCAGCTTTCGCCAGCGATATCATCGTAAAGCGTAACAATGCCACCAAGGCTTAAATAGTCCAGCTGAGCTTGACTAAGAGGAGTTTCCACACGCTCAGCAATCGATGTTAGCTCAGCTAAATGCAGTAAAGAGACGGGATAACCAAATGAGGTGGTGATTGCCGTTAAATGTTGCTCGCGAGTTGGCGCAGGTTGGCGCTTGAGTTCGGTCTCCAGTAAGAAAAATGTTCCTTTGTGCAGCTCAAGGTCTGACGTTAATTGGCGCTCAGCTACCACGGCCTTATTTAAGGTTGCGTTGTAAAGTAGATCAATACTCCAACCGAGCCCGACCAAGGTTAAAATAAGAAACAGATAGAGCCGAATAAAAAGGTTTTTCATTATTGATGCTAAGTGAGCGCCTATATGTGAGTGCCGTTAAGTGACTGCTGTTAAATGAGTGTTTATGATAAACGAATAGGTGTCATCTATTGCCATGTGTCATCTATTGCCATGCATCAGCAACCAATAAGTAGCCTTTCTTCCACACCGTTTTAATCTTGCTCGGCTTGGTGGAGTTGTCACCCAGTTTTTTTCTCAGACGCGATACCAACATATCAACAGTGCGATCTAAGCCGTCGTAACCAAAGCCACGTAGGGTGTTAAGTAAATCGTCACGCGACAATATTTGATCAGCATTCACCACAAACTGGTAAAGCAGTTCTAACTCATTTGTGGTTAGCTCAATCGCCTCATTGGCAAGAAAGACTTCCTGCTTATTCTTGTTAACGGTTAAGGTGCCGCATTTAATAATGCCCGGTGCGATAGTTTGTGTCGCAACGGGAGCCGCAGCTTCCTCAATTGCTACTTGATTAGCGATTTTTGCACCGCGGCGCAAGGTCGCATTTACCTTTGCCAGTAGCAATCTCGGCTTAACTGGCTTGCAGATGTAATCATCAGCGCCAACTTCCAAGCCAACAATTTGATCAATATCATCTGTTCGCGCCGTTAGCATTAAGATCGGCGTATCAAGTTGTGGTCGTAGCTCTCGACATATATCTAGCCCATTTTTTCCAGGCAGCATTAAATCGAGAATGATCAGATCCGGTTTAGCCGCAACTATGCGTTCAACCGCCTTATCACCTTGCCCTTCCACAGACACTTGGTAACCTTGACGCTGAAAATAATCTTGAACCAAGTCCGCTAAACTGGTGTCATCCTCAACCAAAAAGACATGCCCTTGATTAATTTCCATGCTTACCTTCCATCTGCTTACCTTTAATAAATGTACCTTTTATCAACTTCATTTCCATAATAGGCAGCTAACTCCCTTTTAACATACGACTCAGCATAATATTCAACGCTATGACCAGCAATTTATGCGCTAAAAAGCGAGTTCATCACCTTGGCTTCAATGAATTGCCAAAACAAATGAACTCGCTCACTATCATACCGCTAAAAACGATAGGTGTAATACACACCAGCGGTTTTTTCATAAATATCATCGGCTTTATAGCCATTGGCTTGTGCGTCAAAATTCGAGTAGGTCACAAGCAAGCCAATATCAGACTGCTTTGATAAGGTGTAATTTAAGCCAAGCGAGCCTGCGTGTGAATCATCTTCAACGAAATCGTGCAAATCGCTATAGGTATATTGACCAAAGGCACTCAACTGACCATAGAGGCGCTGTTCAAATCCAACTGACAATGCAACTTCACCACGATTATCGCGTTTGTCTTCTTGCCAATGAATATATTCGATGCCAAAAGTCAGTGCGGTATCTGAGCTAAATACATACTTACCCGACAAATCAAGACCAACCCCGTAAGAGTCGTCAGCGCCGATAACTTCTCGCCCGCCAGTTAAACCTAAACCTAGCGTCATCTCGAGCCCTGTTTTGTCTTGCCAACGTTCCATAAATTGATAGCGAATACCGCCAAAGCCAACAGTAACATTATCAGTAACGCCGTAGCCAAACACGGGCAATGCGCGCCATTTATTGTCACCGTCAGTTTGTTCGCCAAAGAGCAATGCCCCACCGACGGCAATTTCACCATCAGCTAAGACTAATGGCCGTTCAATAAGATTACTTGGGCTTAATTGCTGAGCACTAATCGCCGCAGAGCTCAGTGCGAATACAAAACTAGATAAGATTACTGGTGTTGAGATTAACTTTTTCATCATCATTTCCCTTTGCTATTAAATGCATATTGTTTAGGGCGTGTTGATCTTTCAGGGTTGTTTTTGCAGCAGTCTGTTTGGGTTTTATACAAGGCGGCACTTGTGCAGTGTAATCATTCTCCATAAATAAGTGCCAACACAGTAGAAAACTCAAACAGACGCTGCCCCTTTATTTTGTGTTGAGGGGGTTCATCTAAACGCCTCCTGCTCATTGTTGCTCGCATTTTACATAGAACGACTATGCGACAAAGCGAGCGCCGCGATCAGAAAGCGTTTAGATTGAACAAAATTCAATCTCGAAAGATCAACACGCCCTAGTTCAATTGGTATGAGGGAAATCTTAAAGTTGATACCTGTATGTTTCTTTAATTGAGATGTCGAGAAATGTCGCACACTTGTATAAATCAATGTTAGTTGTCAAAAAGTGTATGACTCACGGGTTAGCAAGTGAATCTTTACACTAAGTTGCTACTGAGATGTGGCTAGAATATCCGTAAGAAACGACGGCGACGCTTGGCACGAATGCGCTGTTCCAACGTACCGATGACATTGATATTTGCCTGCACTATTGCATCACCTAGCAAGTTGGCAGATTGATAGCTGCGCAAGATATACGTAACAGGCTTATCTGATTCGAACATCATCACATGGCTGCCTGACCATTGGTTTTTCCAGCACTTCAACGGTTCTAATTCTTCTTGCTCGTATAAACAATAATGGCCAGCTTGTGGCATTTCCCATATCAATGCAGCTTTCATTGAACATAGATATGTACCCGAAGCAAGCTCACAAACATTGGGACTCGCAATCAACATCGGCGACTTAGCGTGGCGAGCTAGATTGGCTTGATTAGCTTGGTTGGCTTGATTCGCTAGTTTACTTGATTGCTGGCTCAACGGTTCTGCTGGTGCAGAGTTGTTTTGAGCCTGAGCCTGCACCTGACTAATCGTAAGCATAGGCAATAACATACCAATTGTTGCGGCCAACTTCGCTAACAGTTGTCGATGCGGCCTAACCATCAGAAAGTCCATAGCATGCCTACACTCAAGCTATACACTGTATCACGGCCACTCACCAGAGGACTGTCACTAATATTGTCACTAAACAGCGATACACTAGCGGCAGCTATAATTGACCAGTCATCATCCATTGGCCGTTCAACGTAGAGTCGTGCTCGACCAACCCATGCAGCACCTGGTCTATACTCAGGTCGAAAACTTGTCGCCTCTTCGGCACTTACCCCGTAGTAATAGTCGGTGGCATTATCATCATAAACAGCAACACTGATACCCGGTAAGAACATTGCGTGACGGGTAAAGTAAGGCCTTGATACATCAAGACTGGCAACCGTACCGTGATGCCTTGATAGTGCGTCATGTACAACGGCCATCCGCACATCAAACTTTCTAAAAATGCCAAAATACTCAAAGCCAACTTCCGTTGAAGCTTTTCGCGTTTCAATTCCATCAAGTAAATTGCCGCGCTCTTGGTCGTCTTCTGACAATTCAAAAAATAACGACTCGGCTATAACACTTACCTGCCGCGTTTCGCTTTGATAAAGAATATGCCCGATAGTAAACGGACGCCCTGATAAGGGAGCGACTTCAGCAAAAAAGTTGTCTTTGTAATAACCACCAGAAATAACAGGATCAAGTTCAATGGTATTGTGAAATTCATCAATACTATCGATTAAAGTATTGCGATAGGTGGTGACCAAACCAAGATCTAGCTCCCAGTGTGACTCTGATGAGCTGCCTTCTTGTACAGAAGTGTCATTTACTGTCGATATTTGTACCGTTTGTTGCTCAGCTGCAAAGGCTTGATTAGTTTGAGCAGTGACAAGGTGAGGATAACAAGCAACAAAAGCTAACCAAACCAACACTAGGTTATATAAATTTTTTTTCATTATTTTTCTGTTTTAAAGCCTGTGCCGATTTCAAAGGCGCTCGCTATATTATTGGTCAGCAAAGCAGTTACCATTACATAAGTGCGAGCTAAGTCTTTCATTTTGTTATTTTATAGACAAATCCAAGTGTACGATGTCATTACTTGGCATGCTAGCGATTTATTAATGCATTAAAAGCAACAAGGCTAGCGTTGAGCCCCAAATAAGTGATAAGTGATAACTAAGCAAGCATAACTCGCTAAACCAATTCACTTCACGCTAGCAAAGGCCCTAGTTATTGGCGTGCTGGCAGAACACTCAGAATTGATTACACTTAATTTTAGGGCAGACAATCGAGCAAATAGCGATGGAGCAAAGCTTCACCTCCAGTTTTTATATCGCAGCCAAACCAGCAAGTATATACACTGCACTCACCTTGGATGTGTGTAAGTGGTGGACTGAAAATGCCACTTGTGCCAGTAGAATTGGTGACTTGCTAAGTGTGTATTTTGAAAACAATACACATTGGGTGATGACAGTCGCAGAGGCCACGCCATGCCATTCTCTCGTTTGGCATGTTACCGAAGCTTTTCACGATTTACCTTCGCTTGAACAAAAAGATGAATGGCTAGGTACCAATATTATTTGGCATTTAGAAGAGCAAAAACATGGGACGAATGTCAGCCTAACACATAACGGTTTAGTACCATCACTTAGTTGCTATCGGGTTTGCCAATCGGGTTGGCAGCAATACTTATCAAGCCTGCAGGCTTATTTAGAATCGGGCCAAGGTAACCCTTATCACTAGAGCGTGTAGCTTTATGTATGGTCTAGTGGATTTTAGACAATAGATTCCAGATTAATCGTTTATTCTATTTAGTGTTAGCAACTCTATTATCACTTTTAACCTGATGCTGGTTTAGTCTGTCACTCTTACTCTCTTCCTATTGCCAGTGCCAGTGCCAGCAGTGCAATTGAGGTTTACACAGCCGCTTACAATTGCACCAAAATATTTTATTTTCAAATCCGACTAAAATTCATAGAGTAGAAATAAAAATAAAAACTCAAGGACGTTAACATTGAACCTAAATCAAGTAACACTGCCAGCCGTTGATATGGCTCAATCTACCGCTTTTTATCGCGCAATGGGGTTTACGCAAATCGTTGATACAAATCACTACGCAAGATTTGAATGCCCAGACGGTGATGCCACCTTCTCACTGTCACTTACCGAAAAGCTTAACTCAAACGAAAGCGTTATCTACTTTGAGTGTGAGGAACTTGATAACAAAGTGGATAGCTTGGTTAAGCAGGGCTTTACATTTGAACAATTGCCAACAGATCAACGATACCTATGGCGCGAAGCAATACTAAAAGACCCTAGTAACAACAAAATAAAGCTATATTGGGCTGGCGAAAATCGAAAAAACCCACCTTGGCGGGTAGAGCTAAAATAGCGAGAAAATAGTGAAAGCTTAAAAGAGTTAAGAGCTTATGCCAAAGCACACACAACAAACACCATCAGCTGCTACAGCGCTAGCTAGCCTTGATGCGATGGCCGACGCTAAAATTGCCGAACACTCAACGCGCTTTTTTAAAACAGCACCAGGGCAATATGGCGAGGGTGATAAGTTTCTTGGTATTCGCGTACCACAAATCCGAAAAATAGTGAGCCAATACAAAAGCCTCCCACTGAGTGAAGTTAACGTATTATTGTACAGTGAATATCACGAAGCCCGCTTGTGCGCATTACTGATACTCGTGAGCCGATTTAAACAAAAGCGCTCAAACGAGCATCAAGCGATATTCGATTTTTACTTAGAAAATTTAGATCAAGTTAACAATTGGGATTTAGTTGATAGCTCTGCCCACCCAATTGTTGGTGGCTATTTATATAGTAAAACGTCGAGTAAAGACCGCGCATTACTATATCAACTAGCAGACTCTGAGAACCTTTGGCATCGACGCGTCGCCATTATCGCTACCTATCACTTTATTAAACGCGACGACTTCGCCGACGCACTAGCATTAAGCGAAATACTATTAACGGATAAACAAGATCTTATTCACAAAGCGGTTGGCTGGATGCTCAGAGAAATAGGCAAAAAAGACTATGACATTGAGTACCAATTTTTAGTCAAATACCATGTAAGAATGCCAAGAACAATGCTGCGCTATGCGATTGAAAAATTTTCACCTGTCGTTAGAAAACAGTTTTTATTAGGCCAGTTAAGCACATAACAAAGGAAGTAATTTCAGGGGGCTTTGCAACTAAGTTGCAATGTTGTCACATTCACATTAGGTTTAATAAAGGCGTCAAGGACAGACAGTGAGTGAGCGAACCCAATTGACTACCAGACATTTGTACAGCAGTTGCCTGTAAATCTTTAAGGAAGTAACACTTGCCACAATTTATTCATAAAATTATCGGTTGTTGTTTGCTTTTGTTGGCTGCGCATGGAGCACAGGCCAGAACACTGAACTATTGCGTTGACCCCAATTGGACTCCTTATGAGTATCTAGAACAAGGTCAGCATGCTGGGCTATCGGCATTCTATTTTGAGAAAATAGCCAAGTTTGCCAACCTTGAGATAAAGCTCGTTCAAACTGAATCTTGGCAAGCGACGATTGAGGCCCTTACTAAAGATGAGTGTGATCTGACCCCATTTTTAAATTACTCCGACGCGAGAGCCGAGTATTTAATTTTCTCAGTCCCCTATTTCCAAGCCCCTAACGTGATATTTGCTCATTATCAGCAAAAGCTGATTGGCGGCTTGGCACAAGTTACCAATGAGCGTATTGGCGTTGTTAAAAGCTACCGCCTAGAAAGCTACCTCAACCGCTACTACCCCAATATTGAACAAGTGCCAGTGGCAAGTGAACTTGAAGGGTTAAGAAAAGTTAATAACAAAGAAATCGATTTGTTTGTCAGCTCTTATTACGGCGCAAATTTTTTGATCCACCAGCATAATTTAGCCAATATTCGTATTATCGGTTTAGCCGATTTAAAAGATCAGTTACGTATTGGCTTACGGCATGAGCATAGCGACTTAATGCCAAAAATAAATCAAGCCATACTTAAGCTCAGTGAAGAAGACCACCGTCACGCGTTTAGCTTGCTTGAGCCCGTTAAAGTTATCTCGCAAACCAATTACACCTTAGCTTGGCAAATCGGTGCCATCGGCGCACTTCTGGTGATGATGATGGGGCTCAGGTATTACTATTCGCTGCAACAAAAACACGCATTGGCGCAAAAGAACCAAGCACTTGAGCGCTTGCACCAAGCACTAGAAAAGAAAAACACCCAGCTAGAAGCGCTGGCCGTGACCGATCATTTAACGAAATTACATAACCGCAGTTACCTTAGTGACAAAATCGCGGAATGCATCAATCGTAAAAAACGTTACCAATCAGAATGTTGTTTGATCATGTGTGACGTCGATAACTTTAAAGCCTTTAATGATAACTTTGGTCATCAAGTGGGCGATGAGGTGCTGGTTGTGCTGGCTAATACCATTCGAGGCTGTGCCCGTGAGACTGATTTTACTGCCCGCTGGGGCGGCGAAGAATTTGTGATTATTTGCCCAGAAACCAACTTAAATGATGGCTTAAGCTTGGCCAATCGTATTCGTCAGCAATTAACAATAGAAAGCGCTAAATTACCTTGCCCTGTCACTTGCAGTATCGGCATTGCGCAGCTTGGTAGCTGCGATACCCAAGAGTCTTGGTTTGCCAGTGCCGATCAAGCACTTTACCTTGCTAAAGAAGCAGGTAAAGACAAGATAGAGGTAGCGATAAACTAGCAACGTAATCAAAGCTGCGAGCGCAGAAATGAGCGCTTCCGTCACAAAAAACGCTGCATCAAGCAGCGTTTTTTATTGTCAGCTAATAAAAGCTATCAGTAACTAAAGGTTAGTGACCTTTAACTTCTGACAGTCCGTTGAATACAGCTTTATCACCTAAAAACTCTTCAATGCGAAGCAATTGGTTGTACTTAGCAACGCGGTCAGAGCGACATAAAGAGCCAGTTTTAATTTGGCCAGCTGCTGTACCAACAGCTAGATCAGCGATAGTCGCGTCTTCAGTTTCACCTGAGCGATGTGAAATAACCGCGGTAAAACCAGCATCTTTCGCCATTTTAATCGCCGCTAATGTTTCGGTTAATGAACCGATTTGATTGAATTTGATCAAGATAGAGTTACCAATACCTTGCTCAATACCGCGCGCTAAAATCTTAGTATTGGTTACGAATAAATCGTCACCAACGATTTGCACTGTATCACCGAGTAAATCTGTTTGATATTTAAAGCCATCCCAATCCGACTCATCTAAGCCGTCTTCAATCGAAATAATTGGGTACTCAGCGCACAAAGCCGCTAAGAAGTCAGAAAATTCGTTAGCAGTGTATTGCTTACCTTCGCCTGATAAGTCGTAAATGCCTTCTTCTTTATTATAAAATTCAGAAGCAGCACAATCTAGCGCTAACGTTACATCTTTACCTAATTCGTAACCCGCCGCCTCTGTCGCTTCTTTGATTACCGCCAGGGCATCAGCGTTAGATTCTAGGTTAGGTGCAAAACCACCTTCGTCACCGACCGCCGTATTCATGCCTTTTGCAGATAATACTTTTTTCAATGCGTGGAAAATCTCCGCGCCCATGCGCAATGCTTCTTTAAAGCTAGGCGCACCAACAGGCTGTACCATAAATTCTTGAATATCAACGTTGTTGTCAGCGTGCTCACCACCGTTAAGAATATTCATCATAGGTAGTGGCAATGAATATTGACCTGGAGTGCCATTCAAATCAGCAATATGTTCGAATAACTGCACACCTTTTGCCATGGCTGCCGCTTTAGCTGTTGCTAGCGATACCGCTAAAATGGCATTGGCGCCAAAGTTTTCTTTGTTTTCTGTGCCATCTAAGTCAATCATGATTTGATCAACATTTGCTTGCTCAAGCGCCGATTTGCCAACCAGTGCAGGGGCAATTTTGTCATTCACTGCAGCAACGGCATTTAATACACCTTTACCTAAATAACGTGATTTATCACCATCACGTAGTTCAAGAGCCTCACGCGAACCTGTTGATGCACCTGATGGCGCACAAGCGCGACCCCATGCGCCAGATTCCAAATAAACGTCGGCTTCAACCGTTGGGTTACCGCGAGAGTCCATCACTTCGCGTGCAATAATTTTTGCAATGTTTGACATGTTTGTTCCTCTACAGCTTTTGCTATGTTGAGCTTTGATAATTGTTAAACTTTGATAATTCGATAATGATAATTGATGCGTGCTATCAACACGCATTTTATGCCGCTAATTTACCCCGAACGTTAACGACTTGCACGTCACGAAAATAAATAGCGGCAATAAAAAAACCGTAGCTAGGCTACGGTTTTAGAAAATTAAGCGTCTTGCTTGTGAAAGCTAAATGCCGCTGCAATAAAGCCTTCAAACAGTGGGTGTCCATCACGCGGTGTTGAATTAAATTCAGGATGGAACTGGCCCGCAATAAACCATGGGTGATCTTTGTTTTCTATCACCTCAACTAATTTCTTATCCGCAGATAACCCCGAGAATACTAAGCCAGCTTTGCTTAGTTGGTCACGGTAGTTATTATTTACCTCATAACGGTGGCGGTGTCTTTCATAAATTGTTTCACTGCCATATACGTCACAGGCTTTGGTACCTTTCACTAAGTGGCACAGTTGTGAACCTAAACGCATGGTGCCGCCTAAATCAGACGCTTCACTGCGTGTTTCAACTTGGCCGTCTTCATCTAACCACTCGTTAATTAAACCAACTACTGGGTAAGGTGTTTCAGGGTTAAACTCGGTTGAGTGTGCATCTGCTAAGCCAGCAACGTTGCGGGCAAACTCAATCAAGGCCACTTGCATACCTAAACAAATGCCTAAGTAAGGGACTTTGTTTTCACGGGCGTATTGCGCAGCAAGAATTTTACCTTCAACACCACGCTCACCAAAACCACCTGGTACCAAAATGGCATCTAAATGCTCAAGTAACTCGGTACCTTTAACTTCAAGATCTTGTGAGTCAATGTACTCAATCTTGATTTTTACTTGGTTTTTCAAGCCGGCGTGTTTAAGGGCTTCGTTAACTGATTTGTAGGCATCAGCCAGTTCGATGTACTTACCAACCATACCAATGGTTAATTCATCAACTGGGTTAGCTTCTTGGTAAAGCACTTGTTCCCACTCAGATAAATCCGCTTCTGGCACATCTAAGCCAAAGCGTTGGCAAACTAATTCATCAGCACCTTGCGATTTAAGCAATGCAGGGATTTTGTAGATGCTATCAACATCACGCATTGAGATAACAGCACGCTCTTCAACATTACAGAATAACGCAATTTTCGCGCGCTCATTCGCAGGAATAACGTCTTCACTACGACAAACTAGTAGATCAGGGAAAATACCAATTGAACGCAGCTCTTTTACCGAATGCTGAGTTGGCTTAGTTTTGATTTCACCTGAAGCAGCTAAATACGGCACTAACGTTAAGTGCATAAACATGGCGCGCTCACGGCCAAGTTCAGTGCCTAATTGACGAATCGCTTCTAGGAAAGGTTGTGATTCAATATCACCGACCGTACCGCCAATTTCAACCATAGCGACATCGTAACCTTCCGCACCTTCAATGACGCGACGCTTAATGTCGTTGGTAATATGAGGGATAACCTGAATGGTGGCACCAAGGAATTCACCTTTACGCTCACGCGCTAAAATATCTTGATAGATTCGACCGGTGGTGAAATTGTTGCGCTTGGTCATTTTGGTGCGAATAAAACGCTCGTAGTGACCTAAGTCTAAATCTGTTTCGGCGCCATCTTCAGTCACGAATACTTCACCGTGCTGAATTGGGCTCATGGTTCCCGGGTCAACATTAATATAAGGGTCAAGCTTTAACATGGTCACTTTCAAACCACGCGCTTCCAGAATCGCAGCGAGTGAGGCTGCAGCAATTCCTTTACCTAACGACGACACAACACCGCCCGTTACAAAAATATATCTTGTAGTCATGTTTAACCCAGAAAATAAGGAAGTTTGGAAATTGGCCAAACTTGGATCTTCGATGCAAGATGCAAGTATAGCAGGACGGGGCGGCATTATACCCAAAGCCCCTATGAACAACAAGCAAGCAGCCAATAAAATTAGTGATTTAACACAGACAGTTGGCAATGCTAAAAAACTGAGTATGATGGTGCCACTTAGAACGGAAAAAGAACACTATGAGCGCAGCACTTAACCTTGTCCTTGACGCGATTGATGCAATCAACCAGCAAGATCCCAATGTTGAACAGATTGATGGTCAACCACAACCGAAAGAGCTAGTTTACGGTCAACGTATGTCACAGTGCTTACATAGCTTTTGGCCTGACAGCAGCGAGCACTTACAAATTGCGGTACGCGCTCAACATGTCAAACGTTGGGCAATTGCACGTAGCGAATATCCCGAAGGTAAAGCGGGTTACCTAAAATGGCGCAAAGCGCTCGGCCAACTTCATGCCGAAACGGCTAGTGAGCTGATGTTAGCCAACGGCTATGCACCAGCTGATGCTGACCGAACTGCAGCGATTATTCGCAAGGAAAAGTTAAAATCTAACCCTGAAAGTCAAACGCTTGAAGATGTCGCCTGCTTAGTGTTTCTCAGCTACTATTTTGCGCCGTTTGCAGCAAAACATAGTGACGAAAAAATTATCAGTATTTTGCAAAAAACTTGGAAAAAAATGTCGGCAACTGCCCAGCAAATTGCGCTTAAAGCAGATCTACCCGCGCATTTAGCTGCCTTAGTTGAACAAGCATTAGCTGAAATTTAGTCGCCTTTTGATCAATTAATCACTGAATTTTTGCTGAGTTCGCTTAGCACATTTGTTATTATTTTGTGAACACGCTGACGATGGCCATTTCAATGCATTCTTTTTATTCTTGAATCTGGCCTGCAAGACATAACATCGCCAAGCGCAGCTCATAACCCAACAAGTTACTAATTTTAGGATTTACGTAAGCCTTCAACGCCATGAGTAGTCAAGATTTACAAGCACTCAAGCGCACTAACACGGAATTAAAGCGAGCTATTAGACATTTTCTCGAGGCCGCTCCGAATTCTGGTCCGTTAGCTGTGCAAGTTAATAATATTAAAGAAGCAATTAAGTCTAATGAAGCGATGTTTACTTTCGCTTCGTTGGTAGAACAATACGCAAAAATGAAAAAGAATTTTGATAATGTCGATTATCAAAATCAGAAAAAAGATATCGCCAAGTTCAAAGCGATTGTGAAGAAAACAGGCACTCGTAATTTATCATCTAATCAGCTGGAAAAAGTTGAAACCCTGTTAGCAGAACTTAATACCGCTCAACCCGCGCATACGGTTTTAATGAGCGCAGGCCAAACGATTGATTACTTTGCCACAGATCTAAGTAACTTAAGAGAATCTTCGAGCGTAGTTGTTAAAGCGGAAGACGTAGTAACAGATGAAACAGGCGTTGTTGCCGCTGATGTTCACTTAGCCAGTAAAAAGCTGCTCAAAGATGTGGTTGTCGTTTCAAAACAGTTAACCAAAACATACCCGAATGACGAGTTTATTAGTGGAATTTTGCGCGAGGCTTCGAGTGTTAAAGAAGGTAAAGGCACCTTTTTTACTGCCATAAACTTATTAGAGCGCACCACCACTTATTTAACCCTGCTTATTCAGCAAGAGCGCTGTGCTACCGAAGAAATGCTTAATGACATTCATGCCAATTTAATGAATGCCATTAGCCAAACTTGTGTGGTTAAAAAACTGGTTGATTCTTCACAAGATAGCTGTGACAAAGTGAGTCAGTCCATGGCCAACGAGTTACAGAATATGGAAGTTAAAGCTAAGAGTATTGATACACTCAGCGGTATGCAGCAACATATCAAAGACAGTGTCAGTTTGATCGCTAAGCTAATGAATAGCTACTCCGATGAACAAAAACAAATTCATCGCACCAACGAAGCAACAATCCAAGAACTGACCAGCCAAATTGAAAGCACCTCGAACTTTGTTGATCAACTTGAAAAGCAGCTTAATGTTGCTGAAGAAACCAGCTTAATCGACGAACTAACCACTATCGGAAACCGCAAAGGTTATGTGCTGCGTATTAATGATGAACGCAAACATTGGCAAATCACTAAGCAGCCGTTGACCTTAATGGTGATTGACGTTGATAACTTCAAAAGCATCAATGACACTTACGGTCATAGCATTGGCGATCAGGTCCTAAAATGCTTAGGCCAAACATTGAAAAAGCACATTCGCAACTCTGATTATGTAGCGCGTTTTGGCGGTGAAGAATTTGTAATTATTTTACCGGCAACCGAAATTGATCGCGCCGTTCAGATAGGGCAAAAAATTCAGGGTGTGATCAACAACCTCAAGTTTGAACTACGTAAAAAGAACAAAGTACTTAAAATGACGTGTTCATTTGGCATCGCAGGCTTTAGTCAAAAGTGCAGTAATAGTACCGATGTTTTTAACTTGGCAGATAAAGCTTTGTATAAAGCAAAAGAGAATGGCCGAGATTGTATCGTGGTTGCCAAAGACGACAAGCTGGTCAAAGTTGAAGCAGAAAAGGCAATGACCTAACAATTTAAACAATTTAACATGTCATAACGAAAAAACGAGCAATACGCTCGTTTTTTTATATCTGTAAACGTTAATAGCAATTGAGTTATAGCAATTGAATTAATTAGTTGATCAATTATGACGTAGGAAAAAGGTTCATAAACACAGGTTTTATGCTCCAAGCAAAACCTAAGTACCTACATCCATATAGGCAAGGCGTTATTTGTTGTTAACTAGTTGTTCTAATTTCAAAAATAACAACGCAGTTAATGAGCATTTTAACCAGCCAGAATGTTCAAGTATTTATTGAAATTGGTATTTATCGCTAAATAAGGTACTTGGGTGTTTATCGGCCTTCTGGTGGCTTTTGATCGCTAATTGGCAAGCGCCAAACAAAAATAAATGGCCCAGTGATCAGCGCAATAACTAACGCCCCCCACAAATAACTTTGCAGTACATAACATGACCAAGCACATGCCAACACCATCGAGACTAAAGCAATTCGTTTAGCTCGTAGTGGAATGCTTCTGTGTGCTTGCCAATCGCGGATCATTGGTCCAAATATTCGGTTATCAAGCAACATTTGATGGAGCCTAGGCGAAGACTTTGCAAAACAGGCGGCCGCAACAATCAAGAACGGCGTTGTTGGCAACACAGGCAAAACCACCCCAAGGATGCCCAAGCCCACAAAGAGTAAACCGACAATAACCAAGGCAATTCTACTTATACGCATAGAATAAATAACAACCTAGGGCTTATTAGCAGTTTGCTTTGTTTGAGCTGCCTGCAACTCAGTTCGACTTTGCAGGGATTGCTCGTAACCGTTTTTTTCTACCTGCTTAGCACTTTGCCAAAACTGCTCTAACGTCGCTAAGTCATGTTCAGCCATGGGTTTACCAGAGCTTGTCGCTTGCTGTTCAACATGCTTGAATCGTTTACTGAATTTATCATTTGCGGCTCGCAGCAGTGCTTCAGGATCTTGTTTAGCATGACGACAAACATTAACCACAGCAAAGAGTAAATCCCCCAGCTCTTCCCCTAGCCTTGCTTGTTGTGCGCTATTGGTTAAATCACCGGTCAACTCTGCTTTAACTTCGGCAACTTCTTCTTCGACTTTCTCAAAGCATTGCGAAATATTATCCCAGTCAAAGCCAACGTGCGCACAACGCTTTTGAATCTTATTAGCTCGTGATAATGCCGGTAACGCCTGCGGTATATCGGCCAAAATACTTAAATTCTCTTGCTGATTTTTTTGCTTTCGCTCATTCGCTTTTTCATTTTCCCAATTCGCTTTAATATCAGCGTCCGTCGTTAGAGTTTTATCACCAAAGACATGGGGGTGGCGACGGATCAACTTTTCACAAATTGCCGCCACAACCGAATCAAAATCAAACCGCTTTTGCTCTGCTCCCAACTGGCTGTAGAACACCACTTGAAACAATAAGTCGCCAAGCTCTTTTTCTAACTCAGAAAAGTCTTGCTGGTTAATGGCCTCAGCCACTTCATAGGCTTCTTCAATAGTGTGTGGAACAATTGATGCGAAGTCTTGCTTAAGATCCCATGGGCAGCCCGTTTCAGGATCGCGTAGCTGCGCCATAATCCAGCGCAGCTTTGCCATTGATGCCGGTGCATCTTTCATATCGATATTTATCATGAGTTAATGTGATAGCCGTTTAACGTCAATAATATCATCAAGTTGACGAAGCTTAGTGACGATGCGATTGAGCATACTGCTGTTGGCAATTTCTACCGTAAAGCTCATTCGGGTGGTTTGCTTAAACTTGTCAGAATGGCTTGCCATACCCGTGATAAGCACTCGCTCGTTGGCGATAATCGTCGAAATATCTCTTAATAAACCGTGGCGATCACTGGCGGTCACTTGTAAGGTTGCTTGGTAGCTTTTTTGCTGTTCATGCCCCCATTGCACTTCTATTTCACGCTCTGGATTTTGTTCAAGCGAGTTCGCTAATTGCTCACAATCACTGCGATGCACTGAAATACCTCGACCTTGCGTAATAAAGCCGAGAATGTCATCACCCGGTACAGGTAAACAACACTTCGCCATGTGCGTCATCAAATTACCAACGCCAGAGACAATCACACCATCATTGCGCACTGGCTTTTTATTTGCCGCTTGCTGGCTAACGAGTGATTGTGGGTCTATTTCAGGCTCGGGCTGATCTTTTGCTACTTGTTGCTGCAAGTAATTCACAACTTGCTGCAAACGCGCATTACCTGAGCCAATCGCAGCATAGAGATCTTCAACACTGCCAACGTTAAAACGTTTGGCAGCATCGAGTAAATCCACCTCTGCTATTTGGCTTTTCGTTAGTTCATTTTCCAGCGTTTGCTTGCCCAGCTCGATATATTTATCGCGATCAAGCAATTTAAAAAAGTGCTGAACCTTAGCACGTGCGCGCGCTGAGTGAATATAGCCCAAGTTTGGATTTAGCCAATCGCGACTTGGATTAGGCTGCTTGCTAGTAAGAATCTCAACCTGGTCACCGGTTTGTAATTGATAAGTAAAAGGTACTATTCGCCCAAATACCTTAGCACCAATACAGCAGTGACCAACATTGGAGTGAATATAGTACGCAAAATCGAGTGGCGTTGCGCCAACAGGTAAATCAATCACGTCGCCATTGGGCGTAAAGGCATAAATTCGATCTTCAAATACTTGGCTGCGCAGTTCATCAAGCATTTCACCGCTTTCTGAGACATCTTCTTGCCATTGCAAAATCTTGCGTAGCCACTCAATTTTTTCATCAAAACCTGAGGTTTTACCGCTAGCACTACCTTCTTTATAACGCCAGTGCGCCGCCACTCCTAGCTCAGCATCTTGGTGCATTTGCTCGGTACGTATTTGAATTTCAACCGACTTTCCTTCAGGTCCAAGCACCACAGTGTGAATCGATTGATAGCCATTTGGCTTAGGGGTGGCAACATAGTCGTCAAACTCACTCGGCAAGTGCTTCCAATTAGTGTGCACTACCCCCAATGCGGCATAACAGTCTTGCAGTTCTTCGGCGATAATTCGCACCGCTCGTACATCAAACAGTTGTTCAAAATCTAACGACTTGTTTTGCATTTTCTTCCAAATGCTGTAAATGTGCTTAGGACGGCCATACACTTGCCCTTTCACCTTTACCGCCTCCAATTGTTGCTGCAAGCTATCAACAAAATCGACCATGTATTGCTCGCGCGCCAAGCGTTTTTCATCAAGCCATTTCGCAATTTTTTTGTAGGTTTCTGGGTGCAGGTAGCGAAAAGCAATATCTTCTAGCTCCCACTTTAGTTGACCAATACCTAGTCGGTTGGCGAGCGGTGCATAAATATTTGCCGTTTCTTTTGCAGCGAGTACGCGAATGTCTTCCTCGCTGTTTTTCACCAAACGCAAGTAGCACAAACGCTCAGCGAGCTTGATAACCACAGCGCGAACATCCTCTACCATCGCCAGTAGCATTTTGCGTATGTTATCTACTTGGTTTGCTGCCACTTTATTGGTTTGGGTTTGTTGTAGCGTTTTAATTGCCTGCATTTGCTGCACGCCTTTGCACAACATATAAACTTGCTGACCGTATTGCTCTTTCACCTCAAGCAAGTCATAAACCTGCTCGTCAATCAATGGCGTTAAAATAGCGGCAATTAATGAGTCTTTGTCTAGGTTCAGCTCGGCTAATATTTCCACCATTTCTTTCGCTTTGGCGAGCGCAATATCATGCTCAGTAAACTTGCTTTGCACTTGCAGCCATAATGCCTGCAAGGCTTGGGCTTTTGTGTCACTTAGCTGAAGCTCTGCTAACCAGTGCTCAAAACTAGTCGCTGAGATTTGATGAGACTTGCGTACCGATACCATAAATACTCCCTTGGCGAACAATTAGAAAAGAATAGCTGTACAGAAAATGAAGGCCGCGCTAGCTGTGTTTAGATGAATATTTAACCAACTCTATAAAGCGCGTTCTAATTTGTTGCAATACGCTCAAACAATACCATAGTTTCAACATGCTTTGTGTGGTTGAACATGTCGATTAAACCAATTTTTTTCACCTGATAACCCTGTTCGCTAAGCACTTTAGCATCACGCGCTAAAGTTTGTGGATCACAACTGACATACAAGATGCACTTCGCCTCTATCGTGGCGAGTTGCTCACAAGCTTCCAGCGCGCCGGCACGTGCTGGATCGAGTAAGACTTTATTAAATTGATGCGCTTGCCATGCTTGATTTTTCCAGTCGCTATTAAGGTCAAGCTGATAAAATGCCGAATTCGTGATTTGATTGCGAGCGGCGTTTGCTGAGGCGCTGTCCACCATAGCTTGCACACCTTCAACCCCAACGACCTTTGCAACGTGTTTTGCCATTGGCAAAGAAAAGTTACCTAAGCCACAAAACAAATCTAACACCACATCTGCACTGTCTAATTCAAGCCAGCTGAGCGCCTGCTTGACCATAAGTTGATTCACCTCACCATTTACTTGAATAAAGTCATTGGGGGCAAAATTAATAGTAATGCTTTTGTTATCTGAGCTCTTATTTGAGTCCTTATCTGAGCCCTTTTCTGAGCTCTTATTTGAGCTATGGATTGAGCTGTCTATTGCCCTGTCGATAACACAATCAAGTTCATAGCTCAGCGGTTGGTTTTCCGTCGCTTCTAATGCAGATAAATCAGTGCCCTCATCGCCATAGTCAAAACTTACTTGCCAGTGATGCTGTTTCGCGGCTTGTTGCCAAACGGTTTTAGCATGTGCAGAAAGCTTACGTAATTGCCTTACAACCAACCTAATTTGTTTGGTTTGAATTACTTCAATATGACCGATGCTTTTAGGCTCAGCTAATTCTGTCAGCACATTAGCGAGTGCTGTGGTAATCGACGCCAAAGGTTTTGACAGAACATGGCAATATTTAATCGGCACTAAGGTGTTACTTTCTTTTTGCCTAAATCCGAGCGTTGCCTCACCTAGCTTGTTGTACTGTACACCAATACGAGCCTTACGACGGTAGTGCCAATCACTTCCGGTAACCGCTGGTTGCCAAGGCAACGCTGTAAGCCCTTGACGAGCAAAAAGCTCTGTCACTTTTTGCTGCTTAAAGGTGAGTTGTCCTTGATGAGATAAGTGTTGAAGATCGCAGCCACCACAAACGTAATAGTGCTCACATACGGGCTTTTGACGCTGGTCATTAAGGTGGGCAACTTTAACGGCTTTCGCTTTAATAAACTTACTGTTAGTTTCAATAACCTTGGCTTGCACATGCTCACCCACCAAGGTGTTTGCGACAAACACGGGCTTTTTTTGATAACGGCCAACACCGATGCCATTAACGTCAAGGCGATCGATAGTGAGTTTAATAACCTGCCCCAACAACTTTTGATTGCGAGCAGATGATTTAGGTGCTTGAAATATTTTTGCCATGAAAAAATAAGGTCTTAAGGTATAAGCTACAAATTTACTTGTCGATATGACATGATACCGATAATAGATATCTGATTTTACCCTAACTTCCGCCTCAACATGCACAAAATAAGTCTTAAAGACTGGGTTGTTTTGCTTACCATAGTGCCAACGACACTGATTGGCCTTGGCATTGGTGGCTACTTTTCTTACAACCGATATGTTGAATTAGACGAATACTTAACGCTTCGTGCTAAAAGTATCGCCGAGCCTATCGCGATTGTCGGTGTTGAACCCATTATTGAGAAAAATCGCGATATCTTGCGCCGCTTGATTGGTACCGCGCATCGCAACCACTCTGATATTGTTAAAAACATTACGATTTTTACCGCTGACAATCAGATCTTTGTAACGAGTGCGTATCATGGCGACACTGGCTTGTTGCGACTTAAACCTGATCAGCTGATCCCACAGCAAACCATGGTTGAAGTGGTGCCAAACTACTTGATATTTCGCACGCCAATATACGATGACATCCGACAGCAATCGCCAAACTTAGTGTATGAAAATGCGCTTGGCTATATCGCCATTCAAATTGATCGCAACAAAGTGCAATTTCGTCAGCAAAGTCAGATTGTTATTGCCTTGGGCATCGTGGTGTTTGGCTCACTAATAAGTGCAATTTTTGCCTTTAGATTAATTAAAAACGTAACCCGCCCTGTAACCTCAATGGTGCAAGCGGTTGATCGTATTCGTGAAGGCAAGCTTGAAAGTCGTGTTAGTGGTCAACTGGTCGGCGAGCTCAACTTTCTCAAAAACGGTATTAACGCAATGGCGCAGAGCCTTGGTGACTATCACGACGAAATGCAACGCAGTGTTGACCAAGCAACTGTCGATTTACGCGAAAGTTTAGAGCAATTTGAAATTCAAAACGTTGAATTAGACATCGCTAAGCGCAAGGCACAGGAAGCAAACAAGGTTAAATCTGAGTTCTTAGCCAACATGAGTCACGAGCTAAGAACGCCACTGAATGGTGTTATTGGCTTTACTCGCCAAGTACTTAAAACACCGCTTGGCGATACCCAACGTGACTACCTGCAAACCATTGAGCGCTCTGCCAATAACTTATTAGCGATTATCAATGACATTCTCGATTTCTCGAAACTCGATGCTGGCAAAATGGTGATAGAAAGTATTCCATTTACCTTGCGTGAGTCCTTGGAAGAGTCATTAACCTTATTGGCGCCAAGCGCTCACAAAAAGAATATTGAATTGTCACTGCGAATCGCGCCACAAGTACCGGATTCGCTGATTGGCGATGCCATGCGGATTAAGCAGATTCTGATCAACCTTGCCAACAATGCGATAAAATTTACCGACAAAGGTGCGGTCTGTATTGATGTGGATATCGAACATCAGCAAGATAACAAAGCGAGCTTCAAAGTCACGGTTACCGATACTGGTATTGGCATGAACAGCGAGCAACAAAAAACAATTTTCGAAGCTTTTGGTCAAGCAGATAAAAGTGTTACGCGCCTTTATGGTGGCACAGGGCTTGGCTTGGTCATCTCGCAGCGACTCGCCCAAGAGATGCAAGGTGATATTGGCTTTATCAGTGAAGAGCGAGAAGGGTCAACGTTCTGGTTCACCTTTAAGTGCGAGATTAACCCGGTTATTTTGGCTCACGCATTACCAGTCGAAGCATTAGCCAATAAAAGTATTCTATATTTTGAACCGCACACGCATAGCAGAATTGCCACCAGTGACATTTTAACAAGCTGGCATATGCAGGTGATGCCAATTGGCACCTTGGACGAGTTGACCACTGAACTAGAACAAAAACAGCACTATGACTTTGCCCTGATCAGCCATGATGTCACGCCAGCAGCATTACCAGAGCTAAAAGCGCTCATTGCGCTACTTCAAAAACGTACCAACACCATTCACTTGGCAGTGAACAGTAATTCACCAAGCTTACATGAAGTATTAATCGGTAATGGCGCGACAAGTTGCCTAAGTAAACCTATCACGCCTTCTCGACTGGCTAAATCGTTAATGCCGCAGCATCACGAGAATACTACGCAAGTGCCTATTGTTGGCGAGCAAAAACTACCTATTAAAGTACTCGCCGTAGACGATAATGATGCTAATTTAAAATTAATCCATGCACTACTAGCCGAACAAGTACAAGAAATACATACCGCTTGCAATGGTCAAGAAGCGGTCAATTTATGCCAAAGTGAAAAGTTCGCCTTAATCTTTATGGACATTCAAATGCCTGTGATGGATGGCATTACTGCGCTTAAAACCATCAAAGCACAAACCTTTAATGATGAAACACCGATTATTGCGGTTACCGCTCATGCACTCAGTGGCGAGAAAGAAAAGTTAATGGTAGAGGGTTTTAGCTCTTACATGACTAAGCCCATTGATGAGTCAATGTTAAAGCACACTATATACGAATACTGTGACTTAACCTTACTAAGTCCAAAAGCCGAGACAACTGCGCACGCCGAGATAAAATCCCCCACAGTGATTGATGCCGCGAGCTTTGCACTCCCCATTCAAACGACGGCGATTGACTGGCAGCTGGCTTTAAGTCGAACAGGTAATAAAGTCGATTTAGCAAAAGACATGCTTTCAGGTCTAGTCAACAGTTTGCCGGAAACGAAATCATTGATTAACGAAGCCATTGTTTGCCAAGATATCGAACAAGTTAACACACTTATTCACAAGCTTAACGGTGCTTGTTGCTATACCGGAGTTCCAGCACTTGGCAAGATCACTCACCAAATCGAAACTATGCTCAAACAAGGACAGCTATTAGATCAACTCGAGCCTGAGTTTTTTGAGTTCTTCGAACATATAGATAATGTCCTCGATGAAGCACCTAAAGTGCTGGAAGAAGTCGAAGAATTAAGTAGTCAAAGCTAATTGTCTTTCCTGCATAAAAAACACAACTAGAAATAAACTACAGATTTGTAAATAAACAAAGCTATCAAGGCGTTCAAAAGGCAGGTTAGATTAAATGGTGGTTTATGGCTGCTTGAGTTTATGTAGAGCCTTTGAGCGGCTCTAAGGCTGAAGTGCTAACTAGATATGCTAGCTAGCGTATTTGAATGCTTGGGGATGTATCTATCTCACCATCGTCACTAATGGTGGCAATACCATTGTTACATGTCAGCACAGCTAGACTACCGTGGTCGCCAGAGCGAACAAACTGTAGCTCATAACCAAACTTGCCAAGACTACTGGCAGAAAACTTTTGTGCTAATGTAAGTTTATCCCACCACACGGAATGTTCTGGCTGGACACCACGGCGCTCAACCAAGGGCTTTTTTTCAGATTGCATGGTTAATTTCAAAGGCCTTTGTTACTGCTTAACCATTCTGAGTATAGCTAAACAAAAGCACTTTTCTATATCAGTTAACAATTTATTAACAAAAAAATTGTAACCGAGATAGATAATTACTTTCATTACCAATTATTGCTAGCTCGACAAGACAACAAAAGCAAGTGCGTAGTGTTTCTCATCAGAGATAGAAATATGCCAATGACTGGCACCAAGCTCGGTGGCTAATACTAAGGCGCGATCAGATAAAATTAACACTGGCGCGCCTGACGGTAGGTTTTCAATAACAAAGTGCTGAAACGAAACGCCATCGGCAATCCCAGTACCTAATGATTTTGCCGCCGCTTCTTTGGCCGCCCAACGTTTGGCGAGAAAGCTATCAGCTTGTGGCTGGTGGTGTGCGCTATAAATAGCAAGTTCGCTCGCGGTTAACACGCGCTCTGCTAATCGTTGTTTGGCCGCATCTTTCATTTGCGCAATACGGCTTACTTCAACAATATCAGTACCAACACCAACCACAGACATTACTGACGTGCCTCAAGCATTAATCGCTTCATATCACGAGTAGCTTTTTCTAGGCCGTCAATCGCTGCACGGGCAATAATCGCATGCCCTATGTTCAATTCGATGATCTGCTCAATGGCAGCGATCGGTTTAACATTGTGATAGTTAAGACCATGACCAGCGTTGACCTTCAACCCAATGCTATCAGCATATTCAATACCTTGGCGAAGCCTTGCTAGCTCAGCAAGCTGTGCTTCCTCGCTTGTTGCATCGGCGTAATGACCAGTATGAATTTCGATAAAAGGTGCTTTAGCGGCTTTTGCAGCGTCAATTTGCGCATTGTCGGCATCAATAAATAGGCTAACCAAAATACCGGCATCCGCTAATCGTTCAACAGCATCCGTTACTTTAGCTAACTGCCCCGCCACGTCTAAACCACCTTCAGTGGTTAACTCTTCACGTTTTTCCGGTACTAAGCAAACAAAGGTCGGCTTAACGTCGCAGGCAATGGCGATCATTTCTTCGGTCACGGCCATTTCTAGGTTCATACGTGTTTGCAAGGTTTCTTTCATCACATGCACATCACGATCTTGAATATGACGGCGGTCTTCACGTAAGTGAATGGTAATACCGTCAGCACCAGCATGTTCAGCAACACTCGCCGCATGTACAGGATCTGGGTAAGTTGTGCCACGAGCTTGGCGCAGTGTGGCGATATGGTCAACATTGACCCCTAATAAAATGTCCTTCATAAATGAGTCTCTTTTCTCAAACTATCTTATTTCTTATCAAACAGGCTTCGGCTGTTAAGTGGCTTGTTACCCAGCAATTGATTGATGATATTACGCATTAAGGTTTTCGCTGTATACAGGTTTGCCTTATCGTTAAACTCCCCTGACGCAATACCAAGCAATGCTGTTTTTGAATACGTAGGTAAGCTCGAAAGCGGCTCAGTAAAGCCAGAGTCAAGATTAAAGCTAACTGTATCGGTTTGAATGCTTTGCAGCGCAAAGAAATCTAGCCCTATGCCTAACTCTTCCAGCAAAGCCAACTCAAACTGTCGCAGTGCTTGTTGATCGACACCTTGCTCGGCTAAGCAAGCTAAGGTTTGTTGGTAGCGTTCAAATAGCCAAGGGCAAGGCACTTGCTCAGGTAGCAATCTCACCAGTAACTCATTGACATAAAAGCTGCAATATAACGGCTCACCGCTGAGTAGCAGGGACTTACCATTGGCTTCAATGGTTTGCAGCGACTTAAGCTGACTTTTACCTTTAAGCGTGACCGCCAGCGGCAGGAATGGCTGAAGTAAGGCTTTTTTATTCGATTTAGCACTTTTGCCAGCATAAACCACAGCGGCAACCTTCCCGTCTTCTGCCGTTAATAGCTCAACCAAAAGTTTGTGCTCTTGGTAAGGCCGACTATGGAGTAAGAATGCGGCTTGTGGCTGTGGAGTGTGCAAGTGCTAAATTACCTCTTGCGCGTTTAATCAGAGGACTTATTGCTAAACAAGCTAACCAGAGTAATCGTCACCATAACCAAGGCTGCGCAACGCTCGTTCATCATCTGCCCAACCGGTTTTCACTTTTACCCAAGTCTCTAAAAACACTTGTTGACCAAAAAGTGCCTGCATATCACGGCGGGCTTCTTGGCCCATGGTTTTCAGTTTTTCACCTTTATTGCCGATGATCATACGTTTTTGGCTATTGCGCTCAACCAAGACTAAGGCATTGATATGTAATATACCTTTCTCGTCTTGCTTAAACTGCTCGATTTCTACTGTCGTTGAGTATGGCAGCTCATCACCAGTAAAACGCATTAACTTTTCACGTAAAATCTCAGACGCCATAAAGCGACTAGAGCGATCGGTAATATAATCTTCTGGGAACCAGAAATCACCTTCAGGCAAGGCATCAAAACAAAGCTGTTTGATCTTCTCAACATTATCCCCTTTCGTTGCAGAGATTGGCATAATGTCTTTAAAGTCATGCATTTCACCTAGCTTTTGTAGGTGCGGTAGTAATTCTTCTTTATCTTGTACGTTGTCGATTTTGTTGATCGCCAAAATACACGGCACACCACTTTGCTTAACCTTGTTGAGCACAAGCTCATCATCACCTGTCCAATGCGTCCCTTCAACTAAGAAGACAATCAATTCAACTTCAGAAATTGAGCTACTCGCAGCGCGGTTCATTAAACGGTTAATGGCACGCTTTTCTTCCGAGTGCAAACCTGGAGTGTCAACCAGCACAGCTTGGTATCCGTCTTCAGTTAAAATCCCTAAAATGCGATGGCGCGTAGTTTGTGGCTTACGCGAGGTAATACTGACCTTTTGGCCGAGCAAAGCATTTAGTAAAGTTGATTTACCGACATTTGGGCGACCGACAATGGCAACCAAACCACACTTTTGAGTATCAGCTGTCATTTTCTATCATCTCCAACACTTGCTGAGCGGCAGCTTGCTCTGCCTTACGACGGCTACTGCCTTTGGTAATAATAGCCTGTTGATTAATATCGGTCGTGCATTTGACCGTAAATTCTTGGTTATGTGACTGTCCTTTGATATCGATCACTTCATATTGCGGCAGGGCAATTTTGCGTGCTTGTAGGTATTCCTGTAAGCGAGTTTTCGGATCTTTCTGGGTAATGCCCGGTTGAATTTCAGCAAGACGCGGCGCAAACCATTTCAAAACTAAGTCTTTACAGGTTTCGATATCAGCGTCTAAATAAATAGCGCCGATAATGGCTTCCACGGCATCCTCTAAAATCGAGTCGCGGCGATGACCACCACTTTTCTTTTCACCTGGGCCTAAAATTAAGTGCTCGCCTAACTTAAAGTCACGTGCCATTTGCGCCAATGTCACACCACGCACTAAGCTTGAACGCATGCGAGTGAGTTCGCCTTCACTTTCCTTCGGAAATTGCTGATATAACTGCTCAGCAATAATAAAACCCAAAATTGAGTCACCAAGAAACTCTAAGCGCTCATTGTGTAAACCTTTGGCACTACGATGCGTTAAGGCTTGTAACAGTAATTTTTGCTCTGTGAAGCGATAGCCTAAGCGCTTACTTAGTCTAGCTAATGCTTCTGGGGTATTCCTAATCACTACTCAATACCACCAATACGAGAAAAACGCACCGATGATGGGAACCAACTTGGCATCCAATCTGGCACCCAGCTATCTTCGCCACGTTCAAAGCCAAAGCTCATCCAAATAGCAACCGCTTCACCGACCATATTAGCTTCCGGCACAAAGCCCCAGAAACGACCATCTAAGCTGTTATCGCGGTTATCACCCATGACAAAATATTGGCCTGCTGGTACAACGAATTCATCGCGCTGTGTACCCGCTTGGTTAAAGTAGTGTGCAGTGCGCGGTAACGTATTATTGTTCACTAAAATCTCATGTGTTTTGTTAGGCATATTTGAAGTATAACGGGTTAGCTCAAAGCCGTTATCAACGTATTCACCTTTTGATTCAAAGTCTTGCACGACTTGTTCAAACTCAGGACATGCATTGTCAGTAGGCTGACAAGCTGGCTTAATATACAGCGATTTGTTGCGATAAATGACGCGGTCGCCCGGTAGGCCAATGACACGTTTGATGTAATCAATTCTTGGGTCAACTGGGTATTTAAATACCACAATATCGCCGCGCTCTGGCAAGCCGTTTTCCCAAAACTGATTGCGCGCAACCGGATCTTTTAAACCGTAGTTGAACTTGTTTACCAAGATAAAGTCGCCATCAAGCAAGGTTGGCATCATAGAGCCAGACGGAATTTGGAACGGCTCATACAAAAACGAGCGTAAAATTAAGACAAACGCAATCACAGGGAATACCTGTACCGCTGTATCTGTCAGCGCATTAGGCTCGCTAATTTTTGCCTTCGCTTCGTCGCTTAGCGCCTCACCACGTTCAGCAATGGCATCTGCCAACTTTAAACGACGCTGTGGCGCCAAATAAAACTTATCAGCAACCCAAACCACACCGGTGACGACAGTTGCTAATACTAAAAACAGAGAGAAATATACGGCCATAATTGTCCTATCTTGTCCTCTTCGGGATTTATTCTCTTATGCCCCGCTTTTGGCTTAGTTAGTAGATTGTTAAACCAAGCTAAGCCTAGGCGAAAGTCGAGATTACTTATCGAGTTTCAATACGGCTAAAAACGCTTCTTGCGGCACTTCAACGTTACCCAATTGCTTCATGCGTTTTTTACCTTCCTTTTGCTTCTGCAATAGTTTCTTCTTACGACTGACGTCACCACCGTAACATTTAGCCGTTACATTCTTACGCATTTGCTTGATGGTACTACGGGCAATAATGTTGTTACCAATCGCAGCTTGGATCGCAATATCAAACATTTGGCGATGAATAAGCTCACGTAATTTTTCCACCAAGTCACGACCACGAGGTACTGAATTTGAACGGTGGGTGATCATTGCCAGTGCATCAACGCGGTCACCATTGATCATTACGTCTACACGCACCATGTCAGCTGGTTGGAAGCGAACAAAATGGTAGTCTAATGATGCATAACCACGACTGGTAGATTTCAATTTATCGAAGAAATCCATCACCACTTCGGCCATTGGCAACTCGTAAGTTACCGCCACTTGATTGCCGTGGTAAACCAAGTCTTTTTGCACACCGCGCTTTTCAATGCACAAGGTAATCACGTTACCCAAATGCTCTTGCGGCACAAGAATATTCGCTTGTACGATTGGCTCGCGAATCTCGGCAATTTCGTTAATCGGTGGTAAATCTGTTGGATTATCAATTTGCAGCACTTCACCACGGGTAGTTTCTACTTCATAGTTTACCGTTGGTGCCGTGGTGATCAGATCTAGGTCATATTCACGCGCTAAACGCTCTTGAATAATTTCCATGTGCAACATGCCCAGGAAACCAACACGGAATCCGAAGCCCAATGCTGATGAGTTCTCTGGCTCGAAGAACAACGAAGCGTCATTCAAGCTCAGCTTGTTTAGCGCATCGCGGAAGTTTTCATAATCGTCAGAGCTGATTGGGAAAATACCCGCGTATACTTGCGGCTGTACTTTTTTAAAGCCCGGCAGCGGTGCTTCTGCTTCTTTTTTCGCAATAGTGATGGTATCACCTACTGGCGCACCGTGAATTTCTTTAATACCCGCGATAATAAAGCCAACTTCACCGGTTTTTAATACGCCAGTTTCGGTTTGCTTAGGGGTAAAAATACCGACTTTATCAATAATGTGAGTTTGGCCCGTCGACATGACTACCATCTTGTCACCCGCGCGAACTTCACCGTTCATCACACGTACAAGTGAAACAACACCTTGATAGTTATCAAACCAAGAATCGATAATTAGCGCTTGTAGGTTGTCGTCTGGGTTGCCTTCTGGCGCAGGAATGTTTTCAACAATGCACTCTAAAACATCTTCAATACCGATACCGGTTTTTGCCGAACAAGATACCGCGCCTGTCGCATCAATACCGATAATATCTTCAATTTCTTCACACACGCGCTCAGGGTCAGCTTGTGGTAAATCGATTTTGTTTAAGATAGGCAGTACTTCCATATCAAAATCAATTGCGGTGTAACAGTTGGCTACCGTTTGTGCTTCAACACCTTGGCCGGCATCAACAACTAACAGCGCACCTTCACATGACGCTAACGAGCGTGATACTTCGTATGAGAAGTCAACGTGGCCTGGCGTGTCGATAAAGTTCAGCTGGTAAGTTTCACCGTCACGGGCTTTGTAGTCTAACGTCACACTTTGTGCTTTGATGGTGATACCGCGCTCGCGTTCAAGATCCATTGAATCCAAAACTTGTGCTTCCATTTCACGATCAGACAAACCGCCACAATGTTGAATTAGACGATCTGATAAGGTCGATTTACCGTGATCAATATGGGCAATAATGGAGAAATTTCGGATATGTTTCATAAACTGGAATGTATAAAAAAAGCTGCAAAATCTAGAATGGCGAGATTTTAGCTAATTTACCGCGCTGGGGCTATAGCTGGGCTGAGATAGTTGCCCAATAGCGATGAAAAAGATGTTAAAAAACGTAGCAAGCGAAGCGACAAACTAGCCAGTTCACTTTTTATTTGCTTCAGCAGGCAAGGGCTAACTATGAAATTGGTGTCGCTAAAGTAGAAATTAAACGTTGTTTAATCGTTGGCACTAGTGCTTGTTGTTTGGGGTTCTTATCCAATCTGGCTTTTGCCCATTTAAAACCGGCATAACCGCCAGAAAACCCCATCATAATGGTTGGCAATTCATGGCTTAATATGCCGTTAAGTAACAATAGTTGGCCTAGGCCAGCGCCTAGCATTAAACCGATAACAGGCCATAAATACACTTGCCAAGCTACTGCTAGCATGGCTTGCTCAGGGATGCTGATAATCACTTGCTCACCAACAGAGAACTCTTCTTGCGTAACAATTTCCACGCGCAGTTTTTGTTGCGGTAAAGCTTTAGCGACAAGCCCGCTGCCACAATTGTCCACTTGTTGGCACTGGCTGCAGGTGGACTTAACTTGGCTTTCAACCACCACACTGTGGTTGTTAACTTCAACAATGGTCGCTTTTTCATCCATTATTCGTTGTCCACTCTTATTGTCTTTTAACCTTTTTACTGAACGTTTTTGGAGCTCTTGTTTGCTGAGCTTTTTACTGACTTTTTAGCTACTGAGCACCCGCACCTGTTTGATTTGAGCCATTCAGTGCCACTGAATCTGCAATTGCTTTAGCCGTTGCCGATGGTATTTTACCAACAACACTGACCTCAATACCATTCGTTATCTGGTTTAAGATGACCGTTGCACCGTTCATGACAAACTCAACAGCTCGTTGCTTTTCCTGACTTGGGTTCACGTAAACAGAAATATCCACTAATCCATCATTAAACAGCATAAATTCAACTGGCTGTTTTGTATTAGCGATGCGATGGCGATTAGCACTGACTCGCTCAAAGCCTGCTGGCAACCAGTTTACTTGCCAAGCAAATGCTTGAGTTTGGCTATCGGGTAATGCCAGCACTTGCGGCAACTCTGCGCTTTCTAGCTGTTTTAAGCTTTCTGAGGGCTGTTCGGTAATTTCCAAGTGAGTAAATTGAATTTGCTCTAGTAACTGGCCCTTGCGGGTAATTAACGCCATTTTCAGTGGCAAGCCAGTGTCCATGTCTAGCCACAGCCAATGCCCTAACCTATGACCATCTCTGGCAACAATTCGAATAAGTTGAGCAGGCTTACCTAAAACACGACTACGTCCAACGGAAATAAACTCATAGTTGTCTTCAAGGCGAGACACATCTTGGCTAAAAATCGCTGGTATAGGCCCGCTAATATGGCTTGCAGCAACCGAGTAAGGAGGAAGTTCTGGCTCGATATAGCTGACAATATCTCCGCGGCGAAGCACGTCACGGCGAGGACCATTAAGCAGTGATAATATTTCTAATTGCTTGTCATCACCGCTAATACCGTGAAACCAGTGGTAAGGCTCAGCTTGGTTATTTTTAACGACAACAAATGACGTGGTGAAATTGAGGTTGTTCAGTGAATCGGAAAGTCGCTTTAACCAAGACTGTGCTTGTTCACTTTCCATTGCCACTGCTGAAAAGCTAACACTTAACAGCAGTGCCATACTACTAATTAATTTCATTGAGGAGTATTTTCAGCCTTATTCTCTGACGTAATATCTGCCGCATTGTCACTTTCTAACTCAGTTGCTTTAGCTGCTTTGCTTTTAGCGACAGCACTAAGCTTAACTTGCTGCTGGTGATCTGCTAACAATGCTTGGAAACGGCGCTGTTGTTCCAAGTATGCTTGTTTTTGCGAAGCGCGATCTGGGGTTTGGTAGTTCAAACTAACAGGATCAGCAACTCCCACAAACGGTGTTGTTTGAATCACTTGCTGGGCAGGTGTAATCACTTCATTGTCTGCAACATTGGTTTGCTGAACACCTAAAATCATTAAACCCGCAGCAGAAGCGGCAATCGCTACTTGCCCAAATGGCTTACCAAATTGAACCACTTTCGCTTTTGCTGCGCTAATAAAGGTACGACGTTTAGGTGCCAATACTGTTGGTTCGTCGGCAATCGCTGCCGCGATTTGTGCAGATAAATCAAACGGCACGGATTTTGGTGTTTCATCTCTTAACACATCACCAATCAGATGATAGTTTTCCCAGCGCTTAGCCGCTTCGCTATCGGCCAATACACTATCAAGTTTTTCAACGTCTTGCTGGTAACTGTCGATAATACCTGAGACGGTTTCAAACTTATTATCACTCATAAAAACACCTTTTGGTTAGCGCACCTATATTTTACGCTTAATGGTTCTTGCTGAATATCTTTCACTGATTAGCCATTAGGTTGCTGCTCTGCAGCTGCCTTTGGGCTCTCTACTTTTGGTTTTCTAGCACTTGGCTTTCTACCGCTTGGCCTTCTACCTTTTCGCAGTTTACCGCTTGCCCTTCTACCTTTTAAGTAAGGGGCTAATCTTTTTATCTATTGCATCACGCGCCCGGAAAATTCTTGACCTTACAGTACCCACAGGGCATTCCATAATGGTCGCGATTTCTTCATAGCTTAGCCCTTCAATCTCACGAAAGTTAATGGCTAAACGTAAATCTTCCGGTAGCTGCTCCATGGTTTCAAACACAACTCGTTTGATCTCATCAGTTAGCAGCATGCGCTCAGGTGAAGCATTTTCTCTTAATGCATCGCCGCCTTCATAGAACTCGGCGTCTTCCACCTCAACATCAGAGCTAGGTGGTTTGCGACTACCCGCAACCAAATGGTTTTTTGAGCAGTTGACAGCGATTCGGTATAACCAGGTATAAAACGCACTTTCCCCACGAAAGTTAGGTAGTGCCCGATACGCTTTGATAAACGCTTCTTGTACAATATCTGGCACATCAGCCTGATTTTTGACATGACGTCCAACCAAGCTAGAGACTTTTGATTGATACTTGGTAACCAGTAAATTAAAAGCCCCTTTGTCTCCACGTTGTACTCTCTCGACCAATTCCTGATCGATTAACTGTTCGCTCATATGAGCCATATCTCCTACAAAACTACTTAACTCAACATCTGGCTCATGACAAACGCAACTGTTATGACTATACGCATCTCATAAAGTTCGAAAAAATCGAAAAAAATTGTTAATTGAGCGAATAACCATCAGCTATGACTATTCGATTAGCAAGTTACACGCTAAAATCCGTTGCAATTAGATTAACGTAATATTGTGATTTTTACACCTTTAACGGCCTGTCTAGGCAGTAAAAAAGCAATCAAATAGAGAGCATTATGAGCAAACAGCACAATTGTGACGTGTTAATAATTGGCAGCGGTGCAGCAGGTTTAACCTTAGCCCTGCATTTAGCGAAAAACGCCGATGTTATTGTATTAAGTAAGGGGCCAATTAATGAGGGCTCAACTTATTACGCACAAGGTGGTATCGCTGCTGTTTTTGATGAAAACGATAGTATTGACTCTCATGTGCAAGACACACTGATTGCCGGCGCTGGCATTTGTGAAGAAGATGTTGTGCGCTTTACCGCAGAAAATGCCAAAGCCTGTTTGGAGTGGCTGATTGAACAAGGGGTAGAGTTTGACCAAGAAGAAAGTGACAATGGCGACGCGAAATATCACTTAACCCGGGAAGGTGGTCACAGCCACCGCCGCATTCTGCACTCTGCTGACGCTACCGGCCAAGCGGTACAAGAAACCTTATCAACGCGTATTAAACAACACAATCGTATTCGCGTGTTTGAACGTTACAACGCAATTGATTTAATTAATAACTCAGGCGAAGGTGCTGACAAAGCCTGTGTTGGTGCCTACATTTGGAACCGCAATAGTGAAAAGGTGGAAACCATTCACGCTCGTAAAACCATCTTAGCCACAGGCGGCGCCAGCAAGGTATACCAATATACCTCAAACCCAGATGTCGCGAGTGGTGACGGTGTTGCGATGGCATGGCGCGCAGGTTGTCGCGTCGCTAATATGGAATTTAATCAATTTCATCCAACGTGTTTGTATCACCCTGATGCTGGCACTTTCTTGCTAACTGAAGCACTGCGCGGTGAAGGTGCTATTTTGCGTCGCCCTAACGGTAGCCGCTTTATGCCAGAGTTTGATGAACGTGCAGAATTAGCCCCACGCGATATCGTTGCTCGTGCAATTGATTACGAGATGAAACGTCTAGGCGCCGATTGCATGTACCTTGATATTAGTCACAAGCCGGCAGAGTTTATCAAGCAGCATTTTCCTACGATTTATCAGAAAACCATGTCGCTTGGTATTGATATGACCAAACAACCTATTCCTGTCGTACCAGCCGCACACTATACCTGTGGTGGCGTGATGATTGATAAGAATGGCCGAACTGATGTTGAAAACTTGTATGCCATCGGTGAAGTGGCTTATACCGGTTTACATGGCGCTAATCGCATGGCGAGTAATTCACTCTTAGAGTGTTTGGTATTCGCTCGTGCGGCAGCAAGCGATATTGCTAACCATTTAAAAACCCCACAAAAGTACCTAAAACTGCCAAAGTGGGATGAAAGCCGTGTTACGGATTCAGACGAAGAAGTGGTGATACAACATAACTGGCATGAACTGCGCTTATTTATGTGGGACTATGTGGGTATTGTGCGCACGACGAAGCGTTTAGAGCGAGCATTGCATCGCGTTGAGCTACTGCAACGTGAAATTGACGAGTACTATCAAAACTTCCGTGTCAGTAACAACTTGTTAGAGCTCAGAAACTTAGTACAAGTTGCTGAACTAATTATTAAAAGCGCACTACTTCGCAAAGAAAGTCGTGGTCTGCATTACACGCTCGACTACCCTGATTTAGCGCAGTCTTCTGGCAATACGATATTGTCACCGAATCAGTCAAAAGAAATTCAAGGCCAGTTAAGCTAGCGGTGCTTTTGTGCTGCTTTAATTAAATAGCTTAAATAGCACACTTGTTGATAATTTAGCTGGGAACGATAGATAAACAGCTCGTACTGATCATTCTTTCGTATTCGAGCTATTGTATTTTTGTTTGCCAGCTCTGTTGACTGCTTATCTAGCACTTCGGTTTTATCTGACAACACCAACCAAAAGCCTAAAAAGCTCAATCGACTGGCACTGTCTGCCACATAAGAACCTTGCCGCCAATTTATCTCATGCTCAGGCAGCACTATGGTCAGCTGTTCAGGCTGGGATTCAAAAAAGTAACGCTTGGTTAAATAAAGTAGTGCAGCACTAGAAGCGAAGAGTAATAGCAACACATGCCATAACCACCGCGCGGTTTGCACGTTGATTTGCGCAAAATAAAAAACAAGATAACAAGCTGTCAGCAAAGAGCAGCCAACAGCAAGCAGCCAATTAACTTTTAGTGGGGCGTAGCAAATATCACACTTTGATGCGGTTAAGAATAATTTGCACGATTTCCTTAAGTGCTGGGTCTTCACATTCCTCGTGCCCCATAAACCAAGCGAATAGCTCAGGGTCGTCGCATTCTAGCAAACGCTCAAACTCTCGCTTGTGTTCTTCAGTTAAGTCGTCATAAGCGTTTTCAACAAACGGCATAAACAGTACGTCAAGCTCCAACATACCACGACGACATGCCCATTTTAGGCGCGCTTTATTTTTAGCTAACGACATTTCTTTTCCTCATAATCAAAACTAGCTGCATTCTACCAATTTCACAAATAATACCAATTGAATTAATTAGTTGATCATTTATGGCGCAGGAAAAACACTCAGAAACAAGGCGTTATTTTTATGTAACTAGTTGTTCTAATTTCAAAAACAACAACGCAGTTAGTGGGTGTTTTAACCAGCCAGAATGAGCAAGTCATTATTGAAATTGGTATCACACCAATTGAAATAAAGTCATGGTATTCGCTTGTTTTTTTTGAATCTGCCTATACTTGTATTTCAAACCTAATTTTCTGCATTAATCACCACATGAGCTCAGCACTACCGAATCTTTCGACACTGCCCCCCAATTTTATGATGCCATTGCCGCAACTGTCTGCGATCAAACTTGCCGGTGAAGAGCAGCAAAAGTACTTACAAGGGCAAGTGACTTGCGACATTAATGAGCAACATGCTCACAGCTTGCAGCACGGTGCCCATTGCGATGCCAAAGGTAAAGTGTTGTCAGTATTTAGGCTGATAACGCATCAAGACGCTTTATTCCTTGTACAACCTCAAAGCTCAATAAAAAGTTCACTTGCAGAATTACAAAAATTTGGAGTATTTGCCAAAGTAGAGATTAGCGAAGCGACAAACCTTGAGTTTACTTGCTTGGTGGGTGAACAAGCGAGCCAACAACTGGCGGCACAAGTTGGTAGCTTACCTGACGCCCTAACTCCGGTTGTTACGCACCAAGGCGCCAGTATCGTTTACTTGGCTGGCAAAATTACTCGTTATTTAGTTGTTGCTAGCGCCGAAGAGAGCGAACAACTGCTTGGTACAATTGAAGCGGAGCAAATTGGCCCCGAAGCATGGCAGCTATTGGAAATTAGCGAAGGTTTTCCACAACTTAACGAGAGCACAGTAGCCAAGTACGTGCCACAAATGCTCAACCTAGATAAACTCGCCGGCATTAGCTTTACAAAAGGCTGCTACTTAGGTCAAGAAACTGTCGCCCGCATGCAGTATTTAGGCAAAAACAAAAAAATGATGGCACTGATAACAGGCCACAGCGAAACGACGCTCGCCTCAGCCATTGGCTTCGAAAAACAAATGGCTGAAAACTGGCGTACTGGCGGAGATGTACTTGCTAGCTACCAAGCAGATACTGGTGAGCTTTATATTCAAGCCGTTGTTGCCAATGATCTATCTGACAGCGACGTGCTTAGGGTTAAAGATAACGACAGTGTTAAACTCTTTTTAACCGCACTACCATACGACAACACACAGAATGCAGATGAATAACGCCAAGTAAAAAAGCTTAGTTTTATTTATTCACCCTATTATTTAACTTAACGAGCGCTTTAATTTTATGAAAATTTCAAACAATGCAGTTGTTAAACTTCACTACGCAGTATCAGATAGCGAAGGTACTTTAATCGACAGCTCTTACGACCATGAACCACTTAATATTATCCAAGGCACTGGCTACTTAATTCCGGGTCTTGAGCAAGCTCTAGACGGCCGCGAAGCTGGTGACACATTTGAAGTAGATGTGGCAGCAGATCTTGCTTACGGCGAGCGTTTCGACGAATACGTACAAACTGTACCAAAAGCCGTGATGGAAGGTGTGGATGACTTACAAGTTGGCATGCAACTGCGCGCAACAACAGATGAAGGCGAGCAAACGGTTATCGTGGTAGAAGTCACTGACGAAGAAATTACCGTTGATGGTAACCACCCGCTAGCAGGCATTGATTTACACTTCGACGTAGAAATTCTAGAAGTACGTGAAGCGGCTGCAGAAGAGCTAGAACACGGCCATGTGCATAGCGAGAAAAGCGAAGAAGGCGGCTGTGGTGACAGCTGCGGATGTGATAGCTAAACGAATTCAATCCTACTAATTGGGCGTTTGTATCACAAACACCTTTATCGGATACTAAAAAGCCTCAGTTTTACAGAAATTAAGTGAACAAAATTGAGGCTTTTTCTTTTATCGCTTGAGCTCAATACCAACTTGAATAATTATTTGATCACTCAGCGAGAATTTAAAGGCTCATAGACTAGGCTTGACGCGCAGAGAATGGTTATTCCCTTGTCAAACGCCATAACGCAGTATATGAGCCTTTAAAACTCGCCCTTGGGAATGCATAAGCAGCATGATAACTACAAAAAATTCACTCGATGTAGAACAACTATATCGTCATAAATTTCGTTTGTTCTAATACTGCTTATGTCATTCTGAGAGACTAAATAATTAATCAAATTGGTATAACTAGCTATAGCCTAGAAAATTGAGCGGAAGCCTGAGCGTCCACTGCGTCGTGAGCTGCGGCGATTACGCATACGGCTATGCAACTCTCTGCGTTTTGAATCTAGCCAATCTTCTGTGGTAATTTCTTTATCGCCAGCACGGCCTTGCTCACGTTCACGGTATGCACAAAACTCTTCAAATGCTTCGATATCGTCTTGTAAATCTTCTACGACTAACTCAATCATAATCGCATCATCTAAAAAGCCTAGTGCTGGAATATGATCCGGTACTAAATCTTCTGGATCGCTAAAGTAAGCAAGTGCACTTAGCACATTCGCTCGCTCTTCCCCGTCTAATTTCCATTGGGCATCTTCAACCATGGTGACTAAAACTTCGAGCTTACGTAAACGGTCGGCGACGAACTCTGGCACATCTGCTTGTACGCTCGCACTAAGCTCTCTGGCTTTAGCCAGAATATCTTCTTCACTTAAGTGCGATGCACCGTCAATCGCTTTTTTCATTACTTCGCGAAAATGCGCTAAATCTGAATCTTTTAATTCAAACTTTACCTCAAATGCCATTTCGTTATTCCTTTTTGTTTTCGGTTAGCGAACATACTCTAACACAGCCTAGCAGGTTAAAAAGTAGTGCGTGTTAAAAAATTAAGCGCCAGCTACTTAGAAAAATACCGATGGGTTCAGCGCAGCTGACTAGCAAGTAAATGCAAATAAATGATTAAAGTCGATCTATTTCACGTTTTAATTGCTCAGCAGGGTCAGTAATAATCCTTTCTAAGGTCGCTACGCGCGCTTTAAGTGACTCTACTTCTTGAGACTTTTCTTCTATTTGGCGCTTTAATTTCGATTCTATCAGCGCGTCTTTATCCTCTAATGAAACACCTAGGTTCATTCCTCTAGATAAACCTAAAGCGAAACGCTTATCTAGCCAAGCGAGTCCAGCAATCGAGGCCACAATAGTGAAGATTAAAACAGTTTTTTCAATAATTTCCATATTCAGCTCCCAAACGATTAAACAAAGTAAAATCAGTGATGACTAAGCACTCCCCTCAATAGTCATCATGAGCTTATTTTTATTACAACTTTTTTGATGTTTTTTTGTGCACAAAAATAGGCGAGACAAAGTCCCTAAGCCTTATTACCCTGATTTAGAAGCCCTGAATTATTAACCATGAACTACTAACCCTGTAATCTTGGCTTTTCTGCCATCGCACCTTTTAGCTGCTTAGCTGTATCACTTGGATTTAGTTCAACTAATTTGAAGCTCGCTTTGTTATCACCATAAACAAGGACATTACAGCCTTGCCAGCTCTTCGGAATTTTCCAAATAGATTGCTCGTTAACAGTGTAAACGTGGCGTTTATTACGACAACGTATGTCCAGTTTGTGTAGCTCCCCTGAAACATCGGCGAGTTGGAACTCATTGCGAATTAAGGTGTGCTGCCAAAAGTCTCTTTTCCCAATGAAACCTGGGGTAACTATTGGCGTATCGCTGGCAATAAAATCAATAAGCGTTTGTTTTTGCTGTTGGTATGCCGGCCAGTTAGGTTTGGCTGAGGACAATAACAAAAGCTTATCAACGGTATCTAACGCATCGCCGACACGGCCAAAGTCGAGTTCTAACAAAAGTTTGTCATGTAACACTGGAAATAATGCTACATCAAGAAACTTATAGTGTCGTTGCGTGCTCGCTGAAATAGCTTCGTCCACAGATTCGCCCTTTTTCACTTTGACGCCAACAGCATCGACAGTATCACTTTGTACTGCGCGTTTATGGTCAAAGAAGCCGCCAACGCCGGAGAATTGAAATGTTTTGTTAAGGTAATTGAGCTCTTTTCGCTTATTTTGCTGGTGCTTTGCATAGCGTGTCATTAATTGATATTTATAAAATGACTCGCGTAGCGTTTTTACCTCATAGCTTTCAAGCCTATCAATTAGCTCAGTAATATCTTTCTGAATATTCTTATTAAAGGCTTTTTCAAGCTTGCGATATAAGCTGAGAAAACGTCTTGAAACGCCTTCTTGCTCACGGGCCATTTTAAAGTCAATTTGAACACTATTTTTACACTGTTGGATCGGCTTACCACCTTCCATTGCAGGCTCATATTGCCATTGTTTAAGTGCTTTTAACGCTTCTCGTTCAAAACTCTTACGCCCTGTTGATTCCAAAATAACAACATTACTAGTTGAACCATCAGGCTCGACAATAAAGCTCAGTCTTACCCAACCATCTATCCCCTTTTTAGCCTCACTAATTGGAAACTTTGGCGGCACGCGAAGCTTAGCTTTAGCATCAATAATCTGCGTTATTTCAGTAGATAAAATTTGCTTAGTTCTGGTAGCTTCATGACTAGACTGTTCTTGTGGCGACGTTTCAGGTGGCAGCTTAGCAATAGCTGCAGAACTAAAAGGAAAGTGGGCGAGAATTAAAAATATTAATGAGAAACGCTTGTTCATAAGCAGCTCCTTTGCAAATTAGAAATACTATAGCAACTCCATTTATGTAGGCAAAGGGTAAGCGCCATGGCCAATATCATCTAATAAAAAGTAACGAGAGAACCTCAGCCTTTTATAACTAATCTGCTTCTCGCTGCTCTTTTACTGTAACCTTGAAATGCCCTATCACTAGTGCTGTTTGCCAATGCAGTTATGTTATCCATACTGTACTTTAAGCTAACTGCCTCTTATGCTTGCACATTACATAAGCTAATTGTTTGATCTCTTGAGTAAAAAAGCACCTGAAGGTGCTTTTTATTTGAGTTGTTACTAGCAGGTCACTATATCATCAACATAACATCACAAGATTAGTTGCTTTTTAGATAAAAAACATTCTCTTGAAGCTCACTGCCTATACTGGTATTGGCTCGAATAACTTCGGCTAAAGTCGTACCTTCCACTAACCTTAACTCTTCTGGCGACAAGTAACGCTGATACCAAAAGCGATCGCCGTCTCGAAAGGCTTCAAACTGGCGAATGTGCATAGCACGGAATAACTCTCCCATTTGTGAGCCGACTTCGCTAAGCGGGTCTTCAGCCAGTCCTCCAGTAAACAAGTCAATATCGTCAACCGTTTCATATGTTTGCGCCAACGCTGCTGCAAGCTCAGGGTTTGAAGTAATTTCATTGAAGCTGGTAACGCGTTCGAGACCAAACACATCTCGCATATCGTTGTACGAGGGTACCCCATGATCTCGTCCACGTTGAATGTTAAGTGAAACCAGATCTAAGCCTCCCGCTCCCGGCTGTCCAAACAAAAAATTTCGCAGTTCATGGGTTACATTAACATCAAGTTTTTGACTAAGTTGACTCGCCTGACCTCTCAAAATAGGGTCTATGCTTGTTTCATTAGTCAGCAAGTTAGGGGCGGTAAAAAAGGCATCACGCAATGATAAAGCGCCAGCCTCAATGCTATTGCCTTGCGCATCTAGGCGCAGCAGTTGATTGTTAACTAATGAATGGCCATAGCGATAAGCCGCAACTGCAAACTCATTGAATAGGCCAGGGTTTACCGCCGCATTGTAGCCACGATAGTCACTAATTGCGTCCTCTCCAATTAGCGCCGGTAAGTATTCTTGATAGGTGATAATCTGAATTTTCGCGATTACTAGTCGCCTTGCCGCTTGATATATTTGCTCACCACTGGCATCAGGATTCGCCTGCGCCATATTGGTAGCAATGCGGTTGTGCTCACGTACCCATAATGTATGCATAACCGCTAGGCCTACCTGTTCATTGGCACGAATATCCCCCGCTAAGAACAGCTGTTCATCGTCAACACCAAAGGCATTTGCGTTGGTCTGCCCAGTAATATTAAAAGGTAGCAAGTTACCTTCGCTAGTCGCCAAATAAGGGCTCTGTTCACTTACTCGCAATGCAAATGCACGTTCGTCATCTGAGCCGTAGATCATGCTGCCATCGATCCAGGCCGTAAGTTCATTCTCTTGTTCACGCGGATTGCTTTTGTCAGTACCAGTGTTGTGATCAAACAAGGCCCGCGAGAATAGAATTGTTTGTTCGCCAGTACCGCGAGGATCGAAATAGGTGTCGCCACTCGGCACAGCAATATCAGCGGCTTCTTCAACACCATCGGTAACGCCAATGTCATGATCAAGAAATTGCCCCCATTGCCAAAGAAAATCTGTGGTACCAAAAGTATTTGGTATGATCTCACCATCTTCTTGAGCATGAATATTATTCGACACAACCCTAGCACTTGGACGAGCAGCTCCTGCTAATGAAGCAATACCATCTTCATAGTCAGCGACGGCCCAACGCGCTAAATGGCTAAATGAAGAGCCCCAAAGCGTATTTGTTTGATTGTTGAAAGAGCCATCAATCGTTCTGACTTCGCGGTTATTAACAAAACGAGGGTCATTGCGTCTATTGTTATTTGCCTGATTTCTCCTGTCTTGAGCATTCTCGTTAATCCCCTGTGGCGAGGCTCTTCGGTCGCTAACCTGTATGCTAACCTCATCTGACGAGCTGGCATTGTCGCTATCTGTGGCGGTTAGCCTAAACACTAAACTCTCATCATTGCTAGTTGCAGGTGCACGAAAACTTGGGGTGAGTGTATTGGTGTTGTTTAAATTAACAGATGTGCCCGAAACCTGCTGCCAAACAAAGCTCACTTCCCCTTCAGCATCGATAGCAGTGCCTGATAAAGTAACAAAGCTGCGCTCATCAACGTCTTGTCTCGCGCCTGCATCAACAAGGGGTAACGCATTACTGCTGCTGTTTGTATTTGTCTCGCTGTCGCTGCTACCACCACACCCAGTTAGCGCTAAACACACTGCTAATGCCGTACAATTAAAACCTGCTTTTTTCATCATTTCATGCCCTACAAACTGAATTGAATTAGTGAGCGGTTCGCCTGCACCACAAATTTTATGGCTGTATTTGGCAATTACCCACTCTGTTAAGTCAGTATTTTTGTGACTAAGGAAGAAACCCCGTCAACGCAATACTTAGTGCGCGATTGAAATATCCATTTCCAGAATGTCCTGTTCATCAACTCTGATGGCATTGTAGGTGTTAGGTTCAGTGCATGTCATAAACCCCAAAGGAACTCCATTGAAACTTCACACTCTGAGCAAAATCTGCACAACTTCTACACATTTCGTATCGTCAAGTGTGAAGCTCGCAAGAGCTAGCGTGCAAAATAATAAGGGCTGTTGAATCGCGTTAAGAGCGAGCTAGAAAACAAAAAAGCCCAAACGTTTGTTTGGGCTTTTCTTCATCTATTTAGTGAAGGGACGTATTTTAAGCAGCAAGATTAGCACAAGGCTAAATAGCAGCTACTTATGCTTATTCCGCTAGCGGACGCATATGCGGGAATAAAATCACGTCTTTAATGGTTGGCGAGTCAGTGAATAACATCACTAAGCGGTCGATACCAATACCTTCACCGGCTGTTGGTGGTAAGCCGTACTCAAGCGCGTTGATGTAGTCTTCATCAAAGTGCATCGCTTCATCATCACCTGCGTCTTTCTCTTCCACTTGCTTGCGGAAACGCTCGGCTTGGTCTTCGGCATCGTTAAGCTCAGAGAAACCATTCGCTAACTCACGACCACCAACGAAAAATTCAAAACGGTCAGTAATGAATGGGTTTTCGTCGTTACGACGTGCCAGTGGCGATACTTCCCATGGGTATTCCGTGATAAACGTCGGTTGGTCAAGTAAGTGCTCAGCGACTTCTTCGAAGATTTCACAAATGTACTTACCAGGGCCCCAAACTTTCGCCGCATCACCTTCTTTAACATGCGCTTTTTTCGCTAATGCTTTGATGGTATCGAAGTTGTTTTCAGGGTCGCGCAGTGCCGCTTCGTCTTCGCTGGTTACCATACCTTCAGGTGCGTATTTCAAAATCGCGTCAACCATAGATAAACGCGCGAATGGCTTACCAAAGTCGTAGAATTTCTCTTCCACCACTTCACCTTCAGCGTTTTTCACGGTATTGCGGATCACTGGGTTACCCATGACATCTTCTGCTAACGTGCGTAGCATGTCTTCAGTTAGGTTCATTAAATCATGGTAATCAGCGTACGCTTGGTAGAATTCAATCATAGTGAATTCTGGGTTGTGACGTGTTGATAAGCCTTCGTTACGGAAGTTGCGGTTAATTTCAAAAACGCGCTCAAAACCACCAACCACTAGGCGCTTTAAGTAAAGCTCTGGCGCTATACGCATGTACATTTGTACATCTAACGCATTGTGATGGGTAATAAATGGTTTCGCCGTTGCACCACCTGGAATGGTTTGTAGCATTGGCGTTTCCACTTCCATAAAGTCGCGATCCGCTAAGAAACGACGAATACCTTCAACGATTTTCGAGCGAATACGGAAAGTTTCACGGGTTTCTTCGTTAGTGATCAAATCAACGTAACGCTGACGGTACTTAGTTTCCGTATCTTGTAAGCCGTGGAATTTTTCAGGTAATGGACGTAGCGACTTAGTGAGTAGCTCGTACTTGTCCATATTAACGTACAAATCGCCTTTGCCAGATTTATGCAAAGTACCTGTTACACCAACGATATCACCGATATCTAACACACCGCCTAAACGAGCTTTAATGTCTTTTTGTACGGTTTTGTCAGCGTAGGCTTGAATGCGACCTGTCATATCTTGTAGTACCAAGAATGGACCACGCTTTGCCATCACACGACCAGCAATGCTGTAAACGTCAGTTTCAGCTTCAAGCATTTCTTTGTCTTTCTCACCGTGGGCAGCTTGTAAATCAGCTGCATAGTGTTTTCGGTCAAACTGGTTTGGATGGCCATTAGCCGGGCAGTTTTCGCGAATTTGCGCTAATTTGCCGCGACGCTCGGCGATTAATTTATTTTCGTCTTGATTTGCTTGGTCTGTCATTTTCAGTCTCAAACTTGGTTAAAATACAGCTAACATTTTGTAGGTTAGCTTAGTTAAAATTCAAAAAATTGGGTTATTAAAGGCCAGACTTCAAGCTGGCTTCAATAAATTTATCTAAATCACCGTCTAATACCGCTTGGGTATTACGGTTTTCCACGCCAGTGCGTAAATCTTTAATTCGGCTATCGTCTAATACGTAAGAGCGAATTTGGCTGCCCCACCCGATGTCTGATTTACCTTCTTCGAGCGCTTGTTTATCTTCGTTTTGCTTTTGAATTTCCATTTCATACAGCTTAGCTTTTAATAGCTTCATCGCTGTTGCACGGTTTTTGTGTTGCGAGCGATCGTTTTGACACGCCACCACAGCGCCCGTAGGAATATGGGTAATACGAATCGCAGAATCGGTTTTGTTAACGTGCTGACCACCTGCACCTGACGCACGGAAGGTATCAACGCGTAAATCGGCAGGGTTGATATCAATTTCGATATTGTCGTCAATTTCAGGGTAAATAAACGCTGAGGCGAACGAGGTATGTCGACGACCACTGGAATCAAAAGGTGATTTACGTACTAAACGATGCACGCCTGTTTCGGTGCGCAGCCAACCGTAAGCGTATTCGCCCGAGTATTTAATGGTACAACCTTTAATACCGGCGACATCGCCATCTGACACTTCAATCACTTCGGTTTTAAAGCCGTGTGCTTCACCCCAGCGCAGGTACATACGCATCAGCATTTCTGCCCAGTCTTGCGCTTCGGTACCACCTGAGCCTGATTGAATGTCGAGGTAGCAATCGTTTTCGTCTTGCTCGCCAGCAAACATACGGCGAAACTCCAGCTTTTCAAGCTGCTCGACCAGCTCTTGTGCTTCGGCTTCAGCTTCGTTGAAAGTATCTTCGTCTTCCGCTTCAACCGCCAGCTCAACTAAGCCATCAATATCTTCACAGCCTGCTTCTAGCTGCTCAATTGTGTTTACCACAGCTTCTAACGCCGAGCGCTCTTTGCCAAGCGCTTGTGCGCGCTCAGGCTCGTTCCAAATTTCCGGTAATTCTAATTCGCGAGTAACTTCAACTAAACGCTCAGCTTTGACTTCGTAGTCAAAGATACCCCCTAAGCATGGTGGTGCGCTCTTTAATGTCTTTAATGGTGTTTAATACAGGATTAACTTCAAACATTCGGGTCGAAAACTCTTATCAAAATGCCGATTGGAAAAGTCCGGCATTGTAGCTCAATTGCCTGTCTAATTAAACGACTAAATACATGGCTAAATAGGCGGATAAAAATAGCGCTTTTTACAAGGCTTTCAAATGCTCCACCATCAGCTGGACATTTTGCTTACCGCGAAACTCATTGACCGATAATTTATAGGCGATATGCGCTTTTTTTGCCTGACTATTCGGCCACGCTTTAACATCAACATTAAAAGCGATGGCATCAAAAGCAATATTGTCTTTTTGCACGACGAGTTTTAAGTGTTTTTCGCCAACTATACGCTGTTGTAACAGCTCAAATTCATCGTCAAATAGTGGTTCAGGGAATTGTTGCCCCCAAGGGCCTGCTTCTTGTAGTAAATCCGCAAATTCAATGGTCATTAACGAGGCGGGTAATTCGCCATCAGATAGCAGTGTGCCGGTGAGTTGTTCTTTGTCTAACCAAGCTTCGGCATACTGGCTAAAAAGTTGATTAAACTGTTCAAAGTTTTTCGCCTGAATCGACAAGCCTGCCGCCATCGCATGACCGCCAAATTTGATAATAATATTCGGATGTTGGCTATCAATATGTTCGAGCAAATCACGAATATGTAAGCCAGGGATTGAACGTGCAGAACCTTTAATTTCTTGTTCGTTATCAAAAACACCATCTTTATTGGGAAAGTCAGCATCCGCAGCAGCAAACACAATGCTCGGACGGTGGAACTTCTCTTTTAAGCGACCGGCGACAATACCAATCACCCCTTGGTGCCAGTCTTTTTGGAATAGCGCAATAGCAAAAGGCAAGTTGTCTTCTGAAAACTTAAGGCTCGCAAGCACGCGCTCTGCTTCCACTTGCATCCCTTGTTCAATTTCACGGCGAGCCTTGTTAAGCTCATCCAGCTCTGACGCCATCACCCGCGCTTCCATTAGATCATTGGCCAGCAAGCAGTTAATGCCATACGACATATCATCCAATCGCCCTGCCGCATTAATCCGTGGGCCTAGGGCAAAGCCAAAGTCGGCCGCTACCAGCTTAGTTTGATCGCGTTTAGCAATTTCGATTAGCGCCTGAATACCGGGGCGCGTGAAACCGGCACGAATACGTTTTAACCCTTGTGCCACCAAAATGCGGTTGTTAGCATCAAGCGGCACGACATCGGCGACCGTACCTAACGCCACTAAATCCAGTAACTGGGCAAGGTTCGGCTCTGGTATTTGTTGGTTAGCAAACCAGTTTTCATCACGCAATAATTTACGCAGCGCCAGCATAAAGTAAAAAGCAACCCCCACACCAGCTAAGGCTTTTGACGGAAACTGACAGTTATATTGGTTGGGGTTAATAATGGCATCGGCAGGAGGCAGCTTCTCACCCGGTAAATGGTGATCAGTAACAATCACCTGCATGCCAAGCGATTGCGCGCATTCAATACCCGCAAAGCAGCTAATACCGTTATCGACGGTAATGATCAGCTCAGCCCCTTGCTGATGGGCAATTTCCACGATTTCTGGCGATAGGCCATAACCGTACTCAAAACGATTCGGCACAATAAAGTTGTGCGAGCGACTGCCTAGCAAGGTTAACGCTTCCATCATCAACGCCGTGCTAGTGGCGCCATCGGCATCAAAATCCCCAACAATGGTAATGCGCTTGCCCGTTTGTAAGGCTTGATAAAGAATGTCACAGCCCGCAGCTAAGCCCGACAAGCTAGTTACTGGCGCCATTTGCTTGAGCGTTAATTCAAGCTCGTGATCACCCGCGACACCTCGACTGGCATAAAGCTGACGCACCACAGGGTGAAGATTCATCGGTAAATGTTGGTCGGCAACTGGCGTGCGGCGAATGATTTGTTTTTGCATGATGTCAGCGTGTTTTGAGTTTTAGGAAGTAAAGCTGCGGTATTAAGCGTTAATTCTACTTAGATTTGCACACCAATTGCCAATGAAAAAAGCTAACAAAAAAGAGCTAACAAAAAAGGCCACAACGAAGTGCGGCCTCTTTGAACTTGAGAAACGACTAAATTTATAGGTTTTCTAAAATATTCTTTAGATCGTCTGCGTCACGGTAGCCTGGTAGCATAAAACCGTTCGCTAAGATAATCGCTGGCGTACCACTGACACCGACTTGGCGACCAAATTTAAAGTTATCTTCAACAGGCTTGTCACAAATGCGGCGAGCGACACTTGAACCAGCTTTCGCACGCGTCATCGCTTTGGCAGGATCTTCGTTGCACCAGATTGAGCGCAAGTCTTCAAAGCCTTGTGTATAAGTGCCTGGCGATTGGTAAACACCTGCACGTGGGTATGCTAAATAACGAACGGTAATACCTAAATCGTTGTACTCTTCCATGCTGTTGTGCAATTTACGGCAGTAACCACAGGTAATGTCAGTAAATACCGTCACAACATGCTTTTCGTTTTTCGCAGGAAACACGATCATGTCTTTTTCAAATTTAGCCATTCCGTCTAAACGCACTTGCGCTAGGCTAGTTTCCGTTAAGTTGGTAACGTTAGGGCCTAAATTAAATAACTTACCTTGAATAAAGTATTCACCATCGTAGCTGGTGTAAAACAAGCCTTGTTCGGTAACAATTTCAGCTAAGCCAGGCATTGGCGTTTTGCGGGCAGTGCTCACTTCCAAGCCTAATGTTTGACTAATGGTTTGTTTTAATTTTTCAGCATTAAAAGTGGCCGCTGAAGCGTTAGCAACAGCTGCTGGAACTTGCTCTGGGCTTTCAGCATGTGCGGTAAGCGCAAAAGAAGAACAAAGAAGTGCGCTGGCATAAACCGCGGCAGAAAACAGCTTTTTCATTTACATCTTCCAAAATTGGGTAATAGGGTTACGAAATTATTGGCTACAAGCAACCAAGTGAACACACAGACCCTGATTCGATGGCTAAAATTACAACCTACGCATTAAAAATGCAAACCTAAGCCTATAGCTAAAGGTTCTATGCCATGCTGAATCCTTGAGGCACCATACCAATTGAATGAATAGTAGTGGCGAAGAATACGCCATTTCTGCTAAACTCGCGCCCGTTTTAATTCCAATTCGTTTTTGGCTGAGAATCATCTTAGTTGGAACACCAATAAAGCAAGGCGTAAAACCCCAATGAAAATCGGCTTATTTTATGGCTCAACCACTTGTTATACCGAGATTGCTGCGGAAAAAATTCAAGCAGAAATGGGTAACGATGACACTGGCACGCCGCTAGTTGAGCTGCACAATATTAAAGACGAGCCATTGTCTTTAATTGCCGACTACGACCTAGTGATTTTAGGCATTTCCACTTGGGATTACGGCGAGTTGCAAGAAGATTGGGAGTCTCAGTGGCAAGACCTAGCAACCATTAGCTTCGCCAATAAAATTGTTGCCTTGTATGGTATGGGCGACCAAATTGGCTATACAGAATGGTTCCAAGACGCCTTAGGTATGCTGCACACCTGTGTGATTGAGCAAGGCGGCCATGTCATAGGTTATTGGCCAAATCAAGGCTATGAATTTGAAGCCTCAAAAGCCCTGACCCAAGATGGCAGCCAATTTGTTGGCTTAGCTTTGGATGAAGACAACCAATATGACCAGTCTGACGCCCGTATCAGCCAATGGTGCCAAAGTGTATTGGAAGAGATTGCTGATATACTGGCTTGATTTATCAAATCACCAAATTCACGCAAGAAATCTAGCGTAAAGCCGATTGCGAACGGCCCACGCAACATTAAAGACACAAACTAAGAGTGCAACCCCAACGATTATTTATGTTGGCACAAGCCACTTTTAGGTAAATAAACAGTTTCACACTATAATCTGCACATCTTTGTGCCCAAGTAGCGACGTAATATTCATGTTCGAGCAGTTTGATTTAGACCAAGACCTGATCGGTGGCATTGCCAAAGCCGGTTTTAAAAAGCCCACTTCCATTCAGCAATTAGTGCTGCCAGAAGCAATGGACGGCAAAGACATTTTAGCCTCAGCGCCAACGGGGACAGGTAAAACCGCTGCGTTTTTATTACCTGCTGCTCAGCATTTACTAGATTACCCACGCACAAAGCCAGGCTTTCCACGAGTACTCGTATTATCGCCGACACGTGAATTAGCGCTGCAAATTAGCGAGCAAAACGAGCTACTTACCGCCCACACTAATATTAAAACCGGTGTCATCACCGGTGGTGTTAACTATGGTAGCCATAAAGAAATTCTAACGGCCACCACCGATATGCTGATCGCAACACCGGGTCGTCTAATGGAGTACATTGAAAACGAACAATTCGATGCTCGTGAAATTGAAATCCTGATTCTGGATGAAGCGGATCGCATGTTGGATATGGGTTTTGCTGACACCATCAACCGCATAATCGGTGAAGCGCGCTGGCGTAAACAAACCATGTTGTTCTCGGCAACGCTTGAAGGTGCTGGCGTGATCAAGTTCGCCAAAGACATCCTTGATGAGCCAGTGTACTTAGAAGCTAACCCGTCTCGCAAGGAAAAAGCGAAAATCCACCAATGGTTGCACCTAGCGGATGACAAGCAGCACAAGCTTGAGCTACTGACTCATATTCTTAAGCAAGAAGAAGTAGAACGTGCGGTAGTGTTTGCCAACAAGCGCGAAACAGTTCAGTTCTTATCGGGCAAACTCTACAGCGCTGACATTCCATGTGTTTGGTTAGAAGGTAAAATGCCACAAGACAAGCGTAACAGCGCGGTTGATCGCTTGCGCAAAGGTGAGCTTAATGTCTTAGTAGCAACCGATGTTGCAGCCCGTGGTTTAGATATCGACGATATCACCCACGTGATTAACTTTGATATGCCACGCAAAGCCGATATTTACTTGCACCGTATTGGCCGTACTGGCCGTGCTGGTAACAAAGGCACCGCAATTTCATTGGTAGAAGCACACGATATGCTTTCCATCGGTAAGATTGAGCGCTATACCAAAGAGCGCCTACAACGTCGTGTGATTGACGAGCTAAGACCGAAATTTAAAGAAGCGAAAGTGCCGATGAAAAAGCCAAAAGTGAAAAAATCGGCAGCACAGAAAAAAGCTAAAGCGAAGAAAATCGCGAAAAAAGTAGCAAAGAAATCGGCGAAGAAAAAGTAATAGCCCCACTAATTATAACGACAAAAGCACTTACATAAGCTACTAAGTAAGTGACTCCTGTTAACTTGTCGTTATTTCAAAAGAATAAAAAAGCGCTATTTATCACCTGATAAGTTAGCGCTTTTTTCTTGTCTTTCAATTAGGTAGCATTAGGCTACTTTCATAAAACTTTAAACTAGCAATTTAAACTAGAAAATGCCCCATTGCATTATCGAACACGCCAGTACACTTGATAGCAACAAGCTTGTTTCAGCCGTTTTTCAAGGAGCATTGGCAAGTAACCTATTTGAGCCTGACGGCAACGATATTAAAATCAGAGCCCATAGCTTTAACAGCTATCAAGTAGGCAGTAACCAATCAAAAAAGAGCCAGTCAGACTTTATTCATATCACACTCAAAATACTTTCAGGTCGCAGTGAAGAGCAAAAACAACTGCTAAGTACAAGTGTATTGAACGCGCTAATGCCGTTAGCATTAGCAAATTGTGAAATCTCAATCGAAGTACTCGACATAGATAGAACTAGCTACCTAAAAGCCAAGTGCTAGCAGCTAAGCATTTATCCATATTCGTTGGCCCTTAAACTATCCCCCCTACAACGAACAAGCAACTGACAACAAGGAAGTGGTTATGTCACCCATTCAAATCGCCAGAATTATTGTCAGTTTTAGCTGGATTTACCACGGTCTATTTCCCAAGCTCGTCCATATCGCACCGCTTGAAAAACAGATGACAGCCAGCTTTGTTTTTTCAGCAGAGTATTCGTACCTTATTACCAAAGCAGCAGGTGTCGGTGAAATACTGTTTGGTATCACCTTACTTTTATTTTATCGACACAAGCCTCTAGTTGTTCTGAATATTCTGGCTTTAATTGGTTTATTAAGCTTTGTCGCCTTAATGCAGGCGCAACTGTTAATTGAAGCCTTTAATCCGGTGACGACCAACATCTCATTAATCGCATTAAGCGTTATTCTGTTAAGTAATAATCTAGCAGAGACAAGTGCTCGATAGCGCTATCGAATTAGTGATTATTCGATGTCGAAATATAATCATGCGACGTCCTTGTCTTGTCAAACTCGTTACCTAGTTAATCTAGTCTTTGCTCGTAAATCGTATTTTGATTACGCTTTTTACAAGCGAACAGTTTTAATGCGAGTAATCACGTTTAAAGCTAGTAAAAAATAAACCGACTAAGGCCAATCCTAACAGTGAAATTGAAGCAGGATTTGGGATTTCAAATGAGCTGAGTGCCGCTCGATTTAGCACCGAAGTAACACCTGAACTTTGCTCGGTAAACCTAATGCTATTAAAGCCGTTACAGCAGTTTTCTAACCAATAAAATTCAAGCCGATGTGAGCCTTGGCTAAGGTTTAGGTTTTCAATTTTAACCGTATCGCTGTGATTCCAATTATACGCCCACCACAGATCGGTGCTGTCTTTAAAAATAGATGTACCGTCTAAATAAACTTGGGCGCCTAAGCCCGCGTCTAAGCCAGCTTGTAGTGTCCAAACAGTATCTTCTGCAAGGTTCAGCTCAACCGTTAGATGACTAAAGGTTTGATTGCCCGACCATATCCGCTCAAATTCATCAAGCGACTGTGAATTGATATCACCATCTAAATTCAGCCAGATGGTTTTCAAATCTAAACTGGAAAAATTGCCTGTAAAGCCTTGGGTTTCGTAAGTAATTAATGCCGCCTGAGTTTTGAGAGAAACTGCACAGCAGCACAATATCAACCCCAACAACATGTTTGATAAACTAGCCTTCTTCACAGCCACTCCTTACTGCTTACGAGGTTTCAAACTCGTGTATAGTTGTTAAAACGATAAAACATTACTGGCGATATGCTGTTTAATTCACTCGCTAAGTAACGCTTTACACAACATTCGTTAAAGCAAAACTAACACCAACATATTTAATCCATATCTTTCAAACGCTTAGGCTGTTATACATGTAAATTAAAATAAGCTATTTGCACATTGCGAGAGATCCTCATTGCATTTTGCAATGAAAGATTGGGTTGTATGCCAAAATGGGAATAATATGAAAAGGTCACAAATGAATAGCGATGCAAATACCGATGCAAGTACCAATACAAGTACCGATGGTAAGACAGAAAAGGCAACGAGCGCATCATCCAAAGAGATAGTAAAACAGTGGGTTGCTGCATTTAATGCTGGAGACGCTGAACTACTGAGTAGTTTCTATCACAGTGATGCGGTTAATCATCAAGTCGCCAATGAACCTGTTGTGGGTAAGCAGGCGATTTATCAAATGTTCCGCGAAGAGTTCGCCAATGCCGAAATGGTGTGTATCGTCGACAATATTTTTCAAGACGGTGAATGGGCAATATTGGAATGGAAAGATCCGATTGGCTTAAGAGGCTGCGGCTTTTTCCACATTCAAAACGGTTTAATTGTGATGCAACGTGGATACTGGGATAAGCTGAGTTTTCTACAAGCACATAACTTACCCATTCCCTCAACTAAAAGTCCCAGTAACTAAAGTGCACAGCCGTTTGCAATTAAACGCGAAAGAAAAGAAAAAAGAAAAGCCCATCGCTGGGCTTTCATTCTGGTGACCTGTACTAGTGACTGGCATTGTCACTAGCCTTGTCGCTAGCTAAGGTAAAGCTCAGTTCAGCTACTCTTAACCGCCAAACAGCTTACCTAGCTTGTCTTTAATTTTGTCTTTTGCTTTATCTTCTAGCTTTTTACGTTGCTGTTTTACCACATCGTTATTCGCTAAATTCTCAAAGGCTTTATCGCTGTCATTCAGCAAGGTTTCAAAATCAAGTAATTCACCCAACTGCCCTTCACCGAGCGATAATGAGCCTGACATTTTATCGTTGAGTCCAGCTTGCAACTCACTCTTAAAGCCGGCCAGCTTAGTCTCTACTTGTTGCGCTAGTGCATTACCCAAAATATTCTCTAAGTCTGAACTAACGCCCCAGCTAGGTGATAACCAATTACCATTAGCATTGACGGTTAAGCCCAACGCTTGATTCGCTTTAAGGGTATCAAGTACCACATTGGCAATTTTCGAATCGGCACTACCATCAAATTGGCTACTGGCTAAATCAAAATCACTGGTGAGTGCCAGCTCGCCGTTATTGACCGACATATTACCGGCAACCGACAGTAAAGCAGACACCAGTTGCAGCGTTAGGTTATCGGTTTCTTGTAAGCCAATATTTTGCAGAGGTAGCTTGGTCAACTGCCAATTACCTTGACTGGTCAGTTGCTGGCTAGCATCAAGCGTGAAGTCCAGAGCCGCATCTAGTGCTCCCTGACTTTGAATCCCATCCGCAGTGATTTTGATATCACTAGCCTTGTCGATTAGCCAATGTTGCATCGTAATATCGCTGAGCTTAGCTTGATAACGCGCGTCACCTGCAACCACTTCTACACTACCTTGTTTTAACCAGAAATCAGGTAGTGGAGAGTCTTCCTCAAAGTGCACAAAGCGGCCTTGTTCTTTAGCAAGAGCTGTTTGCTCACTCGCTACCTGCTCACCATCACCTTTATTCGCGAGTAATGGCTTAACATGAGCAAACACAATATCTGCCCATTGATAGTATTCTCGGGCTTTGTCGCCAAACAACAAGTGAGCGAAGTCTTCCGCCTCTAGCGTTTGCAATTGGTATTGCTGTGAAATATTTTGCCAATCTTCACTCGGCGCATTTTTAAGGGCAACGACTTGCTCGCTTAACCTATTTTTAGCCGCAATAACATCAGCTTTTGCTTGTTTGATCTTTTCACGCTCTTGCTTAAAGTCAGCTTTTAATTTGTCAAAATCTGCTTTGATTTTTTCAATATCAGCCAGTGACTTTACTTTTACGTCGCCTAAAGCTTTAACGCGAGCTTGGTAATCTTTTAAGGTTTCTTTGGTTGGTAATTTAGCTTTAGTGCGCTCAACCAAATCTTTTTCTTGCTGGTAAGTGGCTTCCAGTGCTTTGGCTCGTTGCACCGTCAGTAAGTTACTTTGCGCAAGCAGCTCATTGGGATCAGGTAAATTGGCCTGTATGTCGTCTTGCCACTGCTCAGTCATATTGCCAATCGCAGATTCGTCTGGCGCTCGATAAACACGGCCAGCCGATTGACGAGCAGTGTTAAAGCTCAACGCCTTAACTTCAACATTTTCAACAATAGTTTTGCCAAATAAGAATGGCCACAAATCAACGCTTGCGTCTGCGTGTTCAAAAGCGACCATGTTTTGCTCTGGCGCTTTGGGGTCGGTTGCTTGCAGCTGCCAAATTTCGACACCAAAAGGTGCGAAGTTTACATCGACCTTGTCAACATTCACTTCTGCACCAGTGTAATTGCCACCGAAGCGCTCAATCGCCATTTTGGCAATCGGCCCAGCAAATAGCACCACAGAGCCAAGAATAAGGGCCAGAATAACGACAAAAGCGATTAGCCCTTGCCAGCGGATCACTTTGCTCATGCTCGACCTCCCAGCTTTGGCAATTCCTGATAAATGGCAAATACCCGACTCGCTTTGAGTGCCTTGACTATAGCTAAGCGCTCGAAGAAGGCTTTAATATGCTCGCGATATTTATCAATTAAGATTTTAGTGACGAAGTACAGCGGAATAGCCAAGGCAACACCAAGTATTAACGCTCCTAAATTGAAAGTATGATGTAATTGCGCCAGCTTAAATACGTCAAATTGATACAAGCCAGTAAATAGGCTTTGCAAGCTAGCGGTGGTTAATAAGCTCTCACCAATATTGATGATGGTAGTGTTGAGCATCACCCTCACCCCTTCAAATACTGTGATGGCCACTAAAAACGACGCCAAGTGCACACGAATTAGCAGTACAACAAATAAAATGAAAAAGGCTTGTAACGAAAGCAAAGGAGATAATGCAAAAATAAGCGCTAACGCGACCGCGGCAGCAATTTGGCGTGTTGAATTTTCCGAATGTAACGCCTGAAATAACTTAGCTAAAATTGTGAGCATATACTCTCCTGTCACTCACGAGGTTAAAGAATAATATTATCAGTAAGATAGTTATAAAGCACGAAAGCTACAGAATAAGCCTTCGCGCTTTATCTTACCGTGAACTTAACTATGGCCTGTTAATCTTGTTCACGGCGGGTAAAGACAAAATCATCGCCTTTAGTTAATTCTTCATTATAGCTATAGCCAGCTAAGTCAAAGCCTTTGAGCTGTTCAACATCAGTAATTTGATTTTGAATAATATAACGCGCCATTAACCCACGAGCTTTTTTCGCAAAGAAACTGATCATTTTGTATTGACCGTTTTTCCAGTCTTTAAACTGTGGAGTGATCAAACGCTCAGCCGTTAACGACTTTTTCTTCACAGACTTAAAGTACTCTGTTGAGGCAAGGTTAACCAGCACTTGATCACCTTGAGCAGACAATGCTTCGTTCACTTTGTCTGTGATGATCTCACCCCAGAACTGATACAAATTCGTGCCGCGATCATTAGCCAGTTTAGTGCCCATTTCTAGGCGGTAAGCTTGCATTAAATCAAGCGGTTTTAATAAACCGTATAGGCCTGAAAGAATTCGTAAGTGCTGCTGAGCAAAGTCAAAATCTTGTTCAGAAAAGCTTGCCGCATCTAAGCCGGTGTAAACGTCACCATTAAACGCAAGCACCGCTTGGCGTGCATTATCTTGAGTAAAAGGCGTTGCCCACTCACCAAAACGCGCGGCATTTAAGCCAGCAATTTTATCACTGACGCCCATAAGCGAACTAATATCGGCTGGTGTTAGTGTTTTACACACATCTATTAACGCTTGGCTGTGCTCCAGCAGCTCTGGCTGTGTATGGCTTTGCGTTGCCAGTGGTGATTCGTAATCTAAATTTTTTGCAGGTGAGACAACAATTAACATAAATATCGCCTTTTCAATCAATTAATGGTGACACTATACCACAGCAGATTTTACGTAAACATGGCAGATGCCTGCTAAATAATTGATAAGAGTCTTCAACAAAATAGAACGTGAGTTTTCAACAAAATTAAATGTCAGCTCTCTGGAAAACTACACAAAGCTAAGCGTTAAAATGCCATTATTGAGCAATCGGTCAATTATTCTTAATAATTCCAATTTATTCTTGGCTAAGCGGTAGGCAAAGCGCCGTAAATTTGATAAAAATACGGCAACAAACCACTTGTTATCGGTTAAATAACCAACAGTCTCAAACAACTCAACAGCAGATTGTTGTAATTTTTCATCATCTGGCCGATCACTCTGTTTTTCATATTCATCTTTCATGTAGAGGAAAATCCATGAATCAATTAGATCAACTAAAGCAAATGACGACAGTTGTTGCCGATACTGGTGATATTGAAGCCATTGCTAAATTTCAGCCGCAAGACGCAACGACTAACCCGTCTTTACTATTAAAAGCTGCATCATTACCAGCATATCAACCGTTACTAGAGCAAGCTTGCGCATGGGCAAAAGCTCAATCTGATGACGCCGCTCAGCAAGTTATCGATGCTGCAGATAAATTGTCTGTACTTATCGGTTTAGAGATTTTGAAAGTTGTACCTGGCCGTATTTCAACTGAAGTTGATGCACGTTTATCGTTTGATACTGCTGCAAGTGTCGCAAAAGCAGAAAAGTTAATCGCACTTTATAACGAGGCAGGTATTAGCAACGATCGTATTTTGATCAAACTTGCTTCAACGTGGGAAGGCATTAAAGCAGCTGAAATTCTAGAAAAGAAAGGTATCAACTGTAACTTAACGTTGTTATTTAGCTTTGCACAAGCACAAGCCTGTGCTGAAGCCGGTGTTTACTTAATCTCGCCATTCGTCGGTCGTATCTTAGATTGGTTTAAAGCAAACACTGATAAGAAAGAGTATGCGCCGTTAGAAGATCCGGGCGTAGTTTCGGTGACTGAAATCTACAACTACTATAAAGCTAAAGGCTATAACACAGTTGTTATGGGTGCGAGCTTCAGAAACACAGGTGAGGTATTAGCATTGGCTGGTTGTGATCGCTTAACCATTAGCCCGCAATTAATGGATGAGCTTGCAGCAAATGACGCGCCAGTTGAACAGCAGTTATCAAGCGAGCAAGCAGCAATTGCTGCCGAGCCTGCACTAACCGAACAAGCTTTCCGCTGGGCAATGAACCAAGATGCAATGGCGACTGAAAAATTAGCTGAAGGTATTCGCAATTTTGCCGTTGACCAAGAAAAACTTGAGCGCCAGTTAGCTGAATTATTTTAATCTATATGCGCCAAATCAAGACGCTTAACTAAGCGAAAATTTGCGTCAATAAAAGGTGGCTTAGTTCGTTTTTACAACGACAGCCGCCTTTTTTATTGCCCTTTCAAAACTCCCAAGTAGGTTGATTAAAACTATTCGCCAAGCCTTATTTATAAAGTACTAACGCTAACCTGCCCCACTACGTACCCTGCTTATTTTTCGCTTTTCGCAACCCTAATTTGAGACTTTTTATTCGCACTTTGAGCCAAATCAAATTTGTGACTTTGTGTAATCAATTAGTAATCAATGTTCATTTTTCTGTCAAAAAAAGATCACAAAAACTGTTTTATTATGCGCGCAGGTGTGATATTTAAAACATGCAGTTGTAGAAAAAAGGAGCATTCCATGGATAAACTTCAAGCAGTATTGGACTCGTTCGAAAAACAGCCGAAGGCCAAAGCAAGTACTAACAAAAAACGTAAGTGGCGTGAAATTGAACAACTGAAAGAGAAGTTCCAACTAGAGAAAGAATTGAGGGCTTATGAAGACTCGTTGGAATATATGTTAGATGAATTTTAAGCGCTATTAATTAACTAATTAAACATTAACAAAGCTAAATAAAATCAACTAATCATGCAAAAACCCGGTATCGCCGGGTTTTTTATTGCTTCTTGTAAAAAGCAGCTTGTGAGTAACCGATCAGGCTAGCGATAATAGCTAGCTATTTCCATTCACGTACATTGTTATGCATTATGTTGGCTTGGGCTCGCTCGACGCCCCAATTTATTTTTATATCGAAAATATTCCTCCGCTTCCCTTTTATCAAAACCTCGATCAAATGTACGGTATGCAAGGAGAAGATATCTATCAGGTTGGCCAACAAACGGGTAACCATTGGCGAAAAGTTTTCAATGTTTTTGCCAAACTGGAGTTTGAACGCAACCCAAGTGACTTTGAGGCTTGGCAACAACTAAGAGATTCCAATTTGCTGCATAGCGACAGCCAGCAGTGTTTATTGTTTAATGGCAGTGAGTCATATCAACCAACAAGCGCTAATCACATGGAAAGAATTCACATCGTGATTGGCAAAACCTATGCAGATAAATTAGGGATTGCGGCTCATTGTCAGTGGTTAAACGAATTTTTTGCTATCAATACAAATACTCGAACTATTGTCTGCCCTTATTTCGATTATCGACAGTTATCGAATGTAAAAATCAGCCAATTAGTACGCCTAATTCAACAGCTATAAGCGTTCATAATGTGTTATCTGAATAAAGGTGTTAACAGGCTGTAAATATTAAAAAATAAAGCTTGTTTAACGAATTTATACGAGGTAAATTTCGCCTTTAGTTTGTAATCAAATGTAATTGAAGTAAGTAAGTTGTCTACCTCATCAGCCATTTTAAATGTTGCTCACGGAAAATTTCAGTTAGCGATAGAAGACGATATTCTCAGTATCGTCCTACGCGGTGAAGCTAATGAACAGTCGGCTGCGAAATACATTGATTGTGTCGCGACACAAGTGAATAAACTCAGCCACAAACCCTTTGGTATATTAATCGATACTTCTGGCTTTAGAGGCGCAACACCCGGCGCTTTTGAAGTGTCTAATCGCTACAATAAACAATTGCTGAACATGCCTAGCTTTGCTGGTAAAGCCGTTGTTTGCTCACCTTCAACATCTGCCATCTACAATATTTCAGTTGCTCAACAGCAGCACGCCCAGCAGCAAGTAGAGCAAGGACTACAAAAACAATTTAATGATACCGCCAGCGCAAGCCAGTGGCTGCGCCAGCAAATTATCGAGCGTTACTAATTTCGCTTGTTAGTCGTTTGTATAAAACTACTTGCCGCTAGCGATCAGTATTCCAACTAAACAAATATGCCCCTAATGCCAAAAACACGCTTGTCATAATCGCGAGCACAGTTACATGGTAACTAACATCGACAAGCGTAGCACCTTCAGTCATGATCTCGCGCGCGGCGCTGACTAAATGAGTTAGTGGTAACACATCAGCAAACCATTGAACTTCTTGCGGTGCCCCTTCTAGGCTAAACCACACACCAGAGAGCAACATCATTGGCCAAGAAGTTAAATTTAACAACCCACCGATTAACTCTTCACTTTTACTGCGCGAAGCCACTAATAACCCCAATGTAATTAAACTCATCGCCCCCAGCATCGCGACAATAAGCAAGTCTACGTAGCTACCCAGCATGTAGAAATCAAACATAAAGTTGCAGCCAACAAACACAACGGTCGACATAAAAGTGACAATAAACAAGCGGGAGAGTAATTGCGCCGAGACAAATTCTAATGCCGATAAGGGCGTTGCCTTTAAGCGTTTGAGTACATGGTTTTTACGATAGCGAACAATGACATAGCCAACCCCAAATAAGCAGCTAAACATCATGTTCATTCCCAAAATACCTGGTAGCACCCAATCAACGTAACGAATGGCTTCGCCCGCCACTGTCTGTGCGCCAAATGAAGCTTCCTCGGCGAGAAAGAGCTTTTCGGTGAAGTAACTATTCGTCGATAACTCATTACGCCAGTATTCGCGATTGTCGAAGTCAATCAACAGGTCAACACTATGGCGGGTTAGCTTTTGTTTCGCTTTTTCTAAGTCACCATACTCGATAAACTCAATGTGTTTGACGGCTAAAAAAGCATGCTCAGGCTGAGTTGCTGTGTCTGATAACACCAGCCCTACTTTATAAACCGCTTTGTTGTCATCATTAAAAACAAAGGCAAACCCCACCAAGAGCAATACTGGAAAAATAAGGTTCCAACCGAGCGACGACTTATCTCTGAAAAACTCTAAATTACGTGCTTTAAATACGGCAAAAAATCGATTGAAATTCATCACTACTCCCGCAAAGAATGGCCAGTAAGTTTTAAAAACAAATCATCTAAGTTAGCTGATTTCACTTGTAGTTGTTCCAATGGCACCTGTTTGGCAATAAGCATGCTCAACGTTGATTCAACATTCTCGCTAACGATTTCAACTTTGCCATTGTCCACTTGCCAACTATGCTCACTTACCAATTCACTAGGTACTTGCTCGGTTGGTAGGTACACAAAAACATGGCCAAAATGTTTGGTGAGCAAATCATTGGGGGTGCCTTGCTCTATTATTTTGCCGTGATCCATCACGACTACTTGGTCACACAACTGCTCGGCTTCATCCATGTAGTGGGTGGTTAACACAATGGTTTTATTTTGCGCTTTGATATTTTGGATAAGTTGCCAAAAATTGCGTCGAGCTTGTGGATCTAACCCCGTTGTAGGCTCATCTAAAAACACGACTTCTGGATCATTAATTAAGGCCAACGCCAATAACAAACGCTGACGCTGACCGCCAGAAAGCAGTCGGTTGTCGCGGTTTAAAAATTCCGACAAGTCACACAGGTCTATTAGTGTTTCATGCGGTAACGAATGCTGGTAAAACGATGAAAATAAATCCAATGTTTCTTTTACCGTTAAGAAGTCCTGCAACGCGGTATGCTGAAACTGAATACCTATTTGTTGCGCTATCGCCGAAGTAACGGGTTTTCCTTGATAAAGCACTTGCCCTGAACTGGCTTTGATAATGCCTTCCATAATTTCGATAGTGGTTGTTTTACCGGCCCCATTGGGGCCCAGTAATCCAAAACACTGGCCAGCTTCAATGGCGAAACTAACATCGTTAACCGCAAACAATTCGCGATATTGTTTGACTAAATTTTTAACCTCTAAAATCGGTTGCATTCCTTCCTCATTGTCAATGGCTATCACTTAGCTGAACTACAAAGCAACAAATGATAATAATTATCATTTACAAAAATAATTTTGTCAGCTAGATTATTAAAAAAGAGATAAACAGGGTAACGAAACTATGCCATCAACTCATACCGCAATACCAGCGAAAGTCAAAATAGAGATGTCGAGTGATTTACTGATGCAGCTTATTTATCAAGGACAAGTCAAAGGTAATGACTGTCGCTGCTTAGATGCTAATACCAAACAAGTGCTCTGGTTATCACTGCTTAATAGTAGTGTTGATACTGATGAGGTGAGCTTATGAAGTGTTCAATGCAAAAAGTTAGTCAAGACGATAAAGGCACTCTTGAGGAGCCTATCAAAGGCATTCTTGAAGAAAAAGAAAGCTACACCAAAGCGCTATCGATCATGGAGCAATGGCTACAGGTACTTTTACTGAGCTACCAAACCTCACCAGAAACACAGATTCTAAAATACATTAACTACTATTTAAGCCGAATTTTATCCCACGAAGAGTGCCAAGCAATTAAACAGAAACACTGCCAATACTTGCGCATGCAAAGGTACTGGCAATGGCATTTGCAGCAATCCTTGTAACAATCCTTGAGGCAATCCTGAAGTAATAAGCGCTAGCTCAACTTTATTAGCTGCTGAAAGTGCTGATAAAGGGCTTTTTTGCCGGTAAAGCCAAAGCGCTGGCAAATATCGGCGTCTTGGTGAAGCATCAAACATTTAGCAACCATGGGTTTGAGCGCGGCTAATAGTTTTTCTTTATCTTGTTGAGCAAGGTTGTTTTGGCCAACGCTATTTTGGTCAACGTTACCATGATCAATGTTAATTTGTGCAACACTAACCTTTGCAATATAAGCTTGTAGCCAGCGAGCAATACTTGGCCGAGCAAGTCGATACAAATTTGCATTATTTTTAAAGGCGAGTAGCTTTTCACAATCACGAGCTGTTATTGGTGGAAGGCTGCTTTTAGGTGCTATGGCCAGAAGTTTCATCACCAGTGAATAATCAAGCTGACTAAATTCATCGGCTAGCCAGTAGCTAAGTGCTTCATAAAATTCGGCAGAGACTTGCTGTACAAATTTTTGTTGCGCTGCTTGTAAGCTCGTATCATTGAGCATCACTAAAGAATGCTCACCACTTGAGGCATCTCGATTAAAGCCAAGCTTAACTGGCGTAAAACCATTTTTTTGCCAGAAGTTAACGACATTTGAAGACGCCGCAAAACTTGTTGCGACAAAATCAATATCTACTTGCTGAGCAAAAATCCTTATTTCGTTTATAAATGCGCTGCCAAAGCCTAACCCTTGCGCACTTGGATGAACCGCAATTCTCATCACTCTTAAGTAGCGAAACTCTAACGCTTGAGGTAACTGGCTTTGTTGCGCCAGCGATTGCGGTATTAACTGCCCTTTGAGCCTGCGCTGACCGCTAACGATTGCGCTATGAAGCGCTTTATCAACCACTTGCTCTTCAATCAACAAAGCAACAGCGACCACTTGCTGTTGAACCAACTGAACCGCAACTGTAATACTAGGATCGTCTAACAGTAGCTTTAAGTCGCTTGGCTTGGTTTGGTAATGAGCCGTCACTAATATAGCAAATACTTGCACTAGCAATTGTTCATTCTGAGCAAGCTTATCGCCGGTAAAATAGCGATACTCAGGTGATGAATTTTGCCCTTGCTTGACAGTGCACACATCCAACTCGCCCAAGCTCGCGTTTAGTAAGCAGGTATTAAAAATTAACTGCTCAAGCGGATCATGATTTGCCCAACGAATAGGTTCGTTTAAGGTTAACGTTTTTACTTGCAAGCCTTTAGCCGACAACATTGGAATAAATTTCCCCGTAAATCCTTTACCCGCCCCCTCATAACCATGAATAGTTGAACTAAAAACGATGCGGTGATGCTGCGCCACTAACTTATTGAGCAGATATACCGGAATTCCAGCAGCTTCATCAACCAACAATAAGTCAGGGTTAGATTTAGAATGATGTTGGCTGCGCAACAACTCATCAACGGCCATAAAAGTTAAGCTGTGTTGTCGCCAAGTAATTTGATGATCACTAAGCTGATATTTACCTTCCTGCGAATCATCTAACAGCTTGCGCAGTTGAGTAAAATAAACGCCTAGTGCCATTTTATGTGGCGCGGTAATGACGATATTAAGCGCTCGCTCACTGGCAAAAAACAGTTGCGCGGTGGCAAGTGCTAAAGCGGTGGATTTTCCTCGCCCTCGATCGGCGGTTAACACTAAAGGTTTGTTGCGCCCGCCCGTTAATACTTTTTCGATATATTTTACGGCAATCAACTGCTCAGCAGTCGCTTGCGCTTTTATGGCTGGTAACAGAGCATCTGACGTTAGCCCCGCTTCTCTTAAAGCAGGGAATTGATCAGATGATTTATTTTTTGCTCTGTCTTGCTCATCGTCTTCTTCATTGCCGAGCGCTGCACTTTCATCTTTTGAATATCGCCCAAAGATCGCGTGTTCAGTTTGGCTTTGGTAAATATGGTAAATACCTCGTTGAGCGGCGGCATATGCTTTAAGTCGCTGAAGAAAGTTAGAAGTATTAACTTGCTCAGCTTCATCAATATTTGACTCATCGCCAAGCCAAATATACATAATGCCACCCGCGACAAGCGTGCCACTTAACGCGGCGAACGCATCTAGGTTAAATGCTGGGTCGGCAAAAAAAATAGCGTGATTTTCACGCCCTAGGTGGTGGCGATATATTTTGCTCGAAATAAAGTTAATTGGTAGCTCATCACCACTTTCAAGCTTATTGAATGCACGCCATTGCGCGCAGAAGATATCAGTTAACGGTTCACTTGCTGCTTCGCAAAATATTGCTCCAAGCTCAGTTTGTCTGACCTTGTTAACCTGCCCTGAGAGTTGGTCTTGGGTTTGAGTCTGAGTACAAGTGTGATGCCTGAAATACCAATCTACCGCCCAGGAAAAACTGCCGGATAAAAAAATTGCACCGCGATGACGAGCGTCAAGCAAGCCAGCGCTAAATTCGGTAAAACCTTTGGAGATAGAAGTTTCTAACATTAACTTGATAACAAAAATATCTAGGCAGTTGATAAATAAGCTTAATTTACTAACGCTTATTTAAACCGTGAAAAGCTGACATTGTAATCTAAACTTAAATCTATGTACTAGCGGCTAGTAATAAAACTTAGGTAATAAGTGGGCACTTACACTTACGTTTTACTATTTAATCTAGATCAAGTTTTGTTCGCTCAACTTTCATTAGACTAATTGCATATTCAATCCAAGGGCACAGGTTATGAATATCGACACTAACTCTCAAGAGCAAGCGCTTGAAAAAAAATACGAGCGTAATCTTTTCATTTTTATTGCTGTTTTTCTCGGTCCCATTTTGGCTGTGATGATTGTCGGCGGTTATGGCTTTATCGTCTGGATATCACAAATTTTAACTGGGCCGCCAACTTCCTAAGCTCCCTTTCTTAGCACTTATACGAATAACGCTGAGTTGCAATTTAGAGTGAATGCTGATGGAACAAGTTGCTAATCGAGCACGTCGACAACTGTTAAAAGGTCGATTTAAAGCTCAAGTAGAAAAAGCCCCAATACGCTTGCCGTGGACAGCTAGCGAAGCGATTTTTACCGCGACCTGCACACAATGCAATAAGTGTGTTGAACACTGTGAAACACAAGTTATCAAACGTGACCGTAAGGGCTTTCCTTATCTTGATTTTAATCAAGCGGAATGTACCTTTTGTGGTGAATGTGAGCGCCAGTGCGACCAACCGCTATTCACAGCACAAGCACATCGCGAAGCCAATCGACCTTGGTCAGCCAACATTGAAATCAACAGCACCTGTTTAGCGACTAACCAAATTTACTGCCAAAGCTGTCGCGATGTTTGTGATAGCCGCGCCATCAGCTTTCAGTTTATTACCAGCGCGATTCCAGTACCCGTTATTAATAACGACGATTGCACGCTCTGTGGTGCTTGCATTTCCACCTGTCCGCAAAAAGCGATTGCCATCAACCACAATACTAACAGTGCTGGTTATTCAGCATCTCAATTTGAGGAGCTCAAACATGAGCCAATCCAACGCTAATCAGCAGCAAGCTAACCACCAAAAAGCAAATGACCAACAGACAGGTCAGGCCAGCGAATACCATATCGCCAGTTTTGTTGCACAAGCACCACCACAGTTGGTTGAAGCATTAAGCCATTTTGTTAATAGCTACCAAGGCTGTGAGGTTCATGGCCATAGCGAACAAGGAAAAATCGTTTTTACCGTTGAGGGCAGTAGCCAAAAGGCTATCGCCAAAATCGTGGATCAAATCCGTCTAACCGACGAGTTTTTAAGCATTTCGCCGGTTTACCACCAATTTCTCACTGAGCCACAAGCGCCAGTAACAACCGAGGTGAACTAAGATGACACTAAATCGCCGAGAATTTATTAAAGCTAATGCCGTTGCAGCCGCTGCTGCAGTAGCCGGGGTTTCCATACCTGCACAAGCTTCCAACTTAATCACTGCCAGTGATATCACCAAAATCAAATGGGACAAAGCTCCTTGCCGTTTTTGCGGTACAGGTTGTAGCGTCAATGTTGGTGTGATGGACGGTCAAGTAGTAGCTACCCATGGTGATATTAAATCGCCAGTAAATAAAGGGCTGAACTGTGTTAAGGGGTATTTCTTATCCAAGATTATGTACGGTAAAGATCGCTTAACTACACCACTACTTCGCATGAAAAACGGTAAGTACGATAAAAATGGTGAGTTTACCCCGATTACGTGGGATCAGGCATTCGATGTGATGGAAGAAAAAGCAAAGCAAACACTGAAAGATGTTGGCCCAACTGGCGTTGGCATGTTTGGCTCTGGCCAATGGACAGTGCATGAAGGCTATGCTGCTTCGAAACTGATGAAAGCTGGCTTTCGTTCAAACAACATTGACCCGAATGCTCGTCACTGTATGGCCTCTGCGGTTGCAGGCTTTATGCGTACCTTTGGTATTGATGAACCAATGGGTTGTTATGATGACATTGAAGCTACAGATGCTATGGTGCTATGGGGCTCCAACATGGCGGAAATGCACCCGATTTTATGGACCCGTATAACGGATCGTCGCTTAAGTGCACCACATGTTAAGGTGGCTGTGCTATCAACATTTGAACATCGCAGCTTTGATTTGGCCGATAACGGTATGATTTTCGTACCGCAAACCGATCTTGCCATCTTGAATTTTATTGCTAATTACATCATCCAAAATAACAAAGTGAATCATGACTTTGTTAACAAGCACACCAAATTCGCCATGGGCAACCAAGATATTGGCTACGGTTTGCGCCCTGAGCACGTGCTAGAGAGAAAAGCGAAGAACAATACCAAAGCGGGTGGTTCAAAGCCGATTTCATTTGATGAGTACGCTAAGTTTGTCAGCAAGTACACCCTAGAGTATGCGTCAGAGCTTTCTCATGTACCAAAAGACAAGCTCATTGAACTGGCTGAGCTCTATGCCGATCCAAATCGTAAAGTGTGTTCTTTCTGGACCATGGGCTTTAACCAACACACTCGTGGTGTGTGGGCCAACAACATGATTTACAACATTCATTTGTTGACGGGTAAAATCTCTACACCGGGTAATAGTCCATTTTCATTGACTGGCCAACCATCTGCTTGCGGCACCGCGCGTGAAGTGGGTACTTTCGCCCACCGTTTACCGGCCGACATGGTAGTGAAGAATCCAAAACATCGCGCAATTGCTGAGAAGAAATGGAAACTGCCAAAAGATGTTATTCCACCAAAGCCTGGTTACCATGCCGTGCTGCAAAACCGCATGCTTAAAGATGGCAAGCTCAATTTCTATTGGGTGCAATGTAACAACAATATGCAAGCGGCTGCCAACATCAATGAAGAAGGTTACCCAGGGTATCGCAACCCGAAAAACTTTATTGTTGTCTCAGACCCTTATCCAACCGTGACAGCACAAGCTGCTGATTTGATTTTACCAACTGCAATGTGGGTGGAAAAAGAAGGTGCGTACGGTAACGCTGAGCGCCGCACGCAAGCTTGGTATCAAATGGTAGAAGCGCCAGAAGGTGCGAAGTCTGATTTATGGCAACTTGTTGAGTTTTCAAAGCGCTTTAAAACCGACGATGTGTGGGAAAAGAAAACCTTAGATAAAAACCCAAGTTACAAAGGCAAAACCTTGTTTGAAGTACTGTTTGCCAATGGCCAAGTCAACAAATACCCACTAAGCGAAGTACCTGACGACCGACTGAATCAAGAAGCCCGTGATTTTGGCTTCTACATTCAAAAAGGGCTGTTTGAAGAGTACGCTTCGTTTGGTCGCGGTAAAGCGCACGACTTAGCTCCTTATGACAGATACCACCAAGAGCGCGGTTTACGCTGGCCTGTGGTAGACGGCAAAGAAACCTTATGGCGCTTTAAAGAAGGTTCAGATCCTTATGTTAAACCAGGTTCGGGCTTTGAGTTCTATGGTAAGCCAGATGGCAAAGCGATTATTTTCGCCCTGCCTTATGAGCCAGCCGCGGAGTTCCCAGATAAAGAATACGATTTGTGGCTTTCGACAGGCCGTGTGCTTGAACATTGGCATTCTGGTTCGATGACACAACGTGTACCTGAGCTTTATCAATCGATGCCAGACGCTTTGGTTTATATGCACCCTGACGATGCTAAAAAGCGTGGTCTGCGCCGAGGAGATGCCGTGAAAATTGTTTCTCGTCGAGGTGAAGTGGAAACCCGAGTTGAAACCCGAGGCCGTAACAAACCGCCAATTGGCTTAGTGTTTATGCCTTGGTTTGACGCTAGCCGCCTAACGAACAAAGTGACACTTGATGCCACCGACCCTATCTCTAAAGAAACCGACTTTAAAAAATGCGCGGTTCGCATTGAGAAAGCATAAGGAGCAAAATTATGAAAAAACTCATTATCTGTTGTTTATCTGTGCTGCTTAGCTCGCTCGGTGCGCAAGCCATAGCTAGTGAAGATGACAATATCGCCACGCTAAGACACAGCACTGCAATTGACACACAAGAGTCAACCAAGAAAATTCCAAATGTAATTAATAGCGATATTAAACAAGCGCGCAACTACCCGATGCAGCCGCCGGTTATTCCGCACACCACGCGTAATTACGAAGTGAATCTAAATAGTAATAAGTGTATGTCTTGCCACAGCCGCGAGCGCACTCAAGACTCACAAGCCCCTATGGTTAGTGTCACCCACTTTATGGATAGAGAAGGAAACTTCTTAGCTGAGCTGTCGCCGCGTCGCTATTTCTGTAATCAATGCCATGTTAATCAATTTGAAGCTAAGCCACTCATTGATAATAGCTTTGTTGATATGCACACACTCACCTCGCAGAAAGTTAATAGCGGCGAGCAAAAATAGGAGATGTTAGATGAAAGATATCCTAGTAAAAGCATGGCAGACGATTAGAAAGCCAAGCGTTCATTACAGTTTAGGCTTTCTAACACTCGGTGGTTTTATCGCGGGTATAATCTTCTGGGGTGGTTTTAACACTGCCCTTGAAGCAACGAATACCGAAACATTCTGTATTTCATGCCATGAAATGGAAGACAATGTTTATGAAGAGCTAAAAACTACCATTCACTTTACTAACCGCTCGGGTGTTAGGGCCACTTGTCCAGATTGCCATGTACCGCATAATTGGACAGACAAAATTGCTCGTAAAATGCAGGCTTCAAAAGAAGTGTGGGGCAAAATATTTGGTACCATTAACACCCGTGAGAAGTTTTTGGCAAATCGCAAACGCTTATCTGAACACGAATGGGCAAGATTAAAAGCGAACGACTCGCTTGAATGTCGAAACTGCCATAATTTCGATTACATGGACTTTAGCGTGCAAAGTCAGCGTGCCGCGCAAATGCATTCAACCTCATTGGCCAGTGGCGAAAAAACCTGTATTGACTGCCACAAAGGGATCGCACATCGCCTGCCTGATATGCAAGGAGTCGAAGGCTGGTAGATATTAGACAAGTGCTTGGTAAGCATAAGCTAACTAAGCCAGAGGGCTTTTACGAACACAGTATAGTGCTAACAAATTAACAAACCTTTTCATTTTTATTTGAAAAAGCCAAATTTGTTGCCTATGTTCAAATTAATGCCGACCATGCTGATTTTTAAGGCATTGTCGGCTTTTTTATGTCTGTTAACTACTGCCAATGGGTGAGATAAAGATGACTTATCGTGACAGCAAGCACACACAGCACAAAGCCGATTTACCAGACTACGAAAAAGACTTAGCAAGCAATGAGCAATCAATTAAAGAGTCAAAAGTACGTAAACGCATTGACGAATTACTCGAAGAGAAACGCCTAAAGCAACTGCTGGATAATTCCGATGACTGGGAGGTTTAATCGATAGCTAGCGCAATATCGAAGATAGATGGTTAGCAAACACCACCACTTTGCAGTATGGTTAAGCTATCTTCAACAACAAAAACAACTTCAACATGAAAAAACTTCTATTAGCTGCAAGCATTGCTGTTGCTTGCTCATCATTGCAAACCGCCGTAGCAAATACGGGCTCGTTTAAAGCAGACGTCGCCGATATGGCAAGCCAAATTGAACCACAAGTGATCAAGTGGCGCCGTCATTTCCATCAACATCCTGAACTCTCTAATCGTGAATTCGAAACAGCTAAAACCATTGCCAAGTATTTAACTGAGCTTGGTTTAGATGTGCAAACAGGTATCGCAAAAACAGGCGTTGTTGCCGTACTTGATTCTGGTAAACCTGGCCCCGTGGTTGCGCTACGAGCCGATATTGACGGCTTACCAGTGACAGAAGCAACAGGTTTACCTTTCGAGTCTAAAGTTAAAGCGGTGCATGAAGGTAAAGACGTCGGTGTGATGCATGCCTGTGGTCACGACACCCATATTGCCATGCTAATGGGCGCGGCAAAAATTCTTACTGAGAAGAAAGACCAATTAACCGGTAAAGTGAAGTTTATCTTCCAACCGGCTGAAGAAGGCGCACCACGCGGTGAAGTTGGCGGTGCTGAAGTGATGGTTAAAGAAGGCGTACTCAAAAACCCAGATGTCGATGTTATTTTTGGCTTACACATTAGCTCAGGTCAAGATGTCGGCACCGTAGAATACAAAGAAGAAGGCATTATGGCAGCGGTTGACCCATACCGCATCGTCATCAAAGGTCAGCAGTCACATGGTGCCTACCCTTGGTTAAGCGCTGACCCTATCGTTTCCGCAGCGCAAGTAATTATGGGCTTGCAAACCATTGTTAGCCGCGAAGTTAAGCTTATTGACAGCGCAGCCGTTGTCACTGTTGGTATGATTAACGGCGGTAATCGCTCTAACATCATTCCAAGCGAAGTTGAGTTGGTCGGCACCATTCGCAGCTTAAACCCTGATATTCGCGAGCATATTCACGAAGCCGTGCATCGCAAAGCAACCAACATTGCGGCGAGTATGAACACCACTGCAGAAGTAACGTTACCGCTAGATTACAGCTACCCAATCACTTATAACGATCCAAAACTCATGCAAACTATGCTACCAACGTTAGTCGCCACCGCTGGCGAAGGTAATGCTGTAGCAACCAAAGCCGTAACAGGTGCTGAAGACTTTTCTTTCTTCCAAGAAAAAGTGCCAGGCTTGTATTTATTCGTTGGTGGCAAAAGCCGCGATATTCCAGAAGATGAAGCACCGGGTCACCATACGCCAGAGTTTAAAATTGACGAAAGCGGCATGAAGTTAGGTGTTGAACTACTAACGAACTTAACATTTGACTATATGCAAATGAATTAAGGCTAGGTAAATTAAACTTAAGCAAATTAAGCACAAATGAACTAAAAACCCTTTCTGCCAGTAGTATAATTGGATTTTACATTACGTAATTTATGCTACTGGCTTGTCACTTTCATTGTGGTAATCCAGCATGCTAAATTGCTAAAATAAGCTCAATCATTAATTGCTGTTATCATTATGACTTTCCTAGAAAAAATTCGTTGTTTATTTACTTTTGGCCAAGGGGTTGCCCTGTCACTACCTGAATTTGATGATGCCAGCGATCCAATCGCCCTATTTGATACTTGGTTTAATGATGCCAATAAATCTGGGATCTTATTACCTGAAGCAGTCTCGGTAAGCACTTGTAGTAAAGATGGCCAGCCAAGCTCGCGCATGGTGCTAATGAAATCTTTCGACGAGCGAGGCTTCGTGTTCTACACCAACTATGGCAGCCGCAAAAGCCATGAGCTTGAAAGCAATCAAAAGGTCGCCTTGTTATTTCACTGGAATGTATTACAACGCCAAGTGCGTATTGAAGGTACTGTTGAAAAAACTACCGTGGAAGAATCAGCCAATTACTTCAACAGCCGCGACCGCGGCAGTAAAGTGGGCGCATGGGCATCCAAACAAAGCCAACAACTCACTCACCCTAATGAGCTTAAGGAACGCGTACAGCAGTTTGAACAAGAGTTTTCAGGTAAAGACGTTCCACATCCTGAGTTCTGGGGCGGTTGGCGCGTAAAACCGCACTACATGGAATTTTGGCAAGGCCGTGCAAGCCGCTTGCACGATAGGCTGTGTTTTGAAAAAAATGACCAAACGAACAACGACTGGCAAACTTTTAAGCTACACCCTTAGCCCCTAGCAAAAAGCATAAATCATAAAAAAGCCCAAGCCCTAAGCAGTATTGCGTGGGGTTTGGGCTTTTTGTTTATTAATTATCAGCTTAGCTCATCGAGCTAGTTACTTTAACCGACAAGTGCTAACAGAATACCCGCAGCAACTGCCGAGCCAAGTACACCAGCAACATTTGGTCCCATCGCATGCATTAGCAGGAAGTTGTGTGGGTTTGCTTCTAAACCAACCTTATTCGCCACACGTGCAGCCATCGGTACCGCTGAAACACCCGCTGCACCAATTAGTGGGTTGATCGGCTCCTTCGACAGCTTATTCATTAGTTTCGCCATCAATACGCCTGACGCTGTGCCAATCGAGAATGCCACCGCACCTAAGGCTAAAATACCTAACGTTTCTACATTTAAGAAAGCATCCGCGCTTAGCTTCGAACCAACACCTAAGCCTAAGAAAATGGTGACGATATTGATCAACTCATTTTGCGCGGTTGAGCTTAAGCGATCTACCACACCTGATTCACGCATCAAATTACCTAAACAGAACATACCAACCAGTGGCGTTGCTGCTGGCAAGAAGAAAATCGCCATTAGTAGTACCGCCAGCGGGAAGATAATCTTCTCTATTTTGGTCACATGACGCATTTGAGCCATTTCAATTTTGCGCTCTTCTTCATTAGTGAACAGCTTCATAATTGGCGGCTGAATAATTGGCACAAGCGCCATGTATGAATAAGCAGCAACGGCAATTGCACCTAATAACTCAGGCGCTAATTTAGACGCCAAGAAGATCGCCGTAGGGCCGTCAGCGCCACCAATGATGGCAATGGCTGAAGCATCTTGTAGCGTAAATTCGAATCCAGGAATGGCGTTTAAGGCAATCGCGCCAAACAAGGTAGCAAAAATACCAAACTGCGCAGCAGCACCTAAAAACAGTGTTTTAGGGTTAGCGATTAACGCACCGAAGTCGGTCATCGCACCAACGCCCATAAAGATCAGCAGCGGGAAGATACCCGTGTCGATCCCTGCATAATAAACATAGTGCAGTAGGCCACCAACTTCAGAGAAGCCAGCGACAGGGATATTGGTTAAAATCGCGCCAAAGCCCATAGGTAAAAGCAGCAGCGGCTCGAAGTTTCTGGCAATTGCCAAATACAATAAGCCACAACCAACGAGCATCATAACGATCTGGCCAACTTCAAAGTTGGCAAGACCTGTGGACATCCAGAGTGTTTGTAACTGCTCCATGTTATGCCCCTATGATAAGCTCAGTAACACGTCGCCAACAGCAACTGAGTCACCTTCACGGACATTTAAGCTAACAACCGTACCACCTGTTACTGCGCGTACTTCGGTTTCCATTTTCATTGCTTCCATGATGATAACCACATCACCTTCCGCCACTTCTTGGCCTTCGCTAACCAAGACTTTGAAAATATTACCCGCAAGTGGTGCATTCAGCGTTTCTTCGGCTGAAACTGATGCGCTTTGTTTAATTGCAGCGTCTGTCGCCGAGGCCGGTGCTGAACTTGGCGCTACCGAGCTAACACTGCCGCTTGGGCCAACAACTACTTCATAAACTTTACCATCAACTGCAACGGAATAGTTTTCAGTACCACCCGTGCTGCTAGCTGCTGGTGCTGGCGCTGCTTTCGGTGCAGCATCTGCTTTACTAGGTGCAGGTTCAAAAGCATCTGGATTATTGCGATTTTCTAAGAACTTCAAACCGATTTGCGGGAACAACGCATACGTAAGCACGTCATCAATAACATCGTCTGCTAAATCAATGCTTTTCTCTTTGGCTAGCTGCTCTAGTTCCGCCGTCAATTTATCCACCTCTGGATCGAGCAGATCTGCAGGTCGGCAAGTAATGGCGTCACTACCATCAAGCACGCGTGTCTGCAGCTCAGCATTAACCTCTGCTGCCGTTGCGCCGTATTCGCCTTTTAATACACCTGCGGTTTCTTTGGTAATGGTTTTGTAGCGCTCGCCAGTCAGTACATTCAGCACCGATTGGGTACCTACAATTTGCGAGGTTGGTGTTACTAGCGGAATATAACCTAAATCTTTACGAACTTTAGGAATTTCAGTTAGTACTTCGTCTAAACGATCAGCTGCACCCTGCTCTCGTAATTGATTTTCCATATTGGTTAGCATGCCGCCTGGCACTTGAGCTAATAGAATACGTGCATCAACGCCCTTCAAACTACCTTCAAACTTGGCATACTTTTCACGAACATCACGGAAATAGGTTGCCACTTCTGCCAACTTGTTCATGTCTAAACCAGTATCACGCGGCGAACCTTCAACTGCCGAAACAATGGTTTCTGTTGGTGAATGACCGTAAGTCATACTCATTGATGAAATTGAAGTATCAATAACATCAATGTCGGCGTCAATCGCCTTCATATGAGTCGCAACACTTAAGCCAGTGGTAGCATGGCAATGTAATGAAATTGGCAGCGCAACGGTTTCTTTTAATTTGGTAATTAGCTCTTCTGCATAGTATGGCTTAAGTAGGCCTGCCATGTCTTTAATACAAAGCGAGTGCGCGCCCATATCTTCAAGTTGCTTGGCCATTGTTAACCAACCATCAAGCGTGTGCACAGGGCTTTCAGTGAAGCTCAGTGTGCCTTGGGCATGAGCACCGACTTTAACTGCCGCTTTGATCGCTGTTTGTAAGTTGCGAACATCGTTCATCGCATCAAAAATACGGAAAACATCAACACCATTAATGTGCGCACGTTCAACGAACTTTTCCACGACATCGTCAGCGTAGTGGCGATAACCTAGAATATTTTGCCCGCGAAATAGCATTTGTTGCTTGGTATTTGGCATCGCTTTTTTCAGCTCGCGAATGCGATGCCAAGGATCTTCACCTAAGTAGCGAATACACGCATCAAACGTTGCACCGCCCCATGATTCAATTGACCAAAAGCCTACTTCATCTAACACTGGAGCGATCGGCAACATATCTTCTAAACGAAGTCGGGTTGCTAACAGGGACTGATGTCCATCTCTTAGTACAAGCTCTGTGATACCTAATGGTTTTGTCATGACCATGCTCCTATCTATTCTTTATTATGCTTTTGGCGGTATTGTGAAACAGCGGCTGAAATAGCCGCTACAACTGAAGGTGAGACACCATCATTAGCCGCAGATTTTTTAACTGGTGGGCGAGTAACGGCCGGTGCTACAGGGTCGGGAAACTTATTTGCAAGTGGTGCTAATACGGTATTAATGATCACCACAAGAATGCCAAGAAAGGCGAAAACAAACACCATACCAGCAAGCATCAGTGTGCCCGCTTCAATAAACAATTGGCTGAGTGATTCCATTTGTTACTCTCTTATTATTTTCTTTGTCTGGCTAGAATAATCACTCCAATATTGAAAATGCAATCAAGAAATAGCCATTTAAGATAAAAAAAAAGATGTCAATAGCTCAAATCATCATTTTCACTATTCATTCATAATATTTTGATATTTATGCAGCCAAAAAACAGCAAAAACAATTTTTGTATACAATATTTTTTATCTAATTATTTTAATTTCACTGACTTACAATGAAATTGTATACAATATTGATAAAAAAGCTGTCTATACAATTATGCAGTTTTTTGTTGATTGAAGATGATCTTCATGCTTTTTAGTTATAGCTAAGCCTAGCTCGACGATGATGAATAGCAAGAAAACCCCATTACACTCAATCTCACCATGATGGGTTCAAATACTCTCATTCGAAGATCGATTTTGTTGTTAAGTTGAAAAGAGAAAGTGAAGCTCAACTATCGAGTTATCCGATACCAATTAATTAATTCAATTGGCATTAGTTATTTGAGAGGCCAATGTATCCATAAGGCGCTTCATAAAGCACATTGACGACTATTGATGATGCATTAGCCATTATCAGGTGGTCGATAGTGGGGTTACAAGGTTTCTAGCAAGTGAAGCTTAATATAGCCACTTTGATTTTATTTCAGGCTATTCAGCTTAGCCTTTGGGCAACTACAACAAAATCCTGATCACCTACTAGATTTGCTAAGAACTTTTTACAGGCGAAAAAAAACCAGTCAAAAGACTGGTTTCTTAGATGTGGCACTCTTGATTGCTGTAGCACTGGCAGGAGCCTAACCTGCGACCGCCTGGTTCGTAGCCACTTTACTTTTATATCAGGCTATCCAGCTAATCCTTTGGGCTACTGCAACAAAGCCCTGATCATCTACTAGATTTGCTTTGAACTTTCTACAGGCGAAAAAAAACCAGTCAAATGACTGGTTTCTTCTTTTTCAAGTTAAGTGGCGGACGCGGCAGGAGTCGAACCTGCGACCGCCTGGTTCGTAGCCAGGTACTCTATCCAGCTGAGCTACGCGTCCGCGGTCAATCGATATTTTATATCCTGAGGTAAGGATAGCGAACCAGTTCGTAGCCATCTAAGTCAAAGCATACTGCCTATCAAGCTGAACTGCGTGTTCACAGTTAATCATTATTTTATATCCCGAGGTAAGGATAGTATTTATTGCTTAACCACTTTAAAGAAAGTGGCGGACGCGGCAGGAGTCGAACCTGCGACCGCCTGGTTCGTAGCCAGGTACTCTATCCAGCTGAGCTACGCGTCCGCAATAAAAGTATTATTAATTTATTTAACCAGCCTTAATATTAGCTGTTTTTCTATGCTTAACCAGTTGTTAAAATTATTACCACTTTCGAGAAAGTGGCGGACGCGGCAGGAGTCGAACCTGCGACCGCCTGGTTCGTAGCCAGGTACTCTATCCAGCTGAGCTACGCGTCCGCATAATTAACAGTTTTACATCTTAGTTAACGTAGATGCCATTAAGAAATAATGGCGGTGAGAGAGGGATTTGAACCCTCGATACGGCTACAAACCGTATACTCCCTTAGCAGGGGAGCGCCTTCAGCCACTCGGCCATCTCACCAGTGGCTGCGAATATTAATGATTCTGAAAAATAAGTCAAACAGTTTTTTAAACTTTTTATTTCGTTTGCTCACAATTAATACAACACGTCGATATTTAGGGCAAAAACGTGATTAATTGAGCAATTTTTTGATGAATTAAGTTTGTTTTTAACATCAGCCCAGCAGCTAATATTGCCCGAATTAAAAAAGGCTACCTGCAAGGTAGCCTTTCAAAACTATAAATAAATGTTCATTTATTCAACTTTACTCATATCACCACCTTTAATGATAGAGAAATCTTTCAGTTTGAAATATTTCTTCACCACTTTGTGTAGTTGCTCAGGTGTTAACGCTGCAAGTTGCTGTTCGTATTTTTTATCGAACTGCATACTCTTGTTGTAATACAAGTTGCCATTTAATTTAGCGACTAACTCTCTATCTTGTGAGCGACTAACGCGCTTACCTTGCAATAGGCCTGATTTGGCTGCTTCAACTTCTTCAGCAGTGAAACCATCTTTAATTAAACGCTCAAGCTCTTCTTTGAAGCCCACTTCAACTTTCGCTAAGTTTTGCGGTGCACAAATCGCATATGCGCCCATTGAGGCACGAGCGTCATTGCTGCTCATACGAACAAAAGAGCCAGCGCCGTAACTTAAACCGTCTTTTTGGCGCAAACGAGTTGCTAAGCGGCTATTTAGGAATCCACCACCGAAAATGTAGTTTGCTAGCTCAAGTGCTGGCGCATCTTTACTGTTAACCCCTACCGGCAAAGTAGTTGAAGCAACAAATACGGCATTTTCTTTATCTGGTGTATTAAAGCTTTGATCTTTGCTTGGTTGCTTGTGGTAAGGATGGGTAATGCGTTTATAAGCTTGCTCCGAAGCCCAATCGCCGAATAAGTCGTTTAACGCTTTAACCGCGACCATTTCGTCAAAATCACCTATAACACTAACTTGCATGCTGTTAGCGCCGTAGAACTGCTTGTGGAAGGCTTGTAAGTCAGCTAACTTCACTGTTTTTAAGTTTGCTAACTGTTCTTCCATCGTTGCGATATAACGCGGATGTGACGCGTCAAATGGGTTTTGACGGCGCGAGAATTCTCTAAATACAATAGCTTGTGGATCTTGTAGTTGTTGCTCAATATCAACTTCGGTTGTTGAAACAAGTTGGTCGAACTCTTTGGCATCAAACGAAGGCTGTTTTAACACTTGTGCCATTAGCTTTAAGGCAGGTACTAAATTCGCTTTAACCGTTTCTAAACGCGCTGAAGCACCTTCAGCATCACCGCCAATAACCGCATTAGTTTTCAGCTTGTCGAACTCGTCTTTAAGCTGCTCTCTTGTGAACGTCGTGGTACCACGCATCAACATGCTACCCGTTAAGTCACCAATTAAGCCCTTACTTTGCAATGAATCCAAGTCGCCCATCTGAGTCGCTACGCGAACAACAACAGACTCACCACGTGTTTTCTTCGCCAATAACGCTACTTTAATTCCATTGTCTAACGTCACCATCTTAGTGCGACTATCGATATTATCGTGACTCGGGTCGAATGCTTCACCTTGAGCGATATTTTCACGACCTTTATAGCCTTCTAACATAGCAGCAACACTTTCAACTTGAGGAATTTCAACACGCTCTGGTTTATCGGTTGGAATGTAACGACCTACCGTACGGTTGTTTTTCACAAAATAAGTATCTACAACGCGCTTAACATCAGCCGTTGTCACTTTTTCAATGCGGTCACGGTTTAAGAAAAGCAAGCGCCAATCACCCATGCCAACCCATTCGCTTAACCCTAAAGCAATACGTTCAGACGAGTTAAAAGTCAGCTCTATTTCTTTCAAAAGAGTACGTTTTGCACGCTCAACTTCTTCGTCGGTAAATGGCTGCTCCATGGTCTGCTCTATCGTTTTTAGCAACTGTGCTTGAGTAACTGCTAAATCTTGATCTTTGTCTACTTGCGCGAAATACAAAGCAACGCCAGGCTCTTCCCACTGGAAGTTAAAACCAAATGCACGACTAGCGAGTTTTTTCTCAACTAATGCTTTGTGTAAACGACCTGTTGCTGCTGCACCAAAAATCTCGGCGGCAACATCTAACGCGGCAAAGTCTTCATGCGAACCCGCAGGCACTTTGTAAACACTGCCAACAAGTTGTACATCGCCAACACGGCGCACTGTCACTTGACGCTCGCCGTCTTGGGCAGGGTCTAAAGTGTATAATGGCTCAATCACACGTGTTGGCTTAGGGATCACACCAAAGTACTTATCAACCAACTTAATCATGCTGTCGTTTTCAAACTTACCAGCAACAATCAGTGTTGCATTATCAGGCTGATAATATTTTTTATAGAAAGCTTTTAAACGGTCAATTGAAACATTTTCTAAATCAGCGCGAGCACCAATCGTCGACTTACCGTAGTTGTGCCACTCAAAGGCACTTGCCATGGTGCGTTGCAGCGTCACACGAAATGGGCTGTTTTCACCGCGCTCGAACTCATTGCGTACAACAGTCATTTCGCTGTCTAAATCTTCTTTCGCAATGAACGAGTTAACCATGCGATCCGCTTCCATATCTAACGCCCAGTTGATGTTTTCAGGCGTAGCAGTGAACGTTTCGAAATAATTCGTGCGATCTGTCCAAGTTGTGCCATTAGGGCGCGCACCATGAGCGCTTAACTCGGCGGGGATATCTTTGTGACGAGGTGTTCCTTTAAACACTAAGTGCTCAAGTAAATGAGCCATACCGGTTTCGCCGTAGTTTTCGTGTTTAGAGCCAACATGATAGGTCACATTAACGGTCACGGTTTCCTTAGTTTGATCAGGAAACAGCAAGACTTGTAAGCCATTATCTAAGTGGTATTCAGTAATACCTTCAATGCTGGTGATTTCATTAGCGGCAGATGCTGACCAAGAAATCGCACTCAAACTGCTACAGACTACAGAAGCAACCAGCCAGCGTTTGGTGGGTTGGGTTAAGAACATCCCGTTCTCCTTGTTGTTTTTATAGAAATTAACATCAATTTAACAATGTAAAGGAAATCGACATCGTTGGAAATAAAAAGGCAAAAAAAAGGCCAGCAACATGCTGACCTTATTTGTATCAATTCTTCTCAAGTTCTACATTAGAACTGGTTGCCAGAAGGCTCTGAATCGCCTTTCTCTGCTTGTATGCGCATATAGATTTCTTCACGATGCACAGAAACTTCTTTCGGTGCGTTTACACCAATACGTACTTGATTACCTTTAACACCTAGTACTGTGACAGTTACGTCGTCACCAATCATCAAGGTTTCACCGACACGGCGAGTTAATATTAACATTCTTCGATTCCTTTAAGTATGAATTGAGATCCACTAATTTTTCTAAGCTAGTTTTTGGTCACTGACCTTATCTAAGTTAGTCTAAATTTGAAATTTATCCATAAAAACAATGGTTAAAAATAGATAACTTAGTTCGACGAATCTAAACCGAATCCGCTATGCAGTATTTGAGCTGCTTGAACCAGATTAGTTTCATCAATTACAACAGAACATGAAATTTCTGAGGTTGAAATTAATTCAATATCAATTTCAGCAGACGCGAGCAGTGCGACAATTTTGCCAACCACTTTGGTGTGACTATTTAGGCCAATACCAACTGCTGATATTTTAGCAACTGATTCGCGGCTGCGGATAGTACCAAATTTGTTAAACATTGTAATCTCTTGTAGTGCATTTCTCGCATACTCCAGCTTATCTCTATTCAGTGTAAACAAGAGCTGCTTAGCGAGTGATGACTCACCTACTAACTGCACCATATCAAGTTCAACATTGGCTTTTTCAAGGCAGTCAAAGATTGATGAAACCGCATTATCGGCGACATCAGTTAAGCAAATTAGTGCCTGTTGTTGGTCATGCACAATACTAGACACAGGATTATTGCTTTGGCTTTCAGCTAATGCTTGGCTTTTTGGCAACACAAGTGTCCCCTCCCCTTGACTAAAACTGCTCAATACACGAATAGGCATTTGATGCTTAAACGCATATTCTACGGCACGATTTTGCAACACCTTAGCACCTAAACTGGCCATCACCAGCATTTCATCAAAGCTTAAGCATGGGATGCGTTGTGCTTTGGCAACAATGCGCGGGTCAGCACTATAAACGCCATCAACGTCGGTAAAGATCTGTGCTTCTGCAGCATTTAACGCAACTGCTAAGGCAACAGCGCTAGTATCAGAACCACCACGACCAAGTGTCGTGACATTATGCTCAACGTCTTGCCCCTGAAAGCCAGCTACAACAATGACTTGCTCTTGCGACAGAGCCTGCGTTAAGCGCTGAGTATCAATTGCCTGTATGCGAGCCGCGCCAAAGCGATTATCAGTTTGAATACCCACTTGATGAGCTAATAAAGAGATAGCGGAAATGCCGCGCTGCACTAAGGCGATGGCGAGCAATGAAATGCTGACTTGTTCGCCGGAAGCGAGCAGCATATCCAGCTCTCTGCTAGCCGGTGTCGCATCTAATTGCTGTGCCATTGCCAGCAAACGATTAGTTTCGCCTGCCATGGCTGATAGCACGACAACAACCTGATGCCCTTGCCTAACCGTGGTGATGATATTTTCTGCGACCGCTTCAATACGCGAAAGGGAACCTACCGAGGTTCCCCCATATTTCTGAACGATAATCGCCATGTAAAATTACAGTGAGCGAATTAGCCCAATTTTTCAGTTAGCCACGGCTGAACAGATGCTAGCGCAGCGGCAATATTTTCAGGTTGGCTACCACCTGCTTGCGCCATGTCTGGACGACCGCCACCTTTACCACCAACTTGCTGTGCCACCATGTTGACTAACTCGCCTGCTTTCACTTGGCCAGTCAGATCTTTAGTGACACCAGCAATTAGGCCAACTTTGTCACCATTGGCGGTGGCTAGCATGATAATACCTGAGCCCATTTTCACTTTGAGCTCGTCAACCATGCCACGTAGCGCTTTAGATTCAACACCGTCTAAATCGGCAATCAATGCTTTAACACCATTGATATCAACCGCCTGGCTAACTAAGTCACCGCTAGCTGCTGATGCCAATTGTTGCTTAAGCTGCGCAATTTCTTTCTCAAGCTGCTTAGCGCGTGAAATCATTTGCTCAACTTTACCTGTTGTACCGGCAACGTCAGACTTCACCATTGAAGCGATGGTTGCTAGCGTATCAGCTTGGCTATCAATAAAGGTTAGTGCCGCTTCTGCTGTGACCGCTTCAATACGACGAACACCAGCAGCAATACCTGATTCAGAAGTAATTTTTAACAGGCCAATATCACCAGTGCGATCAACGTGAACACCACCACACAGTTCTGTTGAGAATTCACCAAGGGTTACTACGCGCACTTCGTCATCGTACTTCTCACCAAACAGTGCCATCGCACCTTTTTCTTTGGCTTCATCAATTTGCATTAGCTCAGTTTCGCGTTTTACGTTGCGACGAATTTCGCTGTTCACCATATGTTCGATTTGGCTTAACTCGTCTGCGGTAACCGCCTCAAAGTGTGAGAAGTCAAAACGTAGCTTGTCTGGGTCAACCAATGAGCCTTTTTGAGTCACATGCTCACCAAGCACCTTGCGCAATGCCGCGTGAAGAATATGTGTTGCGGTATGGTTTTTAACAATTTTCTCACGACGTGCGACATCAATTTCTGCTTTCACACGGCGGTTAAGGCCAATCGCAATTTGTGCCGTGCCGTGGTGTGCAAAGGCATTACCCACTTTAACAGTGTCAGTAACGTCAAATGTACCGCCATCTAAATGTAATACACCTGTGTCACCTACTTGACCACCTGATTCGGCGTAGAATGGCGTGTTATCCAATACCACCACACCTTTATCGCCCGGTGCTAATTCAACAACCGCTTCGCCTTCTTTGAAAAGCTCAACCACAGTACTTGAGTACTCGTGGTTAGTGTAACCTTTAAACTGAGTCAGTTTTTCAGACTTAAGCTGTTCGTTGTAGTCAGTGCCGAATTGGCTTGCTTGCTGCGCGCGCTCACGTTGTAAGCCCATAGCAACATCAAAACCATTGTGATCAATACGTAATTGACGCTCACGCGCGATATCTGCCGTTAAATCCGCAGGGAAACCGTAAGTGTCATATAGCTTGAATACATCGTCGCCATTGATCACATCACCTGTCATATTCGCGATAATGTCTTCTAGTAGCGCCATACCACGGTCAAGGGTGCGACCAAATTGCTCTTCTTCAATGCGTAGCATTTTTTCAACAACCGCTTGCTGTTGAACCAGCTCTGGGTAAGCTTCACCCATTTGCTCAATTAATGCCGCCACTAATTTGTGGAAGAAGAAATCTTTAGCGCCAAGTTTGTGACCATGACGAATTGCACGGCGAATAATACGGCGCAGCACATAACCACGGCCTTCATTCGATGGCATTACGCCATCAGCAATCATAAAGCTACATGAGCGAATGTGATCGGCAATGACTCGCAGTGACTTACTTTCTAAGTCGTCACATGCTAGCAAGTTAGCAGCAGCGCCGATTAAACCTTGGAAAATGTCAATTTCGTAGTTGCTGTGCACGTCTTGCATGATCGCAGAGATACGCTCCAAGCCCATACCGGTATCAACTGATGGCTTGGGTAAAGGCTCCATGGTGCCGTCAGCATGGCGATTAAACTGCATGAAAACTAAGTTCCAGATTTCAATGAAACGGTCGCCATCTTCTTCAGGTGAACCCGGAGGACCACCCCAAATGTGCTCACCGTGATCGTAGAAAATTTCAGAGCACGGACCACATGGACCAGTATCACCCATTGACCAGAAGTTATCTGAGTCGTATTGCTTAGCGCCGTGCTTGTCGCCAATGCGAATAATTTTTTCTGCTGGCACGCCGACTTCTTTGTTCCAGATATCAAACGCTTCTTGGTCAGTTTCGTATACGGTTACTAACAGCTTTTCTGTTGGTAATGCCAGTACCTCAGTCAAGAACTGCCACGCGTACTTAATAGCGTCTTGCTTAAAGTAATCACCGAAGCTGAAGTTACCTAACATTTCAAAGAAAGTGTGGTGACGTGCGGTATAACCGACGTTTTCTAAGTCGTTGTGTTTACCACCGGCGCGAACACAGCGCTGTGACGAGGTAGCGCGCGTATAGCTGCGCTTTTCTGCGCCTAAGAAAACATCTTTAAATGGCACCATACCGGCGTTTGTAAACAACAAGGTGGCATCGTTGCCCGGCACCAATGAGGCACTTTGAACAATTTGATGTTGTTTGGAGGCAAAGTAATTTAAAAATGCTTTGCGAATCTCAGCACTACTTCTAATCATGGTTTTTCCAACACTTTCGGTTAATTTGCATTCAATGCCGTTAAGCACTCGTCCATCGAGAAGCCACGGTATTGTAAAAATCGTAATCGCTTGGCTTTGTCTTTTTGATCTTCAATGGGTGTTTCACCAAATCGCTTGCGGTAGGCTTGCTCTGCTTGGGTGTACCAATCGACGTTCAACTCGTCTAATACACTTGTGTAGATATCGCTATTGACCCCTTTTAGCTTGAGCTCTTGACGAATCGCATTCCAGCCATAACCTCGGCTTACTTTGTTGCGAATAACGCTCTCGGCAAAACGGATGTTTGACAAGTAATCTTCATCGAGTAAGAAGTTGATCACTTGTTTGATATCGTCAGATGAATAGGCCTTCTTGCTTAGCTTTTGCGTTAACTCTTTAGTCGAGTGTTCTCGGCGCGATAATAGCCCGATGGCGGAGTGTAAAACGTCTTTGTTCAAAAAATATAAAAGCCAGACAAATAATAGTCGGTATTCTACCTAAACCAATGAAGATGTGTAGTGGTTTTTGCTTTGCATTTGCAGAGTTTTAGCGGCAATTAGCGATTCCTGTGCAAATCTGTGTGGAATCGCCAAACTCAAATGAAAATGAATATTTTTTCAGGCTGGATTGCTGGCTTATTTATAGGCTGCAATCAGTGTTTTTAGCCAGCGCTCTTCGGTAATAAAGTTCCAAGAGAGGGCTTTGTATTCTTGCGCGACACCCGTTTTTAAAATATCTGCTTCGCTCTTGCCTGCGCTAAGCTGCGCTTTCACTTGTTTGCTTGTGTCTATCATCATGGCGACAAACTCTTTCATGCCCGCTTTGTCTGTCAAATTGCCATGACCTGGAATTATCACTACATCATCGGGAAAGTTGTTAACCATGTAACTCACATTGGCAATATAACCATCGACGGAGCCTCCACCATTGGTGTCTACGTAGGGAAAGCGCCCTTCAAAAAATAAGTCACCTGTGTGCAGCACGTTAGCATTTTTAAAATACACAATAGTATCGCTGTCAGTATGTCCTTTCGGCAAATGCGTTAATTGCACTTCTTCATTCGCTAAATGAATAGTTACGCCTTTGTCGTAAGTGACCACAGGTAAGGCATCCTTGGTTAATCTGTCATTGCTTTTTAGTCGATTGCGGACATTGTGGTGGGCAAAAATCGGCGCTTTGTGTGAAAAGTAACTGTTACTGCCCGTGTGATCACCGTGGTAATGCGTGTTGATAACGTATTTTAGATCTTGATCAACAATCGCCTTCATCGCGTTTTCAATCTTTTCAGCCAGCGGTGCAAATTTGTCATCCACCAACAATAAACCTTCACCCGTGGCTAACACGCCTATATTACCACCTGGACCTGCCAGCATATAAACATCGCCCGCCGCTTTACTGGTTTCAATTTTGACGTCACTAAAGTCGCGCGCGGAAACAGCAAAACTTGTTGTCGCGGCTAATAATATTAAAGAAAGTTTTTTTAGCATTAGTTGTTCTTCTTCATGTAAGCAGAATGTTAATCAAACTGTATAAAATAACCGCTTGTTTGTACAGAACGGTACAAAATTTAGCATTAATAAAATGTAAAAATCATGAGCTAGCCATTTGATTAACCTGAACTCCTTGAGTATGTTAAGAGCTTGAAGCTGATAAAAGGATGAAAAGCTAACTAGCAGGGAACTAGCAAAAACAATTATTAGTCAATTGGCGATTATAAGTAGAGATACCTCGATGAATTTTTTATCCAAAAGTATTCTTTGGAAATTACTATTACCCACCATTAGTTTTTTTCTCTTTGTTATTATCGGCTTTGCTGTATTGCTCCCCAATACGCTCAGCAATAATACCCAAAGTGAAACGGTCGACGGCGCTGTACTTACCGCCCAACAATTTAAGAAATTACGTACCTACTACTCAAAAAATATCGTCCAATCTGTCATAAACCCTGATAGCCCGATCAAAGCATCCACTGAACACAAAGACAAAACTGGCGTGATTCCTGTGCCTGCCACTTTCTTACATGATGTTAGCTATGAGATGAGTAGTGAAGACACGCAGTTCTCACTGATCAGCCCATACCCTTTTGCTAACCGCAGTGGTCGCACACTCGATGACTTTAATAAAAAAGCGTGGGAGTTTTTAACTAAAAACCCTGATCAAGCCTACTCAGAATTAACCAAAGTAAACGGTAAACAGATAATGCGTGTCGGTGTCGCTGATAAGCTGACCGCACAAAACTGTGTGAATTGTCACAACAGTCACCCAGATTCGCCAAAAACTGACTGGCAACTCGGCGATGTGCGCGGCATCTTAGAGATGAGCATCGACATCACTGAGCAGCGCGCCGCTGATAACAAGCTAGCATGGATTATCATAGGCACCCTGCTGCTGTTGCTAGTGATTGTCGTTGTTGTGGTCAATATCAGCTTCTCACGCTTTATTCAGCAAAAAGTGAAATCAATTACCACAGCCGTTGATAACGTTGTTGATGGCGACTTAACCACAGAATTAGATCATCAGCAATCAGAAGACGAGCTTGCGGTGATCATGAAATCAGTGAACCGCATTACCCAACAATACAAACAAACCATCGAGCTCATTAGTGATTCAGCGAACCAGCTAAAAGACAAGGCTGGCGATTTAAGCAGCATTACCTCAGAAGCAAAAGACGGTACTGAGCGTCAATCACATCTCACTGCTGAAACAGAGCAATCAATGACGGCCATGTTAGATACGGTTAGTGAAGTGATTAACAACTCAACACAGGCAAGTGAAGCAGCCCAAACAGCACAATCAGCAACCCAGCAAGGCCAGAGTGTTGTTGATAACTCGGTGTCAGTCATTGAGCAAATGTCAGAACAAGCAGAAGCAGCAATGGCGATTATTAATCAACTACAAACCAACGTAGAAAAAATTGGTACAGTTTCAAGTGTTATTGGCTCTATTGCCGAGCAAACCAATTTACTTGCGTTAAACGCCGCGATTGAAGCGGCTCGCGCAGGTGAGCAAGGCCGAGGCTTTGCTGTCGTCGCTGATGAAGTTCGTGCACTTGCCAGTAAAACCATGAACTCTACCGGTGAAATTGACAACATCATCAATCAGCTACAAAACACCACTGAAACCATGGTCAGTACGATGACCACCAATAATGAGCAAGCAACAACGGCAGTTGAGCAAATTCAAGAAACCAAGCACTCATTATTGAAAATTGGTGAGCAGGTTGATGATATTTCCGATGTAAACCAAAGCATTAAGCAATCAACGGAAACACAGACTTTGGCAGCGAGCAGTGTTAATGACAACATTTCGCAAATTGCTGAAATCTCACAAAGTGTTGAGCAAGGTACACTGCAAATTTCAAACAGCGCTAGCCAGTTAAACGAGCTTGCTGAGCAGATGCATCAACTATGTCAGAAGTTTAAAACACGCTAACTGTTAACATGTTAGGTAAACAAAAAGGCCGTAAGCTAGATTATCACTAGCTTACGACCTTTTTTTATTTTGGTATTCTAAATGTTGGGCAACTGATTAGGCGTAATGTAGTTCCATAATGGTTTCATCAAATTCATCTTGCTCTACAATTTCAAAATTAAATCTCTCAAAAAATTTTTTCATGATGTCGTGACCTTCGACATAGCAATTAGATGGAATTAAAGCCCTGTAGTTGCTGAATTTCTTCAAGTACTAACTTTACTGCTTGTGAGCCATAGCCTTTACCCTGCTGACTAACATCAATTAATACTTGGTCAATGAAAATTTCATAAGGTTTATCATCCTCATAGTTCGGATAATACTGAATAAAACCAATCGCTTTATTGCCTATATACACGCCTCGATTCACGTAATGTTGATAAAATTTCGAGGCAGCGATCGCTTCAGATGGAAGCGCGACAAACTTTTCCTGCTCTTTAGTAATTTCAAGGTCGATCATATCGAGCCAGTTGTCTTTCGTTATTTCTTGTAGCGAGATTTCCATATTATTCCCTACTAACTGTTTCGTTACTAATGATTCGCTTTGTAAAGTGATGTGGGCAAGATAAATGAAAATCAATATAAAGCACTGAAATTATTATTTTTAAGAGTGCTTTGCATTGACTAGTGAAGTTTGGCGTAAAGAAATAAATAAAGAATAAAAAACAACGAATAAGTAACAAAACGAACCAGCCAACAACATGGTCAAAAACTATTGCTTAAAATGGTTTAATCAAACGCCAGTCCTAATTGTGCTGTCTGCTCTTCGGGTGCTTGTAAGCCGATATGGATGCCTAATAGTCGTACTGGTTTACCCTGCCCACGATGCAGCGCTTCTTTTAAGAGTTCATTAAGCAGTGGCAAGCTAATTTCGTGGCTTTTCTGATCTTTGGTGGTTTGAACAAAATCATTAAACTTAACTTTTACTCCAAGCTTATTCATTCCTGAGGTTGTCAGGTATTTATCTGAACGGCGATAAAGCTCGGGCAATAACTTTTGCGCCATAATTTCGCTAAGTTCATCAAAGCTCGCAATATCATATTCAAAGGTACGCTCAACCCCTACAGATTTTCGCACGCGCGACACCTGTACTTCACGCTCGTCAATACCATGGCTGCGCGCCCAAAGCACTCGCCCATATTTGCCAAATTGACTAACTAAGTAAGCCTCTTCAGAGCGACGAATATCACCGCAAGTATTAAAACCTAACTTACTGAGTTTTTCAGAGGTGACCTTACCGACACCAGGAATTTTGCGCAGCGATAAGTTTTCTAAGAAATCCAAAATGTCATCTGGGGCGATCGTACACTGGCCATTAGGTTTATTCAGAGCGGAGGCAATTTTGGCGACAAATTTTAATGGTGCAATACCCGCTGAGGCGGTGAGTCCGGTTGCTTTAACGATTTCTTGGCGAATTTCTTGGGCAATTAAAGTGGCAGAGCCTTGATGTAATGTCGAATGTGATAGGTCCAGGTAAGCTTCATCGAGCGACAGCGGCTCAATTTTGTCTGTATAACGTTCAAAGATGCTGCGAATAACCTCGCTGACTTCTTTGTACACTTGCATTCGCCCTGGCACGACAACTAAGTCAGGACATTTTTTACGAGCCAGCGCAACAGGCATTGCCGAGCTCACACCAAACTGTCGGGCAATGTAATTACAGGTCGACAATACCCCACGGCGATCGGATTTACCACCAACTGCAACAGGCTTATTCGCTAACGCAGGGTTATCTCTGATCTCGACCGACACATAAAAGGCATCCATATCTATATGGGCAATTTTTCTTTGCATCGTTAACTTAACACTCTGCCTAATAAATAATGAAGATTGCTCAAATTTAGCCCCTAGGTTACTAGTCATTGCCAGCAACTTAATGGAGCTCGGCCTCTATTTTTATGTCGAGCAGAATGATAGAAGCATAAAAACAGAGCCTAACTGTATATTAATACAGTTAGGCTCTATCTAAAAGCCAAAGCGAGTAATTTGCTATAGAGCTAGAACCGGATGAAGGGAAAATCTAGCAGCCCTTCTGCACCACTAGTAGAGTAACACCCAAATTGATTTTTACACTGACTGTTTGGTAACCGTGAGCCCAACGCTTTGGCAGGGCGTCGATAGAGCACTAGTTGCTCGGTTAGCACCTCTTCTATCGGCGGCGAAGTAATAGTAATAACTTCAGTTTCATCATGTGGCCATACCAAGCGGCCATTTTCATTTTTAGCCAAGGGTTGGTTAGCTAATGCTAGGGAAAGGTCAGGAAAGTTTTCCGCAGTGATAGGCTGTGATGTCTGAATTAGCTCAATCACAGCAGGCATATCAGGGTGATTGTCTTGATAAGACTTGGCTAGATAGCTATCTGCTTTTACCAAGTCGTGCAAACCAAAACCTTTACTTAGGTAAGCAATACCTAGTAAAAAATTCGCGTTTTTATAATTTTTTCTGGCAGCGGTTTCTAGGTAACGGACACCTTTGTTTAAGTCTTTGAAACCTGGGTCACTGAGATAAATAAGACCTGCTTTATAGTGAGCGGCAATATCGCCGCCTTTTGCTGCTTTCTTATAATAATGCAGTGCTTTTTTGATATTAGCTTCTGTACCATAACCCGCTTGATAAAGCTGACCCAACAAGCTCATAGCACCGGCATGACCACGCGTTGCCGCTGCTTGATATTGTTTAAAATACTCAGCACAAGTGTCGGTATTACATTCTGTTAATTTACTCGCCTTGGCTTGAAATGCCAGAGTACAAGTAACAATTAGCATTAAACTTATTTTTTCCCTTCTTAGTTAGCCTTCCTAGTTGGAAATACCCTTTCACCATACTAAAAATTGAAAAAACAACAAGGTCACTAAAGCCTTATGTGATTGATGGCCGATTATTTGTGATCAGCCAAGATGTTATGATTATTCGACAGGTATAAAAAAGGCCGCTAATGCGACCTATTAATCATTTTAAAAACCAGCAGTTTATATAATTTTAATATCAATACTATCTTTTGCTAACGCGGCTTTGCGCTCGCGCTCTTGGCGCTTTTCGCAAGGGTTATCACAGTTACAGGCTTTATCGATCCCTAATGAGCCTAAACCACCGCAGCTGCCCGCCAATGATTTTTGCTGGAAGATATAGCCCACCGCCATTCCAGCAACGACTAACAAAAAGAAACCAAGCGTAATTAAAAATAATGTCATAATAATTCCAAGCTAACCCAAGCAATCGGTTGTGCCCAATAGCCCAGCATGTCTCACTGAACTATTTCAAAACTTAAAAACAGTGCGATTTTACCGCATTTGTTACATCAACACCATGTTCAGCGATGTTGCGCTTATAACTATTTAATACCACTTTTAAAAAGCAATCTAACAGACTAACTGACTAGTTTACTGACTGCCTATTTTAAAAACGGCATAAACTTCTTAGTGTTGATCTCTTCAAAACCTTTATCGGTTTTACTGATCATCATTACCGCTAAATCATGTTGTTCTGCGAAAGCTAAACCTTTTTCTGGCCCCATTACCATAATGGCTGTCGATAAGCCATCTGCTGTCATTGAAGACGGATGAATCACAGTTACCGACACTAAGCGATGATCAATCGGCTTACCCGTTTTAGGATTAATAATATGCGAGTAACGCTTACCATCAACTTCAATATAGTTGCGGTAATCACCTGAGGTGGCTACGGCATTGTCTTGCGGCACGATCACTTGATGCACGCTACGTTCTGTGGTGATTGGTTTTTCTACCGCGATATGCCACAAGGTACCATTGGCTTTAAAACCTTTGAGGCGCATTTCACCGCCAATTTCTACCAAGTAGTTTTGAATGCCTTTGCGTTCAAGTAAATCAGCAACAACATCAACACCCCAACCTTTGGCAATGGTCGATAAATCTAAATAAAGGTCTGCTTGCGTTTTCGCTAAGCCCTGTTCAGTCAACAACAACTTATCTAACCCAATACGGGCAAATGCTGCGGCCTGTTCTTCTGCTGAAGGCACTTTTTCAGGTTTTAAGTCAGGACCAAAACCCCATAAGTTAACTAATGGCCCTACTGTCACATTTAGCATGCCATCGGTGATATCACCTAACCTCAACGCCTCGCTAACAACAGTTCTAAAGCCTGTTGAAATGACGGTTGGCTCGCTACCTTGGCTATTGTTGAATACTGTGATTTCAGAGTCTTGCTGATACGTAGACATCTGATTATTCACTTCTACTAAGGCTGCGTCTATATCTTGCTGTAATTGAGCTAAGTCATACTGCGCTTGCTTGGCCACAACTTTGATATTGTAAGTAGTGCCCATGGTACGGCCTTGCAAATGAAATTCCTGTTTAGCATCTTCTGACGGCGCAGGAAAACAGCCAGCAAGTAGCAAGGTAAATACTGATACAAGCAAAGTTGTTATAACAAGCTTAAACTTCATTTTATAAACCCTAAAATATGTCGATTGATACAAAAAGAGCGGCTAATGCCGCTCTTTATTAGGTTGCTAGCTAGATCACTAAATCACTCGCTAGCGAACCTTGGAAAATATCTTAACCACCGAAGTCGTCAAGTAAGATATTTTCATCTTCCACACCAAGATCTTTCAGCATGCCGATAACCGCTGCATTCATCATTGGTGGACCACACATGTAGTATTCACAATCTTCAGGTGCTTCATGATCACGTAAATAGTTTTCATAAAGAACGTTGTGAATGAAGCCAGTCATACCATCCCAGTTATCTTCTGGTTGCGGATCTGACAAGGCAACATGCCAGTCAAAGTTCTCGTTTTCAGCCGCTAAGCCATTGAAATCATCTTCATAGAACATTTCACGTAATGAACGCGCACCGTACCAGAAAGAGATCTTACGCTTAGAGTTAAGACGCTTAAGCTGATCGAAAATGTGAGAGCGCATTGGCGCCATACCAGCACCACCACCGATAAATACCATCTCGTTGTCAGTGTCTTTCGCGAAGAATTCACCGAATGGACCTGAGATAGTCACTTTATCGCCAGCTTTTAAGCTCCAGATAAACGATGACATTTTACCCGCAGGTAAAGATAGGTTATTAGGCGGCGGCGTAGCGATACGCACGTTCAACATAATAATACCTTCTTCTTCTGGGTAGTTCGCCATTGAGTAGGCACGAAGCGTGTCTGTGTCAACTTTCGATTCAATATCGAAGAAGCCAAAACGCTCCCAGTCACCACGATATTCTTCTGGAATATCGAAGTCTTTGTATTTCACGTGATGCGCTGGTGCTTCAATTTGAATGTAACCACCGGCACGGAAAGGTACAGACTCACCATCAGGGATAGCTAGTTTAAGCTCCTTGATGAAGGTTGCTTTGTTGTCGTTAGAAACAACAGTACATTCCCACTGCTGAACACCGAAGATTTCTTCTTCAAGTTCAATGTCCATGTCTTGCTTAACCGCAACCTGACATGATAAACGACAGCCTTCTTTCGCTTCACGCTTAGTAATGTGACCTAATTCAGTTGGTAGAATATCGCCACCACCTGAATGAACGTGTACACGACACTGGCCACAAGTACCACCGCCACCACACGCTGACGGTACGAAAATACCTTGGTCAGCTAATACGCCCAGAAGTTTGCCACCAGCACCTGCTGTTACCGCTTTTTCTGGGTCACCGTTAATTGAGATGGTTACATCGCCCGTTGATACTAACTTAGATTTGGCAAATAAAATTACCAAAACAAGTGCAACAACAATTGCTGTAAACATCGATACGCCGAGAATAATTTCCATCGACTTTTCCTTAGCACTTATCTTGAGAAGGCTTAGCTAAACGCTTCACCTTCTGCATTAATCTTATTACAACGAAATACCACCGAAAGATAGAAAGCCGAAAGCCATCAATCCAGCGGTAATAAACGTGATACCCAAACCTTTAAGGCCGTCTGGCACATCAGAGTACTTCATTTTCTCGCGTAAGCCCGCAAGTAAAACAATCGCTAATGCCCAACCAATACCTGAACCGATACCGTAAACTACAGACTCACCTAAAGTTAGGTTCTTGGCAACCATAAAAGATACGGCACCAAAAATCGCACAGTTCACTGTAATTAACGGTAGGAAGATACCTAACGCGTTGTATAACGGCGGGAAGTACTTATCTAAAACCATCTCTAGAATTTGTACTAATGCCGCGATCACACCGATAAAGGTAATGAATGATAAGAAGCTTAAGTCGATAGACTCAGTTGGATCAGTAATACCCAACACTGCATCTAATGCACCCGGAGCCAAGATTGCTTGGTAGATAATTTGGTTAGCAGGTACCGCAATACCTAGTACCACAACTACCGCCACACCAAGACCAATCGCCGTGCTAACTTTCTTAGATACCGCTAGGAAAGTACACATCCCAAGGAAGAAAGATAACGCAATGTTCTCGATGAAAATTGTTTTAACTAAAAGTGATAAATAATGTTCCATCGTGCTTAGTCCTTCTCAACCTGCTCTGGTTTCCACTGGCGAATTGCCCAGATGATTAAACCAATAATGAAGAATGACGAGAATGGTAGTACTAATAAACCGTTCGCTTGGTACCAACCACCGTTTTGAATTAACGGTAGGATTTCAATACCAAATAAGGTACCGAAACCTAATAATTCACGGAAGAAAGCCACGGTAATTAGGATAAAGCCGTAACCTAAACCGTTACCGATACCATCCATAAAGCTCACACCTGGCTTTTCTTTCATCGCGAAAGCTTCAGCACGGCCCATCACGATACAGTTAGTAATAATCAAACCAACGAATACCGAAAGTTCTTTCGATAATTGGTATGAGAACGCTTTTAGTACCTGATCAACCACGATTACCAATGACGCGATAATCGCCATTTGCACGATAATACGTACACTTGATGGAATGTGGTTACGGATAATAGAGATAAATAAGTTAGAAAATGCCGTTACGAAAACAACCGCTAAGGTCATTACTAACGCATTTGCCATTGAGCTAGTTACCGCTAACGCAGAACAAATACCTAATACCTGTAAGGCAATTGGGTTGTTGTCTACGATCGGGGTAGTTAATACCTTTTTAGCTTCAGAAGCCATTAGTTAAGCCCTCCGCGATTTTTCTTGATGTAAGGCAAGTAACCTTCTTCACCAAACCAGAATTGCAGTGTGCGTGTTACGCCGTTACTGGTTAATGTCGCACCAGATAACGCATCAACACCGTGCATGTCGCCAGATTTAGCGCCACCTTTTACAAGGTTTGCTTTAACAACATCACCTTCTCCGTAAATTTTCTTACCTGGCCACATAGCGATCCACTTAGGATTCATTACTTCCGCACCTAGGCCCGGAGTTTCTTTGTGATCAGAGTAGATTACGTTTTTCACTGTGTTTAAGTCAGCTTCAAGACCAACGTAACCAAACATTAAGTCCCATAAACCAGAACCTACGATTGGTAGTACTACAGTTTCAACTTCCCCAGCACCGTTACGTACTAAGTAAACAACAGCGTCGTGAGAGCGACGGTTGATACCGGCGATATCATTTTCAGGCTTGTCAGATTTTTGCGCATCACGAGAGTTGCGACGCTCGTCAAACAACTCAGGGTTACCGTCAATATACTCACCTGAGTCAAGGTCGATCATTTTCGCTTCCACGAATTGATCGAAGGTGCTGTTCACTGAGCTCTTATTCACTTTCTCTGGCAAAATACCAGCGGCTTCTAAGATCTTAGTTTGTTGATCAAGTGCTTTGTTGTCGATTTGCTTTTGTTTTAAGCCAACCGCTGCTGTTGATACAACCGCTGCACAAACAATACATACCGCTAAAACGAAGCCGACCGTTTTGCCAAAAGTTTCTTTATTAGCTGACACGTGCGATCCTCCGTTTAACATTGGCTTGCACTACAAAGTAGTCAAATAGTGGCGCGAATAAGTTAGCAAATAAAATCGCTAGCATCATACCTTCAGGGAACGCTGGGTTAACCACACGTACTAGTACAACCATGACACCAACTAAGGCACCGAACCAGTATTTACCTGTGTTAGTAAATGACATAGTTACCGGGTCTGTAGCCATAAACATCATACCGAACGCGAAACCACCAACCACTAAGTGCCAGTACCAAGGCATTGCAAACATAGCATTAGTATCGCTACCAATCATGTTAAATAGCGTTGCTGTTACCGCCATACCTAGGAATACACTTAATACGATACGCCATGAGGCAATACCTTTGTAAAGAATGTATGCACCACCAACTAAAATAGCGGCAGTAGACACTTCACCCATAGAGCCAGGAATAAAGCCCCAGAATGCGTCGAACCATGCTTGGTTCATGCTGTAGTCAATTGCGCCTACTTGTGCTGCTGCGCCCGCTGCTAAGTGCGTCGCACCAGAGAAACCATCAACAGCAACCCATACTGCGTCACCTGAGATTTCCGCTGGGTAAGCGAAGAATAAGAAAGCACGACCCGCTAATGCTGGGTTTAAGAAGTTTTTACCTGTACCACCGAAGATTTCTTTAGCGATTACCACACCAAAAGTAATACCGATAGCCACTTGCCACAATGGAATTGAAGCAGGCAAAATCAAGGCAAATAGAATTGAAGTTACGAAGAACCCTTCGTTTACTTCGTGCTTACGCACTGCCGCGAATAACACTTCCCAGAAACCACCAACGATGAACGTCGTTGCGTAGATTGGTAGGAAGAAACAAGCGCCGTACAGCATCATAGTAAACCAGCCAGCGTTTGCTGTTAGCTCACCACCTAGCATTTGGAATAAACCAACTTGCCATGAATCAGGTAATGCATAACCTGCTTGTAGTGCTTCAACGGCTTGGAAACCGATGTTGTACATACCAAAGAACATCGCAGGGAAAACCGCTAACCACACAGTGATCATAATGCGTTTTAAGTCGATGCTGTCACGAATGTGAGTTTTGCCTTTGGTGACGTAACCTGGGGTAAATAAACCCGTCGCTACGGCTTCGTATAGGGCAAACCACTTCTCGTGTTTACCGCCTTTTTCAAAATGCGGCTCAATATCTTCAATAAACGTTTTTAAGCCCATGTCTAACCTTCCTTCTCAATCGTCGTCAGGCAGTCACGAAGTAATACGCCGTAATCTGTTTTGCCTGGGCAAACAAATGTACATAACGCTAAATCTTCTTCGTCTAGCTCTAGCGCACCTAACTGCTGTGCACTGTCAGTATCACCCGCGGCTAAATCGCGTAGTAATAAGGTCGGTAAAATATCTAATGGCATCACACGCTCATAGTTACCAATTGGCACCATGGCACGGTTTGAACCATTAGTGGTGGTTGTCATGTTAAACAACTTACCTTTAAAGAAGTGCGACATGTATGCGCGAGTAACCGAGAACTTGTTCGGACCTGGGTACATGTAACCGATGAATTCTTTTTCACGACCTTCAAGTAAAGCAACCACTTGGTTGTGGTAACGGCCTAAGTAACCGTGAACGGTTTTTGCTGTTTGACCTTGTAATAAAGAGCCAGACACTAAACGCACTTCACCGTCAGTAGTTTCACCAGCAGCTAACTCATTAATGTTAGCACCTAGTACTGTGCGCACTAAGCTAGGCTTTTTGGCCGCAGGACCAGCGAAAGAAACAACGCGGTTACTGTTTAGTTGACCTGTAGTGAATAACTGACCAAAAGCGATAACGTCTTGGTAGTTTAAGTGCCAAACAAACTTGTCAGCACCAACAGGCTTAAGGAAGTGAATATGAGTACCAACAAGGCCTGCAGGGTGTTTACCGGCAAATTCGGTAACCACTTCGTTAGCATTCGTTGGAATATTAGCGCCAGGAGCTTTTGATACGAACACTTCACCTTCAGTTAAGCGGCTAAGTACCACTAAACCTTGTTTGAACGCTTCTGTTTGCTCGTTAATAATAACTTCTGGGTTCGCTGCTAATGGATTGGTATCCATGGCACTAACGAAAATTGCTGCCGGTACAGCATCAATCGCAGGGATTTTACTGTATGGACGAGTACGCAATGCTGTCCATAAACCTGAGTTGACTAGGTTAGCAACAACATCTTCGCGTGCAATTGACGCAAGTTCATTAGCTGAGTAGCTGTTGAAGGTTTCTTGCTCGTCGCCATTGATTTCAATAACAACGGATTGCAAAACACGCTTCTCGCCACGGTTAATCTCGGTAACAACACCGGCTGCTTGAGCTGTGAATTTAACGCCATGGTTCTTTTTATCTTCAAAAAGTACCTGACCTTTTTTAACACGGTCGCCTACTTTGACGTGCATAGTAGGGCGCATGCCCACAAACTCTTCACCCAATGTTGCAACGGTTTTGATGGACGGACCATCATGGATTACTTGCTGGGGAGCACCCTGTACAGGAACATCCAGACCTTTTTTGATTGTAATCATAAACACTTGCACTACTTTGACGGGAGTATAAAAACCAGCTAACAATAATCTTGCTAAGCACGCTTATCGTTAAGTGATTTCAGTGTATTTCAGTGGTTTCACAGCCTTTGCATCGACTACCCGACGAAAATCAATAGATTATCAGCAGATAATTTCAACAAAAGTTATTAGCCACCAGACTTAAGTTAAAAATTTCAGCGGCGAATTTTAGCACGAAAAAAGAGTATTATGCTATCCGCGCTCGTCACTTTTCGTAACAAATATACGTAAACAACGGCCGACTCAGGTTAAATTCTAGTCAAGATATTAAAATATGCTGCCCATAAAAAAACCAGCTAGTGAAATAGCTGGCTTTTTCAGACACTTAAAATATCAGTAGTTAACTCAGATGGTTAATCTCAGCCAATGGGCTAACATCTGCGTCGTAATCAACACCCTCAACCCCAAAACCGAACAGCTTCAAGAACTCTTGGTGATAACCCACATAGTCGGTTAGCTCGTCGATTGTCTCTGTTTCAACTTTATCCCAAATCGCTTGCACGCGATCTTGCACGCTATCTTCTAGCTCTTTGTAGTTCTGGCTTAAGCGGCCAGCCTCATCTAAACGCGGTGAGTCACCGTACAGGTTCTCACGGAAAAGATCTTGAATCTGTTCAATGCAGCCCTGGTAGCTGCCATCGCCTTTCATCACTTTAAACATGGCTGAGATATAAAGCGGCATAATTGGAATTGCAGAACTCGCTTGCGTAACCACAGCGTTTAATGAAGTCACGTAAGCTTGACCAGCTAGGCTCGCTGTCGATGTATTAATCGCTTTGGCAGCGCGATCTAAATCTTCTTTCGCTTTACCTATAGTGGCATGCCCGTAGATTGGCCAAGTTAATTTTTTACCAATGTAAGTGTAAGCTGTTGTTTTGAAGCCTTCGGCTAACACACCAGCATCGCCTAATGCCTTGATCCACAGTTCCCAGTCAGCACCGCCCATGACATCAATGGTACCTTGAATTTCAGCATCATTCGCTTGTTCAACCGTAACCTCGTCAACCACACGTTTTGACGTGTTTAAGTTTTTAGTTGTCACTGTTTCGCCAATTGGCTTTAACGTTGAAGAGTATACTTCGCCCGTATCAGGATCGGTTCTACGCGGCGATGCAAGTGAGTAAATCACTAAATCTACTTGGCCTAAATCTGCTTTAATTGTTTCAATGGTTTTCGCTTTAATTTCGTGAGAAAACGCATCACCATTAATGTTTTTTGACCATAAACCCGCTTCATCTGCCGCTTTTTGAAAAGCCGCAGTATTGTACCAACCAGCACTGGCTGTTTTCTTTTCTGTTGGTGGTTTTTCAAAAAATACGCCTAAGGTTTTTGCACCATTGCCAAATGCTGCGGTAATGCGCGACGCTAAGCCGTAACCTGTTGAGGCGCCAATCACTAACACATTCTTTGGTTTTTGCGCTGCTTGCGTTTGACTTTTTACATAGGCGATTTGCTCTTCAACATGAGCTGCACAGCCTGTTGGGTGGGCATTTGTACAAATAAAGCCACGAATTTTCGGTTGAATAACCATAAGAAACCTTTGTTAACCTTGTTCTAATCATTATTTTTAAAATTGCTGCCTAGTGTACCTGTCTTTACAGTAAAAGAGGTACGAGCAGCAATTTTCAATAAGTTATTTAGGACTGTTGCGCTTATCGATTGTTTAAGTATTGCTTTAACGTTTTATCGTGATATTGGCGAATAGACGCCATAAATTCACTGTACGATTGCCAAACACGTGCAAAATCTTTGTCCGCCGCAATTTGCTCGTTAATTACGTCATCAGTATGCGCTTTTAAGCCTGCCAACACGGACTCTGGCAAGGTGCGCATTTGAACATTGTGTTTTTCAATTAACGTCTGCATTGCCGCATTATTGCGGGCATTGTATTCATCTAGCGTGTCTTCATTAACCGCTCTAGCCGCGACTTCAATTATTTTTTGTAAGTCTTTTGGCAGCGCTGAAAACGCTTTTTCATTGATCAGAAACTCTAAGCCTGTGCCTGGTTCATGCCAAATTGATGAGTAGTAATATTCAGCCGCTTGATAAAAGCCGAAAGCTAAATCATTGTATGGGCCAACCCATTCAGTGGCATCTATCGCACCGCTTTGCAATGACGAGAATATTTCACCGCCCGTTAATGTGACTGGAATTGCACCAGCGCGTTTTAGCACTTCCCCACCAAGGCCGGGAATACGCATTTTCAAACCTTCTAAGTCTGCCATAGAATTGATTTCTTTTTTAAACCAACCTGCAAACTGCGCTCCTGAATTACCACCTGCCAGCGGAATGATGCCGAATGGTTTGTAGAGTTCTTGCCATAGTTCAAGACCACCACCATGATGTAACCAAGCGTTTAGTTCGGTTGCTGTCATACCAAATGGAATAGCGCCAAAAATAGGTGACGCTGGAATTTTACCTTTCCAGTAATACGAGCCTGAGTGCCCCATTTGGACTGTACCTTGTGAAACCGCATCGAATACTTCAAACCCTGGCACTAGCTCGCCAGCACCATAAACTTGGATAGTTAATCGGCCATCGCTCATTTCGCCAACCATTGCAGCGAATTTCTCTGGCGCAACACCTAAACCGGGAAAGTTTTTCGGCCAAGAGGTCACCATTTTCCATTGGAAAGTTTGCTGCGTATCGACGCTCTGTGAGGATGAAGTTGTTTTTGCTTGCTCACCGCACCCAGCAAGCAATACCACTAACAAGATACTAGAGAAGAAATAAGAGAGAATACGCTGCATGTTTTGTCCTTGTTTTAGTTTTTATATTAACCTTATGTCTGCCGTACATTAGCTTTTAGCCGCACATTAGCCATACATTATTTGAGGCAGCCAAGTTACCAAATGTGGCCAGATTGCCAAAATAATCAGCAGTAACAGTTGAATTGCAATAAACGGAATTACGCCGCGATAAATGTCTGCTGTTTTGACTACTTTATCGGCAACACCGCGCAAATAAAACAGCGCAAAGCCAAAAGGTGGCGTTAAGAAGGAGGTTTGTAGGTTAATCGCAATCATGATCCCAAGCCAAATTGGGTCTAGCCCCATCATTAATAGCACTGGCGCAACGATTGGAATGACAACAAAAGTGATTTCAATAAAATCGAGAATAAAGCCCAGTAAAAAAATCACCAGCATGACAATTAATGTCGCGCCAAGCACACCACCGGGCATTTGCTGGAAAAAGCCATGCACCAGCTCTTCACCGCCGAAGCCGCGAAACACCAAAGAAAACAGGCTAGCGCCAATTAAAATCAAAAACACCATAGAGGTTATTTTAACTGTGCTGTCCATTACAGCTTGCAAGTTGGCCTTGCTTAATTGACCTTGTATCAAAGCCAATAACAAAGCGCCCATAGCGCCCACCCCCGCCGCTTCAGTGGGCGTTGCAAAACCAAATAATATTGAACCTAACACCGCAATAATCAAAAACAGTGGTGGTAACAGGGCAGTTAACATCAATCGGCTCAGCGATTGCTGCTGATCCAATTCAGCAATATCTTCTTTCGCAACTTTCGGCGCAGCTTTAGGATTAAAAATGGCAACCGCAAGGCAATAGCCAATATAAAGTGCAACGAGTAACAATCCAGGAACGACTGCACCAGCGAAAAGTTCTCCTACCGACACAGTTTCTGGGCTGAAGATCCCCATTTTTAGCTGCGCCTGCTGGTAGGCACTAGAGAGCACATCCCCCAATAACACCAATGCTATCGATGGAGGAATAATTTGTCCAAGTGTCCCTGTTGCGCAAATAATACCTGTTGAGAACTTAGGATCGTAGCCGCGCTTAAGCATTGTCGGCAGTGATAATAACCCCATAGTAACGACTGTCGCGCCAACTATACCGGTACTGGCCGCCAGCAACATCCCCACTAACGTGACCGCAATAGCTAAACCACCATGAAAGCGCCCCATTAATAGCGACATTGCCGTTAATAAGTTTTCCGCAATTTTCGCTCGCTCCAGCATTGCCCCCATAAACACAAAAAGTGGCACGGCCAGCAAGGTTTGATTGTTTATCACACCATATAATCGACTTGGTAAAGCATTCAGAAATAAAGGTTCAAAGACTCCAGTGGCGACGCCAAAGCCAGCAAAAATTAAAGCGACACCCGCTAGTGTTAACGCAACGGGATAGCCAATAAGTAAAATCAGGCAAACGCACACAAACATCAATAAAGGGATATAACTCATCATAATTTATCCCCTTGGTGGCTTTGTGATTGTGTATCACTGTTGCCATCTGATTGCTCGCGCTCTGACTCACCACTTAACAGCGTCTTTAAATTGCGAATAATCTCAGCTAGCCCTTGTAAGCCAAGCGTTATGGCAAATAACCAGAGATAGGCTTTACTGAGATAAACAAAAGGTAGGCCACCGGCTTCAGACGATTTTTCGGCAATGCGCCAAGACGTTAAGATGTAATCGAAACTGACGATAAAAACAAAAATAACCACAGGGAGTAACAAGATTAGCGTGCCCATTAGGTTAACCAGCGCTTTTTGTTTGGCAGTGTAACCTTGGTAGAAAATATCCACCCGAACATGGCCATCAGCTTTTAAGGTGTAGGCTGCACCTAACATAAACACTAAGCCGTGGAGATAAAGTACAGACTCTTGCATGGCAATCCAGCCAACATTGAATCCATAACGCAACACAACAATGGCAAAGGTGAGCACCACCATCAACAAGGTTAGCCACCGAATAACCGCGCCAAAACCGGCAGTTATACGATCAATCATAGCCAAAAGCACCGTTAAGCCGTTCATCTCCCCTTCTTACTCCCTATCTATTTATTATTAATGGGAACCACCACTTTACGCCAAAGTGCATACAGTAAGGCGCTAACAGCGTTACACATTTTGTGTTTTTTATAATTTTAGTAAGGCGTCGAAATTAGCTATCGACGTTTATGTCAGGTTAGTAATAACAGAAAAGAAAGGTAAAACAAACGAGATTATTGGGTTACTCGTTTGTTTTTAATTGATTAAGTTTGTCGGACATTGATGGCTTTATTTAGCGTTTGCTGCCACCAAGACAAGCAGGTGAAAGCGGAACGTTGTCGGCGTAATAGTCTTGCCACTCCTTTTCCGTATAGGTATGCAGAGCTAAGGCATGGATATGCTCAGACAGCTCAGTTGCGAGTACTTGATTGATCGCTCGGTGGCGTTTGATTAAGCGTTCGCCTTCAAAATTCTTAGAAACAATAATCACTTTAAAATGGGATTCACTACCTGGCGCAACATTGTGTTGATGGCTTTCATTAACCACATCTAAATGCAATGGAGAGAAGGCTGAAAGCAATTTTTGCTCGATTGTTGTTGCTATATTCATATTTTTTCCCTTAGTAAACAAACAATGGTAATACACTGTTTTTATTTTATTTTTCACCTTTGTTAGCGAGTACGTGTTTACTCTAAGTCTAGTTTGTCCCGCTTTAAGTGCCAGCCGTTTGGTGTTTGAAATGCACCAAAGACAATTAACTTACTAGCAGACAAGGCAATTTAGTTTCAGCTTTTGTCTGAGCGAACAACACGCTGCTCTGATGCCAAGATAAAGCGCTACGGCACTACAATTTGCCGAAAGGTTAAGTTAATGCGCGGCGATTTTACGCGCTTTGATTTGGCGATACAATGCTGCCAATAATGCTGAGTTTCGCCCGCCATCATTAACAAACTACCGCTATTTAAAGGCACGGTCAGTTTTTCACTTTGCGCTTTGTGCTTTAGCTGAAAGTCGCGTTTCGCCCCCAGTGAAACAGAAGCGATCACGGGGTTTATGCCTAATTCCGCTTCATCATCACTGTGCCAGCTCACACTATCATTACCATCGCGATACAAGTTAGCTAAACAGCTATTAAAAGAACAACCACTGTAGGCCTCTACTGCTTGTTTAACTTGCGCTAAGGTCGATGTCCAAGGTAGAGCATTTAATGTCAGCCCAGAATATGTGTAGGCTTGTTGGTTGTCACCGTACCAAGCTTGTAGACGCGGAATAGTAATTTGGCGGCCATAAACAAAAATATCATCCTGTCGCCATGCAAGCTCTTGGTACAGTTGTTCAAAAAGCTGTTGTGCTTGTTGCATTCCATAGAACTGCGGCTCAAAGATCAACGTGGCATTGGGGGCAGTAATGTTAATAATAAACCTCGATAACGTTCAGTTAGTCACTATGATGAGCGAAAGTGCTTAGCACAAGCGCAACAGCACAAAGGCGACAGCACAAACGCAACAATACAGTACATTTTCACTTGGCTGATGGCTCGTGAATTTGCGACAATACTAGCACTTTTGACTAACCCAAACAGCGCAATTAGTTGCTGCTTGCTGCCACGAAATTGTCACTACATATGATGCACAGCCCATTTTTTTTCGAAGATAAGCCGCTTCGCTTGTCACGTTTCCCCGTAAAGCAGGTCAACCGCAGCCTACAAGCTTGGGACGCCACTGACGAATATTTACTGTCCCATTGCCAAGAGCAAAACTTACTGGCAGGCAACAAAACGGTGCTAGTTTTTAACGACAGTTTTGGCGCACTCGCCTGTAACCTTACTGATCAACAAGTCTTTAGCGTCAGTGATTCTTATCTGGCTCAACAAGGCAGCCAATACAACCTAGAAGAAAACGAACTAAACACGAATAATGTTCAGTTGCTAAGCTCGTTAGATAAATTACCAACAAATGTTGATGTTATTCTTTATCGTATTCCTAAAAGTAATGCGCAGCTGAGTTACCAGTTGAGCTTGATAGCAAATACGTATCACGCTAGCACGCCAACCTTTATTGCTGGAGCAAAAGCTAAAGATATTCACAGCTCAACGCTCAAGCTATTCGAAAAGTTTTTAGGAACTACGACCACCTCATTAGCCAAGAAAAAATCTCGACTGGTCTTTGCTCAGCTTGAGAAAACTCACAACACCTTAGCGCATCAAGATTGCCAATGGTCGCTAGCACACAATGAGCTAGTGATGAATATTCACAATATGGCTGGGGTGTTTTCCCGTGAGAGTTTAGATATCGGTGCACGTTTTTTACTAGAGCATTTACCTGAGGTAAAAGCGAATCAACAGGTGGTCGATCTTGGCTGTGGTAATGGTGTTTTAGGTTTAACCCTATTAGCTCAGCAACCTGCTGCGCATATCACCTTTAAAGATGAGTCATTTATGGCGGTTGCCAGCGCCGAGCAAAACATTGCTGAAAACTTGCCAGAGCTGCTTTCACAGTGTCGTTTTAGCGCCGACGATTGCCTAACAACAGAAGCCGACAACAGTGCCGATGTAATTGTTTGCAATCCACCATTTCACCAACAGCATGCCACCACAGACCATATTGCATGGCAGATGTTTAATGATGCAAAACGCGTATTGAAACCAGGTGGCGAACTGCGCATTATTGGCAATCGACAACTGGGTTACCATATTAAATTACAGCGGGTATTCTCGAACTGCAAAACCATTGCGAGTAATAAAAAATTCGTGGTTCTCTCGAGTATCAAACGTTAAGGAGCAATTAGTGTCTTACTTTTCAGCCATCTCTTCAGTTATTACGCATTGCTTTTCTATGAGCAGTTTGCCCAATGCCAAAGCGAGCAAAGCCGCAAGAAATAGCAGCAAAGCGGTAAAAACTAATTCCTATCGCACCATTTTGAGTGTTTCATTTGTTACTTTGCTAGGCGCCTGTGCGACACCACCCTCACAGGTTATTGTCGCGCCACAGATAAGCCAAGCAGCCATGCCTATTTACAGCGGTAACAATATATCGTTAGCTGTAGTTGATTTACGACCAAGTAACCACTTGATTCAAATTTTGCGCAAAGACAAACCTGCTGAATTATTCTCGCCAGCGCAGTCGCTATCTGACTCCTTAAGCGCAAGCTTAAGCCAGTATCTCAATGCACAAGGGCTGAGCACGCAAGGTGGCGTAACACAAATGAAAGTGTCGATTGAAAAAGCCTTGGTTAGCGTTCAACAATCGATGGTGAAATACCAAGCTAGTAGTGAAATTCGCCTGCTAGTCAACATCAATAAAGGGGATAAGACCTACAGCCAAGTGTTGACTTCCAAAGGTAACAGCAATGGTCCTATCAAGGCCGATATCGCTGTATTGGAGCGCGACTTAAATCAGCAGCTTGGTAAGGTTATTAGTGAGCTTGCTAACAACCCAGAGCTAATTGCATTTATGCAAAACAACTAAAACAAGAAAAGCAACCTAAAACAAGAAACTGATATCAGCCAAGGACTATCGATGAAAAATATATTGCTTGCCACTACTTTGCTACTCATTAGCGCATTTGCTAACGCAAAGAATTTGGCAATTGACCCAGACAACCTCTTCCCGAAAGTAAAGTTGGAAACCAGCAAAGGTGACATTATCGTCGAGCTTGATCGCATCAAAGCCCCTGTCACTGTGGATAACTTTTTAACTTACGTGGTTCAAGGCGATTTCGACAACACGATTTTTCACCGAGTTATCGAAGATTTTATTGTCCAAGGTGGCGGTTATGATAAAGACTTCACGCATTTAAAAACCTTGCCAGATATTGTCAATGAAGCCGGTAACGGGCTAAAAAATGAAGAAGGCACTATCGCTATGGCGAAAGAAAATCGCCCTCATACCGCTAATCGCCAGTTCTTCTTTAATTTAGCAGATAACACCAATTTAGATCCTGGCCGGCAATGGGGCTATGCGGTTTTTGGTAATGTTGTTGAAGGGATGGAAGTTGTGCAAGCAATGGGCAGTTCAGCGACAGAGTACAATGAAATGATGGGCTGGGACGATGTGCCTGTTGAGCCAATTATGCTTATCAAAGCGACCTTATTACCAGCAGAGTAATGCATCGCAAAGACAAGCTAGAAAAACCTCAACTCTGAATAACTGACTATCAACCAGCTAGCGGCTACATTGCAACATTGCCTAGCTGGTTTATCTGATAATGTTCAGCTGGGTACTTACCTGAGTTATACCTCCTGATCATTTCACCCAGTCGTGCCAATTCACCTTTCTGCTAACCTTTCTGCTAAATATCTTCACCTAACTACCTAACCAAAGTACCTAACCTTGCTACCCCGACTAAGCACTCTCGCTAATTTGCGTAACCAGTGACAACACTTGCTGCTTATATTTCCATAATTTTAGCAGGGCTATAAAAAAAGTTCATACCTATCAAACTTTTACATCTGACAAGTGTCAGATTAATATGATAATTTAACCCAATTCTTTGACAACAGCTCAATGTTGGTCAATAACTAAGTTAAATAATAATCATTATCGAGCCGAGAGCTTTTAGTGGCTTTTTAAATAAATTTCCATCGTTGGCAAGAGTAACCATCATGATAATTGAGCAGTTTATCAATGAAAAAATAAAGCAAATCAGAGCTTACATTAGCGCCGTGATTGAGCGAACACTTCATTATACTGAGCTCGACAAATTCATTGTCGATACCATGGAAGAGTGGACAACTTATAGTGTCAGTGATGAAACACCGAGCAATGCGAAAGAGCGGGTATTCTGGCATTTGATACATGAAATCAGCTTGCATGGCGCGCAAGCATTAACCACCGATTTGTTTTTTAAAAGTGAAATTAACACCTGCTTAGATTTCTTTGCTGGCAAAGGCAGCTATCCTATCGATTGCGTTGGCTGGCGCCCACTACCCTAGTCTGAAACCTTTAACTCCAAATCTTAGCCGCAAACCTTAGTTCCGAACTTTTTCCCATAACATTAGCCCTCAATATTAGCCCTAAAGCCTAGCGGCCAAATAACTCCTTTTGTCCGCTACCACAGTTTGATAGGCTTAGCGCACTATTAGTTACTCTTGTGCCGTATGCCCGCTCGCTCGCTACTTCAATCTCTGCGCTACTTTCAAGACCGTCGTCTACTTACCGTTTTCTTTTTTGGCATCGCCAGTGGCTTCCCATGGGTGATGATTGGCTCTGCCATGACAGGCTGGCTGAAAGACGAAGGCTTATCTCGCTCTAGCATTGGCTTATTTGGTCTAATTTTTGTTGCCTATAGCATTAACTTTTTGTGGTCACCGCTAGCCGATCGTATCAAAATCCCATTGCTTACAGCTAAGCTTGGTTTGAGGCGAAGCTGGATATTCACCACACAATTACTGATTTGTTTATTTACCTTACAGCTCAGCTCGCTTGATGCCGCTAGCCAACTCTCTATGATGGCATTGTTTGGTTTGTGTTTGGCGATTAGCGGGGCGACTCAAGATATTGCCATCGACGCCTATCGAATCGATATTCTCAATCAAGCAAGCGATAACAGTAACGAGTTGATGGCTGCAGGCTCTGCCATGGCGACAGCAGGTTGGTGGACAGGTTACGCCGGTCTTGGCAGTATTCCTTTTATTTTGGCAAGCTCACCTGACTGGCAGTGGTCAGAAGTATTTATGGTGTTAGCGCTAATGATGGCGGCTTTATCCATTACAGCGCTTGTGGTGCAAGAGCCAACGAGTCAACGTGAGCAAACGCTCAATCAAATTCAGCAAGCCTACCTTACGGTACTGCCCAGCTACAAAAGCCAAAGTGTTGGTATTTTACTGCTGCTCCCCCTGATTATGCTGACCATACTTTACGCCAATATTGGCTACCCTCTCTGGCCTGAGTTCATCAAAGAGCAATACCAGTTTGGTATCGCCACCTTTAGTGTTATTGCCATGATTGCCCTATTTGCCCGTCAGCTGACAAAACTTAATCGTGCGTTAAATTCACGTACAGATGCAGTACTAGCGACTGGGCTTGCGCGCTCAAACGATAGCATTTCAACGCTAACGGCATGGCTACTGGCAACACTCGTGGCGCCAATACAAGAGTTTTTCCAACGTAACGGTGTGCGCTTAGCCTTTTCAATTTTGATGTTTATTTTCCTATTTAAGTTAGGAGAAGCCTACCTTGGCAGAATGTCGATCGTGTTTTATCGAGAAGTCGGCTTTTCCAATGAAGATATTGCTTATTACTCAAAACTGATCAATTGGGGAACAACTATCGTTTTTTCATTGATTGGCAGTGTTTTTACGATTAGATACGGGATTTTAAAAGGGTTATTTATTGGTGGTATCGCCATGTCAGCCAGTAACTTGTTGTTTTCTGTGATGGCGGTAATGGGGCCTGTAAAGTGGCTATTTGCCATGACCGTTTTTGTTGATGGCTTTACCTCAGCATGGGGCTCAGTCGCCTTTGTTGCCCTCTTATCGGTATTGTGTAATAAAAGCTTTACCGCCAGTCAGTATGCCTTGATGGCGTCACTGGGTACCTTTGGCCGTGTAATGCTAGGCTCATACTCGGGCATATTTGTCGACTGGCTAGATGGTAACTGGGCGCTGTTTTTTGTCTTAACTTCGATGATGGTGATCCCGAGTTTGCTGTTCTTGTACAGTATTCGTAAGCCACTAACTGCGTTAATTGAACAAAATGAATCGTCGCAAGACAAGCCTAAAGCAAAGTAGGCAAACACTGGTATTTGCTCTATGATTAGAAAAAAACAAAAGCATTAACTACATGATTAAATTATTTTTTTTGCTGCCTATTTTAATGTGTAGCATTTGGTGGTTGTACTTAAATCAAAAAGGCTACAGCGCGAAAGACGGGTTAAAAGGCTTCGCCTATATTCTTGGGCTAAATGGCCTACTACTCGGTTTTTTATTGGTGATGATGTATATCACTAACTAAATTAAGCCTAACTTATCACTAATTTATCCCAATTTAATGGTCGATTTTAAGCGTTAGGCTGGGCTGATAAATTAGCGCTAGCCTGTCGCCTCGATATTAGCCATGCCTGTAATTTTAGTCGCTATCAAAGGCACCATTATCATTGTGATTGACTAAATCAATGGTTGCCACGGCAGCCAGCATCAATGGAATGTCTTCCTCATATTTAATATCAATGCCGTAGCTATCACCTAAACTAAACCAGCGTTTTGACACATATGCTATCTGCTCTCCAGCGGCAACAAACTGATATTCATGCGACAACAAATCACCATCAACCACCACTTCTGCTTTAGGGGTCGTCAGTACAAAGCGACTGGTAAATAATGGCCAAAAAGACTTTTTAATTTTACAACGCTCGCCTGTTGCCAAGGTAATATAAAACGTTGGCCTCCACGCGATGAGCTTTTGCTTGATTCGCGCTACTTCCGTTTCATTGGGCAACATCAACCTAAGTCCCTTGCGGATGCTAAAAAAGCCACCTTTCGCAATAAATGCTAGCTCATCATTTTGGTCATATATTTTAAAGCTATCGCGCAGTGAAAATAGCTTTTGTTTCATGGTATAGCGCACGTGCGACAAACCTCCATGTTATTTTAAATTCGTTAACTAATTTAAAGATTTAAGCACTAACTTAAGTTCGCTCTGCAAATGAGATATGCGTTCATTGATTATCGCCAGTGCTTGTTCATCGTTTGTAATTTCATCCCAATGATTCGCCCACGCTTGTTTTAACCGATCTGCCGCCACTGCCACCTTGGGGTCGATAAGCACGCTTAGTTGCTCAATTAAACCAACCTTGACCCAACCTATGCGTGGTGATCCTGCGACATCGTCTTGATCATAAACCGCAGCAAAAATATTTTGCTCGAGTTCAGCAATGGCAATGATCACCTCAAATGATGCCGTTCGAACCGTAGTATTGTGTTCACTTTGCTCTAATCGCCAAGTGTTGTAGCCAAAACCGAGCACAGCAAAACACAAGCTCACAATTGAAATGGTGTAATAAATTTTTAAACGATTTTTCGACATAAAAGCGCCCACCAATTATCCTCAGCACACTACAACTCAACTAGCGCAGCTTAAGAAAGCTGCGCTAGCAAAACGCCAAGCCCAGCAAAACATGCCACTAACACAAGTACTGGAACCTTAAGCCCTCTTAGTAACCATATGCCAATCAAGGCGATTACACCATCCAACCAACCTGAGATGGCAGAAACTAGCACAGGTTGATAAAGCGCCGCGAGCAACAAGCCAACAACCGCCGCATTAACGCCCGCCAATGCACCGGCAATTTTGGGGTTGCTGGCATAAGATTGCCAAACAGGCTGAAATGCTAATACCAATAAGAAGCCTGGTAGAAAAATAGCTAAAGTTGCGGCAATAGCGCCAAGCACAGGGGCGTTGTGTAAGATACTCGCCCCCAAATAAGTTGCTAACGTAAACATAGGCCCAGGTACCGCCTGCGCTGCCGCATAACCAATTAGAAACTCGCTTTGCGAGAGCGTGTCGGCCACGGCTTGCTGAAGCAAAGGCAACACGACATGACCACCACCAAAAACCAAGCTGCCAGCGACATAAAAATCTTTGATTAACTGAACGATTGCATTACCACCAGTTATCAGCACACCCGCCATGAGCAGCAAAGCAAAAAGCACAAACATCGGCCAATTCAATGCGCGAGACTTTCCGCCCTCATCTAGCGCAGGTGTCAAACCGTTAGTGCCGCTGGCGCTAAAACACACCCGGCCTATCACCGCCGCACACGCTAACAGCACTATTTGCATCGCCGGAAAAGGAGTGAAAATCAAGACACAAGCCGTTATGACCGCTAACACTTGTTGCCAAAACTTTTGACAAAAACTCTTTGCCATCGTGGCAATCGCATCGGCAACCACTACCACGGCAAGTAATTTTAATCCGGTGACGACGCCGATAAATGTTTGGCTGCTGGCAAACTCTAAACCAACAAAATACAGCAATAGCATTAATACAACCGACGGCAACGTAAAGGCAACAAAGGCAGTGATGCCCCCCATAATGCCAGCCCGATGACAGCCAATCGCAAAACCAACTTGGCTAGAACCAGGACCCGGTAAAAACTGACTTAACGCCACGATATTGCCAAACTCTTGCTGGCTTAACCATTTGTGCTGTTGAACAAAGGCTTGTTGAAAATAACCAATATGGGCGGCAGGACCACCAAAGCTAGTGCAGCCTAAGGTAAAAAATCGGATAAAGATCTCAACTAATGATGTCATTAAATTTTGTGCTCATTGTGGTTATTAATCATTTAACTAGTTATACCAATCCGCATAAATATATGTTCACTCAGCTTGAGATAAAGCGCTTTAATGCAAGGCGCATGTTTGCTCGTCATAGTTACTCTATTTCAAGAACATGCAACACAGCAGTAAAGTGTTTTAGCCAAGCCCTTCGGGAGCTTTTCAGCAGCCCAATCACGGCGGCAAATTTTCTAGATGTAGAGCGACTATATCAGCAAAAATTTTTCTTGTACTTGAACCGCTGAAATAGCTCTGAGTTAATCATACTATTATGCGGATTGGTATGACTTGGCAAGCCATCAGCGACACTGATTTTTCTTTGCCAACTAGTTGTTGCTGGCCAATTTCGATAAAGCCTTGTTGCTGGTGAAATGCGATTGAGGGCGGATTTGCGGGTTTCAAATCAATTTCTGCACACAGCCAATGAAGCTGCTGACTTTGCGCATAGTTTTTTAACGCTTGGTAAATTTGACTGGCAATACCACGGCGGCGAAATTTCTCGCCAATAACAATGCGGTCAATATACAAGAACTGCTTTAATCGCTTGCTAAACCACTGATAATTAACACTGTCGTATGTTTTATTATCTGTAAAGGCAAGTAAGAAAGCCGCCACTTGCCCTTCTACCTCAACAATCCAAAAGAGTTCGGTCATCGTAGTGAGTAATTCAAGTCGTGCTCTATCCATCGGGCTTAACACCGAAACCGATGCTAAATTTAAAGAAAGAACTGCGTCATAGTCTGCAATGGTTGCACCGCGAATGATTGGCGTTGGCACTAAGCGCCTCCTTAACCTGAGTTTTTGGAAAGTCGAAATATCACAATAAGATCAACAGTAAGTTACGCCTTCTATGCTGCTTAACATGAAGGTAAAGCAATCCGAGTACAAGACAGAGCCACGTACAGAGAAAACCAATGTATAAGCAGCAAACGCAGAAATAGTATAAGCATATGAAGAATTTAATAAAAGCAAAGCGCTTGTCGCAAGGTAAGCGACACACTAACTATGCAAAGAGCAGCAGCAAGCAGCAAAGTGATTGCCCAGTAGCTAGGTACGTAAGCTATCGTATTAACCGCTTACTGATCACTATTATTGTGATAGCGAGTTTTATTTATGCGCCAGCTTCTTTGAAAGCCGAGCCTGTGCGCTGGCTAAATGATCACAGCTTCTCGTCCAGCCAACAAAAAACAGTAAACAAGTGGCTGAATTTTGCGGTAGAGGCTACTCAAAAAAGTTTCGGTGTACTGCCGTTTGACACTATCGACTTTCGCGTTAAGCACAGTCGCCGCCACTCAGAGCCCGTGCCATGGGGTCAAGTGAATAGAGTCGACAACTCTATTTTACTGCATATCTCCCCCTACTACGGTTTAACAGCCTTAAAGGATGATTGGACGATTTATCACGAAGTCGCCCACCTTTACTTACCATTTTTAGATGACCACGACACTTGGCTAAGTGAAGGTTTCGCCACCTATATACAACACATCACCATGATGCAGGCCAATGTATTGACGCAAACGCAGGCTATTTCACGTATAGAAGCAGGATTTGGTCGTGGTCAGGCAAATATGCGCCGAGCTCGTGGCTCGTTGTATCGAATCAGCGATAATATGCATTACAACCGCGCCTATATGCGCGTTTATTGGAGTGGTGCTGCGTATTTCGTTGAAGCGGATCTTGCACTTCATCAGCAGGGCAAAAAGCTAACGACCATTATTGCAGACTATGCGAGCTGCTGCTTAACCATGGATGGCACGGGAAAACAGTTGGTCAAAGATCTCGATAAGCTCAGCAATACGTCGATATTTTCAGAGCTATATTCAGTTTACCGATATCGCCGCGATTTCCCTGTTATTGAGCGTCAAGCACTAAGTGAATTACTTACCAGCTATCAAGTTGAGTGAATATCAGTAAATACCTGCAAAAGCCAGTAACAGCTACTAACTCTCATTTATACCCAATAAAGTCATCGCAATAAGTTAAAGCAAACGACTCATTTTGATATCGAATTTACTATTGCTAAGTGATTAGTATTAAAGAAATAAATTAAAAATCTTTAACTTGTGCGCAGGTCCCGCCCAATTCTAGCCTATAGATTGGTGCAATCTCGCCATGACAAACTGTAAGTAAAAATGTAACATTACATGACAAGTTTCATATTTTAGATAGGCGATATTCTCATGGCACACAATGACGATACAGTATTAGCAAGCATTAAAGAAGAAACTGCACAAGCACAAAAGTCGCTAGCACAGCAGTTAGCCGACGCGCAGCAAGAGATTGAAGAGCTCAAATTAAAGCTAATGTGGATGGAACGCAGCTACGAATAACAGGCTAACGGTTGTTCAACTGCGTTAGGCGGCATTAGCACCACCTGTAAACTTACAAGGCAGCTTTCAGACAGGGCTTCACGTTAATTGTATGGATTCACATTAAGTGTGCTAATTCATATTAACGTTTTACGAAAGCTAATAATTCCAGCGAGAAACCATAAAGCTTCAAATAAGCCTTATGGTTTCTGTCATAAACAGTCTGCTGAGTTAGCTTTTGTCACTTTTTACCAGCCTGTACTGTCGATAATTCTATCTGCTGCGTCTAAATGCTGATATAGCTTAGCAACTGAGCCGATATCAGCTTTAAACTCTCCCCACGACCTCACCAAGTCGCTCGCTTGAATATCTTGCCTGATCGGTAATTCATGATTGATATTTGAGTACATCGTTTGTGCTTGCTCTGTTAATAAGAACTCGATAAACAACTGTGCGTTTTCTTTATTTTTTGCCGCGTTGGTAATGGCTGCGCCACTGATATTAACGTGAGTACCACTGCCTAATTGCTCTGGCCAAATCACACCAAGATTTGCATAGACTTGACGGTCCTGCAGTGAAGCACTTTGCGACATTGTGCCAAAATAGTAGCTGTTTGCGATCGCCAAATCACACTTACCTCGATTAACATTACGCAGTTGGTCACGATCGCCACCCGTTGGTCGCATTGCTAAATTATTCACTAAGCCCCTAGCCCACTGCGCTGCCCATTTCTCGCCATGCAAGGCAATAAAACTGGCCAACATGGAGCGATTGTATGTATGGCTTCCCTTACGAGTACAAATTTTATTGTGCCAAGCTTCGCTGGTTAAATCTTCATAGCGATGAATGTCACTAGCATTAACTTTGTCTTTGGCATAAAAAATAGCGCGCGCTCTTATCGACAAGCCATACCAAAAACCCTCAGGATCTCTAAGTTCAGGTGAAATATGTTGTTTCAGATAGTCAGATTCAATCGCTTGCAGCAAGCCAAGTTGCTTAGCCTTTTCCAAACGAACAACATTAGAGGTTAACAGTACATCTGCAAAACTATTGTCACCGTCTTGTATTAAGCGTTTTAGTAGCTTGTCTGCTTTACCACTAACAACATTTACTTTAATTCCTGTCGATGCTGAGAAACGCTCTATGATGGGGTTAATTAGCTTTGCTTCACGAAACGAATACACGTTAACCACAGACGACTCGGCACTATTTGCAGCCGCAATAGGTAACATAAAACCAAGTGCTATTTTTGCTATAAATTTCATACAACACGCCCTAATCTCTAACGGAGCTAAACGCAAGCTAAGCGAAACCGAGAAGGCAGCTATCTTACGCGTTAAAATCGCCAGCCATATTAATGATAATAATTATCATTTACAAGAGGTATTAACTGACATATGATACACAGGTTGCCATTTTTGGTGCCTCGCCTGTTTTATTAGTTGTAGATTGCTCATTTTCATGTTCGAAAAGTTGATTCGTTATAAAACTGTTGTTCTAACTGCGTTGATTGGCTTGGCCATGGCAATCGGCGCGTTTGGTGTTATTCAACACTATGAGCAACAGCAAATTAAAAACCAATTTCACGCAACCTTTGTTGACAAGGTCACGGGCTTATCACAAGCCATTATCGCGATTGAAAAAGTGCTGATTGCGACCCAACAGATGCTTAAGGTTTACCCAGACTTAAATCGGCAACAATTTTCTCAACTGGTTAATGACGAGTTACTCTCCGGCACGGTCATAACAGGTATCGAGTGGGCGCCGAGAATACATCAATCAGCGCGCTCTGGTTTTGAATCAAAAATGCGTGAATCAGGCATATTTGATTACCGTATTCACAATGTGGCGCAAGCACAAAGCTGTGAACCCGCAGCCGACCAGACCATACTTCCTGTCGCGTTTACCGAGCCAAGCACTCATTTAGGACAAGAGCTAGGTTTAGACCTCAATTCAGATTGCCAATTGCGCACGCAAATCGAAGAAGCCATAGACAAGCAAATTATCAGTTCAAAAACATTCACGAGTGATCAGGATGAAATTGGTGTGAGAATGTTGCTACAGGTATCCAACAACAGTACTAATGTGGGCATTATTGTTGGCATGGTAATGGTAAACCAATTGGTAGACAGCCTATGGGGTGGTTTAACGCAATCTGAAAACTTCGTCTTAACGATATACGAAAATACCCAGCTCAACGGCGCGCACAATCAAAAACAAAAACTCTACGATTCTCGTTGGCAGCTAAATTGCGAAAATAACATCGCCTGCTTTACACAGCCAGCTTTAGTCGAAAGCGCGAGTATCCCTTTTGCCAATCAGCAATGGGTCATTGAGTTTAGCCAAATTAAGTTAACTAGTGGTGAAGATTACTTTCCTTATCTTGCTGCGGCACTGGTACTGGTAGCAACAGCGAGTTTAAGTTATTACCTGTACACGAATATTACCCGTATTCAATGGGCCAATTCGTTAGTCGAAGAAAAAACGGCATCATTAAAATTTCAAGCAAGCCACGATTTACTAACGGGGTTACTTAATAAGAACGCCTTGTATGAATACTTGCAGCAATTGAACAAGACTCATCTTACGTCTAAGTTTATGCCGTTTAGCGTTTTATTTATTGACTTGGACTACTTCAAAAAGATCAATGATACCCAAGGTCATATGGTCGGTGATTTACTGCTGGAACAAGTTGCCAACAGACTAAAGCACAACAGCCGCAGTAACGATTTACTGTTTCGTTTTGGTGGCGATGAGTTTGTTATCGTACTGCAAAATATGTCCTCAGAGCGACGCGCAACAAACATCGCGCAACGCTACCTAAGTGAGCTGCAACAACCATACAATATTGACGGGAATACCTACACTATTGGCGCAAGTATCGGCGTAACAGTAATCGATTCCGACGACTTTTACCCAGAAGATATCCTTAGAAACGCTGATATTGCTATGTATCAGGCCAAAGAGTCAGGCCGCGGCCAAGCGATGTTTTTCCAACATAAAATGTTCGATGACATCGTTCACTTGCATCGCTTAGAGTCAGATTTAGACAAAGCGATTTCACAAGATCAATTTGAACTGTATTACCAACCGATATTTAGCAATGAACAACAGCTTATCGGTTTTGAAGCATTGGCTCGTTGGGAACATCCAAGTAGAGGGCTTATTATGCCGCTCGACTTTGTACCGATTATAGAGAAAACCAATAAGATTAAGGCATTTGGCTTACTCGTTGCGCGCAAGGCAATCGCCCAGCTTGATAAATTCCGTCACCTTTATGGGGTGGAACAATGCCCATCGATTAGTATTAATGTCTCAGCCTTACAAATTGTTGACGATGAAATTGTACAACTCATTGAGTCACAACTGGCCCATTACGCATTGCCAGCTCATTTGTTAGCAATAGAGCTGACCGAATCGGCATTAATAGAAAATCACACGCTAGTGAAAGCTCGTCTCAAGCAACTGAGCGATCTTGGCATTAAAATATACCTTGATGATTTTGGCACTGGCTATTCATCACTGTCGCTACTGCAACACCTGAATATTGATGTGTTAAAAATAGATCGCGCTTTCATCTCAGCATTAGCGGAGCAAACGCCAGAAGCCAAAAACTTAGTGAAAGCCATCATTCATATGGCACAAGCACTTCATTTGAAAGTGATCGCAGAGGGAATTGAGGATAAGCAAATGATTGCTCAATTGACGGCAATTGGCTGCCATGCCTTTCAAGGCTACTATTATGCTAAGCCACTCCCTGTAGCGCAGTTAGCCAGCTTTATGGCTCCGCTGCTTAACCATAAGCGCCATAGCAACCGTGTAATCACGAATTCAGCGGCGATAGCTAACGCAAAAGGTATAAATACCGCAATCAAGCATATCGCCTAACTTAGGTTACTCTACTAACGCTTATATGAAAGCGAGCAAGGTGTCAGGCTGTTAAGCCATTAAGGCAAGTGTTCACTTGCCAGATAATCATGTGATTGCATTTCCTGTAAACGGCTTAAGCAACGTTTAAATTCAAACTCTAAACCACCATGGCTGTATAAGTTATCCATAGCGACCTCAGCCGAAATAATCAGCTTTACTTTGCGCTCGTAAAATTCGTCAACCAAGGCAATAAAGCGGCGTGCTGCGTCATCACAATCAACACTCATTTGCGTTACATTGGCTAATAACACCGTATGGTATAGTCGACTCAACTCCATGTAATCGCTTTGACTGCGAGCACTTTCACACAGCTCACTAAATTCAAAATGCACAACCCCATCAGACTCTTCAATGGTGGTTAGCTCGCGATGGTTAATTTCAATGACTCTACCTTTTTCACCCGGTTCAACCGACAACTGCGTAAAGTATTGCGCAAGGTTGCGACTGGCTTGTTCGTCTAATGGGTGATGATAAATTTCGGCTTGTTCAAGTGTCCGCAATCGATAATCAACACCGCTATCCACATTAACGACTTCGCAGTTTTCATTAATCAGCTTAATTGCCGGTAAAAATCGCGCGCGCTGCAAACCATTTCGATATAGCTCATCGGGGATAATATTCGACGTTGCCACTAAGGTGACGTTATGAGCAAAAAGCTCTTCGAATAAAGTTCCTAAAATCATCGCATCAGTAATGTCAGAGACAAAAAACTCATCAAAACAAATAATGCAGGCTTCATCAGCGAAACGTTTAGCAATGATTTTTAATGGATCAGATTGCCCAGCTAAGGTTTTCATTTCATCGTGCACGCGATGCATAAAGCGATGAAAATGCACGCGCATTTTATTTTCAAACGGCAGGCAATCAAAGAAAGTGTCAACTAAGTAGGTTTTACCACGCCCAACACCGCCCCAAAAGTACAGGCCTTTGACATTGCTTGGTGCTTGCTTGCCAACTACGCGCTTCCAACGATTAAGCACTTTTTTGAAGCCTGTCACAGGTAAGGGTTTGTTTTCTAGGTCATCAAACACACGCTGTAAATGTTTAACAGCATTCTCCTGCGCCGCATCGTATTGAAAATCGTCACGTGTTAAGTCTTGTTGATATTTTTGCAGCGGCGTCAAATTGATCATGAAGCGTATATTCCAGCTATTACTGTTATCATCTGTATAAGTTTATTGGAGGCTTATTCTAATGTTAATCAAGCTTCGTGCTTGAAAAACTTAATTTAGCTAGCATATTCGCTATATTAGGCCTGCATTAAACGCTATATTTACGTTATACCAATTGAAATAAATACTTAATCATTCAGCGAGAATTAAAAGGCTCATAGGCAAGGCATTGATTGCAGAGAATGGCCCTCTCCTTATCAAAATCAATAACGCAGTATATGAGCCTTTTAAACTCGCCCTTTGGGAGCGTGTCAGCATCGCGATAATTGCGCCAAGTTTATTGGATGTAGAATAACTATATCTGCACAAATTTGGCTAATTCTCCCAGCGCTGACAACGATCTGAATTGATCAATTAATTAATTCAATTGGTATTTATGCTAATGGTTGAATATTCTCACTAATTTTCTGAACGAATACAACGAGGAACCTAGATATGACAGTTGTAACAAGTATCGCGCTTTTGTTAGTTGGCATCGTAGTTGGCTTTATTGGCGGTCGCTTTTTATCGGCATCTGCTAAAGAAAACAAAGCACTAGCGGAAAAGGTAACTAAAGGCGAAGCAGCTTTAACCCAATACCAAAACGATGTTGCTGAACATTTAGATGATTCTGCTAAGTTACTAGAGCAAATGAACGCTACATGCCAGAAAGCGATGAAACAAATGGAGCAAAGTACTGCTTTATTACAACGCGCTACGCCAACAGAGAGCGAAGCCATGCCATTTTTCTCACAGGAAACTCAAGAACAGCTCGCACAAACCGTTAAGCTGCGTCATGAGAAAAAGCCTGACTTTAAAGAAGAAACGACAGATGAAGCACCTCGTGACTACTCAAGTAACCCAAGTGGTTTATTTGATGATAAGAAACAAAGTGTTACAAATGCCGAATAAGGTTATTTTGAACTAAGTTAATTACGACTAGTCTGTTAATGGGTCTACTTAATTCTTGTTAAGGAGTTTTTTTAAGTATGAAAAAATTGTCGTTAGTGATCAGCGCCGCATTAATTTCCAGTTCAATTGCGTTATCGTCAAGCCCAGCATTTGCCAACCTACCTCTTGCTGTTGAAGGACAAACATTGCCAAGTTTAGCGCCTATGCTTGAGCGCACGACACCAGCGGTGGTTAGTATTTCGGTTAAAGATACGCATGAAGTAAACCAGCGAGTACCAGATGCTTTCCGATTCTTTTTTGGTAATCCAAGACGTAACCAACAGCCGCAAGAGCGCCCATTCCAAGGGTTGGGCTCCGGCGTCATTATTGATGCAGATGAAGGTTATATCGTTACCAATAACCATGTGGTTGATGAAGCAGATGAAATCTTAGTAACGTTAAAAGATGGTCGTCAGCTAGAAGCGAAAAAAATCGGCTCTGATGCCGAAAGCGATATCGCACTGCTACAAGTCAAAGACGATGATTTAACGGAGATTAAAGTATCCGACTCAGATCAATTGCGCGTTGGCGACTTTGCTGTCGCTATTGGTAGCCCATTTGGTTTAGGCCAAACCGTCACCTCAGGTATTGTCAGTGCATTAGGTCGTAGCGGGCTAAATATCGAAAACTTCGAAGACTTTATCCAAACTGATGCCGCAATTAACAGTGGTAACTCAGGTGGCGCATTGGTCAATTTACGCGGTGAATTAATTGGTATTAACACCGCAATTCTTGGTCCTAACGGCGGTAACGTCGGTATTGGTTTTGCCATTCCCAGCAACATGATGAACAACTTGGTCAAACAAATTATTGAGTTTGGTGAAGTTCGCCGCGGTGTGCTTGGTGTTGCTGGTCGCAGTGTTAACGGCGAAATTGCTAAGGCAATGGCCTTAGAAACTACCCAAGGTGGCTTTATTGAACAAGTGGTTGCAGACTCTGCCGCCGCAGAAGCGGGTATTAAAGCGGGCGATGTTATTACCAAAGTTAATGGCAAAATGGTGAAAACCTTTGCTGAGCTACGCGGTAAAATTGGCTCAATTGGCGCAGGCAAAAAAGTGAAGTTAACTGTCATTCGTGACGGCAAAGAAAAGCGCTTTACTGTGAAGTTAAAACAAGCTGAATCAGCCAATGTAGAAGCAGCCAGTATTCACCGTATGCTTGATGGCGCCGAGTTAGACAATGCCGCAGATGGTAAAGGTATTGAAATCACTGACGTTGAAGATGGCAGTGCAGCTGAGGCTGTCGGCCTGCAAGCTGGTGATGTCATTACTGGGGTTAACCGCAAAGATATTGCCACTATTGCTGAACTCAGAAACTATCTGAAAGACAACACGGGTGTATTAGCACTGAAAGTTGAACGTGGTAACCGTGCTATGTACTTAATGATTCGCTAACCCTGTAAATCAGTAGCATCTAGCTTTTACTGATATTAAAAAAGCGCTGCTCTTGTAAAAAGGCAGCGCTTTTTTGTATCTGCTATCAGCTCGCCTAAAGACTACTGGCCTTGATAATGAGCTTTGATATAAGCCAATAAGTCGCGATGGCTTTTACCAGGCTTATTGTTGGCCTGCTCTTTAGACGCTTGGCGAACTAATTGCCTCAACTTTTGACGTTCCATACCCGCGCACTGCGCTAATAAGTCTTCAATCTCTTGATTACCGCCAGCCAGCAATTGGTCGCGCAGTAGTTCAAATTTCTCGTGTTGCTTGCTTTGCTGTTGATGCTTATTCGCTAATGCGTCCATTTCCGCTTTAAGCACATCAACATCCACCTCTGTCAGCAATTTCGCAACAAAGCGGCTATGACGTTTTAACGCATCCGGTTTATTAAGGATTTTATCAGCCAAAATCATCGCATCTTGCAACTCTTCGTTTAGTGGCAATTTATTGCGCTTCGCTTTAGGCAGACGAATAATGGTCAAGGCTAAATCCTGCAATTCATGCATGTAGCGTTTGACATCGGTTTTACTTACATAATCTTCATCGAATTCGTCGATATCGTGGTCTAAGTGGTGCATAATGATCACAAATCAAAGTCAGTTTCCCGCTATTATACAGCAAATGTACAACAAACACTCTTCGGGCAACGCTTAACTTAGGCGCAACAACTCGCCAGTATCTCATCGGAAGCAAGTAATGAAAGAAGTCGATAGCATTAACACCCAAATTGATCATGTTAAAGGTCGCGTAGAGAACGCGTTAGCACTCGCCAAACAACTGGGTGCTGACAACGCAGAAGTTGCCTTGAGCCGTCAACAGGGGTTAAGTGTTAACACCCGCATGGGCGAAGTCGAAAATGTCGAATTTACCAATGACGGTGCCCTTGGTATTACAGTATACAAAGATGGACGCAAAGGCAGTGCTTCAACAGCTGATTTATCAGAAGAAGCGTTAAATAATGCCGTTAAGGCGGCTGTCGATATAGCCAAGTACACTTCAGTGGATGACTGTTCAGGTCTAGCAGATAAAGATCGCCTGGCAATGACGCCCGTTGAGTTAGATCTTTACCACCCAAAAGCGCTCACCACCGAAGAAGCCATCGACATTGCCAAGCAATGTGAAGATGCAGCACTAGCAAGTGATGCACGTATTACTAACTCTGATGGTGCAACACTGGCTAGCTTTGAAGGCTTTAAAGTATACGGTAATAGCCATGGACAATTAGTTGGTTATCCAAGTACACGTCATAGCCTAAGTTGTGTCAGTATCGCGTCAGATGGCGACGATATGCAGCGCGATTACGCTTATACGGTTAACCGCGACTTTGCGCAATTAGATGCACCAGAGCTTGTTGGCCAACAAGCCGCAAGTGAAGTTATTTCAAGGCTACATGCAGAGAAAATTAGCACTCAAAAAGTGCCCGTCATGTTTCGTGCTGATATTGCCAATACCATTTTTGGTCATTTTATTGCTGCCATCAGCGGTGGTAATTTGTATCGTAAATCATCTTTCTTGTTAGATGCGTTAGGCCAACCAATTTTCCCAGAGCACCTAACGATCAGTGAACGCCCTCATCTAACCAAAGCATTAGCGAGTAGCAGTTTTGATGCAGAAGGCGTTGAAACTATTGATCGCGAAATCATTAGCCAAGGTCAATTAGAAACGTATCTTCTAACGAGCTATTCAGCGCGCAAGCTTGGCTTACAAACGACGGGTCACGCTGGTGGCATTCACAACTGGCTCGTTACCGCTAACGGTGGTGACTTTGACGCTATGCTGAAACAGCTTGGCACTGGCCTGTTAGTCACTGAATTAATGGGGCAAGGGGTGAATGTGGTCACTGGCGACTACTCGCGCGGTGCGGCAGGCTTTTGGGTTGAGAATGGCAAAATTGCTTACCCTGTGTCAGAAATCACTATCGCAGGTAAACTACAAGATATGTTTAAAGGCATTGTTTCGATTGGTACAGATACTGATATGCGCGGTAGCATTCGCACTGGTTCGTTATTAATTGAAGAGATGCAAATCGCCGGTAACTAAGACTATTCAGTAAAGGCTAGTCAGCCAAAAAAATTTACCATTAAAACAAAAAGCGCGCTAGTTTATGTCTCTAAGTAAAAACTAGCGCACTTTTTATTGTCTGTTAGATTTCTATTCGCCCTTTTCTACTTCTACCCGGGCTAGGCAGGCGACCTTAAGCAGCTTAAGTCAGTAATAGTGTCGCTGTACCTAGGAAAGCAAATATCCCCACAACATCGGTAATTGTCGTCAAAATGACACTACCCGCTAATGCTGGGTCAATATTCATTCGTTTTAACATCAGCGGAATCATCACCCCAGCGATCCCCGCTGCGGTCAAGTTCATGAGCATGGCAAAAGCAATAATGCCGCCAAGCGTTAAATCTTGCTTCCACACCGCCACCACAGTCGCAATTAAAAACGCCCAAATTAGGCCGTTTAAAAAGCCAACGGCTAGCTCTTTGTACAATAAGGAACGGGCATTACTATCACCGACATGACCCAGCGCAAGACCACGAATAACCAAGGTTAATGTTTGGTTACCCGCAACGCCGCCCATACTGGGTACCAGCGAGTTCAATACCGCAAGAATCGCTAGCTGGCTAAATATGCCTTCAAACATGCTAGTTACTGCAACGGCGAGTAATGCGGTGATCAAGTTCACACCAAGCCATACGGAACGCTGACGCGTACTTTTGATGACAGGGGCGAAAGTATCGGCTTCGTCATCAAGACCCGCCATACTCATCATCGAATGCTCTGCTTCTTCACGAATAATATCAATCACATCATCAATCGTAATACGACCGAGCAAACGCCCTTCTTCGTCAACAACAGGCGCTGAAATCCAGTCGTAACGTTCAAATAATGCCGCAACATCATTTTCAGGCATATCAGGGGCTACCGCTTCAATATCTGCGTCAATAAGGTTAGAAACGACAGTTTCAGGCTTTGAAGTAACAATGGCTGATAACGACACCGCGCCAATAAAGCGATCGTGACGATCAACCACATAAAAACTATCAGTGGCTTCTGGCAATTCACCTTTTAGGCGTAAATAGCGCAACACCACATCAACCGATACATCTGGGCGAATAGTGATGGTATCGGTATTCATGATACCACCAGCGGTATCTTCTTCGAACGATAACGCCGCCTCGACCCTAGCCCTGTCTTGTGTGTCCATACTTTGTATGACTTCCTTGTAGACACTATCAGGCAGGGTACGCAGTACTTCGGCTAAGTCGTCAACATCCATCCCTTCAGCGACTTCTGCAACCTTTTCTGGTCGCATGCTCTTCAAGATGCCCTTGCGCACCTCTTCATTGAGCTCTTCAAGTACTTCACCTTGGTGATCTGGATCGATAAGTTGCCACAACACAGGACGGCTTTTAACGGTGGAGGACTCTAGTATCAGCGCGAGATCATAGGCAGGTAATTTTTGCAGTAGTTTGCGAACATAAACAAACATACCACTGCCAAGCGCTTCGTTTACCTCTTGTAGTCGTTGTTGATTAAATTCTTGTTCTGATATTTCCGGCATAACTCACCCTGCGCCGACTGATTTACTGGCTAACTAACTGAGAGACATTGACGATATCGATGTCGCGAGTAACGATAAGTATGCGATTATTAGCTTAACGCTTGATGACAACTTGGCAACAGTTTAAACCATGTAGCATTAGTTACTGCACTGCCAGCAAGTGTATATGAGTTGCTTGTGTTTTTCAGCTTTTAATTTGGCTAAGCCTAAGATTTTTCGACTTTATTCTGCTTCATCGAAGCGCTGGTTGATGAGTTGGCAAACACTTGCTAGGGCTTGTTCAGCATCATCACCATCGGCAGTTACCTTAACAACTTTACCTTGGCCACCAGCGAGCAACATGATTGCCATGATGCTACTCGCATCAGCGCTATTACCATCTAAAGCTAAGGTAATTTGTGCACTAAATTGTTGGCTTAATTGCGCAAGCTTAGTCGCTGCGCGGGCGTGTAATCCCAGTTTATTAATGATTTCAATATCTTTGGATACGATTGCCATGTGACTTCCCAATGTAAAACTAGGCTAAATTTAGGTGCTCTTGATGTCGATATCTCGATGACGCGACTGCACATCTTCACGCTCTTTGCGGAAGTTTCCAGCAAGTAATTCAGCAATATAGACTGAACGATGTTTACCACCAGTACAACCAATCGCTATTGTCACATAACTACGGTTATTTCGCTCAAGGTGCGGCAACCAAGTCATTAAAAAACTATTAATTTGCCAAACAAACTTAGTGACAATCGGCTGGCTAGCGAGAAAGTCACGGACGGGTTGGTCTAAGCCAGTTTGCGATTTTAACTCTTTGTCCCAGAACGGATTAGGGAGAAATCGTGCATCAAACACGTAATCAGCATCAGCAGGAATACCATGTTTAAAGCCAAAGGATTCAAACACTAGCACCATAGCCCCTGTTTTCTTACCAAGTATGCGTTCACGTACGAGATCGGCTAACTGGTGCGGCGAGAGCTGGCTAGTATTCATATATAAGTCAGCACGTGTTGAAACAGGCTCAAGCAGTTTTTTCTCTAATTCTAGCGCTTGATCAAGTGCGATATTTTGTCTGATCAACGGATGCAAACGGCGTGTTTCGCTAAAACGACGGATCAAGTCGTTGTCGTTAGCATCAAGATACAGAATGGTCAGCTCTACGGCAGCAGGCAGATAATCAAGAATCTCATGAACGTCTTTGGGCTCAGCCGGCAAATTACGAACATCGAGCGATACACCAACGTTTTCATATTCGTTAATTACCGTGTGGGTAAGCGCAGGTAGTAAGTTTACTGGAATATTATCAACGCAGTAGTATCCTAAATCTTCCAAAACTCTGAGCGCAACTGATTTGCCAGAGCCTGAACGACCACTGACGATAATAAGTTTCATAGTTTGCTTACCGTTATTCCGCTTGGTTAATCAACTCGTAAAGCTCATGATTACTAGTACATTTACGAATTTTTTTATTGATTTGTTTGTTGCTCAGCAGCTTAGCAATACTTTGCAGCGTGGATAAGTGATCTTTACAACAGTCTTCAGGCACAAATAACGCCACGAAGATATCAACAGCGCGGTTATCAATCGCATCAAACGCCACTGGCTGTTCAGTGGTCATCAGTACTGCCACAACTTGATTCGTGCCAGTGAGGCGACCGTGTGGTATTGCAATGCCATTGCCAATGCCCGTGCTGCCCATTTTTTCACGAGCCAGCAAACTTTGCAGCAATTCAAATGTTGAGTGTTCAGGAATGTGACTAGTTGCAATACTGCAAATTTGCTCGAGGATTTTCTTTTTGCTTGACAGTGGGACTGCACAGGATGTGCAGTCCTCGGTTAGTATATCTTGCAGCTTCATAGTTTAATGCTGAGTAATTTTTCCTTTGTATTTAAGGATTTGGCGGTCAAGTTTATCAATGAGCGAGTCAATTGATGCGTACATGTCTTGATTTTGTGCTGAGGCGTGAACCTCTGTGCCGTTGAGGTGAACTGTCGCCTCGGCTTTTTGGTTTAATTTTTCTACGGTAAGAACGACGTAAACATTGTTAATGTGATCGAAATGTCGCTCCAGCTTTGCAAACTTAGTGTTAACGAAATCGCGTAATGAATCTGTCACTTCTACGTGGTGGCCTGATAAATTAATTTGCATAAGCTTTATTCCTCATTGCTTGAATACTTAAAGTAGACTTTTTCTTTGATTTGACGGTGGAATAGATAAGGACTCTCGGTACTTAGCTATTGTCCGTCGCGCAACATTAATCCCTTGCTCTGCTAATAGTTCCGCCATTTTGCTATCACTTAATGGTTTCGATGGAGTTTCTGCTGAGACAAGCTTTTTAATTAATGCTCTGATAGCAGTAGATGAACATTCCCCCCCATTTTCCGTACTAACATGACTAGAAAAGAAGTACTTTAATTCGAAAATACCTCTAGGCGTGTGCATGAATTTTTGCGTGGTTACACGCGATATGGTTGACTCATGCATATCAACCGCTTCTGCGATGTCGTTTAACACCATCGGGCGCATCGCTTCTGGCCCGTATTCGAAAAAGCCTTGCTGACGCTGAACAATACAGTTTGACACTTTCAGCAGCGTTTCGTTGCGGCTTTCTAAACTTTTAATAAACCATTTGGCTTCTTGCAGGTTTGAACGGATAAACTGATTATCGTCCGATGACTTCATACTTTTGGTCATCGCTGCGTATTGCTGGTTAATTGATAATCTTGGTGCTGTACTTGGATTAAGCTCAACCACCCAGCGACCATTTTTCTTTTCCACAGAAACATCTGGGATAACGTACTGATCATCACCTTGCACTACAGCATCACCCGGTCTTGGGTTTAACGACTGGATCAGGCGCAGTGCCTCGCGCAGCTGGTCTTCCTTGAGCTTGGTTTTTCGCATTATTTGACGATAGTCACGATTACCCAATAAATCAATGTGCTCGCTAATGATCAGCTTACTTTCTGCTAAATGCGGTGTGTCGTTATCAAACTGGTTCAATTGAATAAGTAAACATTCAGGAATAGAACGCGCTGCGACCCCAATAGGATCGAACATATTAATACGCTTTAATACCGCTTCAACTTCGTCAAGTTCAACTTCCTCAAGACCTAGACTTTCCAATATATCTTCGGCAGAAACGGTTAGGTAACCAGCATTGTCAACGGCATCGATAATTGCCATGGCAATGGCTTCATCGGTTTCACTAAAGGGGGTTAGCTCCATTTGCCAGCGCAAGTGGTCTTGAATAGAATCGGTGGTTTCACCTTGATAAACGTAGTCATCACTGCCTGCAGTGCCAATGCCAGAGCTACTTACACCTGCACTAAATGACTCATCCCAAGTGGTATCAATACTCAACTCTTCTGGAATGTCATTTTTTTCCATCGCCTCAGTAGTGCTGACTTCATCAGCGGTAGGCATAGCATCTTCAGAACCATCTGTTGTCACCTGCTCGGTCGTTGCCGTAGCAGAATAAGCATCGTCTATAGACTCGCTGTCATTACTTTCCGATGAGGCACTCGCCGACTCATCCACTTCAAGCAGTGGATTGCTTTCCAGCGCTTCTTGAATCTCTTGTTGAAGGTCTAATGTTGATAATTGTAGTAACTTGATAGCCTGCTGAAGTTGCGGCGTCATCGTAAGTTGCTGACCAATTTTTAACTGCAATGATGGACGCATTTAAGTCTAACGGTTTCCTTTTGTTGTATTCTTTTATTCAAGTAAAACGCTAATGATTTAACTATAGCGTGAATTGCTCACCTAGGTATACATCTCTTACTTGCTGATTCGCCAAAATTTGTTCTGAATCACCTTCAGCGATTAATTCTCCGTGACTAACGATATATGCATGCTCACACACATCAAGTGTTTCGCGGACATTGTGGTCAGTGATCAAAACGCCAATGCCACGCTGCTTTAAATGCAAAATAATCTTTTTAATATCACCAACTGAAATTGGGTCTACACCAGCAAAAGGTTCATCCAGCAAAATAAACAATGGGTCGGCCGCTAGCGCTCTGGCAATCTCAACACGACGACGTTCACCACCCGATAAACTCATGCCCGTATTATCTCTTATATGGCCGATATTGAATTCTTCAATAAGCAATTCGAGTTTTTCTTCACGCTCAACTTCCGTTAAGTCTTTGCGTGTTTGCAAGATCGCCATGATGTTTTGATAAACCGTCAGTTTGCGAAAAATAGACGCTTCTTGCGGCAAATAGCCAATACCGCGACGCGCGCGCTCATGCATAGGCAACAAAGTTAAATCATCTGTCCCTAAAGTGATTTCACCGCTATCGTTCGGCACTAAGCCAACAATCATATAAAACGACGTGGTTTTACCCGCACCATTAGGGCCAAGTAAACCGACAATTTGTCCAGTACTGACCGACAAGCTGACATTTTTAACAACCTGTCGACCTTTATAAGCTTTTGCTAAGCCAGACGCGGTAAGTGTTACTTCTTGTGTCATTGGCTATTTATCACTTTTTGCTTTAGGTTTTAAAATGGTGGTTACCGACTGGTTACTGCCACCTTCTGCTTCCAATTGCTCGGTTAGCGTGTTGTACACGATTTTCTCACCGCTAACTTCACTACCAGCTTGCGTCAGCAATGCATTGCCCGAGATGGTGATAGTGAAAGTTAATGGTTCATATTTAATTTCATTGGCTTGCAAACGAATCTTACTGCCATCTTCAAGCAGTTGTTCAAATGTTGCTGGTTGCCCTTTAGCAACATAGGTTTGCACGTCTTGATCTTTTTGACTAAAAACTTGCACAAGGTCAGCTTTAATTTTCAATGAACCTTGTGAAATCACTACATCATCTAAGTAGCTAGCAATTTTATTTTTTAAGTCACCTGCTTGACGCCCTGCCGAGATATGAATTTCTTGCTCAAGGTCAATTTTTGCAGCAAGTGCCGGAGTGCTGATCACACTCGCGAGCGCTAGGCTAGCTAGCAGCTTTTTTATAAATAGTTTGTACATGCTCGGTCAATGTCATTTGTTTAGTGTTTAAGTCTATAATTAGCCCAGAACCATACATAGTAAAGTCTTTTCCCTGAATCAATATGGTTTGATCAGAGCTAATAATATTGGTATTCAAATCCAGTTCTAAGTATTTACAGTGAATTTCCTTAATCAAACTGTCTGGCTCTGTCGCCATTAATGTCACACGGTTTTTTAATACCACGCGATTATTGTTATAAAGCGTGCCTTCAAGTGCTTCGAGTTGCCATGGTGCCGAATCATTTTTCGGATATACAGTATATTTAGGCTGTTCAAAGTGAGTAAATGCCAACTCAGCGTAGTGTTCCATGCGCTCGGCATTAACATGATGCGATAATTGGCCGCTCTCACTGTAGATATCACTATTAAGCGCTTCAGCAATAAAGTCAGGGACAAGCTCTGCTTCAACAATGTCAGCGTCTTGCTGCTGTGCTTGACGCCATTGCACAACGCCATAGGCCATAAGGCTAAACAAGAAAGCGATTAGCGCTAGGCCATAAAGTCGATTCATACACTCGCGCCTTTAGCGTCTATCAATGTGTCTTGGCTATGCATAATAAGATCACAAAGTTCGCGCACAGCGCCAAAGCCACCTAGCGTAAAAGTGCGATAATCTGCTTTGTTAATGACAGCTGGGTGTGCATCATTAACCGCAACCCCTAAGGCCGCATACTCAATGCAAGGTAAGTCGGCCATGTCATCACCGATATACGCCACTTGCTCAGCCGTAATCGACAGTTCGCTCATTAGCGCTTTCATTTCGGGTAACTTGTCTTCTTTGCCCTGAATGATATGTTCAACGTTTAGCGCTTTCATGCGATCGTTAACTATTCGCGAATTTCGGCCAGTAATAATGGCGACCGTTACGCCCGAGGCAATCAACGCCTTGATACCATAACCATCTTTGGTATGAAACGCTTTGAGCTCTTCACCTTGGTTACCTAGGTAAATACGCCCATCAGAAAATACGCCATCAACGTCACATACCAATAGCTGAATGTTGCTGGCACTGGCAATAACTTGCTTGGCGACGGGGCCGTATAGTGTCGATACGGGTTCTTGTGCTGCTTTCATAGTGTTTTCTAATGTCATTAGAGTACGCCTGATTTTAACAAGTCTTGTAAATTTAGGGCACCTACAGGTTGGTTTTGCTCATCAACCACAATCAATCCGTTTATTTTTTTCTCTTCCATCACATTCAACGCTTCAGCCGCTAATAAGTCAGCCTGTGCTGTGGTTGGCGTTTTCGTCATCACTGACACAATTCCGTCGTGATGAATATCAATTTTACCATCTAAAATGCGGCGTAAGTCACCATCGGTAAAAATACCAGCGAGCTTTCCTTGTTCATCACAGACAGCAGTCATACCTAAGCCTTTTTCGCTCATTTCGACTAAAGCTTCTTTGATTAAGGCGCTGTTTGGTACAACAGGCAAGCGCTCACCGGTGTGCATAATATCACTCAGGCGCAGTAGTAACCTTTTTCCTAAGCTGCCGCCTGGGTGTGACAAGGCAAAATCATCCGCTGTAAAACCACGCGCATTGAGTAAGGCCACGGCAATGGCATCGCCCATCACAAGTGTGGCGGTAGTACTAGAGGTTGGTGCCAAGCCAAGCGGGCAGGCTTCTTGTTCAACCTTCACACAAACGTGATGTTCAGCCAATTGAGCTAACGTTGACTCAGGGTTGCCTGTCATCGCAATAAGTGGCGTGCCGATTCGCTTAATTACAGGGATAATTGCCAGTAATTCACCGGTTTCACCAGAATTTGAAATAGCGAGCACCACATCATTTTCGGTAATCATTCCTAAATCGCCATGGCTAGCCTCACCTGGGTGCACAAAAAACGCTGGCGTACCAGTACTCGCTAGTGTTGCCGCAATTTTACCACCGATATGACCCGACTTGCCCATGCCAACCACTACCACTTTACCTTGGCAATCAAACATGGTTTGGCATGCACTCGCAAAACCTGTGTCTAAGTACTGCTTCAAACCTTCAACTGCAGCTAATTCAGTCTCAAGTACCTTATTACCCAAGGTTATAAAATTTTCAGAATTCATTAGTAAAGCAAACTCTTAATTGATGTAAGCATTTAAATATTTATCGACAATGTTGCTGATTAAGCCGCTTATGCCACTTGGCTAAACAAAATAACTTGGTAGAGAATAAACGCTAAAAACAAGGTTGCGCCTTTCAGTCGCGTGATACGGAACGCGCCTTTTTCGCGGCTAAAACACAGCGCAAACAGCAATAAGGTAATCGCCAGCATATATGGCGCATCACGGCTTGCAACTTCGGCATCTATAGCGCCAGGCGCAATTATTCCTGGCAATGATAACACTGCAAGAATATTAAAAATATTGGAGCCAATGATGTTACCGAGTGCTAAGTCATCTTCTTTCTTTATCAGACTCATCATACTCGCTGCCAATTCTGGCAAGCTGGTACCAATAGCAATAATGGTTAAACCGATAACGAGGTCACTAACCCCAAAGGATTTGGCAATAAAGGCGGCTGAGTCAACCAAGTAACTTGCACTTAACGGCAGCAACACCATGCCAACAGCTAACCACAGAAATGCTTTGCTATTACTCGTTGCCTCTGGCACCTCTGCTTCGGCCTCGACAATCATAGGGTCGTCAACAGGATTACTTTTAGCGCGGCGTAAAGTGATCACTAATAACGTTGCGATGTAGACAAAAAAGCCGACCATCAGAATGCTGCCCTCAACTAAGCTTAACTCAAGGTTGATCAGCATTAGAAACGCAATAAATGTAATGCCCAAGGCAATCGGCAACTCGCGTTTAACTGTTGAAGAGGAGACTTGCAGTGGTTTAAGTAGCGCTGTTAAGCCTAATACCAGAGCGATATTAGTGATATTGGAGCCAATTGCATTACCGATTGCTGTATTTGCTTTGTCATCCAGCGATGCTGTTGCTGCCACCATCATTTCAGGCGCAGACGAACCCATGGCAACAATCGTCAAACCGATAATCATAGGTGAAACACCAAAATTTCGGGCAACCGACGAGGCACCATATACAAATTTATCAGCACTCCATACAAGGACAACGAGCGCGACAACTAATATCAATACTTGCAATAACATTTACTACTCCTGATCTTAAGGGGCTGTTGATCTTTGTTTTGTCGTTCAGCTGAGTTGATAAATTCGCTTTAATCAAGACGAAAATCATGTGGTTTAGTCATCTAAATCCATTATTTTCAACGCAGAGTAAAACGATTTTAGCCTCAGCCCGAAGGGCAATGGCTCTTTTTCGCGCTAACCTCATTAGAATTCTCTTATTTGGAACAACCAAACAACGTTCATTCTGCTTTGTTACCACGAAAAATACCCTATTGCTGAAAATCCAAACAAAGGTCAACAGCCCCTAAGTAAATTGTCGCTGTTAAGCAGATAAAAAAAAAGAAGAAAATGAATTTACCGCCAAATTCACGCACAACCTGCTGCTTTTTTGTTCAGTTATCACTTTTTTATGAACAGGCCACAGCATTGGGTAGCTAACATGCTTTGAGAACGCAAACTTTACAAAGTTCTAAATAGAAACACTTATACACATTTATTCTGTAAAAATTTGTCAAATTCAGATGAACAATGTTAGCTGCTAAGGTAACATTCGCCACTTATATTCCTGTTAAATTGGTGTAAAAAGCGTTAATGCCAGAGACTTTGGTTGAAATTAAAAACGTTACCTTTAAACGTGAAGAAAGGACGATTTACGACAACATCAGTTTGTCTATCCCAAAAGGAAAAGTAACCGCAATAATGGGACCAAGTGGTATCGGTAAAACCACCCTATTGCGCTTGATTGGGGGCCAACTCAAGCCAGAAAGTGGGCAAATTCTGTTCGACAATCACAATATTCCGGCGCTCGGTCGTAACGCATTGTATGATGTGCGCAAGCGCATGAGCATGCTGTTTCAAAGTGGCGCTTTATTTAGTGAGATGTCAGTGTTTGATAACATCGCATTTCCAATTCGCGAACACACTAAATTGCCAGAACATATCATCGAGAAAATGGTCTTGATGAAGTTGCAAGCCGTTGGTTTGCGTGGTGCGCGCCAATTGAAACCGAGTGAATTGTCTGGTGGAATGGCAAGACGCGCTGCGCTAGCACGCGCAATTGCACTTGATCCTGAACTTATTATGTATGACGAGCCATTTGCGGGCCAAGACCCTATTTCAATGGGCGTTATTGTTCGGTTAATCAAAGCACTAAATGACGCACTAGGGTTAACCTCGATCGTGGTTTCACACGATGTGCCAGAGGTGATGAGCATAGCTGATTACATTTATATTATTGCTGAACAAAAAATTATTGGTCATGGCACACCTGAGCAAATTCATCAGCAATCTTCACCTTTAGTGAAACAGTTTGTGCAAGGTGAGGCCGATGGTCCGGTGCCATTCCACTTTAATGCGCCACCTATCTCTTCTGACATTTTGCGAGGCCAAAGTTAAGTTATGCAGGCGATTTCCCAATTAGGACGCAAGACCCTAGCGATAATTGCGGGCTTAGGTAAAGCCGTGATGATGCTGTTTTCTGCGATTGTACAAGTGCCTAACCCACGCAAAGGTTTTCCATTGCTGGTTAATCAACTGTATGCAGTGGGCGTGTTGTCACTGATCATTATTGTGGTCTCTGGCACCTTTATCGGCATGGTACTGGCGTTACAAGGCTATACCATCTTAGTCGGCTACGGCGCCGAAGCAAGCTTGGGGCCCATGGTTGCACTATCACTATTACGTGAATTAGGCCCTGTTGTTGCGGCCTTGTTGTTTGCTGGTCGCGCGGGCTCGGCGTTAACCGCTGAAATTGGTTTAATGAAAGCGACCGAGCAGTTATCTAGCATGGAAATGATGGCGGTAGACCCACTACGCCGCGTTATTGCACCGCGCTTTTGGGCTGGCTTTATCAGCCTACCACTGCTTGCCGGCATATTTTCGATGGTCGGTATTTTGGGTGCGCACTTGGTCGGTGTTGATTGGCTTGGCGTTGATGGCGGCACTTTCTGGTCAGTTATGCAGGCACAGGTTGATTTTGAAAAAGATGTGCTCAACGGCATTATCAAAAGCTTAGTGTTTGCTTTTGTCGTCACTTGGATTGCCGTTTACAAAGGCTATGATTGTGAGCCGACATCTGAGGGCATCAGCCGCGCGACTACTGCTACCGTAGTGCAATCATCACTGCTAGTGTTAGGTTTAGATTTTATATTAACGGCGCTAATGTTCGCGCGTTAATGTTCGGGTGCTAATGTTCGGGTGTAAATGCATTCGATTTATTCTTTGCAAAGAAAAGAACTGTTGCAAAGAATTATTGCAAAGAATTATTGATAGGTTAGGTGAAAGACATGACGTCTAAAAAATTAGAATTATTGGTTGGCTTATTTGTTGCGCTCGGCTTAGCCGCGATATTAGCGCTTGCACTAAAAGTTGCCGACTCTGGTATTTCAGGCAATGGGCAAACATACGAGCTATATGCAAAGTTTGATAATATAGGTGGCTTGAAAGTGCGCTCGCCAATCAAAATTGGTGGCGTAGTTATTGGTCGAGTAAGCAATATTGCGTTAGATAGCGAAGACTTTACGCCAATTGTTACCTTAGAAATTTTCGCAGAATACCAAGGCTTTTCAGAAGCAACCTCCGTATCTATTTTAACTGCGGGATTGCTTGGCGAACAGTACTTAGGGTTAGATCCAGGTTTTGTTGATGAGTCAGTAGATACTTTAGTACCCGGTGACTTTATCGAAGATACCAAGCCAGCCCTAGTATTAGAAGAGTTGATCGGTCAATTTTTATTTAGTCAGGGGAGCGACGATTAGATGAGAAAATTTATCCAATTAATAAGCAATGCAGTGCTGTGTTCAGCACTATTGCTTACGACCTGTGTTCATGCACAAATCAGTAAGCAAGACCCTTATGCAATGATTCAGCAAGTAGCTGAAATTACATTTAAACGCGTCAAAGACGAGCAACAAGCGATTCGCGAAAACCCAAACTTGCTAAAAGCTGTTGTTCGTGAAGAGCTATTGCCATACGTTGATTACCGCTATGCGGCATACAAGGTGATTGGTAAAAACATTAAGAAAACAACAGAACAAGAGCGAAAGGCGTTTGTGCCAGTGTTTCGAGACTACCTAGTCACCTCATATGCACAAGTGTTTACCTTGTACAATGACCAAACAGTGGAATTCGATCCCGGCCGAAAATTAGACAAACAAAAAATTGTCGCTGTGAATACGCGTGTTTTACAGCCAGGCGGCGAGCCAATTGATATTTCCTTTAAGGTGCGCAAAAACCGTAAAAAGAATGAGTGGAAAGCATTTGATATGGTTGCTGAAGGGATAAGCTTGCTGGACAGTAAACAAGCGGAATTAAGTAGTATTATTCGCCAGAAAGGCTTAACTCATGTGACCGATATGCTGAAAGAAAAAGCAGAACGTGACGTGGTTTTTAAGCAAGATGAGCAATAGTGCAGATGTTAGCTATAGATATCAATAACCAAGTTACTCAACTAAAAGGCAAGCTAACCAGCAACACGGTCGCGACGATAAAAAATAAAGCGCACCGCAACATTGTCAAAACAGATAAAATGGTGGTGAATCTCGCGCAGGTTACGGACGTTGACACCGCAGGGCTTGCTTGGCTGCTTTTTTTGGTTGAGCAAGCAAAACGCCATAAATCCCAGTTATCGTTTGCAGAGCTGTCAGAAGATTTATTAAAATTGGCACAACTTAGTGATGTAGATCAGTTACTATTATCACCCAGCGCGTAACCCACTAGGAGACACCTTTGGAAATTTCAGAAATCGAACAACTTATTAATGACGCTATCAAACTAGATGAATTGCATGTGGCCTTTGATGGCTCACAGTGTAAGGTTATTGCAGTCGCAGAAGTTTTCGCTGAACTAAGCCGTGTCAAAAAACAGCAAGCAATCTCTAAGCCATTAGCGGTGGCCATTAACGACGGTCGCATTCATGCTTTAACCGTTAAAACTTTCACGCCTGAGCAGTGGAAGAAAGATAAAATGTTTAACCTTCCGCTTTAGTCCTTGCAATTTAAACGCCATCAGACACAAACGAAACTGACTCAACAGAAACATACAGAAATAGCACCTTGGATTCTTTTAAAATAAACGGCGGTAACCGATTACACGGCGAAGTTACCATCTCTGGCGCAAAGAACGCTGCCTTGCCGATCTTAATGGCTGGTATTTTGACCGACCAAAAAGTACAGATCACAAATGTTCCACGCCTAAACGACATTAATACCACCATTAAATTGCTTGAACAGCTTGGTGCACAAGTAAGTTGGGATGCGGAAAACACGCTATCTATCACTGCCGGCTCAATCGATCAGCACATAGCTTCATACGAACTTGTTAAAACCATGCGTGCATCAATTTTGGTGCTTGGCCCTTTATTAGCTAAATTTGGCCATGCAGAAGTTTCATTGCCAGGCGGCTGTGCTATTGGTGCTCGCCCAGTTGATTTGCATATTCAAGGCTTGAAGCAGATGGGCGCTACCATTGACGTGGAGCAAGGCTATATCAAGGCTAAAATTGATGGCCGATTGCAAGGCGCAACTATTTTTATGGACACCGTCAGCGTCACGGGGACAGAAAATTTAATGATGGCTGCGGCCTTAGCTGAAGGTACAACTGTTATTGAAAACGCAGCGCGTGAACCTGAAATTGTTGACTTAGCTGACTTTTTAAATGCCATGGGTGCTAAAGTAAGCGGCGCTGGCAGCGACACACTGACCATTGAAGGGGTGCCAAGCCTGAACGGCACTCAGCATAGAGTCATGGCAGATCGCATTGAAACCGGCACATTTTTGGTCGCAGCAGCAGTCACCCAAGGTCATGTAAAATGCCTTAACGCCGATCCAAAAGCGTTAGATGCCGTTTTAAGTAAGTTGCAAGAAGCTGGCGCAAATATAACCACAGGTGATGACTGGATCGAGTTGAACATGACGACGCGCCCAAAAGCCGTTAATGTTAAAACCGCACCACACCCAGCTTTTCCTACCGATATGCAAGCGCAATTTGTCACCCTTAACGTACTTGCCGAAGGTTCGGCTCACGTTACCGAGACAATTTTCGAAAATCGCTTTATGCACGTACCAGAACTTCAGCGTATGGGCGCTAATATCGCTTTAGAAGGCAACACGGCAATCACTACCGGCGTTACAGAGCTTAACGGTGCACAAGTGATGGCCACTGACTTACGTGCCTCAGCGAGCTTAGTGATTGCCGGCTTAGTGGCCAGTAGTGAAACGCAAGTTGACCGCATTTATCACATCGACCGTGGTTATCAACATATTGAAGACAAATTACAAGCTCTTGGGGCAGACATTACGCGAGTGAAGACTTTGTAACATAAGTGCTACCTAACTAGCTTATATTGAGGCCAGCTAATTGCTGGCCTTTTTTCACGTGCCCTACTAGCAGTGAGCGTATAACGCTTACCCAACGCCGATAAGGCGATGTGTTGACCAAGTACTAAAAAGTTATGCCTTTAGTTACTCCATTACGCATTACCAGAAACTAATTGCCTTAATGCATTACTATGGCATCGTCTTCATAAAGCTCTGGTAGGCGTTTTGCCCTTTTACCAGCCACCCCGGTACCGACTCCCCAGTGCCAGCAAGCTGTAACTTAGGGTGATGACTAATCACCTTGGCTAACATTTGCTCTTGATTTTGCTCGATATCAACAAACAACACATGTTTGCCCTTTCTTAGCACTTCTTGAAAGCGCTCAAAATGCACGTTATTGCGCTGAATACCGATGAAACCGCCTTCCCAAGTACAAAAGCCTAATACAACAATCGCCAATAAGACGAAAGGTAACCAACCCGCCGCCGATTCGGTCCAGCCCATATAATAAGCAACGAATAATGTAATTGCTGCCGCAATCACACCAATAACCGCACCAATTTCAGTTGAGTGAACAACGTCTTTTTTCAGTACAGATTCAACTTCAGGCAAGTTGTGCTCGTCAATAGCAGCATCATCATGGCTTAAGACATGAATTTGCGGCTCGGTAACGCCTTGCTCAGTCAACTCGCTTTGCAGATTTTTTAACTCAGATAGGTTTTCACTAATAAAGTAGTGTCTAAGCATTATCAATTCCTCAGCTTATGTGTTGCCAAGTATTAGCCTAACTCAGACTACCGCACGTTATTGTTGGCAATTACTTACATACGCGAAGTACATCTAGGACACAGGTTAACTACGTTTCTTGTTTGCGTGGCAGATCATTACTGATGCCAATGCAGTAATAAAATTATAGCAGCATGATTGTGCTGCTACATTATTAGTAACTTTGGGAAGGGGACAGTTAAGGTTGAGGATCAAGCTGAGAATCAATCAAGGAGAGCGCTTCATCTAAAATAGTGCTCACACATTCTCTTGCTTGTTCAGGGTTTCGCGTTTGTATGGTATTAAAAATGTCAGCGTGCTTTTGTACATCTGCCCCGGGAACTCCTTTAATGCGATTGGTATAGCGAATACTCACTCGAAGTGCAGTCCCAATAAAATCAGTAAGCTGAGCGATAAAGCGGTTACCACTGGCCAGTAGAATGGCCGTATGGAAGGCGATATCTGCATCAAGCGGGTCATCTAAGCCTTTATCCGCATCTGCCATACGAGATAGCGCTTTTTCAATCTCTGCTATTTGCTCGTCACTGGCATTTAAAGCGGCAAGAGCAGCGGCTTCGGGCTCGATTGCAGCCCTAACTTGCGTAAATTCTTTAAGTAAAGTCAATGAAGGCTTACTGTTTAAAATCCAACTCAGTACATCTGTATCAAACATATTCCAGCTGCTTTCTGGCAATACTAGAATACCTTGTTTAGGACGAGAAGATATCAGTCCTTTTGCTGACAGCATTTTAACCGCTTCACGCGTCGCACTGCGGCTAACATCATATTGCAAGCAAAGGTCAGCTTCAGAAGGCAACCCTGATCCCACAGGGTAGTCACCTTTAACGATTGCCATGCCAAGGTTATGTGTTAATTGATGGGTTAAATTGTGTTTAGGGCTACTTCTCATCACATTCTCTTGCTTCTAAGGTTTTAATGGCGGTAGTGCAATTGCCATATTCACCACTTTTTATTGTTGCAACTAAAAGGTTTTATAGTCTGCGTTCTTATGCCTGATAAATATATACTACTGCTTTTCCTTAGCACGCGATAGCCAGTTAGTTACTCTTTTTTAACATAAACAATTGTGAGTTGTTTCGCAGCGTTTTGCTTTTTATTATTATTAATATAATAGTATATAACATATTATTGATTAAATAACGAACACGTGAAATTTGCGTTTGTCATTGGGCCACCTGTTTTTGCGGTGCGGTTTGCACCTGATATAAAATTCGCTAAAGTGTTATTAGTGCTTACTTATTAGGAAGTTATATTGTCTACTTCAACCCAGTACTTGAGTTTGCGCAACAAGCGTATTTTTATCACTGGCGGTGCCTCTGGCATTGGTGCAGCGATGGTTCGAGCTTTTGTCGAACAAGGCGCTTACGTTGCATTTATTGATATCAATGAAGAAGCTGGCCAATTGTTGCTTGAAAAATTATCAAGCTTTCACCAACAGCTTTGGTTTCAGGTAGTTGATGTGACTGTACAACCTGAGCTTACCCATGCAATTGCCAGTGCAACTGAAGCATTGGGTGGCATGGATGTACTGATAAACAATGTTGCCAATGATATGCGCCATAGGCCACAAGATGTCAGTCCACAAGATTGGCAATCATGCATGCAAATAAACTTAGATGCGGCATTTTATGCTGCACAAGCTGTTTTCGAACAAATGCGTAAACAAAAAAGTGGCGTAATTCTTAATTTTAGTTCAATCAACGCACTGATTGGCCCGAAAAATATGGTTGGCTACACCACAGCAAAAGCCGGCCTTATTGGCATGACAAAATCGTTAGCCAAAGACTACGGTCGCTACAACATTCGCGTTAATGCGATTTTACCCGGCTGGATAGCAACCGATAAACAACTGGCCTCTTACCTTAGCGAGCGCCAAGAAAAGCAATGGATGGCAGCAATGGCAATCAAGAAAAGAATAGCGCCCTCTGAAGTGGCGAAGTTAGCGATGTTCTTATCGTCTGACGATAGTGCAATGATCACTGGTCAATCAATCACGATTGATGGTGGACGTACTTAGGGTGGGTGCAACACATATGGACAGCATTGAACATGCAGATCTCATTGCCATTGATTGGGGAACTAGTCATTTGCGAGCTTATCTATGTCAATACAGACAGGATAATTCGCTCAGACTGCTAGCCACAAGTTATGCGCGTGGCGTCACTAAAGTCACCCATGGCTTCGAACAAGAGCTGTTTAATTGCATTGCGCCATGGCAGGCACACTATCAACATTTGCCGATTATTATGGCTGGGCAAATTGGCTCAAGCATAGGCTGGCAAGAAACCACTTATTTACCCTGCCCTATTTCACCTAATATGGTTGCACAATCGTGTTTACACTTTACCTGCCGCGATCAGCAACTATCCATAGTGCCAGGGCTACACTGCAGCCATGAAAATAACCATCGCGACGTTATGCGTGGTGAAGAATTACAAGTGCTTGGCTGGTTGGCGCAAGACCAAGCGCATCAACAAGGGCAGCACTTAATCTGCTTACCAGGCACACACACCAAGTGGGTGTTAGTTGATGATGGACAAGTAAAGCTGTTTAAAACCGCCATGACAGGCGAGCTATATGATCTTTTGTGTCACCACAGTGTATTAATTCAAGATGCACATGGGGAGTTTTGCCCCCACGCCTTTGCCTCTGGTGCCCAATATACGCTAGCAAGTGCACTAGGTAGCTTTATCCATGGCTTATTTAGTGCTCGTAGTAAACAGCTATTCAAAGAACTTGCGCCTGAGCATGCGACCTCATATTTATCCGGCATGCTTATTGGCAGTGACGTCAGAGCGGCAATCAATGCAACCGAATGGTCGTTTGAACAACTTAACTCCGTAAGCATTATTGGTAGTAACACGCTCAGTCAACGGTTTAGCGAAGTATTAATCATGCAACAGATAGCAACAACACGATACGACGTTGAAGCAATTACACTGGCAGGGTTCGCATCAGTGTATCAACAGCTATTAGTCGGCTCGCCGTCCAGTGTTTAATTGCTTTCTTACAAGATCAAATAGCTAAACCAACTAGCCAAACGAAGCAGCCAAGTGAGATAGCCAAGTAAAGTAGCTAAGCGAAGAGCGCAACAATGAACAAAATAGGTGTCAGGTGAATACAATCAATGGGTGGATACCAAGCAACCCGATAATAGCCATTTTACGTGGCTTGAATAAAGCAAGTGCGATCGCGGTTGGCCAGTTGTTATATCGACACGGCATCAGAGTGATGGAAGTGCCATTAAACCGACCAGAGGCGCTCGAATGTATTACTTTACTGCGCGAGCACCTGCCTTCAGATTGCTTAATTGGCGCTGGAACTGTGATTAATATCAATCAAGTTGAGCAAGTAAAGAACGCTGGTGGCCAAGTTATTATTTCACCCAATGGTGATACTGGGGTTATTGATTACACACTTGAATTAGACATGATCAGCATTCCGGGAATTGCCACGGTCAGCGAAGCATTCCAAGCCTACAACGCAGGGGCTACTGCACTTAAAGTATTTCCTGCCGCAACTTATGGCGTTGAACATATCAAAGCATTACTAACGGTATTACCCCAAGAATGTGCACTTATTGCAGTCGGTGGCGTGTCGTTAGCAAATCGTCAGCAATGGCTTGATGCAGGCGCTAAAGCAGTCGGCATTGGTAGCCAACTCTACACCCAAGGTGATAGCCTGTCGCAAATCGAACATAAGCTAACCTTGCTTTAATGAAATTAATCAAAACTTTAGCTGTAGAAAATCAATTAGCAGAAGGCGTGTTATGGCACCCAGAGCAGGTGTCGTTGTGGTGGACTGATATTCAAACCAGCAAGGTGTATGAATATCAGCTCCGAAATGGCCATCTCAAATGCTACTGCATGCCGGAGCGAGTCGGCTGCTTCGCATTTACCAAACAACCTCAGCAACTATTAGTCGCGTTTGCATCGGGTATCGCCCTGTATGATTTAGCTAGCCGAACAATCAACTGGCTTGCCCATTTAGACACCGCCAACCAAGGCCATCGCCTCAATGACGGTCGATTGGATCGCAGCGGTAGATTTTGGGTTGGAGGCATGGTCGAAAAAAATGTCGAAAAAGAGCACCAAAGCGCTCATCAGAGTGATAAAAACGCTAGCCTTTTTCAGCTTGAGCAAAAGTCGTCGTCATTTCAACTCAGCCCCAAAAAAACAGGTATCAAGATATCCAATTCACTGTGTTTTAGCCCTGATGGTAAAACTATGTATCATGGCGATTCACCAACAGGCATTATTTACCAATATCAGTTATCAGCAGACCAGCAATTAACCAACGAACAAATTTTTGCAAAAACCGAAGCTGGCGCCTACCCAGACGGTGCCTGTATTGATAAAAATGGTAACCTGTGGTCTGCCCAATGGGGTGGTAGCCGTGTGGTTCAATACTCACCACAAGGCCAAGTAATACAACAACTGGATTTACCAGTGTCTCAGCCGACTTGTGTTGCCATAGGCGGCCCAAATCGCAACTTGCTCGCTGTCACTAGTGCTCGCGATGAACTAACTAAACAACAACTCGACAGAGAGCCAGAGGCAGGCAATATTTTTATCTACCAGTTAGATGAAAGTATTGGCATTGACGAGGTTTATGCAAATGTTGACGATGTTGCAGTGCCCGTTCAATGATAAGAATTGGCTCTGTTTCCTGAATATTAAAAAGCTTTAAAGCCATTCAAGGCGAATCAAAGCAAGTAAACAGTTTATACCAGAGTTTTTATGCCAGTGCTGTTTAGATCAGAGCCGATAACTTTATTGCCATTTATTACAAGGTAAGGCAGAAGATAATTATCCAAGAAGCGGTTTTAAACGCGCAAAAATAAAGATAGTATATATAATACAAATAAAGCAACTATCTACTAAAGCTAGCTGATACATAGCTTTTTTCACCACTAAAAATAGCAATAACTCATTGATAAATTAAAGACTTAAACGCTAAACCATATTGAAGCTAGAGTCTTTCTTGATATCGAAATAAGGTGAAATGCCAAGCGTGTATAGCCCTAAGCCTGCCCTGATTATCCAGAGCAATCTCTTGGTTAGCGCTAGCCCAGTGTCTAAGAGGAATCAAGAATGTCAGCACAAGCCATACAGGTCATAGTGTTTTTCGGAATTACTGCACTAATTGCTTTCGCTACCTATCTAAAATGTGCTGGTCACGCCCGCTCAAGCGATTCTAACAAAGAATACTTTCTTGCCAGTGGCGGTTTATCTTGGATGTTTGTTGCTGGCTCTATCACGCTAACCAACTTAAGTACTGATCAGTTGATTGGCATGAATGGTAACCAAATGGCGTTGCTCGCATGGTGGGAGTTTGCTGCAGTTATCGGGTTGATCATACTTGCTAAAGTCTTTTTACCTGTTTATTACAAAAATAACTGCACAACGACCACAGAGTTACTCGAAAAACGCTATGGTGATAAGAATATTCGCGCAGTAATTGCCGCCCTATTCCTATTAGGTAATGTATTCATTTTCTTACCCGCAGTGCTATACAGTGGTTCATTATTTATGAAGTCACTATTTGGCACTGAGCTAAGTATCATGTTCTTGGCTGTGTGCTTTGCGTTGGTGGGCGCCTGTTACGCAGTATTTGGTGGTTTGCGCGCCGTTGCAGTTTCAGATACCTACAGCGGTATTTTATTGCTTGGCATGGGTATGTTAATTGTTTACCTTGCAGTTGCTGCCATAGACTTTGATTTTTCTGGAATTCCTACCGAGCGCCTGACCATGATAGGTGGTGATGACTCTCCACTCCCTTGGCATGTACTGCTAACGGGGATGATATTTATTCAAGCCTTTTATTGGGGTACAAACCAGACGATTACCCAACGGGCAATGGCAGCACCAAATCTGAAAGAAGCGCAAAAGGGCGTATTTTCAGCTGCGGCTATACGTTTATTAATTGTGCCACCAATGATTGTGGTGCCAGGTATCGTTTCATATAAACTCTACGGCGATATTGGCGATGCCGCTTATGGCACCATAGCGGCGGATGTTTTACCTGTATGGTTATCTGGTGTTTTTGCTGCAGCTATTGCCGCCGCCGTGTTAACAACATTCAACAGTATTTTGAACTCTTCTGCTGCGCTTTACTGCTGTGATATTCACGAGGCTTACGTCAACAAAGATGCTAATGTCGGTAAGCTCAATGCAATTATTACCATTGTATTTGTTGGCATTGCATTAGCGCTAGTACCGGTTTACGCCGCCCAAGAAAGTATTATCAATACGGTTCAAGAACTTTATGGCCTACTCAGTATGCCTATTCTTTCGACCTTTATTGTTGGCCTGCTTTTTAAAGATGTTGATGCTCGCGCCGCGATTATCGCAGTTGTCTTTGGCACCTTGTTATATGCTTTCTTTGTGTTTGTTTGGGCACCGTTCCACTACATTCATATGATGTGTATTACCTTATTTGCTTGCGTTGGTGTGGCACTAGCCACCAACCGCTTGGTATTTGGCAATAAAGTTTCTTTCGCTCGCCAGCAAACAGCCTAATTGCTGTGGTAGTGATAACAGGTAAGCAACAATGACAAGTAAACAACAAGTTTCAGCGATTAATTTACTCGTTGGTGACTACCAAACGGCCCTTGATTTCTATATCGAAAAGTTAGGTTTTGTAGTTAGCGGTGATGTGCAAATGGAAGATCACCGCTGGCTAACCGTTAGCCCAAGCGAGCACAGTAGGTTAAAGCTGATATTGCATAAAGCACAAACTTACGCTCAGCAAAGCGCTATCGGCAAGCAAGCAGGTGACGCCGTACTTGCGATATTGCAAACAGATAACTTTGAGCAGAAGTATGCTGAAATGCAGCAAGCAGGTGTTGAATTTTGTGAGCAGCCTCGCCACGAGACCTATGGTACTGTGGTTATCTTTAAAGATTTGTATGGTAATCGGTGGGATTTAATCGAGCTGAGCGCATAGCTAGCTTCAAGTTACCCTGACTTTATACATAAAACTAAACACTTTATAAAAAACGAGTAAGGCAACTTACTCGTTTTTCTTACTCGTTGTTCTTCACTTTTTCCCTGCCACTATTTTGTAGCATTATTTTCTTCGTTTAAGCCGTTACAGGCACGATATTGATACCCGAAATTGGTTCACCCAATTTAGTATGACCTTGAATCAAACGATTAAGCTGTGTCATTGACGATAACATCGCAAAAATGGCAGCAAAATACCCTTGGTTTAATAAGTTTTGCTGATCTTGTTCAGCGAGTGCATTAAGGGCTTTTTCATTTAAGTGACAAAGCCCTTTCAAGGTGCTCTTCTTGCCACTGGGAATCGTAATTTCAAGCTCTATTGGTTGGATAAGATCTAGCGCTTCAAGCGCTTTAATAAACTTGCCTGTTTCTAACTGGCCAAGATAAAACTGCTCTAGCTGTTGGTTATAACGCTGAAAAAATGGCGTAGCTTTACCATCATTAAATAGCGCTTCACCTTGCGATTCACTGACTAAACTAGATGCGAGATCTAGGTAGGGAATAATGTTCTTATCGTTATCTGGGTCAATACCTAGAGCAAAAGGACGCAAGCTAGCAGCAAGCGGAACATATGCCAGCTGATGCTCGCCCTTGTCATCGGTCAATACATTTGAGTCCATCACAAAGGACGTGATTGCCGCAATTGAGGTGGTGCCAGTTTCACTATTTTTGATAAAGAATAGTGGAAAGCTCGACGCTGCTTGTTGCGCTTCTGTGACCGTAACTTCAAGCTGGTGTTGCCTAGCAATAAATTCCCAATCTAGGCTAGGGTCGAGTTTTAACTGCTGATGCTGCTCGGGTTTGACTGGTTGGAAATCGGACATTGGCTTACCTTCTTGTTGTTATGATTGGTATCATTGTTGGCTGGTTACTGTTAGCTAGTTATTTTTAGCTTAACGAGTTAGCCGCAAGTGTAAAGCTAAAAAATGAGCAGGTTCAAATAAAAATAGCCTGAACAATCAGGCTATTTTTAATCCAATTTAGTTTATCTAATCAGGCGCTCGTTAACTTAGACTCTCGCTAACTTAAACTTTTGTTAACTTGAAGACCAAAGAGTTTTGCGGGAACAATACCGGCATTTGCATACCGTGTTCCATTAACAGTTCTCCACTAAAGGTTTGTCCTAGCGCTTTATCTAAAATTGACTCAGAGTACTCTTTGAAGTCTTCGCGTTTAGCTGGCCAAACAAGGTCAAGCTTGTATTGGCTGTGCGCATCTAACCCTTTAAACATAAACTGATTAGGCATATAACGCAGTGGCTCAACAACGCTATTGTACGCAAATAACGCTTCAGACTTATCAGCGTTAACAATACCAAATTCGATAGAATTTCCGTCGGTATCAAGGCGAATTAACTGTCCCTGATGGATTAACTCACGATGTGCCTTATGCAGTGCAATCGCCGCTTTTAAGCTCGTGCGCTCTTGCTCAGTTAGCTCGCGCGGGTTCATTTCAATGCCCATATGACCAAACATAGCCACAGCAGCACGCATTTCGATATTAACGCGACGGCCAGTAATGTGACAATCTCGTGGGCCAACATGCGCTCCCATCACATTGGATGGGAAGAAATATGAGCAGCCCTTTTGAATTTCTAAACGATCTAACGCATCGTTGGAGTCTGATGTCCAAACTCGATCCGTATGCGCCAAAATACCATAGTCAACACGACCACCACCTGAACAGCAGCTTTCAAATTCAACCTTAGGGTGTTTAGCGCGAAGCTGATCAATTAGCGCATATAAAGCGTGCATCTGCTGGTGAATAGCAGGTTTACCTTGACCATTACCCGGTTGGTTCACATCGCGGTTCATATCCCATTTGATGTAACTAATATCTGGATATTCCACCAAAATATCATCGATACACTTAAACAAGTAATCACACACCGCAGAGTTGTTAAGATCCAACACGTATTGATTTCTAAAGCCAATTTGTGGGTTACCGCGTGTTTGGAGTACCCAATCAGGATGGTTGCGATACAAATCACTATCAGGGTTAATCATTTCTGGCTCAAACCAAATACCAAATTCCATGCCGGTTGCCAGTACTTGATCAATCAAAGGCTGCAAACCCTCAGGATAAATTTCTTTATCAACAAACCAATCCCCTAGTCCTGCATAGTCGCCGCGGCGGCCGTTAAACCAGCCGTCATCAAGCACAAAACGCTCAGCACCTATTTCTGCTGCTTGTTTTGCCAGCTCTGCTAGCGTGTCGGTGTCATGATCAAAATAAATACCTTCCCATGTGTTGTAGTGAACTGGGCGTGGTTTATTGATCACCTTGTCACTCAACAATTGCTCGCGCACAAAGGTATGAAAGCTAGCCGACATCGCATTAAAGCCGGCATCTGAGTAACAGGCATATAACTTAGGTGACTGATAAGACTCACCAGGTGCCAGTGTTAGCTCGCTTGGTAACAGCAACTCGCCCATTTGGACAAAGCCACGGCCATCTGCCAACAATTCGCTCATCACTTTGTGATTACCACTCCAACCTAAGTGAAAACCAATACAGTCACCTTGGTGTTCAGCTGTTGTCGCTTTGTGCATAATCAACCCTGGAAAGCTGTCGTGCGAGGTTTTACCTTTGCGGTTTTCACGTACAAAGTTGCCAAGGAAACGAGAAATGTGCTGGCGGCGAAATTCATTTGACCAACGACCTTCAAACGCCATGATTTCTGTATAATTTGCAGGTACTTGGAAAGTTGGCGCAGCACACCATGTAACATCAAGCGGGCTGTCACTATTGTTAAAAAGTGACGTCGAGCACTCAATTACATCGGTTTTAGGGCATAGTCTTAACTCATGAAGTAACGACAAACCGCGATCATTGTCAGTGGTTGCAATGGCCACTTGATGTTCATTAATTTGCTCAACAGCGCTAATGTCACCGCAAAAAGACCAAGCGTCGTCATTATTGCTGACTTCAAGCCCAACATGTCCGGTAAAACCGCTGCCGTAGGTTGGCGTTAATGCAATAGGCGGCTCTTCAACCACAGCACATTTGGCTTCTTGACGTGTTGCTAGCATCTCGATCATCTGTCCAGAAGACTGAGTTGATAGCTTTTTACCATAGTAACTAATACGCGGAGTGCGCTCGCTAACATTAATAATAATGCTGCTACGTTGCCCTGCTAAATGAATGTGAGTAGGTGTGTTGTTCATATTTATGCTCTTTCACTGCCATGTAGCTAAACTACTCGTCTGGCTGCTGATGATCTCTTTGGCTATTTGATAATGAGACTATTTAATCGATACCTAAAACTAAATAACTGCAAACAAATAACCACTAACTCAAATAATAGTAGCGATTTTACTTCATCATTTGGGTGGCTTAAGGATGGTTTATTTTATTGAAAAAACCAACTTATTGTAGTATTTGTAATATAAATTAATTTGGTGTTTTTGAGAATAACATTTGAACACTATTTACGAAGGAATTAGTTGCTTCGGGGTACTACTCAATACTTGTGATTTTGGTTGTTCTGAAATGGAGTTAAGAAGTAGCTAAGTAGACTGTGTACAGCTACTTCTTATAGGTGCTAAGGCAAAATTATAGTGCGCTAGCTAAAGCTGTTACCTGAATTAACTGCGATTTTAACTTCGCTAATTGTGTTAAATCGCTGATCTAAGTTATTTCGGCGAATTAACGAGTTCAGTTGATAAATCGACATTAAAATTGCGTACATTGGTGCTAAATAGCCTTTGTCGCTAAGTGATTTTAATTGCTCACCAGACAAAGCATTTAGCTTATCTTCGTCAATGGTACACAAGCCTTGCAAGGTTTCTTGGCTACCGTCTGGGCGATGAATCACTAAATTGATTGCTTTAACCAGCCCCAAATCATTAATTGCCTGACCAAATTGATAAGTTTGAATATCTTGCTCGATACTCGCTTCAAGCAATTGAGTTGCTTTCATGAGTCGCTGGCTGGCTTTACCCTCGTCAGTAAAAATCGTATCGCCCGACTGCTCAGAAAAGGCGTTACTTTCAGGGTCAATACCGACGGTATAGCCCTTCCCCTCGCCTTCAGCCTTCATTAAGAAAAACGGAAATGTTTGCATCGCCAAGGGTTTAAACGTTGGCTGCCATTGATTATCTTCCACGAAAAGGTTTGTGCCCATTGCAAAGCTAGTTACAGCAGAAACACGCCATACACCTGACTTAGGATCTTTCATCAAAAACACAGGAAGACTGGTGCCTGCATGACCAACTTCATGAATTTTTAAGTTAAGTAAATGCTGGCTTGAGGCAAAATTATTTTCAGCGCCTTCTTGAATGTAAAGTGACTGATGTTGTTCGCGCTTAAGTGCGACTAATGCGGCCATAAACTTCTCTTTGTTGTATCTATTATTTTTAAGTATTTGCAGTTAACTACTTTTAATTGAATTTTCACTAGCATGTGTTTAGCAATCTCACTTGCTCGCTCGTTGCTAACCCGTTGCTAGCCCGTTGCTAACCACTGCTCAATATAGTCTCGATGAGCAGGCAAATTCTGCAGCATTTGTTGGGTCAATTGCTGGTTACGTTTGATTAATTGCTCAGCTTGTTGGCGTTGATTATATAAATAAGCTTGGCTCGAAAAATCAGGTTTAAACTCCATACCATAAAGCACGTATTGATAGCTCGCGGCTGGAAACAGCTCAATGGCACTGTCAAAATCACTGGTGGCTGGACCACGATATCGCCAAATTGCTAAGTCATCTTTCAGCGATTGTGGAAAAGTCGCTTCGTCACAATGAGCTTGCCAATAAGGTTCAGGGCGCTGAGTAAGCATGTAATGTAGCTTTAAAAAGTCTGCAATGCGTTGCCAGCGATAGTCCATCTGTTGATTGAATCGTTTCGCAACCACTGGCATTAACGCTTTATCGGCGGGCAAATTCTCGCCAATAAAGCGTGATGATAGTTCAATCAGCATAATCGCCGTCGCTTCCAGTGGTTCAACAAAGCCGGCCGCCATCCCAACCGCGACACAGTTTTTATGCCAGAACTTTTCTCTGTGCCCCGGTTTATAGGAAATTTTTCGAGCAGCTAAACCATCTGCTGCTTTTCCTAAATAGCGTCTTAAATTCGCTTCGGCCTTCTCATCGCTGGTAAATCGGCTCGAATAGACATGGCCGACACCTCGGCGATGCGTTAGGCCAATATCCCATATCCAACCAGCGTCCTGTGCCGTGGCAATTGTGTGCGAAGCAACGGGGGTATCGGCACTCTCGTATGGTACTTGCATAGCTAGGGCGCTATCGTTAAACAACACATCACTAAGTGACTTATAACCAATCCCCAGCGCTTGTCCTAGCAATAATGAGCGTGCGCCTGTGCAATCAACGAATAAGTCGGCTGCTAGTTGTCCTGTTTTTTCCAACACGATGGCTTCAATGCTGCCATCATCGGCGATTAGCGTGTCACACAAGGTATCAACTAGGTGTTTTACACCCAACTTTTGGGTGCAATGCTCTTTGAGCATATTAGCCAGTTCACCGGCATCTAAATGATAGGCGTAATTACAAGGCCCTTGATAGTCAAGATCAGCGTGTCCTCTCGGGGCTAAGCCCGCTTCACAAATATGGTGTTGAAAGTTTGATTCAACGGCAAAATTCTCAACGCTTTCTACATAAGGGGCGAGATCGAGCTTGCCGTAGCCCAAAGGCACAGTAAACGGATGATAATAAAAGTCACCATTGCCGTGTACCCAGTTAACAAACTTGCCACCTTGCTTAAAAGCTGCATGACAACGAGCAAACACTTCTCGCTCATTTAAGCCAATTTGTCGCAAGGTATTTTTCATGGTTGGCCAAGTGCCTTCACCCACGCCAATCGTTGGAACGTCAGAGGATTCAACCAAGGTAATTCGAAACTGCTCGTCACTTGCCCCTTGGTGATAAGAAGCGATTACCGCAGCAGATAACCAGCCAGCGATACCACCACCGACAATGACAATATTTTTCACCGGATGCGACATAAAATTTCCTTTGCTAACAACCTATTTTAACTTATCAAATAAGTTAAGCAGGGGTTATCGCTTACTTCTTTGTTTATTTGCTTTACTAAGCTACTTTGCTTAACTGCTTTGCTTAGCTAAACATTAACACTAAATCAGATCAACGGATGTCGAAATTGCTAAAAGGCAATACTTATTTATTTCAATTGCTATAAGTATTTAGCTAAGCAAAACAAACAATAAAAAATGGCCTGTTTGCATACAAGCAGGCCATTTGCGTTGAGATTAACTCGGCAAACTAAGTTCGACTAGAACTTAGCACGCACGCCAACTGCGTAACGAGAGCCATTATCTTCAATATTGTATACTTGGTTTGCAAAACGACCTGTTTGTACTAGCTCTTCTTCTGTAATGTTAATGCCTTCAAAGAATACCGAAACATTTTCATTAATATCGTAGCTAGCACTGATGTCCCACTGACCAAAGGTATCAGTATTGACTGGCTCACCATTGAAGCCGTTATCCACTAAGCGTAAGAAGCCTTCACGGTTGTTAAACGCTACACGCGCTTGCCAATTGTCCGCTTCGTAGAATACGATCAAGTTTTGTGAATCACCTAAACCTTCTAGCGCAAAGGCCGTTGATTGGTCTTCACCTAATTCAGTGTCGCTATCAACAATTGTCGCGTTAGCAGTGAAACCAAAACCGTTTTCAAAGATGTGGGTTAATGCCACTTCGTAACCGGTTACTGTGATTTCTTCCGAGTTTTGTGGACGCGTTACCGAGTAAACCTCTTGCGCACCAAATAGCTCTTCAGCGTCAGAACAGAATTCACCTTCACAGGCAAAATCAGGTGCTGTACGGCCCGTCATATCGAAGGTTTCAGTACCTGTACGGGTAATGATGAAGTCATCTACTTCTTTGTGGAAGAAAGCGAAGCTAAACAAGCTTGCATCGCCGTAATACCACTCGTAAGAAATATCCCAGTTCTCAGAAGTGAATGGTTTCAACGACTCGTTACCACCTTGCGCCGTTAAGTTTTGACGACGTGGTTCGTTAAACGTTGTCGCTGGCGAAAGTTGCGATAGCGTTGGACGCGTTAATGAATCGTATGCAGCAAAACGCAATACCATATCATCTTGCAATTCTAACTTGATGTTTAAGCTAGGGAGTAAGTTTGAATATGAACCACTTTCTGAAATGTCACGTGCTGGGCCAAATACGTTAGCAAATAAGGTTTGGTCAGAGGTTGGTACCACGTTAACAATATCACTTTGTACCGCTTCTGCTTCAACGTCAGTTGTCGAGTAACGCGCGCCGACATTAATTGTCACTGGCATATCATCTAAGTCAAAGCCAAAGGTGAAATCAGCGTATAGTGACGTAATATCTTCGTTTACTGTGTAACGGTTGTTTTGCAACGTTGGCTCGATTGGGAAGCCTTGATCGGCTAAGTAATCAACATAGGCATCACCATCATAAGTGTAGAAAGTGTCGATTAAGCCAGAGAAATAGTTCTCTGCGGTGAATGGTCTAAAGTCGATGACATCAAGTGGTGCTGGTGTGCCGTAACCACAGAACTGACATTGGTTACCAAAAATTTGGAAGCTCTTCTTCTCACGCTCTTGACGGTAAATACCAAAACGCGCCTTCTCAAATACATCACCATCCGCTTCATAAACAAAGTCAGCTTTCAATTCAGTGATTTCGTCTTCGTCGCTAAATTGGTTACCTTTTTCGTTGTAATGCAAGCGAGCAAGCTCTGCTGGCAATAGCGAACCATTGACAAAACCGTCGTGAGTTACCGTTGGAATACCACCTGTGCCATCGAACTGGTAGCTGTTGATAATACCAACCACGTTGAAACGGTCGCGTCCGGCACGATCGTTTTCTGCCGATGAAGTCGACAGGTCAAATGTTGCTTCTAGCTGGTCATTAATCGCCCACTCAACATTTAAACCAAAACCGTCGTTAGAAACATCACGTGAATTACGCGTATGCGATACGAAGTCAGTTGCTGGGTTACCACTACTTACGAATAAGCCAACATCTTGAGTAAACTGAGTTAGCGTACCAGTTTCCGGATCAATTGTTGCTGAGCCAACGCGATCAGGCTCAAACCATGACGCCAAGTCAGTTACTTGTGATTCAACTTCAAACTTAGACACAAAACCATCAAGCGTAATGGTAACTTCATCGCTTGGCGCATATTGGAAGACTAAGCTGGCATTAGTACGGGTACGCTCTTGTTGATCAACAATTTGATCCCAGTTACGTGGAATATATGCGTTAGTGAAAAGTACACCGTCACGGCTGTTAGAAATCGTTTGACCACCACGCCAACCAGCGGTTTCAATACGGTTAATTTGGACGTCACGTTCTGAGTGAGTTACCGCAAGCAAGACACCCATGGTGTCGTCGTTAAAGGTATTGCTAACCAAGAACGAAGCACTTGGCGAAGTCTCTTCCGACAAGCTCTCGTACATGCCTTTTAGTGAGCCAACCACTTGTAAGCCGTCGTAGTCAAATGGACGTGCAGTAGAAACATTGATCGTGCCACCAATACCACCTTCTTGCAGTGTCGATGTCGAGGTTTTGAAAATATCAGCACCGGTGATCTGATCCGCCGCGATAATGTCAAAGTTGAATTCACGACCAGCACTATCGGTCGCGATTTGACGACCATTAACAAGCACGGTATTGAACTGAGGGCCAAAACCACGAACAGTCACTTGCTGGCCTTCACCACCACTGCGGTCAATCGATACACCTGTAATACGTTGCAAAGACTCGGCAACGTTTAAATCTGGGAATTTACCCAAATCTTCCGCGGCAATACCGTCTGAAACAACATCAGATTCTTTTTTGTCTAACATTGACGATTTTAAGCTACTGAGCATGCCGGTAACTGTAATCACCTCAACGTCACTTTCGGCGCTATCTTGAGCGACAGCTACTTGCGAGTAGCCCCCCAAAGCACCTGAAATTGCAACTGCTAACGCAGTGCGTTTACCTAGAGTAAACATATATCTCCCCTTTTGTACTTACTTGTTGTTTTCTCTACTTTTTAAGTAGATTTTTTACACTTTTTATAAAGCTTATATGTAAAATTTTTACTGGGTTTGTTTTCACTTAACGCTTACCTCGAAGCTTCAATTGAAAACAAACACGAGCTACTAGGTAGTTTTTGCCTAATAGCCAGGTTATTAGCTTGCCATCACTCAATCTAAGCAGAGCTTGGCCTTCCTAAACTTTTTATCGCTAAGCTATTTGCGACATATACTGATGTATTCTTTGTTTTTGTTGTTCATCAAGTAATAGGCCTAACTTAGTGCGTCGCCAAATCACATCGTCTAATGTTGTTGCCCATTCATTGGCCACCAAATAATCGAGTTCTCTTTGATACAAACCAGCACCAAAATCTTCTCCCATATCGGCCAAACTCTCACAGCCAGTGAGCAGTTGCTCGGCAATAGTGCCGTAAGTTCTAACGTAACGAGTCGTTAACGCTGCTGGTAGCCAAGCAAAGTCCTCAGCGTACTGCGCCATCAATGTTTCGCGATCAGTAAAATCGCCACCTGGCAGCGCAGCTTGTTTAGTCCATGCTGGTTTCATGGTGGCGAACACTTGGGTGAGCTTATCAACGGCTGCTTCGGCTAAAGTTCGATATGTAGTGATCTTGCCGCCGTAGATATTCACTAGCGGTGCATGACCTTCTGTGACTAATTCGATGGTGTAATCACGTGTTACTGCTTTGGCGTCTTCCGCTTCATCGTGCAGTAATGGGCGAATGCCTGAGAAGGTGTGAACGATGCTGTCACGGGTGATTTGACGTTTAAAATAGTTGTTGGTGATGCTAATGATGTAATCAATTTCAGCTGTTTCAATGGCGACATCTTGTGGATCACCTTGGTAATCAACATCTGTGGTGCCCACTAGCGAGTAGTCTTGCTCAAATGGTAAAACGAAGACAATACGCTGATCTTCATTCTGTAAAATATACGCATGTTCGTCGTCATGAATACGCGGTACGACAATGTGGCTACCTTTCACCAAGCGCAAACCGTGAGTGCGCTCTTTCACCACTTTGCCTGTAATGTTTTCAACCCAAGGTCCAGCCGCATTCACTAGGCTTTTACTACGCACAATTAGGGTTTCACCGCTGGCTTTATCTAATAGCGATAAATGCCAAATGCCATCAATCGTTTCTGCCGCGACTAATTGCGTACGAGTTAATATTGTCGCCCCTTGCGCTTTGGCGGATAGTGCATTGAGTACAGTTAGGCGCGAGTCATCAACCCAAGCGTCTGCGTATTCGAAGCCTTTCTTGATGTCTGACTTTAGCGGTGATTGCTGATCAAATTTAAACGAGCGAGATTTTGGCAGTGTAATGCGCTTACTTAGGTTGTCATAAAGAAACAAACCCGCTCGGATCATCCAAGCAGGTCGCAAATGAGGTTGATGAGGTAATCTGAACACTAAGGGGGAAATGATATGAGGCGCATTTTTTAGCAGGACTTCTCGCTCTGCTAATGCTTTTTTGACTAGCCCAAATTCGTAGTATTCGAGATAGCGCAAGCCGCCATGAATAAGCTTACTGCTGGCACTAGAGGTCGCAGATGCAAGATCATTCATTTCACAAAGCAGGACATTCAATCCACGACCCGCAGCGTCATTGGCAATACCAACACCGTTAATGCCGCCGCCAACAACCAATACATCGTAAATTGTTTCTGTTACATCCATCTAACTTGCCACTCAATTGTTCAAAATAGTTTCAGAACTGTGCAATAAATATAATTTATATGATAAATATAATCAATATGACAAAGCAGCTAGTTTGCGCTAATTTGTGTTTTTATAAAGCCAGCTGATTGAGGTAGCTCTAATACCTTTTAGTTTTCCACTTGTAACCGTTCAACTTGGTACAATTCCTTGATTACAGCCCCTTAATTACTAGCCCTTAATTACTGGCACTTCATTACTGGGTGCTTAGCACACTATCCTTGTTTGATGATTTCAGGTTTTTAAGTCTTAACTGCTCTAGCTGAGCAGTTGCACGTTCTACATTTGGCACTTCAATAAATTCAGCGAATATTGCTAAACTCGCCCCCACCATGCTTTGACTTACGCCACGATCAAAATATTGATCTAAGCCAACAGCACTTGCTAACACGGGCTTATTCAAGCGAGCAAAATGTCCTTTTTCTTTGCTTGCTTTAAGGTGTGGAGAGCTTTGACCAATTGCACTGGCAATTTTGGACTGAATTTCAGGCTGGGCAATAAAGCGTAAAAATTTCATTGCAAGGGCAGCGTGTTTAGTTTTTCGCGCAACGACTACAACATCCGTTGGCACATTCTCAAACTGTGCGATTTTTGAGTTTATTGTCGGGAACGGCATAAAGCCGAGGTCCTCTGCTAGGTGCGTAGGAACGTGGTTATCAAAAAAATTTCCTAGCAGTGTCATTGCGGTCATCTGCCGATAAAGCGGTGGCAGCATATCTCGCCATGTCACCAATTGATGATCGCTGTTAAAGCAATTTGCTTCTATTAGCTGTTGCCAGTGTGTAAAAACCGATCTTACTCGTTGGTCTGTGTAAGCGATTTCACCCGCTAAAAGCGCTTGATGAAACGCTAAGCCATTAAGTCGCAAATCTATATAATCAAACCAAGCGGCCGGTAACCAAGGGTCACCACTACCGATCATAATAGGCACTTTGCCAGCCTTACTAATTTTTTCACACATCCTTAGCAATTCCGCCCAATTCTTAGGTGGGGAAATTGCTAATTTCTCCAACAGGGGTTTGTTATAAAAAAGTCCCCAGGTGTAAAACGAGTATGGTATGGCATAAACCTCTTGGTTAACGCTCACCAAATTTTTAACAGTCTCAGGGAAGGCTTGGTCGAATTGTTGGCTTTGCCAAAGCTCGGTAAGTGGTAACAACAAGTCTTGTCGCACTAGGTTTTTCAAGCGTTCACCCGCCTGCCAATACAGAACATCCATTTCACCGCTTTCAAGCCATGGCACAAGTGCTTGCTTGTAACTAGCGTCCACCAAGCCAGTAAAATTCAACGTAATATCAGGGTGATGCTGCTCAAATTCTTCCCGCACTCCTTCAAACAAACTGCGATGACCAGGAGTGCTGTATAACACTGCTACATTAAGCGTGGCAGATGCTTTTTCCTTGGGTAGAGCTTCTTTAGGCTCGCTTATCAAATCACGACTAGCGTTATCAGAAACAACTGAAGCATCTGCCGTTATCGGCGATAGCCAAGCAGTTAAGGTAATGATAAATAGCCAAGCGACAAGCCAACTCGTATTGGCAATAGGATCTTGGTTACTGGTTTCTGCTACAAACTTCACAGCAGTTTGGACATTTTCTTCGTGATGCGTTTTCAAAGTCGAGCTTAACTATTTGATTATTATTATATATTAGCAAATTTTTAACAGAATATAGCGATAAATTTCAAGTCTATCCATAATCAATAAAATGGAAAAACCTTATCACTTTCAAACAAATAACAAGCAAATTGGCGTTGTTTATCACGCTTAACCAAACCACATAGTCAAACCACTGAACTAAACCTGAAGCAAACAATGTATAGTTGACTTAACAAGGACTAGGCTTAAGATAATTAATCATATTTATCATCTTATACAAGAGGCGGCTATGGAAAAGTACCTACTCTCTATCGACCAAGGTACCACCAGCTCACGAGCGATTTTATTCAACTTACAAGGTGAATTAGTCGACAGTGTTCAACAGGAGTTTACTCAACACTATCCTGAAAATGGTTGGGTCGAGCATAATCCTGACGATATTTTATCAACGGTTACTAGCACGGCAAAAACCCTGCTCGCCCAAACAAAAGTTTCGCCAGAGCAAGTTGCTAGTATTGGCATTTGTAACCAAAGAGAAACCACACTAGTTTGGCACCGAGAAACCGGTGAGCCGATATACAATGCCATTGTTTGGCAAGATAGACGCACCGCAGACTATTGCACTGAGCTAGTCAACGCCGGCCATAGTGAGATAATCACTGAAAAAACCGGATTATTAATCGATCCTTATTTTTCTGCGACAAAAATTAAATGGATTTTGGACAACGTCGAGGGTGCTCGTGACCTAGCGGAGCAAGGACAACTAGCATTTGGTACGGTTGATACCTATATCCTTTGGCATTTGACACAAGGGAGGTCACACCTTACCGATGCCACCAATGCGTCACGCACTATGCTTTACAATATCCACCAAGGCTGTTGGGATGAAGCGCTACTAGCTTTGATGGATATTCCAGCCTCATTATTACCTGAAGTATGCGATAGCGCTTTTGATTTTGGCGAAACCAGTGTGTTTGGTGGCTCTATTGCTATTCAAGGCATTGCTGGTGATCAGCAAGCAGCACTCTTTGGTCAAACTTGTTTTAGCCCAGGCACCGCCAAAAGCACTTATGGCACAGGCTGCTTTTTAATGGTGAATACTGGCGAAGAAGCACTTAAATCAAACAATCGCCTACTCACCACCATTGGCTATCAAATTAACGGGCAAGTTCATTACGCGCTCGAAGGCAGTATTTTTGTCGCAGGGGCGGCGATTCAGTGGTTACGTGATGGTGTGAACATGGTTAGTTCAGCCAAAGAAACCGAAGCCATTGCCACCAGCACCTCAGTTGATAGCGGTATCTATTTTGTTCCAGCCTTTACCGGCCTTGGTGCACCCTACTGGGATCCAGAAGCACGCGGCGCCATATTTGGTTTAACCCGCGCTACTGGTATTAACGAAATAGTTTCAGCTGGCCTGCAATCGGTGTGCTATCAAACTGACGATTTAACCCAAGCTATTGCCAAAGACGGCATTCAAATTCAGCAAATGCGGGTTGATGGCGGTATGGCAGCAAATAATTGGTTCATTCAATTCCTTGCCGACATTTTAAATGTACAAATCGATAGACCGAAAACTGTAGAAACCTCAGCGCTAGGGGCGGCTTATTTAGCCGGCTTGCAAGCAGGCGTTTACGACTCACTCGAACATATTCAATCACTGTGGCAGTCAGATACGCAGTTAACACCGCAAATGTCGCAAACGCAGCGAGAAAAACTGCTTCATGGCTGGCAAGACGCCGTTGCTCGAGTATTAAAGAAATAGTCTTTTAGGAGTTGTTGAGAGCGGTAATTTCAACATCTCTTTAATTTTTGTTATCTACAGTAGTCAGAGTAAATTAACCACTGTGACTACTGTTTCTCAATGTCTTCTTATTCAATTTCAACAAGTTAATACCGATGCAGACTTCACTGGAGACTCATTGGCTTTGGCCTTCCCATCTACCCCCTATTTTTCTGACTAAAAAATGGCTTGCTAGCGAACTTTCGCAATAGTAGTATTTATACTATAAATACTTTTTTAGTCATGATGTTGCGACACTTGCTGCCTCATGAACTCAATCTATTAGCATCAGGAAGATATTGTGAAGGTTCTTGTTACCGGAGGTATGGGCTATATTGGCAGCCATACCTGTATTGCGCTGCACAATGCAGGCTATATTCCTGTCATATACGATAATTTATCGAATGCCAGTGTTAAGGTTATCGACCAGTTAGCAAAAATTACTGGCCATCACTTTGACTATATTGTTGCCGACATCGGCGATAAAGTGGCCTTTGCTAGCGCGATTAAAGAACACGATATTCAAGCGGTTTTCCATTTTGCCGCATTGAAAGCCGTTGGTGAGTCGACTGAGCAACCCGTTCGTTACTACCAAAACAATGTCGCCAATACGTTATCCATGATTGAAGTGATGACGGCGCTTAATCTCAAAAAGTTGATCTTTAGTTCATCCGCCACCGTTTACGGTGATCCGAAATATTTACCGATTGATGAGCAACATCCGATTTCATCCACCAACCCCTATGGCTGGAGCAAGGTCATGGTTGAACAAGTGCTGGCCGATTTAGCACAAAGTGATGATGAATGGCTCACCATTGCGCTGCGCTATTTTAATCCAGTAGGTGCCGATCAAAGCGGCTTAATTGGCGAATCCCCCAAAGGTATTCCCAATAATTTAATGCCATTTATTGCCCAAACTGCGGTTGGGCGTCGTGAATATATTAGTGTTTTTGGTAATGACTACGACACACCTGATGGCACAGGCGTGCGTGATTATATTCATATTAGTGACTTGGCTGATGGCCATGTTGATGCATTTACTTATCATCTTAATCATCAGCAAGCTATGACGGGTTGTCACGCATACAATTTGGGGACAGGTGAAGGCTATTCAGTACTGGATATGATCAAGGCATTTTCAACTGCTTCGGGCGTTGAGATCCCTTACCAAGTCGCACCGCGCCGCAGTGGTGATATTGCCTGTAATTATGCTGATGCTAACCTTGCTAAAGAAACATTTGGCTGGCAAGCAAAACGCGACATTAATGCTATGACCGCAGATACTTGGCGCTGGCAAACAAGCTACCCGAATGGTTTGGAAGATTAAGTCCTTGGCCAGTATTAACACACCGTTATCTGAACACATTAACAGCAAGGCTAGTGCCACGCTGAAATAGCGCTGGACTAGAGTAGACATGAGTGAATTTGAATACACACACCGCAGAAAAAACCCATTAACAGGCGATTGGGTGCTGGTGTCGCCACATCGAAATAATCGCCCTTGGTTAGGGGCAACCGAACAAGCCAGTACCGAGAGTTTGCCTAGCTATGTGGATGACTGCCCACTGTGTCCGGGCAATAACAGAGCCAACGATACGAAAAACCCCGACTATCAAGACACTTTCGTGTTTGTAAATGACTTTGGCGCGCTTAACCAGCAACAACGAACGTCTGATACTAATGTCGCTAGCGATGATGAGCTCTTTACTTTTGAAGCGGCAAATGGCGAATGTCGCGTGGTTTGCTTCTCACCAGATCACAGTAAAACCATGCCAGAGTTATCCGTTGATGAACTCACTAAGGTCGTCACCACTTGGCGCGAAAATTACCGAGAACTGGCGAGCAAGTTTGCCACTATTCATATTTTCGAAAATAAAGGTGAGATCATGGGCTGCTCTCAGCCACACCCGCACGGACAAATTTGGGCTCACCAACATGCGTCTAGTGAAATCGCCAAAGAAAATAGTCAACAAGCAGATTATTACGCTCGCCATCAAACCCCCTTATTAGCCAATTATATCGACAAAGAAATTGCCGATGGCAGTCGTGTTATTTGTAGCAACGAACATTGGATAGCGGTGGTGCCTTTTTGGGCGGCATGGCCATTTGAAACACTTGTCGTTGCAAGAGAAGATATTCGCCAGTTTGGTCAAATTAATGATCAACAGGCTCAAACCCTTGCCAGCCTGCTTAAAGAGCTAACCACACGTTACGACAACGTTTTTAATTGCAGTTTCCCATATTCAATGGGCTGGCATAGTGCGCCAACCAATTTAGCTGACGACAGCCATTGGCGATTACACGCCCACTTTTATCCGCCACTGTTGCGCTCAGCAACGGTGAAAAAGCATATGGTTGGCTATGAGATGATGGCAGAAAGCCAACGAGATTTAAGTGCTGAAACCGCTGCCGCTATTTTGCAAAAAGCCAGCACAACTCACTATAAGCAAGCTCAACAAGGTAACGACTAAGTGCCAAGTAAAAAGCCTGCTCAAAAGCATACACAAAGAACACGCAAGGTATTTATTCAAGGTCTTAATTTCAAGAGCTTTATTTTAGGTAAAAACGATGAATAACAATCAATTTACAGCCGATTTTCAGCAACTTTTTGGTCACCCTGCGCAAGGCCTAGCTATTGCGCCCGGCCGTGTTAATTTGATTGGTGAATTTACCGACTACAACTTGGGCTATGTGTTGCCTTGTGCACTGAATTTTAGCACCCAAGTACTGTTCAAAAAACGCGATGACAACCAAGTCATTGTTTACTCGAACAACTACCCAAGTGAGCAAGACAGCTTCGCGGTAGACGACACCATTAGCCAAGGTAACTCACAATGGGGCAACTATATTCGCGCTGTTGTCTACGTGTTGAAAAAGCGTGGCTACCCACTTGGCGGTATCGAGCTGTTAATTAGCAGTGATGTGCCACAAGGTGCCGGTCTATCCTCGTCAGCAGCGCTTGAAGTCTCGATTGCTGGGGCACTTAACCAAGCATTCGGCTTAGGTATCGACACCAAAACCATTGCCCTAATTGGCCAGCAAGCAGAAAACGAGTTTATGCACTGTCAATGTGGCATTATGGACCAGCTAATTTCGGCGCAAGCGGCCCCTGGCCATGCATTGAAAATAGACTGTGACGATCTCAGCACAGAAAAAGTCAGTATTCCAAGCGATTTAAATTTAGTGATAGTGAATTCTAACTATCCACGTAAGTTGGTAGAAAGTGAATACAACCAACGCCGTTTAGACTGTGAAGGGGCAGCGGCAAAAATGCAGGTAAGCTCGCTGCGCCAAGCAGATTTAACACTGCTTGAAAGCACTAAGCCAGCACTAACCGACAATGAATATAAACGTGCATTTCATGTCCTCAGTGAAAATCAGCGGGTTATTGATACCGTTCATGCGTTAGCAAATAACGATATGAGTGCATTGCGCGATTTACTTGCGGCCTCTCACCAATCGCTACGTGATAACTTCGAAGTGACTGTGCCTGCGACTGATGGCCTTGTCGATATGATTAGTCGAGCACTCGATGGCAAAGGTGCTGTGCGCATGACTGGCGGTGGCTTTGGCGGCGCCGTTATATGCTTGTGTCGCGATGAGGAAATCAACACAGTGAAATCCGCAGTTGAACGTGAATATCAGGCTAAGTTTGACTTAACTGCCGATATTTTTGTCTGTCAGGCAGGAACTGGCTTACAAGTGACTGAGATTGCTTAGGCGTAACATAAAGTTAATTTCAGTTTAAAGCGGAGTAAGCTTCACCCCTGTTTGCTTACTTCGCGCCTTTCACATTTCTATCTTTCTGCACCTTAATAAAGAATGCAAATCATGTTGCCTTTAAGCTAGCTAGTTTAGTGAACACCATCAAGTGCAATCCAACTTAATAGGGTATCAACAATTTCCTGAGTTGATGGCAATACATGATAAGCGGCGCTCCCCAATGGAATAAAGCTATCTTGTGCGCAAATGCGCTTGAGCTCAGTATCGCTTGCCTGCTCATTGAGCAAGGTCACTAAGGCTTCACTAATCGAGCCAGTTTCACGGCATTCATCGACAATCAGCACCTTTTTAACATCTCTTACTTGCTCAATAATACCCACTTCATCTAATGGCGCTAGAAAACGCAAATCAACAACACAAACCCTGATACCTTGCTCAGCCAGTAATGCCTGCGCTTGGCGTGACAAATAACAACCATTGCCATAGGTGAGAATACAGGCTTGTGCTCTGCTTGTGCTGTCAGTCGCACCTTCGCTAGTAATATCCCTAGTTTTAGCTGCTTTTGGATAGACCTTAACTCCCATATCAATAACGTGTTCAGCAAGCGTTTGATAATGATAAGTTGAAGTCCATAAGCCATCAGCTTGAGCTTTTTGAGCACATTTTTCTATTTGAGCATTGCGACTAGGAAACAAGTCTTTGGTCATATAAAGCGCTATTGGCTCTAAAAAAACTACCACGCGTTGCTGTTCATAAGCCAATTTTATGCAGGTACGCAGCATTTCAACGCCATCAGCACCGTTAGAGGGGCAAGCTAAAATCACGCTCGGAATATCACGAAACACAGCAAACGAATTGTCGTTGTGAAAATGACCGCCAAAGCCTTTTTGGTAAGCAAGCCCAGCAATTCTAATCACCATAGGGTTAGTAAACTGCTGATTAGAGAAAAATGACAAGGTTGCTGCTTCACCTCGAATTTGATCTTCTGCGTTATGCACGTAGGCCAAAAACTGAATTTCTGGGATAGGTAAAAAGCCATTGTGCGCTAAACCAATTGCTCCGCCTAATATCGATTGCTCATCCAATAAGGTGTTCATCACACGATTGCTACCAAAGCGCTCATTGAGCTTGCTGCTAACATTGTAAACACCACCTTTTTTTGCGATATCTTCACCTAGCATGACGATATTGGGCAGCTCAGCCAGTGCGTCCATTAGCGTCCAATTCAGCAATTTAGCTAAGTGTTGTGGTTTATCTAAATTATGTTGCTCATGGGCAAACAAGGCTTTCCGCTGTCCCTGACCAATAGCTTGATAGCCCTCAGCATTCCCAAGTATTGCTTTCGGAATTAGGCTTGCCATCACCTCTTTTGCACTTTCAAGCCTTGGCTGCTCAGCCACTTGCTCTGCTAGTTCGGCGATATGTGCTGCCGTCGCCTGATAAAGCGCGATCATTTTGTCCGCTGTCATTATGCTGTGGGTAAGTAACAACTGGGCAGAATGCAGCAAAGGATCTTGTCGCTCAATAGCTTCTATTTCGCTTAGATCACGGTAAGCAAATTCACTATCAGAGCCAGCATGGCCTAACAAACGCACCATTTTGACATGCAAAAACACAGGCTTTTGTTGGGTTCTTGCAATTTTCTCGGCTTTACAAGCAGCCTGGTAAGTATCCAGCAAATTTAGGCCATCGCAATAAAGGTAGGTGATACCGGCTCGATTGCTAAAATTGGCAGCAATCCAGCCTTGCGGCGTTGAAGTTGAAATACCGATGCCATTGTCTTCACAGATAAAGACAATGGGCATAGGAATCGACTGGTAAGCACACCAAGCAGCACTGTTAATTGCCCCAAGCGCTGTTGAGTGATTTGCGGAAGCATCACCGAAGCTACACAAAATAACGCCGTCTTTGGTCAGTTTTCCGGTGAAATTTAATCGCTGTGCTAAGCCTATCGAAAATGCAGCCCCCATTGCTTTGGGTAAATGGGAGGCAATCGTACTCGTTTGCGGTGGAATATGATGAGCTTTAGAGCCCAACACCTTGTGGCGACCGCCTGAGACAGGATCTTCACTGCTTGCAGCAAACGAAAGTAGCATTTCATAAAGCGGAGCATGGCCTGTTGCCTCTTTTGCTCGTTGCAAACAAAAAGCACCACTGCGGTAATGTAAAAACGCCATATCATCAATGCGAAATGCTTTGGCATAGGCTGCATTGCCCTCATGGCCTGCACTGCCTATGGTGTAAAAGCTTTGCCCTTGTTTTTGCATCACCCGCGATTGCAGATCTAAATGTCGGCTCATCATCTGAGTCGTGAACATATCAATCAAGTCTGACGCATTAAGGCCAACCGTATCAGGGGGGTGCGATACGCTTAGTTCCGGTAAACTGCCGACGCTGACAAACTTAGCAAAATTATCTTTGACTAGCTTATTTCTATCACTCATATTTCAAGTACTTAGTCCATTATTTCCCCTTCTAACGCTAGTAACCAAACGCCCAGAGCGCAAACTCATTTGTGATAAAAACGTGATTCTTTTGTGACCACTTTGCAATGGCGGCGCAATATCTATCGGTCATGCTGTAATGGTCCAAGGTGCTAGCTAGGTGCTTGCTGTGTGAGCAAACGTAACTGCCTGGCCGCTAATTCGTTTGTTTCACTTAGCTTTATTTAATCGACTAGCTAGACCTTGTTTTAACCTTTAGATTGTAGAAATACAGAAGTGCTCGCGCTGTGGTGATCGATATGACGATCACACTTTCAATTAGTGCGCTAATCGACCTGCAGATTAGCGCGCTTTTGCCTATCTTTTAATTTATTTAAAAACAATTAAATAAGACTGAATAAAAATGTGATGTTATCCGGTCATGAATTATTAGCTCTATCATCGATAGTGACGGGAAGCTTTGTTTTCGGGCTTTTCCGTCACTGCCACTTAGGTGTTGTAAGTGCTGATGATAGTTAAAAAATTGGTTCTAATTCAGATTATTTATAAAGTTTTCTGAGTTTTTTCTGAATTAGGGTCGAATGTTAGTTTTCTTATAACACAAACAGAATAGGCAGTTGGCAATAGCCAACTGGTGGCCAGGGATTATGACTGACAAAATTTTGATCATTGAAGACGAACAAGATATTGCTGAGCTAGTTGCTGTTCATATGCATGAACTTGGTTTAACACCTGACAAATGTCACACCGGAAAACTCGGCTTAGCAGAAGCATTAAGTCAGGACTATCAATTAGTTATTCTTGACGTGATGTTGCCCGATATGAGCGGTTTGGATATTTGCCGACAACTACGCGAAGCCAAGCCATTGCAAGCCATCATGATGCTTACGTCGCGCAGTTCTGAAACAGATCGGGTGCTGGGCTTAGAACTTGGTGCTGACGACTATATGGCAAAGCCTTTTAGCGTACGAGAACTACAAGCGCGAGTCAGAGCACAATTAAGGCGTGTGCACAGCCTACAGAGTATTGCCATTCCTACTCAAGCCAAAGCCGTCACATGTATTGGCAACCTAACGGTAGATCACCAGTGTCACAAAGTGACTTACCAAGACACTGCTATCGACTTAACTTCCACAGAATTTGAACTATTGAGCTTTTTAGGCAAGCATCCTGATCAAGTGTTTTCACGCAGCCAATTACTTGATTCGGTCTGGGGTTATCACCACAGTGGCTACGAGCATACGGTAAATTCCCACATTAACCGCTTGCGCAATAAGCTGGAAAAAGATGTTACCCAGCCACAAATTATTCAAACCGTTTGGGGCGTAGGCTACAAACTCAACTCAGCAGGAGTGCATTGATGAAGGTTATCGCCAACTCTCTTTATCAACGGCTGGCGATTTCTGTCACCTTAACGTTTGCTTTATTGGGGTATTTGTTTTTTTGGTGGAGTAGCTCACTTGCCCAGCATTCTCAATTTCAAGCTGAGCAAAAACTTCACATTGAGCTCGCGGAGCACTTAGCGCAAGACAACCCTTTGTTACAAGACGGCGTTTACGACAAACCAGCCCTTGAAAACTTGTTTCACACCTTAATGCTGCTTGGCCCAGCATTTGAATTTTATTTTCTCGATCCGAGCGGTAAGATTCTGACCTACTCGGCTAAGCCCGACAAAATTAAACGCAAATCAGTTGACCTAACACCAATCTCGCAGCTTATTGATGCGCCTCACCAAGTACCCATTTTTGGCGATGATCCACGGCACTTGTCGAGGAAAAAAATATTCTCTGCGGCTCCAGTTTACAAGGGCGAAAAGCTTCAAGGCTATTTATATGTGATCATTGGCGGCGAAATTTATGATTCAACTTATGCAAAAGTAAAGTCTGATCAGCAATTGTTAGAACACTTGTCGCTACTGGGCGGCAGTTTACTGCTGTTGTTGATTTTATTGCTTATGCTGTTTCGCAGTTTCACTAGCCCTATTCGCCGTTTGGTACGCGATATCAATAACATTCGTGATGCCAACTTTGATCAGGAAAAAATTAGTTTAAATCACTGGCGTGCAAACTCGGCGACAACAGCTGACCAAGCCTTAACTGAAGCTGCTTATGACGAGGGCAAAGAGAGCACTAAGCAAAATGAAGTTGAGCAGCTCGGCGCTAATTTTGTCGCCATGGTGGAACAAATCAATAGCCAATTTCAACAGCTCAAGCACAACGACAAAATTCGTCGCGAACTGCTGGCTCATCTATCTCACGACTTGCGCACACCGTTGGCGGCGATGAAAGGCTATGTAGAAACCTTATCGCTTAAAAATGAAGAGCTTAACAGTGAGCAGCGTCAGCAGTACATCAATACAGCACTGCGAAATGTTGAACAGCTCAAACTGCTCATCGATCAAATATTTGAACTAGCTCACTTAGAAGATGGGCAAGTATCAGTAAACAACGAAGCTTTCGCTGTTGGCGAATTACTGCATGACATCATTGCGAAATTTGCACTAAAAGCACAGCAAAAGCATATCAATTTATCGCTATTGCCCGACCACTGCGAGCGTGTAGTTTATTCTGACATAGCTAAACTTGAGCGTATTTTAACTAACCTTATTGAAAATGCGCTGCGTCATACGCCAGAAAACGGCAACATTAGTGTTCAAATCACACCAGTGAACGATAAGTTGAGAATTAGTGTAGTGGACACTGGCACAGGTATTCATCAAAAAGATTTAGCTTACATATTTGATGCCCGCTATCGCGCCAGTAACGCACAAGGAGAAAAGAACCGACATGCTGGCCTAGGCTTGGCCATTAGTAAACGATTGAGTCAGCTACTTAATAGCGACTTAAGCGTGACCAGTGAGTTAGGTAAAGGCAGTGCTTTCTCTCTGACGCTTGCGCAAGCTAGTTAGCATTAATATAGATAAGTACTTAGTTTAATAGTTGCAATGATAAGCCTGTATTAACTAGATACAGGCTTATCCGGTGAGCTTTAAGGTTTATATCAGTTTGTTACTGTGGCTCTTTGGCGGTTTTGGCAGCTTTGCCGAGCAAGGCAATACACTCATCAATTGGTACCGCAGGGCTAAAATAGTAGCCTTGAATTTGATTACAGCCATAGTCTCGCAGGCAATTGAGTTGCTCTATGGTTTCAACGCCTTCGGCAATCACTTGCATATCTAATTTACCAGCAAGATCAATCAAGGTTTGTGTCAGTAAGCTTTGATTGCGCTCTATCAAAATGTTATCCACGAACGACTTATCGATTTTCAAAATATCGACTGGGTATTCAATCAGGTTACTAATTGATGAAAAACCAGTGCAGAAATCATCTAGCGCAATTTTAACACCTGTATCTTTAAGCTTAGCCAATGCTTCATTTACGTAATGATTCGATGACATTGCCACTGACTCGGTAATTTCAATAACAACTTTGTCAGCTGGAATAGCATATTTGGCTATGGCTTGCGTCACTAACGCCACTTGGTCATTGTCGGTACGAAACTCATTGATTGAGCGGTTAATGCTAAAACTAATGCGCTCATAGCCTAATTGGTGTAAGCGGCCTAAATCTTGGCAAGCACGCTCAAGCACAAACTGGCCCAACTTTGAAATCAAACCAAACTCTTCTGCGATAGGAATAAACTCTCCTGGAGAGACAAAACCAAACTGATCATCATGCCATCGAACTAAGGCTTCAAACTTTTCTATTTGCTGAGTTTTTGCGCAAATAATAGGTTGGTAATTAACCGTTAATGCATGTGCGGATAGCGCGAGTTTTAGTTTGTCTCTCAATGCCAAGCGACGCAGGTACTGTTGCTGTAATTGCTGGTCATGAACGCCAATCGCGTGTTTATTTGAGCTTTCACGATTACTGTTCGCTTTTGCCCGCTGCATTGCATGACTGGCATTTTTTAAAAGCTCAGTTGCGGTGGCATTGTTTTCACAACAAAGGCCTTGAGAAAATTCTGCCAAGCCAATACTCACTTGTATCGATAGAGCAAGTTGTTCAAACTCAAAAGGCGCTGACAATAGCTGTTGAATTTGCTCAGCTTTCATCTTTGCTTGTTTGAGATCACTACTGGGCAACAACAAGGTAAATTCATCGCCACTATAACGACAAATGAGGTCGTGATTGTCGTAGGCCTCTTGCAATCGCTTACCAACAGCGACCAACAAAAAGTCCCCCATGACATGGCCGTAAATATCATTGATCTCTTTAAAGCGGTTGATATCAAGATACATGACAACAAACGGTTGGTGAGATGCTTTACTGCGTTTGACCTGCAAATCGACATTTTCAATAAAAGCTCGACGATTAGCTAGTCCAGTTAATGGCTCTTTATCAGCATAAAAGCGCAAACGGCGCTCAGTTTCTTTCCATTCACTAATATCACTAAATATGGCGACGTAGTTAGTAATCTCCCCGTGCTCGTCTTTTACAGCATTGAGCAATAATTCTTCTGGAAAAATTTCACCATTTTTTCGTTGGTTATAAATTTCTCCGCGCCAAACTCCCTTTTCAACCAAGGTTTTCCACATATCTTGGTAAAAATCTGCGTCTTGTTTACCTGAGCTAAAAATAGCGGGATCTTGGCCAATTAGCTCTGCTTCATCAAAGCCAGTTAAATTTTCTAACGCTTTATTAACCCATACAATTTTGTTTTTACTATCCGAAATCATTACCGCTTCAGAAGCATTTTCTAGCACGGTATCAGCCAAACCCAGTCGCTTAATCAGTTGCTGCTGCTCAGTAATGTCCTGAATACTCAATTGCACAACGAGTTCATCGGTAAGGCTATCAGTTTTGGTTTCACCCAACACTTTCAGATATTTACTCTCGCCAGCAGTTGTCGTAATTTCAACTTCAATAGCAAAGCATTCAACAGTACCTTGTTCGATAGCAGCTAACTGTTCAGTTATTTTTTGATGATCTCGCGGTACAATTAATGCTGCTAACTGTTTACGTGTAAGTTGTTGCTTCTCTGACAAACCAAAAAGTTGGTAAGCATAATCACTCGCAAATACGGTGTCAGCGCTTAAGTGCCACTCAAGCGTACAAAGTTTTGCGAGCGACTCGCCCAGTGACATATGTGAGATTAACTGCTCATTTTCTACAGAATTTAATTCATATTTAAATTCGGCACCAATTAGGTAGCCAACTTCACGAAACCAAGCGCAATCACTCGGTGCCACATCAGTTGGACAATCAAACAAACAAACTAAAATGCCAACGGGCTTATCGTTAAATGAGCGAATAGTAACGGCAATATAGCTTTCAATTTGCCAGTCTTTTAGCGCATCATCATAGGGGAATATTTCCTGCACACCACTTGAGAACTTGCATGTTCCAAGCGATTCTTTGGCTTTAGCACAAGGAGTGCCAGCAAGCTGATAAACGAAGTTTTCAGCTTCTTTGCCATCGGCTAAGTGCAATACGGTTCTTACTTGATCGTCATCGACAAATTTACCAATAAAGCAATGGCTAGGTTGTAGCTTTTCTTGAATACTGTGCAACGCATGACGATACCGTCCTTGACTGGACTGGATGCCAAAAAACTGCGCTAGATCATTAGTCATATATTAAAACCGGATAACAAAGGCCACTTAAAGTCGTAATATGGTTGCAACCTCACCCTATAATGTGAAGTTGCGACATATTACCTAAACAGCCCTGTTGTTTATTGATTATAGGTCAATGAATTAATTAAACGTTGTTGTTAGCTCTTCAATGTCTTCAACATTGCTGAAAACATCAATACTGTTTTGCTCAACTTGTCGCACTATTTCATTACTGCGATGTGAGCTATCAGTAATAGTCTGAACACTTTCTTTAAGCTGCTCGGTAACGACACTTTGCTCTTCTGTCGAAGCGGCAATTTGCGAAGTAACATTGTCAAGTTCATGCATCATGTGAATGACTTTATCCATCGCCTGTTTTGCTTGAACAGACTCCGAATTACATTGCTCTGCATTATCTTTACTGACCAACATTAAATTACTCCATGAGGTTAACGTCGCTTGTAACTCTTTCACTGAACCACGAATTTGCTCTGTCGCTCCTTGGGTACGACTTGCTAAGGTGCGCACTTCGTCAGCAACAACAGCAAAGCCACGTCCTTGCTCGCCTGCTCGCGCAGCTTCAATGGCAGCATTCAAGGCTAATAGATTTGTTTGGTCGGCAATACCTTCAATTTCTGCCATGACGGTTGATATCTCATCGGCATCGCTCACTAATTTATGTGCCGTACTTGCGGCATTATCAACTTCACCCGCCAATGTACTGATTTTTGTTTGACTGGAGTTAACAATTTCAATGGCATCATCACATGTCGCTTGTACTTCACGGACTTTTTCGTAGGCATTCGCGGTATTATGATTCACTTCCTCAAAGCTACCACTCATTTGCGTGATTGCCGCTGCTAATTGATCAAAGTGACCGCTTTGTTCCATGATGCGAGCAAACGCTTCACCGGTTGATGTTTGTAACTGCTCAGCAACACGCTTTAGCTTACGGCCTGAATCATTACCGCGCCCTAACACAGTGCGAATTTTGGCTGACAATATTTGACGAGGGTAATCAATAATACCGACACTACCTTTACCGCTAATAATCAAACGCGTAGGGCTATCGTACAGTGCTTTTGATTCGGCCACATATTTAGGCAGGCGAATAAATTCTTCGGAAAATATAACGACCAGTATTGCTACTAGCAAAAAGGGTAAAAACGCTAGGCTCAAAGCGCCCGTTTGCCAGTAAAGTAGAACAGCAGTGAGTAGTGTTACCACTCCAGCCAAGCTAAGTTTCAGTGGGCGATTTGCATGAAAGTCAGTCAGTGACTTTTCTTGATTAACAGCATCATAAAGTGCTTGAGCCTGATCTTTTTGGGCTTGGCTCGGTTTACAACGCACAGATTGATAACCAGTAACGACTCCACCTTCGTAGAGTGGTGTGACAAAGGCATCTACCCAGTAATAATCGCCATTTTTACAGCGGTTTTTCACTAAACCACGCCAAGAGTCACCGCGTTTTAGTTTTTCCCATAAGTCGCCAAAAGCCACTTTAGGCATGTCAGGGTGGCGAACAATATTGTGCGGCTGGCCAATTAACTCGTATTCACTATAGCCAGCAATTTTACAGAACTCTTCATTGGCATATGTGATCACACCACGGGTATCCGTGATTGAAACCAGCTGCTCTGATTCTGGAAATAAAACTTCTACACCGCTCATAATATTTACCCCAATGATTACGCCTGATTTTTTATATAAAATTTGTAATTTATTTGTTTTTCATCAATGAACTCATCCATGAATCCGATCAAAATTTGATCATTATCAATAACTATAGAAATAGATGCAAGGCCACTCAAATTCATAACTTTATTTGGGATATACCTATCTTAAGCCGCTATACCAGTGGCTTAATGGCAAATTATTCCAAGCTAAGTAATTGCATGTATATGTAACAAGGTGTTACTGCACGCAATTTAGATAAATCAGAAAAGCAAAAGAGTTGACCAAGCAGTCAAAATAATAACGTAGTCAAAATTAAATCAACGTAACTAATTGTAATCGTTGGTTTAAGTATAGAGGGGGGCAATAATCACCAAGTTCGTATAATTATCGAACAGGTAACGTACTGCTACGAGCACTCAAAAATAGGCGTAATAAAAGCCGGCCACAGCGTTTGTGCATGCTTAGATCGAAAGAAACCAAAGTGACCAATCTGTTCAAGGTTTTGTTCTTTCGGTGAAATATATTGATGATTTTTTTCAGCTGTTTGATAAAAGCTATGCAGTTTATCAACGCTGGCATAGTTGATCAGTTCGTCGTCTTGAAAAGCTAAGGCAGTAACCGGCAACGTTAACGCATGGTATTGTTCGCGCACTTGGTTGCCTTCACAGCCAACTAAGTAGTCTGGATTTAGACACCATTGCCGCCACTGACGCATCACACCATAAGGTAAATCACCAATGATACCGAGTTTTTTACCGGGAAAATAACCAACAAGACGAGTGGCAATCGGCACCACTAAAAACCACAACATTAACGAAACAGATTTAATTTTAATATCTGATGTTTTCCAATAACCTGAACCTGAGGCTATCGTAATTAATTGCGTTACCTTGTGGCGATTGGGGATCATCGCAAAGACTTGCCCACCTAAACTATGGCCTAGCCAATAGATAGGTTTTCCTTGCGCTAGTAATTCAGCTTTGTCGATCATGTAAACACAATCTTGCTGTACCCAATCAGAAATAGTTATCGATACTTGCGCAAGCGGCTGTCGCAATGACTGCCCCATGCCACGGTAATCAAAAGTTAGTACCTCGAATCCTTGCTCTGCCAGCCACTGAGCAAAGTCGAAATAAAACTTTTGCTCCACGCCCATCGCAGCGGCAATGACCACCACACCGCGATCGGCTTTGCTGCTTTGAAAATGGTATCCAACCAATGGATTATGACAACAAATTTCTGCACTAAATCTTTGCTGCACAAGCTATTCCTCGCTTACTTTTTGCTCTAGCATATAAAACTGTACCTGCTTAAGCAATCTGCTTGTTTAAGCAATTTTACGGGCAGCTTTACCTATCTTTTCGACGACTTCTTGTTGGTTCGGTAACTGCGGCTCTGTGCCCAGGCGTAGCTCTTTTACCTCTAACATCTGACAGAATTTTTGGAAGGTGGCAATATCTTGCGCGCAAAAACCTTCTTCACCGGCGTGTAAACTACCGTCTAAAAACGCAAAGTCACCATTAACGTTTAGTTGGGCAATCGCCCTATATGGCTGTCCATAGCTATCAACTTTTAGAGCGCGTACTAACTTGATTTCAAAAATCCAGTCATCCATGCGCACACATCGTGAAATAGCTTCAGTCATCGTGCTACCTTATTGTCCTATGTTACTTATTTTAAAAAGTTATGTGTTGTAAAAAAGCCGATTGCAGGTTGGGGGTACAATCGGCAAGATGGGAGAAAATACTCTTTATAAGTTATGCGGAAACATTTAATACCAAACGGGTATAAACTGCCTAGAAGTTCTTTTTGACATCAACTTTGGCAAGAAAGCTCTTCAACTCTTCTTCGCTGATACCTTTATCTTCATTGCGATCAATTTTTTTGAACTGCTCTTTGAGTAGTTTATTCTTACTCATGCTCAGCTCTTGTTCGCTGATCACGCCATTGCTGTCGATATCAAGCGGGGCAAACAGCTTGTCATGCGACACCATATGGCCTGCTTTCACAGGTTTTTCTTCCATTTGAGCCTTGGCCTTATCAAGCGCTGCTTTTTCTTTTGGATCTTCGTTAGCTTGTACCGTAATTGAACAAACAGCTACGGCAAATACCAATGCAGATACTTCAAGTAAGCTTATGTTTTTCATGATGTAATATCCTTGTTTCTATAATATCGCTGGTTTGAGGAGTCAGACGTTTCGCATGCAATAACAAATGTCTATGCTCCTTAAATAACCAGTATGCAGTTATCGCACCTGTGCTATTGCTCTTGTGCTCCTGTTCTATTGCACTTGCCGTACCAAGAAGGTAAACCATTGAAATATATAAATATTAACTATTTTCACAGTGCGGAATTGTTGTTTATCAACGACAGATATAAACAAGGAAATAACTAAACTTTGCAGGCTCTTTTACTCCAGATTTTTTTATTTATATTTATCAAGACGTTAGCTAAAAAAAGCGAATAACTCTTGCACTGTCGCCAAAAAGCAACACGCTTGTGTTTAGCAATTAAACACCTTTAAAGTGATAACAATCATATTCAATCTTTTAGAGCGAAAATCAGCATGACCAGCGATCTACCGCTGCTAGCACGAGTGCAACGAACGGTTCGACAGTTGTCAATTAAGCACTTGGCAGTATTAGGTTTTTTTAGTGTTATTGGGCCTTTGTTTGCGGCTTTACTGTTTATTGCAGAGCAAACTAAGGCTGCATCAACCTTAGGTGTGAAATCGATCTTGGCAGTGTCTACTTTGGTGGAGGCCAACCAAGATCTCAGTCAAACACTCACTAAAGCCGAGCGCTTTGCCAGCCAATACATCGTACTTAAAGAAATTGAATTATTAGACAGATTCACGGTTGAACACTTTAAAGCGGTCAATATTTTGGATAGCCAACTTGCCAAAATTAAAGATCCGAAACTCGACAGCAATATTGACGCACTCAATCAGCAATTAAGTTGGGTCGCTGAACGTTTACCCAGAGAGCTAAATAATCTTGAAGAAGTCAGCCAGGCATTTCGCGATATAGCCCCCTTGAGTCAAGCACTAAGAGAACGTAGCGATCAGCTAATTCAGTTAAAAGCCCATGCCATTCGTGGGCAAACAGAAAAAGTTGATAGCGTTATTTATCAAAGCCTACTTATCGTGCCTATCAGTTTGCTGATCGCTGCGATTTTTGTTTATTTGATCAATCGACCACTGCGCCGGTTAACTCAGCAGATTGCGCAGCTGACGCAAGATAATTTTGAGCATGCCTTTGCCTTAGGCGGCCCAAAAGAAATTAATAATATAGCCCGAGCATTAGAGACTATGCGAGTTCGCTTGCGCGCATTAGAACTGCAAAAATCATCGTTTATCCGCCATATTTCGCATGAATTAAAAACACCGCTAGCTGCAATTCGTGAAGGGAGTGCCTTGTTAAACGACAGCAGCTTAGGGCCTTTAAATGCTGGCCAGCAAGAGGTCAGTGGCATTATCGTTAATAGCGTTATGCGCTTACAGCAGCTTATTGAAGACTTGCTAGCGTTTAACATTGTGCTTGATTCAACGAGTTTGCAAGACCGCCAGCTAACCAAAGTTTCAGCTGTTATTGAAGAGGTTGTCAGTCAACATAAACTCGCACTGCAACGTAAAGCATTAACAGTTGATTTAACGTTAGTTGATGTTCAACTCATGACCAATCAGAAACAGCTTACCGTGGTCGTTGAGAACCTCTTATCGAACGCAATCAAATACACACATCATGGCGATACCGTCACAGTAGCGACTAAGCTAGATAAAGAGCAACTAATACTATCAATTAGTGACAATGGGCCGGGTATGTCAGCACAAGAGATGGAGCAAATCTTTGATGCCTTTTATCAGGGCAAGTTAGCAAATACCAGTGAAATAGACAGCAGTGGACTTGGTCTAACCATAGTGCAAGAGTTAGTGATGCGTTTAAATGGCAAAATTACCGTAAATTCTAGCCAAAGTGAGCACACTCACGGCAGTCAATTTGTCGTAAACTTACCGCGTCCTAGTGGGCAGGAGTCATAGCATGAAGCGCATCAAACTTGTTATTGGTCTATTTGCTATAAACTTATTAATAGGGTGCAGTCATTTAATCTTGCCCTCCTCGCCTACTTCTTCTCAACCGCAGGAATCACATTCAATAGACGCAAATGCTCGGGTAAATAGTATCGGTCAACTTAACTTGAGTGGCTATTATCAGTGGCTAAAAGGCTTAGAGCCTGAACAACTGGCTAGTGAAGTGGCACTGCAACAGTCGCGCAAAACACAAGATAACCCAGATGCTGATTTATTCTTACTGTTACTGAGAAGCTTACCTAGCACTTCCATTCACAACCCATACACAGCGAAAGCTATGCTTAATCAAGGGGAGTTCAACCAGTACATTTATGCCAATGTCAGCCCCGCCGATTTAGCCTTTGTCACTATGTTGCGCGATCAACTCAACCAACAACTTTTACTCATACAAGCGAATGAAAAAACGATTGAGCAAAGCCAACAAGAAATCGCCAAACTGACGGTTAAGCTTGCCATGTATCAACAAGCAAATACCTCGCTCAATGAAAAACTTGAACAACTTAAAGCTATTGAAGCCCAGCTCAACGCAAGAGAACACCAGTAATGTCTACTCCCCTATTCCCCAAAGAAAACGTCACAAAGAACACTACAGATAGCGCCACCGAGCATGCCCGAATTCTTGTTGTAGACGACGATCCTAGCTTGCTTAGATTGCTCAGTATTCGCTTAGCCGGTGCTGGTTATCAAGTTGAAACCGCTGAGAACGCAAAGGTTGCGCTTGGTGTAATGACAAGCTTTCAGCCAGATATGGTGATTAGCGACTTAAAAATGGAAGGGATGGACGGTTTTGCGCTATTTGAGCAAATTCGCGCCCGTCATCCCCACTTACCCGTTGTCATCATGACCGCACACGGCACAATTCCCGATGCTATTAATGCGACGAAACAAGGGGTGTTTAGCTTTCTAACCAAACCCTTTGAGAGTAAACAGTTATTAGATACGGTTGAACAAGCACTCAAATTGCAGCCTTTGCACGCCAATGACACAGCTGACGAAAACTGGCGTAAACGTATTATTTGCCGAAGTTCAAAAATGGCTCAACTACTGATGCAATCGAAGCAGGTTGCGCAAAGTAACTTTAGCTTATTGATACAAGGTCAAAGCGGTACAGGGAAAGAATTGCTCGCCAATGCTATTCATCAAGCCAGTAAGCGATCAAGCCAGCCATTTACCGCGATCAACTGCGCAGCAATCCCAGAAGCATTGTTAGAGTCAGAACTCTTTGGCCATGTCAAAGGTGCTTTTACAGGGGCAGATAAACGCCATATTGGCCTGTTTGAAGCGTGCAGTGGCGGCACTTTATTTCTCGATGAAATTGGCGATATGCCAATGAATTTTCAAGTTAAGTTGCTACGAGCATTGCAAGAAAAAGAGATTCGCCCGGTTGGTAGCACTCAGTCAATTGCAGTTGATGTTAGGGTTATTTCAGCGACCCATAAAAACCTGCGTAAAGCGATACTCGAAAGTAAGTTTAGAGAAGATTTATATTATCGACTTAATGTCGTCGAGCTTGAAATTCCGTCGTTAGCAGAGCGCCGTGAAGATATTCCTTTGCTCGCCCAGCACTTTCTTCACAAAAGTAAAAACCAGACCGACAGTGTCAACGTCACAGGGTTTACCCAAGAAGCGATGGAACTATTAATTACTGCCCCTTGGCCTGGCAATATTCGTCAATTGGAAAATGTTGTGGAACAAAGTATTGCGCTGGCAACCGAGCCACTCATTAGCGAGCAATTGATTAGCAATGCACTACGCAACAAACCCGGTGTACTGCCCTCTTTTGCCCAGGCTAGAGAGCAATTTGAGCGCGACTACCTAGCCAAGCTGCTACGACTAACTAATGGCAATGTAACGCAAGCTGCTAGAATTGCTCAACGCAATCGTAGCGAATTTTACAAGCTGTTAAATCGCCATCATTTAACACCAGAGGCTTTTCGAGATGCTAGTGACTTGCACGAATGAGAATTGCACGAATGAAAATTGCACGATTGAGAATTGCGGTAGTCAGCTAACTCACCGTAGCAAGGTAACGATTTAGCGTTTCAGATAGCGCGTCTTTATTAATTGGCTTGCTCAAATAATCATTCATGCCTGCCGCTAAGCACTTTTCTCTGTCTCCTGCCATGGCATTAGCTGTCATGGCAATAATCACCATTTCTTGATGCCGCTTACCACTGTCGCCAGCACGAATCGCACGTGTTGCTTGATAGCCATCCATTTTAGGCATTTGAATATCCATTAAAGCTACATCATAGTGTGCATTGCTCGCACTTAACATAGCTATCGCCTCAATACCATTGGCTGCAATATCACAGCTGTAGCCCAATTTATTGAGTACCCCTTTAGCAACCATTTGATTAACGCGATTATCTTCAACTAGCAGAATCTTATGTGGCGTCGCTGGGTTTTCTGCTGGTTGCGAACTTGTGCCTATTGGCGTCACACGTTCAGTGTCGACTGTCGATATTGGGTTGTTGTTATTCTCAGCGGGCTGCGCTAAGTTGCTTGGCTGGTCATTTGCACTGTCTTGGCTGTTTGGTTCACTTTGGTTGCCCTGTTCACTTTGGCTGCCTAGCTCACTAATGTAATGTCTCGTCACAAGCGGATTAGCAAAACGCAACGCTTCGCCATCGTCCGCAATAATATTAACTGCGGCGCGCAAATCGTTAATCGTTGCAGGTTTGGGGAAATAACCACTAAAGCCCATTTGCGCAAAATGTTTTGCATCACCCGGCGTTTGCATCGATGTCATCACAATCAGTTTCATCTGCTGTTCAGGGTCAAGCTTTATTAACTCACGCGCCAGCATTTCACCATCCATGGTTGGCATTTGCATATCTAAAATACCAATATCGAATAGCGGTTGCTCAGTTTCAATACGTTGCTGACATACAAGTAGTGCTTGTTCGCCACTACTACAACTCGTCACATTCGCTCCCCATTGAGTGAGCTGGCGATTTAAGACTTCGCGATTAGTGTCATTATCATCCACTAAAAGAATAGTCAGTTCACTGATATCAACTTCCGGCATACTGGCAACGATTTGCGGTGTTTTTCCAACCCGAATATCACAAGTAAATTCGCTACCTTTATCTTGCACTGTACTGACCGATACATTGCCATTCATGCGCTGACAAAGCTTCTTAACAATCGCTAAACCAAGGCCTGTGCCACCGTAATGGCGAGTTGTTGATGAGTCTACTTGACGGAATTTTTCAAATAATAAATGCAGTTTATCTTGTGGTATGCCAATGCCAGTATCTTTAACAACCAGTTTCAAACGCCAATAAGCTTCATCTTCTTCCGTCAAGCTTGCTGAAATAACCACTTCACCACTGTGCGTAAACTTAATCGCGTTACTAATTAAATTAGTCAGCACTTGCCTGATACGGCTTGGATCACCGATGACTTGCCGGTCGCTCAGCCCAACTGTATCAAGGATCAATTCAATGCCTTTGCGCTGAGCCTGTGGCGCCATCGCTTCGCTCAACTCACCCATCATATGCGCTAGATCAAACACTATTGCTTCAAGATCTAGTTTATCTGCATCAATTTTAGAGAAATCTAAAATATCATTAATCAACTGTAACAATGAGTTTGCACTACTTTGTGCTAGTTGCACTTTGTGCTGTTGATCGCGATCTAATTCACTGTCTTGCAGCAACTCTAGCATACCTATAACACCATTCATCGGTGTGCGAATTTCATGGCTCATGCTGGCAAGAAATTCATTCTTAGCTTTAACTGCCGACTCAGCCTGCGTTTTCGCCGCTTTCAGCGCCAGTTCGTCACGCACGCGATCGGTTACATCGTAATTTACACCAATTAGATTAGTAACTTGCCCGGTTTCATTTAGGGTATTAATCGCCGAGGCTTTGATATAACGCACCTCACCTGATGGACGGATAATTCGAAATTGCGCATCAAACTTATTGGCAGTGCTAATCGCCTCTTGTAATTGAGCACTGATTTGCTTTCTGTCATCCGGATGCAAACCTTGTCGCCACGCCGAAAGCGCCCCAGAAAAGCTATCACGCTCAAGACCATAGAGTTTGAGCATCCACTCGTCCCATTGGAGCTCATTGGTCAACACGTTAAAATCCCAAACACCAATTCCCGCAGAATCAGCGGCTAAGCTCATACGTTGATTACTTTCCGTTATTTCACGAGCAGCCGCTTTTTGTTCGCTGATATCGAGATGCGTTCCTATCATTCGTTTAGGTCGGCCGTCTTCATGCCATTCAACAACCTTGCCCGTGTCTAACACCCACAGCCAATGTCCGTCTTTGTGCCTTAAACGGGTTTCACAATTGTAACGCTCGGTTTCACCGCGCCAATGACGTTCAAGTTCAAGTTGAGATTTTGGTAGGTCATCAGGATGAACCCTTAACGACCAAGACTTGGCGCTGACTGGTGCGAGCTCTTCTAAGGTATAGCCAATAATATTCGCCCACCGCTCGTTGAGTACCGCTTTGTCGGTGTCAATCTCCCAATCCCAAATACCCACGGCGGTAGCATGTATTACGGAGGCTAATCGCTCATTACTGTCAGACAGTGCCTGCTGCGCTTTAACGCGTTCGGTAATGTCTTGAAATGAGCCGTACAAACGCACGCACTCACCGTCTTCAAATTCTGCTTCGCCCTTGGCAATAACCCATATTTCACGGCCTGTTGCGGTGACTAACTCCAGCTCTTGCTCATAAGATTCACCATAAGCAATAGAACGCTCAACCAACTGAGTAATAAGATCGCGGCTACGGCCTTCTTTATAAAAGTTTATCGCCGTAGCCAATTCAGGCACGTAATCCGCCGGCACTTCATGAATTTGCTTGGTCATTGATGACCAATAAATTTGATTCGTTTTTAAATCGACTTCCCATGCACCAAGGCGTGCTAACTGACTCATATGTTCCATCAACTGCTGCTGACCAGACAACTGTTCACGTTGGCGATTGCGAGTTAACTCATAGCCAACCCAATGCGCCATAAGTTGCAATAGCTCAATGTCGGAATCTTTAAAGGTATGCGCCGAAGGCGAATCACTGGAAAAATTCATGGTGCCATAACGTTTACCATCAACCCACAGTGGCGTACCTATGTAGGTTTCTAAAGCAAACTCTTGATAGCAAGGATGACCACTTAACTCACTGTTAGCAACGTGTTCAATTGCCAAGGGTTTATTAGCATTTAGCGTATGAAAACAATAAGTTTTAGCCAGAGTGAAAGTATCTCCTGGCTGTAAAGCATCGTCAGGGCTAAGGGCACTGAGTATCACATAATCATCATCTTCAATTTGACTAATAATGCCATTAGGCAGGTGAAATAAATCACAGCCTAACGCTAAAATTTGCTGCATTTTATCGTCAAGGTCAGCGTTACTGTTTGTGGTGATTTCGTGTATACGCTTTAAGGCAAACTCAGTTCGTCTTTGCTCAGTAATATCGTTTTGAATAAGGATAAATTTGTTGCGTTTGGTATCTGCCTTTAATGGCACTATGGTAGTCGTGAACCAAAGTTTTCGGCCGTAACTTGAGAGCGTGCACAACTCACCTCGCCAGACATTACCAGTACGTAAGGTTTGATAAATTTTTTCAATAAAGCTATCGCTGTGATGATCGCTACGCAGCTTTTCGACTGGTTGAAACAAAAGTGCGTCTGGCTGGTAACCATAAACTTTGCTAAAACGTTTGTTATAAAACGTGATAGTGCCTTGTTGATCAAACTGTAGTACCAGTGAGTGTTTATTAATGGCAAATTGAAAGTCTGAAGCACGATTGCGCTCATTACTTAACTTTGAGTATGTGTCGCGCAATAGTTTGCGCATCACATAATAGGCATAATAAGCAACAAACAAAAAAACCAAAATAGTGATTGACCAAATCACATAGCCTTTGCGCTCACTCGCATGATATCGCTGGCTCGCCTCTAGCTGAAAAACATCTAAGGCATGCTCAAATAAAAAGACAAAATCATCACTTGCCAGCTCATTAATTTGCGCTTGTTGCTCAGCAGAAATAGTAGAATTTAGCCCCAGTGCTTTAGCGCTATCTAAATAGGAAGCAAGACGTTGACTCAAGTCATAATAAGCTTGGTAATTTCTTGAGAAGTCTGACGATTTATTTTCCATCAGCAAACCAACATGTTGCACTAAGACACTGAGGTTGTCTCGCATTCTAGTTGCTGTGGAAATTACTTTGGTTGCTAACTTCGCATCACGAGCAGTTCCATTGCCCTGCTGATAACTTTGCAGTAACAGGGTTATTTGTTGAAGCAAATTGCGCTGTTCATTAGCTGTTATCGACACTTGTTGAAAAATTTGCTGCTCTTGATAATGAACGCGTAGCTGGTAAAAAGCAGCAATCACCAAAACAACATTCAACGCAAATAATAAAACATAACGTCGAGTAAAATTGGCGAGTACTGAGTGCATTTTTTGCATCTAGCAACCCTAGTAGATATAGGTTAAAAGTAAATTAGGTTAAAGAAAGAGTTATCAATAATTTGTAAAGTATTGCACGCCTGCAAAGCAAATCAATGCCGAAGTTGTTCGTTACAGACTGCATAGCCATAGTTACAGAACAATTCATGCTCGATATTGATTACTCTTGTACTAACAATCGACTAAGCGACTGCTGATATTTCACTTTTTTCTCTTCAGTAAAACCGACATGCGTTTCTACTAGTTTACCTTCGCGATTAAATATCATGCTGCTTGGCATACCCGGCAAGTTAAAATGGCGAGCAATTTTGCCATTTGGGTCGTAAATAACATCAAAATCCGCAGGATGCTCCTGCAAAAATGCCAAGGCGTGTGCTTTGTCTGCATCTAAATTGACGGTAATGATTTTTAATCCCTGAGACTGATATTTTTGCTGCATCTCATTCATCCAAGGGAAAGACGCTTTGCAGGGGATGCACCACGACGCCCAAAAATCCAAATAAACCACCTGGCCTTTATGATTGGCAAGTGACTTTTCCAATTCGATAAGTTTGGCGTGTTTCGCTGACACTTGGCTCGAAAACACAAGCATCAGCACGACGCTTAGCATGGTTAGTAGTCGATGAGTCAGAGGAGCAAATATCTTTTTCATAGTCATAAAAATATGGAGTAAATTAACAATTAGTCAAAACGGTAGCTAAGTGAAACAAAGAGCGAGCGCGGCTCACCAGCAAAGTAGCGGTATTGACCAAAGCCAAAGTCAGCGCGTTCAGCATAATCTTGATCCGTTATATTAAGCCATTGTGCTGCTAAGGTTAAGTTCGTCGCAATGGGCACACTGGCACGAAGGTTAATCAAGTTGTGGCCTTCATAGTCTGCCGTGTTTTCAGGGTTAACAAAATAATTCCCCATATGTTGCCACTCAAGCACCACTTGTTTGTCGTCAGGTGATTGCCAGCCAAACTGAACACTGCCCATGTGTTGCGGCGCGGTATCTATTTCATTTCCTTTAATGTTCACGCGACTTAGCGTCAGGTCAGCCTCATACGTATGGTTGGCTAAGGTGCCATTGGCTTGCACAAAAAAGTGATTAGGCAATTGGTAACGTAACAAGAATTCTATACCGCGATGACTTGTTTCACCGTTATTAACGTTTTGGCGATCAGCATCTTGAAAAATAACCTGCTCTTTTTCCATCGCGAATAACGATACATCATAAAACAGCTCACTTGCTTGACCGCGCATGCCAAGCTCAATGCCATCTGATGTTTCTGGCGCTAAGTTCGCAACTGTTTGCCCCGCTTGCAGGCGAAAAAGCTCCGTTGCTTGTGGTGCTCGATAACCTTGTGAGTACTGGCTGTACACTTGATGGTTGGGTGCTAACTGATAACTCGCCCCCAATTCAAAAGAGGTTTCATTGAAGCTCACCTGCTGTGAACTTGGGCGCGTATACCGACAATTCGTTACCTCTGGTGCGCAAGCGCTGCCATCACTCAAGTTGTTTTGGTAGTCATAATCTGTGTATTCATAGCGCATACCAGCCGATAGCTCTAATCGGTCTGCCACTTGCCAAAATGCTTTCGCATAAGGGGCAATTACCGTGGCATCGACTTCATAATCATAGTGAAAACCAGCGGGTAAGTGCGGTGCAAATGGCTCAGCTTGAAACTCGGTAAGTTCACCCTGAGTATGGTCGATATCTACACCTGCTATCCAGCTAAACGTTTGCTGTACTTGTTGATAACTGAGCTTTACGCCTGCCCCAGTTTGGCTATTTTCTTCAACAGGCTGCCACGGCAGAAAATGTTGCAGAAATTCCATATCAGTCCAGCGAATGTAAGGAGTGATGTTAACCACTTCCTGCTCGCTAGGTCGGTAGTCAATAAGCGAGTAGGCTCGCACGCTTTGACTGTCTCGATAAGCTTCAGGGTTTGGGTTTTCACGTTTGCGAGACTGCTCTTTGTACGCCTCAAAGCCCCGAATAAAACCAGCGGTGTCTTGCGCTAAGTTAGCACCTGATATGACATTTTTTATCGACCAATTTTCACCTTTAAATTGATGAATAAGCGTTAGCTTTTGCTGTTCAAAGCCGCTGTCATCCTTGTAACCACCGTCATGGCTGGCATTGCCATAAGCCATTACACCATGTTCACCTTGTTGATGGCTGACACTGAACTTAGCTTGTTGGTAATCGTGAGGACCTAACGTAAGGCCAAGCTCACCACCCTGGTTCGACAAAGGATCTGGGGTAATAACATTAATTACACCATGTACCGCATTTGAGCCATAAAGCGTGCTTGCTGGCCCACGCAGTACCTCAACACGCTGTGCTTGTAACGCATTGGTATCGAACAATTGGTTAATATTGCAAAATCCCAAACCGCGCAACGAAATACCATCTTGCGCCATAAAAAATGCGCCACAACCGCCACCGCCAGTGAGCACAGGAGAGCGCAATGCCGTTAAATGCTCTTGACCATTTCCTCGACTTACCCAAGCGCCAGGCACACGAGACATCACTTGGTTAATGTGTTGGTGATTCACCTCATGCAAGGCATCTTGACCAAGCACCGTTAAATTACTGCTCAGTTTTGCTAGCTGTCGTTCAATACCAGATGCCGTTACGGTTATGGTTTCAAGTGTTTGCTCTTGTTGAGCATAGGCCTGCGAAGAGAGACAAATCAAAAAGGTATAAATAGGAGAGCAAGTCAATAAGCGAGAAAAGTTCAAAATTTGTCCTTAGTAAGGCCGCAAGCTCAGGTAGAAAGTTCAAGCAGAAAGCACCAGCTAAAAAGGGCTACTATTTATGAATTTTCGCTATGACTTTCTAGCCAATATTTTTATTTGTTTTATCAGTATTTTTGTAAGTATTCGTGAGCACTAAGCAATCGATTTAGTTAGTAGTCAGATAGGCAAAGATCGCTGCTCACTTACTGAAATTAGCTACGTAAATTAGTTGCCACTAACCGCTGCAATACACTCCACTTCGACTAGAGAGTCAAGCGCTAATTCGCTTACTGCAAACGCGCTGCGTGCAGGATATGGCGCACTAAAATACTGTGTGTAAACTTGGTTAAATGCTTTGAATTGTTTGATGTCGGTGAGCATGACTAAACACTTGACAACATCAGACATTTGATAGCCATGTTTAGTTAATGTCGTTTGAATGTTTTTCATAACCTGATGTGCTTCGCCCTCAAAGCCACCCGTTGCTAACTTTCCGCTAGCTGCATTCCAGCCAATTTGCCCAGAAAGATAGAGTGTGTTACCAACTTTCACTGCTTCCGAAAATGGCAAAGCCTTGTTACTTGGTTTGCTGTTTAAGAATTGAATATCGTTTTCTTGAGATGCAAAAGAAGTTGTTGCGACTAATATACTCATCGCAGTCACTAGTGCAGTGATCGTTTTTTTCATGTTCCAACCTAATCTAATTGTTTTTATTGATGTGGTTTGCTAACTCAGTAATAGGATGTCAGCTACCGAGTCTTTCTTGTGCTTGCTTACGACATAGTAAGACCTGCGGATTAAAAAATACATTCAAAAACGATGCATGTAAATTTACATTCACATTAATTTAAAATTGATATGCATGACATTCACCAAGCCTTCCCTATGAAAGCTTGTTAAAAACCATTTGGTTATTGGCATCAAAATTAGGCCGTACTGCTCATCACCATTGATATATTGACCTATTCAAAGCGAACAATGGATACAAAGAACAAATACAGATAACGTGCATGCATTTAATTTATATGAACAAAGAGGAATTTCACTTTCAACTTAATAAACGACAGGCTATGGTAATAAGTATTAGTAAATTCGTGACTGCAATAATCATCATAGCGATAAAGGCAGCGGCCTTTATTGGATATTGCGCGACTAATAACCTTATCGCTCAATAAGTTAAACTTAACGAGTCGCAATCACTTAGTTACAAGTAATAGAGCTAATGAAGCATTTATTTTTCATCTTATTAATCATTGCCAGTACCTTTGCACACGCAACTGCCAGCCAAGTAGAGGTAGTTTCTGAGCATTGGCCACCCTTTATTGTTCATCAGAAAGGTCTTGCACATCAGTCAACGCATAAAGTCACTGGCCAAGTTACCCGCAATGTCCGTGAAATTTTACATCTGGCGGAGCTTGATTACTCTTTAACCATTTACCCATGGGCACGAAGCTATCATTTGGCAACCAATAAACCAAATGTACTGATTTATTCAATTTTTAAAAATGAACAAAGGGCACCTAAGTTTCATTGGTTCTGTCCTATTTACCGATCCACACCAATTAAAGCCTACAAATTAGCCACTAACGACGCTGACGTTCATTCACTTGAAGCATTGAAGTCTGCCGTTGTTGGTGTGATGCGCGGTGACAATAGCTACAAGTATCTACTCGACAAAGGATTTGAAGAAGATACGCATTTGGATGTCTCTGCCAATGAAGAGATTAATTTGTTGAAGCTTATTACTGGCAAAATTGATGTAGTAATACAGTCAGAGCAAGCGTTGCGTTATCGATTAAAACAGCTTAACGCCAGCCACCTAACGATTGTTGAAGGACTTACTCTGCATCCCATAAAACAAACAGAGCATTGTATGGCGCTAAGCCAAGGCACAGATGAAAAGATTATTGATAAAATCGATAAAGCTTTTAAGCAATGGTTAGTTGCACAGAACTCATAAGTAACTTATGAGCAATAAGTAGCCGCAATCACTCCCTAGCCACTAACTTTATTATGTTGATATCATTTTAATGACACTGCCAACAAGTCAGTGAAAGTACTTATCCCCTGTTTAATTCGTCTAAACAGCTCTCAGTTTATGCCCCTTACAGGACTGTCTGTTCTCAAACTTCAATACCGCAAGAGTAATTGCTCAAATATTGAGCAAAGCAACTAATGTGCTGCACCAATTAGTAACAATACATTTCCATAACTTTCCATTAAAAGTTATAACCCATTGAAATTATAGGGTTATTGTTAATTGGTTTGAAATATGCAAAGTGTTGATTGCTAAGCATTTAATAGTTCAAAGATGAACTAAAGAGTTATCTGATATTAGCTAGCTAATCGGCAATATCGACTAACGATTATCAACACAACACATAACCGAGCAACGGCGCTCTCACTTACTTGTGCATAACACAAGGAAAGTGTGAGCGCTTTTTTATTGCTTAAAAACCCGCTCAATCGTTGGAAATTAATAATAACAACCAGAGGAAAATTATGGCTTATTTAGAACCCAAAGAGTTCGCGACCAAAATGGTCGATGCTGGCGAACAAAAAATATTTATGTCCACTAAAGACACCTTTATCCGTGCATTTATGGCGGGAGCAATCTTAGCGCTGGCTGCTTTTTTTGCGATCACAGTGATCAGTAAAACCGGTAACCCGCTACTTGGTGCTGTGCTATTCCCTGTCGGCTTTATTATGTTGTACTTGATGAAGTTCGATCTACTCACAGGGGTATTTACCTTAGTGCCATTGGCTATTATTGATAAGCGACCTGGCTGTACCATGAAAGAGTTGTGGCGTAACTGGGGTTTAGTATTTTGCGGTAACTTTGCTGGCGCATTAATGGTTGCCTTCTTTGCTTCCTTTATCCTCACTTATGGCTATCAAATAGATGGTGGCGCTGTTGCAGAAAAGGTTAGCACCATCGGTGAATCGCGAACCTTAGGCTACAAAGAGCAAGGAATTTTAGGTTGGTTCACTATTTTCATTCGCGGCATGCTATGTAACTGGATGGTTTCGATGGGTGTTGTTGGCGCAATGATTTCAACATCAGCAGGCAGTAAAATGGCGGCGATGTGGATGCCAATTATGCTGTTCTTCTACATGGCGTTCGAACATTCAATTGTCAATATGTTCCTATTCCCATTCTCAATGATCATGGGTGGTGAATTCACGGTTGTTGATTACTTGGTATGGAATGAAATTCCAACTGCGCTAGGTAACTTAGCTGGTGGTTTCTTACTTGTGGGCTTACCGCTTTACTTAACTCATGTGAAAACCAGTAAAGAAAGAAAAGCCTCAGCAGTAGCAGAAAAGCCTAGTATGGCAGCGTTGTAACACAAGATCGCAAACTTGTGTGAATACTGAAGCGGTGAACGAGTGAATTGGCACTTATTCACGGCTTCAGATATCACTTAGCCCCCAAACAATCTAAGGTGTCGCAGTGAGTACCTTTGAGCAATCAAGCACTCTATTAGGCAATTCGTTAGACATTCAGTCAAACGTTAGTCTTCGCCTAGCCATAGGGGAGTTTAGCGATAGTGGCCCTAAACCCATAAACCAAGATTTTCACGGTGCTATTCAATCACCAGAGCCACAGCTAAGTTTAAAGGGCAATGCCGTTGCACTTGCTGACGGTATTAGCTCTAGCGATGTTAGCCACATTGCCAGTGAAACAGCGGTAAAAACCTTTCTTCATGACTACTTTTGTACGTCTGACGCGTGGTCGGTGAAAACTGCTGGTCTTAAAGTACTTGCCTCAATTAACGGCTGGCTTCACGCACAAAATCAGCAAAGAGAATATCGATTAAATCCCGATAAAGGATTGGTTTGTACCTTCAGTGGCATTGTATTTAAAGCCTCAACCGCGCACGTATTTCACATTGGCGATAGCAGAATTTACCGCATTAGAGGCCAAGCATTAGAGCAGTTGACCAAAGATCACCGTGGCTGGCTCTCTAGCGAACAAAGCTATTTAAGCAAAGCGTTAGGTATTAACCACTCATTAGCGCTAGATTACCAAGCACTTGAATTAGCCGTTGACGATATATTTTTGCTTTGTACTGATGGCATATTTGAGTATTGCAGTACCGAGTCGATCCTCTGCCACCTTGCTGAGCATAAAAACGATTTACCACAAGCGGCAAATGCTATTGGCCAGCAAGCACTTGCCAATGGCAGCGACGACAACATCACGGTACAGATTGTCAAAGTAGAACAACTGCCGCAAAAACTTACCTCAATGATGCAGGCTCAGCTTGATGAGCTGCAACTTCCTCCTTTGCTATCACCAAGGCAAGAGTTTGATGGCTATTTGATCATGCGAGAAACCTACGCCAGCAGCCGCAGCCACGTTTATTTAGCCAAAGACATTGAAACAGGCCAGCAATGCACAATTAAAATTCCCTCGTTCGAGCTTAGAGAAAACGCTGAATATCTTGAGCGATTTTTAATGGAAGAATGGGTTGCTCGGCGCATCAACAGTGCTTATGTCATGAAAGCACAATTGCAACAACGTTCACGCAACTACCTTTATACCGTATCTGAGTACATTGAAGGGGTGACATTAAGCCAATGGCTGATTGACCACCCAACTCCAAACTTAGCGAATGTACGCGAGATTATTGAGCAAATTGCTAAGGGTTTAATGGCATTACATCGCCTTGAAATTCTGCACCAAGACCTCCGCCCTGAAAACATTATGATAGATCACACAGGGACGGTGAAAATCATCGACTTTGGTGGCGTTAGAGTCGCTGGCATTGTTGAAGCAAAATCAGCAAGGCAAAAAGATGATATGCAAGGTACCGCTTTGTATATGGCACCAGAATATTTTGTAGGCGAGCCAGTCAGTGCACTTAGCGATCAATTTTCGTTAGCCATGATTGCTTATCACATGTTAAGCAACCGTTTTGCCTATGGTACGCAAGTTGCCAAACTCGACACGCACGCCGCGCAGAGGCGCTTAGTGTACCAAAGCGTACTTGACGACAAGCGCGCTATTCCGGCTTGGGTTGATTACGCTTTGCGCAAAGCACTGCAACCGACGCCAGAAAAGCGCTACGAACAGCTCTCAGAATTTATCCATGACCTGAGTAACCCTAACCCTCAATTTATGCGTCAAGCGCGTGCACCGCTGATAGAGCGCAATCCACTGAAATTTTGGAAAGGGTTGTCATTTATTTTGGCAACGAGTGTCTTTGGCTTGCTTATCTATATTGAGCAACTCACCCGCTAAGCTCGAACCAGTTTCACATTAAATATTAATAAAAATGAGGAAAGTAAAATGATCACAAGTAGAGAAGAAGTTACCGCAATGATAGTCGCGCACAAAGTGCAAACTAACATCAAATGGAGCGATGTAGCGGCTGCGATAGGCCTTTCGAAAGAATGGACAACCGCAGCATGCTTAGGACAAATGACCTTTACCAAAGCGCAAGCAGAGCAAGTAGGTGAGATATTCGGGCTAAGTGACGAAGCCATTGCTTGGCTGCAAATTGTTCCTTACAAGGGATCTTTGCCAACGGCTTTACCAACAGACCCTTTAATCTATCGCTGGTATGAAGTCGTTAATGTTTATGGCAGTACCATTAAAGAACTTATTCATGAAGAGTTTGGCGACGGTATTATGAGCGCGATTGACTTTTCGATGGATATTCAACGGGAAGAAAACCCTGCTGGCGATCGTGTCAATGTTGTTTTATCGGGCAAATTCCTGCCGTATAAAACCTATTAAACAACTAGGGCGTGTTGATCTTTCGAGATTGAATTTTGTTCAATCTAAACGCTTTCTGATCGCGGCGCTCGCTTTGTCGCATAGTCGTTCTCGGCTTTGTCTCCTGAGTCGCTCTACCTCCTACATCCATGCCGTCGTATGTAAAAATCGAGCAACAATGAGCAGGAAGCGTTTAGATGAACCCCCTCAACATAAAATAAAGGGGCAGCGTCTGTTTGAATTTTCTACTGTGTTGGCACTTATTTATGGAGAATGACTACACTGCACAAGTGCCGCCTTGTATAAAACCCAAACAGACTGCTGCAAAAACAACCCTGAAAGATCAACACGCCCTAGCCACTCACCATCAACAAGTTGAATCTTATAAGAATGCGGCCTTTAGGCAATTGTTAACAGCATCTCAAAGCCGCATTTTATAGGATTTTTGATAAACCCGAACCTTATGCCAAGCTCATCAAAAAGTGTTCTTCATCGAATATGAGTTTGTTAGACTAGAGGTTAGGTTCTCGTTTTGTTGAAACTTTTCAATACATCACAATCATTTAACCAGTCTATTACTATGCCGTACCAAGCCTTGAAACAACTGCTTAGCCCTATTGTCACTATGGATGACAGTTTATGGGAGGCTTGGCACGCAATCACCAAGCCGGTGACCATAGCAGCGGGTGAACAAGTGCTATCAGCTGGCGAAAAGCAAACCCACTTTTATATTATCAAGCAAGGTGTGGTGCGCTTTTTTTATATTTCTCCTGACGGCAAAGAGTGGAATAAAGCGTTTTTTAAAGAAGGCGACCCAATTGGCTCGTTGTCAGCCTATTTAACTGACTCACCCAGTCAATTTACCGTTGAAGCAATTGAGCCTTGCACGCTATATAAAATCGCAATTGATGACTTTAATCGCCTGATCAAAGCACACCCGAAAATTATGGGATTTCTAAACAATCTCACGATTAAGTTATTTACCAGAAATGAGCAACGTGAAGGAATTTTGCTAACGGGCAATGCAGAAGAGCGGTATCAATGGCTGATGGCAAATGAAGCTTGGCTAATTGACAGGCAAATTCCGCAATATCACATTGCCTCATACCTGAGTATGGATGCGGTTTCCCTATCACGTCTTAAACGTAAAAATAGCGCAAATTAATGCGCTATTTTTATGCCTTTAACGTTTAGCCTTTATGTTTTAAACCTCAAGTAACTTAAAGGTTAATTTCAAGATTTAAGCTTTCCGCTAAATGATGACATGTTTGGGCTAAAGACTCGCTAGACTCAGATGTTGAAAGATCTAACGACACTTTACCGCAGCTCAGCATTTTCGCCGTAATATCAACAGCAACACTCGGCTCTTGCTCTGCCAACTGCTCTTTTACCGCTGATGCAGCAGCTAGAGCGCGCAATTCCGTTTTTTGAATTTTACCCACTGCCGTTAGTGGTAATGCATCAAGCAAAGTAATCGCCTTTGGCTGTGCCGGTGGCTCATCAATATGTTCTTTAGCATGGGCCATTAATTCCTCAATACTGACATCTGCTCCCTCATGCAATTGCACGTATACCACAGGCAATTCACCAGCATAGGCATCTGGTTTACTTACGGCTGCTGCCAGTGACACCGCTGGGTGCTCCTCTAAACAACTTTCAATCACCACAGGGTCAATATTATGCCCACTGCGAATAATCAAATCTTTAGAACGGCCAGTAATAAATAAACTGCCTTCGTCGTCTAAATACCCCAAATCACCGGTTCTAAACCAACCGTCAGTGAGTGGAGATTCCGAAACGCCAAGGTAGTTTTCAAAAACCATAGGGCCGCGTACACATATCTCGCCGACACCATCTGAATCAGGTGCTAGCTCATCAATGGCAATTTCCATTCCAGCCGCTTTGTAGCCTGCGCTCAACAACTTAGAGGGTGCATCTAAATGCGGCATGGCAATAACGCCTGACGTTTCGGTCATACCATAGATTTGATAAAGCTCAAGGCCAGTCAGTTTAGTGATGTCTTGTCCAACACTCTCTGGCAGTGAAGCACCTCCTGAAAGTAAGTAGCGTAAAGAGCTAATATCGCTGTCGATTGGCACGCTAGTTAGCGCTGCAACAGAGGTTGGGATTGCACCACCTAGCGTTGCTTGATAACGCTCAACCAACTGCCAGTATTGTTTGATAACTTGCGGATCTCTAAATCCAGCCATGGTCGGAAACACAGTATGAATACCGGCCGCCAAACCGCCGAGGCCAAGCACGAGTGCGCCGGCAACATGAAATACCGGTAAACCATTAATTAACGTGTCTTTTTCACTTGCTTGCATCGCTTCAACAAAAGCGTTGGCTGTAGCTAAATGGTTTGCTTGGCTTTGTACTACCAACTTAGGCGAGCCGGTTGTTCCACCGGTATGAAAATAGGCCGCAACATCAGTTTGTATTGGCAGCCAATGCTGAGGTAACACAGCCGCATCAAAATCGCTTAGCTGAGCACTAAATGCTGGGGCTTCATCAGCAGGAAAAACCACGGGGACGAGTTTAATATCGCGAGCAGATTTTGCGGCGGCAGCTTGTGCCTTTTGCCAAAAGTCCGTTCGAGGGTTTGGCCCTAATGCGAAAATAATATCGGTTTCTGCTTTGTCCATTAACACGGTGAGTGCATCAACACTTAGCAGTGGGTTTAGCGGGTTAGCAATGCCACAACTTTCCGCTGCCCATAGAATATATTGAGCTTCGGAAATATTCGGCAGTAAGAAAGAAACCACAGGGCGCTCACTGCTGTCTTCAGAGAGGCCAACATGATGACGAATTAATCTGACGGTGCGATGCAGATTATCAAGAAATGTTTGATAACTAACGGTTTCGTCGACTAGCTCTGACGCTAACTGTTTAATTAAGGTGAATGCTTTAGCGTTAGGCTGCTGCTGACAAACGTGTTGCAATAAATGATAAACGCTTGGCATATCAATCGGTGCTGGTGATGCGGAATGTGACATGAACTCTCCCCGTTTCTTTTTAATATTTTAAGAAACATACTGAGTGTTATTGAAACTAGGGTCATTAACAAATGTTAATGCAATTGTTAGCAAGTAACGGCAAGCGTTTGGTTTGCTCGCGCTGCAATCGCTATCGGCTAATGCTTTCTAACGAGGAAATAAATGGTGGAGAAAAGAAAGAATAATATTGGTAGAAAGCCTTGGTTTTACAAATAAAAACCAACTATTTTCAGTTATTTATTCGCGTACGGATTCGTTTATTGACTCGTTTATTGATTAAGCAGTGACAGCGCTAATTCTGGCTGGATATTAGCTTGCGACAAAATCGATTGTGATGCTTGTTGCAAAACTTGCTCTCTGGCTAATTTTGCCGTTTCGCTGGCATAGTCGGTATCTTGAATGCGAGAAGTGGCGGCAACAATATTCTCATGTGAATTCATTGAAGTTCGAGCGGCGCTCGACAACACGTTTATCGACGCACCGTATTCACTGCGATAGCCAGCAATCGTGTTTAACGCATTTTGCAGCGCGCTAATTGCTGTTTGAGCACCTGATGCACTGGCAATGGTTAAGGGGGCTATGCCCAAATCAACCGATGAACTGGCAGTTTTTTCGATATCAATAAAATCGTCATTGTTTCCGTCAGGTGTGGTCGCGACAAACACTTTAAACGGCTCATCGTTATTAACCGTGTTCCCTAGGTTGCTATAATTCACGGTGAGGTCAAAACTCCCGCTACCGACTACCGCCACATAGAGCGGCTCTGTCGTGGTATCAATATGAACCGCTTCAATAAGCGTTCCTCCGGTATTAACACCATCATTATTTCCATCAGCGGGAGAAGTACGATCACCGTCTCCGCCAAAGCTTATCGTCATACCATTGTAGCTAGTACTGTTCGCCGCGCTAGGCGAGTAAACGGGCCCACCTGAGTTTAAATTACTCGCGTCATAACTCGCGCCTGGGGGGAAACCGTTTGGCGGGGTAAATAAATTATTTTCGACATCTTGCGGTGTACTAATAGGGATATTGTCAGCGTTATTTTGCCAGCTATTATCATTTAAATCGGTACCCACCAAATGCCTACCATCCTGTGTAAATATTTGGATGTCATCATCTAATCCAAGTGAATCAAGTGTTAAGCTGATATTGTTAGAGCCAGCAGGGATTGCAGCAAACGAACGGATACCAGAGCTAAACGTACCACTTCCCCCACTGATGGGAAAAATATCCCCGAGCGAAGGTACGTTGTCACCACCAAGTAGCGGGAATCTGCCAAAAATTTCGGTTTCGTTAGCGATGCGATTTATTTCTTGCTTTAACCCTTGAAATTCAACATCTAGTGCTTGCTTATCGGTTGTCGTAAGCGAGCCATTTGCCGCTTGAATTGCTAATTGGTACATGCGTTGTGCCATATTTGACACCTCAGCCAACGCACCTTCAGCCACCTGCGCATAACTAATGCCATCGTTAATATTTTGCTCAATGCGTGTTAATGCATTCGACTGGGCGGTAAGCCGTACAGAGATCTGCAAACCAGCAGCATCGTCGGCGGCAGAGTTTATTCTCTTCCCCGATGAAAGCGCTTCATAGCTTTTTTCTAGCCGATTAGCATTAGTGTTAAGCTGATTGATAGCGTTGAGTGCTGACGTGTTGGTATTAACAAACATCAGTCACTAAACCCTATGCCGAGTCCAAGTTGCATTACCTTTTCAAAACGATTCAAAAAATTGACAGAAATCTAAGTAATGCTGGTAAAGCACGAGCTATACCAATGTAGAATTAACCGATAAAGAAATCCTTTACATGTGTTCTACTATTGAAAAATGGCAATAAAGACAAAAATTTAGGAGGGGGTTGAACTTTGTTAAACCTCACCTTGAAGATATGGGTTAGCACGCCATGGCTCGGCCGCCAAATCAATAAAAGTCCAAATTTTGGCGTTGGCTTGACGCCCTTCAACATGAACAATGGATACAGGTAAATCATCTTCCTCAAAGTCAGTTAGTATTCGCTTAAGCTGGCCTGTTGCAAATGCTTCGCCTACCTGATACCACATAAGTCGAATGAGCTAAGTGGCCAAAGATGAGGTATTGCTCTGCTGTGCGCAGCTTGCTGCAGGCACAAAAACACTCACGCTTGCTTTATAGCTGGTTACCGCTATTAATATCCGTGAAATCGATTAACTGGCTGGCTTGGCGCTTGTTCGTTAATGTTCGCAGGTGTTAGCCAATAGTCGCTAACGTTCACTAATATTCGCTAACATTCGAGAATAACGATCGGCTATTAATCATACGATTGGTGCATGAACCCTTAAATTCAACGATTTTTCGATTATTGCGAGGTGCTAGCGCGTGAATTTCATCAACCGTTGAAGTGCCATCTACCTGACTGTAAAACACCGCAAGTTGACCAGCAAAATTATCTATTGCTCGTGTCACTGAAAGCGCCTTCAAACGCACTCTATCGTTGATGAACACCTCTTTTTCCATGCGTGCAAGCAACATACTCGGTAGGCGGTTTTCACGAATAAACTGCTGTAACCTTTGGTAGAAATCAAGTACTGGCGAAACCAAGGTTAATTTGCCTTGATAGCGGGAAAACCACATGCTGTTGCCGACAATTGAGGTACCAACTCCTTGCGTAATCACATGTGATGGTGCTGGCAAATAACGTGATGCAATATCAAGCGCATTACTCCAATTGGGTAGAGAGACAAATTGCTCGCTTCGGCTTTGACTATGGTTATGTCCGGTTTTGCTATGACCACCTCGCTCTGGTAAAAATTCAATGGCGATGCAAGTATAGCCCTGCTTAACCAAGCGTTTTATAAGCGGAGTAAACTGATGCGCATTCCCCCAACCGTGCACTAACCATATATACGGACTCTCTGTGTCACCTTGGCTTTCGCCTCTACTGTTGTTATCGCCGGTAGTGTAAGTGCGAATACAACCATATTTAGTACGATATAATTTTCGCTTGCTCTCCTTAGTCCAACGCACGCTTGAAGAGCGTGGGGTGAGTAATTTGCGCTTAACTAGTCCGTAAGCATATTCGGGAAAACATTTGCTCAACAGCTTAATCCCAAAAATGAATAGTCTTTCCTCGCTCATCACTTATCCTACTGCACTTTTGATCGAGTTTTTGTTGCGGATGAATCGAGTTCAAGCGAGCGGTCAACATAAGGGTAAAACTCGCTTTCGGTAAAAATGTGCTCAAGTAACTCAAACTTAGCGCGGCAGCTACAACAAGTAGTAACAACTTTCACTAAACCTTCGTCAAACAAATGATTATTTGAACCATACACGTTAAACAGAAGCTTTAATTTTTTTAGATGCTCTGGTGTCACCTTGCCAGCCAACTGCTCCAGCATCATCAGTACTTCAAGGCAATTATTGGTATCGGGGCGAGCTATGGTGAAAATACGACTTAAAACTTCATCTGCATCAAGCTCATCGGCGTTAATATCGCTTTTTCTAGTACTGTTCTTAGCAATTGTATTTTTTTTCTTAAACGCACTTTGCAAAGGTTGCGAACTAATGTTTTCCAGGTTTTGATTAACGGTTTGCTCAGCTAGAGCATTTGTATATTGATAGACTTCCTTGGCTTGGCTAGCTTGGTTAATTTTGGCTAGGTCGGCTATTGAAGAGTTAAGAACTATATCGTGATTGAGCTTATAGCGACTTTGTCTCATCAGATATAAATCAATCAAAACGGCAATTATTATTAAGATGATTATGCTGAACAAAAGCCAGTCCATAACAGTAGCTCCAAGGGTAGACTCGTATTTTGCCTAGGACTATAAACTGCAAATAGGGAGGAAATATGGATAGGCTTCTCGTTTGTTTTTCTAGAGAAAAGGAAGCGCCAATAAAAATAGTGCGGTTATCTATGAGGCAGAAACAAGCAGCACTGCTATAAGTGGCAAAAGCACAGCTTTGTTCATAAAAGGTTGTTCGCCGAGGGTTATCAAAGAACAAACAAGCCGTTTGCTATGGCGTGGCAAAGTGATCAATGAGTGGCAAAGTGATCAAAATAGCGACACCACCCAATGCGCTTTGTTTTGCTTCAATGGTACCTTGATGTGCATGGATAACATTTTGGCATATCGCAAGCCCCAAACCAGAGCCACCGGTCGCCCGATTTCGCGATTTTTCAAGCCGATATAAACGCTCGAAAATTTTAACAAACTCACTTTCTGGCACTGAAGGCGAAGTGTCTTGTACGCGCAAATGCACCAGCCCATGTGCTTGCCAAACTTTTAATTCAACTCGACCTGGTTTATCGGTGTAGCTATCGGTGTAGTTAACACTGTTGTTAATCAGGTTCGCCAACACTTGTTTAATGCGATCTTGATCAATGGCTACCCAAGCAGGCGCTGAAACGATGTCGTCATGCCATTGCAGCTCGTGTCCGATCACATATTGTTCAAACTCGCTGCTCCACTGCTTGAGCACAGGAGAAATATCGAGCTGCCGCGTATTGATAGACAAACCATACACATCTGAAACCGCTAATTCATAAATATCGCGAATCAAATGACTTAGATCGGTTATTTTGTTGCTGAGTTTTTGATAGCTCAGCTCCACATCATCCACCAAGTTGTAGCGCAGCGCATCTACTTGCAGTTTCAAGGCAGTTAACGGTGTGCGCAGCTCGTGTGAAACATCGGCAAGTAGCTGATTTTTCTGTTGTAGTGCATCTTCATACAAGCTGGCAGAAATCATCGCAAGTTTGCGCCGCTGATGTAGCACATAGAAAATTAGCAGAAATAGCACCACCAAGCCCAAAGTGAGCAAAGTCACTTTTTCCGTGACTTTTTTCTGTGCAACCACTTCTAGTTCCGATTGCTTACTGGCCTCTTCCAATTTCGCGACTTTCACTTGCTGTTTCAGCAAGTTGATATCGCGCTTGTGCTTTTCTAGTTCTTTAATACGCAGCTCTGAATCTATTTTTTGCTTGAGCTCATACGCAGCCTTTAAATGAGTGAGGGCGAGGGAGTCTTGGCCTAGTTGATGATGAATTTCACTGAGTAGCCTGTTGTCATCGAGCTGGTCTTTAAAAAGCTCAAGTTTTTTTGATATTGCCAAGGATTTGCTGACGTAATGCTCTGCCTCTGTTAATGCTTGATGATCAAAGTAATAAACCCCAAGGTTGTGCCATACTGACCTCATTTGGAAATCAGCTTTAGAGACTTGTCCTGTTTTTTCAGCCAATAGCAAGCTGGCTAAACGGGCCTCTTGATTATTGAGCTTGTCCAAAATTTGCGCCCGCTGAACATACGATCGAGACAGGACCTGATGGAAAGCCCCTTCAGCAAAGATATCGATCGCTTTTTGGGTAACATCCAGCGCTTCATCAAGCTTTTGCTGCGCCATGTAAATAGAGCCAATTCGATGATAGTCGTAACCAATATATTCTGCGTCGCTGAGCTTTTTATCGAGTTCTAGCGCCTGCTGATAAAAAGATAGTGACTTATCGTAATCTTCTGAGCGGTAGAACAGTTCACCTAAATTGAAATAACTACTGGCTTGGTCTTGCGCATTACCGATTCGCTCAAATAGCTTCATGGCTTTGATTTGATATTCAGCGGCGAGCACCAAGTCATCTTGTGATTCATACAACACCCCTAAAGAGCCATACATACGTGCAATTTCTAATTCATCACCTAGCGCTTGATAATTTTCTAATGCCAACAAGTAATACTTTTCAGCTTCAGCATGTTGTTTGTCCAGGCGGAAAAACCTTCCTGTATGTTGATAAATACGCGCTAGCAAACCTGTATTTTGACCAGCGAGCGGTATCCCTTTAGTTTCAAGCATCGTCGCGGCAGTCACATAGTTATTTTTCTTGCGTTCAAGCTGCGCGCCGCTGATCACAACTTCCAACTGCAATTCATTGCTAAAGTGTGCTGCGGCTTTGTTTAATTCAAGTAACAAGGCACTAGCTTTTTCAACTTGTGCACTGCGACGATAAATACCGACCAATTTTAGCTGCGCATAGACTCTATCTTCGCCACTTAATTCTGCAATTAACGCCATCACAGCTTGCTCGGCGCTCAAGTCTGCTCCTTCAATTTTCGCCAACTGCGCTTTAATGGCTGATGATGGCAGATCTACAATAGTCGTCTCTGTGTTTGTGTTCGTGTTTGCGTTTATGTTTGCAGACATAGCTGCAGATTCACTAGCGAGTACCTTGGTAGACAGCACGCTAGTGAATATCATGGTGCTGCATAGAAACGAAGAGACAAGCCAAAAGACAAGAAAAAAGAGACGTGAAGAGCGACCATGAATACTCAATATGCGCTGCGTTAACTGTATGAAATACAAATTGATGCCTTTAGTTGATAATGCGTGATGACTCGTAAATATTAGTTTGGTTCCTTCGCTCGCTTCCACTCGCAGCAAGTACATAACGAAGCCTATGCGATAAGAAAGAGCGATTAATAACATAGCGGCAAAATGTGCAAGAAATATGGATACCAATTTTTAGCACTTAATCTATTGAAAAATATATCTTTACTAAATATTGTTGAGTATTTAAGAGCCAATAAAAAGTAAAATTACGCGTTTTGGGGTCGCTACTTAACGCAAATATCTGTTACCTAAACGCTTCTGCGCTTGAACAGAGAATCATTTCAAACTAGTGTTACTTTGTAACAAAAAATAACGATAAACTCGGTGAAACATGAAAAACCTACTCAAAGCAGCGATAGCTGCCTCTTTGATGGTGTCTGCCGCTGGCGTCTCAGCCAAGTCGGATGACGCAAAAAACGGTTCCCTTTTTACTAGTAAAACCTTTGATGCGATGGAAATGCGCAACATCGGCCCCGCTTATATGTCGGGTCGAATTGCTGACATTGCCGTCGACCAAAACAATCCGTCTACCTGGTATACCGCGGTAGGCTCAGGTGGCATTTGGAAAACGGTTAATGCTGGTACAACTTGGACACCTATTTTCGACAAGCAAGCGGTTTACTCAACAGGTGATGTCACTATCGATCCAAGTAACTCAGACATTATTTGGGTAGGTACCGGTGAAAATAACGGTGGCCGCCATATCAGCTTCGGCGATGGTATTTACAAGTCGCTCGACGGCGGTAAAACATGGAAAAACATGGGCTTAAAAAAATCTGAGCGCATTTCCGATATCATCGTTCATCCAACCAATTCCAATGTTGTTTGGGCGGCAGTGCAAGGTCCATTGTGGACGGGCGGCGGCGAACGCGGCCTTTACAAAACCACTGACGGTGGTGAAACATGGAAGCAAGTATTAACGCCTGAAGACGAATGGACGGGTGTTACCTCACTTTTGATTGACCCACGTAACCCTGACAAGCTTTACGCTGCTACTTGGTCACGCCAGCGTAAAGTTGCAATTTACGTAGGTACAGGCCCAGGCTCTGGTATTCATACATCAGACGATGGCGGCGAAACATGGACAGAACTAAAAACAGGCCTGCCAAAAGGCAACATGGGTAAAATTGGTATGGCAATCTCGCCAACGAATCCAGATGTGGTTTACGCGACTATCGAAACCGACAACCGCAAAGGTGGTTTTTACCGCTCAGCAAATCGCGGTGCTAGCTGGGAGAAAATGTCTGACGAAGTCGGTGGTGGCACAGGCCCACACTACTACCAAGAAATTTTTGCCGATCAGCATCAATTTGATCGCGTTTACATCGCCAGTAACTACTCAAAAGTGTCAGATGATGGCGGTAAAACTTGGACACCTATTAGCACCAAACGCAAGCACGTTGACGATCACGCATTTGCCTTCCATCCAACCGATCCTGATTTTGTCTTAATTGGTTCAGACGGCGGCATTTACATGTCACACGACCGCATGGAGCACTGGCGCTTTATCGCCAACTTGCCATTAACCCAGTTCTACAAAGTCGCTCCTGACGATGCAGAACCTTTTTACAATGTTTATGCCGGCGCACAAGATAACTCAACACAAGGTGGCCCATCGCGCACTGCGCGTGCAGAAGGCATTAAAAACAAAGATTGGTTCCTCACACTTGGCGGCGACGGCCACCAACCAGCAACAGAGCCGGGCAACCCTGATATTATGTACTCACAGTGGCAACAAGGTAACCTGAACCGCCGCGACGTGAAAACGGGTGAAAATGTTTATATCAAGCCACAGCCTCGTCCGGGTGAGCCAGCCGAGCGTTACAACTGGGATGCGCCAATCAATGTTTCTACGCATGATCCAAAGCGCCTTTATTTTGCTTCACAGCGCGTTTGGCGCTCAGATGATCGCGGCGACAGTTGGACACCCGTTTCAGGTGATTTAACTAAAAACGGTAATCGCATGCACATCCCAATGATGGGTCGTACTTGGTCGGTAGAAGCTGGCTGGGATATTTACGCGATGTCGGAATATCACACCATTGCTAATTTCTCAGAAAGCCCAGTGGATGAGAACATTTTATGGGTCGGTACAGACGACGGTTTAATTCAAGTCACCACTGACGGTGGTAAAACGTGGAAGAAAATTGACTTAGGTAAAGTACGCGGTGTACCTGCGACTGCCTATGTAAACGATATCCGCGCCGACCTTTACGATCCAAACACGGTTTATGTGGCACTTGATAACCATAAATACGGTGATTTTAAGCCTTACTTAATCAAGTCCACTAACTTAGGTAAGAAGTGGACATCGCTGGCCAAAAACCTACCAGAGAAACACTTAGTGTGGCGCATTGTGCAAGATCACGTGAATAAAGACCTGATGTTTATTGGTACTGAATTCGGTGTTTTCTTCACGGTTGATGGTGGTAAGAAGTGGTTAGAGCTAAACGGCGGCATACCAACTATTTCAACTCGCGATGTAAAAATTCAACGCCGTGAAAACGATTTAGTTGCCGGTACTTTTGGCCGTGGTATCTACATTTTAGATGACTATGCACCGCTGCGTAATCTCACTGAAAAAGCGATGGAGCAAGACGCACTATTATTTGCGCCAAGCCGCCCAGTCAAATGGTTCTCGTTAGATACGAATCATGCAAGATCTGACGGTGATGACCGTTATGCAGCGAAAAACCCAGCGCACGGTGCAACGCTCACCTACTTCTTGAAAGACAGCTTACTCACGGCAAAAGAAAAGCGCCAAGCTGCTGAAAAGAAAATGGTGAAAGATAAGAAATATCCTAAATACCCAAGCTGGGAAGCGATTGAAAAAGAAAATCAAGAAGCTAAACCTGCTGTTTACCTTGAAATTACCGACGCAAACGGCCAATTTGTTAACCGCGTTGCAGGTAAAACAACAAAAGGTTTACACCGTATCACTTGGGATATGACCTACGCTAAAAGCACTGCGGTTACAGGCGAGAAACAATCGCCTTGGCACCCACTTGCTAAGGGTTTAATGGCATCGCCAGGTAAATACACAGCGACTTTATATCAGCGCGTCGGCAGTGAAATTAGTCAACTTGCTAGCCCTGTAGCCTTTGATCTTAAACCTATTTTTGACGCGGCAATTAGTGGTAATTCACAAGATGAAATCGTTAAGTTCGGCCAAGATGTGGTTGCAGCAGAGCGTCAATCTTCAGCCGCAAGTGCCGTACTTAAAGGTATTACCAAGAAGATGGAAGCGATTCGCACAGCCATTGATCGCACGCCTAACAATATTGCAGCATTAGAGCGACAATATGCTGACATTCAGGCAGAAATTAACGCCATCAATCTTGAGTTAACTGGCTTGAAATCACGTGATCGCAAAGGCGCGAAACCAGCCAATATCGCTAGCCGCTTAGGTTACGCCATGTCGGCAGTACGCTCGTCTTATGGCCCTACTAAGCAGCATCGCGAGCAATTTGGTTATGCACTTGAAGGCCTAAATTCGGTAACCAAGCGCTTGAATGTGCTGGAAGTCACGACAATTCCAGCATTACAGAAAGCAATGAGTGAGGCAGGTGCCCCTTGGACGGTTGGCTCTGCACTTATCACACAATAGTTCGGTTGAGCTGAAAGCTTTTTACTGCTTAACCTCCTCTCACCAATTTGAGACGGGTGAGTAATCAAAAATGGCGTCTACATTAGACGCCATTTTTATGCCCATACGCTTATCAACAAATATCAACAAAGCTTGCCTCCTGTCTTCACCTTGCAAATTGATATAGAAAATAACGGCTTACTCATGTTAATTTTCATCAGCATGAGTAAGATAAGAGCTCAGCAGACGCTCAATCGAATAAGGGACGCCTTAACTAATGAAAAAAATCAACAAAGTTGCCGTAGTCGGTGGTACGCACGGTAACGAATTCAGTGGAATTTACCTGTTAAGAAAATGGCAAAAATCCCCTGATTTACTCGCCAGAGAAGGGCTTAACGTCGAAACCTTATTCGCCAACCCAAAGGGCTTTGAAGAAAACAAACGCTACCTAGACTGCGACCTTAACCGACAGTTCACGCTTGAAGATCTCGCCAATCCAGCCTTGGCGAACTACGAACAAAGCCGTGCTAAAGTGATTAATGCTCAGCTTGGGCCAAAAGGTAATTCAAAAACCGACTTTGTGATTGATTTACACAATACCACCAGCAACATGGGGCCAACCCTGATCCTATTAAAATCGGATGATTTTAATAAAAAAATGGGTGCTTACGTATTGTCGAAAATGCCTGAAGCTATTGTTGTTTATGAAGATCAGGTGTCGATGGAAGAACATTACTTCTTGGCATCCATTGCACCACAGGGGGTGATTGTTGAAATTGGTCCTCAGCCGCAATCGGTGATACGCCAAGACGTGCTCGATTGGATGGAGACCATGACGCAAACCATCTTAGATTTTGTCGCACTCTACAATAACAACCAGTTGCCTGAACTGCCTGCTAGTTATGACGCCTACAAATACACAGAAAGCCTCACACTACCTCAAGATGAAGACGGCGAGCGTATTGGTATGGTGCACAAAAACGTGCAAGACAATGACTTTAAACCATTAACCAAAGGCGACCCTATTTTCACCCTATTTGATGGCGGTGAAATTACTTACCAAGGTGAATATAAAGCCTATCCGCACTTTATTAATGAAGCAGCGTATTACGACAACAACCTAGCGATGTCACTGGCTGAGAAAATTACCATTACGCTTGATTAAAGCGTGATGACTTACTTGCTCGACAACAAAATTTTATTAGACTTTTCGGGAACAAGTAGGACGTTTATACTTGCCACATCTAGAATTTGATAGTCTTATTAATCGGCTGAAAACCAAAGGCACTAATCAATTTTTCATCATTTGGGCAAATTTACATCAGCCAAGCATAAAGTAGAGAAAGGTATTATGGGTTCAGGATTTTGGAAGTTATATTCGTTTATTGAAACGAGTTTTTTTTATACCTTGTCGCGAAAAATCATCGGCAACATAGGTTTTCTACTCTTATTTCAAATCGCTGCGTTTGTCTTATTTCTACAATTAGATGGCGCTTCTGCCGAGCAAACAGAAACTATTTTAACTTGGGGTAAAACGCTGTTTGCCCTCAGCTTTTTAGCCTTCGGTTTTACCCTGTTCTATTTGCACTACTTATTTGTTAGGCCAATTAAAGCGATTTTAGCCAGCTTACAAAACATTAACTCCCATGATGGTGACTTAACCACTCAGCTACCGGCATTCACTCATGACGAATTTCGCCAACTTTCTGAACGTTACAACACCTTTGTTGCCAACTTATCTGAGCTACTTAACACCATTCACAGCAATTCAGAGCAAGCCAATAGTGCTACCGACAGCGTTGTTCACGCAGTCGCTGTTGCCAACGACAAAGCGAATTCTCAAAAGCAGCTCAGTGAGCAAATTTTTGAATCCAGTAACCATATCAACAACAGTATCAGCCATATTGTTGATGCGTCAGAAACGGTTGCAACCAGCAACAAATCGAGCTTAGATAAAGCGATGTCAGCAAACCAGCAGCTGACCCAAATACAAGAGCAAACTGCACAAATCGGTGCCTTACTTGGCCAGTTCGCAACAACCGTTGACGGCCTACAGCAAAATGCTGGTAATATCCGTAACATCCTTAAAATGGTGGAAGAATTTGCCGACCAAACCAACCTACTGGCATTGAATGCTGCAATTGAAGCAGCGCGAGCGGGTGATGCAGGTAGAGGTTTTGCCGTAGTAGCTGATGAAGTGCGCTCGCTTTCCTCTAAAGTTGCTGACGCAACCCAGCAGATTACTTCGTTTATTAACGATATGGACAGTTTGGTCACTGACACTAAAACGGAATCTGACAAGCTAGTTGACCAATCGCAGCAAACGCATAATACCATTGAGGAAACCAACTCAACGTTTGCTCAAATGATGACTGACTTTAATGCCAACACCAAAGAGTTTGATGCCATCAGTGATGCCATTCACGAGCTCAACGCACAGTACCTTCAAACCCACAGCAACGTTGAAAACATCTCAAGCTTGAGTGAAACCTTACAAGGACAAATGCAGCAAGCCAATAACGAAGCACAAGTGGCACAAACACAAGCCGAACAAACCCAAAACCGACTATCTCGCTTTGCTAGGTAATCCTGCTTAAAAAAGTTATATGTCGCTTGATAGCTAGTATCGAGCGGCAAATGAATTTTTGAGTCGGCAGGTCAGCTAACTGAGGCTATTTAATTTCAGAAAATCATTCGACTAAGTCAAATAAAATGAATTAGTTAAGGATATCTGCATCGTCTTCAAAAAGTAAAATAGTTTTCTATCACTACACAACTTCCCAATCAGTGCCATTTGAACATCAAAACATTGAGAGAATATGGGCATTTCAATAATCTTGGACATCCACATTCCTGAGTCTAACTTAATTTGGATACAATGGCTCTAAGCATTGAAATTAAAATAGTGCTACGATGGCAGTGCCATTATGCCCAAGAAGGTTTGAAAAACTTCTTGGTAAACAAAAGCGCTTGGCTCAAGAACTGAAGCAAGCGCTCTATTCATTTGCGATTCATCTCATAAAGGAGTTTTTTCTGATCCCAAAAACTTAACAAAAGGTTTTGCAATAGCGCTTTTATCACTAATAATTTTTAAAATGAAGACCGAGCAGAAAGACCACCAGAGCCAGTAGCATCTCTAACGCCAAGGAAAGAACTTGGAAACCCTTCAAGCCCTTGTCGCCCAATGGCTATATGACAACCTATAGACGTTGCACATTGTTTACCTTTAAGCCTTGAGCCAGTTGTTTTGATATGTTTTCGATAGCTAAGTAATTGCTGATCCAAAATATCAGTGATCGGCGGGGAGGTAACCGTAATCACTTCAATATCCTCATCTTTTGGCCAAACAAACTCATTTTGAGCATTTTTCTCTAACTTATCCGTTAACGTCGTAGCAAAAAGCATCGGAAAATTAGTTTGGTTGAAAAGCCCTTGACGCTCTAAAGCATTAATGACTTCAGGAATTTTTGGGTGCTCTTCGCGATAAGCTCTGATCAAGTAGCTATCTGAAATAGCGAGATCTTGCTCAATAAATTGATTGTTGAAATGAAGTACACCAAGCAGAATATTGGCGTCTTTATAATCTCTAAATGCGGCTTTCTTTAGATACTTTACTGATTCTTTGGCATCTAAATGCTGTTCACTTATTAAGTGAATTAATCCAGCTTTATACTGCGCAGCAGGCTCACCATATTTAGACGCTTTTTTGAGGTATTTCAGTGCCTGAGCTTCGTCTTTCTCTACACCGTAACCGTTGTAATAAAACTGACCTAGTGTTGTATAGGCTTCACTGTGTCCTCTTTTAGCCGCCAATTTAAATTTGTGAAAGTAGGTTTGGCACAGTTCCGTTTGGCAAGCACTAAGCTCGCTACTTTTTGGCGAGCTGACAATATTTACAGCTTGTGAATTAAAGCAGAGAAAAACGGAGAAAAAAGTGAGTAGTGATTTTTTAAACATGCGTGAGATCCCTTCCAAGCAGCTAATAGAGTATATTTGAAGTGATAACGTTTACTAACCATCAACAAGCAGTTAACTGAAATGAACGTCAATTAGAGGCCGCTTCAAACTTCAGTATTCACTTCAAAAACAGTATCAACTTATCATCTAGCGACCAAAATTAAAATATGCTAATCACCTGGGTGCAAAGAAAAATATGCTATATGAACTAACCAAAAACGCATTTGCATGTGGCATGCTTGAGCTTTGATAACGCTGAAAGAAACCGCTTTGAAATGATTAAGCCCCTGCATTGCTGCAAGGGCTTGTGAAATATGTGAGTTGGCCGATAAGCCGGGTTCTGTGTCTATCCTATATATAGGAAAGCGACAATCATTCGTCTAGGCCTTAACTCGCGCTAAGGCTCAAGCAACCTACCCGGTTCCAACGCGAGCCACGCCATAAGGAACCCTATTTGGTCTTGCTCCGGGTGGAGTTTACCCTGCTGCCGACTGTTACCAGTGGCCCGGTGCGCTCTTACCGCACCCTTTCACCCTTACCTGTGCTGTTGCCAGCGATCGGCGGTCTTCTCTCTGCTGCACTTGTCGTCGGCTTGCGCCGCCCAGACGTTATCTGGCACCCTGCTCTTTGGAGCCCGGACTTTCCTCCCCCAACACTTATAAATAAGTGTTGGCAGCGATTGTCTGGCCAACTCGGCGCGTATTCTACATCAAGCTTACCGACAAATTAAAGCAACTTATTGAGCTAAGCTCATTGTTTATTCAAAATAGCACTATCAAGTTGTTGATGTAGCCAAGCGATAGCTTCAACTCTATCGGTAAATATTTTGGTGTTTTGCAGATCTAATGAAGGGGAGCGGCTAAACAAAATATCAGGCTGAACCGCACTATCATAAAGTAACGCTTTAGCTGCGATAGATTGTGTAGCCAGCCACCGATTATAATTATCAAGGATCTGATAAGCTTCAGGTGTGCCACCTTCCACTCGCGTTAAATCGACGAGCACAACAAATGGTTGACCGTTATATCCTTCCACTTGTTCACGCATTTGTTGAATATACAAAGTGATGCCATCTTCATTGAAGCTGCCAATTAAGGTGCCAAATAACATGTTACCTTGGCGATTTACTTCGCATTCACCATGTATATTCATAAGCGCTTACCATTTCATCGCTAAGGTTAAATCGTAAAGCTTGTTTTTCTTAAGGCCATAAATTTCAGCAGCAATTGCACAAGCTTTTTTCGGTGGTAATTCTTTAATCAGCAGCTTCAATGTCTTTTCAACCTCTGCAGAAATACTGTCTGGTTCTGGCTGATAACCTTCGATCATCAGCACCATTTCTCCCTTTAGCTGATTAGGATCTTGGCTAAGCCAATCAACAAAATTACCTGCACTATCTGCTTTTATCGTTTCAAAGGTTTTGGTTAGCTCACGAGCAATGACTACTTGGCGCTCAGCGCCCATCACTTCAACGATATCTTGCAAGGTGTCGAGTGCGCGCCTTGGTGCATCATAAAAAATCATAGTACGAGTTTCGTTTTTTAGCTCGCCTAATACTTTTTGACGTGCGCCTGATTTCGACGGTAAAAAGCCTTCAAACGCGAAACGATCCGTTGGCAAGCCTGCAACCGACAAAGCAGTGATTGCCGCACATGCCCCAGGCACTGGTACCACAGGTAGCGATTGCTGTTTTAACCCTCGGACAATATGAAAACCAGGATCACTGATCAAAGGCGTACCCGCATCGGATACTAGAGCAATGCTTTTTCCTTCTTCCAACCAGTTGGCAATCTGTTCTTGTCGCTGACGTTCGTTGTGATCGTGCAGCGAAAATGTTTTGGCTTTAACACTAAACGCTGTTAGCAATTTTTGTGTGTGGCGCGTGTCTTCGCAAGCAATCAAGTCAACTTGGCTCAGCACGTCTATTGCGCGTTGAGTCATATCCCCCAAGTTGCCAATTGGCGTTGCGACTACGTATAACGTACCGGGCACTATTTGAAATTCTGTCATTTATTTACCGCTATGCTTTATATCAGGTGATGCGTTAACTTGCGCATCAAGTGATGCAGTGGTTGAGAGTCATTAGGATGAAGTTTATTATAAACTCATACTTAAACCCACGGATTTCCAAGTAGTGAAGTCAGAAAGTCATCGGTTCTCTATTCTCCAACTTACGTTAAGCGCCGTTATTGTTGCGTTTCTAGCAAGTTGCGCAGCTCCTAAAACAACTAAAATTGTGCAACAGCCTGAAGTTGCAAAAACAGCCGAGCCTGAGCAGCAAAGTGCAAGTTACTTTATTCGACAGAGTAAAGAGCAAACGGGAAAGCAAGCCTTAAATTCTCTTATTACCGCAAGTGATTACCAGTTAGCTGAAGGCCAACCATTAAAAGCGCTTTGGTTAGCAAATCAACTGCAAGCACAGACATCGGGTCAGCAAGAATACCGCTTGTTAATCGTTAAGGCGCAAGCACTATTAGAGCTAGAACAAATTGATTTAGCTTGGCAGCAGTTAGTTAAGGCACAGTCGGTAAATACTGATCTCGACGTCAAATACTATCGGTTAGCACACCAAGTTAATTTAGCGCGAGGGTTTACCCTTGATGCTTTAGACGCTCAGCTATTTGCATTTTCGATGAATCCACAGGCCGGTGAAGAAGAGATTGAGGCGCTATGGCAAGCGTTTCAACAGCTTTCTTCTTGGCAATTGAGCCAACTTGATAATAACAAAGCACCTTACCTAAGTGGCTGGGTACAATTAACGAAATACGCTCATCGTTTTGGCGATGACTTGTCTGCCTTTCACCGCTATTTACAGCAGTGGCGCAGACAATTCCCAACTCACCCCGCCAATAATTTAGTAGGTCAATTACTTAACAAAGAAAAAGCCTACCCACTGGGGGCTCAGCGTATCGCAGTGATTCTGCCTTTATCAGGCAGACAGCAAGCAGCTGGTAGCGCAGCACAGCAAGGTATTTTAGCTGCGTATCAAGAGCAAAGTATCACTAAGTTACATTTCTTTGATTCAGAAACCCTCGACTGGACCACGCTAAAATCGACGTTAGAGACACTAGAAATAGATTACGTCATCGGCCCCTTGTTAAGAGAGCGGGTCAATCAATACCTAGCAATTGATGACATCACAATTCCAAGCCTATTGCTGAACGTTTCAGCGCAACATACCCTAAGCGAAAATCAATTTGCCATTTCAATGCGTCCAGAAGATGAGGCCGTGCAAGCGGCGGCAACATTAGCGCGTAAAGATTACCAAATGCCGATTGTCTTAGTGCATCAAGACCAAGTAAGTCAGCGCATTGCCACAGCGTTTGTTGATGAGTGGCAGCGTGTTACTGGTTATGCGCCTAAATTAATGCCATTCAGTAAAGGCAAGAAAATGCAAACGATGCTGAAATCTGCGCTTGGCGTTTTTCAAAGTAAGGCGCGCATCGATGACTTGAACAGTCGAATCAAACACACAATTAAGGCCGAAACACGCAACCGACGCGATATAGATATGATTTATATTGTCGGTTCAGCAACGCAAACGCGACTTCTAAAACCGCATATTGATGTGAGCATTAGCCCATTTGCAGACACTATTCCAATCTATGCCAGTAGTCGCAGTCATAGCCTCGCGGTTGATGAAGGAGATACGCGCGACCTTGCAGGCATGAGCTTCACCGAAATGCCTTGGCTGTTAGCGAGCCAAGCGCAAAACAAACCGCTAATGCAAGTCACTAAGCAACTCTTTCCAACCCGCAGTGATAGCCTGCAACGAATATTCGCAATGGGTTACGACTCACTCGCATTAGTGAACAAGTTAGCCTTAATGCAAAAGTACCCGTATGTGCGCCACTATGGGCAGGTAGGCACCTTACAGCTTGCTGCAAATCAGATATTAACGCGTACGCTATTATGGGGCCGCTACAACAAGGATAGTGTGCAACAAATTGCGATGGATTAAACAACTCACCACCAAAAACATTGGTGAGCAAACCGAACAACTAGCTGCGCACTACCTGCGCCAACAGGGGCTGAATTGTTTAACCTGCAACTTTAGCAGCAAATATGGCGAAATCGATATTATTGCGCAAGATGACGATGTACTCGTATTCGTTGAAGTAAAATATCGCAAACAAGCAAACTATGGCGGCGCAATTGCCGCCATTTCTGCTGCTAAACAACAAAAATTGAAACTTTGCGCCTCTTTTTATCTCCAACAGGCACAATTAAATGAATATAATACGCCATGTCGTTTCGATGTGGTTGCCCTGCAAGGGCCAATTGAACAACCGAATATAACCTGGCTAAAAAATGCCTTTTAAGGAACCATTACTCTTATGTTAGAGCGTATCAAAAGTAATTTTACCGAAAGTATTCAAACCAAAATCGCTGCAAGTGAAGCGTTGGCGGCTCCTATTGAGCAGGCAGGTATGGTGATGGTACAATCCCTACTTAACGGTAAAAAAATTCTAAGTTGCGGTAACGGTGGCTCTGCTGGCGACGCTCAGCACTTTTCATCAGAGCTATTAAATCGCTATGAAACAGAGCGTCCAAGTTTACCTGCGATCGCATTAACCACAGACAGCTCAACAATTACTTCTATTGCTAATGACTACCACTACGATGAGGTGTTCTCTAAGCAAGTAAGAGCCCTTGGTAATGAAGGTGATGTACTACTAGCAATATCGACTAGTGGTAATTCAAAAAACGTCATCAAAGCAATTGAAGCGGCTGTTGCCCGTGATATGCCAATTATCGCGTTAACTGGTCGTGATGGTGGTGATATTGCTGGCCTGCTTGGTGAAAATGACGTCGAAATTCGCGTTCCATCACCGCGTACAGCACGTATTCAAGAAGTACACTTGCTAGTTATTCATTGTTTATGCGAAATTATCGATAGCACATTATTTCCACAAGGTGAGTAGTTCTCGTGAAACTTCATAAACTAGCTGCGCTCATTACCGCAGCTTCGTTGCTACAAGGCTGTGTCGCTGCCGCGGTCGTTGGTGTTGTTGGTGGTGCAACCGTGGCAGCAGATAATCGCTCAGTCGGCGCCCAAATTGATGATCAAAATATCGAATTACAAGGCTATGCAAAGCTTGCTGAACATAAAGGCATTAGTGACAACACTAACCTGCAAATCACCAGCATGAACGGCTCTGTATTAGTCGTTGGGCAGGCCCCAAATACCTACTTACGTGATGAGGCATTGAAAATCCTCAAATCAGTGACAGGTGTCGTGCAAATTCACAATCAAATTCGTCTCGGTAATACCGTCTCAGTGGCGACTAAATCTAACGATATTTGGTTAACTTCGAAAGTTAAAACGGCACTATTTAAAAGCGATAAAGTAGACGCTAACAATATTAAAGTGGTCACGGAAAACGCCGAGGTCTTTTTAATGGGCTTAGTAAGCCGTGGCGAAGCAGATCAAGCGGTGAATATCGCTCGCAATATCGGTGGTGTCAATCGCGTCGTTAAAGCGTTTGAGTACCAATAAGGCGAGGCTAGTTTTAGCCCAGGGCTCTAGACCCTAAACCCTTAGCCCTAGCACACGCTAAATAAGTTGCGAAAAACCGTCATAGCCTATGACGGTTTTTTCCTTTTTACAGGTCATTAAAGTTGTTGAATCACGGAAAAAGATGCCGCTAACTCAGCTTTCGTTTTTATTGAACTGTCTTTGAAATTAATCAGACCGTTGGGAGGCCACATTAGCGATAACAACTTAGCGTCTAATTCAAGTGTTTGCTTATAAAGCGCTTTTAGTTGGTTATTGTCACCCGCCACTCGGTAAATCTTAGTCGCAATCAAGTCTAGATCACTCAAGTATGTCTCTTTCGCGGTCATCACCGCTTTTTTAGCTTTTGGCTCCACCACATTTAACCACACCGAATCTAGTCGCTGACGACCATAGCGGTTGTTTAGTAGCGAAAGTAAGTAATCATTTGACTGGCTAGCAGTTGCTATACCCTGTTCAACTTGCTGCTTGTAAAGCCAAACTAAAATACGTTGGATATCCGCTTGCTCTTGGCGAATACTTGCAGATAATGCCTCTACTTTTTCGGGCGTTAGCTTAACTAAAAAGCGATGTAAACGTATTTGCTCTTGATTGATACTATGAACATTACTTAAGCCATTAACAATTGCATTAAGCTGATAACTATTGAGTATTTCAGTACGATAGCTACCAAGTAAGTTGCGAGCATACTGTGATTGAAGAAAATACGGCGCTATGCCTTTTAAAGTGATTTGAGTTTCGTAAGCGTCAATATGACTTGGTGTTTTTTTTAATTTCTCTAATAGCCCCTTCTTAAGCAAAGCTACCTTGTTCTGCGCATTTTGAATATTGCCTTTAATTCGCTGCTTTTCAGCTAAATGCATCGCCGCGTATGAAAAGGGCTGATAACTAGGCGCAAAATCAATGACCAATGACAATTGCTCGTCGCTAATGCCTGCAAAGTTTTTCGGGTTTGCCATGAGCTGTTCAATCACTGCACCTAACGCTTGTTTATCTTCATAATCTTGCGCATAAACCTCAGGCGCATGTTGGTATAGCTCGTCAAGTAAGGTGAGTTGAGTAACAATGTCGCCATTGTCTAGCGCGTCTTCATATTGTTGTTCGGTAAGGTGGAGATTTGCGGTATCGCAACCTGTAAGTACTGCCGTTAACAGCACAGCAGCATAAAACTTTTTCATAACGTCCCTATCAGCATATTGCTGGCAGCACAATTATCCTCTTGCTCAGCCCTTTGTATTATTAGCAGAACCTTAGGTTAATTGTTGATGCCTATAACTTGGCGCATTGTTTAAACACATGTTGTAGATTACTTACTTAGATGATTCAGCCGAATAGTTAGTTTTATCGTTAATATAGCAGGCTTAAGTATTAACTTTCATCAAAGAAGCTATTGAATCATATTGAAATTTATGACAAAAGTAGAGGAGTTTTTGATGAAAAGTTTGTGTCGAGTTATGTCATGCCATAGCACAATTGGTAACCATCAGCTGCCGTAAGTAATTTAGCGCTGAAAACAAAAAATCCCGCACTGGCGGGATTTTTTAATTATCTCTGGGCTTGTACTATTTCTGAGCTTGAGCTCTACACTTAGAAATAGCGCTTAAATGAAGCTCTAGTAATAGCACACCTATAGTGTGTGCAATATTCTATTCTGTCTCTGCTTCAGTTTCCGCTTCGGCTTCACTTGGCTTAGATAGGAACATCTCACGTAAACGGCCATCAAGTTCTTGCGCTACTTCAGGGTGCTCTTTTAAGTACTTGGTTGCGTTCGCTTTACCTTGACCAATACGGTCGCCATTGTAGCTATACCAAGCACCAGCTTTTTCTACCATCTTGTTCTGTACGCCAAGATCTAAGATCTCACCTAGGTTGTTGATACCTTCGCCGTACATAATTTGGAATTCTACTTGCTTGAATGGTGGTGCAATCTTGTTCTTAACAACTTTAACACGAGTTTCGTTACCGACAATTTCATCACCCGCTTTTACTGCACCAATACGGCGAATATCTAAACGAACTGAAGCATAGAATTTAAGGGCATTACCACCAGTTGTGGTTTCTGGGTTACCAAACATCACACCAATCTTCATACGAATTTGGTTGATGAAAATCATCATAGTGTTTGACTGCTTCAGGTTACCCGTTAGTTTGCGCATCGCTTGCGATAACATACGTGCTTGCAAACCAACGTGCGAATCACCCATGTCACCTTCAATTTCTGCTTTTGGTGTTAATGCTGCAACCGAGTCAACCACAATCACGTCAACCGCACCAGAGCGAGTCAGCATGTCACAAATTTCTAATGCTTGCTCACCAGTATCTGGTTGAGAAACAAGTAAATCGTTGATGTTAACACCTAACTTTTCCGCATAAATTGGGTCAAGCGCGTGCTCAGCATCAACGAATGCACATACTTTACCGTTGCGCTGTGCTTCTGCGATAACTTCTAACGTTAACGTTGTTTTACCACTCGATTCTGGACCGTAAATTTCAACAACACGACCCATTGGTAAGCCGCCTGCACCTAAGGCAATATCTAAGCCTAGTGAACCGGTAGAGATGGTTTCTACATCCATACTGCGGTTTTCACCAAGGCGCATAATTGAACCTTTACCGAACTGGCGTTCAATTTGACCAAGCGCGGCCGAGAGTGCTTTTTCTTTGTTGTCGTCCATTTATCGCTCCAATAAATACGATAGCGTTAATTTGTTAAGTTGCGCTTAGTATACTGTACGCTCGTACAGTATCAAGTGTAAAATAATATTATTTACCAAATCAAAGCTAAAGCACTGTTAATAATAAACTTATTGTTTCACCCCTTAGTTTGAGCATTTCTTATCCAGTAGTTTTAACCAGTACTTTAGCGAGTAATTCTCTAGTAGGGGAATGCAGGGCTTTATGGCATAATCCACGTCAATTTTATGCTAACAACACTTGTCTTTTTATGACCACAGCGCCTGCCGATTTATCTACGCATACGCCAATGATGCGCCAATATCTTAAAATTAAAGCGGAATTTCCCAATATTCTGTTGTTTTACCGTATGGGTGATTTCTACGAGCTTTTTTACGACGACGCGAAAAAAGCCGCAGATTTAATGGACATTTCATTGACCGCACGTGGTAAGTCTGGTGGTAATGCCATTCCGATGGCCGGCGTGCCTTACCATGCGGTCGAAAGCTATTTAGCCAAGCTGGTTCAACTGGGGGAATCGGTCGCGATTTGCGAACAAGTGGGCGATCCGGCAACGAGCAAAGGGCCAGTTGAGCGCAAAGTAGTAAAAATTGTTACGCCCGGCACCGTCAGCGATGAAGCCTTATTATCCGATCGTCAAGACAACCTAATCGTTGCCATTAGCGAAGTGAAAACTGGTTTTGGCTTAGCCTACTTAGATATGACCAGTGGCCGCTTTGTGGTCAGTGAACCAAACAGCGCGGAACAATTACAAGCAGAACTTCAACGACTATCACCGGCGGAGTTGCTGTACCCAGAAGATTTTAGCGCACCGCAATTATTGGAAGCGCACAAGGGACTGCGCCGCCGCCCAGAGTGGGATTACGACTTAGACACCGCCATTAGTATTCTCACCAAGCAATTTCACACCAAAGAGCTCACTGGCTTTGGCGTGGATGACCTGCCGCGCGGTTTAATGGCGGCCGGTTGCTTGCTTAATTACGTACAAGACAGCCAGCGTACTGCCCTGCCCCATATTCGCGCCATTGTCGCCGAATCATCACAAACTGGGGTGATTTTAGATGCGGCGACGCGTCGTAATTTAGAGCTAACCCATAACTTACAAGGTGGCGTTGAAAGCACCTTAGCCTCAGTGTTGGATAAATCAGCAACGCCGATGGGCTCTCGGCTGTTAAAACGCTGGCTGCACTTCCCACTGCGTGATTTAGCGGTATTAACGGCAAGACAAAACGCCGTTGGCAGTATTATCAACGACGAGTTACATCCAGAGTTTAAAACCGTACTTAAGCAAATTGGTGATATTGAACGTATTGTTGCCCGTATTGCCCTGCGCTCTGCACGTCCTCGTGATTTTGCCCGCCTGCGTAACGCGTTAGGTCAGCTGCCAGAACTACAAAGTTTATTGGCTGAATCAAGCACGTCAGACTTAGCGGCATTAGCACAGCAAACCCAGCCGATGGATGACTTGTTTTCGCTACTGAGCAACGCGATTATTGACAACCCACCGGTGCTAATTCGAGATGGCGGTGTGATAGCCCCCGGCTATCATCAAGAGCTGGATACGCTGCGTGATTTAAGCGAAGGAGCAACGAACTTACTGGCAGAAATTGAAACCCGTGAAAAAGAGCGTACGGGTATTCAAACGCTAAAAGTGGGTTATAACAAAGTACACGGCTTCTTTATTGAAGTTAGCAAAGCCTCTTCAAATCAAGTACCTGCGGAATACATCCGTCGTCAAACCCTGAAAAACAATGAACGCTATATTACCGAAGAGCTTAAAGCTCATGAAGAAACGGTACTGACCGCGCAAAGCCGTTTTCTCGCGCTAGAAAAGCGCCTATACGACGAGCTATTCGATAAGGTGATGCCTGTACTTGAACAGCTGCAAACCTTAGCGCAAGGTATTGCCGAGCTTGACGTACTTAACACTTTTGCTGAGCGCGCAGAAACGCTTAACTACGTAAAGCCTAAGCTAACCAAAGACAAGCGCATTAACATCGAGCAAGGTCGCCATCCTGTGGTAGAGCAAATGACCAATGATGCCTTTATTGCCAACCCTGTAGTGCTTGATAACAGCCGCGAAATGCTGATCATTACCGGCCCGAACATGGGCGGTAAGTCCACCTACATGCGCCAAACCGCACTGATTGTATTGCTCGCGCATATTGGTTGCTTTGTTCCGGCTGACAGCGCTGAGATTGGCTTAGTCGATCGCATATTCACCCGTATTGGCGCATCGGATGATTTAGCCAGTGGCCGCTCAACCTTTATGGTGGAGATGACAGAAACCGCCAACATTTTGCACAACGCCAGTGATCGGAGTTTGATTTTACTCGATGAGATTGGCCGAGGTACTAGCACATACGACGGTTTATCACTGGCGTGGGCGGTTGCCGAAATGCTCGCCTTAAACACTAAAGCCTTTACGTTATTTGCCAGCCACTATTTCGAACTGACTTTATTGGCAGAGCAAATCGACACGCTAGCTAATGTCCACTTAGATGCGGTTGAGCACGATGACAACATTATCTTTATGCATGCTGTGCAAGAAGGTGCCGCCAGCAAGAGTTTTGGCCTACAAGTGGCGCAATTAGCCGGTATTCCAAAGCCTGTGATCAGCCGCGCCAAACAGCGTTTAGCCGAACTGGAAACGCAACAAGCACCTACGGTTGCAACAAAGCCGCAAGCATTTGAGCAGTTGCCGTTAATGGATGTTGAACATCCTGTGGTAGAGTCTTTAAAACAGGTTGACGTTGACGAGCTTAGTGCCAAGCAGGCACTTGATTTACTCTATCAATTAAAATCACAGTTATAGTTTTATTTATATCAAAACAGGAGCATCAGTTAGTGAAATTACCCATTCGTATTGCTGCCGAGCAGCAAGTGTCTGATGCCCTAAATATTACTAAACATGAGTTAGAGCGCATTGAAGCTTGGGCGAATTTTGAAACCTTAAAAGCCAATTGGTATGGCGACGAAGCCAATAGTCCAAGCTGTCAGATCACCTTAGTGTCGCCTGAATATTTTGATAAGAAGTTCAGCGCTCAGTTACAAACAACGAGTAGCGATGACCCCATAACAGGCTTTCAATTAGACGAGAGTCAAACCGTAGCGTTTAAATTTGCAGAACTTGGCAGTAAACAACTGATTGTGATCAGCACCACAGATGAGATACTAACCGAGCAATTAGCTCAAACAAGTAACACTAGCGACAAAAGCCATGAAAGCGAAACTAGTCAGTGGATAGGCTCAGAAAACGCGGTAAAGCTCCAGCAAGTTACCCGTATTTGGCTATTGACCATGGCAACACACTTTGGCTTAGACTTGATAGATTAATCTGACGGCTAAAATCATTTTTTACATAGCTGTAGCCTATCTAACGCCTTATCTTATTGATTAGCTGGTGGAATAAATTAAGCAGCGAATCTGAGACCTATGAAACGTTCAGTATGGTTTACAAAGTGCTCTTATAAATGCCTTAAACAGTCTACTTTTTGATCACCCGTTCTCTTTACATCACCGCAACTGACCTTATAATCCACGCCGATTATTAGTAAGAGACTCCCGTCATGCCGTGCTTTATGTACAGCCTGACAATTTTCATAGCGAGGTAGTGATGAAAAAATTAATCGGTCTAGTAGCATTTACCGCAGTGACGCTAAGCACACAGACATCAGCGGCAAACATCCAATTTGTTGGCAAAGATAAGTCAACAGAAACCAATTTATGCATGCTGGCAGCTGAGCAAGGCTACAACGCTGTTGCAGCAAAACTTGCCCAGAATAAACGCCAATTACATAACACTAAATGTAATGGTGAAGCACTAAAAGACTTCGCTGCGTCATTCAAAGCAAGTGCCAACAAAGTTGAGCACAAGACAGTGATTGTTTCTGGCAACCAATCAATGGAAAGCCAATTGTGTATGAAAGCCGTTAAAGAAGGCGTGCGTGCTGTTGGCCACCGAGTTTCGTCATTGAAATGCAATGGTCAATCTGTTGCTAGCTTTGTTAAGGCAGTAAAACGCTCTTAATCAACAAGCCTACGCTGTAACTCAAACCGAAAGGCACAAGTACTGCCAATAAAAAAGCTCGTTAAATAACGAGCTTTTTTTTTCCCTTACCATTCTTGTTGACATAGTTCAGGGCAAATTAACTTTGCATTAATGTATTTAACGATACTTGAATTGGCGCAAATTCCTCCGCCGCAATAATCGCCCCTCGGTGCTGAATAACATGCGCTGCTAATAAACTCGCGTAACTTACCGACAAAGTTATGTTGCTGCCAACTAAGCGAGCATAAAGATAACCAGCGTTAAATGAGTCACCCGCCGACGTGGTATCGACAACATTCGCTACAGGTTCAATAGCAATAAACTGGCTTTTTTCGTCCTGAATCACTTGCACGCCATGTTCACCATGCTTAATCACCAGTTCATCAATGGCAAAGTCATTCAGGGACATTGCTACGGAATTAAAGCAATTACCCATCGCTAGTTGTTCGAGATCTTCCACGCCAGCAAATACCGTAGTGCTTACCCTTAACGCACGTTGAAACGCTTGCTGAGCTAGAGCTTTGTCTGGCCATAGTTGAGGGCGAAAGTTGGTATCGAAAACAATTTGTTTGCCAAGAGCAGCCAGTCGCTCAACAAATTGCCAAAAACGCTCACGATCATTTTTTGCAATAATCGCAATTGAGATACCGGAGAAATAAAAAATATCGGTGCGCTCAATAAGCTGACTAAGCTGCTTATCATTGGCTAAAGCAAAGGTCTCGCGCGCCGCCGCTTGACCTCGCCAATAAGTAAAGCTGCGCTCCCCTGCACTATCAATATCAATTAAATAAGCACCAACAGTTTGCTCAGGGTGACGATAGACGTAATCGGTACTAATCTGCTCCACTTGAAACTGGCTGACCATATTGTCACTTACCGCATCACGGCCGACCGCAGATAGCAGTGATACCTGCGCCAACCCAGTCGCCAAGCGTTGCAAATAAACACTGGTATTATAAACGTCGCCAGCAATACCACGCTGATATTGCTGTGCAGCTAAGGGTGCAAACTCCAACATGCACTCACCAAATACGACTATTTTTTTCATAATTATAATATAAATCGCCAAAACACTTATCATATCACATGACATCATGTATGATAGCAAACAGTCAACAATTTAGTTTAAAATTCAAGCAGCTTACTTTTGACAGGCTGCAATAGGAATTAGAGCAGTAAATGCAGCTAACTGGCACTAAAGATCATTGTTCATTGCCGATAAACGCTGTAAAGTCACTAATGTGCCCTAGTTGAAACAAATTATTAACATTGAAAAGAATAATCGCCGCATGAAGCATTTACACATTGGACAAATTCAAAGTTCACGCAGCTTGACTAATGATTTGGTTGAGTCACTAAGAAGCCAAATTCTAGAAGGTAATCTGGAGCCTGGTACAAAATTGCCAGCTGCTAAAGATATTGAAGAACAAGCGGGTGTTAGTCGCAGTGTAGTGCGTGAAGCGGTTGCCGCGTTAAAAGCAGAGGGCTTAATTGTCAGTCGACAAGGTGTTGGCATGTTCGTCGCTAACAACACACCTAAGCAGTCTTTTGAAATTGAAAACAAAGAGTTTACTTGCATTGAAGAAGCTGTCCAAATTCTAGAGCTGCGTATGGCTGTTGAAATTGAAATGGCATCAATGGCAGCGCGCAATCGCACAGATAAGCAGATGGCTGATATCTGGGCGGCACTTGCAGCGTTTGACCAGCAAGTAGCTAATGGAAATGATGCTGTCAAAGAAGATTTGAATTTCCACTTATCTGTGGCAAGCGCTTCTGGTAACCCATACTTTTCACGCTTTATTAAATATATTGGCGAAGGTGTTATCCCAGACCGAGATATTGTCACTGACTATGAAGAGTCCATTGACTCAACAGATTACCTGAAAATTATTCAAAATGAGCACAAAAAGATTGCTGAAGCGATTGAAGCGAAAGACAGCGAAGCGGCTCGCTCGGCTACGCGTGAGCACTTAGGAAATAGCCGTGATCGCCATATAAAAATTGCGGAACATGTGAAACGCAAGCAAGGCTTGTAATACTCACTTTACCTGCCTAACTTAAGGTAACTGGAAAAATGGCGCTTACTAAGCGCCATTTTTTATTGAGCTATATAAACAAAGTAATCAGTGAGCTACAGACACTTATTAGTGTGGTGCTACTGGGTAATCTTGCCAACTTGCACCAGCGCGATGAAGCTGCATGTAGTTAGTTAATGGTTGGCTACCAAAACGTTGCTGGTAAGCGTTAGGCAAGTCTGCTCGGCGTTTAAAATAGCCATTAGTGCCTTTATCTAGATCGGCAACTGGGTTTTGCAGAGCAACTATCCCATTATCCTGCCAACTCACGCCTTCATAGGGCATAGAGGATAGTAACTGCCAACCAGGCTGACCGTAAATTAAATTGGCAATAAAACTAACATCATGGGCCAAAACACTGCGGTCTTTATTAAGTTTTCGCTTATCTATTTCAGCCAGCACACCCGTTGGAATAAAATTATTGCGACGTAGCACTACCTGTTCAGCTGCAATATGATGACGCGGTAACGATTTTGGCCGCCCCGGCTTTTGGTACCCTTCTGGCTGCCCATTAACTAGCTTCACCAAGTTGGGGCCACCACCTTGAAAATGATTGTTCTCAATTAGATGATGTTTACCACGGATCATGACTCCAAAGTCACGAGCCCGCTTACTACGCTTATGCTGACTACTTTCTTTTATATTACCTATATGCGGCGATTGCTGGCGCTCAAACCAATTGCCATATACATGGCTATAATTGCCTTGGCGTAAGCTCAGCCCACCCAAGTTATTGGTAAAGCGATTCAAACGTATGGTGTTACTACTCGATTTGTCGGAAATCACCTCCCCTTCACCATTACATTGCTCAAACACGTTGTATTCAACCGTCATATAGGCATCAATATTGTGTGACCAGCCAGTCGCAAGGCGGATAACTTCGGCATTATCAGAGCCAATATCTGGTCGTGAAAAATAGTTATGATCAAAACGATGAAACGCGCCACTGGCCGGTGGTTTAGCATTGCTTAGCACACCACCATGAGTTTGCTTATTGACAAAGGTGCAATGATCCACTCGATTTTTACTTCCTTCGATATTAAGCCAAGTGGCATGATGACGGTCGAAAAAGTCGATACTGCAGTTGCTAATGCGAATATAGCTCCCCTGAAGATCCAATATATATGGGGCTTTTTGGCTGATCTTATTGCCTTTATTTTTCACATAAGCACTGTTATCAAAACGACTTCCGTCAGTAAAGCGAATGCCAGTTAAGGTAATGTGCGAGCCCGTAATTTTTAATGCCGGTTTGCCGGTAAATAACACTTGTCCCGGCTGTTTCGCTTTAATATAAATGCGTTCGGTAAGAGTTCCTGAAGTGCTTAGTTCAGCAGCAACATCAGGGTATTTGCCACTTTCCAACCAAATAGTGGTGCCCGCTGTTACCTTAGCCAGCGCATCGATTAACTGCTCACTATTGCTGACGGTAACTTGCTGTTTGCTCGCGGGTAATTCAAATGGATTTTGCTGCAATTGATACAGATTAAAATCACTGACCATAGCACGGGCACTAGCCATAAGCCTTAAACCGACATGCCCACCTTGTAAGGCATTATCCTTATCCACGTAATCCATTTGCAGCTGATCGTTTAAGTAAAGTTGAAAGCGATCACGCCATTTGATTAACCGATATTTATAGGCTTTATCCGGCGCCAATGCTGCCATATCAGGTTGGCTTTTCAGTAACTGGCCACCATGATGGTTTTTGCGTAAATTCGCGGTACTGCGATGTGGCGTATAGCTGGACACGTGGTAAGACTGAATATCACCACTGGTGTATTGTTTAAACACGCCATTACGTTTGGCCAACGCTGGCGAGAAAATGGATTCATTGTTGAGTCCAGACGCAGAGAAAAACAAAATAAACAATCCCATTGGCGACTGGTGCTGTAAATCAAACTCAACAATGTAACTGTCAGGAAGTTGCTGTTTGTTCCACAGCACTACATGCCCACCTTTAAAGCGCTGCTGTGCATCTAACATACGCTGATATTGCTCGTTCGGCAATGTCGCTTGCGCCAGCTGCCCCAGCACTTGGTAATATTGGCCGAGTTGATTCGGCACAAAATCAAATAAACCTTGCTGATAAGCTTGAATAAAATCAGTAGTAAGTTGCGATTCAAAAGTCAGTTGCTGAGCTTTATTTAACGTGAGCTTAGCAGGCCCTTCAACTTGCCATTCTTTAGCTAGACTTTCCTTTGACGAAAAGTCAGCCTGATAAATCCTCTGACTGCCAAGTACTTGATGCAACTCATCGCTTCGATAGTCACCTTGCAATAACACCGGCATTGGGTGATCGACAGGTAGTGACTGCCTCGCAATGGAGGTTTTTTGAACAACCGAACTGTGCTGAACAATTGAGCTCTCTTGAACAACTGAGCTGGGCTGGGCGGCCGCGTGCATGCTTAACAAGCACAGTAATATCATTAGTTTATTACGCATCATTTACTTCAACATCAGAGTAGATAATTGCTATACACAACTTGGCGACCATCCCCATTAGGTTAAATCATTACATTAAGCCAAATAGCTTAGGTAAAAACTCGCTAATCGCGGGAATATAAGTCACCAACATTAAGGCGATAAACATCGCAAAATACAGTGGTAGCATAGGTTTGATCATTCGCTCTATCGAGGTTTTAGCGACCGAGCAGCTAACAAATAAAACGGCCCCAACGGGCGGTGAACACAGGCCAATCGATAAATTCAGCACCATCATAATGCCGAAATGAATCGGCGACATACCTAAGCTCTCAGCGACAGGTAGAAAGATTGGAGTGAAAATTAGTACGGCTGGTGTCATATCCATAAAGGCGCCAACCACAATCAGTACGATATTGATGATCAATAAAATAATCAGCGGGTTTTCGCTTAACACTAACAAGGCGTCGCTGATGGTTTGCGGTACGTTTTCGTAGGATAAAATCCACGACATCGCAGACGAAGTGGCAATTAAAAACATCACAATTGCGGTAATACCTGCCGCTTTTAGCAAGACATCTGGAAGCTCTTTTACCTTCACTTCTTTATAGAGCACCACAGATAAAAACAAAGAGTACAACACCGCAATGGCGCCAGCTTCGGTTGCCGTGAATATACCGCCGACAATGCCACCAATAACAAGGACGATCAGTAATAAACTGGGTAGCGCCGCAATCACCTTTTCCGCGACCAGTTTAACTGGCAACCTGTCTTCTGTTGGAAAACCTCGTCGTAACGCATAAACCGAACAGACCAACATCAAGAAAGTCGCCACTAGCACGCCCGGTAAATAGCCAGCGACAAATAATGCCGAAATTGACACACCACCGCTGGCAATGGCGTAAATAATCAAGATATTACTGGGTGGAATGATCATCCCTGTGGTCGCTGCGGTAGCTGTGACCGCCGATGAAAAGCTGCGATCATAACCGCGCTTTTCCATTTCTGGGATCATAAAGCTGCCGATGGCACTGGTCGCTGCCACTGCTGAGCCGGAAATACCACCAAACAAGGTACACGACAACACGTTAACTAAGGCTAAGCCGCCCGGTAACATGCCAATTAATGCCATGGCACATTCAATCAGTCGCCGCGCAACGCCACCTTGCCCCATCAATAACCCAGATAACACAAAAAATGGAATCGCCAGCAAGGCAAAGCTGTTTAAACCACCCACCATACGCTGAGCTATGGTGGTTACCGCCGGCATAAAGTCGATGCTAAATAACATGGTCGCTAAGGTAGCAACGCCAATACACACGGAAATTGGCAAGTTAATCAGCAATAGCGCGAAGAATACGCCAATCAGTATTAGACCACTAACTTCCATGCTCTTCCCCTTCACTGACCACACCATGCTCTAACAACTCAGCAATTTCGGCGATGCCATAGACACAGAACAATATGCCACTCAGTGGTACTATGGCATAAACATGCGCCACTTTAATGCCTAGCGCGGCAGAGGTTTGTACTGGCGACATGGCCATATCAATTAAGTTAAAGCCGCCCATGATCAAGGTAGTGACCGCAAAGAAAAACACCATGGCATGGCTAATCAGCGCCGCAACTAGTTGCCCCTGCGCCGTCATTTTGTTAGTTAAAATATTTAGCCCTAAATGCGCTCTGGTGCGATAGCAATAGACAGCACCTAACATGCCGATCCAAATCAATAAGAAACGCGCCAGCTCTTCCGAGCCTGAGCTTGGCGATTGCAAAATATAGCGTGAAAGCACTTGCCAAGTAACGGTTAGCACAATTGTCAGCATCAGCACCATTAAAGTCCGGGTAATAATCCAGTCCAAGCTTTGTAGTATTTTATTCACCTGCGCCCTCCTGCTGATAGTCAGCGACAGTAATGGTTTTTACTTGTTTAATACGCTCGAGGTAACGCCCGACTAAGGTGTTGTTAAACGTGGCGTGAAAGGGAGCAACGGCTGCGAAAAATTCGGTTTTATCAGGATAGACAACGTTAACGCCGGCTTTTTTAACTTCCGCTAAAGCGTGGTTTTCTGCCGCCAACCAGCCCGACTTTTGAAACTCAACCGCATCATTCATCGCCTGTGCCAACCATGCTTGCTGTTGCAGGGTCAAGGAATCAATAATATGCTTGCTTGCGATAATAACGTCGGGAATTGAGGTATGTTCATTTAACGAATAGTTTTGACAGATCTCATAGTGACGTGATGAATAAAATGCTGGTGGATTGTTTTCCGCACCGTCAACCACGCCCTGTTGCAAGGCCGCGTAGAGCTCCCCCCACGAAATAGGTGTCGCCGCGCCGCCAAAGGCATCAATCATCTTAACGGCAGTTTGGCTATTCATCACTCGAATTTTTTTACCGACGACATCTTGTGGCGAGTGCACCATGTCATCACAGGTGTAAAAGCTGCGACTCCCCGCATCAAAATAGCCAAGGCCAGCAAGCCGTGCTTGTGCTAACGAATCAAGAATATCTTTACCGACATCGCCTTGCAGCACCTGCCAGCGATGGGCTCGGTCGCGAAAGATATAAGGTAAACTGTAGACCTTCATATCTGGCACAAAGCCTTCTAGCGCCGCCGCTGAGACCTTAGTCATGGCCAAGCTGCCAATTTGCAGTAACTCAACCATTTCACGCTCTGAGCCTAACTGACCATTGGCGTATAGCTTAAGTGCCATTTTACCGTCGGAGTAATGTGCCAGTCGCTCAGCCATATGCTGCAGTGACAAATGGACATTATGTCCCATGTCCAATGTATGCCCGACCCTAAGAGTTAGCTTGTTGCTTTGTTGCTGGCAGCCTAACATCATTAGGCTCAGCAGCGTGATTATCATTATTTTTGTTATCTTAATCACCATACTTCCCCCATCGCTTCCTAGAGACAAAAAACAGGCCTATTGGCCTGTTTTTTGTCTGCTTATCATTACCTTAACTCAGTTGGCGCATACTTATCCATATCATCGTAATCTAAATTTTCACCGGCCATTCCCCAAATAAAAGTGTAATTTGAGGTGCCTGCACCGCTGTGAATTGACCATGCTGGTGAAATCACCGCTTGCTCATTCGCCGTCCAAATTAGGCGCGTTTGCTTAGGCTCTCCCATAAAGTGGGCAACTGCTTGGTCTTGTGCCAAATCAAAATATAAATAGGCTTCCATCCGGCGATCATGTTGATGGGCTGGCATAGTGTTCCACACGCTACCCGGCTTTAAGCTGGTCATGCCCATTTGAAGCTGGCAGGTATCGACAACACCGTTAATGATCAATTGATAAATTGAACGTTCGTTTGAGGTTTCTTGCGAGCCCAGCTCTAATACATTTGCCTCAGCCTTAGTGACCTTTTTAGTTGGATAACTTTTATGGGCAGGTGCTGAATTTAAATAAAATTTAGCAGGTGATGCACTATCAAGGCTACGGAAGGTTACTAGCTTATTGCCAGCACCCACATATAACGCTTCTTTGTTATCAAGGAAGTATTCCTGACCATCAACAACCACCACGCCACTGCCGCCAATATTGATCAAACCCAGTTCACGTCGGTCTAAAAAGTGTTGTGCTTTTAGTGGGTCAATAGCATCTAACGATAAGGTTTGATTGACGGGCACAATACCCCCAACAATTAATCGTTCATAGTGTGTGTAAACCAGCTTGATTTTGTCTTGCTGAAATAAATCATCAGCGAGAAAGTTTTCTCTTAGCTGAGTGGTATCAAATCCTTTAGCCTCGTTATGACCAATGGCATATCTGTTTTCATAATCAATTGTCATAATACTATTCCGTTGTTGTGCCCATTATTATCGTTATTAACGCTTGTTGATTCATTACGGCCTACCTCGCTAACCAACCACCATCAACAGCCAAAACATGGCCATTAACGTAGTCGCTTGCAGCTGTCGCCAAAAATACTGCGGCGCCCACCAACTGCTCCGGCTCGCCCCACTGTCCGGCAGGAATACGCTTTTCAATATCACGATTGCGCTCAGGGTTGTCTTGCAACGCTTGGGTGTTATCAGTTCTAAAGTAGCCCGGGGCAATGGCATTCACCTGCACATTGCTAGCCGCCCACTCATTAGCAAGTGCTTTGGTTAAGCCGACAATAGCGTGCTTACTCGCGGTATATGCTGGCACTGTGATGCCCCCCTGAAATGAGAGCATTGACGCGATATTGATGATCTTACCCTGACCAGCCGCTAGCATTTTTTGACCAATAAGCTGACTGAGCTGAAACGCAGCATTTAAGTTAACATCGACCACTTTTTGCCATTCGGTGAGTGGATATTTCGCTGCTGGAAAACGTGAAATTGTGCCGCCATTATTTATCAGCACATCAATTCGGCCAGTCAGTTGGTATGCCTGAGCAGCTAGACTGGCTACTTGATCAGGATCTGATAAATCTGCAGCTAAACCATAAGCTTTACCGCCCATTGCAGTAATCGCAGCTTCCGTATCAGCGCTACCGCCAGGGCGAGAGCTGCTGCAAATCACTTCCGCGCCCGCTTGTGCTAACCCAATCGCCAAGGCACGGCCTAAACCTCTACTCGCTCCTGTGACCAAAGCGACTTTACCGTGCAGCGAGAATAGTGCTTGCTGTGAACTCATTATCATACGCCCTAAGCTAATTACCTTGATTTACTAATTAAGATATCAGTCCTCATGTTATCATACAAGTAAAAATAAAAAGATAATTTGCAGATATACAGGGGAACTATCGAGTGATTATCACTTCGCTATTTGTTTTCGCCCTAATAAATACAATGATAAACAAATACTTAAATTAAAGCACTGAAGTGATTGTCAGGAGATGAATATCAGGTATCGAGTTGCTTAGTGTTAGCCAATGTTCCCATTAAGGATAAAGAACAGCGCTGGTTATTAGCCCAACAAGCTAAAGTAAGCTCAAACTTCCGCCTTTGGTTACTTATTAAACGTTGACATCCATTCGTTACTTATATGTAATCATACAAGATGACAATAACCTGTACCCACCAAGTTCAACTTAACACTCATGTGCTAAGTTGAACCCATTTAGATAACGATGGCGACAGGAATAAACAACAGGTAAGCAAGACATGCATAATAAGCCAAGTAAATTCACCTATCTTCTGGCTGCGACGGCAGCCACCACACTGCTAGGTTGTTCGCCACAGCCGAAACTAACCGCGACCGACAATGGTTCGAATAACACAGTATCGACCACTGCACCGGCTGAGTCGAGCATTTCCTTTTCAGTCGCTAACCCAACAAAGCAAAATCGCAGTGAAGAGCTAGTCACCATAGCTAAAGCGCAACTATTAACGTTAGCGTCAGAAGTTAACCTAAACGCGGCAACCCTGTATCAAGGTGAGCAAGAAGTTGCTAGTCAAACGATTGATAATGATGGTGATGGGCAAGCAGATGCCCTGCTCTTTACCAGCCAGTTTGACGCCGAGCAAAATAAAACCTTTACCTTAAGTTATCAAGCTAAAGGACAAGTGACACATCAATACCCGTCGCGCGCGCATGCTGAGTTATCGATTAATCAAGGTGGTATTCGCGGCGCCGATGGCAAGTTGCAAGGTGGTGAATTTATTCCTGTTAAGTTTCAACAGATCCCAGAAAATCATATCCCCGGTGACTTTCAATTTCGTTATGAAGGGCCAGGCTGGGAGTCAGATAAAATTGCCTATCGCCTCTACTTTGACGAGCGAAACGTTAACGATATTTTCGGTAAAAGAGTGCCTGATATAGTCTTGCCGGAAGTGGGTCATATCGGCGTTAGCTACCATGAACCAGCGCCGTGGGGCATGGATATATTAAAGGTTGGCCCCTCATTAGGAATCGGCGGTTTAGGTATGTTGGTAAATGGCAAGTTAAGCCGGGTTGCCACCGCCAGCGATATGAGTGTCAACATTATTGAGCAGGGACCAATCCGCGCTCATTTACAGGTAAAGCATACTGACTGGGCAATCGCCGAGCAAAAATTTCAGTTAACTAGTGATCTAACCCTAAGCGCGGGCTCGCGTTTGACTCACAACCAATTAACCATAGATGGCTCGCCAGATAATTTAGTGACAGGTATTGTTAAACACCAACCGAGTGAATTAATCACCTCTGACACTAGTCTAGGAGACTGGGCTTACATAGCAACCTTTGGCAAACAAAGTTATGTCGGCGATGAAATGGGCATGGCGATTTTCTATAAAAAATCGACATTACTTGAAGTCAGTGAAGATAGCCATAACCACTTAGTGGTGATGAAGCCAACACAAGGTAAGCTGGACTATTACTTTGCTGGTACTTGGGCGCAAGATGTCGACGGTATTGCCACTAAACAAGGCTTTGTGGACTATTTAGAGCAAACCTTAGCGGGACTAAATCAACCGCTTACCATTAATTTATAGGCGCGCGGTATGATGACTAAGGTAAACACTATGCTGCTAGTGGCACTAGCTCTGCTAGTCTCCAGCTATTCACAGGCAGACACACAAAAGCCCAATATTGTCATTATTTATGCCGATGACTTGGGAGTTGGTGATGTTAGCGCTTATCAAATGGGCAAGCTACAAACCCCAAATATTGATGAAATCGCCAATCAGGGGCTGAAATTCAATCAAGGCTATGCTACGGCCGCAACCTGCACTCCAAGTCGTTACTCCTTGTTGACTGGCCAATACCCGTGGCGTAAAAACGCTAAGATCTTGCCCGGTGATGCGCCATTACTGATTGATCCGGCACAAGAGACGCTCCCTAAAATGCTCAAGCGTGCTGGCTATCGCACCGGCATTGTTGGTAAATGGCATCTAGGCCTTGGCCATGGTCAGGTTGATTGGAACCAAACCATAGCACTTGGACCAAACCAAGTGGGTTTTGATTACTCTTATATAATGGCGGCGACGAATGATAGAGTGCCAAATGTCTATTTAGAAAATGGTGCGGTTATTGGCCTTGAGCCAGACGATCCTTTATATGTTAGCTACCAAAAGAACTTTGCAAACCAGCCAACTGGTCTCGACAACCCAGAGTTAATGACCAAGATGAAGTTTAGCAACGGTCACTTCCATAGTATTAACAATGGCATACCGCGTATTGGCTATCAAACAGGAGGGAAAAAGGCACAGTGGCGAGATGAAGATATGTCAGATCTATTCTTGGCAAAAGCAACAGAGTTTATCGATGCCCAAGTAGTACCAACTGTGACCCTAAAAAACCAAAACCAACCATTTTTTCTATTCTACAGCTTACATCAGCCTCATGTGCCACGAGTGCCGCATCAGCGATTTGCCGGCAGTTCAGGGCTAGGACCAAGGGGTGATGCGATTTTAGAAGCAGATTGGGCGATTGGTCGGTTAATCAAACACTTAGCTCAACAAGGCTTAGCGCGCAATACACTCGTAATTTTCTCATCTGATAACGGCCCAGTTCTAGATGATGGTTATCAAGATCAGGCGGTTAGCAAAAACGGCGAGCATACTCCTTGGGGTATCTACCGTGGTGGCAAATATAGCTTATTTGATGCTGGCGCGCATGTGCCACTGCTTGCCAGCTGGCCGGGGACAATCGAAGCCAATAGCGAATCAGAGCAGCTATTTTCTCAGCTCGATTTGTTAGCGTCTTTATCAGCTCTTACTCAGCAGCCAGTTAGCAATAACGATACGCTCGATAGCGAAAACCACCTATCAACGCTGTTAGGTAAGTCAGCTAAGGGGAGAAAAGCGTTAGTTGTGCAAGCATTGGGCGGGCGAACTGCCTATCGCGAGCAAAGCTGGTTATTTATTCCTGCCTATTGGGGTGATGAGAAACTGGCAAAAGAAGATATCGAAACCGGTGCCTGTTCTTGCTATCAGCTTTATGATCTCGCTAATGACCCCGGGCAACAAACCAATTTAGCGGATAAATACCCAGAAAAAACAAAGGCGATGAAAGCTGCCTATATGCGAATTATGGCAACCGCCAACTTAAAAGCGAGTGAGTAATCCTTTTGAGTTCGTTTAGTTGTTGATTTCATGACGCTCTCCAATTCATTGATTGAAAAGTGTCAACCTTATTTAGGACGGGTCATACCAACAAAAAAGGGCGTAAAAAACGCCCTTTTTTGTTTTATCAGCTAGCAGTGCTAAGGTCTGCTAAGGATTATACGGCCACTCTAGTGCGCGCACTTCACCTGTTTGCATATTGTATTGAATCACTGGCAAGCGAGAACCGTCTTGACCACTAAATCCACCACTTAGAAATCCGCCAGTATAGACAAAATGACAAAAGACATCAGTGGTTTCATTTAATAGTGCTAGCTGACCAGCATTGCTCGACCACTGTGCATTATTACTGTTAACACTAGACGACCACCCGTGATTAGCGGTAATAAAACTCGGTATTGGTTGATCGTCAATCACATCTTGCCAAATAATCCGACAATCACCTTCGAACGCTGATGTAATATCATTCCCACCGGCAGGAAAGCCAGTAGCCGAAGGTACGCTAGTAACACCAGCAAAAGCTTGGTCAGGTTGTCCTTTTGCCTGCCAACTTAGGTGGTAAAGGTTAACTCCTGAACGAAATGCGCCGACAAAACCATTGAACACAGCGCGCTCTGCATCTTGATTTAAATTGATAAAGCGAGGTAAGGCTACCGCGGCTAAGATACCAAGAATAACAATAACGACCACTAATTCAATTAATGTAAAACCCTGATTTTTCTTTTGCACTGCCATGACTAAATTTTGGTTAGATTACGACTAATATTGGCTGCAATTATCAAAGTTATATCTGTCGATGTAAAGTAAAATAATTGTTAAACACTATATAAATCATATGTTTTAGCACCACTTCTGAAAGCATATTAGCCAACATTACTCAATCAACCACTTAACTAAATATTTGCTCTTATCAAACGAGTTACTTGTGACAAAACTCTCGGCATATCACAATAAATAGAATGCATCTTAAGGTGATAAAAAGCGTGATAAAAAGCGCAATAAAAAACCAGCCCGTTGGCTGGTTTTTTTACTACGTCAGTTTTCTGCTGCTTCGCAAAATTTATCGCGATATTAACCACGATACCAAAACTTTCGGTTTAGAAGTGGAAAGTAACTGATGCGCCCCAGTATCGCTGTGAATCTTTACCGATAACACCTCGTAAGCCACCACCCACTTGATTAGAGCGTGTAACTAATCGAGTGTAGTATTCTTCATCGGTTAAGTTCTTAACGAATAGGTTAACGTTGTAATCGTACTCACCAATTGTTCCTTCGGTACCCACGTATAGGTCTAGTAAGCCAAAAGATGGATGAATAGTGTCTGGGTTATGGTCGAAACGGTATTGAATTTCATCTTTCCAACGATAACCTAGACGAACATGTGACTCCTGCCCCATAAAGTCAAAGTCATAACGAACATCAATACGGAACTGATGCTCTGGTGCTTGAGCTAATTCACGACCTTCAAGAATCAATACTTCTAGAGCGCCGTCATTCACAAACATACATTCGTCTGTACCCTTTAGCCCAGCAGGACAGTTCTGGAAGAATCCATCAAATTCATCATACGTCGCATCAATAAATGCATAAGTACCATCTAGGGTGATGTTTTCAGATAAAATCGCTTTCCACTCAACTTCTAAACCTTGAGATATCACCTTACCCGCATTAACGAATAGTGGGCGACCAACTGTACCATCTTCTGCTTCTTCATCTTCATCTTCAACGCGCACGCGCTCTTGGAAGTCCTCGTATTCAGTGCGGAACACAGTAACATTCAAGCGTAAATCATTGTCAAACCAATCTGAGCGCATCCCTAGTTCAACCGACTTCGACTTTTCAGGTTTAACTGGGTTTAGTTCATCATTTGCAATATCTGCTGGTGCATTTGAGATCGCATTATACCAACCGACACCTTTGTAACCTGTACCGTATGAGCCGTAAAACATTAGATCTTTATTTACGCGATATTGCGCACCTAAGCGGTAAATAAATTCTGTATCATTGCTGTCTGCTTCATGAGTAAAACCCAGTGCTTCTTGATCTGCAGCATTCAAAGTTCGGCCATTTAATTGCTTTAATAAAGCACGAGTCGCGTTACGACCACCTTCATAATAAAGCTCCGAATCTTCATCTAAGTAGCGAGCACCAACAAAAGCGGTTAACGCTTCAGAAAGGTGGAAATCAAACTGACCAAATACTGCCTTATTGGTTGATTCCACGGTAGTACGATATTGAGCAATTTGGTTGTAAAGCCCGCCACCTGTGGCGATACCACCGGTTTCTTGCCAACCATTGCGACACGCTAGCAAGTTGCCATCAACATCAAAGTCGGTCGGGTTGCCGTCATTGGCTTCATTACCTGGTTCCCAGTTTTCTAAACTCCAGAAAGTATCCCGTGCGGTTTGGTTACAGAACGCTTCCTTGGCCTCACGAGATTGATCAACGTTTTGATAAAATAGACCAGCAACAAACGACACTTTCTCATTGTCTGCCGAAATTCTTAACTCATGTTGGCGTGATTGGAAGGCGTTTTCACCACCAAAGTAGAATTCGGTATTATCTAACGTTGCACCACCAAATTCAGTATTGTTAAACAAACTCCAGTCGCGATAATGGCCAGTATAAGTCAATAAGTAATCACCAAAATCGTAGTTTGCTTCAACGGAGAACCCTGTGTTTTCAATGTCGCTAATTTGGTCATCGCTCATATAGGTGGCAAACTCACCCCAGCCAGTATTATTCTGAACAAAGTCGCGTATCGCTGGGTGGTTTAAGTGAGCATTAAATTGGCGTGTTGGGTCGGTTTCAATAATGGTTGAGCCACAACAATTACTGCTACTCTCTTTGTATTCTGCACGCACAAGCAAGTCGAAAATATCACTTGGCTTATATAAGGCTTGCAATCGTGCACCTTGACTATCACGGGCACCAATATCATCTTGACCAGGTTTGAGGTTTTCCATAAAACCATCAGTGTCGCTATAAAGCAGGTTTAAGCGCAGCGCAACATCGTCAGTCACACCAAAGTTTGTCGTCAACTGTGTTTGCTTTAGGCTATACTCGTCAGTAGCAAACTTTACCTTTCCGTAGTTTTCACCCAGCTCTGGGCGCTTTGAAATGTAATGAACAATACCTGATGACGTATTCTTACCAAACAACGTACCTTGTGGGCCGCGCAGAACCTCCACTCGCTCAGTATCCATTAAGTCGCCATTTAGCGCAGAAGAGCGCGGCAGTACTTCGCCATCAATCATCATAGTCGTACTTGGTTCAATGCCCATATTGTTTTGGCTTGAACCAACACCGCGAATGCTAATCGATGTAGTACGCGTTTCAGCACCTTGGTCTAACGTAATACCAGGTGCCAGCGAAACAATATCCGCAAACGTTGAAAGCTCTGAATTGGCAATGAAATCGCCACTAATCGCAGAAACCGATACTGGAACGTCTTGAATGTTTTGAACGCGTTTTTGCGCGGTAACTTCAATAACTTCAATTTCTTTATCGTCCTCAGCAAACGCAGTAAGCGACACGCTGGCGACAGCCGCACCTAATAGGTGGGTAGCAATAGCTTTGCTGATCAGTGATCTTTGGTAATTCATACTTATCCCCTACTTATTATTTTTTCATTAACTTGGTTGGATACGCCAGTTAATGATAAAGCTCGTTTGTTTTAGTGTTGTTTACAGCTTATATGATAACAATACTACCTGACCAGAATATAAGCAAATGCTTTTTTGATTATTTTTCGTTCGACACAAAATCAATAAAAATCAGATAGATAGTTACAAATATGTGAGTAGGTTGATTTGGAAGATAAAAAAAGCCCAGTAATATTATTACTGGGCAACTTGGAAGGGGCACTCTGCTGGTGCCTACTATTCAGGAGCTAGTTGAGTATTTATCGGGTGTAAAATAGTGGAGACCTATCTCGCCATAGCTAAGTTAGCTAATTTGCCAACTTATAAAGTTCAACACCCGTTAACAGAAAACCGCCAACACCATATATTTGTGTGTCATCTGCAGAAACAGTATCTGGTGCATGACCAATCTGCTGTACCCAGCCTAATTTGCCATCCGGCTGTACTGCATTAACTAAGCCTGACCACGCCTTTTGCACTGTTGGCAAGTAAGTTTGCTTATCCAGCAATCCCTGATTGATGCCTGACGCATACGCATAAGCAATTAATGCCGTGCCACTGGTTTCTTTATATGGCTGTGACTTAGGTGCCAACACCGAAGGTCGCCATAAGCCATCGCCTTGCTGAGCGGTGACTAAGCGTGCCATGACTTTTTTGAAAATATCTTCATAGTCAGCTCGTTGTGGATGTTCTGCTGGAACATTTTCTAAAATACGCGCTAAGCCAGCAACGACCCAGCCAACACCGCGGGCCCAGATAATCTTTTCACCATTGGCTTCTCGGCGGTCAAAGAAACGGGTATCACGGAAAAATAAGTGGTCTTCTTTGTCCCATAGCAAATTTGCCGTTTCCCAGAATTCTTTATTGGCAAAATCAAAGTACTTTTGTTCGCCTGTTACCTTAGCTAGGTGCATCCATACAGGTGGGCCCATAAACAACGCATCTGCCCAGCACCAGCGACTCTTACAAGGTACGATACTAAACTGTCGGCCTTCAAATTCATCAAACGGCAGCTCGTTGTTATCTTGATCTGCCTTGGGGTCAACCTTAATTTTCTTGAAGTACAAATCTGTGGTCGACGGCGATAACAAAATAATGTCGAAAATGGTTTTTAGTGGTTCAAGTACACTAGGGTCTTGGTATTGATCGTATAAGTCGAGATACAGCTGACCTATCGCATAGTCATCAGCATTGTAAATACGAGGCGCAAATAGGTATTGGTTGCGTTTGGCAATGTCTGCCAATTGCTTGAAGTAGCTTTCATCGCCCTGCTCTGCCGCTAATTTTGCCCACTTCGCCATGCCAACATGAAACGCTGCATACACCCAGCCTTGCGGATGACTATCAGCTTGATCTGCCGACATAAAAGCGCCTTCCTCATAACCTTCAAACAGATTTGTTTGCTGATTAAACTTACTCATCTGCCAGTCAGACACATATTTCATAGTTTGGTAAACGGCTGCTTTACTTAGCTCATCAGATACTGGGCTAGCCGCCTGGCTGCTCGCTTGCACCGCACTAGGCTGCTCACTGCAAGCACTAAATGCCAGCACTGCAGCACTAATTGCCCCCAAATAAAGTCCGGAAAGTTTTTTCTTATTTATCAGCGTCATTGCATCTATTCCTGTGAATACACTTTATCTATGCTTGAACTTAGTGAATGATTCACCCAGCAAGTTGTATGTTTTCATATAAGCATACATTAAAGAGAACCTCAAGAATAAACTTGTCGAAAAGTTAAATAGTTTTTGTTGAAAAAGCAGGCACAAACGAAACTAGGCTAGCAAGTGTAAGTATTGCTTGCAAATACCAAACTTAGTTATATGATATCTTACAAGAGAGAGCGTTCATTATTGAATGAACCGCCACTAAGTACTGACGAGCAATAGCTGAATTAAGGAAGAACAAATGAAACTGTCCGCATATCCACAATTGTTTATCTTCGCTATTGTCCTATTGCTGATATCAACAAGCCATACAACACAAGCCGAGCAGACAACTCAATTACTGTCGTTTGAGCAGACCATCGACTTGCAACAGATTAACGCCACCAATAGTCAGCTTACGATTACTAACCAGCAAGCAAAATTCGGCCAACACTCGCTAAAGTGGCAGTTTAGCGCAGGCGGTGAATTAACGTTAAATCAGCATATAGGCTTTAAGACGTTTAACCCAAACGCTAAAAAGCAAGCACGCCATACCTTTATGACATGGCTGTACAATGAAACACCAATCAAAGATAAGCTAACTTTTCAATTTGCTGAGAACCAGCAGGTGGCGGCCAGTTTTGATGTTAACCTTGACTTCCAAGGCTGGCGAGCGGTAGCAGTCCCCTTTGAGACAGATATGCAGGGGCAACCACATGAGGCGATGAACCAGCTCATTGTTAAGGCCCCAGCTGCTCTTTCTCACAACATCACGACTACCATTTACTTCGATTTAATGGCGCTAAGCATTCCTGTTGACCCTCGTTGGCCAACACCAGACTTTCAAGTTCCGCATGTTAATAAAGCGATCATGGCAAGGGCCAATGCACATTGGGGTGCACTGCTGACCTATGACGAATGGCAACAGCAGTACGAACAATTACCGCATGCAGCGCCTACCTCTGTAGAGCTAAGCGCTATCGCACAAATTACCGCCCGCATCGATCAAGATATTCTCAATAGCTTTAACAGTTCACTCAACAAGAACGGTAAAGTGAAAGAGCGCGCTAAACACAAAACCCGTAAGGCGTTGAGAAGCCAACAACAAAACTTAGTTTCAGGCAAGTACGCAGAAAATACTCTCAATCGAGGCGAAGAACGCTACTTCACCGACAATGGCCAATTAAAGCCAATACAAATGGGGCGTCAATTAGAGGTTTACCAAAAAGCGCCGGTAAATAAGCAACAGTGGCAGTCACTAAATAAAGAAACGGTAAAATTTAGACAAGTCGCTAGGCATCTCCTTCAACTCGCTAGAGCGTATCGACTAACTAAACCTGCACATATGAAAGCGAAAGTAAAAAAACAATTTACGAGTCTGGTTGCTCATATGTATCAGCAAGGTTATGTGCGCGGTAGTGCGGTCGGTATAATGCACCACCAGGGCTACTCAATGCGTGAATGGTCAAAGGCGCTGTTTCTTGGCCGTGAAATGCTTAACCCTGAACTTTTAAAAGACAGCCAGCAAGCCATTGCTTGGCTAACTGGCCTAGGCCGAATCTTCCGCCCTGAGCAAGAAAACAATGGCTTTAATGTCGATGTCATGAATACCTTTTTACCCGGTATGGTAATGTCAATCGTAATGCAAACTGAGCAAGATCTACAGGTTGCTTATTTACGCGCGCTGTCGCAATGGATGTCCTACTCTATGCTGGCAATAAAAGGGCTCAGCGGCGGCATTCAGCCAGATGGCTCTTTTTACCATCACGCCCAGCATTATGTCGCTTATGGCAATGGTGGCCTCAATGGCCTAACCCCAGTGGTGTACTATCTTAGCCATACACCATTTGCACTGTCAGATGATGCTTACCAGAGGTTGCGCCACGGTGTGATGATGACACGCCTTTTCTCTAATGGTTTAAAGGCGCCGATAAGTTTAGCTGGACGGCACCCTGAAAAATACGAAGAGATCACACTAGCCCCGTTTAAGTACCTTACTTTAATGGGGGATAAAAAAGTCGCTAGTGCTTACTTACGTTTAGCCAACATCGATACCAATAAACTCAAAGACAGAGCTATTTCAATAACCCCAGAAGCAACACCCAATGGCGCTTGGGTCATGAACTACTCTGGCTTAGCCATACAACGACGTAACGACTGGCTCGCCACCGCTCGTGGCTTTAGCCGCTACTTGGTAGGTAATGAAAGCTATGCCGACGCTAACCATTTTGGCCGCTATATGAATTATGGTCATGTCGAAATTCTGCCATCAGCAACTCAAGACGGCGCTTATCAAGAAGCGGGTTGGAACTGGAACCGCTGGCCCGGAACCACTACAGTGCATTTACCGTTAGATTTACTGGCCGCGAATATTTATCAAGTAGATCAATACTCGGGTGTTGAAGAGATGTTACTGTCAACGCAAAGTTATGCGGGGGCGAATCAGCTTGATCAGCAAAATGCCATGTTCGCCATGAAGTTAGAGGGGCATGCGAAATACAATGATGATTTAACCGCAAATAAATCCGTCTTCTTTTTCGATAATCGCATGGTGGCGCTAGGCTCCAATATCAGCAATTCAAATAGCCAATATCCAACGGAAACCACCCTGTTCCAGCAAAGTATTAGTGAAAACCAACCAAGCTTTATTGGCACAAAGGCGATCACTGGTAACAACACGAAAAAGCGCACACAACTCAATGCCGATAGCTTCTATCTAGATACTTTAAATAACGCTTACTTTATCCCTAAAGACCAAACTGTATTATTTGCCCGCCAGCATCAGCAGTCACTGGAAAATGAGCGCAAACAGCCAACCGAAGGGGACTTTGCCAGCCTAGTGTTAAGCCACGGTAAAGCGCCACAAAATGCCAGTTATCAGTACGCCGTATTAATTGGCAGTACGCCGACAGAAGCACAAAACTTTCATCAGCAGCTAGACAGTAAAACACCACCATATCAGGTATTACAGCAAGATAAGTATGCTCATATCGTTCACGATAAGGCGACGGATATTACTGGCTATGCGTTATTTAGCAGCAACCAGCAATTGGCTGATAGCTTAATTGCCGCCAACGACACCCCAATTATGGTTATGGCGCAAGTCAAGACCTCAGCTGCTTCGCCAGCTAAACAGGGCGAGCAGGCCTCGGTGCTAAAACTCGCGGTTACCGATCCCGACTTAAACTTGTACCAAGGGGTTGATGCCAATCAAGTAGGAGCTGATGGTAAACAAAAAGAAGTCAGTATTTATTCCACCAAGTGGCGACATAACCAGCCACAAGCCAAAACCATCCAGCTGACTCTAAATGGGCTATGGCAAGGCCAAGGGCAACATTACCAAGTGCTTAGCCATGACAATAATCAAACGGTACTGGCGGTTACCTCGATTGCGGGTACGCCAGTGCAAATTCAGCTAACCCAAATTTAGCCAACATAGAGATTTAGCAAGCTAAGTTTAAAGGACAAAGAGAAGGTAAGGTGATGGTTTCCCGACGACAGTTTTTGCAATTAACCGGATTATCGCCGCTACTTGCTACCGCAAGTTGCAGTAAGCCCACACCAGAGCAAACAGTCGCTGGCTCATCAGTTAATCCAACCGTTAATAAACCCAATGTACTGTTTATTTGTATTGACGATCTTAATGATTGGATTGGCAGCTTACGGGGGCATCCGCAAGCGAAAACCCCAAATATCGATCGCTTAATGAGTTCCGGCGTTAACTTTACCAACGCCCACTGCTCTGCCCCAATTTGCTCGGCCTCGCGCAATTCGCTACTCACTGGTTTAAAACCCAGTACCACTGGCTGGTATACCAATGCTAAATTTGAGCATTCAGTCGATGATATTTTAAAAGATATTCCGACCTTGCCAGAGCACTTTAAAAATAATGGCTATAAAACCATGGCAGGCGGCAAAGTATTTCATACCGGGGTTTCAGATTACCGTCACCACCAATGGCATGAAACCTTACCTGAATATGTGATCACCAATGAGTATTTGTTAGGCCGCGGCTATGGTTATGGCCGCTATGGCAACAAAGATCACAAGTATTACCCCTTCCCTAAAGATGGCGGTCAAATTGTCCAAACCTTAGGGCCAGATACCCGTGGTAAGTCGCTATGCTGGGGCGCGTTAGATCGTAAAGACATTCCTCACAATGGTGTGATGCCCGATGAATATATTGCCAACTGGGCAATAAAGCAGTTGCAGCAGACACATCAACAGCCGTTTTTCCTTGCAGCAGGTTTTATTCGGCCGCACTCGCCTTTTACCGCGCCAAAAGAATATTTTGATTTGTTCCCATTAGAACAAGTGCAAATGCCAGAAATTATTGACGATGAAATGGCAGATATTCCGCTGTATGGCAAAGCCATGGCACTGGGCATTATTGACGGTGGCGATCATGCAGCGGTTACGCAAGTCAGTGATAGCTTTTGGCGCGAACTGGTTAGAGCAAACCTCGCCTGTATTGCCTTTGTTGATGATCAAGTGGGTAAGTTGTTAGATGCGCTAGAAGCTGGGCCAAACAGCGCGAATACCTTAGTGATGCTGTGGTCAGATCATGGTCAAAACTTTGGTGAGCACAGAAATTGGCGAAAAATGACCTTATGGCAAGAGTCTACCCATGTGCCTTTTGTTATCCGCCTGCCCGGCCAAACGCAAGGCAAAGCTTGTCCACAAGCGGTTAGCCTATTAGATATTTATCCAACCTTAACCGCGCTGTGTCAGCTACCTGCAGTCGATACCAATGAAGGCTTATCATTAGCCAGTTTGTGTGCTGAACCGAGCTTGGAGCGTGCGCAACCGGCAGTCAGCACTTGGGGTTATAAAAACCATGCGGTGATCACAGAGACATGGCGCTATATTCAATATCGCGATGGCAGCGAAGAGCTTTACCACAATATTGATGACCCTAATCAGCACTACAATCTCGCTAACACGCCAGAGTACCAAGCGGTTAAAAATGCCCTGCAGATTTGGTTACCGAAGCACAACCAATTACCACCGGGGATGAGCGAGTTTACGGGCGACTTTTTAGAGCAACGAATTAATCAATGGCAGCAGGCAAATGGTGTGCCCGATTGGTTAAGTTGAAAGTGGTTAAGCTAATAGGCTCAATAACGTAAGTTTAACCGTAAAGAACAGACATAAAAAAACGATAGCTATTGCTATCGTTTTTTTTGTTTTACTGACAGTCTTTGCAGACAGCAATATTGGCACCTGTGAACCAGATGCCATCATGCCATTAGAACTCGTAACGAGCACCCAAGTAATAGGTACGGCCACCGTAACCAAGCTGCTGGAAGCGCTCAGGTACACCTGAGTAATCCACATCAGGCTCACCCGTCACATTTAGCGCACGTAACGATAGGGTTAGGTTGTCGTTAACGTTGTAGCTAGACGAGATATCTAACTGACCACGTGAATCACGCTGCTGCACACCTAAGAAGCCGCCTAAGCTGGCAAGGAACGAGCTGCGATAGTTGTAAGCGGCACGAATCGCGAAATCATCCGTTTCATAGTAACCAATAAAGTTGTAAGTATTCTTCGACAAGTTAATTGGCGGTAAGTCTTCACCTGTGATTGGATCTTGCTCACCAGAATCGGCTTCTAAATAAGTTGTATTGAATACCACACCAAAGCCATTTTCAAAGTTATGGGTGACACCAAACTCAATACCTTTGTAGGTATTACCTTCAGGTGAGTTGTAGGTTTGGCTGATATCAAACGTATTGCCAGCGCTATCCATACACACACCGGAGGCTTCACTTAGCGCGCCTGTCGCTAAATCAAAAGTGCTTGGACAAACAGAGCGTGTACCCACAGCATCAGTCACATCTTTATAGAAAACCGAGGTATAAACCGCATTACCATCGCCGTAGTAGTACTCTAGCGTCGCATCAAAAGCATCGGCTAATTGTGGCTCTAGGTTAGGGTTACCTTCAACAATCGTATAGTCAGTGGTACCTGCAGAAGGATCTTCCACTTGGCGTACCGTGCGATTAAAGTTACTAGCCGCCAATTTCGGACGAATCAGCACTTGCGAGGCGCTAAAGCGCGTTACCCAATCATCGTTAATATCTAACGAGAACGAGAAACTTGGCAAGGTATTGTTGTAGTCGCTATCAAAGTTTACGTCTTGATCACCTTGTACCACAGGTGCATTACTGGTTTGCTCGGTACGAATATGACGAACGCCAAGGTTCGCTCTAAATGGCATTTCACCAATTTCACCTTCAAAGTTCGCCATTGCATAAGCGGCATAGATATCACGTTCAGCAGAGAAGATATCACCTCTGAATTCCGTTTCCTGACGAGTCGCTCGCACTTCAGGTGTTAACACCATATCTAACAAACGTGGTAAATCGACAGTTAACCAATGTGCTGGCCAACCATTCGGGCGGTTACCACCTAAGAAGTTAGTGGCGGCATTTTGTGACACTTCGGTAAAGTCAGGCATCACCTGTGCCACCAGTGCAGCGTCATGAGTTACCCGAGTACGAGTACGCTCACTTTTCTCATTGCGGTATTTGACACCAAATTCAACCGAGCTCAAGATGCCGTTGTCGAACATGCGATCAACATCAATTTGAAAGGCATTTTCTTCCAGCTCAGTACCTTTTGGCTGGTTCGCCCCCAATGAAATTGAGTTAACTGCGTCAGGGCGGGCATTGGCTGACCAAGTATTCGGATCGTTCACCGCCTGCGAAGAAACAAAGCTTAAATCATTAGTATCACCCGCACCCGATGAAGTCATATCAGCCGCTAAGTGATCGACATTGAAATTAAAGATAAAGAACTGGTTATTCTGGAAAGATTCACCTTTAGAGCTATGCAGGGCACTGCTTACCGTCCAAGTACCGTCTGTCCATTCCATATCTGCGGTATAAGCATAGGTTTTCATATCGTCGGTACGATAAACCGGTAGGTTCCAAAGTTGTACATTGTCAGCTTCAGTGGCAAAGATGGTATCTTTAGCGCCATCAACACTGGCTGGTTCAACCTTAGAATCAACAATGTTGTCGCCGGTATTAAAGTCTGGGCGTAGGTTGGCAATTGAGTTCACACCAACGTTTTCAGCTTTAATGCCCTTAAGGCCAAGGGTAAGCTGATCATTCACTTTATAATCAAGCGCTAAGTTAAAGGTTAATCCATCCGCTTCGTAGCGCTCAATACGCGAACGTGTTTTACTCAAGCGCACGGCATTGTCTTCGCCATCACCGTTGGTATCAACCAAGCGTGGGCTTTGGATCCAAATCGCATCAAAGCGCGTGTTAACGTCTTCGGAAACGACGTTGAACAAGACACCTAGCTTGTCATCGAGAAACTTATCCGCGAATGTCGCGCTTAACCGCGGATCCACTTCTTTGTCTAAATCGCCATAAATACCATCAACAGAGATAATTACGCGGCGCTCATCAAAATCTAATGCTGACGCGGTTTCAATATTCACCACACCAGCTAAACCACCTTCATCTAAATCAGCTGTTGGCGATTTATAAACATTTATACTTGATGCCACTTCCGATTCGACAAAGCCAAAATTAAAGCCGTCAAAGCCTGCCGCCGCGAAAGTTTGGCCATTAACAGTAGTACGCGCTAAACGCGGGTCTAAACCACGTACCGCGATTTGACCACCACGACCTTGCGAGCGGGTAATTTGCACACCGGGAATACGCTGAATCGCTTCGGCAATATTATCGTTCGGTAATTTACCAATATCATCAGCCGAAATACCGTCAACAATCTTAATGTCGGCACGCTTAACATTGAGTGCGTTAATGATTGAACTGCGAATCCCTCTAACTTCAATCACTTCCGTTTCCTCGGCGCTTTGGCCAGACTCTTGGGCAAACACAGGCACACTAGCAAAAGCGCTTAGTATTGATGCTGCCAATAAGTTCTTTTTATATTCCATACCCTACCTTTATTATTGTTATATGTGCTTGCCACATTACAACTAATCCATTGATAACAAATGAAGTTATAATAGCTAACGCAAACCAAGTTGTATGATAACAATATCACCAGAACAAAAAACAAGCAATTTTTAATTCGCACTAAGGCGCGGCTAAAGTAGATGGCATAAAATAAGTAAATTTTTTTATATATTTATAAGAAATTCACAACAACCACTAAATAACTGGTTTTTAAATAATTTATAAGAAACTCACATGTTCATTTCGAGCATCCAGTATCTGAATGAAGCGTCACAAGTTTGATCATTCCTCAATCCTAGTATAACTTGTGATCTAATCAGTTATCTTATAACTGGTACTAAGGAGCAGTAAACAACAGGAACACCACACATATAACGACAACTAAGAGTTAGCCATGAAAAGAATTCAAAAAACAAAAGTGGCAACAGTGATCTCACTGCTACTGCTAACCCCATCCATCAGTTATGCCGACATTCTTGCCAATGAAGTAGTGCAACTGCCGCTAGATGAAAACACAGGCTTACAAGCGACTGACACGAGTGGCAATAGTAATGATGCCACACTGCAAGGCAACGCAACTTGGTTTGCGGGAAAAAATGGTAGTGCACTATTATTCGATGGTGACGATAGTCATGCAGATCTAGCCAATGACCCTAATGGCCAACTATACAATTTACATAAACAAGATCATTCGATTGCCGCTTGGGTTAAGCCAACCGCTACCCTCGCTCATCGCAGTGGTATTATTACCCGTTGGGGCGTGCATCAAGGATTATTTTACAACGCTGATCAAACCTTCACCTTTAAACATAGAATTGGTAGTAAGACGCTAAATTTAAATTCTAGCCAAGCTTATCCGGCAGGTGAGTTCTACCATATCCTAGTCACAATTGACGGTACCAATGGCGAGTTAACGCTATACATTAACGGTCAAGAAGACAGCAAGTTAACTTACGCACCAGCTCAATCAACACAGAACTTTTTCCGACCATGGCGTTTAGGCGTAAAAGATCCCAACGCCAGCAGTCCAGCCGCACGTGAAAACTTTGCTGGCTTAATAGATGAAGTTTATTTTTACGATGACGTCCTAAGCTCGACAGAAGCCAATGAATTATGGCGACAATTGGGCGAGTTAAAGCCCCTAGTCTACTTAAAGCTCAATGACAATACAGGTTTAACCGCGACAGACAGTTCAGGCAATGACAACCACGCCGACTTATATGATGCCACATGGGTGTCGGGACGTAACGATGCAGGCTTAAGCTTTGACGGTGTTAATAGCTATGTTGATATCAATAATGTTGATAACTCAGCGCTTGACCTACTCCATGAAGACAACTACACCATCTCAGCTTGGGTACAGCCAACTGCAGCTTTGGGACACCGCAGCGGTGTGATCACTCGCTGGGGAGTTCACCAAGGACTATTTTACAACGCAGATAAAACCTTCAACTTTAAGCATCGAACCGCGACGGGTACAAAACAAGTCACCACAAATGAAAGTTTTGAGCCGGGACAGTTCTACCACATTACCGTTGCGGTTAATGGTAATGAAGGAAACTTAAGCATCTATGTCAACGGTCGTTTGGCAGGCAGCCGCGACTATGAACCTGGCGATCATTCTACCCAAGGCTTTTTCCGACCATGGCGCTTAGGGGTTAAGAATATTGATGCCAGCACGCCAGCAGCGCGCGAGAACTTTGCTGGTGTACTTGACGAAGTACAGTTTTTCCAAGGCGCAGCATCAAGCACCGAAGCTCTTGGCCTCTGGCAAAAACAGCTAGAGTACTGCACCTTAGGCGATGAAGCCGGCACTGGCACGGGCAATTCAACAGCGCTGCTGAGCAATAATGACTTTGTTTCATTTGAGCAAAATGATGTGCCTTATGAATGGCAAATTAACAAAGGAAAATTGGCAATAAATTCTGAGCGCGCCAAGCATGGCAGCAGTGCTCTGGAGTGGCATTGGGTTGCTGGTGACAGTATTGATGTTAGCGATATTCAAAACCAAGGTTTAGACCCTTACGCTATTGATCGCACTAACTTCTATCAATCCACTTTCCGCCTTTGGCTATACAATGAAACACCACTTGAAAACGATACGATGCGCATCGAATTTTATGATGCAAATGACGAGCTACAATACTTTTATCCAATCAATTTAAACTTCACTGGTTGGCGTCCAGCAAGCGTAAAATATCGTACTGATATGTCAGGCAACAAAAATAGCCAAGATCTAACCACCATGAAGATCAAGGCACCTGCATCAACTTGTCGCGGTAAATTACTTATCGATTTAGTCGATTTCACTGCCCCTAAAACCTTAATTCAAGGGGGCGACTATCAAGTACCAATGGCAACAACAGGGTACAGAAATCATTGGACCGATATGCTGGTGTATGAAACTTATCCGAAAGGGCCTAGCGTCACCGCCAGCGATGCTCAAATTGCAGAATCAGTGCAAATGAAAGCCACCTACCGCGAGAAAGCGCTAGAGTCTGAACGTAGTCGAACATCCGGTATTACCTCGTTAGCCGATGCAATTGCTAAGTATGACGAGCTTGGCATTGTTGTTGATGGCGACAAAGTCACTGCACAAGTACCTTTATTTGGGCCTCGCCATATCCACAAAGACTTTGGTATAAAAAGTGACGTGGTCGACAGCTACATCATGGTATTTGCTCGAGAATATCTAGATAACAACGACGAGCTCAGCAAAGAGTACTTCCTCAACCTTGTTCGCTATATGTTAGATCAAGGTTTCGCGGCAGGCTCTATGCTCGAAAACATGAGCCATATTGGTTACCACGCGCGCGGTATTAACAATGCTATTTTACTAATGGAAACACCGCTAAAAGAAGCTGGTTTGTGGCAGCAAGCTTTTGATGCGGTTGCTTGGTATAACACCTTAGAGCAAATATGGCAGCCAGTGTCCGATAACGACAGCAACGTTGACCATGCGCGTACGCGCGTCGGCTTTATTCTGGGAGTTATCTTACATATTGATGATCCAGATAAACGTATCCAGTACCTCAACGGCTATAAACAGCACCTAGAAACTTGGTTAACCTATTACAGTCGCGGTCAGAACGGCTTTAAACCAGATTATTCAGGCTTCCATCACAATACGCATTACCCCGGCTATGTCTATGGCGCTATTAATTCAATCACCAAGGCGGTCGATAACATTGCCAGTTCTAGCTTTGCAATCAGCCAAGATAAGCTCGATTTTCTGATAAAAGTGGTAAAAAGCTACAATGTTCAGCATGCCAATCGAGACATGCCGATTTCATTATCTGGACGTAACCCATTCTCTGTGCCATCACTAGCAGGTAGCTTGCTTAACTTAGCCAATACCACTGGTGACACAAGCTTTTATCAAACTTACAATCGCTTATTCCTCGAAAATGAAACTACACAAGATGCAGGTAAAGAGCCTAACCCTTGGGGCTTCTGGCAGTTCAACTACCGACCTATGGGGGTTTATCGCGATGAAAACTGGGTAGCCAACTTTAAAGGCTTAAACAAGTACTTTTGGGGGAGCGAAATTTATAAAGATGCCAACCGTTTTGGTCGTTATCAAAGTTACGGCAGCATCATTCTGAACTACCAGCTACCTGACGATGAACACAGTGGCACAGTCACCGTAAAAGGTTCAACTGGCTATACTGAGGCTGGCTGGGATTGGAATAAAATACCAGGGACAACGACTAAGCACTTAGCGTGGGCAGATCTCGTCGCCGCCAAAGACCGACAAGATGAGTGGAACGATAAAGCATTTGCTGGTGCATTGCGTTTTGGCCAGCAAAATAATGCGTTATTGTATGTCGACCATGATATCGAAGGCCAGTGTGGCATATACGGCTTAGATTTCCAGCAACGTGCTGATTGGTCGCCAACTCACGATGGTAGCTTCACTTTTAAAAAATCAATGTTTGCCTGTGAAGGTATGATTATCGCGTTAGGCTCTGACATTAACAGTGATGACAGCCAGAACATCATTGCTACTAACCTATTCCAGCAAAGTTTGCTTGAAGCACCACAAAACTTAGTGGAAAACGGTGCGGATATCAGTGGCAATAACTACAGTAAAACACTGACAGCAGAGCGGAACTGGTTAATCGATATGTATGGCACAGGTTACTATGTGAAATATGGTGGCGACCTCGAAGTTAGAATTCAAAACCAAGGTTCACCTAGCCAAAAGTATAATGATATTAATAACCTAAGTTTTGGTGACTTTGCTTCTGCGTGGATTAATCACGGTGAAGCACCGCTCAATGGCAAATACGAATACGCTATTTTGCCAAATAGCAGCAAAATGGACATGTTCCGCTTTGCCATGGAAATGCAAATGCAGCTTTCATATCGAGTATTACAGCAAGACAGCGATGCGCATATCGTCAGCTTTGGACGCAGCACCAAAGAAGGTTACGTCATATTTAACCCAAGCAATAGCCTCGCAGGCCGCTATGTTGAGGGAAGTGATACCCCTGTGCTGGTCATGGCTGAGCAACAAGGTACACAAATGGCGCTCAGCTTGAGTAACCCAGATCACAACTTTACTGGTAAAGCTCCGCGCTGGGGCGATAATCAGCCAATGTCGGTCACGGTGACACTGAAGGGGAAATGGTCACTTAACCAGCCAGTGGCTGAGATCACTAGCTTTGGCATTGTCGGCGAAAATACTGAGTTCACCATTACCACAACTGATGGTAAAGCCTATGATCTAAGCCTTAGCCAAGTCGAGTAGTGTTGGCGCTATTCGCCAGAGCTTATTAAGCTTTTAATCAGGCTCAAAGTTAACGCCCGATAGTTTCATTAGTATCGGGCGTTTTTTATTTATTTCTATCACCTATATTCGCTCTTCGCAAAAACTTAGCTTATCCGCATAAAGCTGCCATGGTATATGTAACAGGCTAGACCGATAGCAGGTTTTGGTCGAGAGCAAGTTTGGCTAACGTTGATTGAAGTGTTAGCTGCCAGAGACAGATAGTATGTAATTATCAAGTATCATTGATAGGCATTTAGGTATGTTATTCAGCATCAATTAGGCCAATAATTAGTCCAGTAAATAACTCCAGTAAACTACTCCAGCAAATAACCCAATACACCTGACAGCCGCTACTTAAACCTTGCTTAAAATATGCTGATTTCCCAGTGATACGCTTAATGAGCATCAGCTCATTGTTTAAGTGAAATTTCTTGCGTATATACCGAAAATACTTATCTAAAAGCTCTTGTCTAGGCGCAAGGCGTTGTTTCAAATAAGACCAAAATAAAAAGACATATCACCATAAGCGATATGCCTTTTAAGAGAGAAGTGTTTTAGGCGCACGTAGCTGTTGTTAAATAACCATAGCGGCCAGTTGCTATTAAATTTGCGTCTATTAAGTTATTTTCAGCGCTTGATCGTTCTAAGCTATATTTGCGAACGGTGTTTTCGAACTAAAGCGAAACTCAGCAAGCCACTGACTAATAGCAAAATAGTATGTGGCAGCGGCACACTGGCAACTTGACTATCAAAACTAATTTGCCGTAAACCAAAAAAGCGATTAACGTTACCGCCACCATTAAAAAATTCGATTCGGCTGATACCTGAAAATGCCGAGAGATCAAAGCTCGCTAGACTAGCCGTAAGATCATTGCCGGTAGCAAGCTCTGTGAGATTTTCATCAAAAATACGCCACGTCATTAAACTTGCTTCTGGACCAAAGCCGTTAAAATCAAACATCAAGTTATCGACTAAGCCATTAAAGTCGACTCGTAAAATCGAGTTAGTGGGAAGCAAAAAAGGTTGCGACGAATTAAACAAATAGCCGGATCCTAACAAACTACTTTTAATAGGGTCGCCTGTAACACCCTCGCCAACTAGCGAAAAGCTGGTGTCCCCCACCGTGGCATAGTTGCCATCTGGCAGCGCATCAAAGTCAATAAGTGTGGCCTGTACTGAGAGCGGCAGTACCAAACATATCCCTAGCCACCAAGATTTACTTACTATATTTTTTATCATCATCGTTTCCTGCTTATCATGTTGTTACTATTGGTAGTTTGATTATCTACACTTTATTTTTATGACATCAGTTATCAGACAATAAGTCACCGATAAACGCTGGGTAACTGCATGACTAATACCAATTGAAATAAATACTTAATCATTCAGCGAGAATTAAAAGGCTCAGAGGCAAGGCATTGATTGCAGAGAATGGTTATTCCCTTGTCAAAATCAATAACGCTGCATATGAGACTTTTAAACTCGCCCTTCGGGAGCCTGTCAGCGTCGCGATAACTGCGCCAAATTGATGAGATGTAGAATAACTATATCAACAAAAATTTGGCTTGTTCTCCCACCGCTGACATCGCTCTGAATTGATCAATTATTTAATTCATTTGGTATAACTACATAAAAGCGATAAATTAAAATCTTTTATTAAAGCACGATCTAGTGTTGTGCCAACAAATTCTCGCTGCCTTGCGGCAGCTTCATTTCCTCATCTTTATCGGTGACGCGATTCACTGGCCACTGCACATCCATACTTTCCAACTCTTGTTTTAAGCGACTCGCAAGTTGCGCAAGTTTAACCGGATAACGCTCTGCTAAATTGTGCTGCTCGGTCAGATCGGTTGCCAGGTCATACAATAACCAAGTGCGGCTGTTGTACAGATAAATCACTTTCCAATCACCGAGTCGCATTGCACTGTGTGGCTCGTAGCCAGGACCATGCGGCCCCCATACATGCGGGTAGTGAAAAACAACGGGGCGCATCACTCGTTTATCGGTAGCTTGCCAAAATTGACGGGTATCCATGCCATCTAATGGGTAGCCTTGCGGTAAATGTTGTTTTGCATCGGCAACCGCAACTAAGGTCGGAAATAAATCTTCAATCATTACTTGCTGATACGACATTTTATTAACCGCGATTGGCAGCGCTTGTTGCATCGCAGCTTGTTGATCTGGCTTGGCCCAAGCAACAATGTAAGGTACGCGTGTTCCTCCTTCATAAGCAGAGCCTTTCCCTGAATGTAGTGGCCAGTTATGACTATTAAGCTCAGTGCCACGTGGCGTGGTTTGGCGGCTATGACCAGATAAACCACCATTATCTGAGGTAAACACCACTAAGGTATTTTCAGCGATACCTAACGCCTCTAAATGCGCAAGCACGCCACCTACACTGTCATCCATACCTTCTACTAATGACGCATAATTCTCTTCCACTACAGGGATATCGATATCTGTACCTTCATAGGTTTTATTTTGATAGTGCTTGACCAGACGCTGGTGTGCTTCAATCGGTGTATGGACCGCGTAGTAGGCCATATTTAAAAAGAAAGGTTTGCCTGTTTGCTGCGCTTTGGAAATCTCTTGCTTGGCTTTCTCAGTTAGTACATCAGTTAGATGCACTTTTTGTTGATGGTACTCTGCTAGGCCCGGCACCCCTTGAGGCAAACCTTCAGCCCCATCCATGCCATTACCAAAATTCTTCTCGCCCCAATAGGAGGCTGGCGCACCTGCGGCATGGCCGGCAATATTGACATCAAAGCCTAAATTTTTCGGCTCGGCCCCTCGAGTACCGTAAGCGCCAAAATGTGCTTTGCCGACATGAATCGTGTGATAACCTGCCTGTTGTAGTGTTTTCGCTAGCGTCACATCATTTGGCTGTAAGCCTTCGGTGCGCCAATCGCGAGGCGCGGCGTTTGGCCCCCAACTGCCTGAATGATCAATATCCGGTAATTTCGTCCAGTTACTGACATGGTGACGGGTCGGATTTTGCCCGGTCATTAATGACACGCGACTAGGTGAGCACACCGCATGCGAATAGGCTTGGGTAAACTTTACCCCTTTTGCCGCCAGCGCTTCCATATTGGGTGTTCGAAAATGCTGGTTCGCTGGCGTTGGCTGGGCAGTAAAAGCCAATGACGTATCTTGCCAGCCCATATCATCCACCAAAAACAGCACGATATTAGGTTGGCCACTTGCCTGTTTTTCTAGCTGAGAGCTTGGCTGTGATTGCTGGCCATCTGATGTTGTTGCCAATGCTTGCGCTTGGCTAGTTAGCAAGCCAATGGCGAGGCTGGCGAATACAGCACCTAATCTGCTGACAGTGAAACGCTTAGCGTGAGTAACTCTATGTGTTTTTATCATTATTATCCCATTCCTAACGCTAGTAATGCTTATCCGCTGCTCATTGACTCACTATTGTCAGCTAGCAACCAACTAGCCAATAATCGGCGTCGCATATAAAACCAAAGGTATGAATTCATCTTATCATACAAGATGAAAAATAACAGTGGCAAAAACCAAAAGGGTTTACACTGAGCCACTAAGTTTTCAAGACCAAGCTTTCACTACCAAGTATTCGCCAAAGCTAGCGCGAAAACTAAAGATATCAGTAAGTAACTTAGTCGGCTTCCACTAATTCAAGTCGAATACCAGCATCAATCAATGCTTGCTGATGCGCTTGTGATAACTTGCTATCGGTAATTAACACATCAATATCAGCGACATCACAAATAATATGTAGCCCTTGCTTACTAAACTTAGAGGAGTCAGCAACCGCAATAATTTCCACATTGGCTTGGCACATCACGCGATTTAAGTGGGCTTCTGGTTCAAAATGCGTGGTAATGCCAGTCGCGACATCAAAGCCATCAACACCGAGAAATAACTTATTAAAGCGATAACTGCTTAAGCTGGCTTCCGCTTGACGACCATAAAACGACAGAGATTTCTTTCTAAGTTGCCCGCCCGTTACCATCACTTCTGACGACGGATGCTTAGCTAACTCAGAGGCAATATTGAGGCCATTGGTCATCACCACTAAGTTTTCCTTGGCAAATAGTGCCTTGGCGACTTCCAAAGTGGTGGTACCGGAATCAATTATCAAGTTATCACCATGTTCAACAAACTGCGCAGCACGCTCCCCAATGGCCTCTTTAATGGCATGGTTTTGCTGCTTTTTCTCACCAATTGATAATTCTTGTGAAAGTGCTTTAGTGATCCGCTCACTGGCCACAGCACCGCCGTGCGAACGCACCAATAGCCCTTTCTTATCCAAATAATTGAGATCGGTGCGAATGGTAACAGTCGACACCGCAAATTGCGCAGCTAAGGCCGGTACTTCGACTCGGCCATCTGTTTGCAGCAGGCTTAAAATACTTTGTCTACGTTCTAGAGTTGACATTACAGCTCTCAGATATTGCTAACTGGCGACGATTATACATGTTTTGCAATTGCTTTTGATTTTGACCAACGCGCAATTTTATGACCATAAACCGCATACCAGAGGATCACCAGATAACAAGGTAACATGATCCAATAGGAGCTTTGTGAGTTACCACTCGACTCCACCAAAGCGCCATACACCATCGGCATAATCGCACCACCCGATATACTCATAATCAATAGCGCCGAACCTATGCTCGTCAGTTTACCTAAGCCATCGAGCGCCATTGGCCAAATCGCTGGCCAAACTAAAGCATTGGCTAAGCCAAGTGCCGCCACATAAAGCACGACATTAGGCAATGCCGTTATTCCCGTCCACGCCAATAAGCTGTTCCATACGCTATAGCTGGTTGTGTCAGCACTTAATAGCAAAGTCGTTAACACTAAACCAAGTAGCGCGGAAGCCACCAAGGCATTTTCCTGCGAAATCACGCGCGGGATACAAATCATCCCCAGCACATAGCCTAGCATCATAAAGGCCATAGTATAGGCGGTCAGTTGGCCAAAATTCGCTACGCCCATTTCTTTACCAAACAAGCCAATGGTGTCACCAGCAACCACTTCAACACCGACATAGAAAAATAGCGCGAAGACGCCAAAAATCAGTTTTGGATGGCCCAGAATCGCCCAGCTATCCTGTGCTTCATCATCGTTATCACTTTCTGCTTCTAGTTCAGGTAACGGCGAAAACTTGATCAAAGCTGCCAATGCTGACAAGACAATCGCCATAATAATGTAGGGCGTGACTAGGCGTGACGATAACTCAGACAATGCTTGCGCTTTCGCCTCGGGGCTTAAAGTGGCTAAATAAGCTTCACTAAATTGTGACATATCGCTAAGTACTAGTGCCGTGAATACCAGTGGTGCTAGAAAGCCTGCGCCTTTATTGAGAAAGCCCATAATACTGATGCGCATCGCCGCTTTGTCTTTATCACCCAATAAAACAATGTAGGGGTTAGCTGCGGTTTGCAAAATGGTTAAGCCAGAAGCCAGCACAAATAGGGCAACTAAGAAGATACTGTAAGTGCGAAACTCTGCTGCGGGAATAAAAATAAGCGCGCCGACCGCCATTAATAATAATCCCAGCATCATGCCATTTTTATAGCCAGTGCGTTTTAGAATAGCCGCCATGGGTAAGGCAAACACGGTATAGGCAATATAGAAGGCCATGGTCACCAAGTAGGCTTCCATATGATTTAATTCACAGGCGATTTGCAAGAAAGGAATTAACGAGCCATTTAACCAAGTCACAAAACCAAATATAAAAAACAACCCGCCAATGATGGCGATCGGTAAGGCGTTAGACACTTTTGTTGGCATTATTTTCGTCTCCCTTCTTCCATTTATTAACAATCGTTCATTAGCAGATGTTATTGAACAATAATGAACAGCTAACTTTCATTTGCTTTCATAAACTGTATTCACATCTCGAAATAATTGCAAGCATCCATTAAAAATTCCTTTCACTTGTCATTTATGCTGCTAAAGCACCTATAGATACTTATCAAGGAAACATTAAGAAAGTAAAAAAACCAAATGAAAGATATTGAAAGTTTCATTTCCACTGTTAAGATAAGATCAAAATGTAATCAACACTCACTGCCAATCGAGAAAAAAGATGCCTGATATCCGCGATATAGTTTCCGCTAACCGCAATGGCCAAGCCTGCGGTATTTACTCTGTATGCTCTGCCCACCCTATGGTCATTGAAGCTGCAATCGAACAAGCCAAGCAAGACAATACACCGCTGCTAATTGAAGCAACCGCTAATCAGGTAAATCAATTTGGCGGTTACACTGGTATGTTGCCTGCTGATTTTATGGCATTTGTTGGTGCTATTGCCGATAAGCTTGATTACCCACGTGAGCAATTAGTTTTAGGTGGCGATCATCTTGGCCCTGTTTGTTGGGTAAATGAACCCGCCGAACAGGCGATGGACAAAGCAGATGCATTAATTGCCAGCTATGTCGCTGCTGGCTTTAAGAAAATTCACTTAGACACCAGTATGCCGTGCGTAGATGATCCCAGCTGTTTGCCAGATGAAACGGTAGCGATTCGCGCCGCCCGCCTTTGTGAAATTGCTGAGCAAACCGCAATCAAAGCGTTTGGCGACGCAGATTTAGTCTATATTGTTGGCACGGAAGTACCGCCGCCAGGTGGTGCCACTGAAGAAATTGATGAGTTAGCGCTAACTCCAGTAAGTCGCGTTAAACAAACCTATCAGCTACATCAGCAAGCATTTGAACAAGCGGGGCTTAGCCAAGCGTGGCAACGTGTTGTCGGCTTAGTGGTGCAGCCGGGGGTTGAGTTTGATCACACCAGCTTAATTGACTATCAATCCGATAAAGCACAGGCACTTAAAGCCTGCGTGCAAGAGTTGCCGCAAGTCGTCTATGAAGCGCACTCTACTGACTATCAAAACGATCAGGCCTATATCGATCTGGTAAAAGATCACTTCGCTATTCTAAAAGTAGGTCCGCAATTAACTTTTGCGCTGCGCGAAGCCTTATTTGCACTTAGTTATATTGAAGAACAACTTATTGCTAACGAGCAGCGCTCTTATCTTCGTGATATTTGCGAGCAGGAAATGCAAGAAATGCCCGCCAACTGGCAACGTTTTTACCCTGTGCCGGCGAGTAAAGGAGAGTTATATCGTCGCTATAGTTACAGCGATCGCATTCGCTACTATTGGCCTAACGAGCGCATTCAAGCGGCAACCGAAACCTTGCTGAGCAACTTAGCGAAAATCGATATTCCACTGCCGTTGATCAGCCAGTTTCTACCAGAGCAATACCGCGCAATTCGCAATGGTCAATTAAGTGCTGAGCCTCATGCTTTAATCAAAGCAAAAATCAAGCAAGTAACCAATAGCTACGCCAATGCCTGTTATGGCCAAGTTGCCAGCTAATCGCAGACGAAAAAGTACCAACGAATTAAATTTAGGAAAGCCAATGAGCACTTACTTAACCTACAGTGAAGAATTTCTTAAAGCCAACAATGGTTATTGGACAGCAAGAGAAATTGAGCAACAGCCAGCAATTTGGCGTCAAGCAGCAGCCAATGTCAACGTTCAGCGCAAGCAATTAAATAACTGGTTAGAGCCGATATTAGCCCAGCCGAAACTGCGCATTATTCTAACCGGTGCAGGCACTTCAGCTTATGTTGGTGATAGCATAGCACCGCACTTAACGCAGCATACCGGCCATCTATTTGAGGCGATCAGCACCACAGATTTGGTTGCCTGCCCTACTCAGTATTTACTTAAGCAGGCCCCCACGTTAGTGATCTCTTATGGCCGCTCTGGCAATAGCCCAGAAAGCGTTGCCGCGATAGAGCTTGCTAATCAAGTGGTCGACCAATGTTATCACTTGGTACTCACCTGTAACCCAGAAGGCGCATTAGCGGTAAATGCCGAGCAAAATGCTAATGCGTTTTCGCTGTTGATGCCAGCAGGCACCTTAGATCAAAGTTTTGCCATGACCAGCAGCTTTACTTCTATGTTGGTCAGTACCTTAGCGATTTTCACACCCGATCAATTACAGTTGGAAGCCGCGGCAAAATGGAGCGAAACCTTACTAGCGCAGGGCATTAGCAATTTGAAGCAAGTCGCCGAGCGTTCATGTCAACGCTTAGTCTTCCTCGGCTCAGGTGGCTTACAGGGGATTGCCCGTGAAGCCGCATTAAAGTGTTTAGAACTGACGGCAGGTCAAACCCTAAGTTATTGTGAGAGCCCAATGGGCTTTCGTCACGGACCCAAATCGTTAATGGACGCAACCACCGAAGTGATCTTACTCACTTCAAGTGATGCTTATACCCAGCAATACGATGAAGATTTATTGGCCGAACTGATTCGCGACGATCAAGCCTTAGCCATTACCGCACTGGACAACACCAGCTTTGGCAGCAATGACAAATTGCAGGATGTATGGGCTGGTTTACCTTATATTTTCTATTGCCAGATACTGGCCTTTTTCAAATCAATTAATGCTAAACTAACGCCAGATAACCCTTGCCCAACCGGTGAAGTAAACCGCGTGGTGCAAGGGGTAACCATTTATTCGTTAGAGCAGTAAGCCATGAAGTCTGCAGTTAATGCAGCTGTCAATGCGGCAGCCAGATCACAATCCAGCTCAGCACAATACTGCTACGGGCTAGATATTGGTGGCACAAAAATAGAAATTGCCGTATTCGATAACCAGTTGAATTTAGTCGACAGCTGGCGCACACCAACCCCAACAGATAACTACCAAGCATTTATTGCCACCGTCACTAGCCTAGTGCAGCAAGCTGAGCAAAAATTTGGTGCCACTAACGCTATTGGCATCGGTATGCCGGGCATTATCGATTCACAAGGAAGGGTAAAATCCGCCAACATTCCTTGTGCAACAGGCCAACAACTTGCGCAAGACTTACAGCAAGCGTTGGCGCAACCACTACACATCGCTAATGATTGCCACTTATTTGCATTATCTGAAGCCAATGGTGGCGCGGGCGATGGCAAAATGAATGTTTACGGCGCCATAATCGGTACGGGTGCTGCGGGCGGATTCTGTATCAATGGCCAACTGGCTAAAAGTCGCCAAAATATTATTGGTGAATATGGCCATATTGCCGCCTCAGCCAGTGTGATTAATCAATATCAATTACCGATCTACGCCTGTGGTTGTGGCCTCCAAGGCTGCTACGAAACTTATATTGCCGGCCCAGGTTTAGCTAAGCTTTACCAGTACTTTGGTGCCGACAAGGCTGATACTAAAGTCTTTGTCGAACAGCTTAAAGCGGGTGACGCCGTCGCCCAAAAAACCTTTGACTGTTATATGGATCTACTCGGCGCAGCCTTTGCAGGTCTTGTGTTAAGTTATGATCCAGATGTTATCGTTGTTGGTGGTGGCTTATCAAAAATTACCGCGATTATTGACGCACTTCCAACGGCTATTGCCAAACATCTGTTTGCCGGTGTTGAAGTGCCACCAGTTCAAGCGGCAAAATTCGGTGATTCCAGTGGTGTGCGCGGCGCCGCAATTCTAGGAACACAACTAGCTAAAAATGACGTAAATGGAGAGCGTTTGTGAACTTACCGCTAGATACACAAAAAAATCAGCCACTACCGGCTCGCTACTACCTTACTGCTAAGCAAATTTTTACTGAGCAGCAAGTACTTGAACAAGCCTATGTGTTAATCGAGCAAGGGCAAATCGCCGCCATCGAGCAACGCCCAAGCGCAGATTTACCGGTACTCGATTTAGGTGATAATAGTGTCTTGCCCGGCTTTCTTGATCTTCATATTCACGGCCGTGAAGGTTGTGACATTATGGATGCTAAACGCGAGTCAATTGAGACTATTTCACGCTCACTAGCCAAACACGGTGTAGTCGGATTTTTAGGTACCACTGTGACCTCGACATGGCAAAATACGCTCGACGCATTTCGTTGTGTTGGCGAGGCTTATCACCAACAGCCCAGCGGTGCACAAGTGTTAGGAGCCTACAACGAAGGTTTGTTCTTTACCAAAGATCATAAAGGTGCCCACGACGAGCAATACTTTTTGCCGCTTACCAAAGACAATATTGATGCCATCATCGACGCTGCGCAAGGCTCACTTAAAGTTGTTGCCTTGGCACCAGAATTAGAAAATTCCGAAATTATTATTCCTTATCTAAAAAGCAAAGGTATTCGCGCTATGCTCGGCCATACCTCCGCTAACTATCAGCAAACCTGCAATGCCTTGCATGCGGGTGCCTGTGGTGGGGTACATGTGTTTAATGGCATGAAAGGTATTCATCATAGAGACCCCGGTTGCGCTGGTGCGGTATTACTTGAGCAGGACGCTTATGTCGAAGTTATCGCCGATGGTATTCATCTGCACCCTGCGATTTTGCAATTGATTTATCGCTTAAAAGGCGCCGAGAAAATGGGCTTGATCAGTGATTGTATTGTTGCTGGTGGGCTTAACGATGGTCAATATCGCCTTGGTATGCTGGATGTATTCGTCAATGAAGGCATTGCTCGCACAGACACAGGTTCACTTGCCGGCAGTACCTTAACTTTAGAGCAAGCAGTCGCTAATTTGATCAAGCTTGCGAATATTCCAGCGCTTGATGCCGTGCATACTGCCAGCTTGCGACCTGCAGAGTTTCTTGGCATTGACGATCAGTTAGGCAGCATTAAAGTAGGTAAACGCGCCTGTTTTGCCATTGTTGACGACAATTATGATGTGCAAGCAACCATAATTGATGGCCAACTAGTTTACGGCGCACCTACCCTGTCACAAACAGAGCCTGCATAAGCGCTGCACTTTTCAGCTAGCCTCTAAGGCTAATTTAAGGCTAAATTCGATTGCCGATGTTAATACCTGATATCACCCTTGATTATCAGTACTGGCATCGGTAGTCGACATAAAGTACTGCTCAAGATTTCTTAGCAGTACCGATTGTGGCAAGCTCACCAATGCCTGCTGCACATAGCTTAATGCCTCAGGCCTACCTGCTACTTTTTCTAGCGCCAACGCATAAGTGTAATGATACTGATCTTCATTCGGTGCCAACTGCGTTGCTTGTGCCAAACTGGTTAACGCCTGACGATATTGCTGCTGGCGTACCCAAGACAATGCCATGGCGTAGTGTAACGTCGCGGATTTTGGCAGCACAGCTAAACCTTGCTGATAGGTTTCAACTTCCTCATTTACCTTAGTGATATTGCGATAAATATCCGCCAAATTGATATAGCTGGCTTCGAAATAAGGATCGATTGCGATGGCTTGTGTTAACTGATTGATTGCTTGTTCGGTCTGCCCCACTGCTAACTGGCGCTGAGCAATATTAACACGCCCTTCCCCACGCCATGCCACTTGTGCCTGTGCTGTGCTGAGCTCATTAAAGACTTGCGCATATTGCTTAGCAAAAGCTGCCGGAATATGAGTTCCCAACAAACTGGATAGCGCAGCAATACGCACTGCCTTAAATTGATCGGCTAACATCGGCAGCATATAGCGCTGTTTATCTGGCGAGGATAATAGGGAACCAAGGTTTGCTGCTGCCATGCGAATTAATGGCGACTCGTACTGTAAATATCTCGCCAACCAATTGCCGGGTAATGACTGCGTTAAATACGGAACTTGCGCCAGTAAACTCGCTTTTTGAATATCCGGTAATTGCGGATCATCTAGCATGCGCGCTAGCCGCTCTGGATGAGACGCTTTGCCAGCGATAAAACTGGCATAATCAAAGGCAAGCTGATGTTTAGCCGCTTGTTGGGAGCTTTTTACTGAGTCTGCTTGCCAGCTTGCTATGTTCATCTGTGCCCAGTCAGCATTCTGTTTTGGATGACAGGTTAAACAAGCAAGTGGCGTATCAAACTGTTTGGCAAGCTTAGGGTTAGGCACTTTAAAACTATGATCACGACGGGCATCAACCCCCATATACGTGGTCGTTGGCATATGACAATTCACACATTGCGCCCCTTGTGAATTGTCGCTGTGGCCATGATGCGTTTTATCATTAAACACTTGTGGTGAGTGACATTGCAGGCAAAGGCCGTTACCGTCAATTTTCACTTTGCCGGAATGCGGGTTATGACAATCCACACATTGCACCCCTTTGCGATACATTTTGCTCTGTAAAAATGATCCCATCACATAAACTTCTTCTTTAATTTGGCCATCGGCGTGATAAAGCGGAGCATTTAATAAACTGGGGGAAAATTGGTTGAGAAAGTGCTCGTTAGGGCTAAAACCATCGGTTAGTGGGGTACGCAGTGAATGACAAGCAAAGCAATTCCACATAGCGCTTTCCTTCCTTGCCGTGCCTTGCCATTGCGCCGTTGGCAGCTGGTTTCGTTGCCAACTACCGACTACCTTGCTGCTCGCACTTTCACTCGATTGAACTTGCGCTTGCGGATTTACTTTAGAATGTGCTTGTTGATAGCCAGCATGACAGGATTGGCAGCCAACATTATCTGCTTGCCACTTGCTGTCAAAACTATCTTTTTGCGCATTATAATTTCGCTGAAAACCATCAGAATGACAGTCGGCACACATGCCATTCCAGTTTTGTAGAGGCTGTAACCAATGTAAGCGATCTTGCTCGGTAATTTGCTCGGCACTTTGCTCGGTATTAGCTTCTTGGTAAATATGAAACCAGCGCTGCCCACCTTGCTCAGCGGCTCTGCTGTCCCATGCAAATGGAAACACCTGCATTTTACCGTTAGCGGTTTTTACTAGATATTGCTGCAGTGGATAATGGCCAAAGGTATAGGCAAATTGATAATGCTGCGCCTGCTCAACCTGACTTGTTTGCCTGTTTTCTTGCGCTTGGTCTTGTTTACTTAATCTTGCCCAATATTCGCCGTCTTTTCGGTAAAAGCGTGCGGACAGCTGATAGTGCGTTGCATGCGCATTGTTAAAATCTCCTTTTACCGTTGTACGGTTGGCTGGCTGCATCGCTTGCCGATGATCTGAACTGAGCCAATCCTGATATTGCTGACGATGACAAGATTGGCAATCAGCAAAATCGGTTGCATTGGCAGTGCTAAAAAAGCCGAGGCTAACCAGTAAAAAAGCAAGGTAACAAGGAGCTAAAACGACGAGATTCAAACCAGTAACTACATAGTAAACCGTGAAAATACTATAACCACTTCTTTAGGTAATGCCTACGATTAATGCCCACGGCTAATTCCACTTGGTTATCTATGTGTTTATTCAATTGTTAATAGCCTAGCTGCTTGACTTAGTTTGGAAAAAACTGATATTCAATGGCTATAGTCACCAGTGATAGCAAAACTAAGGTTCAAGCGCCAAGATGTTCACCATTGAGAAACTCAGCCACCCAAATCTAACCATAGACCATTGGCAATTATCACCAAACCAGCACTGGTGTGTGTTAACTCAGCTTGGCTGCGGTGAACAATATTTACTTGATCTATTTAATGGTGACTTAGTCGGTTACCAAGCCAGCAACTTAACCTTGCCAGCACAAGATAAGATCGCGGTTCTTTCTTTTCAGGCGCTGCAAAATCTTTATGAAGTTGAGCTGAAAAGGGATCGCTCAGATGAGCTTAATAAACTCGATATCGGCCGACGCGTCCGTGATTTTATTCCGCTTAGCGAGCCTAACCTCAAGTTGATAGAGTTAATCGGTTTAAGCCACAAACTCGGCACCGGCTTTCGCCAACTTAGCACTGGTGAAAGTCGTAAACTGATGATCATTAAAGCAATCTCAGATGGCGCTAAACTGCTGATTTGCGAAAACCCGAATGACAGCTTAGATAAAGAGTCTCGTCATAAATTAGCCTTACTATTTAACCAGTTGATGGCACAAGGTATTCAAGTTATCTACCTAGTCAATAATCGCGAAGATATCCCCACTGATTGCCAACACTTTGCCACCATGTCACATGGGCAATTGGAGGTGTTAACCGATAAGCTAAGTCAGACAACTCACACAATTGACCAGCAAATTGACCACTACTTTGCCAGCCAACGAGAGGAAATAAACTGGCCCAATCAACACTTACCACTTGATAATTACCAACACCCATATATAGCCAAGCTGGTCAATTGCACTGTTCGTTATGGTGATAAACCTGTATTTGAACGCTTTAATTTAACCATTAGACCACTGCAACATACCTTGATTCAGGGTAAGAATGGCTGCGGTAAGTCAACCGCGTTGCAGCTTATTTCCGGCGATTGCCCACAATGCTTTGCCAATGATGTTACCGTATTTGGCTATCGGCGCGGCAGCGGTGAAACCATTTGGGACATTAAAAAGCATATCGGGCTAGTAAGCTCAGATTTGCATCGCTCCTACCGCGTGCGTTGCAACGTACTGACGGTGGTGATTTCTGGCTTCTTTGACTCCATTGGTGTCTATCAGGCAGTTAGTCAGCAACATATTGACGATGCAAAACAATGGCTTGCCATTATTGGCTTAGCAGATCATAGCCAGTCGTTATTTCACGACTTAAGCCACGGCCAACAACGATTGGTGCTAATTGCCCGCGCTTTAGTTAAATCACCTTTAATGCTACTGCTCGATGAACCGACACAAGGGTTAGATGAAACCAGCCGGCATATGTTACTCGGCTTTCTTGAACAACTTGCCGCAATGAAGCAAACCACTATTTTATATGTCAGTCATCGAGAGGATGAACATCTACCGCTGTTCACTCAGTCAATTTCTTTTTAATGTCAGGAATTAACGGTTACTTTTAACGGTCAATTAACAATTGTTAATTTAACTTGCTTAGCGCACAAATATAATAATAAAACCCCCGAATAAGCTGTTTAGTTATTCTGAAGTCGCATAAATCTGCTATACAATTGGTATGGTTTAGGCACATACGCTAGATAAGCAAGACAATTAATCTAAACAAGCAACACTACAACAAACAAAAGAGCGCTCGATGTTAAACTATTTGACTCTACTTCCCGTGAAAACTCGCCTAACGCTTGGCTTTGGCATTATCTTACTACTTATGCTGATCTTAACGGTTCTCGGCATTCAAAAAGTGAATGTGATTGACCACACCTTAACGGAAATTACCGATATCAATTCGGTTAAACAAAGGTATGCCATCAACTATCGCGGCAGTGTGCACGATCGAGCCATTGCGATTCGCGATGTGGCTAACGCCAGAAGCACAAATGAAGTTCAAGCGTTTGCACGTGAAATTACTGAGCTGGAAGCCTTTTACCTTGAGTCTGAGCGCAAAATGCAAGCCATGTTAAGCGACACGCCTGAGAGCTTTAGTAGCCAAGAACGCAGTATTTTAGCCAATATCGATCGTATTCAAGCGCGCACTTTACCGATTGTGAACAACATTATTCAGCTGAAAAATAACAATCAAACCGAGCAGATAAATGACTTAGTGCTTGACCAAGCAAGGCCCGCCTTTATTGATTGGCTAGCGGCGATTAATCAATTTATTGATTATCAAGAAGCCGCGAACCAAAAAGCGACACCAGAAGCACGCGCCGTGGCCAGTGGTTTCCAAGAGCTGATGTTAGCATTGACCGCAGTGTCTTTAGTGATCAGCTTGTTTGTTGGCTACTTGATTGAAAAGAGTATGCGCCGCTCACTCGGCGGTGAGCCATACGAAGCCGCTGGTGAGCTCGCCAAAATTGCACAGGGTGACTTAACCTCAAGTGTTACCAGCAATGACAGCAATAGCTTGCTAGGCTCGTTGCATGCCATGCAGAATAAATTGACGGGGATTGTCGCTAATATTGTGAACGCCGCCGACCAGCTAAGCCATCAAACCCTGACAGTTTCTTCCGGCTCAGAGCAGGCTTACCAAGCGGCGCAAAATCAAGCTTCGCTAACCGCAGATACCGCCGCGCGATTGGAAACGATGCGCGACAATATCGACCAAGTCTCACAAACCGCGACTCGCACCGAAGAAAACTCCAGTTCAACTGCCAGTTATGCGAAACAAGGGCGCGAAGCAATTAACGCCAGTGCCAAAGAAATGGAGTTAATTTCCGAAACCGTGAACAGCACCGTTGAGCAAATTAGACGTTTAGAAGAGCGCACTAAAGAAATTGGTGGTATTGCCAATGTCATTAGCGGCATCTCTGAGCAAACCAACTTATTGGCACTAAATGCAGCAATTGAGGCGGCACGCGCAGGTGAATCTGGTAGAGGCTTTGCGGTAGTCGCCGATGAAGTACGCCAACTAGCCAAACGCACTGGTGAAGCGACCGCCGAGATTGAAAATATGATTGGCCAAGTGCAAGCGGAAACCGCTGCATCGGTAAGCGCTATGGAAACAACCCAGCCGCAAGTAGAAAATGGCCGAGCGTTGACCTTACAGGCAACAGATTTACTGGAAAATATTGAACAACAGGCGTCAGATTCTCTGGCTCGTATTCAAGAATTGGCCAGTGCTGCCAGTGATCAAGTGAGCAGTATTGGTGATATTGCCCATACCATGGAGCAAATAGCAGAAATGTCAGAAAATTCGATTAACTCACTGCAAGCGAATAATAGCGCCACAAATTCATTATCTGAGCTATCTGACCAGCTTAAATCAGATGTTGGTTTCTTTAAGCTGAACTAAAGCTTGCAGAGCAAGCAAAAATTTTTAGTTTGGTATTTTTCATATTTACTGAACTTAGAATTTCTTGTCGTTAAGCCTAAAGACTGGTGTTTCAGTTTATTTATTCAAATAATTCAGGATGTGCAGCTCGCCAGTCTACCAAGAGCTGCTTAAATACTCTGAGCTTATTGGGCAATCGATTATGGCGAGCGTGCACGATATAAAGCGAATGTGTCGAGATGCTATAGTCCGCCAGCAATAATACTAAGGCACCAGCTTTGATATCGTCAGCGACTAAATAATAAGGCATACGGGCAATTCCCATATGATTGAGTGCCAATTGGCGCATGGCGAAATAGCTGTTACTGGCAATAGCGCCTGCTCGATCGCCACTCACATCGACAGAAACTTCAGGTTTCTCACTATGGCTAAACTGCCACTGATTAAAGTGCTGTTGGTGGCTGTTAATAAGACAGGGCATTTCTGCTAATTGATTCGGCTGAGTGAGCTCCCCATGAGAGCGCACCAATGATGTAACTAAGACTGGCGAAGCGACAATCACATCTTTTAACCGCCCTAAATACTTGGCAACCAAATTGTCATCTAGCGAATCGTCAGCGCGCAAGGCGATGTCTTGCTCGCCATTAACAATATCCGCTTTGTCATTACTTAAGTTGAGTTTAAGTTTCACTTCTGGCATTGACTGACAAAACACAGGTAATACTTGCTCAGCTAACACTTCCCCTAGCGATACTGTGCATGAAAATCTAAGCCGACCATGGTTTTGCTGGGTGATATCTCGAATATCTTGCTCGGCTTCTTGGGTGAGACTGAAAATAGCTTGGCATTTAATGTATAGCGCTTGTCCTGCCTCGGTTGGCGTTATTGAGCGCGTCGTGCGCAATAACAACTGAGCAGCACATTGCGATTCAAGCTGTTTGATATAACGGCTGACAACACTTTTCGAGACATTTAGCTGATCAGCAGCTTTGGTGATGCTGCCTAATTTAGTCACTAAATAGAAACTTTCCAGATAACTTAATTTCATGGTGTACTCAATCAGATACCTTACGACTTAGGTTGTCTTACCCGATGCTCAAGCCGCAACCTCACGGACTTGGCAACGAGTCTTAAAATATTGCTCAATTCTAGCCCATGCCAGATGCAATTAACTAAGTTTTTGCAACAATACTTTCTGTTTACGCGGTTTTTCAGGCAAATAAATTCTCATAAGATGCACTTTATCAACAACACATGAGGTAAATGTAATGAAAAAGATTGTAGTTATTGGCGCAACAGGTACGATTGGTAAAGCAGTAGTCGAGGCCCTTGATGGCCAACATCAGGTAATAAGCGTTGCAAATTCAAGTGGTGACTGGCAAGTAGACTTGAGCAACGAGCAAAGCATTAGCACCTTGTTTGACAATATTGGGGCATTTGATGAGCTTATTGTCACCGCTGGCGATGTCGCCTTTGCCGATTTCAATGAAATGACCAGCGAGCAATGGCAATTTAGCCTAGCAAATAAACTTATGGGGCAGATAAATTTAGCCCGTTATGCCACCAAGCACTTGAATCAAGGTGGTTCAATTACCTTAACCAGTGGTATTTTGACCGATGAATTTGTTGCTTGGGGAACGGCCGCTAGCACAGTTAATGGTGCTATTGACCACTTTGTTAAAGCTGCATCAACCGAGTTACCAAAAAGCATTCGAATCAACGCGGTTAGCCCGACACTGGTTACAGAATCTATCCCTGTGTTTGGCGACTACTTTCCAGGGTTTACCGCCGTACCAGCAGCTAAACTCGCTAACGCTTATCTAAAAAGTGCTATGGGAGTGCAAACTGGCACTATCTATAAGGTGTTTCAATAAATATTAAAAAGGCCAGCAGTAATGCAGGCCTTTTAAGTTAAAGTTATTTAACAACAAAGCTTAACGGTATGCAGTATTAATTCGCTGTTTTAAACTGATAAATTAGCCCTTGTTGCAACCAAGTTTGAATACTTTGCACGGCAAACACTGGCACTTTTTCTGGTGCATGCCATGTTAGCAAGCCTTCACAAACGTCAGCAAAGTCTGCACCTTGTAAGTACTGCTCAATCATATAGCGCTCGTCAGCTTCTAATGATCTAAATTCGGTTAAACGGTCGTGATTACGCCATAGCAACCAATGTTGCTCTTCGGCATGCTCAGTAGCTGGTGATGGTGCTTGATTACCTTTAATTGCCTGCCAACTGCGAACCGCATTATAACGCTCATTAAAGAGTTGCATGCTTGGGTGGAAACGCACTCGAATCGTCGGCCACAGCTCAGGTGCAATTGCTGCTAGGTCTTGCGGCTGAGCACGCGCGATATCTGCAGCATCAAAGGCGGCCAATAATAAGCGCTCGAAACGCGCTAATTCGGCCAATATCGGGTGTTCACTAAAAGGCGCATTGTTGGCGAGATATTCAGGAATAAACTGGCAATAATGGCGCAATGAATCAAATTTTGATGGATAGGCATCAAGATAACCTGCAAACATTTTATCAAATAGCTCATCGCCTAAATACAAGCCAAGAATCTCGTGGTCGGTTTCAACCACCTCTTGTAATCGAATACGATACGCGTTGCCATAAATAGACACGCGTTGCTCAGCGCTGATATTGCCTTGATCATTTACAACATGCTCGGCGAATGGGCCATTGCCATGCAGTAAAAAGTGCAGGAAGTCTTGTTGAATTTGTTTAAGAGAACTCATTTAACCAACCTCAGACTAGGCTTCAATCTGGCTGCGAATATTGGGAATATGCTGCTCAGCAATATTTCGTGCGATGTTTAGCTCTGCCGTTAAGTCAGCAAAACTGGGAATATTCGCATCGCGCTCAATCATAGTGCTTACCGGGCCAAACAATTTTAATGCTTCTTTGTATAGTTGCCAGACAGGATCTGGCACATCGTGATCATGGGTATCAACCACATAATCTCCAAAGTCAGAATGACCTGCTAAATGGAACTGTTGCACGCGCTGAGGGTTTAACGAGCGTAAATATTCCATGGCATCAAAATCATGGTTGCGTGCACTTACGTAGATATTATTGATATCTAACAACATGCGGCAGTCAGCTTGCTCACAAACTTCACGATAAAACTGCCATTCGTTCATCTCGTCAGTTTTATACGTTAAATAGCTGGATACATTTTCCATCAGCATTTGACGGCCCATAAAGTCTTGTACTTGCTTAATACGCTGAACAACGTGAGTTAATGACTCTTCTGTGTATGGCAGTGGCAGTAGATCATGACTGTTAACACCACCAACCGACGTGAAACAAAGGTGATCAGAGAACCACTCTGGCTGCACATCAGCAATTAAGGTTTTTAACTTGGTCAAATACTCCATATTCAATGGATCAGTTGAACCAATCGACATCGACACCCCATGCATCACAATAGGGTAATTTTCTCTGATTTGGTCAAGGTAATATCTTGGCTTACCACCAGCAACCATATAGTTTTCTGAAATGATCTCAAACCAATCAACATCTGGTTTTTGTTCAATCACATCATTGTAATGATTCGTTCGCAGGCCAAGGCCAAATCCTAGAAATTTCTTCAAAATAGTCACTCGTGTCTAGTAATAGAGATAGTGTAAATGAGCTTGGGGTAGATAAAAACTCAAAGGCTAATGATGACAGGAAAATTGTCAGTTTGTTGATCTATGCGAATTGCTCGCAAAGTTTACGTAAGGTCAAGCAAAGTAAAGCAGCAATTGAATTTGTCGCTACATTCAAATAACTGCTTTACTTTATTGCAAGGCTGTTTAGCGTAAGTCACTAAACAACCTTGTCTAAACATACTAACTAATACTTTTTAGTTAATATTATTTGCCTACAGTACCGCCGATATCGCCACATGATTTCGCTGTGGTAGAAACAAAGCCTGTACCTTTACAAGTTGCATGGCCTGCACACGCATTTTCAGCAGTTTTACAGTCGTTGTGACCTTTACAAACGTTAACACCGTAACAGTGTACTAAGTTAGCCGTTGAAATTTGGCCAGTCCATTCATCAGAAACGGTACCGCCAACATCTTTACACGCTTTAGTTGGCATGCCAACAAAGCCAGTACCTTTACAAGATGCTTGACCTGCACATGCGTGCTCAGCTGTTTTACAGTCGTTGTGGCCTTTACATACGTTAACGTCGTAACAGTGAACCATTTCAACTGTATTAGTGTTTGTTGCTGCTACTGTGCTGCCAGCAGAGCCTGAGTTAGAAGCAGTTGCACCACAACCAACTAAAGTAGCTGCCGCTAATGCCATTGCTGCGCCTGATAAATGAGTCTTTGTTGCTTTCTTCATAATTTCTCCGGGGCTTAAACGCAGTATTGAAAATTGTTCAAATACCGCTTGTTTTTCATGAGTCAGGGCATAAGACCCGACACCGTCAAAAAAATTGACACAAATTGTAAAAAAATTTTAATCGAACAAAAGATAAGCATAGTCGATGAGCAAAAAGTTGAGCATTCCTAGGGTAAAAACTTGCTCATATAGACTTAGCTATAAGCACTTACAAAGAGAGCTCTGACCACCAAATTCGATGTTGAAACAATAAGCACTGTAACAATATAATCCTCCGCCCTTTTGGAGAGCAAAATAAAGTGCAAATAGTCTAATTGCATCTATAGTTTAATTAAACCTCACTCTATTAAGGCATTAGATTTACTCCATTTTTAATACCCATTTTGTTTACACCTGATCATTTAGCAACTAGATATCGCTAGCAGGTAGCTACAAGCAATATCATCAGACGTCCAATGAATTAAGCCTTTGCTTAACTCGCATTAAAGGAAGACAGCGTGAATAAAGACCGTCATATCAGCCAAAAAGAATATCAATTCCCAACCAGTCAACGACTTATCTCATCAACCGACAAGCGCGGCATAATTACTCACTGTAACGATGCTTTTGTCGAAGTTAGTGGTTTTACCTGCGACGAACTTATCGGCAGTAATCACAACATTGTTCGCCACCCTGATATGCCAAGTGACGTGTTTAAAGAGATGTGGGAAACCTTACGCGCTGGCAAAATATGGATGGGAATTGTTAAAAATCGACGCAAAAACGGCGATCACTACTGGGTATCAGCATTCGTTACCCCGATCTTTGAAGGCGATGATATCGTTGGTTACGAATCAGTGAGGGTTAATGCTTCTGAGCCAGAAAAGCAGCGAGCTAGCCAAGCATATCAAAGGTTGCAACAAAATAAGTCGGCACTGCCAATTAGCGACACAATTCGCCACTTTACTCGGCAAATAAGACCTTTTATCGTCGGCGGCCTTGCCTGTGTTGGCGCTGGCTGGCTCACCAACTCTACAGAATTGATGCTCATTGGCCCAGCGGTGATGGTGCTGTGTGGATATTGGAGCATTAAGAGTCAGCAAAAGTCATGGTCATTATTTTTAAATATTGCGCCTGATGCCTATAAAGATACTACCGTAGCGCAAACTTACTTTAATGCTAACCAAGCACAGGCACGTGCCAAGCTGGCACTAATTTGCGAAATAGCCCGCGGCAGAACCGGCCTCACAAGAATTGATGACGCCTCTGTGGTGCTTGCTGAAGTTGCCGAAACAACCCACTATCAAGCAGAAAAAACCAGCCAAGTTATTGAACAGCAAGAAACAGCAGTTCAAGTCATTGCTTCCGCTATTAGCGAAATGTCGAGTGCCATTCAAGAAGTTACCGAGCGTGTTGAAGGTAACGCAAGCAGCGCTAAAGAAGCTGCGGCAAGTGTGAACAATGGTAACCAGCAGGCTAAGCAAGCCGCAAAATCCATCGAGGAACTGAAAAATTCAGTAACTTCCATCGCCAGCACAGTAAAAGACTTAGCCGAATCGACAGAAGAGATTAACCAAGCGGCAACCATGATTTCATCCATAGCCGAGCAAACTAATTTACTCGCCTTAAACGCCGCTATTGAAGCTGCCCGCGCGGGTGAGCAAGGTCGCGGCTTTGCGGTGGTAGCGGATGAAGTGCGCAGCTTGGCAATGCGTACACGCGAATCAACCGAAGAAATTCATAGTATTGTTAACAAGTTGATCACTCGCTCGCAAAAAGCTGCTGAAGTGTCTGAACAAGGCTTAGAAGAAGCGGAAAAAGGCATGCAAATTGTCGATGGTACGCGCATTGCTTTGGGCGAAATTAATAAGGCGGTCGACAATATTGCGGATATGACAATTCAAATGTCGTCTGCAGTTGAAGAACAAAGCGCAGTGGCTGAGCATATTAACCAACAAGTGGGTGATATCGCACAAGGTGCACCAGTCGCCAAACAGGCAGCAGAAGAATCGTTTGGCGCCAGCCAGCAGCTAAAAGATACCATCGCTAATGTCAGCTCATTGATTCGTCGCTTTAATACCTCAGCTTAACTAACTTCAGGTTTACTCGCACTCGCAACTGGGCTTTAAATGAGAAACGAGGTTTAAAGGCCGTTAGCCTAGAGGCAATTATCGCCTATTCGCTGCCGGCTGCTAGTTGCAGACACTCTTGCTTTATAAGCTCATTAAAGTCGTTTCTCGGCATGGGTTTATATAAGAAATAGCCTTGTGCACTTTGGCAACGTTCACGCATCACATAGTCGAGCGTTGCCTGATCTTCCACCCCTTCAGCAATTACCGACAATTCCAAGTTGTGACCAATATCAATAATGGTACGCGTGATCGCTGCACTTTGTTTATTGGTGGTAACTCCCTGTAAAAACGCCTTATCAATTTTCAAATAATCAATGGGCAGAATTTGCAGATAACTAAATGACGAATAACCTTTGCCGAAATCATCAAGTGCAAACGCAATGCCACGGGTTCGAAGTTGCTCCATAGTACGGCTGATGACTTCTTTGTTTTCCATGAAAATAGATTCAGTTAGCTCAATAATCAATTGGCTTCCGCACTCGTTGCTTTCGTCACATTTACTCAGTAGATAGCGAATAAGCTCGGCATCTTGAAATTCAATAATCGATAAATTAATCGCGAGTTTTAAATGATTAAGCCCTTGGCTGCGCCACTGACTGATGCATTCAAACGCAGAGTCAATAGCCTTCTTACCGACTTGGCTGATAAGCCCTGTAGTTTCTGCAACCGGAATAAAAATATCGGGAGGAATTGAACTTCCGTCTGGCTTAAACCAGCGCATCAATATTTCTGCGCCGATGATCTCACCAGTGCTTAAATCAATTTTTGGCTGGAAATAAGGCTCAAGTTCATCTGCCTGCAAAGCTTCGCGCAATTCACGTTCAACTTTTACTTGCAACATCGCTTGCTGCTCTAGGCTTTGATCATAAAACTGGTAGTTATTTTTGCCTTGTGCCTTTGCTTGGTACATCGCCATATCGGCTTTCAAAATTAAGTGTTCAGCGTTGTTGTCGTCTTGTGGAAAACAGGCAACACCGATACTACAACTGACAAAGTGCTGGCGACCGGAAAGACAAAATGGCTCGGTTAAAATCGCCAGTAACTCCTCACACAGTAAGCGAATATCTTGTTTATTTGCGACCGATTCCAGCAGCAAGACAAATTCATCACCACCTAGGCGAGCAAGCGTATCTTGCTCGCGCAAACGAGATTTAACTCGTTGCACTAATTCAATCAGTAATTCGTCCCCTGCTTTATGCCCTTCAGTGTCATTAACGCGCTTAAAGTTATCCAAATCAATAAACAAAACCGCTAACAGCTGCTCTGAGCGCTTTGCTAATGCAAGTGCGTGTTCAACGCGATCTAATAGCAAGTTGCGATTGGGCAGGCCCGTCAAAGCATCGTGGTAGGCTTGGTGTTGAATTAAATCTTCACTTTCTTTTTGCTGCGTAATGTCACGAAAACACCACACTCGACCGATGAGTTTACCCTCAGCTATTTGTGGCAAAGAGCGATATTCAAAAAAGCGGTTACTGCTCAGTTCGATCACCCCATTGATGTGGCGCGTTGGGTCTTCTTCTAGTTTTTGCTTAACTTGAACCGCTTGGTTTGGGTATTTAAATAATGATAGCAACGCTGACCAACGTTGATATTCAGTAACACCATTTTGCAGGAAAAATGTTTGCCCCATGCAATTGATGCTCACGACATTGCCATCAACATCGTAAACCACAATGTTTTCGCCCGTCGCATCAAAGGTAGCGTTGAGTACACTCAACGATGATTGCAATTGGTTTTTTGTTTCGCTGAGTTCACCAAGTTGATTTTTGAGCAGCGCGTTGCGTTCATTGAGCTCTTCCGAAATTAAAAATAAAGAGCGTTCAAGGGTGCTAACGTCTTGCTCGTAACCGACATAAGCTTCAGACACCGCAGCAAAATAATCTCGGTGCTCTGTTTTTAATGAATCGTCAATGCCAAAGCGTTTAAGTTGGCGCTTGGCTAGTTTGTGTAACTCAGTCACTCGACAGCTCTGATAGCAAGGTGATGGTCATGGTTTGGTTATGCAAACCACAACGACCAGCAGGCACAATGGGGGAAATTTCACCATAAGAGTAAAAACCTGTCATAGCACAATTTGCTGGTAAGGTTTCTTCAACAATTTCGAGTTCTTCTTCTACCCGCTGTGCCAGCACTAATCTGCGGCCAACACAGCTAATTAATATTGCCAATTGAGGTTCTATTTGGTCAAAAAAAGTGAGTGCTTGCTCAGCTGAATCTTGTGCGCCATCAACAAGATGGTCATAATTTGCACGCATGAGTTGGCAACTTGCCCCCTCTGGCATATTGCCCGCAAAAATCATACTTTGACGTTGTTCATCAATATTTAAAATCGTGCGCACCACAGGTTGCTCTTGCTGCTCAGTTTTCATCGCAAGCGGAAAACGTAGCGCAGAGGCAGGTAAATTATCGGCATGCTCACCTAAAAACTCTTTATACAATTCGAGCGCTGGCTTACCGTCAATTTCAAATAATTCATTGTCTTCTGAACGGGTAATTTCGCGCATGGGGCCAAACTCCCGCCAACCACCAAGGTGACCATGCCCAACCACTAACGCATCGCCGTATAAACCAACGATCACAACTAAGCCACTGGCTTTTCGGTCATTATGCCAAACAATGGTTTCTTGAAACTTAGCGGCGTCCCCCGCTAACCCACCGGTAACAACAACATTTTCTGGCAGCACGCCACTAATCCCAGCAATAAGCTCAGAGCCGTTAATTGCCTGACCGTCAGAAATAACAAAAGCGTGCTTAAGACCTTGTGCTGGAATACCACGCGCTAACGCTTGGCCAAGTTGAAAACTATTATCAAAATCACTTACTAGTTGGCTAAAAACTTCGACATTTACACGGTCAAATTCAATCGCTGTTAAACACAAGGTGTCATCGTGTAACTGCGCACCTTGTATCTCACCACTGGTGGTGCAGCCGACAATTTGTGCATCAGGGAAAGATTCTTGAAGTTCTGCATAAAGCGTTTGGTCTAAGGCAAAGTCACGATTGCCATACGCCATAACCAACTGTGCAGGTGAATGTTGGACAAGTGGTGTTGACCAAGCAGACGCTCGATAAATTGACTGAAATGTTTTCATTACTTCCTCATTTCTAAAGCAACTTACGGCGCTATCTTCTACTAATAACTGCGGGTAACTGCTACTTCGACTAACAATAAATATGATTAATACGATCAGTGACTAATCTTACCAAGTCGTACTAAAGTTACAATATGTAACAAACTATCTATGCTCTTGATTTTAGCAGATATACGTGAAGCCTTAGCAAGCAAGCTCGCGCACTTAGTCTTCAATTTGCTGTTTAGATCAACACTAGGTCATTCATTACGTTTTATTACTGCCATAGTTGACCTACAAATTGTTATAATTATTACAAATTTTTGATTAAGGAAAACCATGGCTGTTCACGAAATTACTCACCCGCTTGTTCAACACAAACTTGGCTTAATGCGCGCTAACGGCATTAGCACAAAAAGCTTTCGCGAGTTTTGCTCTGAAATTGGTACTTTGCTGACCTATGAAGCAACACGACAGTTACCAACAGAAACAAAAACCATTGACGGCTGGCAAGGTACGCCAATTGACGTTGAGCACATTAAGGGTAAAAAAATCACACTAGTGCCTATTTTACGTGCAGGTTTAGGCATGCTAGACGGCGTTATGTCACTACTACCAAGTGCCAAAGTCAGTGTCGTTGGCTTATATCGTGATGAAGAAACGTTAGAAGCCGTACCATATTTTGACAAGGTCGTTGCTGATATTGACGAACGCACGGCACTGATTGTTGACCCTATGCTGGCGACTGGCGGTACCTTAATTGCCACTATCGATTTGCTTAAGAAAAAAGGCTGTAAAGACATTATGGGTCTATTCTTGGTAGCTTCTCCTGAAGGTATCGAAAAACTCGAAGCAGCGCACCCTGATGTGGATATTTATGTCGCATCGGTTGACGATCACTTAAATGACAAAGGCTATATTATTCCTGGCCTAGGCGACGCAGGCGATAAGATTTTCGGTACTAAGTAACATGCAGCAATTGAAAACCCCATTACTTGGGTTACAAATGCTGTTTGTAGCCTTTGGGGCGCTTGTTTTAGTGCCTATCTTAACGGGATTAGATCCCAACGTTGCCCTGTTTACTGCGGGTATTGGTACTTTGGTGTTTCAGTTAGTGACGAAACGCCAAGTCCCTATTTTCTTAGCTTCTTCTTTTGCCTTTATCGCCCCCATTAGCTACGGCGTCGCTACTTGGGGCATCGCCGCCACTATGTCTGGCCTAGCCGCCGCTGGTGTGTTGTATATGGCACTGGGGTTACTTGTGGCATGGCAAGGCAACCAAATCATTCATCGCGTTTTACCTGCCGTTGTGGTGGCGCCGGTGATCATTGTGATTGGCCTAAACTTAGCCCCTGTTGGTGTGAACATGGCGCTTGGTAAAACAGGTGATGGCGCGGTTCAGTTGGTTGAAGCAAGTACGGCATTAACCATCTCGCTAACGGCGCTCGCGGTTACGGTATTGGTTTCGCTTTTAGGTAAAGGGTTATTTAAGTTAGTACCGATTTTAATTGGCTTAACTGTTGGCTACTTGCTTTCGTTATACTTCGGCATCGTTAATTTTGATTCCGTAAGTGAAGCGGCATGGTTTGCTTTACCTAACTTCACTGCCCCAGAGTTTCACTGGGAAGCGATTCTGTTTATTTTGCCAATAGCCATTGCGCCAGCAGTTGAGCATATTGGTGATATCACGGCAATTTCCAATGTAGCTGGTAAAGATTTTCTCGAAAAGCCGGGCTTAAAGCGCACGCTTATGGGGGATGGCTTAGCCACTTCAGCTGCGGCACTTTTCGGTGGTCCACCAAATACGACCTACTCAGAAGTCACTGGCGCAGTTGCTTTAACCAAATCATTTAACCCAGTTATCATGACTTGGGCGGCTGTTTTTGCCATCGGTTTATCTTTCCTAGGAAAAACAGGCGCACTGCTAGCAACCATTCCTGCACCTGTGATGGGTGGCATTATGGTATTACTATTTGGCGCTATTGCTGTTGTTGGTTTAAAAACGTTAATTACTGCACAAGTCGACCTTGGCAAAGGTAAAAATATGGCGATTGTCGCTGTAGCCCTGGTATTTGGCCTTGGCGGTATGCAGTTCGATTTGGGCTTATTCCAACTACAAGGTATCGCGTTGGCTGCAATCTCGGCAATTGCACTTAACCTATTACTGCCAAACGAGAAGTAAGTTTTACGTTTAGTTTGACTAGCATCTGTCGACATAAAAAATATCGACATAAAAAAATCCACCGAAATAAGGTGGATTTTTTCTTTCTGCGAGCATTTATAAAAAACTAGTAAAAATCTGAGTACTTAATATTCAATAAGGCAATGGCAATTGCGCCAACAACAGGAAACAAAGCCAAAAACAGTTTCCAAGCGGCATGACTTTTACCTATCGATACAAGTTGTGAAGCAATCAGCATTCCTATTAATACCATTAATTTGACAAATAACATAACGCCTCCTTACGCATATGTTTCAACGTCTTAACTCAATAGTTAAATTAATTTCACCTATTAGAACGAATCGCCGACTATCCTTTAAAACATAGACCTTTTTAGTATTAATCAATAAACAACAAAATTGCACTGTCAGTTTTGACAGGTATTTACAGGATGTAGATGTGAGATGGAATGGGACGATATTTATCAGCTGATAAAATGTCAGCGAGAAGCCGAACTCGTCAATTTGTTTGAGCAACAGCTCATTAAAATTGGCATTAAAAGCTTTGGTTACTTTCAGTTTAACGCACAACACCCCAGTGAATTAAATGTGATTAGTACCTACCCTCAACAATGGGTCGATGAATATATCGCCAAGAACTACCTACAACTAGACACTACCATTCCACTATCTGTTGTGAGCAATTCGCCTGTGCCCTGGTCATACGCGAAACAATGCAGTAACGGCAAAGCGCAATTTGGCTTTTGGCAGCAGGTCAAAGCTCACAAACTCAATGCTGGCGCTTCAATACCACTAAGTAATAATAAACTTCAAATAGCTGGTTTAGGTTGCGCCATAGACAATGAGGCAGAAACTAAATGGCTTGAACAGTATGGCAAGCAACTTGAGATCACCTCTACCGTATTTCATCAACAGCTTTGTGCCTTAAAAAGTTGCCCAGATGTTGCCATTCAGCAGCTAAAATTAACCCATCGAGAAATAGAGTGCGGTAAATGGTTAAGTAATGGCTGCACATATAACGAGGTCGGTAAAAAGCTCAATATTTCTGAACGAACAGCGAGATTTCATTTAGAGAATTTAAAGCTTAAGCTGGGGGCAAAAAATAAGGAGCAAGTAATATCTAAGCTCGTCGCACATCAGATCATCACTCCTTAACCGTCAAGTGTCAGGGGTTAGGCCTCGTAGGCATCACAACATTTGATACATAGCTGCATACCTCTTGCTGCTCTTGGTTTGTCGCCGACACAGCAATAGTAACCAATCCCTGTTCGGGCTTGAACTAGATGCTTTTGCTTCAATAACCGTGACCTTAGCTTGCAAGCTATCGCCAGGGCGAACAGCTTGATTAAATCGAAGCTGATCAACACCTGCGCCAATCAAGCCACCAGCGGGTTTAGCATCACTTGCCACAATTAATTTCATGGTAAGAGCCGCCGTATGCCAACCACTGGCCACTAGCCCCTTAAAAAACTACTTTGAGCTTGTTCTTTATTGGTATGAAATGGCTGCGGATCAAATTGCTGAGCAAATTCGATAATTTGCTCAGCAGTGACTTGATGTTGTTTTGTTGTGAACACTTGACCAACGACAAAATCTTCAAGAAATATTTGCTTCATAAAAATCTCTTTAACGCTTCACATTAGCAGCCTATTGCACCTTATACTGCTGACGATATTTTTTGACTAATTTATGGGTGCATACACCACCAATGACACCCGGCAGCACCCAAAACATAATTTGCCACTGATCACTCACAATATTGGCGAGTAGTTGACGGCCACCAAAAGCAAAAAACGCGGTGTAAGCCCCAATGCCTGCACCAATAATATGACGCAAATGCTGAATTAGCCATTCTCTTGGTTGAATAGACGGTTTAAAAATATAGTGCAGTAATTGGTAACTATTCACCAAACACAAAGCGCTAAACACCTGCAATAAGACAAAAGAATATTTAGTACCTAAATAGCCGACATAAGGCGAAATTACCGCCATAGTAAGAATTGGCAACAGGTGTGGCCATTGACGCAGTGCCAGTCTGTTTTCACGACATTTCAATACGAGTACCGAGTGGCGTGTACTGTTAAGCACCAAAAGCGACAACATCAGTAAAAACCAAGCGAACATTTCGCTCCACCACACCAGCTTATCGGCTTCTGCGCCAGATAATGAAGACGAAGGATCTTTAATCGCTAACGGATCAAATAACACCACTAAGGTAATAGCAATTCCAGATAAACTGACAGCAAGCATGCCAAACTCAAACCACTTACCTGACCGCTTGTGAAAATGCCCACCTTTTTTCGCAATAACAGGCAACCAAAAAGTGATCAATGACACACTGCCAACCACAATGTGTAAAAACAGTAAAACGGAATAAATTGAATAGTACATATTTTCTCTCCCTAAGTTGTTGGGAGTAGTCTACGCACTGCCATTTGGCGACATCAGTGCCAAATGTCACGATTTAAAAACATGACTTTTGGCCTATAGGTTTTTACAACTTAATCTGAAATAATCCTTAAAAGCTATAATCGTCAACAGGTTACCAATAAGAAGATATGTACAAAGCCATCACTAAAATTAGCCAACACTGTGAGCGACTTGATGTTTTAGCTGTTGTGACTTGGGGGTTAGTACTTGCCATTTCACTCTACGCCTTACCTTCACAAACCGCCAACGTGCAAGCAAATACATTGGGGATTGCCATTTGTTTCGCCGCTTATATTGTCTGTTTTTTTGGTGCGACCAAACTTAATAAAGCGTCACTCTTTGGCCATGCCCATCAAGTATTTTTTGGATTACAACTAGCGAGTGCATTTGCCATTATGTTAATGCTGCCACTCGACTTTATTCCAATTCTTACCATTATTTGGGCTGGCATGCTGATTAATTTCTGCCGATTTGAAACGGCGTTACTCATTATTATTGCGCTAGTCGTCGTGTGGTTTAGCTTCTATGGTTGGCGTTGGCAAAAAGACCATTTTGTATTGACGGGCTCTCTCTATGGCACGTTTCATATTTTTAGCTTGCTGATGAGCCAACAAACACAAAAAGCCAAACAAGCGAGCGAACAAGCAAATGAACTTAACCGCCAGCTACTCGCCACTCAGCAATTGTTAACACAATCGACAAAGCAACATGAACGCACACGCATTGCTCGTGAACTTCACGACTTACTTGGTCATCATCTCACTGCGCTAACCATAAACCTGCAAGTGTCATCTCATTTATGTGAGCGTGATGGCAACTCAGCCGCGAAAGAAAAAGTTGATGAAAGCTATGCACTTGCCAAACTCTTGTTAAGCGATGTACGCGAGGCGGTCAGCACAATTAAGGCGAATCAAGCTATTGACGTGCAGGCAGCAATTGAGGCGCTTGTCGCTGGCGTACCTGCACTCAAGGTACACCAGTCGATTCAAACAGATATCCAACTTGATTCGTTTGAACTGGCAAATACCTTAGTTCGCATCAGCCAAGAGGCGATTACCAATACGCTGCGTCATAGCGGTGCTAGTGAATTTTGGCTCTCCATTACCCAGCAACAAGACGAAATTCAGCTAAAAATTTATGACAATGGTTCTGCGCCAAAGACGCTAATCGCGGGTAATGGACTGTCAGGTATTACAGAGCGTGCAGAGCTTCTTGGCGGCACGGTAAACTTTAATCGTGAAAATGGTGGGTTAACGATTGCCGTTAATTTGCCAAATCACATGCGTCAATCAATTTAGCATGCAACACCAAGAAAAGAACGAGACTTTATAAGTGACTATAAAACTACTACTCGTAGACGACCAAACCTTAGTTAGGCAGGGAATTAAAAGCTTACTTGCGCTATCAGAAAAAGTTACCGTGAGCGCTGAAGCTAGCGATGGCACACAAGTATTAGCACAAGTAGCAGCACATAAACCTGATGTAATTTTACTCGATATCTCTATGCCGAAAATGGACGGTATTGAAACTTTAGTGCAGTTATCGCAAGCGGGAATTGCTACGCCCGTTATTATTCTGACTACTTTCGACGATTCAGAGCTGGTTCTCAAAGGGATGCGAGCGGGTGCAAAAGGCTACTTACTGAAAGACGTATCACTGGAGTCACTTATTAGTGCTATTGAAGCGGTTCATAATGGGCAAACTATGGTGCAGCCCGCAGTTACAGAACGGCTGTTAAAAGGCATGACCAAAGTTAACGGTGTTAGTGATGATTTTACTGCTCCTGCTCCATTAGAGCCGCTGACTCCAAAAGAGATAGAAGTACTGAGACTGATGGCGAGCGGCTATTCCAACAAAGAAATATCAGGTGCCTTGTTTAAATCTGAAGGTACCATTAAAAATCATGTCTCCAGCATTTTAACCAAGCTCGGTGTAAGAGATCGCACTCGAGCAGTATTATTAGCGATAGAGCACAGCATATTATGTTAAAGTACTGTTAACATTAACTAAGCTTGTTGTATGCTTGTTCATTTGCTTACCAACACAATAAGTAGCGTTTATTTTATCTGTCAGGCACTGTCGTTCTAGGAGAAGTAACATGTATGCCAATTCACCAAATTTCCAATCACCTAACTCTCTACTACCCGGTACTAAGCTGCACAATTCGAATGTAACAAAGGCAGCAGGCTTTACCCTGATCGAACTTGTTGTCGTAATTGTCATCTTAGGTATTTTATCAGCTGTGGCTGTGCCACGTTTTATCAACCTATCTTCTGATGCTAACGAAGCAGCACTTGAAGCATTAGCTGGTAGTTTGGAATCAACCGCCAACCTTTATAACAGTAAGGCTTTAGTTGAAAGCCGCACTGATAATGGTTTTGAATTTGAAGGTATTTTCTTCGATCAAGGATACCCAATTGGCATATCTTTCAACGACAGCGATAATGTGCCAGAAATTCTTGAAGCGATGAATCTTAGTGATGACTTTGTTTTCAATACGATTTTCAACGACAGCAATGCTGATAATCAAGTTGCCCGCGGCCTGTATTTAACGAATAAAGCGCCAAATAACTCGCCAACTGCTGCAGAAATTATCGCAACTAACTGTTATGTAAGCTACAAGAGTGCTGTTGTAAATGCAGTACCGCCGGAAGTTATTACCGTAACTACTGGTTGCTAGTCGCTTATTTAAGCGAAGCCTTTAGTATCTAAACGCTGGGTTGTAAAAGTTTTACGCTTGGCACTAAAACTCTAAAAGTGGCAAAGCCTAGAAACAAAAAACCGACCTACTTCACAGTAGGTCGGTTTTTTTAGTCATCAATATTTAACACTGATGTTAGCTACAATACTACAGCTTAAATTGACTCACCACTTTGGTTAAGTTGCTATTAGCACTTGCTAATACCGTGGTTGCGCCGTTCACTTCATCGCTGCTGGCCGCAACCTGCTCAACCATGTCACTAATGGTCACCATATTGCGATTAATCTCTTCAGAAACCGAAGACTGCTGCTTAGCCGCAGCAGCAATTTGAATATTTAAGTCATTAATGCCGCCAACTGAATTCACGATCTGATCAAGGTTCTCAACCACTAAGTGAGTTTGTTCAGAAGCTTCAACACAGCTTGCTTTCGTCGACTCAATACCATTGATAACACTTTGCGAACTTGCATTTAAGCGGTTAATTGTATTGTGAATTTCAGTGGTACTGTCTTGTGTTCTTGACGCTAGTGCTCGCACTTCATCAGCAACTACCGCGAAACCTCGGCCTTGTTCGCCAGCACGTGCTGCTTCAATCGCCGCATTTAAGGCAAGTAAGTTGGTTTGCTCCGCTATATCACCAATCACTTTCAAGACAGCCGAAATATTATCAATTTCTTGTCCCATTTGATTAATTTGGCTTGAAGACTCTTCAACTTTCTCGACCAAATCGCTAACATTTTGGGTCGCACCTGAAACCACTTGCTTAGAGTGTAACGCTTGCTCGTTAGTGCTCGTGGTCACATTCACTGCGTTTTCAGTGTTATTGGCAACGTCGGTTGAACTTGCACTCATTTCATTCAGTGCAGTTGCCACTTGGCTAGTCTCAAGGCGATGCGCTTCTAACACTTCATTGTTACTTTGACGCAACGCCTGTAAGTCATCCACACTGCTAGCAATGTACTGACTAGATTCAGCGATATCACGCATCATTGTTTGTAAGTTTTCGATAAACGTATTGATGTCTCTTGAGATTTCACCCAAGTCATCTTCACGTTCTACTTTCAAACGCTTGGTTAAATCACCGTTACCATTTGAAAGCTCATTAACCGTTTTCTTCAGCGCTTCAACTGGGCGATAGGCGTAAGAAAGCAATATGTATATCGCGATAGTCGATAATACAATTAACACAAAGGTAGTCAGGCTTGATGAAACTAAAGAGTCACCCAACGCGCTATACATAACTGATTTATCGATTGCGACCAACATAAACCAAGTAGTGTCTTGGGTAATGGTTACCGTCTCAAAGTAAGCGATTTTATCAATACCTAATAACTCGAACTCATGCATGTTTTGCTGCTTTGACAACATGATTTGTTCGAGTTCAACTAGCGGCTCAAAGTCTGACAATCGCGATTCACCCGGCACATCAACCTCACCAGTGGACGAAATTGTCAAGCCGGTATCATCGTATAGCGCCGCGATTGAGCCAGGGAAGGTAGCACGCTCAATAAATGGATCTAATGCCTTTATCGCGATATCAGCAGCTAGTACCCCCTTAAATTGGCCACTTTGATATAGCGGTGTAGCTAAGGTCACCATTAACTGGTTAGAAGACTTGTCGTTGTAAATTTTGGTTACCGTTGTCGACGCTTGTCGCTTAGCTTGCTGATACCAAGTGCGCGAGCGCGGGTCTGCATTACCAGCATTGAACTCACCGTGCTTGTGGCTAAGACCCATGCCGTCTTCATAGCCAACAATGATATCGGCAGCAGAAATAGAACGACCAAGGCTGTTTAAGTAGCCTTGAATTTGTGCTTTGTCGGTAGCGCCTGCAAATAGTTCAGCAGATTGCTCAACGCCTTGCTTGATGCTCGACATGTAATTTTGAACTTTCGCGCCATTGCTCGACATTTGTAGCGTGGCAAATTCATCAACATTTGCCTTCACTAATCCAGACAGTTGATAGTACGCGGAAGTGGCTAAGATGATCATGGAAATGGCTAATAAGCTAATCGCAACCATGACAATGCGGGTTTTGAAATTAAACTGCTTTTTCAAAATTTTTTCTCTGTTTTTCTTTTTTGCCTAGGCAAAAGTTATTTCCTATAAATAAACATATCCATGTCTTTAATTATTAATCCGTTACATCGGCCTAAACTCGACCGTCATTATTATGTAATTGAGTAAACTGCTTAGTAAGGGCAGTGTTGAGTAACTTCCTCTATTGTGCTCCTTCTATCTTTTTATGCCTTCTGGCAATAGACCCACATTTGATTGAGTAACGTTATGTCTAGACATTAACCAAAAATGGGACGATACAATATGGCCAAACTGACCAATTAGTCAATTTATTAGAAGGTGTTAGCGACTGTTTGGAGATTAATTAACCGACCATTTATCAAAGTTTAAAATGGTACGCAAAGAATGGAATAGGCACTTGATTATACCGATTGGCATCAGCTAAAACCTAGGCATAAAAAAAACGGCAAGCCTTAGGCTTGCCGTTTTTTACTGAAAGTATGAATGCTATTTTATCAGCAAGCTTATTAGCCGTTGATAAAGTCGATACCTTCTTTGATGTCTTTGTTTAAGGTTTCAAGCATATCTGCTTTCGCTTTTTGCTCGAATGCACTTAATTCACCGTATGGAAGAATTTCTTCAACACCGTTTTTACCTAAACGTACTGGGTGTGCGAAGTATTCTGCGTCGCCATCTTCAACGGCAACGTAAGCGTAATCAACAACTTCTTCACCTTGTAAGCCTTTGATTAATGACATAGTGAAACGTGCCGCCGCAGCGCCCATAGAAAGAGTTGCAGAACCACCGCCAGCTTTAGCGTTAACAACTTCAGTACCTGCGTTTTGAATGCGAGGAGTTAGGCTTGCTACTTCTTCTTCAGTAAATTCAACACCTTCTACTTGAGAAAGTAGTGGCAGAATTGTTGTACCTGAGTGACCACCAATAACTGGTACTTTAACCGTTGCAACATCAACACCTTTAAGCTCAGCAATGAAAGCTTCAGAGCGGATAACGTCAAGCGTTGTTACACCGAATACACGGCCAGCTTCGTAAGTGCCTGCTTTTTTGAATACTTCAGCAACAATTGGCACAGTGCCGTTAACAGGGTTAGTGATAACACCTACTAGTGCTTTAGGACAGTTAGCCACGATGCCTTCAGCAAGCGTTTTTACGATGCCAGCATTAACATTGAACAAGTCAGCACGATCCATACCTGGCTTACGAGGCATACCCGCTGGGATGATTACAATGTCTGCGCCGGCTAATGCAGGTGCTAAGTCGTCAGCACCGTAACCTTTAACATTTACCGCAGTAGGGATGTGGCTTAAATCAACAGCAACACCAGGAACAACAGGTGCAACATCGTATAATGCTAAGTCAGAACCTGCAGGTAATTGAGTTTTTAATAGTAAAGATAACGCTTGGCCGATACCACCAGCTGCGCCTAATACAGCAACTTTCATTGGAATTCTCTCCCGATTTGAGTATTTACTTAATTTTTGTCGCCCAAAAGATATAGCATTAGTCCATAAAAAACAATTAGAGAATCCTCAGGAAGTTTGCCCTTTTCACGCCAATAAGCAATTTTCCTTTACAGTTACATTGATAACTTCCCTGAATGTTAATTATGTTTGGGCACAAAAAGACACTTATTCACCAAATAACGTTATTTATAATGAGGCAAGAAGCACGGTGCTACCCTATTCCCACCATTACTTGGTATAGTAGAGCATAGTAGAAAAATAAATGAATGAAATTGGTCTAGAATCAGGCTATTTCAACGAATGGATGCACTTAATTGCGCTATGCTTAACCCCAAAAGCGCAAGCGATAACGCAACAGGTAGTATGGCAGTATGATGACAGCACAACAAAAACAAGAAGCCCTAGTTCAAGCATTTAAAGACTTACTCAAGCAAGAGCAATTTGGCTCCCAAGGTGAAATAGTTGATGCCTTAAAAGCACAAGGCTTCGACAATATTAGCCAATCAAAAGTATCGCGCATGCTCAGTAAATTTGGCGCGGTACGCACCCGTAATGCCCGTCAGGAAATGGTGTATTGTTTACCCGCTGAGCTTGGTGTGCCAACCGCAAAAAGCCCGCTTAAGCAGCTAGTGTTAGATATTGAGCATAACAATGTGATGATCATTATTCGTACTAGCCCAGGTGCAGCGCAACTGATTGCCCGTTTGCTTGATAGCGTCAGTAAAAGTGACGGTGTACTAGGTACCATTGCTGGTGACGACACTATTTTTATTGCGCCAACCGATGTGAAATTGATTCCAGAAACAATTGTAAAATTGGAAGATTTATTTCAGAAAAATTTAGGTTGATTCAACTTTTCCCTTTAAACCTACTTAGTTAATTCAAGCTAGATAGAAACTCAGCATTCAAATACAAAAAAGCCCTGAATTTTCAGGGCTTTTTACTTTTAGCAATCAATAACTCGATTAGAAGCTACCGCGAATACCGACGGTAATGTTACGACCTGGTAGTGGTGCATCATCTTTTAAGAATGATGAATGAACACGTGCTTCCTCATCCGTTAAATTATTACCTTTGATAAACAACGCCGTATCAGCGCCAAAGCCATCTAGGTAGTAGTTGAAGTTAGCATCTACCATAGTGTAGCTGTCTGTTTCCGTTTCAAATTCAGCAACATCATCTTGCTTAAAGTAATGAGTTACGGCTAATTCAGCTGCAAAGCTATTAGTTTGGTAGTTGAACTGAGAGCCAATACGCATTGGTGGAATACGTGGTAAGTCACCACCGTCAGAAAGCTCAGCACGGATGTAATCGGTAAATACCGACACTTTCAGTGGTGCACTCACTTGGTAGATAAATTCCGCTTCAACACCGTATAAGTCAACATCGTCTTGACGGTAAACAAAGACTGGTAAGCCTTCTTCTTCATCATGATGCTCATCAGCTTCATCGTGATGCTCTTCTTCATGACCTTCTTCTTCGTGTTCTTCTTCACCATGCTCGTGACCGTCTTCCATAAAGAAGCCTGTGTCTTGCTGGTAGTAATAGTCATCGATTTGGTTATAGAAGGCACTAACAATAAAACCGAAGTCACCTTCAAACTTACGCCAGGTTAAATCAATATTGAATGACTTTTCGATGTCAACATCCTGATCACCTAGCTCAATGTCAACATGATCGTCATGTTCTACCACATCATAAAGCGCACCAACCTCAAAGGTATTCGTACCAATATGCGGGCCATTTGAGAATAATTCTTGTGCTGACGGCGCACGCTCTGAGTAAGACACTGAGAAACCTAAGTTATAGCCCGGCTGATAATCCCAAACTAAACCAACAGAAGCACTAACCGGTGTGAACGATTGCTCTTCCAGCATGCCGTGTTCTTCTTCGTGCTCTTCTTCCTCTTCATGCTCATCGTCATGATGTTCTATTGCTTCGCCACTTGGTGTTAACTCGACGTGTTCAATACGGGCACCTAATTGCACTAACAAATCGCCATAGTGCTTTTCTTCTAACCAAGCGAAGGCTAAGGTCGTTGTTTCAGACGGCGGGGTAAAAGCTTCTTCACCTAAAGCTTCAAAATCACTGTCTTTGTAATGCAAGGTAAATGCACCGTTCCAACCATTAATTTCTTTGTGATAAACATCGGCACGCGCTTCTAAACTGTCGTTTTTAAACGTAGTACCAATTTCACCACCTTCAATTTCTTGGTGCTGGTAATCTGTATACGCAAGTTTTGACGCAACGCGTGAGATAAATTGGTCTTTAAAGTAAAGGTCACTTAAAATTTGAAAGCGATCTTGCTCTAAATCACCAAATACGCTTTCTTCCTCTTCTTCCTCATGCTCTTCACCTTCGTGCTCTTCTTCTTCACCATGGCCGTGGCCATGACCCGGAATTCCGTATTCACGATCTAAACGGCCATAAGAGAAACCAATAAAGCCATTGTCTAATAAGTAGCTAGCACCAATGGTAAAGCCTGATGACTCAGCAGCGCTATTGGCTAATGTGCCTTCTACTTCTTCTTCACCGTGCTCTTCACCTTCATGCTCGTCTTCGTGCTCTTCTTCATGCTCGTCGTCGTGCGCCGCTTCATTTTCCGCAAAGCCTGGGATATCGTAATCGTTTGAATCACGCCAGAAACCATCTAAGTGCAGGGCAAAATCACCACTGCCAGTGTTTAAGCTAAATGACGCTTCATCTTCATCGGCAACCGTACCGTGTTGCAGTAAGTAATCTAATTTTGTGTCAGTGCTGGTTGGTACGCGCTCGTCCACCACATTGACCACACCACCAACAGCACCGCTGCCGTAGAATAAGGTTGCAGGGCCGCGCAATACTTCAATTTGGGTTGCTGTTGCGGTTTCAGTGGCGACAATATGGTCTGCACCAACGCGTGATGCATCACCAACATCTAAACCATTTTGGGTAATCAATACACGCGGGCCATCAAAACCACGAATAATTGGACTACTTGCCACAGGGCCGTAGTAGCTTGAATGCACACCCACTTCATTTTTAAGCGTTTCACCAAGCGTTGACGCTTGCTTCATACGTAAATCATCACCCGCCAGCACGCTAATAGGTAATGCAGACTCAATTGATGATGAGTGCAATGGCGTTGCTTGGATGTCGATAATTTCCATTACTGTTGGTGATAGTGAAATCGACAAACCTGTTAGGTTTTGATCGGTTACTTGAATTTCGCGGTGGTAGTGATTGAAGTTATCAGCACGCACGTGAAGTTCAACTTCACCTTTGTTGACACCTTCAAGCACAAATTGGCCTTGGTCATTAGTGAACGTACGCGCCTTTGAATTTTCGACGTGAACTTCGGCATTGGCAACAGGCTTGCCTGCTGCATCAATAATTTGACCACTTACGTTTTGCGCCAATGCGCTGTTAGAAAAAGTAGCAGCGACCGCTAACGCGACCAACGCTTTTCTTGTTTGCATGAATAAACCCTTAATGTATAAAACTTGTGTGCCACAGCGTATTGCAAGATATGCAATTAACACTATTGGCGAGAGAACTAACTAATTAAAGAAGCCGGTGGTGCCCGTAGAGGGGGGTTGAAATGTGTACCTGTTTGCTGAGCAAACTGAATAGTAGCGAGCACTTTAAGGCGATATACGCCTTGGGAAGCTGTAACTTTCGCAAGGCTATCTTGCGGTTTATCCAGTGAATTTTGACAAAAATGGCAGTCGGTTTGGAGCTCTGCCTGAGATAGTGTTTCAATATAATCTTGTTGAACGTGACTGGTATGTATAAACAATGCAAAAAGCCATACAGCAAGCACAATAGCGCTGTATTTCTTTAAATTGTCATTGTTATTATTTGGGCATGTCTTCATAGCGATGTGATGTTATAACATCAGTCATTGCAATTCAATAACATAGCCTGAATGTTTAACACAAAGTTAACTTAACAATTGTGCTCATATTAAAAACTAACGCCTAGCTAGTTGATTAATCGGCTATAAATAGTACAGTTCGGTACAGAATAAATTTCAGATAACAAAAATAGCTAATCGCAAGGAAAAACAAAAATGACCAATCACCTGCTCTATTTACCGCTGGCCGTGATGATCGGACTCACCATTTTAGTATGGGTTTATATGTATGCTCGCCGATTAACTTTTTTAATCGGTAACCAAATTGATGCCGACCGCTTAAAAGCGCCGGAAAATGTCAGCCAAATTATTCCAGCTGAAACCAATGCAGCATCAAATAATTTGAAAAACCTATTTGAAATGCCTGTACTCTTCTATGCAGTTGCGCTGGTTGCGATTCAATCACAAGATCAAAGCACATTAACTTATATTAGTGCTTGGATTTTTGTGCTGCTGCGCGTCCCCCACTCCATGATTCATTGCTTAAATGGTCCGGTAATGGCGCGCTTTATTTGCTATGCATTATCCAGCATCGCGTTGATCGTGATGGCAATCAATGTGTTTTGGCAGGTGTTAAGTTAGTCTGCTTAACTAGCAATAAAGTTAAAAAAGGGCTGATACTTATCGTATCAGCCCTTTCTTTATTTCTAGCTGGATTTATATCCGACTAAAGTAACCGTTAGCATCGTCCTTAAAGCGTAAAAAACTCTGTAAATACTTTATAGAGCTCAGTCCCTTGATTTACGCTGGCCGAGGCAAAGTGCAAAATCGGGATCACCTCTTTATCTAAGCTAATATAATGCAGCGCATCACCATCACCGTAATTATCCATACGCAAAATACGCGCGAGTGGCTCGCCCGCTGGTAGTGGTACACCAAACTCTGCCAGATAGTCGACCATGCCGCCCATTGGTGAGCAGAAGGCTTTGTAATCTTTTAAATAACAGGCAAAACGTGTCATTGGCGCTGGAACAAACTGCTCGCTTGTACTGTCTGCGCCATTATTTGCACCTTTACTTACACCTTTAATAACGCCTTTATAGCTTAAATAGGTCAGTACGCTATTGGCATCATCGAGTGCTACGTCTAAATCAATTTGCTCCTGTGAGCCCAGTTCGACAGTAAAGCTTTCCTTATTTAGCACCAATGGACGACCTTTTGCGGCATAGGCTTGGGCAAGCGACCACCATGGGCAAAAAGTTGCTTCATCTAGTGCGCCGTCAAACTCGTTGGGGATCAGCAAGGTGTGTTCAATATTGAAATAGCTAGCACTGGCTCTGGCATATTCAGGACAGTATAAATGCTTACTGGAGATAGGGCCGGTATGTAAGTCCAACACTAAGTCAGCTTGATGTGCCATTTTCTGCAATTGATAAGCAATGCGCTGACCTGTGGTTAAGCCATACATGTTGTGATCAAGCTGCTGATCGATATCATCAAGTAGCACTTGTTTGAACTTGGCTTTGATCTCTTGCTCACTAGCGTCAAAGTTATCTTGTACAAAAGGCACCACCAAGTCTGGGTTGTGGTGATACATACGATTCCAATTCACGCCAGTTATTGGGTCAAAACGGCCAAGCGTGTATTCACCATTTTTGTGATTACAACCAACTGGATTGGCATATGGTACTAAGGTGATATCACCTAAAATATGCAGGTTACGAAGCTGTTCAAGCAACTGGTAAATTACCGCATTGCCTTGTACTTCTGCGCCATGCATATTGGCCTGAATATAAACACTCGGCGCATCACTTTGGCCAGCAAAGTGATAAACCGGCACTGTCAATTTGGCGCCACTAGCCATCTCGCCGACATTAAGTACTGATTTGGTCACTTGATTAATTGTTTTTGTCATCACCGCTTCCTATCTCATATACCAAGTGGCAGGCTGTGCTGCACGCACTTCGGTTAATAGCTGATTATCATAAACATATTCCGCGGCCACTTCATGGCATAAAAACAGCGGCATACTTTCGGTAAAGCCGTAAGCCCCCGCAAGATTAAACACCAGTTGATCGCCAACTTTGGTATCGCTCGGCAAGGGCAATTGGCCAAGGCAATCCATACTCGTGCATAACGGGCCGTGCAAATGAAAATCTTGCACTTCCTCGCTTGATGGCCTCAGCAGCTTGGCTGGGAAAGGTTGGTCGGTGATAGCCGGGCGCAACAAGTGATTAATACCTGCTGCCAACACCAATTGTTCCTCACCAAAATTAGTTTTGCGATCAACGACATCAGTAACATAGTAACCAAACGGTGCAACCGCATATCGGCCAAGCTCTAGCCATAGTTCTTCCACGCCTGCTTGTGCTTTAATTTGCGCCAAATCAGCCATGGCTTGTTGCCAGTCTATTCCTTGACCCGTTTCAAGGTAATCAACCCCTAAACCACCGCCTAAATCTAGCACTTTAAGCTCAAAACCAATGCGCTCAGCTAAGCTAACGAGCGGCTCAACCATTTGTGACCAAAGCGAAAACATTTGGCTGTTGCTGAGCATATTGCCCCATTGGAAGATATGTAAGCCACAAATATTCACCGTTGGGAAATCACTGGCACGAATCCCTGCCCATTCTTCAGTGCCTAAGCCAAATGGCGTTAAGCTATTGCCACCTAACGGGTTTTTCTCTCCTTCTGGCCAGCGCAGCTGAACGCGCAGTAAAGCATCTGGCTTTTTGCCTTGCTCTTTTGCAGCCAGTGCCAGCCATTGCAACTGGTTGTAACTTTCGACAACAAAGGTATTAACCCCTTGCTGAAGAAAATAAGAAATTTGCTGGTAAGACTTGGCTGGACCAGTATTTAAGATTTTCTCGGCGTCGACTCCTTGCAATAATACTTGCGTTAGCTCGCCTTTACTGGCGACATCAAACTGAATACCGCTTTTCGCCACCGCTTGAATAACGCTTGATAATGGATTGGCTTTGACCGCGTACCAAAGCTTGACTACATCTTGCTGCTGTAGCTCATTTAAGTGCTGTTTGAGCGCGCCAATATCATAAACAAAATAGCCATTTTCATGACTACTGCCTTGATGAGCGCGCAGTGCTTGCGATAAATCGTCAGAGAGTAGGTTTGATGTCGTCATCCTAATTTCCTTTAATAACGCTGACTAGCGCAATGCATCTTCAAGCTCAAGTGAAGCATCACTTTGCTCATCGCGATACTTAACAATCAAGGCACACGCCATGTTTAGGCCTTGAGACTGTGCCCATTCACCGCCGACCGGACGCGTACCTGGAATAACAACAGCGCGCTCTGGAATTGGCTCACCTTTTTCTAAACGGCGATTATTGACTAAATCAAACACAGGAATAGAAGCAGACAGCGAAACACCTGGCGCTAACACCGCGCCTTTTTTAATCACGACACCTTCAACCACAACCACACCAGCCCCTAAAAAGGCGCCATCTTCAACAATCACAGGGCTCGCACCCACGGGTTCAAGCACACCACCAATTTGCACTGCGGCAGACAAATGCACGTTTTCACCAATTTGCGCACACGAGCCCACTAGTGCATGGCTATCAACCATGGTGCCTTTGCCAACATAAGCACCAACGTTAATATAAGCCGGTGGCATAACAATCACGCCAGGAGCAACATAGGCGCCAGCGCGCACCGATGAGCCACCTGGTACTAAGCGTACCGCATCATCGCGAGTAAACTGACGTGCCGGTAAATTGTGTTTATCAACAAAGCCCTCATAAATACCACCAAATTCGGTGTTTTCGCCCGCTTTAAACGCCGCCAATATTGCTTGTTTGGCTTCAACATTAGCGTGCCAGTTACCTTGCTCGTCTTGGGTTGCCGCGCGTACTTCACCACGCTCCATTTGTTGTAAAACTTCTTGCCAATTAGTCATTTTTCTACCTTTAATTCTGAATTCTGTTTGGGGTTAATTGTTAGTTTGATGATCGCGCCTTTAGCAGCGATTATTAGTACTAAAACTAAGCACTTTGCTTGGCTAGCGGCTCGTTTTTCTCTAATGGAATTTCACGCGCCTGTTGAGTAACTTGTATAGGCTGCGTTACTTGCGTTTGCTCGCGATACCAAGCGTCGATAGCATCGTTTGCCTCAATCAAGGGCTGTTTATCTAACAATTCGAAATGGGTAAGTGGGGGTTGCAAAGCGGCGGAGTCTAACTCGCCATTCTCATGCATTAACACTTTCACAGGGATTGGATTTGCAACGGTAAATAGCGCATCAACGGCTTGCTGCCAAAGCGCGTTATCAAGTTCGGTATGCGCTAAACACTGTTGAACATAGAGCTTTGTCGCTGATGGCCAAGCATTACTAGCAACCGACACTAAGCCAGCAGCACCAAGTTTAGCCAGCTCAGGCATCATGGCATCTTCACCACTGAAAAGCGCAAGCTTAGGGCAGGCTTCGCGGTAGCGATTAAATTGCGCGATATCACCGCTGGCTTCTTTAAGTGCCCAACAATTTGGATGATTTTGCAGCTTCGCTAAGGTTTCAACCGATAAAGTAACCGCACTTCGCGACGGCACGTTGTAGAGCATACAAGGCTTGTTGGCAGCATTAAGCAAAGCGGTAAACCATTGCTCTTGGCCAACAGGCCCAGGCTTAGCGTACAAGGGCGCACCAAGTAAATAGGCGTCAATATTTAGCTGGTTACAGCGTTCAATCCATTCTAGCTGTTGCATTAATTGAAAGCCGCCAACACCGACCATGATCGGCACATCAAGGCCAAGTTCAGCTACGTATTTTACGATACCAAACTGTTGCTCAGCATTGAGCGCCATTGCTTCGCCAGTGCTACCAAGCAGTAACAAACCATTGCCGACGGCTGCTTGTTCGCGAGCAATTCGCGATAAACAGGCAAAGTCGATAGCGCCACTTTCGGCAAAAGGGGTAACCAACGCAGTCCACAATGGGAATTTGGGTAAGGTTGCGTTAGCTAATGAATTAGAAGTTTCAGGATTCATGTCTCTCGAACTCACTTCGTTCGGAGAACTTATCGGCATTTGTTCCCTGCCCACGGCAAAAAGCGCAGGCAGTTCAACAAAGGCCAGAAGCTCTCCACCTAATGGGTGACAGTTGTCAGGATTCAGCCTGAGCAACCGACCAATACATCAATCAAAAATGTATTAGTCTCGGCGTTAATCCCCCTCATTAATGGTCACTGGAGTTTGATCTCCTGACATTAACTACCTGGTTAACGCTCCTCTTCTGGCCCTTTTCATCGCGATGGTATGAGCTTGACGAGCCACACCACCGCGCAGGAATAAGGACGGGCTCATTACATCGAATATTTGCTCTAATGTCAACACACCGCTATACCTTGCTTTATCAATCACGTAAAATGCGGCCTCGCGCGATTTTAGTGAAGTTTGTAGTCCGCGAATTTTGGCAATTTGTGTCGGCAAGAAGCAGTTTCACACTCGGCTTAAGCTGGCTATCATCAACCTAGGTAAGCAACGTATTAACGCTGACGATTAGCGTCTAACGCGAGGCAAGTTGGACATCACATGGCATTATCGAATTTATCTCAAGTACTGGTTCGCAATATCGACGAGTTAGCATGTACGCGGGCAGTGTTAGTTAACTTCCCCGTCGACGGGCTATATCAAGAATGGCTTGATGAATATCCTGAGTGCCAATTGCATTATTTCACCAATAACAAGCTAGCTGCGGATCAATTGGCGCAAATAACGGCTGCCCAACCAAGTTCAAAGTTGAGCTACAGCTTTGGTACGCACTTAACCGCTGAGCAGAGCCAAGAAACTAGACATAGCAACGAAGCTAAACAAAGTGAAGAAGTTAAGCAAAACAAAGAAGATATCGCATATGACTTAGCGATGATTGCCTTCCCGAAAAGCAAAGCAGAGCTTGCTTATTCACTAGCTATGCTTGCTCCACATTTAACAGACGATGCACGAGTGCTGTTTGTTGGTGAAAACAAAGGCGGCATCAAATCAGCAGCAAAATTAAGCCAAGACTATATTAGCCATTGTCATAAGCTCGATTCTGCTCGCCATTGCAGTTTATTCGCTGGTCAGTTTATTCGTGGTGATTATCAGTTTTCCCTTGCCGATTGGTTCCACTACTACCCGCTTTCGGTTGCCGGTATTGAACTTAACATTGCCGCACTGCCGGGCGTGTTTAGCCAAAAGCAACTAGACAAAGGCACACAAGTTCTATTAGAAAATTTACCTACCGAGCAATTACTGAAAAAAAGTTACCAAGGCAAACTGCTTGATTTTGGCTGTGGTGCCGGAGTGATCAGCGCCTACTTAGCCAAGCAATACCCTGAAACAGAAATTACCGCCCTCGATATTAGTGCACTGGCAGTTGCTTCCACGCAAGAGACGTTAAAAGTAAATAACTTAGCAGGCGAGGTATTTGCCTCAGACGGCCTAAGTGAAGTTAACGGGGTATTTTCACATATCGTCACTAACCCGCCGTTTCATCAAGGCTTGAAGACGCATTATGCTGCAACCGAAACGTTTTTGCGTGAGTGTCCGAAACGATTAGTTAGAGGTGGTAACTTAACTGTGGTGGCAAATAGCTTTTTAAAATACCAACCTATTTTGGCTGAAGGTTTTAAACAAATACAAACCACGGTTAATCAACGTGGCTTTGCTGTCTACTTCGCTTCAGTGTAGTTATTACTGGCAAGCGTGAAAAAAAAACAGTGCGTCAGTCGTTAACTAAATTGGTATAAATTAACTTTAATAAAGAATAAAACATTGACGAGCGCTGACCTTTTGATATTCACTGAAAAAGCATCGTAGATATAAACCCATGCTACTTTGCGCCTACGACACGTGCTCAAGTTAAAAATTGAGCATTAAAAACGGCGAATAAGCACTAAGATAGGTAGTTAAAATCTAGTAATGAACCAAACTATGCACTCCAACCAGCCTATGCATTCGAACCAAACTATGCATTCCAACCAAGTTGTGCAAACTAAGTCAATTCGTCGTAAGTTGAATCTATTAATGCTGGCTTTTGTAACCGGCTCATTTTTTCTCGCACACTTGGTTGTCTCATATTTTGTTTTTGATCACCTTGGCGCAGAGCTAAAACAAGATATTAAAGAGCGCGCAGCCATTATAAGTAGCCGTGCGGTAGCATTCATCGAAACCGACAACTACAGTGAATATCAAGAGGTAATGAAGCGACTTTCAAATTTACCTCGCTTTAATTACGTTCACGTCTATCGCTTTGAAAACCAAGAGCTGAACTTTTTTGCCAGCTACAATAAGCAAGGCTTCCCTGCTATCCCAGAGAAAACTGCGAGTATCGAAAAATATCAAGCGCCCATCATTACCGATAGCATTATTGAATATATCAACCCAATCAATGTCGATAACAAGCTAATTGGTTATGCCTACTTGCAGCTTGATACAAATAGCTACCATGAACTGCAAACAACGACCTGGTTCACATTATCTATTGGCTATATTTTAGTGCTGATTATCGGCGCACTCATCACCAATATTATGTACAGTTCGGTGATTACACCGATTAATCGATTGCTTATAGCGATACGCAATGTATCGCAGAAAAAAGACTTCAGTGTTCGTGTTAACGGCATGGAAAACCAAGAGTTTGAATTACTTGCCGATGATTTAAATGTCATGCTCAACCGCATTGAGCGACATATAGAAAAACAAGCAAATGCAGAGCAACAGATTTTAAAACTTAACCACGAATTGGAAGATAAAGTTAGCCAACGCACTGACGCGCTGAAAGATTCAAACCAAGAGTTGCTATCTACGCTAGAAAAGCTTCATCAGTTCCAAGGGCAACTAGTCGAAAGTGAAAAAATGGCCTCGTTAGGCGATATGGTCGCAGGTGTTGCTCATGAGGTAAATACCCCAATAGGTTTAGGCGTTACCGCATCGAGCTTGCTATCTGATCGCTTAAATGAAGTTCATACCGCCTTTAACGATAAAACCCTAAAAGCGAGTCAACTGCGCCGTTTTCTGACGGAAAGTGAAGAGAACCTGGCAATTGTCACACGCAACTTACATCGTGCTGCAGACTTAATTTCTAGCTTCAAACAAGTGGCAGTAAACCAAAGTAATGAAGCAGATAGCGCATTTATCGTTATGCAGTTGATTGACGAGGTGATCTTGTCATTGGGGCCACAACTCAAACAGAAAAAGGTGAATTTTCAAATTGAGTGCAGTGAAAATTTAGCGGTTATTAGCAAGCCTGGACCGATTAACCAAATATTGATCAACCTGATTGTGAATTCCATCATTCACGGTTTTGCAGATAGTGATGGTGGAACTGTCACAATCAATGTGATGTATTTAAGTGGCCAACTGCACATTAATTACCAAGATGATGGCAAAGGCGTAGAGCCGTCGATCAAAACCAAGATCTTCGATCCTTTCATCACAACTAGACGCGGCGAAGGTGGCAGTGGTTTAGGCTTACACTTAGTTTATAACCTTGTCACCCAAGCGCTTGGCGGCCATATTCAATTCGATATTGAACCAACGCAAGGCGTACAATTTGAGATCGCTTTCCCTGCACAATTAACCGAAATGCCTAAATTTAACTAATTGATTACTTTCTGTAACCATGTGACGGATGAAGTCACCTATATTGTTTGCTAAAATGTTAAAGACTAAAGTAAAAAATACGAACACCAGCCTTTAACTTTAGCGATTAAGTTACTATATAAGGCTAGTTAAACAATACTAAGCATAGATACCAGTTAGTAAACGGACAAAAAATGCAAAAAGCCCATATCCTTATCGTTGAAGACGAAGACGTCACACGCTTTAACCTCCGAAATCTATTCGAAGCAGAAGGCTATCAAGTCTCTGAAGCTGTTGATGGCGATTCGATGGACGCTCAGCTAAGAGAACAAAAAGTACACTTAGTTATCATGGATATTAACTTGCCTGGTAAGAACGGCTTGTTGCTGGCTAGAGAATTGACTAACAATCGCGATATGGGACTTATTTTCCTAACTGGTCGTGATAGTGACATTGATAAAATTTTGGGTCTAGAAATTGGCGCAGACGATTACTTGACTAAGCCATTTAACCCAAGAGAGTTAACCATTCGTGCACGCAATATCCTCAGCCGTATTACTCATGTAAAACCTGACACTGACGGTGCAATTATCAATTTTAACGGATGGTCACTTGACGGTAACTCACGCAAGATGACAACACCCGTTGGCGATATTATTCCAATTCCTCGTGGTGAATATCGTGCACTTAAATTGTTGATTGAAAATGCTGGGCAAATTGTTTCTCGCCAGCAATTAATCAAGGAAATGACGGGTCGCGACTTACGCTCAAATGACCGTACGGTTGACGTTACCATTCGTCGTTTGCGTAAACACTTTGAATCTATTCCAGAAACGCCAGAGCTAATCAATACCATCCATGGTGAAGGCTACCGTTTCGTTGGTAGCATCGACGCTTAGCCAAAGTTTAGATTGGCTTTAGCTAAGCTTATTTGGGGTTTAGATTTAGGCTGTAAAAAAGCTTCTTACAAGCTTTCAAGCCACTGCTTAAAATCAGCAATAGCGGCGGTATTATCAATTTTTAAGCGAGCAAGGTGCTCGCTTTTTTGTGGCCAAGTTTCTGTCGATTTTTCAATAGCCACTAAAAACTGATGAACACTTAGTAAGCCGACACTTGCCGCAGCACCTTTCATTTTGTGACAACGTTCTTGCCAGTTAGATTGACTTTGCTCATTGATCGCAGCTTCAATCTCACCAATGTAAACGCCAGATTGCTTCTGATAAAGCGCAAGCATCTGCGCTACCACCGTGCCCCCTAAATTGTCTAAATATCCTTGAATTAGCGATTTATCAATAGTTGCAGGCTGGTTCATAGTGCTTTTTATTCCTCTTATTTCGTATCACCACACAGCCTAATCGCAAGCGTATTTAATGTAAATCTAAATTCATTAAATGCTACACCTTTACTCATGAGAATGCCGCTACAGATATTGATTTTAGCCGGATTTTCGTTCAGAATAGCCGCCCATTTTATTAGCGAAAACAGCCCTCAAATCAATACTTTTTATGTGGTTTTTGGTTCTAGGCTGGTTACGCTGACAGGGGCGTGTTGATTTTTTGAGGTTGAATGTTGTTCAATCTAAACACTTTCTGATCGCGGTGCTCGTTTTGTCGCATAGTTGTTCTATGTAAAAAGCGAGCAACAATGAGCAGGAAGTGTTTAGATGAACCCGCAGGGCAGCTTCTGCAAAACCAACCCTGAAAGATCAACACGCCCTGAGTAGCTTATTAAGTTTTACTACTGAGATTGCGGAGAACTAATGCCAACATCAATGCCAGACATCGCCAATCACACCACTGCCCAAACCGAAGGGACGTTAGATTGGGTTGGAATGAGCAATATTGAAATGCCTTTAATGGTGGCTTCTAAAGACCAGCCAGAGCGAATGGTGTCAGCTCACATTGATGCGTTTGTGAATTTGAAAGAGGCACAGGCAAAAGGTATTCACATGTCGCGCCTATATTTATTGCTCGACGAATTATCCAATAACAATACCTTGAATTACCAAAGCTTTGCGGCCTTGCTCGATGGCTTTATTAGCTCTCATCAAGAACTAAGCGACCAAGCAAAAGTCGCCATTCACTTTGATTATCACATGCGCCGTAAATCGCTAATCAGTGGCAAACAAGGTTGGAAAGCCTACCCGGTTGTATTAACTGGCCAGTTAAACAAAGGGCAATTGTCAGTTGAACTAGCAATCGACGTAAGATACTCGTCCACTTGCCCTTGCTCTGCTGCGTTAGCTCGCCAGCTTATACAGCAAGCTTTCTTAAATAAGTTTGATGAACAAGACAGTATCGACAAGCAAACAATACATGAATGGCTCGGCACAACTGAAGGCGTTGTCGCCACACCACACAGCCAGCGCTCTATTGCCAAAGTAAAAGTTAAACTGAACTCATCGGTCACAGAGTTTCCGATCAGTGACCTAGTTGATGCGATTGAAGACACGTTACAAACACCTGTACAAGCCGCAGTTAAACGAGAAGACGAGCAAGAGTTTGCCCGCTTAAACGGTCAGAACCTGATGTTCTGTGAAGATGCGGCGCGCAAACTGCAGCATACGATGAATCAAGCTACGCAGTATGATGACTTCTGGGTTAAAGTAAATCACCTTGAATCCCTACACGCACACAACGCAGTGAGTATCACCACCAAAGGCGTTGAAGACGGCTATCAAGCATAAAGCTAAATAAAGCCACTAGCTGGCCAGAAATCGTTTCTATGAAAAGCCTGCTGAAGCAGGCTTTTTTGTTTATTAATATCGACAAATTTCGATATACTTATTCGTTATAAATATGAATAAAATTAATTTTCATCACGTCATCAAGCTAGCGCCCCTAACTTAACTGGCAACGCGCCTTTTATGTAATAAAATTACAGAATATGTAAGCGCTCCCCCATACACGCCCCATCATTGACCATTTATTCAACTTTTGTGCAACCATTGTTTTAAAATGGCGCAACAAGCGATAAATAAGCCATAAAAATACCGATTATTATGAAAATTAATTACGAGCAAATACTCTATAAATGTTGACGGAATGTATATTTGTCGTTAGTGTCTATGGTTCGCTCATAATGCATTCAGGTATATTTATTCACAATTATTACCTAATTATTCGTGCCTGAAGCCTCGTATCTGCGAATTGTAAAATGCTTGGAGAACAATAATGCAGCTATATGATCCCAACACACAAAAGGATAATTGTGGTTTCGGTTTAATTGCTCATCAAAAAGGTGAAGCAAGTCACAAATTAATAAAAACTGCGATTAGCGCCTTAGATCGTATGCAGCACCGGGGGGGTATTGCAGCCGATGGGAAAACGGGTGATGGTTGTGGTCTATTACTACAAAAACCAGACACATTTTTCCGTGCCATTGCTGAAGAAAACGGTTGGCAGCTAGGCCGAAAATATGGGGTCGGTATGGTGTTTCTTAACACTGACCCAGAGCTTGCCGCAGCGTCGAAAAAAATATTTGAAGAAGAATTAAGCCGCGAAACACTGACTATTGTTGGTTGGCGTGTTGTCCCTACTGACAAATCAATTCTTGGCCCAATCGCCGCTAGTAATTTACCAACTATTGAACAAATTTTCGTTGATGCACCGCCAGGCTGGCGTAACCGTGATTTAGAGCGCCGCTTATATATGGCAAGACGCCGTGCCGAAAAGCGCATTAGCGACGAGAAATTCTACATTGCCAGCCTATCTTGTCAGGTTACTATCTATAAAGGCTTAATGATGCCGGTTGACCTGCCAAACTTTTATTTAGATTTGGCTGACATTCGCATGCAAAGCGCTATTTGTGTCTTCCATCAGCGCTTCTCAACAAACACCTCGCCACAATGGCACCTAGCGCAACCTTTCCGCTTCTTAGCACACAACGGTGAAATCAACACCATTAAAGGTAACCGCCAGTGGGCACGAGCACGTACTTACCGCTTTAATTCACCATTATTACCAGACTTACAAGATGCAGCGCCGTTTGTTAACGAAAGTGGTTCGGATTCCTCGTCACTAGACAATATGCTAGAGCTATTTTTAGCTGGCGGCATGGACTTCTTCCGTGCGATGCGATTATTAATGCCACCTGCTTGGCAGAATAATCCAACCATGGATGACGACTTAAAAGCCTTCTACGAATTTAACTCCATGCACATGGAGCCGTGGGATGGCCCAGCTGGTATCGTGATGACCAATGGTCGCCATGTTGCCTGTAATCTTGACCGCAATGGCCTTCGCCCAGCCCGTTACGTCATTACCCGTAATGGCTTTATTACCCTAGCGTCAGAGGTTGGCATTTGGGATTACGGCGAAGATGAAGTGCTTGAAAAAGGCCGAGTTGGCCCAGGTGAAATGCTGGCGATTGATACCTATACAGGTACCATTTTCGACTCAAACAAGATTGATGATGAATTAAAAGTTCGCCATCCATACCGTGAATGGTTAAATAAAAACATTCGCCGCTTAGTACCGTTTGATCAACTGGAAGCCAACCTAATTGGCACTCGTATGTTTGACGACAGCGAGATGGCGCAATATCACAAGCTATTTAACTACAGCTATGAAGAAATCAATCAAGTGGTTAAAGTGCTTGCCGAGAATGGTCAGGAAGCAACGGGGTCAATGGGTGATGATACGCCGATGGCAGTATTATCAAGTAAGCCTAGAACACTTTATGATTACTTCCGCCAGCAATTTGCGCAGGTAACCAACCCACCAATTGATCCATTGCGCGAGCGTTATGTAATGTCATTGGCAACATGTATTGGCCGCGAGCACAACGTTTTTAATGAAACTACTGGCCATGCCGATCGCATTATTTTCGACACCCCTGTATTAATGTATACAGGGTTAAAACAACTGCGCGAATTAGATCAAGAGCACTATCGTTCAGATACCTTGACCTTGAACTATGACCCAGCAGAAGGGTTAGAAGCAGCAGTGCAGCGCTTATGTGACGAAGCAACTGATCTTGTGCGCAACAAGAACACTGTTATCTTAGTGTTGTCAGATCGTCAAATTTACCCTGGTTTATTACCTATTCCAGCGGCAATGGCAGTAGGCGCTGTACAAAAACGTTTGGTTGAAGAGCAGCTTCGTTGCGATTCCAATATTATTGTTGAAACAGCATCGGTTCGTGATTCACATCAGTTTGCGGTGCTACTTGGCTTAGGTGCCACAGCGGTTTACCCATTCTTAGCGTTTGAAACCATTGAACAAATGGTCGACAAAGGTCAACTTGGAATCCCTGCACGTCAAGCCATTGAAAATTACCGAAACGGTATCAATAAAGGCTTATTAAAAATCTTATCTAAGATGGGTATTTCAACTATTGCCAGTTATCGTTGTGCTGGCTTGTTTGAAGTGATTGGCCTTAACGATAACATTATGCAAACCTGTTTCCCGGATATTCCGAGCAGATTGCAAGGTGCTGATTTTAGCGATATCGAGCAAGACAATATCAACTTAGCCCGTCGTGCCTTTTTACCACACCAAAAAGTTGACCACGGTGGTTTACTCAAATATGTGCATGGCGGCGAATACCACGCGTTTAACCCAAATGTAGTAAGTTACCTACAAAATGCGGTTAAAACTGGTGACTATAGCGATTATCGTCAGTTTGCCGACGAAGTGAATAATCGCCCTACCGCAGCGTTACGCGACTTGTTAGCACTGAAAGATGACACGCAAGCGATTGATATTTCAAAGGTCGAATCAGACGCAGACTTATTCAAGCGTTTTGACAGCGCGGCAATGTCTATTGGTGCATTAAGCCCTGAAGCACATGAAGCGTTAGCGATTGCCATGAACCGCTTAGGTGGTTTCTCTAACTCTGGTGAAGGCGGTGAAGATGAACGCCGTTTTGGTACCGTGAAAAACTCACGTATCAAGCAAATCGCTTCGGGTCGTTTTGGTGTTACACCGCATTACCTAGTCAATGCTGACGTGCTACAAATTAAAGTGGCACAAGGTGCAAAACCGGGTGAAGGCGGTCAACTACCGGGTGACAAAGTTACGCCACTAATTGCTAAATTGCGTTTTTCTGTGCCTGGTGTAACGCTAATTTCACCACCACCACATCACGACATTTACTCAATCGAAGATTTAGCTCAGCTAATTTTCGACTTGAAGCAAGTTAATCCAAAAGCGGTAATCTCGGTTAAATTAGTATCAGGCCCAGGTGTTGGTACGATCGCATCAGGTGTTGCTAAGGCATATGCTGACTTTATCACCATTTCAGGTTATGACGGTGGTACAGGTGCTAGCCCATTAACGTCTGTGAAGTACGCTGGCTGTCCATGGGAGATTGGTTTAGCGGAAGCGCACCAATCACTGGTAGAAAATGGTCTACGCCATAAAGTGCGTTTACAAGTTGATGGCGGCTTAAAAACAGGTTTAGACATTGTTAAAGCAGCTATTTTAGGTGCTGAAAGCTTTGGTTTTGGTACTGCACCTATGGTCACCTTAGGTTGTAAGTTCTTACGAATTTGTCATCTAAACAACTGTGCTACTGGTGTTGCAACGCAAGATGAAGTGTTACGCGAAGAATTCTTCAAAGGCTTACCAGAGCAAGTGATGAATTACTTCAAGTTCGTGGCACAAGACGTACGTGAAATTTTAGCTAAGCTGGGTGTTGAAAGCCTAACTGCCATCATTGGCCGTACTGATTTACTCGTGCCGCTGCAAGGTATTAGTGCCAAGCAGCAAAAACTGGACTTGTCGCCAATTATTGCCCCTGTGGTTGCAGGCAAGCACACAGCACTTCACCAAACGGAAGCTAACATTCCGTTCGATGAAGGCAAGCTTAATCAACAATTGGTGGAAGCTGCTCGCGATGCTGTTGCCCATAAAACAGGCGCGGAGTTTAGATTTAACATCAACAATACTGATCGCTCAGTCGGTGCAGCACTTTCGGGTGAAATTGCTAAACATCATGGCGATCAAGGTATGGCAAGTAACCCAATTAAACTTCACCTTAAAGGCACTGCGGGTCAAAGTTTCGGCGTCTGGAACGCTGGCGGGTTAGAAATGACCTTAACCGGTGACGCTAACGACTATGTTGGTAAAGGCATGACCGGTGGTAAGTTAACTATCAAGCCACCTAAAGGCGTTGAGTATGCAAGCCATGAAACCATGATCATGGGTAACACCTGTTTGTACGGTGCAACAGGCGGTCGCTTGTTTGGCTGTGGCCGTGCGGGTGAGCGTTTTGGTGTACGTAACTCGGGTGCGCATGCCGTTATCGAAGGCACAGGCGATCACGGCTGTGAATACATGACTGGCGGTATTGTTACTGTTCTGGGTCAAGTGGGTTTGAACTTTGGTGCAGGGATGACAGGTGGCTTTGCTTATGTGCTTGATGAAGCGGATGACTTGGCAATTCGTCTAAACACAGAGTCGATTGAAATGTTGCCAATTGAAGAGCTAGTGATTCACCAAGAGCACTTACGTGGCATTATTAACCAACATTTTGAGGAAACGGGCAGCTTACGCGCGCAAGCTATATTGAACGATTTCGATAATTACGCGCCTAAATTTAAGCTAATCAAGCCAAAAGCAACTGATGTTAAAGCCCTGCTAGGTCACCAAACGCGTTCATCGGCAGAGCTTCGCGTGCAAGCGCAATAAGGGTGGAGTAAAGAATTATGAGCAAAAATGTTTATCAATTTATCGATGTAAAACGTATCGATCCGCCCAAAAAAGCTATTGAACAGCGAAAAATTGACTTTGTTGAGATTTATCAACCGCTCAGTAGCGATCAAAGTAAAGGCCAAGCAGATCGTTGTTTAGACTGCGGTAACCCTTATTGTGAGTGGAAATGTCCAGTACACAACTACATTCCACAGTGGTTAGAGCTAGTCACTGAAGGCAAAATATTCGAAGCTGCCGAGCTTTGTCATCAAACTAACAGCTTGCCTGAAATGTGTGGCCGCGTTTGTCCTCAAGATAGACTTTGTGAATCTGCCTGTACGCTAAATGATGAATTTGGTGCGGTCACTATCGGTAATATTGAAAAATACATTACCGATACGGCCTTTGAGCAAGGTTGGACACCTGACTTGTCGCATGTCGTTAAAACCGGCAAACGCGTTGCCATTGTTGGCGCTGGCCCTGCTGGTCTTGCCTGTGCTGATGTCTTAACACGCCATGGTGTCGACTGTGTAGTTTATGACAAGCATTCAGAAATTGGTGGTCTGCTAACTTTTGGTATTCCAGCGTTTAAACTGGAAAAAGACGTTGTTATTCGCCGTCGCAAAATTTTCGAAGGTATGGGCATTGAATTCAAACTAAACACTAATATTGGTGTTGATATTGAATTCGATACGTTATGCCAAGAATTCGATGCGGTGTTCCTTGCCATGGGTACTTATACCGATATGGAAGGTGGCTTCGAAAACGAGCAAGCCAGTGGCGTATACAATGCTCTCGACTTCCTTATTGGCAATACGCAGCACATTATGGGGATTACAGAGAACGTAAAACCTTATGTGAATTTCGAAGGCAAAAAAGTTGTTGTACTCGGTGGTGGTGATACCGCCATGGACTGTGTTCGCAGTTCAGTGCGTCAAGGGGCAAGTGAGGTTACCTGTGCCTATCGTCGTGATGAAGCCAATATGCCGGGCTCACCACGAGAAGTACAGAATGCGAAAGAAGAAGGCGTTAACTTTGCCTTCAACTTACAACCACTTGATATTGCGGTTGACGAACAAGGCAATGCGATTGGCGTGCGCTTTGTTAAAACCCAACTGGGTCAGCCAGATGCAAATGGCCGCCGCAGCCCAGAGCCCATTGAAGGCTCAGAGTTTGTGATGGAAGCTGATGCTGTGGTAATCGCATTTGGTTTCTTACCAAGCCCGCCGCAGTGGATGAAAGACGCGGGTGTCGAAGTTGATGCACGAGGCCGCGTAGTCGCCACAGACAACAGCGAGTTTGCCCTGCAAACAAGCGCAAATAATATCTTTGCTGGTGGCGATATGGTACTTGGCTCTGACCTTGTTGTAACCGCTATCGACCAAGGCCGAAAAGCCGCCATGGGCATTTTGGATTTTGTTTATAGCGAGCAAGTTATCGCGATTTAACAAGCAGACCAAAACGCTTTATCAGCAAAGCGAAAAACTAAGGGTACGCGACTTATTACTTAATGAGTCTAGCGTGCCCTTTTTTATGCGTTTTGAATATATTATCACCAACTAAAAGTGCTATAGTAGAGCGGCGTATCGAGGCAAGAGATGTAATGCGTGCAGCAACCTAAGCACCCCAAGCAACAAAGTATCCGCGCTATTACCCTTATCACCACCTTCATGGGTGCCGTGATTCTATTGTCTGTTTTTGCCCTAAAACAAATTAAAGTAAGTACCACAGAGCAGATCAGAGACAACTTGCAAACCTTGCTACTGACGGTACAAGAGGCCCATCAAATACTCGTTGAGCAACGTCGTTTTGCCGTCTCTAGCATTGCAGAAACAGCCGCTATCGTAGCCGTAACCAAGCGAATCCTATACGAATACCACAGCGACTTTCCACTTGCAGATAGTGAAAACCTGCGAGCGTTTAGGCAATTTATTCTGCCTATTATTCGCAAGTTTGGCGATCAGGGCTTCTTCATCATCGCTCCTGATTACGCCAATATCGCGGCAATGGATAACAATAGCTTAGGGCGTGAAAATATTATTGCACGCCATAAGCCAGAGCTGCTTGCCAAAGTTTTTAATGGTGAAACCACCTTTATTCCACCGATTAAAGCCGATAAAGAAGCAGCGACAATGTTTATCGTTGCCCCTATGCTTGACAGTCAGCAACAGGTTATTGCTGCTCTGGCGCTACGCATCAATCCGAGAAGGTATTTTTCTAGCGTTACCACCATTGGCCGCATTGGTGAAACAGGTGAAACCTATGCCTTTGACAAGTCAGGCACTTTACTTACCGAAAGCCGCTTTGATCAACAACTGCGCGATCTAAACATAATTAGCGATAATCAAAGCAGCAGTTTTAACGTACTAATTAAAGATCCCGGCGGCGACTTAACACAAGGCTATAAAGCTAAGCTACATTACGAACAACGACCCCTTACGCTGATGGCCGCACAAGCAACACAAGGTAAAAGCGGCACCAATACCGAAGGTTATCGAGACTATCGCGGCGTGCCTGTAATGGGTGCTTGGATTTGGGATCATAAGTTTCAATTTGGGATTGCAACGGAAATTAACGTAGAAGAGGCGTTAGAGCCCTACTACAAAACCCGCAACACTTTTATTCAAGTATTGAGCATATCTCTGGTCATGGTGCTCTTACTGCTCAAATTGATTTTTCACTTACAGCGACAACATCGCAACCGAATCGAACAAACCAATGCTGAGCTTGAACAGCGGGTAAAAGAGCGCACCGCAGATTTAGAAAAAATGCAAAAAGAGCTGTCGGAAGCCAATGAGGAGCTGGCGATGCTAGCAATCACCGATAGTTTAACGGGGCTATACAATCGCCGCCATTTCGACAATCAGTTGAGCTTAGAGTGGCAGCGGTGCTTACGTGACAATAAATCGTTAGCAATTATTTTGTTCGACGTCGATCACTTTAAGCAATACAACGATCATTACGGCCATTTAATGGGTGATATGTGCTTGAAAAATATCGGTAGTTTGCTCAATGTTTCCGATATCACTAAGCGGCCAAGTGATATTATTGCGCGTTACGGCGGAGAAGAGTTTATTGTCATGCTGAGCAATACCGATCGCGACTATTGTACTCAAGCCGCAAATGCAATCTGCCAAAAAATACGTGACCTTGCCATTCCTCATGAATTCAGTGGAAAATCGCCACAAGTGGTGACCGTCAGCGTCGGGTTTATCATTTGTGATAATTTGGAATCATTAAGGCCAAATCAGCTAGTTAGTCGTGCTGACATTGCGCTTTACAGTGCTAAAGATGGAGGACGAAATCAAGTCGTGGAATATCACGACGACCAGCGCATTGCCAGTCGCCGCTAATACGCTCTAGCCATAGCCCAAGCTATATGCTCTAATTTAAAAAGCTATCATCTAACGCAAGCGCTTGTGCGTACATTGGTTGATAATTGCCCCAAGTCACATAATCAGAGCCATTCACTTTTTGCGTTTGTGCCGCTACTTGCTCTGGGATCAAGGTTAACTCACCCGCCCCTTGTGCTAATAATTGGCTATGGCAACAGCTATCCATAATCACGAAGTTTGCCGTTGCAGCATCAACCGACTTGCCAACAGTAAGCAGGCCATGATTTTGCAATATCACACCGGCTCCTTGCCCTAGCGCCTCAGCGATTAAATCACCCTCTTCAGTAACCGCTACAACGCCAGTAAACTCTGTAAATACGCCATGATTGTTATAAAACATACAAGCGTCTTGCGAAATTGGCGCCAACTTAATGCCCAATGAAGCAAAAGCTCGCCCGTATGTGGTGTGTGCATGAGCAACAGCATTCACGTCCGGGCGCGCTTCATGGATACGTGAATGAATAGCAAATGCCGCATTGTTGATGGCATAGTTCCCTTCAACAATATTTCCCTTGTGATCAACACGAACTAAATCTGACGCTTTAATTTGCGAGAAGTGCACAGCCAATGGATTGACCCAAAAAGTATCCGGCTCAACGGCATCGCGCACGGTAATATGCCCTGCCAACCCTTCATCAAACCCCTTCATTGCAAATACGCGAAATGCTGATGCTAAACGCTGCTTATCATATTGACGTTGCGCCATTTTATCTTCAAACACAGGCGGTTTAGGTACGCCAAATTGCTGGCTACCCCGCGTCATATTTTCGATATTCGCTTCTGGCTTTACTAATTCACTCATTTCTCGCCCCCAGGAGTTTTTGCCTAAAGCAGCTAGGCTGCTAGTGTATTGTTATACCAATTTGACTAATTATTTAGTCTCTCAGAATGACATAAGCAGCATTAGAACAAACGAAATTTATGACGATATAGTTGCTCTACATCAATTGAATTTTGTGCAGTTATCATGCTGCTTATGCATTCCCACGGGCGAGTTTTAAAAGCTCATATACTGCGTTATGCCGTTTGACAAGGGAATAACCATTCTCTGCACGCCAAGCCTTGTCTATGAGCCTTTAAATTCTCGCTGAGTGGTCAAATAATTATTCAATTTGGTATTAAGATACTAGTTATTCGTCAGACAAATACCAATGATATAAATGAATAGGAGTTTATAAGTTTGATGCATGACTATGCCATTGAATTTAGTCTGCCATACGAGGGCTAACTCGCTGATATTTATGTACTCAAGGCAATGCAAAATGCTAGGCTAAGTTGGCTAGACTCAAAAGAAGTATAAAAAACCAATAAAGAGTAAAACCATGATAAAAACATTCTTGAAACGCCTATTGCTCGGCCTGCTGGTCATACTGATCGCCGCAGTAGCCTTTGCCACGCATGAATGGAAAGCAGAGAAACCATTTATGTTTCGCGCTTTTCTGGATCGCACGCTGATCCAATTTGCTTTTGAAAGCCCTGAAACACTCACGTCACTTGGCTTTTTAGAGTCACTTGGCATCAAGGGGCACAATGCCAAGCTCGATGACAACAGCCCTCAAAGCACTGATGAGTTATACGAAAAGCTGCCAAAGATCAAAGAAGTACTGTTAAGTTACGATGACGAAAGCTTGTCAGAAAGCGATCAGTTGTCAAAAGAAATTACCTTGTATTTACTCGAGTTTGGCGAGCAATCTGAGCCATTCCGCTACCACAACTACCCTGTTAACCAATTATTTGGTGTGCAAAATGGCTACCCAAGCTTTATGGAAGCACAACACCAAGTACATAGTGTTGAAGATGCTGAAAATTATCTCGCAAGACTTGAAGCTGTGCGTGTTAAATTTGCACAAACATTAGCGGGTATTCAACTTCGTGAAGAAAAAGGCATATTACCGCCACGCTTTGTTGTCGATCGCGTACTGGATGAAATGACCACATTTGTCGCCACGCCAGCACAAGAAAATATCCTTTACACCTCGCTAAAAACCAAGCTTGATGACGCTGCAGATGTTAACGAGCAAGATAAGAGCCGACTTCTCGCCAGTGCAGAGCGCAATATTATCGATTATGTTTACCCTGCCTATGATTTGTTTATTGAGTATTTTGAACGCATTAAACCGCGTACAGGAGAAGACGCAGGTTTCTGGCGATTACCTGACGGCGACAAAGCTTACCAAGCCGCATTAAAGTTTTTCACCACCACAGACTACACTGCCGACGAAATTCATCAGATTGGTTTATCGGAAGTCGCGCGTATTCAAGCTGAAATTCTTGCAATTTTAGCGAATGAAGGTTTCGATACGAGCCAAGGATTTAGTCAAGCAATCGAAGCACTCGCAGCAGATGAGCGCTTTTATTATGAAGATAGTGACGAAGGTCGCGCACAAATCCTGAAAGACTATCAAAAAATTCTTGATGAAATTGAAGTTGGCATAGATAGCGCGTTCCGCATTCGTCCAAAAGCTGGGATGGAAGTTGTTCGTATTCCGGAGTTTAAAGAAAAAACTTCGCCAGGCGCATACTACCAACAACCGGCGATCGATGGCTCACGCCCTGGCCGTTTTTTTGCCAATCTTTACGACATCAAAGCAACGCCAACTTACAGCATGCGCACTTTGGCCTACCACGAAGGCATTCCAGGACACCACTTCCAGATTGCGATTTCAATGGAACTAGAAGGTTTACCCTTTATCCGCAAAATCTCGCCATTTACTGCCTACACTGAAGGTTGGGCGCTTTACACTGAGCAGCTCGCATGGGAATTAGGTTTCCAGGAAAATCCGTTTGATAATATCGGACGCTTGCAAGCAGAGCTATTTAGAGCCGTACGCTTAGTAGTTGATACTGGCATTCATGCCAAACGCTGGACCCGCGAACAAGCCATTGACTATATGAAAGCGAATACTGGTATGGCGCAGTCTGACGTTGTCTCAGAAATTGAGCGTTACATCGTTATGCCAGGTCAAGCAACCGCTTATAAAGTAGGAATGATGAAGATACTTGAACTGCGCGAGCAAGCCAAAGCAGTATTGGGCGACCGCTTTGATTTACGCGATTTCCATGACGTTGTCTTGAAAAATGGTGCGGTGCCACTGGATATTTTAGAGCGTCTGGTACAACAATATATTGAAAGCACTTAATACTTTAATCCTCAGATAAGTTTTTGATTAAAGGTTAGTAGGGGGCATCATTGGATGCCCCTTACTTTTTCTATAACCTAACGTGAGAGCACTGTGATGGAGCAAGTCAAAGCGGCGTTCATGACCATGCGCCCACCTTTTCTGTTGTTAACACCCATCTGTATTGGGCTGGCAGCAAGTATGGCAATGGATCATGGTTATGGCATCAATATTTTTGTACTTTCCCTAATTTTCAGTTGTGCACTGTTAGCACATATTGCCGTCAACACCCTGAATGAATACCTAGATTTTCAAAGTGGTTTAGACCTGGCAACGAAACGCACACCCTTTAGTGGTGGCAGCGGCGCGCTCGTCGCAACTCCCAGCGAAGCCAACTGGGCTCGTAACATTGCCATTACCTGTATAGTGCTTATTGTGCTCATTGGCGGTTACTTATGTGTTACTCGTACTTGGCTATTGTTGCCGCTTGGCCTGATTGGTTTAGCTGTAGTAATTCAATACACACGTACCCTCAACACTTTGCCTTGGCTGTGCTTTATTTCACCGGGTGTTGGCTTTAGTTTGATCATTACGCTGGGAAGCTTTTTAGCACTGACCTACACAATAACATTAGATGCGCTGCTAATTGCAGGCATCAGCTTTTTTCAAATCAACAACCTTTTATTACTGAATCAATTCCCTGACACAGAAGCAGACGCAGCTCATGGCCGCAACACCCTGCCCATTCATTGTGGCGCCACCATAGCAAGCATGATATTGCTTGTTTCTACACTTTCTTCGTTCGCGCTCATTGCGGTATTAATCCAATTCAAAATATTGCCATTAAATGCCTATTGGGCGCTTGTTACAATGCCATTGGCAATTGTTAGTTGTATTGGTGCATTTGTTTACGGCTTTGAAATTGGCAAGCGGCCAGCCTATTTAGCGTGTAACGTTGTCGTGGCATTAGTCACACCAACAATACTAGCTATTAGCCTGTTGTAACGACTGTTGCCCACATTCCCATCGGCAAAAGACTATTGCTTAAGGGAAGTGCAAACGGGCGAGAGAAAGCTGAGCTATTCGCCCGACAAACCCTTCAAAAAGTTGCATGCGAAACACGGCTTAGGCACACTATAGCCTTTGATTTTAAAGACCCCATAAAAGAGATAGTAATGAGCACACAAATAGTCGCGACCACTCAAATAAGCCAAATGCTGGCCATGCAAGATGCGATGAATAGCCGAGTAAGCGAGACTTGGCGCGAAAATGGCTACGAATGGTACCGTGCCATTTGGGTTGAGTGCGCAGAAATGCTTGATCATCATGGTTGGAAATGGTGGAAGCACCAAGAAATTGACGTTCCACAAGTACAACTAGAGCTCGTTGATATTTTTCATTTTGGTTTAAGTTTGCGTTTGATGACAGGTGCTAGCGTTGATGACATTGCATCATCGCTTACCAATGAATTAGCAACAGCTAGCGAAGAAACAGACTTTAAACTGGCGCTAGAACAGCTCGCTTCAGCAGCTGTAAGCCAACGTGAATTTGACGCCCAAGCGTTTGCCGACTGCATGCGTTTGATGAACATGAACTTAGACGAGTTATTCCGTCAGTATGTGGGCAAAAACACCCTGAACTTCTTCCGCCAAGATTATGGCTATAAAGAAGGCACTTACATCAAAGTGTGGCACGGTAAGGAAGACAACGAAGTATTAGCTGACGTTGTGAGCAAGCTTGATAGCAGCGCAAACGACTTCCAACAACAGGTTTATGATGCACTAGCAGCAAACTATCCTAGCTAAGCTCAGCTTGGGATAGTCAGTCTTATTCACAGCTAAACGGAATTTGACTAACAATACCAATCCACATAAATAAGCTCCATCAAAGATCTCTGGCACGTATTCTGCTTTAACAGGTTTATAAAGAACCCCGTCAAGAATTTGAATACTTGGAGATGTTTATGGAGCTTATCCTTTTTGCCCTAATCAGTTTAATTGCAATTGTTGCCGTATTGGCTAGCCGATTAACGGATAACAGCTTTCCATTCCCATTTGATAGCAAGCCAGCTGTATACACAGCCGCTGAGAAAAACTTTCTTACGCTTGTCGAAAGTGCGCTTGGCCCTGACTACCGTGTGCTTAACCGCGTAGCCTTAGCTGACATTGTCAATATTCGTCGCGGTGTCTCGAAAAAAGCCACTCAAGCTGCGCTGAAAAGCGCCAACAATAAATATTTAGACTTTGTTATTTGCCAACGTAGCACAATGAAGCTACTAGGCGCTGTTGATCTGGTAGACACTAACGGACGCGGTTACAAAGTGAAAAAAGATTGGTTTGTTAGCGGTGCGTTAGAAGCAGCCTCCATTCCACATGTGCGTATCAAAGTTAAGCCTAATTACACGGTTGAAGAAATTCGTGCTTGTTTAGGCAATAAAGTGCTTGGTCGCAGTGTAAAAACAATGCCGAAAGTCAAAGGTCGCGTTATTCCTGCGCCTATGGTGAAAGCACGCCCAAGAAATGCGGGGGTTATTACAGCCAATGCCGCTAAAGAAATGGCTGCTCAAACTCCATCTCTAGCCACGCCATCAATGGCGGCGATGCCCCACTAAATAGGCTTCAGCTAGTTCACTTAAACTAGCCTTTAAATTTCACTTTTTCTAGCTAGCCCAACTCTACCTGAGCTTCGGGCTAGCTTTGCTTTGCCCCGTCAAACTTGATAATCTTGCGCCCAATTATCGTTGTTAAAAAGTTGTAATTATGAAATCACGCCATCAGGGTTTTACCCTTATCGAACTTGTTGTTGTTATTGTTATTCTTGGCATTTTAGCCGCCGTTGCTGCGCCGCGCTTTATTGACCTTGCCTCTGACAGCCGCGAAGCCGTTATCGAAGGGGTAGCCGGAGCCATCGCTTCAAGTTCATCATTGGTTGCAGCCAAAGCACGCGTTGACAATATAGAAGACGGTAATATTACGGTGAACGGTAGCAACGTTGCGATCGAGCAAGGTTATGCCAGTGGTCACTGGGCTAACGCATGGCAATTCTTACTTAATGTTGGTCAAAACATTACTTTTACCAACCCCACTGCAGAGTGCACCATTAATGACTTGTGTGGTGTTGGTAACCAAAACACTGCCCCCAGCTTAGATTTCACACCAAGCCCAGCCAATAGCAACGGCTTGATGTTGGTTTGGCCACAAGGCTACCGATTAGCTGACGCCTGCTACGCTTATTATTTCAACCCTAAAACGGGTGCTGAGCCACGTATTGGCACAGTTACCAGTGGCTGTTAATGTGTAATGGCGTATAATCGCGCTAACTATTATTAACCGAGATTTCCGATGAAAGCAGGTATTATTGGCGCAATGGAGCCAGAGGTTGCCATTTTAAAAGCAGCCTTAACTAACCCAACGACAACCCAACACGGCGGCTTCGAGTTTCACGAAGGCCAGCTAAATGGGCACGATGTAGTTATTGTTCAATCAGGTATTGGTAAAGTTGCCGCAGCACTAGCTACCGTTTTATTGATCGACAAGTTTTCGCCTGATTATGTCGTCAATACGGGCTCTGCGGGTGGTTTTGAACAATCACTTAAAGTGGGTGATATTGTTGTTAGCTCTGAAGTACGCTACCACGATGTTAATCTTATCGTTTTTGGTTACGAAATTGGTCAATTGCCAGCTAACCCAGCCGCTTTTATTCCGCACCCGGCATTGGTTGAAGCAGCAAAAGCTGGGATTGAAAAACTAGACGGTATTAATACGCTAGTTGGCTTGATCACAACGGGTGATACCTTTATGACTGCCGATGAAGATATCGCTAAAGCACGTGCCAATTTCCCAACCATGGCAGCAGTTGAAATGGAAGGTGCCGCGATTGCACAAACTTGTCACAAATTTAACGTGCCATTTGTCGTTATTCGCTCAATGTCTGATATTGCAGGCAAAGAATCTCCAACCTCATTTGAAGCCTACTTGGAAACCGCGTCTGTTAACTCATCTGAGTTAGTGATCAATATGATCAACTCACTAGAGGGCGTGACTCTTAACTAATGGACTGGTTTGCCGCAATACCACCACAATTTGAAAGTATTGTTTTACTGTTGGCGGTATTACTGGTTAAGCGTGTGCTGCAAACCATTGCAGCACATAACCCCTGGCAATTTTTTCAATTCTTTTGTTTGCAACTGGCTAACAAAGTCAACAAAGCTGAAAACGGCCAAAGTCAGCAAAGCATTTCAGGCTTTGTCGCTGTTATCGTCACCTTCACCCCATTGTGGGTAATTCTATGGCTATTTGCCGATTTCGTTGCGATTCCAGAGCTCTGGCAGGGGCTATTGCTGTATTTTGCGCTTGGTTCATTAACGCTTGTACCCAACGCGAAAACGATTTCTAAAGCACTGCGCGCTGGCGATAATTATAAGGCCAAACAAACCCTTAAACGGCTTGTACTGCGAGACACCAGTCAGCTTTCTGCCATGGGGTTGTCCAAAGCAACCATTGAAGCGCTGATTATCAAACACATGCAACTTACGGTCAGCGTCATTGCGATTTATCTTGTGGGCGGCGCACTGGCGGCTATTAGTTATCGCTTACTGTTGGAAATGCATTACGCTTGGAACCCTAAACGCAGCAACATGATGCACTTTGGCGGCTTTGTAAATGCGCTATCACAGTTGATTACTTGGTTGCCGAGTCGACTTTTCCTGCTCGCCGGTTTGTTGTTATCTCTTGGCCAACAATCAACCCTGTTATGGCGATTAACCTTACCGAAAATATTCCAATTAAATAATGATGCTTTACTGCAGTTTTTTGCTATTGCACTAAATACCAAGTTAGCGGGTGTGGCTATGTATGAAGGTAAAAAATTAAGACGCATCGAGTTTAATCCTAAAGGGCGCGCGCCAGACATCAATACGATTAGTCAGGCTTACCAATTTATTGGGCGGATCAATACCCTACTGGTTATCTTAGTCGTTAGTTATTACGTGTTTGCTTGGGCAGCGAGCCAAAGCCTGAGCTAATTTGCTATTGCCTACATGCCATATACTGTTCGTGATCGTAACATCGCTATAATTAAACTGAGTAAAGTTATGCGACATACCTTTATACATAAAACTTGAGCGTCATAACCTAAGCTTTAAAAACTAGAAAATACTTTTATCTATTACTAAGGGTTCAAATGAATAAGTTAGCAGCTAGCCTGCAATTGCTACTCGTTACCGTTACCAGTTTTGTCTGGGCATCTGAGCGGCCAAGCGTGTCACAGGAGCACGTATTGAGCCTAGTCAATGCACCACTCACCAGTGGCTATACGCTGCTAGATGTGCGCACCGCAGAAGAATTTAAAACTGGCCATATTCAATCGGCAATCAATATTAGCCATACGGAACTGGCCAATAATCTCACTTTACTGCCAAGTGATAAGGCAGCCAACATCATTGTTTATTGTCGCTCTGGTAGACGGGCGGCAGTTGCTGAGCAATTACTTCGCAAACAAGGTTATTCCAATATTTGGCATTTAACTGGCGACATTATTGCGTGGCAAGCTAACGGTTTACCGCTGAAAACTTTGGAGTAATTGGGTTAAATGACCGAGTTGTTATTCTGGCTAGATATATTTGGTACGGTTGTTTTTGCCCTTTCCGGCGCACTGATGGCAGGACGCTTTAAACTCGACCCATTCGGCGTCATTGTGCTTGCTGCCGTGACAGCGATAGGCGGAGGCACCATTCGCGACATCATTCTTGATGCGCCCGTGTTTTGGCTGGCCAACAGTTACTACCTATGGGTGATTTGCTTAACGGCGCTGTTAACCATTTTATTTATTCGCCGCCCCAAACGTATACCGACACGATTTTTATTAATAGCCGATGCCTTTGGCTTGGCGCTATTTGCAGTGGTTGGTACGGAAAAGGCTTTGTCGCTAGGGGCCCCAATTCCTGCGGCAGTTGTTTTAGGCACTATCACCGGGGTAGCGGGCGGTATGATCCGCGATGTCTTGTGTAATGTTATTCCACTAATTTTACGACAAGAGATATACGCAACTGCTGCCATGTTAGGAAGTAGCTTGTTTGCCCTGCTCTCTTGGTATGGCCAAGATCACACTTTGACGTTGATTGCCGCGATTCTTACAACACTCTTATTGCGCCTAGCGGCTATTTATTGGCGAGTATCTTTGCCAGCCTTCCATATTCGTGACAAAGATAACAATAGCTGATTAGCGATAGAATTTGGCCTACTCGTCGTGGGTGCTGCTAATCACACACGACGTATTAACGAAAAACAGCTAGGCTTCAATGCCCCAGCCATCGTTGTAACCACTGAACTTGGCCGCAAGTTGCTCAAATTCGGCTTCTTGGGCGACGATCCCTTCATAGCTTGGTACCATGCGCACCGTACAGTCAACGTCCCAAACATTCGGCGTTTCATCGGGATGAAGCTCTACTACCATATCTGGCGCTACTGCTTGTAAGTGAGCAACCAATTGCTCCGCTTGCGCTTTTTGCTCAAATAATTGAAAAAACACAACATCATGCATTTCATTTAACTCAATGCCTGCTTGCTGCATTTCCTGCAGGACATTACCCGTTTCATCATTGGGGAAAGACATAGTAATTACACTGTTATCGGAAGATGTTCGGCATTATACCCAAGCCAAACGAAGATGCGAGCATCACTTGGTGACAATAGTTTATTGAAAATAGCTTAGCGGTAGTGGCTTAGTGAGTTCAATAATGTGTTTAGTAGGGATTGTAAGTGTTCTATTCAATGGAACACATATTGTGATGGCAAGTCAGTGAAAGCTCGCTAATTCGCTCTTCACATTCACTGTCATTTTGGCTGAACGTTTGCACAAATTGCGCTTTACTTAACATACTTTTACCTATGGTATTTACGGCAACAACGCAACCGAGTTCGATCGAGCTTGTATCAACAAAATGGCATTGACTAACATCTTGGCAAACTAAATTATTCAAGATGGTCTGTTTCGCTTGTTCTAATTGGCGCAAGCGAGCTAAGTCTTTTAATAGCTGTGCTTTCACCTTTGCCTCAACCTCACTTTCTGCGCTCTCCTCACTATTTTGAGTGGCTAGTGTTAGTTGCGACTGTTCAGGTGTAGGCAAAAGGTCATCAGTCAATTCAATTAAAGGGTTTATAGACTCAGCATGTGGTTGTGCTTCTAATGCCTGCTGGGCGCGTGGGCGTGTGGATTGGTGAGCAGGTTGGGATGCTTCTATCAATGCTCTGGTTTTGCGTTCATTTTCCTTGAGCATGTAACCTAACGCTAATAACACGCTAGTCAGCAAGGCTAGCACCACACAAGCAATAATCAACCATCTAAAAATTGCCTGTTGTAAGGTGTTTTGTCCCATTCGATCACCAGAAGATCTAAGTGGCATGCGAGGTAATCCATTGTTGAGTTTGGCTAAATTGCTTGAGCATTGCCGCGACCGCAAAACTAATTTTTGCATTCACTTCAATACTGGTGTCTTTCTCGTTCAGGCCAAGTGGGTAGTTCGTTCGCCAAATAGAGCGTCGATGTTTAGGCTGAATCACATCAATCACTAAACTCCCCGCTTTGATATCTAATCGCTCGGCACGCGTACCTGTTTTGCTATTCGTTAAACAGTATGAACAATAGTTAACGCCACGATTGTAGGTTTTAAAACTACGAGCACTGCGACGCATAACATAGTAGGTTACGATCACATCTGCTTCGCTGCTGTCTTTAAACGCGAAACCTTGGCTATCCATTGCTTGCTCGATTGCCAGCTCAATGCCATTACGCAGACTATCGCTGATTAGCTGCCAGTCGTTAAATTCGTCATTACGCTGGTACAAGCCATAGCTTTGCACTTGGCTAAAATCAAAAATCGGCTGATATTTCACAATGGCAATTTTAGGTTGTGAACTGCAAGCTGTTAGCAAGAAAAAAGCGCTAAGGCAGCACAAGCGGCGAGCAAACTTAGTGAATTGAAAAAAGCGTTTAGGCGAGCTGATTCGCATAGATTATTGTTTATTATTTAACGATTCTTGTCAGTTAGCCTACCGAGTGACCAAGAAAATACAAGCATAAAAAAACCAGCAAACTTGCTGGTTTTTTTAAATATCAATAAGGCTGATTTGTTACGCAGTTGTCACACGTGCAAATTTGCGTTTACCGACTTGGTAAACAGCCGTTGTACCACTTTCAACTTGTACTTTATTGTCTGCTACTTTCTCGCCATCAATTTTCGCAGCGCCTTGCTTAATCATACGCATCGCTTCAGAGGTACTAGCCACTAAGCCCGCTTCTTTCAGTAAGTTGGCGATGGCAATTACACCGTCTGTGGTGGCAACGGTTAACTCTGGCATTTCGTCTGGCATCGCACCTTTTTGGAAGCGGTTAATGAACTCTTGGTGAGCTGCATCTGCCGCCGCTTGATCGTGGAAACGTGCGATAATTTCTTTCGCTAATTCAATTTTCACGTCACGCGGGTTGGCGCCATCTGCTATTTGCTGCTTGAATGCGTCGATTTCTTCAATCGGCTTAAAGCTTAGTAGGTCGTAGTAGCGCCACATCAAATCATCAGAAATTGACATGATCTTGCCGAACATTTCCGTTGGCGTGTCAGTAATACCAATGTAGTTACCCAGTGATTTAGACATCTTCTGAACACCGTCTAAGCCTTCAAGTAATGGCATCATCAATACCGTTTGCGGGCGTTGGCCTTCCACTTTTTGTAGTTCACGACCCATCAATAAGTTGAACTTTTGATCGGTACCACCAAGCTCAACATCAGCTTCAAGTGCTACAGAATCCCAACCTTGAACAAGTGGGTACATAAATTCGTGAATGGCAATTGCTTGGCCGCCTGCATAGCGCTTTTTAAAGTCATCGCGCTCCATCATACGTGCTACGGTCTGGCGTGAAGCCAGTTTAAGCATGCCTGCAGCACCTAACTTTTCCATCCATGTCGAGTTAAATTCCACACGTGTTTTTGCAGGGTCTAGAATCTTAAAAACTTGCTCTTTGTAGGTTTCAGCGTTGGCAAGTACATCTTCTTGCGTTAACGGCTTACGAGTAACGTTTTTACCCGTTGGGTCACCGATCATGCCAGTGAAATCACCAATAAGGAAAATGACTTCGTGACCTAACTGTTGGAACTGACGTAATTTGTTGATCAGAACCGTATGACCTAGGTGCAAATCTGGAGCTGTTGGATCAAAGCCTGCTTTAATTTTTAATGGTTTACCTTGCTTGAGCTTTTCTAACAGCTCATCTTCTAGCAAAATTTCTTCGGCACCACGTTTAATTTCAGCAAACGCTTGGCTGACATCAGTCATGTAACTCGCTCCACATCGGTCAATATTATTCATCAATAGGTCGCCGATTCTACTGTAAATTAGGGGCTGGATAAAACCCTGTTACTGTTTAAGCTGTATTTTTTTGTTATAGTGGCACAATTGTTTTTGTTCCTAGTTGATCACTTGAGTAGTAGCCAATTGAAAAATATAAAAAATTTATATTTATCACTGCCTAAACAGCACAAGGTAGTGATCAGCGTAGTGTCCTCGCTACTTGTACTGTCGTTGCTGTTGCCATCAGAGAAAGCAACCGCCAGCAAACAAACACCTGCATTGGAAGTTGGCAAACGTTACCAAGTTACCGCGCAAGGTGTTGCAGAAGTCACGGCGAGTGAAAAATCACAAGGCATTACTCAAGAAAAAAGCTCAAAAAACACGCAAAACTCACCTACTGAAACACTTGCTAACAATTTACCGCAACCCACTGGTAAGCAAGAAATTGAAGCACCAGAGCCTAAAACGCCAGCATTAAAATGGCAAACAGCAAGGGTTAAAAAAGGTGATTCACTGGCTAAAATTTTTAAGCGTGCTGGCCTAAGTGCGCGCACCACTTATGAAATTGATAAGGCAGCCAAACAGCTCAAGAAAATTAACGTTGGCGATACGCTACGCTTAGGTAAAAACGAGCAAGGTGAGTTGGTGTCATTGGCTTATCCGCTGTCGAAAATCAAAACCTTGTACGTTGAGCGTATTGACGATAGCTACCAAACTCGTACTGAAGAAAAAGCAGTTGAAGTACGTGAAACCTTTGCGCATGGCATCATTAATTCAAGTTTTTGGAATGCAGGTATCAGCGCTGGCTTAGACGATAACCAAATTATCTCGCTCGCCAATATTTTTGGTTGGGATATCGATTTCGCGCTAGATATTCGCAAAGGCGACAGCTTTCACGTTGTTTATGAAAACCGCTATGTTGACGGTGAATACATAGGCCCAGGTAAAATTCTGGCGGCAGAGTTTGTGAACCAAAACGAAGAATTTAAGGCTATTCGCTTCACTGACGACGAATACTACACGCCGGAAGGCAAAAGTATGCGCAAGGCATTTTTACGAGCGCCCGTTAATTTCCGTTATATCAGCTCTAACTTTAAGCCTCGCCGCTTCCACCCTATCCAAAAACGTTGGAAAGCGCACAATGGCGTAGATTACAGAGCTTCAACGGGCACACCGGTAGTTGCGGCAGGCAATGGTAAAGTCACCCATTCGACTTATAACAAGTACAATGGCAACTATGTATTTATTCAACATGGCGACGGTATCGTTACTAAATACCTACATTTCTCTAAACGAGCTGTGAAAAAAGGCCAACGCGTTAAGCAAGGTGAAGTCATTGGATACGTTGGCTCAACTGGCATGTCACAAGCACCACACTTGCACTATGAATTCTTAGTTAACGGTACGCACCGTAACCCACGCACGGTTAAACTACCAGATGCAAAACCGATCGCGAAAAAGTACAAACAAGCATTTGCTGCCGTTGCACAAAAGCGCATTCAAGAGCTTAATGGCTCAAAGCAAGCGTTATTAGCCATGCAAGGCACCAAAAGCAACAACGGCTAAATGGCTGACAATGACGCGTTATTATGTTGGTTTAATGTCGGGCACTAGCGCCGACGGTATTGATGTTGCTCTTGTCGATTTCAGTCAAGGTAAACCCGTACTTGTCGCTAGCCATTATCAAGCCTATGACGAGATAACCCAGTCGCAAATCACTTCGCTTTATCTCAGCAGTGATAACGAAATAGAGCAAATGGGACGCCTAGATAAAGCGCTTGCTAAACAATTTAGCAGTGCGGTAAAAACATTGCTTATTAATGCGAACGTCGGTGCTGAGCAAATTATCGCGATAGGAAACCATGGCCAAACCATTCGCCACCGTCCGTCACTAGCAAGCCAAGAAGAAACACACCCTTTTACCTTGCAAATTGGCTGTAGCCAAACATTAGCCTGTTTAACTGGGATTGAGGTTGTTGGCCAATTTCGCTTAAAAGATATCGCACTTGGTGGCCAAGGCGCGCCGCTCGTGCCGCCATTTCATCAATTTCTTATAACTGGCACACCTGCGGCTAGTCATCACAATGTTATTGTTAATATTGGCGGAATCGCCAACCTAACTTTCTTACCAAGCAATAATCAAGATGTTCAAGGCTACGATACTGGCCCCGGCAATTGCTTACTCGATGATTGGTACCAACTGCATCATCAAGGCAATTACTTTGATAAGAATGGCGAGTGGGCAGCTTCAGGCACTTGCAATCAAGAATTACTAAACACCCTGCTAAGTCACGACTACTTCACACAACCCGCACCGAAAAGTACGGGGCGCGAAGTATATAACCTCGCATGGTTAAATAAGCATTTGGACAACCAAGCGCACAAGCCAGAAGACGTACAAGCGACCCTACTTAATTTGACGGCACGAACTATCGCTGATCAAATAAAGAAACTCACCTCAGGTTCAACACAAACCTGCGCAGTTTGGCTTTGTGGCGGTGGCCGTTTAAATTCGACACTTCAAAAGGCGTTAGCAAAAGAGCTTGATAATGTTTCTGTTGCTGCAATAGAACAACTGAAAATAGACGGCGACCAACTCGAAGCAATGGCATTTGCTTGGCTTGCCTTTGCTTATATCAACCAGCTGCCTAGTAACATGCCTGCCGTGACTGGCGCTGAAAAAGCAACTACACTTGGTGCACTATTCTCACCTTAACCACTAATTTTTAAGTACTTTTTAAAAACATTCCGAAAAGCTAGCAAGCTACTGATTTACTTCTATACTGGTAATTCGCCTGTTTGTTTTTTACACAAAACTGAACATAAATTGTGATCTGGGAACTATCAGTAGAACGTTTAATCTAAACATCTGCGGTATATCTCAACTTTTCTTTTTAGGAGGAACAATGGAGTTTAACGATATTCATATAGGCATGAAGTGCGGCAGTAAAAAAGGAAGCGGCACCGTAACATGGATAGACAGCTCTACACGTACCGTATACATAGCTGACAACGACAATAACAGCAGTTTTGAAGTTAATTTTGAGGAGTTAGTTGAAGACCCTCAAGTCCACAACAAACAGGATATTTACTATTAGTGTAATCAACCTTGATTGTCCGTTTTCACTAAAGAAGCCTAGTTAACGTAATGTTAGCTAGGCTTTTTTTTATCTCAGTTTTTCATACCAGTTAAGCTAACTGCTAAAAGCTTCAGAAAATAAAAATCCTTTTGTGCTAATAGCTTAGAAATTCCGCTCAAATTACTGCTTGATCACAAATCAAATAATAACTATTATCACTTGCGTTTTTATATTCCAGATCATTTAAGAGGTACCGATGTACGTTTGTATCTGCAAAGGCATTACAGATAAGCAAATCAAACAAATGGTTATCGAGCAAGGTGTAGGTTCAATTCGCGAACTTAAACAGCAGCTTGATATTGCCTCACAATGCGGTACCTGTGTGAAACTTACTCAACAAATTATCGACACTACCATCGTTGATGAAAGCCTGTTTAAAGATGTTGGCTAACTAAAACAAGCTGCTATCAATAACCTAATTGATAATCATTATTTTTAACAAGTCATTGACTTTGTTGTATTTTTTGCATTCCCCTATATCCCCACTATACTGATATTGCCCTTTACTCATTACGGACAATATCATGAAATCGCAAACCGACACTATCGCGATGTTAAACAAGGTATTAACAACCGAGCTAACGTCGATCAATCAATATTTCCTGCACGCTAGAATTTTCAAAAATTGGGGTTTCAGCCAACTTAACGAAAAATGCTACAAAAAATCGATTCTCGATATGAAGCAGGCTGACAAGCTCATTGAACGTATCCTCTTTCTAGAGGGCCTACCTAATTTACAACAACTTGGCCAACTAGCCATTGGCGAAGAGACCACGGAAATGCTCAAATGCGACTACACGTTTGAACTAGGCCAACGCACCGTATTGCAAGAGGCTATTGCCTTGTGTGAAACCGAGCAAGACTTTGTGAGCCGTGACATGTTGACCGAGATCCTCGAAGGTGAAGAAGAACATATCGATTGGATCGAAACGCAAGAGTATCAAATAGCAAACATGGGTATTGAGAAATACCTACAAGCACAGCTTTAGGAGACAACAATGAAAGGTGATAAAGCAATAATCGACAGCTTAAATGACCTGCTTGCCTATGAGCTTGCAGCAATGGATCAGTATTTTATCCACTCCAGAATGTATCATGACTGGGGCCTACATAAATTATTCGAACGCATAGACCATGAATTCGATGATGAGAAGGGCCACGCCTCACTGCTTATCGAACGCATTTTGTTTCTAGAAGGCACACCAGATATGGTCAAACGTGAAGGCCTGAAAATAGGTAAAGACGTACCAGAAATGCTCGCCAGTGACTTACGAGTTGAATACGCAGTTGATGCGAAACTTAAAGACGTAATGGCACTTTGTGAAAGCAAGCAAGACTACGTTAGCCGTGACATGTTGCAAACGCTTATTAACGATACCGAGTCAGACCACGCATTCTGGCTAGAACAGCAACTAGGTTTAATTGATAAGATTGGGCTAAGTAACTACTTACAATCGCAAATGTAAAACTGACAATGCTTGCTAAGCAAAAATTAAAAAACCCAGCCTAGTTGCTGGGTTTTGTTTTATTGGCGACTATACACTTAAATCACCATTTAGCTATCTAGTAGCGTGTAAAAATACACTCGTTAGAACGGAATATCGTCATCAAAGTCGATAGTTGGTTCTTGTGGGTTTACCTTAGGCGCTGCTGGCTGCTGAGGCGCTTGGTTAAAACCACCTTGTGCTTGGCTTGGCTGCTGAGCAGGTGCTTGATTGAAACCACCTTGCGCTTGGCTTGGCTGCTGAGGCGTTTGGTTAAAACCGCCTTGCTGCTGCGCTGGCGCTTGATTGAAACCACCTTGCGCTTGGTTTGGCTGCTGCGCTGGTGCTTGATTGAAGCCGCCCTGCTGTTGAGGCGCTTGGTTGAAGCCACCTTGTTGCGCTGCTGGTTTAAAACCACCCTGCTGCTGAGGTGCTTGGTTGTAACCGCCTTGCTGTTGGAAACCACCTTGACCTTGGCCACGAGAATCTAACATTTGCATGTCGTTAACGATAATTTCAGTCGTGTATTGATCTTGACCTTGCTGGTTTTGCCACTTACGCGTTTGCAGGCGACCTTCTAAGTATACCTTTGAACCCTTTTTCAGGTATTCGCCAGCAATTTCAGCAAGACGCTGATACATGACAATACGGTGCCACTCAGTTTTCTCTTTTTGCTCACCCGTTTGCTTGTCTTTCCAAGTTTCACTGGTTGCAACGGTAAAATTAGCCACAGCGCCGCCGTTTGGCATAAAACGAACTTCTGGGTCTTGGCCCAAATTACCTACAATAATTACTTTATTAATACCACGACTGGCCATGTATATTTCCTATTCAATATCTGACAGTAAGCAACACGTACTGACTATAAAACCATCGTTATTCGCTCACAGGCGCACGATAGAAAATTGATCATCTTAGCTGATCGATTCTACCACCGTGTGGCTCGATGCAACAGTAAAAGATCTTTATCTGATCTAAAAATCTCGTCCCTGAAAGATGTTTAGCAATACCAACCCAGAGCTAGCTAGCGTCAGATGAAGACTCGACTAAATGTTCGGTTAACAGCTGACGAATATTTTCTGGAATTACCGCTGATTTTTGCTGTTTGAAATCAAAGTGCACCATAACTGCAGTGCCACTGGCAACTCGCTGGCCGTTTTGCCAAAGCTCTTGGTAAACATCAAATGAAGAGCCACCAATTCGGCTAATTGCGGTGCGCACTTCCATGGTCTCGCCATAATACATTTGCGCTTCAAATGACACATCAATTTTGGCCAAAATAAGTGGCCAGTTTGCGGTATCTAAGGTTGGCGTAAAAATCCTAAAAACTGGGGTTCTAGCGCCTTCAAACCAAATGGGAACTTTTGTATTGTTAATGTGACCAAGCGCGTCGGTATCACTAAAATGTGGCGTAAAAGATTCCGTAAACATTGTCATCTCATGATTATTGCAAAACGCTTATATTAACCAAATTAAGACAATACGCTAGCCACGAGCGAAAACTTCAAGCCAACTTTGCTATCACTAAACAAAAAAAGGAATAACACGCACGAATTAAATATCTCTATAATCGAAGAAAATCGAACGAATTGCCTCGAACCGGCTAAAAAACAAGATGATCAAGTTTGAAATTAACGGTAAACCTACAGCACTAGATGTTGATCCTAACGCACCTTTACTTTGGGTAGTGCGTGAAGTCGTTGGCCTAACAGGAAGCAAATTTGGCTGCGGTATGGGCTTATGTGGTGCTTGTACTATGCATTTAAATGGTGAGCCTGTTCGCACATGTGTACTGCCTGTCAGTGCTGCTAATAATCAAAGGATAACGACAATTGAAGGTATTGCGGATGGCGAGACATTGCACCCTGTGCAACAAGCTTGGGTCGATGAAAATGTGCCACAGTGTGGTTATTGCCAGTCAGGACAAATCATGTCGGCGTTGGCATTATTAGAGAAGAATACCAATCCGAGTGACAAAGATATTCAAGCGGCGATGGCAGGCAATATCTGTCGTTGCGGTACTTACCCAAGAATTGAGAAAGCGATTAAGCGAGTGATCAACAACAAGCAATCTTTGCAGCAAAGTTCACTCAAAGAATCACCGATAAACACTAGCGCTTCGTCTAGCAATAATGCCAATGGCGTCGAAATATATGAACCCGCTAAGCGAGAAGTGCCTAACGAAGCTGGCACAGCAGTAAAAGCTACAGGGGAGGCAATGTAATGACTATTACTCGTCGTGGCTTTCTCAAGTTAAGTACTAAGCTTGCAGCGGCATCTGGTGCCAGTTTAATTGTTCCCGTTTCAGGTTGTGCGGCAAAACCCAATGCCTTTGCGCAAATAAGTAGCGCTAGTTATCAAGATGAAGGCTTTATTCAAATTCTTGCCACAGGTGAAGTGCACTTTGTATTACCACGAGATGAAATGGGGCAAGGTATTTACCACGGGCTAACCACACTCATCGCCGAAGAACTGGCGATTGCCCCTGAGCGCATTAATGTGCATTTTGCTCCAGTTGATAAAACCTACACCAATACCGGTTACAACATGCAAGGCACGTGGGGCAGCAGCAGTATTCGCGAACACTACCTACCGCTTCGCCAAGCTGCTGCGAATGCGCGAGAAACGATACTCAAGGCTGCTAGCACTCAGCTAAGCACTCTCCTCAATACTGACCCCAGTATTCACCGAAATGCGCTAACCCTTAACAATGGTTTTGTTGTATTCCAAGACAACAAATACCCAATGGGTGATTTTATTCAAGCGGCAGCTCAGCTAACTCCCGTTGACAATGCCCCGCTTAAAGCCGCTAGCGAATTTAAGCACATTGGCAAACACAGCAAACGAATCGACATTACAGCCAAAGTCACAGGGCAAGCAAGCTATGGTATCGATTTGGGCGAAAATGTGCCTAATTTACATCGTGCAACCGTTATCCACGGGCCAAGTATAGATTCAACACTTGTCGATTTTGATGCCAGCAAAGCGCTTGCGCTAGAGGGGGTAACCGATGTTGTCGCGGTGCCTACAGGTCTTGCCATTGTTGCTAAACACTATTGGCAAGTACAACAAGCGATTCCTCTGATCGAAATCAATTGGTCACAAGGGGATTTAGCGACATTCAATAGTAATGAGTTACCGCAACACCTAACGCAAAAACTATCACAAGAATCCGGTGTTGAAGCGTTTAAACAAGGTGGTGGTTCTGATGCTCTAAACGATGACGAATACCAAGCGCTAAATCATCATAGCGCGACTTATTTCGCACCTTATCTGGCCCATATGACCATGGAGCCAATGAACTGTATTGTTCATATCAATGATGAGCAATGTGATATTTGGGTCGGTACGCAAGCGCCAGAATTTGCCCGCAATGGTGTTGCTGATCTGCTCGACCTTGATCGCGACAAGGTTAGCTTGCACAACCAATTTATGGGCGGCGGTTTTGGTCGACGTGTTGGCGTAGATTATGTTTTAGAAGCGGCTCACATCGCCCGGCAAACCAATAAACCGATTCAACTTATTTGGTCGCGCACTGAAGACTTGCACAATGACTATTATCGACCTCCAGCACTTATTCAATATCAAGCGAAAGTTGATGATAATGGCTATTTAAAAGTACTCAGTGGCCGACGAGCTGGCCCTAATATTTTCCCCTATGTGCTGCCAGAAGCCTTGCCTGCTGTGCTGCCAGCCTTTGTGCCTTCCGGCGTTTCTGCATGGCTGGCAAAACGCGGCGGCGATGTGATCAACAACTGGAAGAATGAAACTTCCAGTGTTGAGGGCTTATTTGAAGACTACTTGCCTGAGCATTGTGAAATTCGCAATGTCACTTACGATCCAGGCATTCGCACGGGCTACTGGCGCGGCGTAGGCCATTCACTCAGTGGATTTTTTAAGGAAACTTTTATTGATGAGCTCGCTTACCAAGCCGCACATGACCCTATCGAATTTCGCTTGAAAAACTTAAAAGATGAAGGGCTAAAGCAAGTGCTTAGCATTGCTGCCAAACAAGCTAATTGGCCAACTAAACCAGCATCAACAAGCCCAGAGTCATCAAGCAGAGGCAAGCGCGCCCTAGGCGTTGCTGTGCATCGTTCATTAAAAACAGCAGTAGCACAAATTGCTGATGTTTCAGTTGAGGCAGATAAAATTATTGTACACTCGGTTACCTGCGTTATTGATTGCGGTGTCGCGATCAACCCCGACGTTATCAAAGCGCAAATGGAAGGCAGTATTATTTTCGGCATGTCGGCCGCATTGAACAGCCAAGTTAAGATTGCGCAAGGCCAAATAACGCAAACGAACTTTCATGACTATCCGATCATGCGTTATCCGCAAGCACCACAAATTAACGTTTATATTGTGCCGTCAACCAAGCCGCCAACAGGTGTAGGTGAACCAGGCGTGCCTCCTATCGCAGCAGCGATTGGCAATGCAATTTATGCCGCTACCGGCAAGCGCCTTCGTTCGCTACCACTAGCGCTTAACGAATCTGCATAAGTAGGGTTGATATAAAAAGCCCGCGAATCAAGCGACTTTGATTCACGGGCTTATCTTTTGTTTACGCAAATGCATTGGTGCAGCATGTTGCGCTATTGAACTATGCGCTAAGCAAAAACAACATTGCGCTCGCCATTCACAATAGCTTGCAGAATTGTTTTAACGTTTGATGCCTTCATTACTTTAGGAACCGCATAAGATTCTTTTGCCTCAGATAACGCATCGCGCGCAATTGCATCAAAGTCGCTATCTTTTAAGCCTTCCAATGTTGCCGGAATTTGCACTTCTTCTGATAGTTGATCAATACGCTTGATAAAATCTGCAGCAAGCACTTTTTCATCTAAAGACTTTGGCTGTGTAGCTAAAGCACGTTCTAATTCAGCAAATCGAGATTGGCAAACACTTTGGTTGTAACGCAGTACTTTCGGCAATATCACGGCATTAGCTAGGCCATGCGGGGTATTGTAATGCGCGCTAATTTGATGAGAGATAGCGTGCACATAGCCAAGACCGGTTTTACTAAATGCATAGCCTGCTAGAAATGAACCTAGTGCCACCATTTCTCTGGCATGCAAGTCGCTACCGTCTTGGTAAGCAATAGGTAAATACTTCACCAACAATCGAATCGCAGAAACCGCATCGCGCTCCGCATCGCTAAATTTTACGGTTGACGTATAAGCCTCAATCGCATGTGTTAAAGCATCCATACCCGTTGTAGACGTCATTTCTGGCGGTAAGCTCGCAATTAACTCAGGGTCTAACGCAGCCGACACAGGCACGTATTTAGGGTCAATAAAGAACTGTTTTTTATGGGTGCTGGTATCAGAGATAACTGCGATTGCAGTAACCTCAGAACCCGTACCTGATGTACTTGGCACCGCATAAAGTGGTAACGGAGGATTTTTGACTTTTAGCATGCCAATCAGCTTGCTCGACACCGCGCCATTGGTTAGCGCTGCGCTCACCACTTTAGCTGTATCAATCGCCGAACCACCGCCGACAACCAACACGCTGTCACATTTATTGGCTATCGCTAAGCTGAGGCAATCTTCAACAATTTTAAAGGTTGGGTTTGCTGCAACTTCGTCAAATACAGAGACTTCGCAGCCCGCCTGTGTGAAGCTTTCAACGGTGCTTTTTATCGCGCCATTGGCATTAAGAAAACCATCAACAATTATTAATGGCCTTTTGTGACCATTGACCACCATTAATTCCGTTAACTTAGTCGTTGCTCCCTGCCCTTGAAATAGCGTTGGCTTTTTCGTTGGGAAAAATGTCGAAAGACACTTAATCGCATATTTATTAATTGTTGAACGCACACCTATTCTCCATTGTATCAAGTCGGTATTTGAATTATTAACAACTCTGTTTCGATGCCTTAACATGCACAGTTTGATGTACTCGCTAACTCACCTAAATTTTCCATTACAAATCAGGTACTTTTATTAGTTAAATTGTCAAAGCTCAGTATCTTATTGCTTTGATTTTGCACTAATGGGTTCTCTACACGCTTTTCGTATGAACCAAATGTCAGCACTTTATGTGTTAGTTCTATATCGAGAGCTAAGCGCTTACACTAAAAATTTGAGTAATTACTCAGTTTTCTCTATCTAAACCTGTGAACAAAAAAAACGCAAGTGAAATTTATTAACCCCGATCAAAAAATGGAATAGCTATTTTTGAAACAAACAAGTAATACTTAAACCGTGCCAATGACTTGCTCACTTTTTAAGAGTTAAAATTAACGTTAAAAAATTTTTCTGAGCAGGGACTAGCACGACAAGGAACGATGAAAAAGTAACAACAAGAAAAAGCAACAACAGGAGTAAGGTGTAATGTCATCAACAGCAGAAAAAGTCGCGCTAATTGTCGGGGCCGGTGACTATATTGGTAGTGCGATTGCGAAACGATTCGCCCAAGAAGGTTACCTCGTCTGTTTAGGGCGTAGAAAAGTAGAAAAACTTCAGCCACTCGTCGATGAAATAAGTGAACTCGGAGGCAAAGCAAAAGCCTTTGCTTTAGATGCTCGCGACGAAGCCAATGTTGAGCATGTATTTGCTGAAATTGAAAATACCGTAGGCGAAATTGACGTAATGATCTTTAACGTTGGCGCCAATGTTCAGTTCCCTATTTTAGAAACCACTTCTCGTGTCTTCCACAAAGTTTGGGAAATGGCCTGCTTCGCTGGCTTTTTAAATGGCCGTGAAGCGGCGAAATATATGGTGCCAAGAAAACGCGGGTCAATCTTCTTTACAGGAGCGACTGCGAGCGTAAAAGGCAATGCCGGGTTTGGCGCATTTTCTAGTGCTAAGGCAGGTCTACGCTCGCTTGCACAAGCCATGGCACGTGAGTTGGGCCCACAAAATATTCACGTAGCTCACTTAGTTATTGATGCCGGTGTAGATACAGAATGGGTGCATCAGTTGATGAAAGACCGCGGTATTGACGAAAGTTCACTGCCAGAAGACGGTTTAATGAAGCCCGAATCGGTCGCACAAGCATACTGGCAGCTGCATCAGCAATCTCGCGATGCATGGACTTTCGAGCTTGATATCCGCCCGTATGCAGAAAAATGGTAAGCAAGGAGCAACTTATGACCACGAACGTCGAATTTCACTTTGATTTTGGTAGCCCTAATGCCTACTTAGCCCACCTTCTAGTGCAAGAATTAACACAGAAAAAAGCAGTTAATTTTGATTACGTACCTGTACTACTTGGCGGTATTTTTAAAACAACAGGCAATACGTCACCGTTTCTGGCGAACCAAAAAATAAAGAACAAGTTTGCCTATATGCAAGCCGAGTTACGTCGATTTTTAACCCGTTATCAGCTAGCCGATAAGTTTAAACTGAACCCGCATTTTCCAGTTAATACACTGATGATTATGCGTGGCGCAATTGCTGCGCAAAGCCTTGGCGAGCAGGTATTTGAGAAGTACGTTAATACCATGTTCGATGGTATGTGGCGACAAGGCTTAAAAATGGACGACGCACAAGTATTGATAGAGGTACTGTCTGCAGCAGACTTGCCAGCCGATGAGATTATGACGCTATGCCAAAGCGATGAAATTAAGCAAAAGCTGGCAGCAAATACGCAATATTCAGTAGACAAAGGCAGCTTTGGTGCGCCTAGTTTTTATATTGGAGACGAATTGTTCTTTGGTAAAGAAACCGTAGCAGAAATAGCTGAGCGCTTGTCGTAAATTAACTCACTAAACCGGTTAATTGCTCATTCAGTGCAGTTAGTGCGGCTGACTTTCAAGTTTACGAGTATAATCAATTTAAGTAACTACTTAATTCTATTGCTATTAACAACTAAGGAAGTCAGCCACTGATGAGCAGTGTGTTATTTTATCTACTCAGTATTTACCTGCTAGCCTGCATTATTATTCTGGCCTTGTGTTTTCGCTCAGCATACGCTCATCAGCGACTAGGCATCAGTTATCCGAAATTAACACTGCAAGGTTTTTGGCGAATTCATCTCGAAGCGATTATCAGCTCTGCCAAAATTGTATGGTGGGCAATATCCAAGCGCGACAAAAAAGATCCGATCAAAATCAGTAAAGATCATCGCCCTTATATTTTATGTGTGCATGGTTTTTATATGAATGGCAGCTGTTTTTATGGTTTGCGCCAAACGCTGTCAGCACAAGGCTTTGATTCGTGGGCGATTGATATGGGCAAACCCTACATTGCGCCGCAAGTTTATGTCGAACGTTATGCCCAAGCCATTCAAGAAATCATTCGAATTGACCCTAATCGCAAGATAGTTGTGATCGCCCATTCCATGGGAGGTTTGATCACCCGTTTAGTCCTGCAACGCCACCCTGAGCTTGCCCCTCACATCGGGCTAGTCATCACGCTAGGTAGCCCACATCTAGGCACGGCCAGTGTTACCCGTTTTGCGCTTAAATGGACGAGAAAAATGTTTTATAGCAAAGGTAATTTTATTAAGAGTTTACCGAGCTTTGAAGCGCTTATTCCCAATACAAAAGTGTTCACGATCGCCTCAAAACAAGACTTAATCGTTTACCCATATACCTACAGTCATTTGCCTGGCACAGAAGTCATTGATTTAGAGTGGATTAGTCACGGTGGATTGTTAACAAAGCAAGATTGCCAAGAGATGGTAATAGATTTACTGGATCAAGAAGCTGACACTATTGGTGGTAGATTCTAGCTGACAAGTACTAGGGCGTGTTGATCTTTCGAGATTGAATTTTGTTCAATCTAAACGCTTTCTGACCGCGGCGCTCGCTTTGTCGCATAGTCGTTCTATGTAAAAAGTGAGCAACAATGAGCAGGAAGCGTTTAGATGAACCCGCAGGGCAGCGCCTGTTTGAATTTTCTACTGTGTTAGCACTTATTTATGGAGAATAACTACACTGCACAAGTGCCGCCTTGTATAAAACCCAAACAGACTGCTGCAAAAACAACCCTGAAAGATCAACACGCCCTAATCAACAAGTCAGCGAAGCTGTCGGTTTTTGGGATAAATTAGTCTGACTTATCGTTGCGAGTAGTTCGCAAGCATAAACCGATAAAAACGCATAAAAAAAAGCTAGAAAACCGACATACTAATTTGTCTGCTTTCTAGCTTCTATCGCTTCAATAGCACTCGGTTTTAATCGACTAGTACTTTAGCCTATTTTCAAAGTGCTAGTTAAAACGACAATGTGCTAATTAAAACGAGTAGTTAACTTGCGCGCTTAGGATAGTCGCATTTGAGCTTTGTGTAGCATTCAATTCTGAACTGATCGGGCCAACGGCACGAGATTCTGAAAGGCTAACTTCACGACCGTAAACCTTCAATAAAGAGAAGTCGATTGTCGTTGACTCATCCATAGTGTAAGTCGCACCAGCACTGAACCATTGACGATCAGTATCTGGAATGTTTAGTGTGCGATGCTCAGTTGTTGCCGCACCTTCGTCGTACGCGTAACCTGCACGAACTGTCCATGCGTCAGATAATTCGTAAGTTGCACCTAAGCTTAGTTTCCAGTTATTTTCAAAGTGCTCTTCAGCAATTGGGAAAATAGTACCGTCAGCTAAATCAGCTTCTAGTACATCAAAGCTGCTCCAACCAAACCAGTTAGCACTTGCTTGAATTGATAGCGCGTCAGTAATTTGTTGGCTAATTGCAAGTTCAGCAATTGCAGGTAAATCTAGATCAACCGTACCCGACTGGTTTGCACTTGCAATCACTTGTGATGACAAGTCACCTGATACTTCTAACTTAGTTTCTGAGCGGTAGCTTAAACCAATGTTAGTTGAGCTTGTTGGCTTCCAAAGTACACCAACATTCCAGCTGTAGCCCCAGTCATCACCTTCCATTTGGGCAATTTGAGCACCAGCTGGTACTAAACCGCCAACGGCATCAGAAATAACGTTAGAAACAGCAGAACCTAATTCCGCTTCAACAAAGCTTGCTGTAACACCTAAGCCTAAGCTTAACTCGTCTGACACTTGATAAGCGATAGTTGGGTTGATGCCTAAGCTCGTGATTTCAGCTCTGTCACCGAAGTGTAGCGCGTTGAAATCTGAATCGAAGTCAGTTGATAAACCGAAGTTAGCAAATACACCTAGACCCGCAGACCATTTGTCATTTAGTGGCTGTACGTAGAAAAATGCAGGAACCACTGCACTTGGGCTAACATCATCATGAGATGCGTCGTGAGTCACTGTACCCGCGGCAGTACCTACAGTTACTGTGCCGTCAATATCAATACCTGGATCAATGTAGCTAGCAAAGGCACTTAATTGAGCCTTATCGAATTCCGTAATCGCGGCAGCGTTTGAGTATAACACTGTCGCATTTTCAGCAAGTGCTGCTTGACCAGCGAATGCACGGCCTAAGCCATTAGCACTGTGCTCGTGCAGGTAGAAACCTGCTGCTGTTGCAGAAGTAGATAATAAAACGGCTCCAACTTGTAAGCCCGCTGCAATAAGATTTAATTTAAAAGATTTGGTTTTCATTGATTTAATAATAACTCTTTCGTGTTTTCTAATGGTTGCATAAGCCTGAAGGCGGCAACCTCGTTGAAAAGCAAAGTACTCGTTAGAGTCGCAAAAAGTCCATTCACACGCTAGAAAACTAGCGGCTCACCTTGCTTAACGATTGATTTAGCGAAATGCTTGAAAAGAAGAGATATGTGTACTGCAAGCCAGAAAAATCCTAGCTTTCACTGAGAGAAAAAGTATGCGATACAACTAAAAAACTTCAACATACGACGCCAAAAAGCGGAGCATTCTACCCCAGCTTCATTAAGTAATGAAGCCATACCAGTTGGGTATCGGGTAAATTCTGATAAAGATGGCGAAGAATAGACCGATTCTTGCCATAAATTCCACGCGGGGATGCTATGCGAAATTCATGAATCTTAATAATAAATTTATTTTACAACAGCTATAAAATTTTTTGATAAGTAGGGAGTGAACTAGCCAAGCAAAACTCACTCGGCTAGGGAGTTTGCAATCAGCAACTAATCGTCATCACCACCTTCGGCCAACATATATTGCGAGAATAATTCGACCACTTCTTTAACGACGGGAATTAATAAATTTTCTGGTTTTAATAAACAACGACATTGCCAGAAGACTTCTGTTTGAAAGTCGAGCTTTACCAATTCTCCGCTAGCAAACTCCTTATGGAATAAGGTCTCTGGGCCAGCAGTGACGTAGTCAGAATTAGCCACTATGGTTTTAGCCATATTGTAATTATCGCAAATGATCATCGGATCTAACGGACGGCCACGCAGTAGATCCGTCACTTGGCTACCCAGGCTTTTCGGGATATTTGGCGTGATGGATTTGTATTTCATCAGTACTTCAAGACTGACATTCTTCTCTTTCGCGAGCTCATGATCTTTACGAACAGCGGCAACTAGCTTGTCGTAATTCATAAACGGCGTAATAAATTCGTTCGGTACGTCGTTTGCGGCAAATGGCCCAATCGCAATATCAATTTGGCTTTTCTTTAACGCGTCGAGTAAACCTTCAGACGACATGGTGACGACTGAGATCTTAAATTTATAATCTTGCTCGGCAAAATCTAATAGTGCTTTAGGTAAAATATCTTGTTCGATTATCGGGCCAACACCAACGCGCACGGTGCCGCCGACTAAATTGGCCATTAATTCCAGCTGGCGCTCGATAATATCAAGCTGACTTTTCAGCTCATCGCCCTTTCTCAACAATAGGCGAGCCGTTTCCGTTGGGATCATGCCGGCGCTGTCGCGGAAGAACAACTCCATATTAATTTTTTGCTCTAGGCGGCTAACTTTTTTGCTTAACGTGGGTTGTGAAACACTCAATAATTCAGCAGCTTTATTGATACTACCAACCTCACTGATCACCTTGATCATGTGGATATCTGAAATATCGATCACATCAAATGCCTGTTGTGTATAATTTTTTGTGCCCGCTAGCATAGTATGTGGTTAATAGAATGTATAGGAATAACGTATATAAGCTTGCGCTATAGCGAGTGAAGTTTGCGCTACATCAATGGCGGGTGATCACTAGATTAGAACAGTTAAACTGTCGAAAATTTAAAAAATTAAATGTTGTAAAAAGCAAAATGGGCAAAAGGTTTAACACCTTTTGCCCATTTTCTGACTGCTTTCTTTAAAGATTTAGTAGGCGCTTTATTCCTACTACGCGCGAACGCGCTTAACGGTTTGACCACGTTTCCAGAAGTTAAACAGTACCGCGATCACTGACCAAATACCGCGAACTTTGGTCTTCGGACTTTTGCCATCGCCCATACGGCGAATGTTATCGGTGTACCAGCTAATTTCCATGATCGCCATTTGATCAATTTTCTTGATACCCGTTGTGATTGGCTGAACTGTTGAAACGAAACCTTGGCCGTTAAGTACTTTGTTAGCTAAATCAGGGTCAACGGCTAATGGGCGTGCAATACCTACTACATCAACTGCACCAGAATTAACCGCTTCTTCCATAGCTGCCTGGCTTCTGAAACCACCCGTTACCATAATTGGCGCAGAAACGTTTTCTTTTAATTGCTCAGCAAACTCTAAGAAGTAAGCTTCACGCTTTTTCGTGCTCTCTTTCAGGTTACCTTTACGGTTTACTGGGTTTTCCCAACTACCACCTGAAATTTCAATCATATCAATACCAAGCTCATCTAAACATTTACATACTTCAATTGACTCTTCTTGCGTAAAACCACCTTTTTGGAAGTCTGAAGAGTTTAGTTTGATACCAACAGCAAAGTTTTGACCTAGCTTAGCACGAATGGCTTTGTACACTTCAGTAACGAAACGCATTCTGTTTTCTAAGCTACCGCCCCACTTATCTTCACGTTTGTTGTGATTTGGTGATAAGAATTGGCTAATTAAGTAACCGTGTGCACCGTGCAGCTGAACACCATCGAAGCCAGCTTTTTCTAGAATGCTCGCTGTGTTAGCAAAACGCTCTATAATATCTAAGATTTCTTCTTCCGTTAGCTCACGCGGTGGGAAGAACATATCGCTAGCTAGTGGCACAGCAGATGGGGCTACAGGGTGACCGTTTAAAAATTTAGGTGATTGCTTACCAGGGTGGTTTAGCTGTGCCCAAATTTGACCGCCTTTTGACTTTGCACCACGAGCCCAAAGCTCTAATAAATGCATGTCGCGTTCATCTTCAACAGCAACGGCTAATGGTTCGTTAGCATGGCGCTTATCAACCATAACGTTACCAGTCACCAATAAGCCAGAACCACCTTCTGCCCAAGTACGGTATAAGACTTCAAACTGTCTTACTACTCGGCCATCGCCAGTTGCCATGGCTTCATTCATTGCAGACTTACAAATTCGGTTTTTAAGAACAGAACCTGAACGTAGTTTAAGCTCTTCTGATAGTGGAGTGTTTGACATCTTAAATCCATCTTACCTTGGGGTTTAACGTGCCACGATAGTACTTAATAAAATTTAGTCAAGGTAATGAACTTATTTTTGCTACGTTATGAAAATTTTGAATGGCCAAGTTTTTCATTATTTTTGAGGTTATTTTTAGAGTTATTACTCTATGAAATATCCATATATCAAAAGCTTATATTCGATAAATTATTAAGGGTGAGTAAATTTTTTCACTGTTCGAAATTAAGCTTCCTTACCTATGATGTAATCAAACAGTAATTTAAACATTGATTTGTTTTAGGTGGATTTGTAAATGAAAACGGTTCGAGTAATTTGCTCAATACAAGAAGGTTCACTTGGCTATAACAATATTAAGCAGCTTGAGGCAGTTATCTCGAGTACTTATAAAGCCCACTTTGGTGCTGACTATCGCCTAGTATTTGCTTGGTTAGACTTGCCTTATCGACAATCCTACATAGCAGGTAAGCTGTCTTGTGCATCAACCGTGCAGTTACCAGTAGAAGATGGTATGCCAGCTGACAAACGTCACCCATTTATGAGCGAGATTTGCGCGAAATGGCAACATATTACTGGCTGTAGCAAGAATGAAATCATCCTAGTATCGCCAGACATGTCAGAGTACGAAAGAATGCACGAAGCCTTTGATGCACGTGTTGATGAAAAGGTACGTAAGAAAACTAAGCTGAAAATGATGTTGCGCTTAATTGTTGGTTATTTCAAAAAAGGTTATCTGACCACTAGCACAGACCTTTAATCCATCTACAATTTTAATAGTAATACTAAATATTTGAGGGATAACACTATGCCACTTTATACCGTGTCAACGAAAAACCCGCTACCGGAAGCGACTAGAGAAAAGCTAGCCGTGTTAATTATGGATGTTCATTGTGGTATTACCGGTGCGCCAGAAACCTTTGTTAATGTAACGTTTGCACACAACGCTGTTTTACAGCCGCGCGCGACGGTTAATGTATTAGGTGCTGTACGAAAAGGTCGAACGCCGGACATGAACGATACGCTATCGGCAGATATGACACAGCGCATTGCTAATTTACTTGAATTAACCCCTTATGAAATTGATCTTTCATTGCACGAAGTGCCTGCCCAATGGGTAATGGAAGGTGGTGAAATTTTACCAGAGCCAGGTGAAGAAGCGCTTTGTGAATGGCTGCAAAAAGAACACGCTTAGCCACAACTAACACTTCTCTAACTTTTTATGCTCAGCCGTTAATTTAGAACGAAACTGCGCATAATACTAAGATTTTCCAGCTTTGCTTTATGGCAATGCTGTGATACTTTGTGCAATATTAGTACAGCTGGAAAACACAATTTTTTAAACATTAGTACCTGTATTGAAACGCTTTTGTTTCCACTCTAATGTTGTTATCAGAAATTTCTGCTCATTAGCCTGCCTTGATCAAAGTAAGGCAACAAATTACAGCTATAATTTCTCTCATACAAATTATTTAAGAATAAATAGCCAACGGAATTAGGCAGTTAACCCGTGATTTTCAAGCTATTTAGCCTTTAACGTATTGTAGGAGTAGAATGAAACGAGCTGTTTATCCCTTAATTCTTGCAATAGGCTTATTTACTTCATATTGCCAAGCCGAAACGCCAATCAAATTTGCAGGCGTGCTTGCCGAGAAAATTCAACAACACGACAAACAAGGTTACTTGGATAAGATCTATCAAGAGATTGCTAGACGCTCTAATTTAACAATAAATTATGACGTTATGCCGATGGCGAGAACCATGAGTTTGTTCGATCATAAAAAAATCGACTGTTTACTGCCTGGCTCCTCTAACCGTTATTTTGATCGAACCAAACAACACGATATTGTGCGTTCACAGGCCATATCCGCCCTACTGCTATTCAAGTTTACTTTTGAGCGTAATCAAGCATTGTTAGCAGCTCAAGACTTGGCTGACGTTAATATCGGTTATGTGCGCAATATTAAGATGTTTAACGCACTGAATATGCCACCATTTGATAACGCAACCCATATTGTTGCCAGCCATCACAGACACCTATTTGATATGCTGCATTTTGGCCGCACTGAACTAATTGTCGGCTGGTATCCTGTCGTCAATATGCTAGCAACAGCACGTAATAGCGAGCGTGTAAGCTTTGACGCAGAGCACGTGTTATCAACAGACTACTTAGTCGTTTCTTGTCATCGCAGCGACAAAACCGAAGCCTTTATCGAAACCATTAATAAAGCCATCAATAGTATGTGGCAAGACGGCACTATGATTGCCATGCACCCCAACGGCACACACCATTTAAAGGCCTTGTTTCCACCGCCAGCAATGTAAATTCAGTTTATAAGCTGTCATTTAGGATGAGAAATTCAATAAAAAAGCGGCGTTACTTTTAGCAAGTAACGCCGCTTTGTGGCTCAAAATGGCCGGCGACTACATCAGTGCGATGGCTTAGCTACTTTGAAGCCACCGCACTTGCACCAGTAACACTATTTTCTTCACCCCAGTTTCTAAAAATGAAGATAAACGGCAAGGCAACAAAGTACATGGTAATCGAGTATACCGCTGCTGGCAGTGCCAACTCAGTAATAGCTAAATCTGCATCGTTAATGGTCGCAGCAATAGCAATGGCTAACGGGCCATTTTGAATACTGGTTTCAATACCCAAGGTTTTGCTTTCTTTCTTGTTCAGCGCAAACAGGCGGCTGACAACGATACCAATCACCATCATGATAAATGGCAAGAATAATAAACCTCCGCCAATCACGGCGAAACTATCAACTAAACGCTCAAACGAGTTAGCAATCGCTAAGACCACGATAATCACCCAGAGTACGATGGCGGTTTTCTCTAAGCCGCCTTGAATCGCATTAGCAATGTTTTCTTTAAAGTGACGAATTAACACACCCAGTAGCACTGGGGTTGTGGTGATAAGAAAGGTGACAAACGCTAAATCAAATAATGAGAAAGTCACCGCTTCTTCACCTAGAAAGTGTTTCATCGACATGGCAACAAGCACTGGCACCGTCATAAACGCCAATACACTGACCACAGCGGTTAGCGAAACCGACAAAGCAACATCAGCTTTTGATAACTTAGAAATAATGTTACTCGTCACGCCGCCTGGGCAAAAGCTCAATAGCATTAAGCCCGCCGCAAACACGGGTGGGAAGTCAAACAAGTACGCAGTGCCAAACGCCAGTATGGGTAAGAGCACCACTTGGCTAAGCATGGCGACAAAGAAAACATAGGGTCGCTCTATAACACGCTTAAAGTCTTTAACTTCAAGGCCAATGCCAAGCGAAAACATAATAATCCCTTGGGCAACAAGTAATGCAAAGGTAATTGCTGATTCCATAGTAATTTACTTCTTTTTATATTAATTAATGATCAGCGCCTGCTAGTGGGCTAAGCGCTATCTTTTTTTTCTGAGTTTTTATCAGGAACATGGCTCATTGCCCACTCACTTAACGCCGTGATGCTAAGCGATGGATTGACACCAGGGTTTGCAGAAATCGCAGAGCCGTCACAAACGTACATATTGTGGTAGCCAAACACTTCTGCCTTGTCATTGATAACACCTTCATCTGCACTTGCCGCCATCACAGAGCCCCCCAGAATATGGGCAGTCGATGGTGTACCAAAAACCGCTTCAGTAATACCGGTACTAGATTTACCATCAACAATCTTTTCTATCTTTTCGGTGATCGCAGTTGATTCTTTGATGTAACGCGATGGCGCAGGGCCTTGACCTAAGTTACTGGTGAGTCGCCCCCCCAGACCACGTTTTAACGACAAGGTGCTGTCCAAGTGTTGCATAAACAACAAGATAATTGACTTCTTGCTCCAGTCTTTGGTGAATAAGACTTTCAAGTTTTCTTTCGGCTCAGTCACCATCAACTTAACGAAAGAGGCGGCACGACTTAAAATGGTTCGACCAACAACATTGGGGGCGTGCAAAAATTTAACTACGGTTGATTGCGCGTTGTAGTTAATCGGCTCTAAATGACTGTGATCGTCCGTATGTAACACCGAACCAATCGACACCCCTTGGGCAAAGTTAATATCTTCTTTGAACGAGGTTACTGTGCTGATCGTCTCGTTATTGGTGCGAATATCGTCGCCGACTTTATCTGACAAGCCTGCCAAAGAGCCTTTTTCTTTCAGCTTTAATAACAGCGGCACGGTACCAAGCACACCACCAGAGAAAATCACGCCTTTGGCTCGTACCACGTGATTTTTCTTGAAGCTGTAGGGTTTTGAGCTCTTAAATGAGACAAAGTAGCCCTCACTACCATCTTTCTTACCCGCAGGGTATATATCATGCACTTCTTGCTCGGCAACAATCTCAGCACCTAACTTTTGCGCAAGGTAAAGGTAGTTTTTGTCGAGTGTGTTTTTGGCGTTAAACCGACAGCCAGTAAAGCAGCTTCCGCACTCTATACAGCCTCTGCGCTCAGGCCCTTCGCCATCAAAATAAGGATCTTTAACGAAAGAACCATGATCTTTTTTGTCGGAAAAGAATATCGCAACACGCGATGGGTGAAACTCATCTTCTTTGCCTAAGTCTTGCGCGAGCTCTTTGATCACTAAATCAGCTTGCGTGAAGTTGGGGTTGTCTTGCGCGCCCAACATACGCAGTGCTTCTTTGTAATAAGGTTTAAGCACTTCTTCCCAGTTTTGTAAATTTGCCCAAGAGCCGGTATTAAAAAACGCTTTTTTCGGGGTCGGCAATGTCGCGCCATAGGTATGAGAACCGCCGCCAACGCCAACACCTGAGTAAACGGTGATATGCTTGAGCACGGTCATTTTCATAATGCCGCGTAAGCCTAATAGCGGCATCCACAGCCAGCGTTTTAAATCCCAAGCGCTATGGGCGTAGGTGCTATCTTTGTACCAGCGGCCTTTTTCAATCACTAGAACCTTGTAGCCTTTTTGACTCAACCTTAGTGCACTAACTGAGCCACCAAAGCCACTGCCGACGATCACATAATCGTAATCCGTCGCCTTTGTTGTATGCTTTTTCATGTATCGCTCCTGACTAACGAGTTAAGTGTTTAAATTTAAACCATAACATTTTCGTAAGTAATTTGTGGACAGGGTTGTTCCACGGTGGAGCAATAAATTTAATGCTGTCGAAGCGGCCTTTGGTTACCACAGTTTTAGCTTTACTGAAATTCACAAAGCCTTCTTTACCGTGATAATGACCCATACCAGATGGGCCTATACCACCAAATGGCGCATCGTCTGCCATAACATGGCTAAGGGTGTCATTTAAACAAACGCCACCCGAATGAGTACGCGCGAGAATTTTCGCCGCACGTTCTTTATCCCAATCAAAATAGTAAAGTGCTAGCGGACGAGCACGATCATTAACATAGGTAATAGCTTCTTCAATATCGTCGTACGCTTTGATCGGTAAAATTGGACCGAAGATCTCTTCCTGCTCAACCAACATAGACTCATTAGTATTAAGTACCAAGGTCATTGGCATCTTGCGGGTGTCTTCGAAGCTTTCATCTTCAGGGTTAATCGTGATTAACTCAGCACCTTTTGCTTTCGCATCATCCAAATAAGATTTTAAGCGTACGAGCTGGCGGTCACTAATAATCGCAGTGTAATCATCGTTCGCGCGAATACTTGGGTAGGCCTTGCTCATCGCTTTCACAAACGCTTGTGCGAAGGCGTTAACCTTGTGTCTCGGAACAAAAATATAATCCGGTGATACACAAATTTGACCAGCATTCATCCCCTTACCAAACGCGATACGCTGTGCCGCTTCTTCAATTGGGAATGAATCATGAATAATAGTCGGAGATTTGCCACCTAACTCTAGCGTAACTGGCGTTAGATGCTCAGCCGCCGCGCGCATCACGATTTTGCCAACCGATGTTGCACCAGTGAAGACAAGATGATCAAAAGGTAGCTTGGTAAAAGCTGAGCTGACATCAACTTCACCGGTAAATACCGCTACTTGGTCTTTGCTAAATACTGACTCAAGCATACGTTGTACTAAATCGGCAGTACGCGGCGCAAACTCTGACATTTTAATCATCGCGCGGTTACCAGCAGCGAGTGCCGAGACAAGTGGCGATAAACCAAGAAATACTGGGAAATTCCACGGGACAACAATGCCCACTACACCAACTGGCTGATAAAGCACTTCAACCTTAGCTGGCTGTAACGTTAATGGCGTTTTTCTTTTGCTTGGCTTCATCCAGCGCTTAACGCGCCCTTTGCTGTATTCAATCGCATCAAGTAAAGGAAAGATCTCGGCAAGTAAAGTTTCTGCCTCTGGTCGATTGCTAAAGTCCATGCTAATGGCTGATACAATTTCATCAGTGTGCTCAATTAACACAGATTTCAATTTATTCAGGTTGTCGATACGCTCTTGCGCACTAGGCATTGGCTGGTGAAGAAAAGACGCTTTTTGCGCCACTAACTGCTCTTCTAAATAACCAAATTCAGTGTTGGTATTAATGTTTTCAACAGTCCCCATAGTTCCCCCTGTTATAATTTTGTATTTAGTGGGCGCATTCTGTTCTTGTTTTTATTATTAAATACGCACTGATACCAATTGAAATAAATACTTAATCATTCAGCGAGAATTAAAAGGCTTAGAGGCAAGGCATTGATTGCAGAGATTGGTTATTCCCTTGTCAAAATCAATAACGCAGCATATGAGCCTTTTAAACTCGCCCTTCGGGAGCGTGTCAGCGTCGCGATAACTGCGCCAAATTTATTAGATGTAGAATAACTATATCGGCACAAATTTGACTTATTCTCTCACCGCTGACAGCGCTCTGAATTGGTCAATTATTTAATTCACTTGGTATTACCATAAAGTTGTACGCGTTTAGACTATTAAAAAGTGCATAGTGTGAATAATTATTTGATTGTCTAAGGGTTGTTAATATTTTGCATAGCATTAAATACAAGGCTTGCATAAAAAACCATCAAGCTGCACTCTAAACAAGTAATTAAGGGCTTAGAATAAATAACAACTAACTAAGAAAACTGACTAACAATAAGTACAAAGAGGGAACTAACCATGGCGGTATATGCACTAAACCTATTTGATTTAGCTGATAATGACGAATACCTCAAATATGCAAGGCGCTCGGCAGCAGAAGTAGAAAAGCACGGTGGTAAAGTATTAGCACTGGGCAAATATGACAGCGCATTGGTCGGCGACATGGAGCCCAGAACCGTGATGATTTTAGTAGAATGGAAGTCGAAAGATGCTTTTGATCATTATTGTAATGATCCTGACTTAGCCGATTTGCACCCGCATCGAGAGCAAGGTACTAAGAACTACATTTGGCACTTGTTTGATAAGCTCGATGGTTTAAAACCGCTATTTTACCCACAAGCCTAATAACAATTGAACTAATACCAATTGAACTAATACCAATTGGATTGAGGCAGCCATAAAAAAGCCCAACTGAATGCAGTTGGGCTTAACTCTTTAATCTATCGTTTAACGCTAAACTAATTCAAGCTAAACCAAATGACGCCAAGCTACGTGTTGCCGCTTGGCGTAACAAGCAGTATTAGTTACCGGTACTAGTTACACGATGACTTAAAGGTATATTCACCTAGCTTCTTAACAAACGCAGCTTTCGCTTCACCATCACACTCACCTAACTCGATACTCGCTAAAATACCGTGTTTAGGATCTTGCGCAACTGAAACACTTGCTTGAGTTTCTGGAAGCATCTCACTTGCTAGTGCATTAATACACTTGTCTATTTCTTGCATTTCCAGCTGAGGCTTAAATACTTTACCTACCGCTGTCACTGGTAATTGCTCTACGATGTGAATTGCTTTTGGAATCGCCGCACGCTCGGAAATCTCAGCAGCTGCAAAGCTCAGTAGTTCCTCTGGATCGAGACTGCTTGGATCTTCCACCTGGACATAACAAACAGGTACTTCACCTGCGTGTAAGTCAGGCTTACCAACTGCAGCTGCTAAGTTAATCGCAGGGTGCTTACACATTGCTTCTTCGATCAATTTCGGCTCAATATTGTGACCCGCACGAACAATAAGCTCTTTCTTACGACCTGTTAGCCAGAAGTAACCTTCTTCATCTTGGCGCGCTAAATCACCAGTATTTAGCCAGCGATTGCCGTCTTCATCATAAAGCCATAAGCCTTTATTTTGGTGCTCAAGTTGATAACCCAAAAATACGTTCGGGCCGCGAACAGCTAACACACCAATTTCGTCGGTATCGCAGTAACGCGTGATTTTGTCACCATCAATGTTTACCGCTTTCATTTGCTGGTAAGGTAGACGAAGACCAATTGAACCGACTTTTTGCTCACCGTGGAATGGGTTCAAACTACTAACACAAGTACCTTCGGTTAAGCCGTAACCTTCCAAAATTTTAATACCTGTGGTTTCTTGGAAAGACTTGAAGGTTTCAACAGGCATTGGCGCTGCACCACAAATACCGAACTTCAACGACGATAAGTCTTTACCTTCAATTGGGAAGTTCATCAAGGCAGAGTAAACCGTTGGTACTGCACTAAAGGTTGTAACTTTGTGATGTTCAACGATGTCCCAGAAATTTGGAATAACATTCGGTTCGCGATAGCCTTGCGGGGTTGCAATTACCACTGTACCACCCACGGTAAATGGTAATAAACCAGTTACCAAGGCACCATTTACGTGGAATAAAGGTAAACCGCCAAGTACGACCATTTCCTCGTTAAGCATCTGCGAGTTAGATTGCTGAACCGCTTTTACGTTGCTTAATTCATTAACATGGGTACGACGCGCAATTTTAGGTAGCCCTGTCGTACCACCTGTACAGTAAAGTGATGAAATAGTTTCATCAGTATATTCGCGAGTAAAGTTTAACGCTTCACCATTTTGCTCAGCGATTGCCGCAGTAAAGTTATGGTACGTTTTGCCTTCTGGCAAACTAATTCCGCCACGCATTTGCGCTTGCATTGCTTGTGCAGGTTCCGCCATTGGCCCCGTCACATGATGTGCGATATCAATACCAATGACATGCTCAGTATGAATAAGATCAGGCAATAGCTGTTCAAGCTTAGGCCACAATTCAATTTGGTGCATTGGGTTCATGGTAACCACAGCTTTCGCTCGCACTGAGTTAATTAAATCACCAATTTGCTTAGGCTCAAGCAACGGGTTAATAGCTAAAATTTGGCATCTTGCTTCACCACCCCAAATCACATAATGCGCTTCTGGCGTATTCGGTAAAAAGAACGCAACTACGTCATTTTCAGTCAGACCAATTGAATCAAAGAAGTTGGCAGATTGGGTAATTTTACTGAGTAGTGTTTGGTAAGAAATATCGTGGGCATTGTTGTAGGCATCACCCTGTAAAAAGAACGAAATGGCCGTTTTTTCAGGACGCTGAGCGGCACTATGTTTAATCGCGTCATAAGTGTTATTAAATTCACTATGACTCGCCCCCGGATTTGCTTGCTCTAACGACTCGACATCATTTAGTGTCTTTATATTTATAATAGTCATTTCTATATTACTTCCTTAAGCGGTAAAAACTTATCACGAGCTTTCATAATTAGAAAAGGTAACACCGGACAGTAATTGAGGAGCCAGCGAGTAGTAAGTGAAAATACTTTGTAGGCTATACCAAAAAATCGAATAAGCGTTACTGTCCTTAGCCTGTAGCCGATCCTAACAGCACTTCTATACTAGGGGGTGAAAGTAGAAAAGGTCAACCACTTCGTCAACTTGCCGTTCATATAGCCAACATAACCATTATTCATCTAATGCCAAATAGACAAAACCAAAGTCTCTGACTTCAAGATAAGTTAACCATGTATAACAGCAATTTAATTATGTGGCTGTGTTAATCACGACCACAGGCTATAACTTAAGGCTATTAAGGTATTCACTAACAGACTGTATTAATATGTAACCACTGGTTCTAAAAAACATCAAAACAGTGTAATTTTTGTTCAGCATACGTTAGGATGCGCTCCCCCTGACAACATGAGTGCCCGAACCGTACTCTTTTTCATCAACATTAGACGTAAAAGGTGTTTTGATTGAATTTGGTAAGATTATTTTTTGCTTTGCTGCTGTGTATTATGGTGTTACCAACAACACAAGCTGAGCCATGCCAATCAATCACGGTTAGTGCCCATGAAAACTACCCGCCTTTTCATTGGTATCACGATGGTGAGTTCTATGGCGTTACCATAGATATCACAAAGCAACTACTAGAGCGTTATCAGGTCGATTATCAAGTTAGCTCACCCGTACCATGGAAGCGCTTGTTAGAAATGGCAAAACATGGTCGAACTGATTTACTGTTGGGGCTTAAAGATACCCCTGCACGCCGTGAATTTTTGAACTTTACTAGTGCACCTGTGCTAAATAACCCCGTGGCCGTATTTGTTAAAAAAGGTGAAGAGTTTTCATTTATCGACTGGCGCAGCCTGATAGGAAAAGTCGGTAATATCAACTTGGGCGATAGCCATGGCGAAGCCTTTGATAACTTTGCCAACCAGTACCTTAATATTCAGCAAGTAAAAGGGTTAGCGCAGAATTTTCAGATGGTATTGCGTGGCCGTGCCGACTATTTTGTTACTGGGTATTATCCCGGTATATCATACCTTTCCAACAGTGGTTTAAAGGATGAAATCGTCGCCCTAACGCCATTTGCCGTTGACGGCTACATTCATTTTGGTTTTGTGAAAGACTCGGGTTGCGACAAGCTACTAGCTCGTTTTAACCAAGACTTAGCCAGCCTAATAAAAACCGAGACAATTGCTCAGCTATTTGAAAAGAATTTAATGCTCTGGCAGGCGCAATTAAACGGTGAACGACAGCGGCTAGAGCTACACTAGCTCTTTGAAACGCTGCAATTAAAAATCACTTGCCCAAATAGCTGAATAGCTGTCATTCAGACACAAAAAAAGCCTTACTGAGTAAGGCTTTTTAGCTTGTTAACTAAGTGACGTTATCGGTTAGTCGATAGACTAGAAATGAACGGTCACTCCTGCGAACACTCCATCAAATTCAAGATCTGAATAAAGGTCGTCTAAATCATCAAGCTCTAATTTGACTGAACGATAGCCTGCTTGCAAGTTAACATCGATAGCAATGTTATCTACCACGGCGTAGTTCACACCTAACTGGTAGTCATACAAGGTATGGTCATCAATCGATAAGAAGTTGCCATTGGCAAATAAGCTTAGGCCAGTAAACATTAAACCTACTTCCGTCGATGCATACAGCATAGGTACAGTTTCAGAGGTATTGATTTTGCCTTCGACGGTATTGCTTACAGGATTACCACTTGAATCATTGCTGGTCACTTGCGAGCTAAGCGTAACATCGCCATCAAAATCGCGTGCGGTTAAACCGAAGTCAAAGCTGAATAAACCATTGTCGAATAATTCATAATAAAGCGTGTAGTCGATGTAACTTACATCAAAACTAGCGGCAACTTGAGCACCAGCAGCAAAATTTTGATCGTCAAATTCTAACGGCTCAGTGATTTGTGTTGAACCTGTTGTATCGAGTGTCGTACTGGCAATTCGCAAGTTAGGGATCAAAGGGATCGGATGCTCTACCGCAATAAAGTAACTGCCCTGTTGCTCGTCACCTAAGTTGAAATCTCGCTGCTGGCCACTTTCACCAAAAATACCTTCAGCCTCGTTGTCCCATATTTGAGCACCGATATAAAGGCCGACGACATCAGCATGCGCAGCTGTCGACATTAAGCTTGCTAATCCAGCGGCGATTAGTGTTTTTCTCATGATTTACCCTTGACTCAATAATTCATTTAAATCGATTAACGCAGCGTTTGCGCGTGAAATATAGTTCGCCATCACTAACGAGTGATTTGCTAAGAAACCAAAACCATCACCATTTAAGATCATTGGGCTCCAAACGCTTTGCTGACTTGCTTCTAGCTCACGAATAATTTGCTGTAGGCTGACTTTCGCGTTTTTCTTCTCAAGCACGTCGTTAAAATCTATCTCAACGGCTTTTAAGAAATGTAATAACGCCCAGCAAGCACCGCGCGCTTCGTAAAATTCGTTATCGATTTGCCACCAACTGGTTTTAATCGCAATGTTTGGTGCTGAGTAAGTAGATTGTTGTGCCACGCTGTCGCCAGCTAAATCAGTGTTCACTACTTCACGACCAACACTTGCACTTAGGCGCTGCGAGTAACTACCTAAACGTTTTTCTACCTCACTTAACCACGCACGCAGGTTGTCGGCACGTGCATAAAATTGTGCGGTTTGCGTAGCAGGATCTGCCAATGCTGAGCGGTACGCGTATAATTCAGCAACCGCTTTGCTGTATTCACTTTCAGCTGATGGCACTGCCCAGCTAGTATGGTCGATATTCAGCTGTGGCTGAGCATTTTTAAGATGCTGATTTTCCAATGACTGTGATTGCGAGCGACTCAGCTCTTGGCGCATAACAAGGGCCATATCACGCACCATTTCCAATACGCCAAACTCCCATGATGGAATGTTATCCAGAAATACCGACGGCGGCAGAACGTCATTACTTAAATAACCACCGGGTTTGTCTAACAAGGTTTCTGTCACGGTAATTAATGCTGTCGTTGTGGTGTAGCCAATAACTGGTGCAACATTTTCTGCACTTGCATCTTTAGTAACACGCTCTTTGATATCAAAGCTATCTGGCTCGAAGCTCCAAAACACGCCGATTAAATAAAATAGAAAAAAGACACCAGCAACAGTGCCCAATACGGTTTTGGTGGAGATGTTTACGTTCATAGTACCCTCTAGTGGTGATGGTGTTTTGCTTGTTTTTTCATTGTTTTAATACTGCGCACAGGCAAGTTCACATCAAGGCTCGTATTATTATCAAACACTAATGTGACAGCAATTTGTTGGCCCGCAGCTAACGGCTGCTCTAGATCAAACATCATTAGATGCAGCCCCATCGGCTGTAATTTAACTTGCGCATTAGCATCAATCTCAACAAAGGCTACCTGCCCCATTTTCATCATGCCGTCATGCATTGTATGTTCGTGAATCTCGATGAGAGGAATATCATCGCTTTTAGCGGCAACGAGTTTTATTGCCTGCCCGCCTTGGTTGGTGATCGTCATATAAGCGGAGGTAACTGAATTTCCGGGAATCACTTCGCGTACGTAAGCATCTTCAACCACAATTTCAGCGCTTTTCGCAACACTGTGAAAGCTGGCTGTGAACAGTGTTACTGCGGTAATAAGTTGAACAAAAAGTTTCATCTTAGCTATACATCCTTTGATATAACGATTAGTGTTTTGTGACGCTATTGTAACTAAGCCAATTTAAAATGGATAACTTAATTCTCGCCGAGCAAGCTCAAGGTGTGTTAACTATCACCTTGAATAATTTAGATAAAAAAAATGCGTTGACGACGTCAATGTACAACACCTTAAGTGATTATGTGAATCAAGCCAATAGCGATAATGATATTCGCTGTTTATTAATCCAAGGTAATGAGCATTGCTTTTGCGCAGGCAACGATTTAAATGACTTTCTCGCCTGCCCGCCAGACCAAGAGCCAGACGCTTTCGATTTTGTTCGTGCTATTGCCCGTTTTGAAAAACCCATTGTAATGGCAGTAGCAGGCCCCGCCATTGGTGTTGCCTGTACCTTGTTACTACACGCAGACCTTGTTATCGCGGCAGACAATGCCAAATTTGCAATGCCTTTTGCCAAGCTAGGATTGTCTCCTGAAGCAGGCTCTAGCATGTTACTCACGCAGCTTGTTGGTCATGCAAAAGCGTTCGAGTTAATGGTATTAGGTGACACTTTTGACGCTGACACCGCACTTTCTTTGCAACTCATTAATAAAAAGGTCAGCCAAGCTGAATTGCTTTCTAGCGCAAACCACTATGCACAACATATCGCTAGTTTGCCTAATGATGCAGTGATGAGCGCTCGACGATTGCTCAAACAAGCGAATCAATCATTACTTAACGAAACACTTGAGCGCGAATTTCCAACTTTTGCTCGATTAATGCAAACCGATGACTGTAAAACAATTCTCAACGGCTTCTTAAAAAAATAATTGTTACTTTGCACTCAAGCGGCTTAACAAGCCGCTTGATTTGTTTATGCTTTACTTGAATTTAGTTGAATTTACTTGAACAGATTTTAAAAGCTTCAATTACCTGCGAATCAGTGCACACCTCTAGGTTAGTTCACTGGTGCCTTCTTTGGCTCCCTTAGTACTAACCACAAAATAAAGGCAACGACTAATACCGGCCAAAACACGCCAATCGCCGCTAACCCCAATGCACCAACAACAAGTAAACCAACAAATAAGATCGAGCCAAATACCGTCAACACGATTGCCATGGCAACAATCACTAAGACAACCGCAACTAAAGCAGCAAAGCTGATCGCTTTTAACGGTTCAATGAGCTCATCACCCATATAAACATCAACATCAAACAAATCGAGAATACTGATGCCCAACACGTAAGTTAAAAATAAAGTGGCAAGAATAGCGAGTAATAACGATTTGAAAAATGACATGATGGTTTCCTTATATCCCCTTGCGCTCTGGTGTAAATGGCCTTTTGGCACTATGGTTTTTTGACTGTGTGATTTTTTTGACTATGTGTTTTATTAGCTATGTAGCTTTTAAGCTCAACGTCCTTGTTTAGCTAATTTTCTAGTGCGTTTTAACCTAGCCTTTTTATATTCCCTTATTCATAAGCTATTTAAACTAGCTTAAGCTCTGGTCGGCAGTAACATTGCAGCTACTAGGTAAGCAACGCCCGTTGCCACAGGAAAAGTGAGTAATGCTAGGATGGCTGCTACGCGAATACCCCAGCGCGGCCATTGATAATAGCGGGCAATACCTGCGCAAACCCCTGACACTTTTTTATGAAGAACATCCTTCGTTAGCTGCTTTCGGGTTAAATAACTTGGCTTGTAACTCATGGTCTTTCTCACTTATTAATAAACTTGCGATAACGGTATTTACGGGTGATGTTGATGATCAGGCCAGCAATAGCAAAAGCGATAACTGGCATTAAACACATCAATATAAACATCAAATCAACGTCCATGTTCCCGTATCCTTTTCACTTGATTTAGTTCAAGCGGCATTACTCACTTTCTGCTTCAATGTCGCGAGTTCTTGGTCAATGTTATCGTCATTTTCTAAGGCTCTAAATTGACTGTCCAAATCTTGATTTTGGGTCATGTCGTAGGCCTCTACTTCCGCTTCTACACGCTCAATTTTTTGTTGATAGCGCTCAAATCGGTTAATCGCTTCGTCAATATTGTATTGCGTTGACTTTTCACGCACTTTTAATCGAACTTCTGCTGACTCTTGGCGTAACAACAACGCTTCTTGGCGGCGCTTAGCCTCTGCAAGTTTGGTTTGTAATCGTTGACCATCTTCTTGCACACTGGCTAAGAACTCTTCCAACTTGTCGGCTTCTTCTTGTAAGGTCACCATTTGCTGTTTCACTTTGTGCTTCTCAGCTAAGGCACTTTTGGCGAGGTCATCGCGGCCTTTGCTAATCGCTAGCTCTGCTTTTTCTTGCCAGCTTGCTGCGCTCTTTTCCAATGATGCCACCTGGCGGTTAATGGTTTTCTGCTCAGCAATATGTTTCGCCGCAGTAGATCTCACCTCAACCAAGGTCTCTTCCATTTCTTGAATGATCAAACGGATCATTTTCTCAGGCTGTTCGGCCTTATCTAACATACTGTTAATGTTGGCATTAATGATGTCTGCAAATCGTGTAAACATTCCCATGAGGTAATCTCCTATTCTTCTTCACTAGATTCTGTTTTTGGCTCACTGTCAGCTTCATCAGTTGCGTCTGCAACCTCCGCTTCATCGGTTGACCAAGTAAAGCTTTCATCAATTGAAAACTCAGCGATACTTTCAGCAATTGAGTCAGCGATAGACGTTTGTAACTGCTCTCCTAAACTAGCAACCACTTGTTTTCCTTGTGCTACAACAAACTGAGTAATGGCTTGTTCAGTTGATACTTCAGCGGCTTGTGCTGTATTTGCGGTTACCGCCAGTAAAGACATCGACATTACTGAACCAACTAAAATTGTTTTTAACTTGTTCATCTCACTTTCCTTTTTAAGCTAATTTAATCAGCAGCCCATGCTGCGTTTGTATTAGTTATTACAAGTGATATGCCAATCCTTAAATATTTTTTATCCAGCTGATTATTAAGGGTTTTATTAAATCACTACAGAAAGCACCACAATCAAGACATAATATGTCATACGATATTTTAGTTTATTTAACCACCAGCTTGGTGAAATTCACCATCACCAAAAAGTAACAAGCCCAAAGTAACAACCAAAACAGATTATTCCGCCGCTTTTGCTGGGTGCCCTTATCTATAAAAAGCAAATTCGTTATCGGCGCGTGTGATACGTATAACAGTGTGATAGCTATAGCAACACAGTTAGTAGACGCTAATTCAACACTTGGAAAGAGCGATCAGCCCTTGATGAAGTTTTAGCGCAAAGGCGCATGCAACAGTTAATTGGACAAGCAATGAAGTGGTTACACGATGGATGAAATTAAGTGGCTAAGCGTTGGATGATGTGAAACTTAAGTTCCGTTAAAAACAGCACTGTAATTTGTCCAGCATTAAATGGACTTTATCCTGTTGTAGTTTTCGGCTCTAACATAAACCGATTAACCCGGTGTAACTGGCAAGCCAGTTAATGAGCCCCATTCTGCCCACGAGCCATCATAAACAGCAATATCCTGATAGCCAGCGAGCGTTGCAGCTAACGCCAAAATGCAGGCGGTTATACCCGAACCACAGGTTGTTATCATAGGTAAATTATCAGGGTTTAACGCTTTAAACTCCCTTGATAGCTCATCTGATGACAATAGCAATCCATCGCGCATCAACTGAGCATAGGGCAGCGAAACCGCCCCTGGCATATGACCGCTTCGAACTCCTACTCTAGGCTCTGGAGTTTGTCCTAAAAAGCGAGCACTAGCTCTCGCATCAAGTATCACATGACTTTTATCCGCCAAGTACGTCGCTACCTGCTGATAATTAACAAACATCGATGCATTAAAACGGCTCGTAAACTCACCTTTGGCGATGCCATTAGTATTCGCTTTTTCACTGGGCAAACCCGCTGCTAACCATGCCGGCAAGCCACCATCAAGCACACTCACATTTTCATGTCCCATCGACGTTAACATCCACCATGCACGTGCGGCAGAGAATAACCCTAAATCATCATAAACAACGATATGCTCATCACCATTTATCCCAAGCTGGCGAATCGCCGCCTCAAATGCTTGTGGAGAAGGTAAGGTGTGCGGAAAACTCGCTGATTGGTCACAAAAGTCTTGCTCAATATCCATACGTTTAGCATTGGGAATGATGGTGTTAGGCCAGCAATTTTGAGGTCGTTCTTGCGGCACGACAGGCGGCATACTGGCATCAAGAATAAGCAGATTTTGTTGGTTTAATTTTGATTTTAATTGGTGAACACTGATCAATGGCGTGTTGCTATGCATGATAAACAGAAGATAGGAAAATACTGACTTCAAACTAGTCGAATTATTCCAAAGTGTACAGGCGAATATACTGTAATAAAGTGTCTAAGCTGGTTAGAAATTAACTAATGAGTTTTATAGAGGGTTTGCCTAGGAGGCGATGAACGATACCAAATGGAAAAATGAGGGCGAATTACATTAAGCAAAACCAATAAAAAAAGCGCTAAATAAGGTAGGCTGCCAATAGGTAACAAACATACCTTATTCTAGCTTACTTCAGATTTTGCCAAGTCTGACCGAAACAAACTGCGTTCGGTATCAAACTTTTGCTCAAATGTGCGTTGTTCAAATAGTCTTACAACTAATGATGTCATCAAGGCTGCAATGGCTGGTGCCATCATGATTGCAAACAGTGTAGCTAAACTAAACATAGGCAATTACCTGCGTGACTATTCAGCGAATTTAGCGTTGCTAGCTGCTGTGCTTGGCACTTTGCCCTGCTCAGCCTTCGCCAGCATGCTGTCGTTTAATTCAACTACAGGTAACTGCATTGCTCGTAGCGTAAACTGAATGTCTTGGTTTACTTGCTTAGCAACCGTTTCACTGACTTGTGCATTTTGTTGCTTAATCAGCTCAGCAGCTAGTTGCTCGGCGTTATTGTTTTCTGTCGCAAATGCGCTCGCACCAAATAATAAACTGACGGCTGCTAAGGTAGTGGTTAGTGATTTCATGTTCGGCTCCAATATATCCATTTGTTTAAGTAAAAAGTTAACTAACGACTGCGTTATTAGTTAAGTTGCATTTACCTTTACAAAGGTTGTGCCAGACAATGAAAAAAATATTATGTGATTGTAAATTAAGGAAATTTAATTTTAAACTTAGTTACAAGCTAAGGTGGACTCATTAACATTTGCAGTGTATGTTAGTAAAATTCACCAATTATTAGTGCAAAATTTAGCTAATTTAATTATTCACGATAAACTCGTCATTCAGTGAGCTTTGAGCCACTTTCGCTCTAGCTAAATGGCTCTCATTAATCTTTTTTAAGAAGCAATGCTGACTGCATCTTCATTGACGAGGTCAAATGCGCGGCGTAATACATCACCCGTTTCGCCAGCTAACATCGCATTTTCACTTAAATAGCGACGAAACTGCTTAGCGCCCGGTAAACCGTTGCATAACCCTAGCATATGGCGGGTCACGTGTGAGGCTTTAGCCTTATTACCGCCAGCAACATGTTTATCAATATACAAGGCCATTTTCTCAATGACTTCTGCACGAGAGACTATTGGTTTATCTTGACCGTAAATCACTTGGTCTGCCTGCGCCAGCAGGTACGGGTTTTGATAAATTTCACGACCAATCATCACACCATCAATATGATTTAAATGCTCAAGTGATTCATCAAAGGTTTTGATACCACCGTTAATAGAAATTTCTAAGTGATTAAAGTCTTGCTTAATTTGGTAAACACGACTGTAGTCAAGCGGTGGAATATCGCGGTTTTGTTTTGGGCTAAGGCCAGATAGCCAAGCTTTACGAGCATGAATAATAAAGTGATTACAGCCTGAGGTTTCAATTGTCGAAATAAATTCGTGTAGGAACTCATAACTGTCTTGATCGTCAATACCGATGCGAGATTTTACCGTGATCGGAATATCGGCGGCGTCTTTCATCTGCTTAACGCATTCAGCGACCAACGCTGGCTCTGCCATTAAACATGCACCGAAACGGCCATTTTGTACGCGATCAGACGGACAACCTACGTTAATGTTAATTTCGTCATAACCCAAAGCGGCCGCACGTTTAGCACACTCAGCCATCGCTTGCGGGTCACTGCCACCTAACTGCAATACCACTGGATGCTCTTCTTCATTAAAACCAAGATAATCACCTTTACCAAAGATAATAGCGCCTGTGGTCACCATTTCGGTGTAAAGTACAGTACTGGCAGAAAGTAAACGATAGAAGTAACGACAGTGGCGATCTGTCCAATCAAGCATAGGTGCTACAGAAAGTTTATGAGAAATCATCAAGTTAATTGCGAGCCTTTTTAGTCAAAACAAACACCGGCACCTTACCTGCGCCGATGCGGTTGCTTATTATACGTAATTCAGACCTAGCAAATAAACCCGCGATTGAAGATTTAGCTTTCGCTAGCGCCTAGTAGCCTTGTACCGTGTAACAGTCGGTAAGCTGTTGCTCTATCGCTTCAATGCAGGCTTTGATACCAGCAGGTAAATAGCGGTCATAAGTATGTAAGGCATAAACCGGATTCGCTTCAAGCTGTAAGTCTGGAAAAACTTCCTGTAACTGCGGAGCTGATTGGTAAAAATGAAAATCGGGTATTAACCCTATGCCAGTTCCCTGTTTGAGCAGGGTAAGGCAGGTATAGAAAGAGTTTGCACGACAATGAGCAGTTGCTTCAAAGCTTACTGTTTTACCATTTTTATCGATAAAACGGTGCTCAATTTGCTGGCCTTGCCAATGATTTGCGATGTACTTTGCTTGTGATGCATCACTTTTACGTAGCAATTCTGTACTACCACAAAGCACATCGCGAAACTGACCAATTCTTCGCTGTTTAATATTACTCATTGAAGAGCTACCAACTCTAATCGCGATATCAATGTTTTCAGCCAACAAATCAACTGGGGTATCACAACTAATCAACTCTGGTTCCAATAACGGATGCTTGCGAATTAACTCACCAATTGCTGGTGCAATGATGATATCCATTAACGCATTTGGGGCGGTTATCCTGACTTTTCCTTGTGGACAAATTAATGATTCCTGCGCTTGTTGCCAAGCATGCTCGGTTAGCTTATTGATTTCTTGGCATGAGTGATAAAAAGCACGCCCTGCATCAGTTAGCGTATGCTTGCGTGTTGTCCGTTTGATCAAGAGAACACCTAAGTCGTTTTCTAACGCGCTAAGGTGCTGGCTAACCACTGATTTCGACAAGCCAAGTGTCGCTGCTGTCTCAGTAATTGAGCCTGATTCAACGATATGTGCAAATATCGACATATGACGTAATTTATTCACTTGTTAGCAACCTCTCACGCATTTTGCTATCCACTTAGCTGCAACCTTTCGGTATTTAATTATTTGTTAATTATTATTGTTTCATATTTTCAAACACACAATTCTATTAACCTTGTTTTTCATAACAATTGATGCCTTTATGATATCCCCAACTGATTCAACCCAAGAACAACGGGAAATACGATGACAAATGAAGAAACATTAGCACTGTGTAAAGCTGGCATTAACGCTTGGCAAACTGCATTTAACAATCAAGACGCTGCTGGCTGTGCGGCGCAATATGCGCAAGATTGTGTAATGGAAGCTAAGCCGATTGGCACTTTTACAGGGCGTGAAGCAATCCAACAGTGCTGGCAAAATATCATTGACCAAGGTTTTGCTGATGTTGTTTACTCAAATGTAAAATGGGAAGTAGCTGAAGATGGTGGCTATATTCTGACTTCAAGCTGGCAAATGAATAAAGCCTATGGCGTAGTACATCGCGAGCATTGGGTAGTTGAAAGCGATGGAAAAGCGCGATTAAAAAGTGATTCGTTTGAAATTCAAGGAGAGCGCTAATCCAGGGTAGCGTTAGTAACGTTGTATTGAATAATCCCCTGATTATTCACCATCAAACAAAAATGCCAGTCAACGACTGGCATTTCATCGATAACCGTAACGCTAAATAGCTAGCTTTGAATAACGTTAGTGCCTGCTGCTACGGTTAAGGTATTGCTGCGCCCCTCAAGTGTCTGATAATTCGTGCTGGCTACCGTATCTAAATGTACCCACTGCGCCGTTGCCGCTTGTTCAGTAAATGTGACTACCATATAGCCGCGGTTCGCGATATTAGTATATTGCAAATCATTGACTAGCACTTGCAGTGCTTGTTCTGCCTGAGGAACAAAGCTTTCTGGCACACTCAAAAAGGTTTCTAAACCCGGGGAGCTAACACCCGCGGTGGCGAATTCAACCCCAACATTGCTTCCTGATTGGTCGGTTAGGTTGTTGGCCCACGCATTGTGGGTGTCTCCAGCTAGCACTACTAAGTTGTGATTTAGGGATTTTGCGGTCCCTAAAACCACTTCACGCTCAACCGCATAGCCATCCCATGCATCTAGATTGTAAGGAATTTCAATTGCAACACGCGCGCGCTCTTGCTCAGTTACCGTCGGGTCGCCAGCGGCTATACGCCCTTTAATTTGTGCCAGTTCGCCAAAGGTTTGCAACAATGCGGGTGATGGATTGGCAAACCCTGCTAATAGTTCAGCAGGAACATTCATGCGTCCCATCAATATCTGTTGACCTAGTACCTGCCAAGTTGCAGAAGACGCCACTAACCCCGATTGCAACCAGCCAATTTGTTCGGCCCCCAGCAAACTGCGATTTGCGCTCATTGCCGTAGTAAAACCAATCGCATCTAACTGCCCCGTTGTTGGGTCAATAAAGTTTTGATAATCAAGCTGTTCATCGCGAGCAAGCAAACGTGTATCTAGCATATGTAAGTTAACTAAATCGCCAAATTGGAAACTGCGGAAAATGCGCTCGTAGTCACTGGTCGCGATAGGGCGAATAGGTAACCACTCAAAGTAGGCCTGCAAACCTGCCGCTTTGCGTACTTGGTAATCGCCTTCCCCTTCATTGTGATTTTCTGCCCCATCACGCCACGCATCGTTAGTCACCTCGTGATCATCCCAAACCGTGATAAAAGGTACTTGCTGGTGTAATTGCTGCAAGCTTGTGTCGCTACGATAAAGCGCGTAGCGTTTGCGATAGTCTTCTAAGGTAATACATTCGGTATTATTGTCGGCAGGTAATGCTCGGCCAATGGCCTCAGCATTTTCCGTGGCAAAACCACCATCGCCATATTCATAAATGTAATCGCCCAAATGTACTACCGCATCTAAGTCATCAAGCTTTGCTGCGCTGTGGTAGGCATTGAATTGACCTGCAGGATAGTTTGCGCAAGAAAATACCGCTAATTTAACTTGTGCCACTGAGCCCACTGGTAAGGTTTTCGTCATACCAACAGGAGAGAAAGTTTCACCAGAAACAAAGCGGTAATAGTACCTTGTATTGGCGGCTAGTTGTTGAAGATCGATTTTTACGGTGAAGTCAGAGCCAGCTTCAGCTTCGGTTGTACCGTTGTGAACTAAGTCATTAAACTCTGCATCAGTGGCTACTTGCCAGCTAACACTGACGCTATCGACTGCTGATAAAGGCGTTACGCGCGTCCAAATAATAACGGCGTTATCTAGTGGGTCACCGGAAGCAACACCGTGGTTGAAAGCTACTGGTATAATCGGTGAGACAGGTACCTCATCGTCATCATCCGAACACCCCATTAATCCTGTGGAAATTACTGCTGTACCAAAGCCTGCCATTGACGCTTTGATGAACGCGCGACGCGTAAAATTACTCATACCTTCACCCCAATATACTTCTAATTTTTATCGTTATTATCCGAGCCATGATGCTGTTCTGATAGAAATGATACACCACCGTCCAGTGTTAACCATTTGTTAACAGAACCATACTAGAAAAATATTACGAGAAAGTGAAGTTGAATAATCCAACAACTTGCGTTTACAAAATGTACTTCCATTTAAACGAATAAGTGATTTATTTAGTTAAAGAAACGGCTTTGCAGTCAACTAGACAAAGCGTTACTGAAAAGTACTTAATCTTGAATTTTTGTCCGGTGTCAAACGGCTGAAGATAATCCATCGGAGGCAGTAAAACCTAGCAGCTTTTCTTTTTTGCACTAACCCAACACTTGAGATCAATAACAAAAATAGAGTACTCGGCTCAGGCACGTCAGTTGGCAGTTGTGCCAATGTCAGCGCTAGACGCCAACCATTCACATCGTTGACCCACTGGCCTGCCCAGCCAGAGACTAAATTGACATCAAATTCGCTAAGATTGATTAGCTCGCCCGCATCGTCCAGCACATCGCCACTAATATTAAGGAAGTCCAGTGTTTGCCCAAGTACATCAGGTAATTCAAGGCCGCCCAGAAATTGAAAATCAATATCCAGCGCGCTCAGCAGGGTTAAATTACCAAGAATATTAATGGTGTCGTGAATCAAGCCGCCATTACCATCGACGCTGAGCTCCACCGTCAAATCAACATTGTCCCAAACCGTATCGCCGCCAAATGTCATCAATCCAGGGCTATTGCCTGCATTTATTTGCGCGTTGGTCAGTAGCGTTTGGCCAATAAAGCTACCTGATCCTGAGAGCGTAGTATCTGTCAGCGCTAAAATATCGTCGGTACTCACACGAACCACGCCGTTGTTGATCAGCATACCTGATAAGGTATTGCTACTGGCAAAGTCAATCGTAGCGCCTTGCTGGTTATTCAGAGTGCCCACGACATTATCAATACTGCCGCCATTGTTAACTGTTAGTTGCCCGACATTGGATAGAGTATGCTGATTAGTCAATTTGCCTGCAACTGTCAGTTGGCTGGAATTAGCAAGTTGGCTACTCGTCGCAAAATCGCCTGCAATCGCATATTGATCAAACTCGCCAGCGGTAATCAACTGCTCAAAGCTTACATTTAATGCTATCACTCCTTGATTGTTATTAGACATTGACAAGGAATTAATCACGGAACCTGCACCTGAATATTGATTTTCTATTAAGGCACTATCTTGGTCATTAAATTCGAGTAACAATCCTTGTTGCTGTGTGTAAGTTGCTGCGAGGTTGCTCAGGGCAACAGTTGGGCTATAAAGCAATAGATTATCCTCTCCAGCACTGTCGCGGATGGTATGTTGCCCTTCGCGGCCAAGTTCAACAACGTACCTATCGTTGCCTTCACCGCCGTAAAGTATGTTGCGACCACCGCCACCATTTAATGTATCGATACCTGATAATCCCTCAAAAATATTGTCTTGATCATTCCCTGTTAGTCGATCATTAAATGCAGAGCCTCTGATATTTTCAATATCCGTCAATAAATCTGAGCGACCGCCGGCATTGCCAAAGCTGACTTCATTCTCATTTAATGTGACGCTTGCTGCGCTGGTTGCATCAACATAGATCACCCAATCGCTGCCCTCGCCACCATCTATGATATTTATACCCGAGCCACCATTTAAAGTATCGTTACCGCGCCCACCATAAAGCATGTCATCACCGCCTAAACCGGCTAAGTGATTATCGGTATTGTCGCCAATAAGTGTGTCATCAAATCTAGAGCCACGAATATTTTCAATGGCTATCAACACATCATTACTGTTAACGCCGCCACCGCCACGATTTAGTAGGTCGACATGGGTGCTCTCGTCCGAGTTCGCATAACTTACCCAGTCAACTCCCTCACCACCGTCAAGTATATTGTCGCCACTGCCACCAAGTAACACGTCACTTCCCGTGCCGCCTTGCAAGTGATCATTGCCACTGCCACCACTTAACCAATCATCACCCGCCATACCTTGCAAGGTATCATTACCCGCTAAACCGCTAAGCCTGTTGGCTTGACTATCGCCAATTAAAGTATCACCTGATTGCGATCCCATAAGATTTTCAATGCTTTGATAATTATCACTTAGATGTTCTGCATGCGCTTGACTGGTTGACAGATCCGCAGTCACGCCGATGTTTGACCACGCGTAGCTAACCGTATCTTGATCACTACCGCCATCAAGTTGATTATTACCTTCGCCACCTTCGAGTAAATCATCGCCAGCACCACCAATTAGCGTGTCATTACCAGCCATGCCAAGTAATTGATTATTGCCTTGATCGCCAATTAAAGTGTCGTTTTGCGCTGTGCCTTTAACATTTTCAACGTTAATAACAGTGTCGACACCACTATTTTTTATAACTTGGCCGCTCGCTAAGCTAACAAATACCCCCTGATCGTTAGCAGTATTATCACTGTTGGCACTGTTATTTACTCCAGAGTAATCGAGCCAGTCATTGCCTTCGCCGCCATCCAGCATATCGTTACCTGCCGTTGCTATCAGGCGGTCATTACCTGCCATGCCCATCAAGGTATTGTCTTGTTCATTGCCGACAATCTCATCGGCAAAAGCCGTTGCTTGGACGTTTTCAATGGTATTAACGTTGTAGCGAAGTGAGTTATCTATAGTGATTTCGCCAGATGTGAGATTAATAACAGCACCAGCATCGCTGGTCAGTTTGAGCCAATCATTCCCTTCATCGCCGGCAGCCTTACTGGTACTCTCATCGCCCGCATTAAGCTGGATGTTAATAACGTCATTTCCTTCGCCTCCATCGAGGCTATTAATGCAAGTACCACTGTAAAGCTCGTCATTTCCTTTGCCCCCGACAAGATTACTGTTCAGCCCTGCACGCAATATGTCGTTATGCTCACTTCCTCGTGCGGTTTCAATACTTACCAGCTGATCAGAAAAGCCTGTACCCATTGCTGTTTTTGCTTGCAGGTCAATCTCAACGCCACTAGTGCTCCAGTCATAATTAGCTTCATCAATGCCTGCGCCGCCGTCTAACACATTCGACCCTAAACCACCGCGCAGCACATTGCTGGCGCCGTTACCGGTTAATTGATCATCAAAGGCTGAACCGACGACATTTTCAATTGAAAATAAGGTATCACTGCCATCGGTGCCAGAAGCCAAGCCGTTAGCTAAATTAACGACAACAGCTCCGTCAGCATTAGCGTAGCTCGCCGTGTCCGTGCCAAGCCCCCCGACCAATACATCATTACCCTGCGCACCTTGTAATACATCATTGCCAGCGCCGCCATCCAGTCGATTATCGCCACTGTCACCATGCAAGCTATCGCTGTGCTCACTGCCAACAATATTTTCAATCGCTATCAAGGTGTCATTGCCTGCACCACCTGATGCATTACCTAACGCTAAATTCACTGCGACACTTGCCTTGGCATCGGCATAACTGGCTGTATCAATGCCACCTTGACCATTGAGCACGTCATCGCCAAGTCCCCCTGTCAGCATATTGTCTAGTCCATCACCACTAAGCTGATCATTGAAATTCGAGCCAGTAATATTTTCAATGGCCGAGAGGGTATCATTACCCGACCCACCTGATGATTGCCCAGTGGACAAATCAACCGTAACACCAGTGCCTGCCTCAAGATAGCTAGCGGTATCAATACCATCGCCACCATCTAAAATGTCGTTGCCGAGTCCGCCAGTGAGCGTATTGGCCAGACTATCGCCAATAAGCTTATCGTTATGCGCTGAACCAATAACATTTTCGATTTGTACTAAGGTGTCATTACCCGCAGCGCCGGTCGCGTTATTATTGGCTAAATCAACAGCAACACCACCGATACTGTCTTGGTAGCTCGCGGTGTCATTGCCAGCACCGCCAACTAAACTGTCGTTCCCGAGACCACCAGTAAGTAGGTTATCGCCATCATTTCCCAACAACACATCGTTATGAGCTGAGCCGACAATGTTTTCAATACTGCTCAGTAAGTCAGTGCCATCTGCGCCTTGTGCAAGGTTACCAACCAAGTCGACAACAACACTGCCTGTGGCCGAACTATAGTTGGCGGTGTCATTGCCAGTACCACCAATTAAACTGTCGTTGCCGAGACCACCAGTGAGCATGTCATCGCCATCGCCGCCAACTAGCAGGTTGTTTGCAGTATTGCCCGTTAGCTGGTCGTTATGTTGACTACCAATGAGGTTTTCGATTGAGCTTAACGTGTCTGTACCATCTGCGCCGCTCGCTTGTCCTGTCGATAGATTCGCGACAACACCGCCATTGGCAAATTCATAGCTGGCAGTATCATTACCCAAGCCACCTGATAACGTATCGTTGCCACCACGCCCCATCAACAGATCATCGCCATCTCTGCCATCAAACACGTTGTCAGCATCATCCCCCAATAAAGTGTCATTATTTTTCGAGCCGACCAGCCCTTCAATATTCGTCAGCAAGTCGACACTATTGGCAGTAGTAACCACACCTGTGACTAAATCTGCAGTGACTTGCCCATCGTTATTGCTATAGCTCACGGTATCACTGCCTGCACCGCCATCAAGCGTGTTAATGCCTGCACCGCCAACTAAAATATCGTTACCCATTCCACCAGAGAGCACATTGTTAGTGGCATCACCAATTAAGATGTCGTTATGCGCAGAGCCAATAACATTGTCAATTTGCACTAAGGTGTCATTGCCATCTGCACCTGTTGCTGTATTGCTGGCTAGGTTAATCAAAACTGCGCCAGCTGCATGCTCATAGCTTGCGGTGTCAATGCCTGAGCCGCCCAGTAAAACATCATTGCCACGACCACCTTCGAGCATATTGTTGCCTTCGCCTGCAATTAGCGTGTTGTCTTGATCATTGCCAATCAGCGTATCGTTGTGCTGGCTGCCAATAATATTCTCAATAGAAATTAAGGTGTCATTGCCATCCGCGCCAGCGGCTTGCCCGGTGGTTAAATTTACATTCACGCCACCAGCAGCATCGATATAGGAAACCGTATCGTTACCAGCAAGACCGTTGAGCACATCATTGCCCAGATTACCCTGTAAGATATTGTCTTGACTGTTGCCAACCAAGCTATCGTCAAAATCTGAACCTGTGATATTTTCAATGGCAATTAAGGCGTCATTGCCCGCGCCGCCTGAAGCTGTGCCAGCCGTTAAATTCACATTCACGCTACCAACAGCATCTTGATAGTCTGCAGTATCTGCGCCGCTGCCGCCGTTTATCACATCATTGCCTTGGCCGCCAGTAAGCACATTGTTTTGGCTATCACCAATCAAGATGTCATTGTGAGCAGAGCCAATCACATTCTCTATCAGCACTAAACTGTCATTACCAGCGGCACCCGTTGCGCTAAAGCTTGCTAGATTAACGCTCACACTGCCACTGGCTTGTTGGTAACTTGCCGTGTCTGTACCTGCGCCACCATTAATCACATCGTCACCTAGGCCGCCAGTAAGCACATTATCTTGGTTGTTGCCGATTAAAATATCGTTTTGCGCCGTGCCAATGACGTTTTCAACCTCGACCAGTAAATCAATACCTGTCGCGGTTTGCGCCGTGCCATCAGCGAGATTGACGACCACGCTATTAACCGTTTGCTGATAACTCACTGTATCTAAGCCATCGCCACCACTGAAAATGTCGCTGCCACCACCACCGATGAGCAAATCATCACCAGCATCGCCAAATAAGCTGTTGCGACCCGCATCACCAATTAAAATATCGTTATATTGGCTACCACTGACATTTTCGATGCTAGTTAAGGAATCGCGACCATCACCGTTAGTCGCTTCGCCAATCGCTAGATTGACGAGTACGCCGCTGGTCGCGCCAACATAACTGGCAGTGTCATTGCCGCTGCCGCCAACTAATGCATTATTGCCTGCGCGACCAATCAATAAATCATTGCCACCCAATCCTTCTAGTAGGTTGTTACCATTGTCGCCAATCAGAACATCGTCAAATTGTGAGCCCAATACACCCTCTATCGAGACCAAGGTATCGTTACTGGTGCCTTCAGTATTGGCCTGACCCAAGAGCAGATCGACAAGCACGGCGTTATCTGACATTTGATAAGAGGCTATATCAAAGCCATCACCACCATTTAAGAGATTTTCTCCTCCTTGTCCGGCCAAGATATCATTGCCTTGTCCACCTAACAGCTGGTTATTATTCGCGTTACCAATAAGGGTATCGTCGTGGCTTGAGCCAATAACATTCTCAATCTGCAATAAGGTATCATTGCCATCTGCACCACTGGCAGTACCTGCTGCTAGGTTAACAGTGACACTGTCGCTGGCATCGGCATAGCGCGCGGTGTCATTGCCTGTGCCGCCTATTAATAGGTCATCTCCCAAGTTACCTTGTAAAACGTCATTACCGGCACCGCCCAGCAGTTTATTGTTACCACTATCACCCGTTAAGTTATCGTTAAAATCACTGCCAGCAAGGTTTTCTATTGAAATTAAGGTATCGCTGCCATCCGCACCAAATGATTGACCAGTGCTTAAGTTGACATCCACCCCGCCGCTTGCTTGAGCATAATTAGCGGTATCTTCGCCGTCGCCACCATCCAAAGTATCGCCATGACGCCCGCCCGTTAAAACATTGTTGTGTTGGTCGCCGACTAAGGTGTCAGCAAAATCAGATCCCGTAACATTTTCAATCGAAATCAGGACGTCTGGGCCATCTGCGCCACTTGCTCTACTAGTTGAAAGGTCTACCGTTACGCTGGCCAAGGCATCGATATAACTGGCGGTGTCAATTCCACCACCACCATCAATTTCATCGCGCTCTAACCCGCCAATAATCGTATCGTTGCCATCCTCGCCAAACAGTCGGTTGCGAAGGTTATCGCCGTAAATCACATCATCAAAATTACTGCCAATAATATTTTCTATCGATATAAAGTCGCTAAAGTCGCCAACATCGCCAACGGTAACATTCGTCAATAGATTGATGTCGACACCTACTCTTGAATACTGAAAACTTGCCGTATCTTCGCCTTCTCCCCCATCGAGTACGTCATTGCCTAAACCACCGGACAAGATGTCGTTTCCCTCGCCACCGAACAGCCTCTCTTGCCCCTCTCCACCATTTAACTGATCGTTGCCAATACCACCGCGTAACTCATCACGACCGCTGCCGCCCGTAAGTTGATCGTTACCGCTACCACCATCGAGGAAATTATTACCCGCCAACCCATCAAGGACATCGTTACCCGCGCCGCCATTCAGCAAATTATTTCCCAAATTACCGGTTATGGTGTCGTTATAGATGCTGCCAGTAGCTCGCTCTATACCGGTAAAGGCAGTATCTACCTCAAAACCTGTCGCGGTGCCTGCAAAAAGATCAATCGTCAAACCTGTCACGAGAAACGGCTCGAAGTAACTGGCAAATGTCAGCGTATCAATCCCTTGCCCACCATCAATAACATCTTGCCCACGTGAGCCGAGAAACACATCATTACCCGCTAGCCCAAGCAGCACATTATTGCCATTGTCACCGCCAAGAACATCATCGCCATTAGTGCCGATAACATTTTCAATTGCCACAATGGTATCTGTAGTTGAGCCAACAATTGCTTGCTGATTAAACAAGTTAGCATTCACACTTTCAGCTGCTGCTGAATAATTAACGGTATCAATTCCCTCTCCGCCATCGAGAAAATCACTGCCTGGTGAATAACTAAATGCGTCATCGCCTGCTAAGCCATAAATTCGATTGGTTTGACTATTACCAACCAAAGCATCGTTAAACATACTGCCGACAATATTTTCAATGCTAATTAACGCATCCTGACCAAAGGCATTTCCTCCAACACCTGTCGCTAAGTTCACACTTACAGCGGCTATGTCGTTGTGATAACTCACCGTATCAATACCTTCACCACCATTAAGCGTGTCACTCCCTAAACCACCGATTAAAATATCATTCCCCCCATTGCCGTTGATTTGATCGTTTCCTTGCAAACCGTCGATAATATTGTCGGTGCTGTCGCCGCTGAGCACATCATTGCCATTGGTACCAACAATATCTGCTGGCCCAACGGCTTGCGCACGGGCGGCGTTCAAGTTAACAATTAATAAAAGAAAGAAAAAAACTAACACTGTTAGTTTCATGGCTGGTTTAGTTAAAGCGGACTCAAGGCGGTTATTCATGGCGATCCCTTTTCCCTGCTTGCTCTCCAATTTGAAATACTGGAAGCGACAATACCGCAGTCGGGTCGTATGTATTTATGGCACGGGGACTAGCTTGGTATTAGTCCCACGAAGAGGCTTTATTGTTAATTATTTCACTGTCAGGACTGATAAGACGGATTTCAGTATAGTCTAAGTTACTAAAGTTAGTACTTTGGTACCGATTTGGTGCGAGTGTTATTAAACTAGCCTTAAAACAGCAAAACTCTTCACTGAATACGCAAGTAAAGTGATCAAGGGAGGTGGTTGGGCAATCATTAACATTATAATCACCCGTTATTTAGTCACTAGACATTAAAGCAGTAGAATAAAACAATAGAATAAAACAAGAAAACAAAGCGAGAGCCGCTTAAAACAGAAAGTCACCTAGCTCTTGCATATTATTAACTTGATAACAGCCTGCCGTATCGGCACAGGAATGACCGTTCAGCCTGCTGCCTAAGCTTTTTATTGGTTTTCGGTAGCTGTTAAGTTGTGCTTCAAACAATGATTCCGGTGCATAACCCGTCACTTCTATCACTTCAACATTAGCCGTGATAGGCCAAGTTAGTGTCTCACCGTTAGCCACTAAAGGTTGCAGGCTATAGGCTCTATCGAGCAGAGGAAATTTAGTTGAAAAGTCTTCTGGATAGCGGCTCGCTAGTGCTGCCAATATTTTAGGTAAGTCCTTGTGTTTCTGTTTGTAGGCATGTGTAAGAAATTGATCTGCTTTGTCTAAATCTTTGAGGCCAAATTCATTCGACAAATAAATTCGGCCCAATAAATAGTTCGCTTCTTTGTAGTCAGCTTTTGCTGCCTTGGTTAACCAGTGAATTGCTTTTTTGTGATTCGAATAGTCTTGATTGGTTAGATAGACTAAGCCTGCTTTGTATTGCGCAGAAGTTATCCCCTTCTTTGCTGCAAGTTCATAATATTTTAAAGCCATGACTTTATCTTGATTCACACCATAACCTTGGTAATAAAATTCACCCAGCATCGCCATTGCTTGCGCATGACCGCGCTTAGCCGCTTTTTTATATTGCTTAAAGTAGTCGATACATAGATCGGTTTGGCAGGCAGAAAGCACATTAGCATTAACCGTAAAAATGCTAGTGCTAAACAATACAATGGTCATTAGGACGACCAGTAAACTATCCCTTTTCATTCCGTACTTCCGTGTAATTTGCAAAGGCTTGTTAAGCTATCAAAGTCGACTAATTCGTCGATGTTGCTTTAAACAACCAAAATAAACTGTGTCCCCAAAAAAGTAAAGTTATGAGGCTTTATTCAGCCTCTTACTGCCAATAACCACATGATTTTGTTTAGTAGAATAAAAAGGGTTAAGCATTGCTTAACCCTTCACTAAACCAATTCAAGATTATGGCTAAACGAGTTTTGCGAAGCCAAATGAGCTAGACTAATTTTGCTACACTAGTTCCGCTAGACTAATTCTGCCAACTGGGCTTTATCAAAAGCTTTCAGGCTGTCGAATTCGCCAGCTTTCACTTTGTTTACCCAGTCTGGGTTAGAGATTAAGGCACGGCCAACCGCAACTAAGTCAAATTCCTGCTTACCGATGCGATCTAGTAGGTTATCTAAGCTAACAGTTTCTGCATCTTTAAAATTGCTAGTACCATCTTCTGGCAGGAAGTCTTGGTTTAAGCCAACACTACCAACAGTAATGGTTGGTTTACCTGTGACTTTTTTCACCCAACCGGCAAGGTTTAATTCGCTACCTTCAAACTCCGGTTCCCAGAAGCGGCGTTGTGAACAGTGGAAAATATCAACACCGGCATCAGCTAATGGCTTTAAGAAGGCTTCTAGTGCTTCAGGTGTCTCCACTAAACGTGCGCTGTAATCTTGTTGCTTCCACTGCGACCAACGGAAGATAATTGGGTAGTCATCACCGACAGCTGCGCGCATCTTAGTGACTAATTCAATTGCAAATTTAGAGCGCGCCGCTAAGTCGCCGCCGTACTCATCAGTGCGTTGGTTGGTACCTTCCCAGAAGAATTGATCAATTAAGTAGCCATGTGCACCGTGAATTTCAACTGCGTCAAAACCAATGGCTTTGGCATCGACTGCCGCTTGTACAAAGGATTGGATCACTTCGTCAATGTCCGCTTGCGTCATTTCATGACCCGTTTGTTTGCCTGGGAATGCCATACCAGACGGACCATAACCCGGTAAATCACCACCTGGCTCTACGCCCGGCTTGCGAATGGCGCCAACATGCCATAGTTGCGGGGCAATTTTACCGCCTTCAGCATGTACCGCATCAACCACTTTTTTCCACCCTGCCAATGCTTCATCACCGGCAATAAACGGCACATTCGGATAACCAGAAGCTGCCTTGTGACCAACACAAGTACCTTCGGTAATAATGAGACCGACACCACCTTGAGCGCGGCGACGATAGTATTCAACCACCAAGTCATTTGGCACATTGCCAGGTGAAAAAGTACGGGTCATCGGCGCCATTACGGTGCGGTTTGCTAGGGTTAATGGCCCTAATGACACTTGTTCAAAAAGTTGTGCATTGCTCATTATGTTTGCTTCCTTTGTTTTTAATTTATATACCTGTTAGTAATACTGAGTGATGTTCATTGGCAACTTGCGAGCATCCAATGTAATTCACTATTATTCTTCTTGTTGCGCCTTAAACTACGCCGTAAACCAGCTAACTAACCTCTTAACTAACCTAAAGGTAAGTTAGCAGGGTAAAATTTTTTAACCGGTTTGCTGTAAGCCCGTTTGGGCAATTGATGTTACGCCAAGTAGCGTCATAATTTGCGCCATGGTTTGTTCAAAAATATCATCGCCATGCACGCGTGAATATTGCAGCGCAGCCTTGCAAGCTAAGACAACCACCATGGCTTGCCCTTTAGTCTCACCCGCAAAATTAAACTCGCCTTGTTGCCTGCCCTGCGCCAGCACTTGGGTAATAAAATCCAGCTCGTGTTCGTCCAGCGCTTTTAATCCCGGCTGCATCGCCGTTGGCAAGGAGGCGATATCTACTTGCAAGCTACTTAATGGGCAAATTTTATTCTTACCACAGGCATAGCGAAGATTGGCATTAATGTAGGTATCAAGCTTTTGCTGCGCACTGATATTTGCCAGTAAAATTTTGCGAAATTCCACTTCGTGCCAGTCTTGAATGGCCTGACATAGCGCCACGCCAAGATCTTCTTTTTTTGGAAAATGATGATGAATACTGGCCTTGGTAATGGCAAGACGATTGGCGATATCTAAATAGCTAAAATTCTCAAAACCATGGGTTTGTAATAAATCCATAGCCACTGAGATAATTTGCTCTTTGCGATTTTTGGAACGTGTTTGCATAAAATTACGATAACTTACCTCAAGGTAAGTTATCAAGTATAAATTTTATTCAGCAGGCTAAATCCGTAAAAGTAAAGACAGAGTAGTGATTAAGGCAGCGAGTGAACCGAGCTGCAATCCACCAGCATATCAATAAAAGCGCGCACTTTCGGCGACAAATGTTTGCGCGATGGATAAACCACATAAACATCAACATCAGCTTGTGGATAGTCTGGAAATAATATCGCGAGTTTGCCCTCATCTAGCGCCGATTGCATGGTAAAGGCTGGCAATCGACAGATACCATGACCATCTAGCGCCATTGCCAATTCCATGTCTGAGTTGTTGCACATCATGCTGGGGTTAACATCCACCGAGAAGGTTTGCCCCTCTTTATCTAGATACTGCCAACGGGTTGGCTGTTTTAAGTTGGAGTAGCACAGGCAACGATGATGTTTTAGTTCGTCCGGATGCTGAGGCTCGCCGCGCTGCTGCACATAGTCGTGTGAAGCAACCGTATATGCCTTACCTGACATAATTTTTCGGCAAATTAAACTGGACTCTTCCAGTTGATGGGTGGCGCGGATCACCGCATCGAAGCCATCTTGAATTACATCCACTTTGCGATCATTGAGATCGAGTAGCAGCTCTACCTGCGGATACTTGGCCATGAAGCGGGACAAAATTGGCTGCAAATAATCGTTCGACAACGCAACTGGACAGCTAATTCTTAGCGTACCGCGTGGCACCATATCATGCTGATGCATCAAGCCTAATGCTTGCTCACCATCTTGAACAAGTTGCACGCATTGTTCGTAATAGAGTTTGCCTTCCGGCGTTAGGCCTAGCGAACGCGTAGTGCGATTAATTAATCTAACCCCAAGTCGCGCCTCCAGCTTGTTAATTTCTTTACTGATATAAGAAGTCGAGTGGCCGGTTGCTTCGGCAGCAGCGGTAAAACTGCCGCTGTTAATTAATTGGGTAAATACCACCACACCATCAAATAACTTGGTATTTGCGGTGCTACTTAATGAAGAATTTGTCGCGCTATTAGAAGTCATTAGGAAATAGTTTTTAAACTTTTACGTGATTAATAATCAAATATAAACAATATAGAATGCATTTCAAGTTAGTGATTAACTCAATCGCTAACCATAAATTTACCCAGCTGCTGCTAGCGAATAGCAGCAGGTAACAGCAACAGAAAATTGAGGATTCAATATGAAAGTTTTAGCCTTTGCCGCCAGCAGCAGTACCAAGTCAATCAACAAAACCTTGGCCAACTACGCCGCATCACTAGTCACAGGCGCCGAGTTCGAGTTGCTTGATATTAATGATTACGAAATGCCGTTATTTAGCCAAGACAGAGAGGAAGAATTAGGCCAGCCACAAGCAGCAAAAGATTTCTTCGCTAAACTCGGTGAAGCAGACGCGATTATTATCTCTTTTGCAGAGCACAATGGTACTTACACCGCTGCCTATAAAAATTTATTTGACTGGACTTCACGCATAGACCAAAAAGTTTTTCAAAATAAACCTGTCGTGTATTTGGCAACGTCTCCAGGCCCTGGTGGTGCCGCCAGCGTGCTAGCAGCTGCAACCAATTCAGCACAGTACTTTGCTGCCGACGTAAAAGCATCGTTATCTATTCCAAGTTTTTACGATAACTTTGATATGGAAACGCAGAAGTTAACCAATGCTGAATTAGATGATCAGTTAAAAACTGCCGTAGCGCAGCTGACCGAATAGATTGAATGGTATAAATAACGCTGTTACTTAGCTACTCTCGAAAACAGACAGTGAAAGCAAATAGCAAAAACAGAGCCCCCTAGAAAACAGTAGTCGATTGGCTGCTGTTTTTTTGTTTTCAATAGCCTGCTTGGCTCTGGAGTTAGTGGCTTCTGTGCTGATGGTTTAGGTGCTAGTTGCCTTGGTATTAGTAGCAGTGTTCTAAGTAGAACGCGAGGTTGTCATAAAACCCGCTAATAGTTATGGTTAACGCTATCAATTAACTATTCACATTATTAGTATTCATATTAATTTGCCTTCAGACAATACAAGTCAGCTAAGCGTCAGCAGCAACCTAGGCATAGCGTTATCGATTCGCTCGTATACGCGACAGCTTAGTCAGCATCACCACAATCATCACCAGTTAGTGCTGCCGCTGCACGGCAATATTGAATTAGACATCGCAAACGACAAACAAACTATTGGGCCAAAGTGTTGTGCGATTATCTATCAAGGTGAGTTACATAGTTTTGCTGCCGATGAATGTGCTCGTTTCTTAGTTGCCGATCTCACCGACTTGCCCAGCAAATATCTGCCACAGTATCAGCACTATGTTAGTATTTCTGACGCTTTTTACGCCTTTATTCAGTATGTAGAAAAGCAGCTTGCTCAACCTGAATTTGATGCCGTATCCGATACGCTAACGCCGTTATTTTGGTCACTACTTGCTACGCAAACCAGCACACATGCAATCGATAAGCGACTTGCGCCAGTGCTTGAGACCATGGCAACACAACTTGCCAATCCACTTACCCTAAGTGACCTTGCCAAGCAAGCGCATTTAAGCTTGAGTCAATTTAAAGCAGTATTTCACCAACAACTTGGTACCAGCCCGCAACAGTATTTAACGAATCTAAGAATGGAAAAAGCAAAAGCCCTGCTCAGCTATACCGATTTACCCATCAGCCTAGTAGCAGAGCAAGTGGGTTATCAAAACGCTTCTGCGTTTAGTCGGCGCTTTAAACAAGTTTATGGCCAATCTCCTAAAGCATTTACCCAGCGATAAACTAATGGGTTAGGGTTAGAACCTTAATCAAGGTAGCTCAATAATAAATTTTTGATATCAGCACTAACAAAGCTGTGGTAGTTAACTTCTTTTTCTATGGCTCTTACAGCAGAGGGGCTTCGACGGGTAGCAATATCAAATAACCCCGCTATCTGAGCTGTGTTTGCTTTTGGTTGCCCCGCGCTCCAAGAGATCAATATCGAAACCGCCTCATATTGCCCCATATTCGCCAACGTATTGAGTGCAGCATTGGTTTTGGGCTTCGAATTCCCCACTAAGTATTGGCTAATAACAGGTACAAGCGACTCTGTCTGTATTGCTTTTAATGCATTAGTTGCAGAGTTTCCCTTGGCTGATGCCTGCTCATCTACATAGTTAAATAAAAATTTGACCTGCTCCTGTTGAGCATTTTTAGCAATTGAGCTAGCCAACTCATCTAGAAACGGACTTTTTCCATCTATCTCTTCAAAAGTTTGTTGCATAAGTGCAGTGTAATTTCCTTGGCGATTCACTTTTGTGATAGATTTTTTTGCTAAATAGATAGCGTCCGAGCCTTGCCAATTTTGCTCACGAATGATCTCAAGCATTAGCTCTGTAGAACCTGTAGACTTAACAGCAGCTAGTAAGCTTAGCCCATACTCAATAACTCTATTGCCATAAGCCGCACCTAAATCGAGTGCTTTAAGTCGCTCTACCAGATACGTTAACGCTCGCTTGCCACTCGTTTCTTTTAAATACGCAATAAGTGATGTTTCTGAAGCAATATCTACTGCTGTTCCAGAGGCAATATTGTCCAAGAGTTCTGTCAGAATGCCCAGTGCATCGTCACTGGTTAAACTCTTACCTTGTTCGCCAGTTTCTGGCTTCTTTGGGTGCTTTGTTTTCGCAAGCTTAGTTTTGGGGTTAACTGTGTTTTCTGCCACTGTACCGCCACCACTTACCGTTTTATGACCGATAATTGGAGTATCATCCGGCATAGTGATTTCTGTCACCTCAGCGCTACCGGCCTGATAAGTAAAAAACCAGGCAGCCGAGATGGCTGCCAGCAAAACAGCTAGAACAACAACTACTCTAGTCATCAAGATTAGTTCCATTCCAACGCTTGAAACAAGCCTTCAAATAACCAGTGGATATCTGACACTTGCTGTGTTTCTTCCGTATGTAAGATATTTTCAGCGGTTTGGGTTCTGGCTCGGTTTATGTCTATCCCCTCTAGCGCTAACAATAAGCTTAATTTTTGACTAAAGGCGGGGACAATGCCATCGCCAACATAAAATTCTCGACTCTGACCATTTTCAACATAACGTAATGTGTCTGGATGTGGGTGGTCGCCTATCCCAATTTGGTAACGGTACAAATCGTAGTCAAACAAGAAAACTACATCTTTTGCCAATAATCCAAATCTAGTACCCTCGTAAGCTAATTGACCAATTATCAATTCATTTAACTCAGCTAAAGTTTCATTGGAACGATTTATTGCTTCTGACTCTGGCGAAAGAAAGTGAATACTAGGTGCTTGCAGATCCAATAGATATTCACCTACTGGATATCCGAAAAACTCACGAGTGCCATCTAATAGCTCTACTAACTCCCAATTATCCTCGCATTTACTGCCATCTTGGCGATAAAGACTTTCCGGTACACAATTATCCTGCATATATTGATAAAAACGTCCCAGTGGCGAACCTTGGTGTGGCGTACCTGTAGTGGCAAAGCCCTTAACAAGGCTCTTCAAGCGGGTATCAGAATGTTGAAGATATGAGCGTGCCGCAAGGCCACCTCGGCTATGGCCAAATAAAAAGATCTCAACATCTTGTCCTAAATACTCAGTAATACGGGTAATTGCCGCTTCGACCTCAAAGCCTAACCCTTCAAAAGTAGTATAATCTCCATCGCACCCCAACACACTATTACATGTTTTACCGTCTAGGCCAGTGGCAGAATATTGAGAACCTCTATCAAGTGCTCCAAACTCTAGATTGAAACAACTAATACCATCATTGTTCGTACCAAGCACGGAAAGCGGCTCTTCATCAAACGTCAAGGTATGGCATAAACCGTTGAAAAAGCTGTCGTCATTAATCATGCCGTTCCAAGTATCAGGACCAGAAGCGAGTCCGTGTAGCAACAGCAAGGCCCTCTTATAAACAACTTCAGCTGTTGTGGCAGACAAGCTAAAGTTCGAATTAGCTCGCGCTAGTAAACCAATTTTGTAGGTGGCGGCACTTTCAGTTCTAATACTGCAGTGCTCATCTGTGCTGCTACTCATATTAGAACGACATAAGTAGTCAAATTTAGTTGGAAATTCTGATTCACCAACGTACAGATCTACATCATCGCTTAAGTTCGACAATTGAATATTGAGCATTACCTCTGCTGGCGCTTCAACAGTGAAATACTGCCACTCGTTACGCACTATACTGCCAGCTAATGTCTCATCAACAATAACGTTTCCTGGGTTTTTTAAGGTATTAAAGTCAGCCTCAAAAGGATCATTATCCTGCTCATTATTAATACCATCTCCATCAATATCAGAGTCACTATTATCTCCTATACCATCGCCATCTAAATCTTCAGATTCGCCACCATCTAACGGAAATTTATCTCTGCTATTCTCTACGTTGTCGCCATCTATATCGCTATCGCTATTGTTACCAATTCCATCACCATCTAGGTCTTGCCACTCAGAAGCTAAATAAGGGAAAGCATCTTGATCATTGGTGACATTATCGCCGTCGATATCACTATCATCTGTATCTGCAATACCATCTAGATCCGTATCACCGGCAAGTTGTTGCTTACTATCTCGAATTACGCGCGTACCATTTTCGCCGCTCGCCGCAATTTTCGCGTATGTCTTTACTAATTCAATGACCATGCTTGGGGCTACAAGCATTTCTGATAGCTCTTGTTCACTTGTCGGCATAATCGATAACCTAACTAGATCTGCCGCTGCGTTAGTCAGCCCGGTATGTTTGTTAGCAATAAAGTCTTGGTACAGGTTTTCGGCTACCATATTCAATGCAAGCCCGACTTGCGATTTGGCAGTTTCAATGCTTGCTGACTCATTTGCTTGGATATAGATGAGTGTTGTTATTGGCGTAACAACTGTTTCCCCTTTAGGTGTAGCTAGAACATAACTCTGACTAATTGTCGTGTTAAGTGACTCATCAAAAGTTCTTCCTGCTTCTGCATATGCTAGGACGCTGTGATTTTCAGGATTAATATTGCTTGGCACCTCCAGATTGGCAATTCCCCTGTCTTGCGATATCGCGCTCGGCTCATCGTCATCTTTGACACCGTTGCCATTAACATCTAACCAAACCGTTGCAAATTTAAGATAGCCATCTATAACCGTGACGCTGTATGTCTTCGTGCTAGGTGTTACGACCGTTTGAGTTTGCACAGACTCGCCAGACGAATCCGAACCTCCACCACAAGCCGTTAGTAAAAAGAGAGAAATAGATACAATACTAGAATGAAAATAGGTACGACCCGTCATCCTTGACCCCTACTAAAAAATTGAAAACTAATTGATATATACGATCAACCGCTATCTACCTTAAAATTTAATAGACATTCTTAAGCAATTGATTAGGCGACTAATCTTCAAGGTAAAGTCTGAACTTGTCAATATCAGGTTGGCAAATATCAACGACTAGATTTAGCAACTGCTGAAAGATTCAACACTATACAAATATGTTGACTTCACCTAACAAAATTTTAAGAAAATTAAAGCTGAATTAAAGCTAAATCAAACAATAAACCGGCTTTTGGGCACATTATATCTCGCTAAATCCAGTACACTAATGACCACTTTTATCACCTTCTCACTAAGTCACATACACCTTATGGCAAGTATTTTAGGCTCCCTAGCACTGTTCATGTGGTCATCTTTAGCATTACTGGCGGCTAAAACTACCAATATTCCCGCCTTTTTTATTTTAAGTTGTGCTTTCTTTGTTTCATTTGGTCTGTCGCTACTATGGCGCTATCAACAAGAAAAACATTGGTTTGCCAGCCCCAAGTTAACCGTTAAGCAATGGCTGTTCGGCATAGTAGGTTTGTTTGGCTATCACTTCTGCTACTTTTTCGCATTGCAGTTTGCACCTGTATTGGAAGTCACGTTAATTAACTATTTATGGCCGTTATTGCTGACATTGCTTCTAGCTCAACGTGGACAGCGACTATTTGCCTTGTCAGGCGGTATCACCGCCTTTATCGGTATTGTCGTTCTGCTGTCTGGCGGACAAGCGACATTCACACAGCAAGACCTTGTCGGCTATTTACTGGCATTAGGCGCAGCTATTATTTGGGCAAGTTATTCCGCTTATCTATCAAAAGGCAAGAGTAATACTGCAGACATTGGTTGGTTGTCACTCGCGGTTGCTCTGCTTGCAGCAATTTGTCACCTATTATTTGAGCCTGCCATCAATATCGAACAGCTCACTACAGTAAAGTGGCTCTACTTATTGCTGATTGGCTTAGGTCCGCTGGGTGGTTCGTTTTATCTATGGGAATATGGCCTTTCCAAGGGTAATCATCGCCTTTTAGCCAGCCTGAGCTTTTTTACCCCGCTTTGCGCGTCACTGCTATTAGCTATCTTTGCCATGGCTACCTGGTCAATCGAAATGGCGGCGGCACTAACGTTAATTTTACTGGGCGGCTTAATCACCCATATGCCATCTGTTCTCGATAACTATCGTCAGAGATTAAGCGTTGATAAAGTTACTAGTTAGTGGGTGTTGTTCATAAAGAAAGTTAAAGGTTAACTAATTAGCGGCTTCAACATGCACTGATTTTCGATATTGACTTGGAGTTTGCTGAGTCTCTTTTTTAAAGGCGGTATAGAAGGAGGATTTGGCATTAAAACCAACCGCCATGGCGATATCAACAACGGTATCATTGGATTGTTGTAATGTCTGCTTGGCCGCTTCTATACGATGTCGATTTACATAATCGAAAAAGTTCGCACCCAAGGATTCATTAAGGGTTTGGGAAATATAGTTAGGCGAAGTATGAATATGACTGGCCAGCTTTTGCAGGGATAACGACGAATCTAAATATAGCTGGTCTTGCTGCATCGCCTGTTCAATTTTAGTAGCAATTGTATTTGCCTGCTCACTACTTAATGCTGAACGTTGGTATTTAGTTTGCTGCTCACTGCTTGTTAATACTTGTTCAACTTCCATTTGGCTCGTGTAAAGCTCTTCAAAACCCGGCTTTTGACGCAGCCCCCACAGGGCAACACTCCACACCATCACTAAGGTGACAGCGCCGCTTATCAAGCCATCAAAGTGAAAGGAGAACAGCAGATTATCAATCAACAAGCTAATTGCTGTTAAAGCCCAAACAACGCCAATCGCCAACAATAACCAAGTTAACCAGCGTGCTTCCTTTTCTTCAGTGCTGGCAAATAAATCCTTTAGATGGCGGCGATACTGATGTAACCGACCAACAACTTGATAAACGTAATAGCCTGATTGAATTACCCAAGCAATGACCAGCAAAAAGGTCACAATTAAGGTGCCACCAACCAGCCATTGCATGGGTGTAGATAAGCTGGTAAGCAGGCTATCATCCCCCAAAACCAATAGTTGATATTGGATTTCACTGGGCATTAACAGCGCAGTCAATGCAACCACGCCAGCAATAGCAAAAGGCAGAAAATGTACCTTAGAGAGTTGTTTAAACTGCCATGGCGACTGGGCGGTAATGCCACAAACATAGCACCAAAAACTCGGGGCAATCAGCATCAGCGCGGGTAGTGATAATATTAAAAAACTGACCCGCCAAGGCGTTGCTAAACTGGCCAGCACAGGTTGACTTAATACCACGCCAACAGAGATTAAACAGACGGCTAATGGCAAATAGGCTTGCAACTTTGTTGCCCGCAACAATAATAAATGGGCGCTAAAAACAATCACCGTTAGCGTGATAAGGTTTAGAGCAAATACTCCGGATCCTGCAACCATAAACTCTACTTCTCCCTTTAAAATCAACCACTCTGACAGTCTATTCTGTTAGTGAATCGTGAGTGTCCGATCCTACTGGCTAGTACGTTTCCTTTGTCACAAGCGCAAAAAATAAGTATTTAGCCGTTCGCGCCAACCCATTCGGACGCCTAAACACGTCGTTTTCTCGATAATCAAATTCACCCTAGCGAAATATATCCGTTAGGTAAATAAACAGCCTAACCGATTCACTGATAGAAAGCGGGAAAATAATGAGACAAGCATTAACAGCAACTAGGCAAGCGAGCTGCCAGAAACCAAATAGCCGTAAATCAATCAACCAAAACCCAATCGCCCAAAAAAACAAAGCGACTATTCCATTTAATTGGCCAGTCGTAAGTACGTTAGCATTACTCACTGCCATTCCCGCGATTCCGGCGATATTTATTTTGCTCATTGTTGCTATCGCAGGTAACAATCCGGAACTTGCCGCCATGATCAACAGCGCCTATTTTGATGCACCCGCAGCAGTTTATGTTCACGGTGGATCAGGTATTTTGTTTTTCCTAACCATGCCTTGGCAATTTTCGCCAAGGTTACGCCAGCAATATGTTAGTTGGCATAAAGTCGCTGGTCGCATTGCCGTTATTGCGGGTTGTGTGATGGCGCTTTCGGGTATTTGGATGCACCAGCAACTAACACCAGACGAGCAAGGCGCACGCTACTTCATATTAATAATCATGAGCTTTGCTATCTGTTTATGTTTCTTGATGGCTGTTTGGCATATCGTTAATCGCAATATCACGCGACATCAACGTTGGATGGCGCGCGCTGTCGCGATAATTTTAGCAGCTGTCACCCCAATATTTACTGGGCTGGTGGTGATGCTAATGTTTAGTTCGTTTGACCAACTCTTCTCAACAGCCGCCTCGCTTCATCATCAATATGATCGCCTGTTAGGAATTGCGATTAACCTTGCTATCGTCGAATTTGTGTTTAGTAAGAAAGCTGCAGCTAGCTGATGTGGCTAGGCCTGCTTATTGGCTTGCTTAAGTGCTTGTTTAAGCGCTAGGTTGCGAGCTTTATACTTTGCTTTGAGTTTCGCGCCTTTGCGATACATAGCTGGTCGTAACTTAGTGCGCAGCCATGGAAACAAATACGAGATAGTCGTCAGTAAGCCGCCACTTGCGGGCAAACAGACTTCACGCTCTTTGCCTTGTGCCACGGTCAGTGCAGCGTCAGCCACTTGTCGAGCGCTGCTCATTTCCTGTGAAAAAACAATATCCTCCACTTGGTCGATATTCGACATAATAAAGCCTGTATCAATTGGCCCTGGCGACACCACGCCCACATGAATATTAAACGGCTTTAACTCGTCACCCAGTGCATAGGTAAATGAGCGTAAACCCGCTTTGGTCGCCCCATAAGCCGCTCCACCTTGCAGAGGCATACGACCAGCAAGCGAGCCGATATTGACAATCGCGCCACCACCATTGGCTTTCATATAAGGGATAACTTGCCGTGAAAACACCAGTGGTGCACGTAAGTTCACATCAACCATTTGCGCAATATCTTCCGGCGCAATACCAATGGCATCGCCACGTTGATGATAGCCCGCGTTATTGACCAGCACATCGATACGACCAAATTCTTGCATCACACTTTCTAACAAGGGTTCAAATTGGCTCAGATCATTAACATCCAATGTTTGGCTCATCACCTTCACCTGAGCACTTAATTCTTGTGTGATCTCATCCAAGGCCTGCTGACCACGGGCAATTAATACCAAATTCGCGCCTTGTGCCGCAAATACGCGCGCTGCTTCAGCACCTACGCCGGCTGATGCACCGGTGATCAGTACGGTTTTGTCTTTCATTGAATCGCTTGCTGCTGTTTCTTGTGCCTGTTGCATATCCCTTCCCATATCACTTTTCTGTTCTTTTGCCGCAGAATGTCGGCGTTATTATTCTTTTTATAGCTCTTGTTATCGCTAGTAAGCTTATCGCTGCTTGGCTTATCGCCAGTAGCATCATCAAATTCGCATAACCTTATTTCAACAACCAGCCTAGCTGCTAGAAATTTCAATTACTTTAACAAGATAGCGAATTACTGACCACTATTTAACCAGCGTTAAGCCTGCATTAAATTAAGCCGGCTGATCTCTGCGGTAGATGCAGGTAAAATGGTGCTTTGCAGTGTTATCAATGAGCGAGCATTTCCTTTGTCTGTTAAGCCTAGCTACTTTATTCCCTTTCAACCTTTGCTCGGTACGATAGCGCCGCCGAAAAAGTTCACTTATCCATTTTGCTATCAACCACATCAATTAGCGATATTAGCGGCGCAGCAACTGCAAAGCGCCCTAAGCGATACTCATCCGCTTGCCAGTGAACAAGCAGGTAAAATGTATGGAGTATTGGTGGTCAGAAATCACCAAGATCAGCTAGGTTTTCTGGCAGCCTTCTCGGGTAAAGAGCTAGTTAAGGAATCTGGTACAGAGCGAGGCATAGAAAACTCACCATCAATCAACTTTGTGCCGCCGGTTTTTGATGCCGAACGCCAAGATGAATTCTTTGTGGATAAGCAGCGGGAAGTAAACGAAATAAATGCTAAAATCGCGGCGCTTTGTGCCACCAAAGTCGTTAAGATGTTGCAGCTAACCGCAGATTCCGAACAAGCCGCCGCTGATTGGCAAATTGGCCAATTACAACAACAACACAGAGATAATCGTCAGCAACGTAAACAACAGCGCCAGCATATAGAAGCGCAACTAACGCAAGGCACATTATCGCCTGCGCAAGCTAAACAAGTGAGTATTGAGCTTTCACGCCAAAGTGTTAGTGATAAAAAAGCGCTAGCCGCGCTAAAAGCTTATTGGCAACAACGCATTGAGCTCGCCAATTCCGCTTTACAAGTAAAGCTAGACAAAATCGCCGCGTTAAAGAAAGCTCGTCGTAAGCTGTCAAACATGCTGCAAAAGCGGTTATTTAAGCAATACAAGATGCTCAACAGCAAAGGTGAGTATGCTGATCTCATCAGCTTGTTTGCTGAAACGAAATCGCCAACACCACCGGCAGGCAGCGGTGATTGTGCCGCGCCCAAATTGCTGCAATATGCCTTTGAACATCAGCTAACGCCCGTGTGTATGGCGGAGTTTTGGTGGGGCCAACAACCTAGCTCAGAAATTCGCAAACACGGCCACTACTACCCAGCATGCCAAGGTAAATGCCAACCTATTTTAACCTTTATGCTGCAAGGGCTAGCGCTAGATGATAACCCTCTACTGATCAACCCTGGTGCAGAAAAGCCGCTACCTATTGTCTATCAAGATGAACATTTGGTGGTGGTCAACAAACCTGCGGGTTTGCTATCGGTGCCAGGTGTTACCATTGCCGATTCAGTGGCAACACGTATTCAAGCGCAATTTCCCGAGGCAACTGGTGGTTTAGTCTTACATCGCTTGGATATGGCAACTTCTGGCTTACTGGTATTAGCGCTGAACGAACGAGCTCACAAGCATCTGCAAAAACAGTTTATTAATAAGGTAGTGCAAAAACAGTACGTCGCATTGCTTGAAGGGAAACTAACAAATAAAGAAGTAGCTAATGATAATTTAGCTAACAGCGAACTAAGCAAGCAACCGAGCAAGCAGCTAAGTAACCAACCAACCAAACAAGCAAGCGGTGAAATTCACTTACCACTGATTCTGGATATTGACGACAGACCGCGCCAGAAAGTCTGTTTTACTGATGGCAAACGAGCTGAAACGCTTTGGCAATTGTTGGGTTATGAAGAACATGGCACTGATACCCGCACGCGAGTAAAGCTCACCCCTGTCACTGGCCGCACGCACCAACTACGGGTGCACTGCGCACACCCAGACGGATTAAATATCCCCATTGTTGGCGATAAGCTTTACGGCACTAGCGACAAGCGTTTACACCTGCACGCCCAACACCTGAGCTTTTTACACCCGATCTCGCAGCAGCGACTGCACTTTGAGGTAGCGCCTGAGTTTTAATTTGCTTTGATCTTTCCGTGAAGCAAATTGGTATTAACAACTAACATGTCAGTTATACCGCATTAAACTTATTAGAATGAACACCGTCGATATCACCGAGATCTACCCGATTTTGCAAGACAAACACATGTACGCACAATCGGGTTTATCGCTAGTGACCATTTATGATGACAACTGGTTTGTCCGTAACGACTACGATATTTTATCGCGCGGCCAACGGGACTACCTGCAAACCTTTTTCCATCAACAAGGCTTTAAACAAAAAACGGGAAAGGTCATGGTCAATGGTGAAATTGAGGTTCACTTCCCCGATCCAAAACGAGTGTTAGCATTGTCTAGTTACTTCCCTGAAATGTTAAAACCTGATGCTAATTACTTAATTGCTGTAACCCCAACCACCTTTGCCGAAGCCCTATTTCATCAGCAAATCGCCAACCAAACCGACTCACTAGACAGCATCAAATCACTGATTGATAAATGCCCCTACAACATCGAGCTACTGCGTGATATCAGCTACCGCACCGCCATTGAGGACATTACCAAAGCCTCATTTGACGAACTTAAACGCTATCAGCAGCAAGTGATTATTAAAAAGTTTAAGCGGAAAAAGGCGCTTTAGTATTTGTTTTATATCAGCTTGTAGTGACTCATTAATTTGAAGCGTTACACCACTGCGTTGTTAAGCGCTGTGCCTCAGCCAAGCTATCTTCAATCGCGATATCAATATCCGGCGTTACTCCAATCTGCTGCCAATTTTCGCCATTGCTATCTTGGTAGTAGGCAACCGGTAGTACTATTTGCAGGCCAAGCGGTAAGTTGAAAGTTTTTAACCATGTGGCGACGCCCATAGTTGAGCGACCAATCAATGCGGTTTGTGGCCGTTGCTTTATTTGATAGGCAAAAAACTCACCACTGGCTTGCATAAAAGGCGATGTTAGCAAAACCACAGGGACTTGCTCGCTAAATCGCTGGTCACCAATTGTTTTATTGTTCGCTAAGGCTAGTTGTTCGTTTCTGCTTTCATTCACTAAGCCACCAAAGCTGTGCTCAGATGCAAAAAAGTAACTCAGCAGATATTCAGCCGTTTCAATATCGCCACCATCTAGCGTGCTAAAGTCGAGTATCAGTGCACAGCTCTTTTGCAGGGTTTGCATTGCTTTATCAATGGCTAAAGTTGCTTGAGCACCAGAATCAAAGTTATTGAGTTTAAAATAGCCAATGCCGTCTTGATTTATGTATGCCTGTTCAGCGTTAATTGTTGAATTGTCTGAAGCGAGCATTGAATGATTGGAAAGTATGCTTAAACCCTTTTGCTCATGAACACTTAATGCCACGTAACTATCATGGTTTGCAGAGGCTATTGTTTGACGCAGTAATTCAAGCAACTCCTCTCGGTTTGTCGGCGCTTGGTAAGACGCTTGCCAAGTTATCCCTTTTAGCGCCAAAGCCATTTTGTTTGCCGCTTCTTTGTCTGGATAATTCTGGGTAATTACTTGGCTTAACGCTTCAACAACAGCTTGTTGTTGAAAAGAGTTTACTTGTTGCTCAGCAGCTATTACAAAGGTCTGCCAGAACACAGCAAGTACTAACAATAGCTTCCATACTAGGTTAATCATTCGCTTAAACATCGAGCGACTCATAAAATAAATCCTTGAACGTTTAACGGTAGAGGTTGGTATCAGCCGTTTAAATTTCAAGTACTAATTCGCTAGCAGCTGCTATTAACTTATTGTTTTATCTAGCTGAATACTAAATCTTTTGCGATAGGCGCTAGGTGAAATATTAAGTCGATGGCGAAAATGATGACGCAAGGTCATGGCTGTGCCTAAACCGCTTTGCTCCGCAACAGCGTCAAGCGAAAACTGACTTTCTTCCAACAAGGTTTTTGCCAATTGAAGTCGTTGTTCAATTAACCATTCCGCGGGTGTCGTACCTGTTGCCGCTTTAAAGTGACGCAGCAAGCTGCGCTCGCTCATATGCATAAAATCAGCAAGTTCGGCATTAGTATGAGCCTTGATTAGGTTTGCCTGTAAATGGGTGAGTAAAGGCGTGATCGCTTGGCGATTGCTGCGCGCTAGCGGTTGTTCAATAAACTGCGCTTGGCTGCCTTCACGAACAGGTGGGATCACTAAACGTCTAGCAATGGTATTGGCAACCTGCTGACCATAGTCTTGCCTAACCAAGTGTAAACATAAATCTAAACCCGCCGCACTGCCCGCCGAAGTTAGCACTGAGCCGTTATCCACATAAAGCACGTCGGTATTTACGGTAATTTTGGGGTATTTTGCTCGCAAAATTTCAGCATAGCGCCAGTGAGTTGTTGCCATTTTGCCATCAAGCACACCTGCTGCCGCTAATACAAATACGCCTGAGCATATCGAAACCAAGCGAATACCAGCATTGTGGGCCTGTTGAATAATGGCAATAAGCGCTTGTGGCACAGGCTGCTCTGCGCCGCACCAGCCGGGAATAATCAGCGTATCCAACTCGTGCCACTCATCGGCTTGTAAACTAGGCTGAATTTGCGCGTGATACTGAGTATTAACACTATTACCATCAAACGAAAAAGTATCAAAACGATAACCATGGCGTAACCAGTCCTCCCCCAGCTCTGGGCGCGCTAAGCCAAAAACTTCAGCCACACAGCCAAACTCAAACAGACATAAACCATCGTAAACTAAAGCGGCGATACGTTTTTGTTGGCGCTTAGTTTTAGAGCTCGCTTTGAGCGTTTCGCCAGTATTGTGCAAATTAGTGATTTCGCAATCTTCCATTATTTTCAGCGCTCCAGATTTGACCCTCGGTTAATCGTTTCAACACTTATTAACTTTGGCGGCATTTAATCGATTATTGGCAATTACGCCAATTTTGTCGAATAAAATTTCACCATAGAATCGTCATAACAGCGCTGAAAAAATTAAAAACAATAGGAGATAGCAATGACCAACCCAGTTACCCAAATACCAGCGGCAAACAGCGAACAAGCCTTAGCACATTTTCAAGCAATGTTTAGTTTTGAAACCGATTGTTGGGATACGCATTTTGCCCTGCAACAAGCAGAGCCAGGCTTTGTGCTATTAGACGTGCGCAATGAGGCACTGTTTCAACAAGGTCATATTAAAGGCGCAGTGCATTTGCCCTATGGCAAAATTGTCGAGGGTAAAATGCAACAATGGCCGCAAGAAACCTTGTTTGTTGTCTACTGTGCCGGCCCACATTGTAATGGCGCCGCAAAAGCAGCAGTCAGACTGGCGCAGATTGGCAGATCAGTAAAACTTATGGCCGGAGGCATTACTGGCTGGCTTGATGAAGGATTTGAATTAGAAGCGGGTTAATTAAAGCGAATAAAAGCACACTCTTTTTGTGCTGAAAGAACTAGAAAAGGCCGCATATCGTAACGTGGCCTTTAACTAACTTTCGATATCGTCTTGTTTAGCGATAAATTTAATAAGCACCTGCCGAGTAAGTTAACTCATAGCTATGGCTGTAAATTTCTAAGATATTACCAAACGGATCTTCCATATAGATCATGCGGTAAGGCTTTTCACCCGGATAGTAGTAACGTGGCTCAGCCATGCGCTTTTTACCACCGGCAGCAACAATTTTTTCGACCAATTCTTCTAAATTAGGATCTTGAACACAGAAGTGGAAAACACCCGTTTTCCAGTACTCAAAGTTATTGTCAGGCGTTTCATGATTAACGAACTCAAATAACTCAACACCAATACGATCGCCAGTTGCCATATGGGCAATACGAAACTTTTTCCAATTGGCACCAAACACATCAGTACACATTTCACCAATTGGGCTGTCGTCTTCAACGATCTCCGTTGGCTCCATAATTAAGTACCAACCGAGTACTTCAGTGTAAAACTTAACAGCAGCTTCAACATCTGGCACTGAAATACCAATATGTGAAAACGTTCTTGGGTAGGCATTTGCCATGATCTTGTCCTCTGTCTAAATGAGTAGCTAGCTACTAACTGATAACAATTAACTGGTAGGAAAAAGTATAGAGGCTATAATCACAGACAAAAAATTATCATTTTTAATGATATTGAGTACATTTTGTAATGATTAATCTGAACTTGCTAAGAACGTTTTGCACGCTTGTTGAGGTTGGGCATTTTACCCAGACCGCAGAGCGTTTGTTTATGACCCAATCTGGGGTTAGCCAACAGATCAAAAAGCTGGAGCAGTCGCTAAAAGCTCAGCTGATTATTCGCGAAGGAAAAAGTTTTTACCTAACCCAAAATGGCGAGCAGCTTTATCAACAAGGGCAACAACTATTAACCGATGCGAACGCCCTATCAACGAGCTTTACTGAGGATAGCCATTACCAAGGTAAGGTCTCGATAATGTCGCCCGGCAGCTTGGGGCTAAAACTGTACCCTTACCTCTTGTCGATTCAAAAAGCACACACAGAATTAAGTATTGATTATCAGTTTTCATCAAATCGTGGCATTGAACAGGCACTGACTGAACATCAGTTAGATATTGGTTTAATGACCGCCCTGCCCATTGGCAGTGATATTATCGCGCAACCATTAACCCAAGAGCCGATTGTCTTAGTGACGCCTAGCCAATTCGAAGCTCCAGATTGGCAAGTGTTACAAACGTTAGGCTTTATTGACCACCCAGATGCTCAGCATCATGCCCAGCTATTACTGCCCGCTAACTTTGGCGAGTTTGAGCATATCAGTCAGTTTTCGATACGAGGTAAGTCTAACCAAATTAGCTTAATTTTAACGCCCGTTGCGCTGGGCTTAGGCTTTACTGTATTGCCGCTACACGCAGCATCCGCATTTAGTGAGCAGAGCGCGATCCGTATTCATCACCTTGAAAACTCTGTCTCAGAGCAGGTTTATATTTGCCACCATAGACGAGCGCAAGCGGCGAATCGCGTCGCTTTTATTAAGCGAGAGATAGACGCTTATTTAAATGCAGATAGCTAAGCAATTGAGCTGCTAAGCACTCTGGCTGGCTTAACAGCAGAAGCTCGCTTTATCTGGTCGGTTATCCATGGTGACTAAACGGGTGAGATCAGGCTTAATCAGCTCAACATTGTTTTCCAAGGTTTGGCTAACCACCTGCTTCGCCCAGAGCGGCAATTCAGGGTTGATACGATAAAACACCCATTGACCATTTTTACGTGTCGTCAACACGCCAGCTTTTTTAAGCACTGCCAAGTTACGTGAGACTTTCGGCTGGCTTTCTTCGTCTAAAGCTTCCATTAACTCGCACACGCAAATTTCACCAAAGTAGTTAGTGAGTAATAAGGTTTTTAAGCGAATATCATCGGTTAGGCATTTGTAAAAAACGATGGGTTCAAGCGTCATTTGCTGTGCTTTATCAACTTCCAGCTCACTGCCCTGCTCGCCGTTAAGCTTTAAAAACATCTCAATACGATTAGTTAATTCGGTATAGGTTGTAGTAAACGGCTCAACGCCTTGGCGCGACTTAGGATCAGGGAAGTCCCAAGCTATTTGCTCGCCATCGGTATCAAATGAGCGGCACTCCTGCATCGCCTGATCACATAAGGTGATCACATAATCAAACGCTAGCGATTCAATATCCTCGATTGACTTTGACTGCAAATTATCAGTGCTTAAGCCAAATTTAGTCAGTGTCGCCAAAGTGCGCTCGTCAACGCCGTCAGGGTGCGTACCAGCGCTGAAGACTTCAAAATAATCACCTGCTTTGGTGCGCAAAATAGCTTCCGCCATTTGCGAGCGCGCTGAATTGCCAGTGCATAAAAACAACACACGCTGCTTGGGGTTAGATGTAGTAGTTTGACTCACTTCAATTTCGCTTAGTTAACTTAACGTCCGATATATTAATTATTTCATATATAACCCCAGCTGGATATTAAAAAGCAATAGCTCAGCTGATTTAAGATCTCGATTTGATACATACCAGTTAATGCCAGCAGTTTAACCAGCTAACACTTATCCACATCAAAAAAAAATTAAATATCAATTAATATCAATCTGTTACTTAAAAAGTGACAACCCTAGTCTATTGCTTCAACATCGCTAGGCACAGTAAATAAAGGATTTATGTGGCTTTCATCAATAATAATTCTGATTAGTTTGAATAGTTTTGCTATAAACAAGGTTCTTCTGCACCATAGCAAGTTTTAATTGAAAGAGCATTGAGGCGCAACCTCACCCAAGCATTACGTATGTCAGCAAAGCACACTCTAGTAAACAACAATCTCAAACAAACAGATAGTCGCTACCATCTATCGATTCGCAATGTTATCGCCAATAAAGGCTGGCTCAAGCCAGTATATTGGTTCGCCCCTTTACTTGATCGCCTTGTTGGCCTGAAGCAGCTTGATAAGATGTATCAACGCCATGAGTTTCAAGGGCTAAACAAGGCTGAGTTTACAGAAAAGTTTATCGACACCTTTGAGCTTGAATTACAAGTGCCAGACGGTTCGCTGGAGCGACTTCCCAAAACCGGCCCTGCCATTGTTGTTGCTAACCATGCGTTTGGCGGAATTGAAGGCGTTGCTTTGGCGCACTTGTTAAATAAAGTAAGACCCGATGTGCAAATACTGGCAAACAGAGGGTTGTCGATATTTCCAGAACTCGCGCCTTATTTCATTTTTACAAATCCGCTAAAATCGAATGCAAAAGGCAATAGCCAATCACTAAAGGCCTGTTTGAAGCACCTTAAAAATGATGGCATGGTAGTGCTGTTCCCTGCTGGACGGGTAAGCTACCCGAAAGATAAGCACAGCCCAGTCAGCGATCACGAGTGGCATCGAATGGTCGCCATGTTGGCGAAAAAATGCCAGTGTCCAGTATTGCCAGTACATATCAGCGGACAAAATAGACCTATTTTTTATCGCCTTGGCTTAATATATTTTCGTTTCCGTCTGCTCATGTTGATCAGAGAAATGATCCACAGCCAAGGTAAGAAAATTCCCATTACTATCGGTAAAGCAATCAACAACATGACACATAAAGCGCTTAACAATAAATCGGATCAACACATTACTGATCTCACTCGCCTGCTAACGTACTTGCAAGATCCTGAGCTTGTTCAGCACTGGCCAGAGCGTGTTAACCCAGAAATGCAGCCTATTGCGCCAGCAATTTCACCTGATTTACTGAATGAAGAGGTTACTCAGTTACCTGAATCGCAACAATTGGCAAGCTTTAAAACTTTAAGTACTTATTATGCCAAGCGCACGCAAGTACCCAATGTTATTGAAGAAATTAGACGATTAAGAGAAGAGAACTTCCGCTTAGTCGATGAAGGCAGCGGCGCGCCGCAAGATGGTGATGACTTTGACGATAGCTATGTGCACCTGTTCATTTTTGATCACCAAACCAAGCAAGTGGTTGGTGCCTACCGTATGGGACAATCAGACAAACTGCTAGCTGAGCAAGACGCTGGCGGTATTTACCTTGCAAAAATGTTTAACTTTAATAGCGAGTTTATCAATCAGCAGTCACCTTGTTTAGAAATGGGTCGCTCATTTTTGATTGCTGAGCAGCAAAAAAGTTTTCATGGTCTGTTACTACTATTCAAAGGCATCGGTGCTTTTGCCAAACAATTTCCGCAATACCGTACGCTGTACGGCACAGTATCACTGAGCACCCAATATCAACCGCTCAGTGTCATGCTAATTGATCAGTTTTTAGTTAAGCCTGAATATCGCCAAGGAGTTGCTGCGAAAAAGCCGTTTCAGCATCAAATACCTTATGAACTTAGTCAATATTTAGCGCAATATGGTAGTGATATTGATGTATTAGATTGGCTAGTCAGCCAAATTGAACCTGATGGTAAAGGCCTGCCTGTACTGGTTAAACAATACCACCAGCTAGGTGCTAAATTTCATTGTGTTGGCATCGACCCGAACTTTGCCAACACTCCAGGCTTGTTACTTAGCGTGCACTTGCCTGATACGCCAGAAAAGCTACTTAAGCTATATCTCGGCAAAGACTACAAAGAATATTTAGATTTTCGTAAATAGATTGCCGCGAACGCCAATATAAAAGAAAGGATTATAACGGCGCGCAACCCAGTATTGCGCGCTAGTCATTAATAAAGAAATGAAAAAGCACAGTTAAGCATATTGCAACTGCGTTAGATTCTCTTGTACCAGTCTCTCTTGCTTAAGCTGCGTTAGCGCATCGCGATTGTTCAGGCTTTGACAAGGGCTACCTTGATAGTAATTGAATAACTGTTCACCCTCGCCTACTTGCACATGACTAAAACTCACCGTATGCGCGTCTTCACGGTGCATGCAAACAGAAAAAGCACTGCGCTGAGGCTGGTGACTCGCGTGATAAGCCAGAAAATCTTCTGTGTTTTGCGGCATTAGCTCGGCAAAATACAAATAACGTGCGGCGCTAACCGCACTGATATTAAAGCCAGATGAGGTTAACGGCATGGTCACAGGTAAGCGGGTTAAGTGCTGACCATCCCATTGAAGTTGCTGAATTTGCCCTTGATGCTGATTTAAATGAGCGGGAAAAAAGCACACAATAAAAGGCGCAAATCGGGTCAACGGTAAGGTTTTTACCAAGTGAGTAATATCACCGTGCTCTTCATAGGTACCATCAACATCATCATTAAGTTTGGCGATCAAACGTAAAATCACTTCGCCACGACTAATTGGGTTAGCAGGCTGATGAGTGGCTTGCGCTTGGTAATTATTCAACAAACAAAGCGTACTGCCAGCTTGAGTTAGTGCAATCCAAGTCCCACCACCTTGCGGATCGATAGGGTAAGCAGCATGTAACGACGCATTAAAAGCCACAGGCTTAGCGATAGCGCGACTGCGCTGTTCGTCACGATTAAAGAAAACTTGATAACCGCTGGGCTCAAGTTGCCAAGTTAATGTACACAACTGACTGGCACCTTATGATTGCGCGTTATTTTGCTGACGTAAGAAGGTTGCTGTTGATGGTGCAATACCAAACTGCTCTGAAGTTTCACCACCGAAACACAGATGAATAGCTTTCATGGTTGCATAGTGGTGAATCGCATGACTACAGGCAAACATGAGCTCGCGACCCAACGTGCTGGTAACCGACATCACATTGTCACTGCCAATACCGACATCAGCCTGCACTTCCACCGTTTGGGTAAAAACACTATCAGGTAACGCCAACAACCATGTTTTTAGTTGCTCAAGGCGCGCTAGCGCTTCCGCTAAGTCACGTTCAATTGGGCTATTGCGTTGACGTAGCTCATAATTGACCACAGAACTTTCAAGTGCAAATTCCAAAGCAACAAAGTGATCAATAACATGGCGGATGTGACCACCAATAGCACTTAAGAAACCATCAGGAACAGATGTGTACTGTGTTTGAGTTAAACCAGAAAGAAAGTCGATACCTTGTTGTACCGTTGCCACAAAATCGCGCTGCACTACGTCAATAACCCTATTAAATATATGTTTTTTTGTAGACCCTGCTTTACAGGAATCTCTTTCATATTAGCCAAAATATTTTGTTACCAAATGTAGTTCCATAGAGTAACAACTTTAATTTAGTTCAGTATGAAGATTATTGGTAGTGTTTTCATCATTCAATGCTCAAGAGCGTATTAGCTTGGGGGGACCTATTTGGCTGAATCACTCTCAAACTTGACTTTCTGGTACGACCAGTTAAATTCTAACTTATCCATTAAAGTTAACGAATCCAGCGCTAGCATATCTATGCGGTACAGAGCAGCTCGATAAAGCTGGCAAAAACAACAATGAATCAAACTCAGATTAACGAGCAAACCATCGTTTGCTCAGACCAAATAACATTGGCAGCAACTCTTTTTCGGCCAAGTAGCGAGCTCAAAGGAGCGGTATTAATTGGCCCAGCAACAGGTATTAAGCGACAATTCTACGCCAGCTTTGCCAGCTATCTCAGCGACAATGGCTATGGTGTATTAACCTTTGAAAACCGCGGTATAGGCGACTCAAATCAAGGTTTACTCACCGATAACACCGTCACTTTGCAGTCTTGGGGAGAAAAAGACTTAACCGCAGCTTTCGAACATCTCAAGGCACAATTTCCTGATGCTAAATACCACCTCGTTGGCCATAGCGCAGGTGGACAATTAATAGGCCTGATGCCCAACGCCCACCAACTAAGTTCAGTTTTTAACTTTGCCTGCTCGTCTGGTTGTTTGGCAAACATGAGCCTGATCAATAAGTTCAAAGCTCACTTTTTTATGAACTTCTTTATTCCTTTGAATAACTTGTTGTTTGGTCATACAAAGTCACAGCTTGTCGGCATGGGTGAGCCTTTACCTAAACAGGTAGCGAGACAATGGCGACACTGGTGTAACGGCAGTGGCTACGTCAAAATGGCGTTTGGGCGCACCGTTCACCAGCACTGGTATGATGAACTAGCCATGCCCTCGATGTGGGTAAATGCGGTGGATGATTACATTGCCATTAACGAAAACGTTGCTGACATGATCTCTGTTTTTAGCCAAATGCCAGCGCAAACACTCACGTTAGATCCTAAAGATCACGATCTTTCTGAAATTGGTCATATGAAGTTTTTCAGTCGCCAGTCACAAAAACTTTGGCCACTAGCAACTGATTGGCTCAGCAAACACGCGTAACTTTCGAACTACCATCAAATTTGAGATAGCGGCAACTAAAACCGCTACCTCGAATGGCCAGTAACAAGCACTATCGACCTCTTTTTAACGCCAAAATTTGCTTACCTGATGCATCATAAACAAACACCTTTCGCTGCTCTTTTTTAATACTTATCGCAACAAAGATGCCACGTGAAGCATCGTATATTTCCCCAAGCCACAAATTTTCTTGTTGGCTAGCCTTAGTGATCTTACGGATCACCAACTGCCCTTCATTTTGAGGATGAGTCTGGTGCGATTTAACCGTACCAATACCTTTATCGAGATCAAATTCAATGACTGCCAGTTTATCTGCATGCTGCCAAATGCCTGCGATAGAGGACGCTGAAAGTGCAGGTAATTGGAAAAGCAGTCCAACAATTAACAGCATTAGCTGGAACTTTTTCATAGGTAGAGGTCACTTTGATTAAACTAATATAAGGGTTAGGTTATCAAATAGCTGTTTAAGTTGTTACGCAATCTTCAGACAATTATCGATTAACATTTTTTACTCGCAAAAACCAAGCTCGGCGCTATGCTAGTTAAAGAACAACTACCCCAAAAAATTCAATAATAAAGGCGGAAAATAGCGTGCGTTATCTTACTTTACTCCTCAGCTCTTTATTCATTTTAATTTATTCCTCAATTGCTTTTGCAAAGTCTTCTTCTCCTACTGGCACTTTGGTCGTCGTTAACAAAAGAGGCGATGACATGAGCTTTATCGATCTGGCGAGTCGACAAATAGTCGCGGCTAGAGCCACAGGCAAAGGTCCTCATGAAGTGGCGATAACAAAAGATGGTAAATGGGCAGTAGTCACAGATTATGTCGGTGGCAATAGCTTGTCGGTGTTTGATATCGCAAACGCCCAAAAAGTCAGAACAATAGATTTAAGCGACTACCCAAGGCCGCACGGCATTTTATTTCTTGCTGATCAACGACGTGTTGCAGTATCAGCAGAAGGCGCGGATGCGGTGGTCATTGCCGATATTATTAGTGGCAAAATCACACAAGCGCTTAATACTGAGCAAAAAGGCTCGCACATGGTGGCACTAAACGGCGCAACCGATAAAGTTTATACAACCAATATGGTATCGAATACGGTTTCTGAGCTGTCTATTCCAAGCAATAAGCTGTTAAGACAAATCCCCATGCCAAAAACACCAGAAGCAATCACTATTAATGCCAGTGGCAGTGAGCTTTGGGTGGGCAGTAACCAAGACGGATTGGTTACCATCTTTGACACTAAAACAGGTAAACAAATCAAACAATGGAAAGATTACACCTTTCCTTACCGCGTTTTATTAAGCCAAGATGAGAAATATGCCGTCATCCCAGATTTTCGCCAAAACACACTCGATATTATTGAAGTTGAGAGTAAAGCACGGATTAAGCGAGTGCAGTTTCCAGAAAAAACCACACCAAACGGCGTAATTTTCGCCCCAGATCAGCGTACTTTGTTTATGTCTGCATATGACAAAAATAAAGTGTACGTAATTCAAGTGCCCAGCGGTAAGGTGTTGTTCGAATTGCCAGCGGGTGATGGCCCTGACGGTATTGGCTACTCACCATTTACGCTGAGCCGTTAACATTTAGCAAAACATTTGTGGGTAAAGACACAGCAAAAGACGCTAATCTTGAGGCAGCCTCATAACAAGACAAGGAAGCCATTATGGCTCAACAATTTACTTGGCTAGCTGGCACACTGCTAGCATTAGCTTTACTTAGTGCCTATGCGATAGCCTATCCAACAACCGGCACAGATCTATCAAACGAGCAAGCAGTTAAACGCGCCGTGCTTGATTATATTGAGTCACAGATCCAAGTTAAGCCTGAATTGATGGCGCGAGGATTAGATAAATCACTGGCAAAGCGTACCTACTGGCAGGATAAAAATAACCAAGAGAAAATCATGGAAACTAGCCGTGATTTTATGGTGGAGCTTGCCAGTTGGTATAACCAGCAAGGGGATAAGTTTTCAGCTAACCCTCGCGTCGACATTGAAATTTTCGATATTGATCAGCGTGTCGCATCGGTCAAGCTCACCGTTGACGATTGGATTGACTACATGCATTTGTACCAGAACGAACATGGGCAATGGAAGGTATTAAATGTACTGTGGCAATATCACGACACGAGTAAACATAAAAGTTAGTACTCCCACAAAAAAAGCATCCAGCAAAGGTATATATCGATGAGCTTAGCGTGATAGTGAGAATACGCTTAATCAACCTACTCTGCTAGATTTAAGCATAAAAAAGGCTTGGGCATAAAAAAAGGCTCAGCCATAAAGCTGAGCCTAAAAACGCCCCGTCGGGGTGGCTGGTGTAGACTTCCAGCACACCCGATAAGTCCATCATAACCCTTTTGATAAAACATTTTATTGACTTATATCAAATTACCTTTACAATTTTCAGAAATTACTGAAAATTCAGAAACTGATAAACACTGAAAAATGTTGGCAGCATAGATACGGGGAACTGTCACCCAGTTATGCAAAAGGATTCCAATAAATAGTGTTGCATGGTTAATCAGAAAACTGCGGAGTAGCGGCTAATGAAAGTGTCATCAATGACTCAATCGTTAATTCTTCACTTTGGTGAAATGGGCTCGAAATGGGGGTTAAATCGCACCCTAGGTCAAATGTATGCCCTGATTGTGTTGACCGAAGCACCACTCAATGCCGACCAAATTAGTGAGTGCCTACAAATCTCACGATCTAATGTTTCTATGGGTTTAAAAGAGCTTAAATCGTGGAACTTGATCAAGTTACAGCATATTCCCGGCGATAGAAAAGAGTATTTCTCTGCGCCTAGCGATGTTTGGGAAATTGCCCGTACTTTGGTAGTTGAACGCCGTAAACGTGAGCTTGATCCTACCTTATCAATGATGCGTGATGCCCTACTACAAGAGCCCGGTAACGACGCTGATCGCTATGTACAAAAACGTGTGCAGGAAATGCATGATCTGATGGAAATGGTCACCCTTTGGTCAAATGAGTTGCAGGGCATGTCATCAGACAAACTGGCCGCACTGCTTAAACTCGGCGAAGGTATCGGCAAACTCATTGATATGAAAGACAAGCTATTACCCAATAAAAAAGCCTAAGCGCGTAATGGGCAAACAATTGCTAAGTAGATAAAGCATCGAAAACTAGCGCACAAGCTGCTAACACCAAAAGCATTTGCTTAAAACAAAGGCTCAAAACATAAGCTCAAAACACAAGCTAAGAAGCGCAAACAAACTAATTCCGATAATGATCATCTCCCCCTTTTTCCCAGTTTAGACAGGGTTATGATCTTTATCACAGCAAAGCTGATTCGTAGCGATCAGCGTTGCCGAACAACCAAGCAGAGCATGTGAGCCTGTATCGTAGGCTGATGATAGAACAAAGTCGGACTGTGTGCCGCTAATGTGTTTTGGCATGCCTAATTTGCATAGTAGTTCGCATGGTACTTCGCTTAGTAGTTCGCATGGTGTTCGCCTAGCCTAGATACTTCATGTTCATACCTTATTAGGTGTTGGCTCGGTCAAGCTGAAAAGAATTCGTTTAGCTAATGCGCCCAAGGAGGTGCTTATGTTTGCTTTTAGTCCACTTGCCTATATCAATCTGGCCTTTATCGATTTGGCTGCTGAAACTGGCCTAATGTTGTCGCGAATTCAATTTGCCGCCAACATCAGTTTTCATATCTTATTTCCAACCATCAATATCGCCCTTTGTTGGATTCTTGTTTTCTTCAAATGGCGCTACAACCGTACCCAAGATGACGCTTGGCTGCGGGTATATCGGTTTTGGGTGCGGATCTTTGCGCTAACATTCGCCATTGGCGTGGTCAGCGGCATTACTATGTCTTTTCAATTTGGTACTAACTGGCCCGGCTATATGGAAAAAGTCGGCAATATTGCAGGCCCTTTACTGGGCTATGAAGTAATGACCGCCTTCTTTTTGGAAGCCTCCTTCTTGTCGATCATGCTCTTTGGCATGGACAGAGTCTCGAATCGCGTACACACCATAGCAACTGTGCTAGTCGCTGTTGGCACTAGCCTATCGGCCTTCTGGATTTTAGTACTCAACTCTTGGATGCAAACGCCCGCAGGTTTTGAAATGATCGACGGCGTAGCCCACGTAACCAGCTGGTATGAAGTGGTATTTAACCCTTCCATGCCTTATCGCCTTGCCCATATGCTACTAGCTTCGGCACTGACCGCAGCCTTTTTGATTGCTGGTATTTCCGCTTATCGCTTGGTTAAAGGGGATCAAAAGTCGTCAGTAAAATATGCACTTAACTTTTCTGTGCTACTGGCTGCTATATTAATGCCACTGCAAGCTTTTGTCGGTGATTTACATGGCTTGAATACCTTTGAACACCAGCCAGGGAAAGTCGCTGCGATGGAAGGGGTATGGCAAACTGAACGCGGCGCCCCACTACTGTTATTTGCCGTGCCAGATGAAACAGCGCGCACCAATCATTTTGAAGTGGCCATACCAAATTTAGCTAGCCTGATTCTAACGCATGAAATTGACGGTGAAATTCGTGGCCTAGATGAATTTAAGGGTGAACATCCTCCCGTCGCCCCAGTGTTTTACAGCTTTCGCTTAATGATTGGCATCGGGCTATTAATGTTAGCCATCGCTTGGCTCGCCAGTTATCAGTTTGTTTATAAAAAACGCTACCCAACATGGCTATTAAAAACTACCGTGGCCATGACCTTTTCTGGCTGGCTAGCAACACTTGCCGGCTGGTATGTCACAGAAATTGGCCGCCAACCTTATCTAGTGTCAGGTGTACTGACCACTAAAGAAGCTGCCACAGGCATCGCCCCAGAAAATATCGCCTTGTCACTTACCTTATATTTGCTGGTTTATGGCTTCTTATTAATTGCCTATATTAAAACCTTGTTTGTGATGGCAGATCGTGCCGTTAAGCTTGAAGCGACAAACCCTAAATTGGCAGATATGCAACAAGCAGATAGCACGACCGAATCGCCAAGCGAAACACTAAGCGAGCCAATAAGCGCCCAATAATTCACCATACGTTTTAGTTTGAAAAAGTTGTAAAGGAGTTTGTGATGGAGTTTGTTACAGAGAGCTCAACAGTAAACTGGTTACCTATGGTGTTTATTGCACTAATGGGCTTGTCGTTTCTGGTGTACGCCATTTTAGATGGCTACGACTTAGGCGTCGGCGTATTGCTACCCACCGACAAAGCGGCCGCCAATCAAGCCGCGCGCGATAAAATGATCTATTCAATTGGCCCGTTTTGGGATGCCAATGAAACTTGGTTAGTGTTAGCGATTGGCTTAATGTTGATCGCATTTCCCAAAGCCCATTCGATTGTGCTGCAAGCCTTGTATTTGCCCACGGCATTCATGCTATTTGGCTTGATTTTACGCGGTGTATCTTTTGATTTTCGCACCAAAGCGCCGAGTAAAGACAAGCATAAATGGGATTTGGCGTTTAAAGCCGGCTCACTTATCGCTACCCTGTGCCAAGGTTATATGCTAGGCCGCTATGTAACCGCGTTTGATACCAGTACTGCGGCAACCTTGTTCGCCCTACTCTCTGCGATTTGTGTCACCGCTGGTTACTGCTATGTTGGCGCGGCTTGGTTGGTGATGAAAACCGAAGGTGATTTACAAAAACGTTCGGCAAAATGGGCGATTTGGTCGAACCGCTTTATGGCATTAGGGATCATCGCAGTTTGTATCGCCAACCTGTCCATTGATCCTGTTATTGCCGACAAATGGTTAGGCTTTCCGCAAGTGTTTATCTTGATCCCATTAGTGATGCTGTTTGGCTTTATGTTTGTCACCGTTGAGCTTTACTTACGCAAAGTGCCGATGGCAGATGATTTTGGCTGTTGGTACCCGTTTGTTTGCGCCATCATTATTTTCACTTTGTGTTTTTGTGGCTTAGCCTACAGTTTCTATCCGTATATCGTGCCAAACCAACTGACGATTTTTGAAGCAGCCAGTGCGCCAGCGTCACTCTTAGTGATTTTCTGGGGCGCAGTGATAGTGTTGCCTGTGATTATTGGCTACACGATTTTTGCGTATAAAGTGTTTTGGGGTAAAACCAGTCAGTTAAACTATTAGGGGTTACTACTAAGTAGGCAATTTCTAGAAATAAAAAAAGTGAGGGCTAGCCCTCACTTTTTGTGTCGAAATACCTTATCGGTAGTTAACTCGCTACATTGCGTAATTTATACCAATATACGCAGCGCGATCTTGGGTATTGTAATTTACTGCCGTTTCGTAGTTTTCGTTGAACGCGTTAGTAATACGCGATTCAACTGAAAGGTTTGGCGTTACAGGGTAACTAGCCGTTAAGTTAACTAGGTGGTAGCTGTCTAGTTTTACACGACCAACACCAAACACATTGTCTTCACGCTCGCCGCGATATTGGTATTCCACATAAAGCGATAAATCGCCAATATTAGTGTCGAACTGGTAGCTAAATTGATCTTTAGCACGGCGAATTAACTGCTCGCCCGTCGCTTTGTCTTCAGCATCAACATAACCCGCATTAATCTGGTGGTTACCACCAAAACCTTGATACTTCGCGGTAAACTCGATACCTGACATTTCTGCTTCATTCACATTGGTAGGCTGGAAGAAGAAATTTGCATCCGGCAGCCAAACAATCAGGTTATCGACATCTGTTTGATACAGGTTAAACGCCATATCAACGTTGGCGTAGTTCGTTTCGAACACTAACTCAATCGTATCTGAAGTTTCCGATTGCAGATCTGGGTTACCTGAGGAGAACTGGCTGGCTGGGAAGTATAAGTCGTTAAAGCTTGGCGCTTTAAAGCCACTGCCTGCATTTAGCGCAATGCGTGTATCTTCATTGATTTGATAGCCAATGCCTGCGTTGTAAGTGGTTTCTGAGTCAACATTTTCAACATCGTCATGGCGAATCGCCGCTTCAACCGTTAAGTCATCTTTGCTGTACAAGCTATGAGCGTAAAACGCTGTCACATCGCGCTCGTCTTCGGCAAAATCAGTCGTACTGTTGAGTTGCTCGTTGTAGTAGTCAAAGCCTAAGTTGAACTGTAAAAATGGGAAAACTTGCGCATGGTTTACTAGCGAAAACTGATCACGGCGTGTTTCAAATACCGTTGTGAAAACATCGGTACCATCAAGGTAATTTTCCGAGTAGTCACGATTTTGACCAACAGACAAAGTGGTGTGGTTTTGTACATGACCAATAATTTGGCTGTAAGTACCACGTACTAACCAAGCGTGGTTACGAGTTTCTGCTTCGTTGGCACCACCAAATGCATTGTCATATTCATTATCACCTTGATCGGCTCGCGCTAACCAGTCAATTGCTAGTTGGCTGTTAACTTGCTGCTGACCTTTGATCGCGACCGAGTCATATTCGTAGCCATCGTTGTCATCTTCAGCAGTTTTTAACACGTCAAAGCCATCGCTTTTCTCACGGTTCAAGGTAATGCTGGTATGGCCCTTGCCGTCTGGATGTGCGATGCCTGCGCCTGCTTTGTACTGGCGATAATCATCAGCACCCACTGTGACACCAGCAATATATTCGCTACCTTCAAGTTGGCGAGTGAAAATTTGAATCACGCCACCAATGGCATCAGAACCCCAAATCGCGGCACGAGGCCCTTTCACTACTTCAATACGATCAATCAGTTCAGGTGCAATAATTTGCGTGTTGGTTGAACCCAAGCTAGCAGAGCTAACACGAATGCCATCAATCAGCACTAACGTTTGGTTTGAGTTTGTGCCACGCAAGAACAGCGATGAATTTTGACCACGACCACCTTGGTTAGTGATATCAATACCCGGAATGGTATCAAGCACATCATCAAGTGATTTTGGCTGAATTCGAGCAATATCTTCACGCGTGATCACAACCACGCTAGCAAGCGCGGTATCGATGTTGACCGGCGAGCGACTGCCAGTTACGGTAATAACTTCTTCATCAGCGACAGAAGGAGCTTGGGCGTAAACGTTGGCATTTACAGTGATTGCAGCGCCGATAGCCACTGCTAATTTGGATAAGTGTTTTATGTTCATATGTCCTCAATTATTGATGCCCACCGCACCAAGTACTGCATTAGTGACTTTATTAAGTCTTTATTAAATTAAAGCTATTTAGGTAATCGGGCTTTATGGCTCACAGCTAATGTTTAACTATTCAGAGCGGCCATATTACCGTTGCGGGGGCAGCGCTGAACTCTCATCAGCTTCCCCTAAATAACCCTGCTATGTAGCCTAATAACGTTGGCTAAACGGCGTTAACTTTTCTAGCGATGATTTCTCTAGCGTTAACGCGAAATTTCTTTATCAGCAATGTGCTTGCTATACGCTATTCACGAAAGCTATCGAGTTGCTGGCACATATCGGCCAAGCCCACCAGCATATTGCTACTAAAGCGATGCATGACATCACCATTGGTATGAATAATTTGCTGCTTTTTCACCGCAGGAATTTGCGGCCAGTGTTGCCAGCCAGCATCCGGCTGCTTGTTGCCTTTAGCACTGCTGGCATCTGGGATAACAATCACATCTGGCATTGCCACCAAGACATTTTCAACACTAACTTGCGGCGTTTTGGTTGGTGCATTGGCAAAGACATTATTGGCATTGCAGCTGGTCACCAGTTGGTTGATCCAACTGTCTTGATTAATGGTCATTAAAGGCGCAGACCATAGCTGATAGAACACCGACAATACTTGTTTGTCTTGATATTGCGCTTCGATGTTGGTCAGTTGCGTCATAAACTGATCCGCTTTTTGCTGAGCTAATGCTTCTTGCCCGGTAAGCTTGCCAAGCATCACCAACTCTTTGGCAACATCAGCCAGTGCTTTTGGCTCACTAAGCTGTACGTTTAAGCCCAGCTCTTGCATTTTGGCTAAGTCTTGTGCCTGATTGCCACCTTGCCAAAACAAGATTAAGTCGGGCTGATAGCTAAGCAATTTTTCGATACTAATCCCCGCGTGTCCGCCAATGCGCGGAATTGCCTTGGCCGCTTCTGGGTGGTTGGCATAGTCAACTGTTGCAACAATGCGATCGCCGGCGCCAATTTCATAGAGCATTTCTACAATATGCGGCGCAAGCGCAACAATACGCTGCGCAGGTTTGGGCGCAGACGTGGTTTCTAGACTAGCGGCATCCGGTACTTTTTCTGCGGCTATTTCTAATGCCATTGCTTGTTCCACAGCAAAGCAATTTAGCAATACAAACAGCAGAAGAAAGTAGCTAGTAATTGAGCTTTTCGACAAAATCATAACTTAGTACATAGCTTAGTAATCAAAGCCAACTTGGGCTTTAATGCCAGCATCGAATGCATGTTTGACGTTTTTCACTTCGCTAACGGTATCAGCCAATTCTAGCAATTTGCGATGGGCGGCACGTCCGGTAACCACAACAAACTGATGCTTAGGGCGATTGGCTAAACAGTCAATCACTTCATCAACCGGCAAATAATCATAGCTCAGCATATAGGTCAGCTCATCAAGCAAAACAATGTCGAGCTCAGAGTTGGCAAGCATTTCTTTAGCTCCTTGCCACGCGGTTTGCGCTGCCGCGATATCGGCTTCGCGATTTTGCGTTTCCCACGTAAAACCGGTTGCCATGACGACAAACGGCACATCAAACTTTTCTAATAGCTTTCGCTCACCACAGTCCCAAGTCCCTTTGATAAACTGCACTACACCTGCTTTTAAGCCATGACCCACAGCACGTGTTACTGTGCCAAAACCAGCCGTGGTTTTACCTTTACCATTGCCGGTGATAACCTGCAAAATGCCGCGTTCTTCTTGCGCTGCCGAAATACGCTCATCAACTTTTTCTTTCAGTCGTTGCTGGCGCTTTTGGTGGTTCTCCGAACGATTTGTCGATTTATCCATGTCACTCATTGCCATGACGATAAAACTCCCGTGTTATGTCTAATAATCTGTCGATATTTAAATGCTGTTCACAAACCGTAGCCAAGCGTTCTAGCTCTTGCTCGCGGTGCTGATCTAAATCCAAGGCAGGTACTGCCGACTGTGGTTTAACCCAGTGCAAAATTGCTTGGGTTGGCGCAGGTTTATCAAATAAACCGTGTAAGTAGGTGCCGATCACTTGCCCATCGCTTGAGATAAAGCCATCGCTAATTAATTGCCCTTGCTGATTGCGATAACGGGCAAAGGGCTGTGCCATTGCGCTTCCTTGGCTAATACCACAATGGATTTCATAGCCTTGAATAACGATAGATTCTGCTGCTAATTTATTCTCGAGCAATTCTCTTTCAACCAATTCAATCTCAAGCAAGAGCTCAGCAGTAACTTGCACAAGTGCCTTTTCTTCGGTGAGCTCGGTAGTAAAGTCGGCAAGACCTAGGGTACTTTGCTCAGCAACACTTGATTCAATACCACGGGGATCGCAAATTTTATCACCCAGCATTTGTAAACCGCCACAAATTCCCAGTACTTTACCGCCATAGCGTAAGTGCTGCTTGATTTGCTCTGCCCACCCTTGCGCGGCTAAAAACTGGTAATCACCGATTACGTTTTTCGAGCCCGGTAGAATAATCAAATCGCAGGCAGGAATGGCTTGCCCGACCCGCACATAATGAAGATTAACCGACGGATTTAACCGCAGGCTATCAAAGTCGGTATGATTGGAAATATGCGGCACTAGCAATACCGCGATGTTAATTTGTTCAATTTTAGCGTCATTAACATTGGCAAGTGCTAACGCATCTTCGGCATCTAGTGCCAAGTCATGCAGGTAAGGTAGAACCCCAAGTACTGGCTTGCCGGTTTCTTGTTCAAGCCAATCAAGCCCAGATTGCAGCAAACTAATATCACCGCGAAAACGATTAATCACAAAGCCTTTGATCCTTGCTTGTTCAGTGGGCGATAGCAAAGCTAGTGTTCCCACTAAATGAGCAAACACGCCACCTTTGTCGATATCGGCAATAATAATTACTGGACAATCGACTGCTTCGGCAAAGCCCATATTGGCAATATCGCCTGCGCGTAAATTAATCTCAGCTGGGCTGCCCGCCCCTTCCACCAATAAATATTGGAACTGCTCACTCAGTCGTTGATAAGAGTCGAGCACTGCATCCATCGCGATTTTTTTATAGTCTTGGTAAGCTGCCGCTTCCATATTATTAATCGCTTTGCCGTGCACTATTACTTGCGCACCCGTATCGGAATTTGGTTTCAGCAAAATCGGGTTAAAGTCCACTTGCGCAGGCACTTTTGCGGCTATTGCTTGTAGTGCTTGAGCACGGCCAATCTCGCCGACTTCGTCACTTTCTCCTATTGCCGCAACCGCGCTATTAAGTGCCATGTTTTGTGGTTTAAATGGTGCGGTATTAAATTGACGGTTTGCCAAAGCGCGGCATAAACCTGCAACGAGCGTGCTTTTACCCGCATCAGAGGTGGTGCCCTGTATCATCAAGGTTTGCATAGATAGGGTTTGCATAGTATCTCGAGTTTTCCCAGTCATTATTGCACCTTCTCGTTACTTTTAGCGGCTTTGGCGGCGATAGCGCACCACCATTAACGACAAGAAAAAGCCACTACCCAGTAGCCCTGTGATAATACCGAGCGGTAATTCTTGGTGAGATAACAAGGTGCGGGCAATCACATCAACCCAGACCATAAACACGCCACCGAGTAAACAAACAGCAATTGGGTGAATCACTTGCGCTTGTGAAACAAATAGCCGAACAATGTGCGGGATCATTAAGCCTACAAAGCCAATACCACCGCACACGGCGACTAAACTTGCGGTTAACAAAGAACTTAACAGCAGCATAACCAAGCGAAATTTTGCGACATTCACGCCCAAAGTAATCGCACTTTCATCCCCTAACAGTAAGGCCGAAAGCTGACGACGAAACAGTAATACCGCCGCTAACGTGGTTAACAATAACACCGAGGGCAAAATAAGTTGTAACCACTGGGCGCGAGCAAAGCTGCCCATGGTCCAGAAGATCACCGCGCTGATCGCCTGTGGATCGCTAAAATATAAGGTCACGCTAGTAATGGCGCTAAATAAGAAAGACAAAGCGACACCCGCTAACAGCATAGACTCAACCTGCCGACCAATAGCTGAACCTGCAACTGCTAGCAAAATCGCAATGGCAACTAGTGCACCAATAAAAGCGGCAAACGATAAGCTCAGTTGATTCACTAGCGGCGATAGCCAACTCTCGCTTTGGCCAAGTGCTGTGGCAAGTGCACTGCCGGCAAAGGTCATAAAAAGCACGACACCAACGGTTGCCCCTGACGAAATACCAAATAAATAGGGATCAGCGAGTGGATTGCGGGTCACGGTTTGCAGCATAAGTCCGGCCAGTCCAAGACCGCCACCGGCAATCAAGGCCAATAACGTGCGCGGCATACGGAGTTGCCAAATAATTTGCTCAGCTAAGGCAGCGCTTGTTGCGACGGCTTGCTCAGCGGGTAAAACGGAGTCAGTAGGCTCAGCAGCTTGAACATCGCCAATAACGGCATAAAACGCTTGCTCAAGGCTAATCTCCGCCGCGCCAAAAGACAGGGCCGACACCAGCGAGAACAATGACAAACTCAATAACCCGACAAACCATAGTGTTGAGCTCTTGGTACGACTAATCATGCGCAGCCCCCAGTTCTGCCGAGCTTTCTAATTTATGCTCTGAGTGGTATTGATAAGTAATTAACGGGCTGCCATGCTCGGGGTGCGGCTGCAATTGGGCATTCACGCCAAACACTTCGGCGAGTAACGCTTGAGTGAGCACTTGATTTGGCGCGCCATCGGCCACTAGTTTGCCATTGCTAAGTACTAGTAACCGATCGCACATAGCGCTCGCTAAATTCAAATCATGAAAAGAGGCAAGTACCGTAATACCAAGCGATTTAGCTAAGTTAATAATTTGAATTTGGTATTTAACATCAAGGTGGCTAGTGGGCTCATCCATGATCAGCAAGCTAGGTTGTTGCACCATGGCGCGGGCAATCAAAACGCGCTGTTTCTCACCACCAGAAAGGGAATCAAAACTCTGCTTCGCTTTATCAAGCATCGCCACTTGCGTTAGGGCTTGTTGCACTTGCTGCTGTTCATTGCGGCTAGTGCGATGCCAAATTGAGGTGCGCGGTAATAAACCTAACTCCACCACATCAGCAACCGAGAGGTTAAAAAAGCTTGGTGATTCTTGTAATACCACCGCCACTTGTTGCGCGTAGGCTTGTTGGCTGTAGGTGTCGAGCAGTTGGCCTTGATAATGTACTTGCCCAGTCGTAGGGCTGTGATAGCGATACAAACAACGTAATAAGCTGGATTTACCGGCGCCATTGGGGCCAAGTAAGCCAACAAATTCACCTTGTTTTAGGTGAAAATTAATCTCGCTTAAAATAATTTTGCGACCAGTTTGCCACCCCAGATCAGTGACCACGAGCTGTTGCCCACTTAAACTAGGATCTGAAGTTATAGTCGCGTTTGCTTGTGCTGCTCGCTGCATAGCCTTAGCCAGTATCAACAAGCTATCGTTACGATAGCCGCCAAATGTCGGCGCAGTTGCACAGCAAAGCCCGGCCAGTTAGACCGAAATGACAATGCCCGAGTAACCCGCTCGACTTGTTAATATGAAGTGGTAAATACCGGTATCCTGACTAACAGCATCTCGACCTACACCTTCCCAAGTTTGTTCGCTAGCTCATCGCATTAGCACTTCAACACTCAGTGGTTTACCAGTTCTAGCCGCTCAAAATGAACGATTTTTTGGCAAATAGGCTGCTCTGTTTACAGTTGCGGGTACAGTTGAGGATTTTCACCCCATTCCCAAGCACTTACCTTGAGCGGCAATTATCAAGGCTGGCGCTAAAAAAGCAAGCATAACTGGCGATAACTTATACCGTACGCGCATTTAGGTGAGGCGAACTAACTTTAATACCAACTCGATATCGATTAATTACAATTTATCATTGGTTAAGCGTTAAGCAATTCGTTAAAATCCGCGCAATTTTTTGTTAATAGCTTGTTACCTCGATGCCCAGAAGTGAAAATTATTTAAAAAAGGAACTGTATTCTCTAATAAAAGAAGATGCGAAGATTTTTGAATTTTTACAATCTGGCGCCACTGATGGCATGTGGTATTGGGATCTAGAGCAGCCCGAAAATGAATGGATGAGCGATCGATTTTGGACTGAGCTTGGCTATGATCCGACAAAAAAATCACACCGCGCTTCAGAGTGGCAAGATATTATCAACCAAGATGATTTGCAGTTAGCACTGGAAAACTTTCAAAAGCACTGCGATGATCCAAACCATCCTTACGACCAAGAAGTTCGCTATCGTCACAAAGATGGTTCCACCGTTTGGATTCGCTGTCGCGGCATCGTCATTCGCAATAGCAACAACCAACCCTATCGCATGCTTGGTGTCCACAGCAATATTACCGCACTAAAAGAAAGTGAAGCGCGTTACCGAACAAGCCTTAAGAAAATCGATCATGCCTATGCGTCAGTTAAATTGGCACTGGAAGAAAGTGAGCGACTATTTGAAATGGCACCAGACGCTAACTTAAAGCTGGATGTCCGTGGCAATATTATTAAAGCTAACCAGCAAGCCGAAGAATTATTTGCCTGCCCTCGCAACAAACTAGAACAGCTAAGTGTTTTTAGTTTAGTGCCACTTGCTAAACTGGAAAAATACCAGCAAGCATTCAGACAGTATTTCGATCCTTGCTATACCGGAGACAGCCTTTTTAAAAAATCACTGGCCATTCTCGATTATGCTGGCCGCCCACTAACCATTGAAGTAACGCTTAACCTAATTCCGACCAGAGCAGGGAAAATCGCACTTGCGACCATACGTGATATTTCGGAAAAAGAAGCCCTAATTCAATCGCTGCAGCACCAACTTGAAGAAAACCAAAAGCTACACGCTTTGGCCCTATCAGACCCTTTGACCAAAATTTTCAATAAGCGTCACTTTAACAATATGATGCTGGAAGAGCACAATAAGGCGGTTCGTCATCAGCAACGTTTATCCTTGATCCTCTTCGACATTGACCACTTTAAAGCAGTGAATGACAACTATGGTCACGATGTGGGCGATAAGGTGTTAATGCAACTAACCCTGTTAATTAAACAATTTGTGCGCGAGGAAGACACCTTTGCCCGAGTTGGCGGTGAAGAATTTGCCATTATTGCGCCATTTACCAACACAGATGCAGCGTTAACTATCGCCGAACGTATTGTCGAAGAGTGCGCTAAGCACCCGTTTGTGATTAATGATCAACAGCAAATAAACATCACGGTTAGTGTTGGTACCGCTTCCCTATCGAGCACAGATAAAACTTGGTCACCATTATTTGAACGTGCTGACAAAGCACTATATCAAGCAAAACGTTTGGGCCGCGACCAAGTGCAAGTTAGTGCACTTTTTTAAGCTACGATTTTAAATTAACGTTTTTAAGTGAGTATTTTAATCCCAATACTCGAACAGCTAAGCACTGCATTAATGCGCTAGCATCATATGGGTTAGCTCGCAGTTGCTAAGTGTATTGGCGCTACCAAGGCTTCAGACAATTGCTGTTTTAGTTGTTCTGGTTTATCGACAGCAAGCCAAAGTTTGTTAACGGGCTCTGGCATTTGTCCCATCATTGCCATATAAGTTTGTGGCTCGCTAAACACCAGTTCAATATTGGCAGCTTTACTCTTATCGCTACCTTTAGCCTTCGCTTTACCGAGCAATAATTGCTCTTTATTGCCTGTTTGCTGAAAATCCCCTAAATTAACCTCTGCAATCGCTTTAGTGTCGATTGCAATAAAGCTCCAAAAGGCAGCATTAACCACTAGTTTGTCTCCTAACAAGTAAACAGAATAATGCCTTGCGATACGATGATTTGCCGTACTAAAAATAACGCTATAGAAGAAAAAACTAGCAACAATAATAGCCACAAGCTCGCTCCAGCCTGCCAATAACCAATAACAGCTTGTGCCAAGCACGACACAGCCTGTGAGCAATAACAGCCAATGCCAACGCTGCGTCGAGTTTACCTGTAACTGCGCCAGCGCCTTTGCGTGGTTACGTGAGAATTTTGGAATAGCGTAGTACCAACTAGCTGGCTCCCATGCAAATGGCACAGCCAGCGTTAGCTTCTTGTCATCATCTTGGTACTGATTAAACGCATGAACGCGCGGATCGCCACTTAGTTTTCTCGCTCGCCATAAGCCTTTTACTATGGTCACCATCAAATACAATTCGATAATCAGCAAGACACCGATAATCGGATAGCGCAAATAGGTAATAAACTCAAAATATTCAGCAATATTGCTGGGAAAACTGTAGCGGGCGCACAGTGCGCTTAATGAAAAGATCAGAAACATTTTCCATGGTTTTTGTTGACCCGCCTTAATCACCCAAAACCAATAAAGCACGGGTAAAAAAATAAAATAACCAAATACCGCCAGTAATAGCGGCGACATGGCGACTAGGTTTTCAATAGTTAATGTTGAGCTGAATGCTAACTGCTCTGGCAATAACTGAAAGCCTGCGGTAAACACCACTATGGCTGTCAATAAGAATTGCAGTCTTTTTCTAACAGGGGTTCGCATCGCTTCATCCTTGAATAATTTTTATAAGTATTCCCTATCAGTCAGCGAACACAAAAATTTATTACACTGCAGCTCATAATTTATTACTTTACTATTAATAGCTTATTGATTACCGATAACTATTCTTGCTAGCGCCTTGGTAACTGGATATTTAACCAGTATCAAGTTACACTCGCTTTATCACTCTGTTAGCACTTATTTAATTTCACTTAATGAAGCTGTATATCGCCGAAAAACCTAGCCTAGGACGAGCCATCGCAGATGTGCTCCCCAAACCGCATAAGAAACAGCAAGGTTATATTCAAGTAGGCAACGGCGATATTGTCACTTGGTGCATTGGTCATATTTTGGAACAAGCTGAGCCTGAAGCTTATGGTGAGCACTATAAGAAATGGCAGCTTGAACACTTGCCGATCATTCCAGAGAGTTGGCAGTTAAAACCTAAGTACAAAACCAAAAGCCAACTTACCGTAATCCGTAATTGGCTGAAAAAAGCAAATGAAGTTATTCACGCGGGCGACCCTGATCGTGAAGGCCAGTTGTTGGTCGATGAAGTACTTAACTATTTAAAGCTTTCTAAAACAAAAACCTCAGCGGTGAAACGCCTATTAATTAGCGACTTAAACCCAGCCGCAGTGAAAAAAGCCCTTAGCCAATTGAAATCTAATCAAGCCTATATGCCGCTTTCTGTTTCGGCGTTAGCCCGCAGCCGCGCCGATTGGCTTTATGGCATTAACCTGACCCGAGCACTGACGATTCAAGGAGGCAAAGCGGGCTATCAAGGGGTATTGTCGGTCGGCAGAGTACAAACCCCCGTGTTGGGGCTAGTGGTCAATCGCGATCGCGAAATTGCCAACTTTGTTAGTAAGCCTTTTTATGAAGTGGAAGCCGAATTATCACTCAACCAGAGCACGCCTAACCAGAACACTGATAGCCAAGCCACATCTGCGCCAAATATCATGGCCAAATGGCAACCAAGTGAAGCCTGCCAACCATACCAAGATGAAGACGGGCGAGTAGTAGTAAAAGCGCTGGCTGAAAATGTGGTGAGCCGCATTCACCAGCAACCAGCGAAAGTCACTGAGCTGACAAAGCAAGACAAACAACAAAACGCACCACTGCCGTATAATTTATCGGCCCTGCAAATTGATGCGGCAAAGCGCTATGCCATGAATGCTAAATTGGTGTTAGACGTTTGTCAGGCACTGTATGAAAAACACAAGCTGATCACTTACCCAAGATCAGATTGCCGTTATTTACCCACTGAGCATTTTAGCCAAGCACCGCAAATACTTGCCATGCTAAAAGACAGCCAACTGCCGCTGGCAAAGCAGTTAAGCGATGCCGATCCCAAGCGCAAAAGCCGCGCTTGGCAAGACAGCAAAGTTGGCGCTCATCACGCGATTATCCCTACCACCAAATCGCCAGCTAAGCTTAATTTAAACAACTTTGAGAAAAATGTTTATCAACTGATTTGCCGCCAATATGCGGCGCAGTTTTTTCCTGCTTATTGCTATCAGCAGATTAAAGCGAGTTTTTCAATTGCCGGCGGGTTATTTACTGCTAGCACTAATATAGTGTCACAACTAGGTTGGAAATCGCTGTTTACTCCCTCCCCAAATAGCAAAGGAGGAAGCACGAAAGCAGAGCAAGCTAAATCTAACAGTAACAAAGCAGATGACGGTGAACAGCAAAATAACAACCCTGCCCTCGCAAACTTAACTCAAGGGCAAACCTTATTTTGCCAACAGGGGCATTTACGGGAAAAACAAACCGAGCCACCAAAGCATTTTACCGATGCATCTTTGCTTGCTGCCATGACAGGGATTGCCCGCTTTGTCACCGACAAATCGCTTAAAGCCATTTTAAAAGAAACCGACGGTCTGGGCACTGAAGCAACCCGCGCAGGAATTATCGACCTGCTATTTAAACGGGGCTTTTTACAGCGCCAAGGCAAACAAATTCATGCAACCGATGCAGGAAAAGGCTTAATTGATGCCTTACCTAACGATTGTACTCAGCCTGATATGACCGCACGCTGGGAATTATCCCTTAACCAGATTGCCGATAAAGCCTGTAGCTATGGGCAATTTATGCAGCCCATAGAAGGTTCATTGCACGGCTTAATTAATTTGCTTAGCCAGCATTTACCCAGCTCATTGCAAGGGCTGAAAAGTCCACAAAAGCCAGCGTATAAAAAGCGCCGAAAAACATCACATCGCAAACGAAAATCGACTGTTTAAACGTTTATTACAGCGAATGCATGTTTGTCGGCAAATGCATTTTTAATGGCGAACACCTTTTTTACGTCGAATAAATAGCCCTGCCAGCGCCAGTGCAAAGAGGCTCAACATGCTTGGTGTCGGGATCGTTGCCACTTCACGAACTAACCATGTCCCTACTGTGGCATTAGCAAATTGCGCAGTATTGGTCGCATTAAATGAGAGAATATCGGTAACGTTATCGCTGAACTGAAAACTAGTTTGTCCATCCAATACAAAAGGAGATCTAAATCTGCCACGATTACCCACGGCATTATTTGTATATCCGCGCGTTTCACCTATATTGGGCAAATTTGGGTTTACGTCATTAATAGTGGCACCGCTATCTTCCGATGCCTCATGCACAGTGTCACCAAAGGCAAGAATAAACTGCTCAGTGAGATCGCTTGCGCCATTTCCTATCGTTACTTGCTCATCACCAGCTAAAGTGAGACCAAAAAACGTTCCAAATAAGCCCGCAAGTTCTGAACTGGCCACTGTTGACCAACCACTACTTAAGTCTGGCGAGAGACTTAGCACGTCATTCAACGCTCCACTATTTGTGGTCAACAAACTAGAAGAATTGTTTAATCGTCCATCATCGTTCAAGTCGGCGACAAGGCTGTTATAGGAAATACCATTGGTAACAGACAGATCTAACCACTCCCAAATACTGCCATCACTTCGATATTCAAGAACGGTTAAGCCGTTGTCTTCAAAATTATTGTCAACGCCTATCATCGCCGCTTGTGAGCTGACTGATAGACCAGCGAGAAAAATCGTACCGACTAATGCTACTGACTTCAAAAAATTCATAAAAATTCCTTATTTACTAACCACATATAATAACTACACCAAACAACTGCATCCAATAGTCAGATCAAAAGCGCCTAATCACTTCCTGCTTTTTGGCTAGCGGTCCAATCGACTAGTACTGCAAGCGATAAAGTGGCGAGTGACTAGCTATGCAATGATTGCGGCGCAGACCTAATCTGACAAATACAGGCTAACAACAAAATATGGAGGGAAAATGGAGATAAACTCACTGATTTAAGTCTAAAAATGCTTTCGAGAAGAAATGTTTATAAGAGGGAATGGCGGTGCCTTAATGGCTCAGCCATTAGCTTAACTCTGGCCTAATAGCTAACAGGTAAAGTAGCTACTAGACCTATGATTTAGAGATTTGCTCTTAGTGGCTAAACCAAAAGGTTTAGCGGCTTAAAGGCTTGGTAACCTATTGATGAACAGAATTTACTTTCCACAACCTTAACGCCGCTAACGCGAGCACAAAAACCGCAATAGAACTAGGCTCAGGTACTGGTGTTGGTGTCGCACTTATCACTTGAATACTATCAATGTTTAAGCCATTGCTTGAGCGATCAAAAATAGAGGCAGCGCGATGACCTGAGCGGACAAATAATTGATCAAAGCCGCCACCTTCAAAGCCCAACACACCTCGCTCTTTTTTGCCAATGTCGAGCGCACCTTCAAATACGACTTGACCGTCATTCCAAAGGCTGTAATGCACCGCCAGATTATTTAAGTTGGGGCCAAGAAAAAGAAACTCTAAGGCAGTAAATTCAGCGCCACTTGCCATAGTAATTTCGGTATAGCCATAATCCCCACCATTGGGATACCAAGAGCGTTCACCTTCTAAGCTAAAACCCAGTGCAATATCATTGCCCGGTTGAGCGAAAATTTGGCGCACTTGAATTCCATCTTCTTCGTAATAGTTTTTACCGCTTTTAAAGGTATTACCAAAGCCTTCAAAGCCGTTAAAATGCGTTAGGTTTGACTCATCAATAAAATCAGTGGTGTTAACCATTAGCCCGGCATTGACAGCAAATGCCAATAAATAGGCGCATAAAAAAACAAGCTTGGTCATACGCTTACCCTCAGTTTACGACAAGGGTTTTGCACGGCGCGTGCAAACCAAAGCCATTAACCCAAATGCAACGAGCACTAGTGGCGCAGGCTCAGGAACTGCGGTTGATTCAGTCGAGCGAACAAGTGCGACACCAAGGCCATTTCGAACGATACTATTAGGACGGTTGTCAAAGAATAAACTGCTACTACCGGGGTTATAAGGAGACGGAATAGGAAAAGGGCCAGGTTCTGGTATATACCAGTCGTCATAAATAGACGCCCAGCCAAAAATATCGCTATTCTCATCACCAAATAGAGCACCGGAAGACTGCCAACCACTTCGATTTAGGGTATCACCAAACAATGAGATCAGAATTAGTTCTCGATCATCAGCGCTTTCCAGATCGCCATCGGCACCTGATTCATATGATTCAGACTTTCCGTCTTGCCAATCAAATTCGCCATAACTAAGCTCAAATCCATTAAATAATTCAGCCATCTGTGCACCAGACGCTAATTGCCAGCCATCATTAGCATAGGTTGATAACGCTTGATCGATAGACATGCCATCTGTAACTGACCATTGCAGCCATTCAAGGTTATTGCCAGAGTCGGTGACAATATTGGAGTCACTATCAAGCGAATAGTCGCTGATAAGCCCAGCAGAACTGGTTGGCGAAACTAGACTAGCAATACTCAGCATAATGCCTAAGCCTAATTTAAATGAGGCTAACCTAAATGAGCTTAGTTTGAGTGCGTTACCTTTCTTGTTTACCACCTTTAGAGATGTATTAGATGTCATCGCCATTTCCTTGCAAAAAAGTTGTTACTAAAACCGATGGCTTAAAATTAACAACAAAATATGGAGGAAAAGTGGATAGCTATAAGGTATCTATAAGTTTTTTGGGGAAACAGCGCCGTGTATAAGTCGGGCAGGATAAAAGTCGCGCTGGATAAAAATCACGTAAGGTAGAAATCAGATAAACCAAATGCCATGTAAGGCAACCAAGAGCAAGCGCTCAGGTCTTGCTCTTGTCAACCAAATCAAGCAAACAAGGATTGCTTGATTTACTCACCGCGAATGCGCACACCTTCGGCATTAAGCTCCGCCACAATACTCGACAAAGCGTCGTCGTTAATAAGATTTTCAGTTTCATCGATGTCTTGGCTTATCTGGTATAAGGCTTGTGGCTGACCATCTAAAGCAAGCAGTTTGTAATCTTGATTTCTCACTGCCCAGCCCGTTGCGTTATCGCGAATAAATTCCGTGTAGTTAAATTGGCGCAGTGGCTGCTCAGCGCTGCTCAGTAAAGCGTAAAAGCTATAACTATTGTTGATTTGATTAGCGGTGCTCTGCTCACTCGCAGCGCCAACAAACTGACTGATAGTGGCAAAAATATCCGTACTATTAATGAGCGCATCTTCTCGCTGATTTTCACGTTCTACGCCATAACCAGCCGCAAGCATCGGCACCCTAACCCCACCTTCGTATAGCGAGTTTTTACTGTGACTGCTGCTAAAAACACGCGTACCAATCACACCGCCTGGCGTGCCGTTATCCCCTAAATAAATAATTAAGGTGTTGTCTCGCTCGTCCTCTGGCAGCGACGCCAGTAGCCGCCCAATTTCACTGTCCATCGCTTCAATAGCAGCCAAATAATATTCCCGTCGGTTGCTTTGGATATCTGATGCTGTGCCAGTTAAATGTGAGCGCGAGTGGAGTTCAGCTGGCGGTAAATGAAACGGCGAATGCGGTGCCACGTAAGCAAGCCATAAGAACCACGGGCGTTCTTGCTGGTTTTGCTCTGCCAGCCAATCAACAGCAAGATCAGTAATACCAGATGTGTGATAATCAGAGCGTTCACTGGTTTGCCCCATTTCAGTTAATTGCCATTGGTAGTAATCATCAATTGTACCGGCGATAGTACCTGCATAGTAATCAACACCGCTGTCAGTGGGGTGGCTTAAATCAGGGTTGGCACCGCCCAAATGCCACTTACCAATCACTGCGGTTTGGTAATCGCTGTCGATGCTTTTTATTTGTCTTTGCAAGGTATTAGTATTGGCATCCATTACCGCAGGAACAAAATCAACACCGCTGTTAATGCCGTGCAGCCCAGTAATTATGGTTGCTCGTGTTGTGGTGCAGGCAGGGGTAGCCCAGACATTGTCGAATACTAGTCCTTGAGCAGCCAAGGCGTCCAAATTAGGGGTTACGGGTAAGTCTATCGAAAGGTTGTATTGGGCAGATGCATCAAGCCCTTGGTCATCAGCAATAATCAGTAAAATATTGGGTTTGCCAGCAGTATCGCCAGAAGACGCAGCTATCACGATTTCACTTTCACCACTGGCAACCGATTCAGCAAAATTATCGCCATCAGTGTAACTAATTACCACAGATAAACTCGCACCAATATCTTGTTCAACAATCACGTAGCTGCTAGCTACGGCACCGCTAATTTGCACGTGATTTTCGCCCACTAACCGTCGCCATTGATAATTAAATTCGCCGAGTCCATTGGTATCTGCCAAGTTTTGCGTAACGTCCAATGTTTGCCCAACAACTGCCTCGCCAACTAGCGTGATACTGCCACTTGGCGCACTGTTTGTTGGTACCGGGCTGTCAGGAACTACAGGTGTTGGCTCGTTGGCGTTATTCGACTCTCCACCATTGCCACCACCGCCACAGGCGGTAAGGAAAACGAGTAGATAAGCTGTCATCAACACCGGATACTTCATCATTCAACCTTGTTTCTCTTTGTTTAGCCTTATTGAATGCTATTCAACCTTAATTAGCCTTATTCAACTTGCGTGTTTAGCGGCCATTAAGTCGTTGCAAACTTACGTGATTTATAGACTAAAAGTAACTTTTAGCCCTCCTAACGCGCTCTGCTCTGCACTTATTTCGCCGCCATGGGCTTTAATTAAACTTTCGCATATTGCCAAGCCCAACCCTGAGCCCCCCGTTTGACGGCTGCGAGAAGATTCAACTCGATATAAGCGAGTAAATATCTTGCCTAGCTTGTCTTCACTCACTGTCGGTGCTGTGTCTTCAACACTGACCACAAGTTGCTGATTTTCGATAGCTGCACTTAGCACAATCTTGCCGGGTTTATCGGTATAAACGGTGGCATTAGACAACAAGTTATCAATTACCTGCTTAATGCGTTCGGTATCCATCGATTTACGCGTATTAGCAAGTGCCAACTGGCAGCCCCATGCGAAACCACTATTTTCCACTGTACTTTGCCAGTCTGCTTGCCAGCGCTCAAATAAGGGGGCAAGTTCCACTTCTGTTTGGTTAAGTTCAATGGCGTTGGTATCGGCTTGGGCCAGTTGGTAGATGTCCGCAATCAAGCGATTAATTTCATTCACCTTACCTGCCAATTTGTCGTAACTGTCTTCAACATTACTCACTAGGTCGTATTGCAGCGCCTGAATTTGCAATTTTAAGGCAGTGAGTGGCGTGCGCAGTTCATGGGAAACATCCGCAAATAGTTGCTGCTTTTGTTGAAGTGCTTGTTCAAATAAGTCGGCTTTTAGCACCGCTAACTTGCGTCGTTGGATAAGAAAAATTACCAGCACAATAAACACAATGCTTGATGCCAACATCATAACAACAAGGCGCTGTTTAACGGCCTCTTGCACTTCTATGGCTTGTGCCTGCTCAGCTTCTTTTTGTTCTAATTGGCTAACCTTTAATTGCTCTTCTAACAGGTTTAAGTCACCTTTATAGCGCTCAGATTTTTCGCGTAGATCTTCGTTGTCTAGTTTTTGTTGCAGCGCAAAGCTAGTGCTTAGGTGTTGATTTGCCTTTTTATAGTCATTTAGCGGCTGGTAAACATCCGCTAGCAGTTTGTTCACCTCTAATTGTACAGGCTCCAATGACAACTCATCAGCAATCGCAAGGGCTTTGAGTAGTTGCGTTAACGCTTGCTGGTAATTCTGTTGTTCCAAGCTATATTTTGCTTTTTCAATATCAACTGACATTATTTGATATTTTGACTGCGATTGTGCCGCACTTTTTTCCGCCAGTTCTAAGCTTTTTAATTGTTCTGTTTGATCGGCAAGATCGCGATAAATTCTCGACTGTTGCAGGTAAGCCCGTGACAGTTCTTGCGGAGCCTTAATTTTGACGAGTTGTTGAATCGCTTTTTGGTTGTTTTGTAACGCCTTTGTATGTTGTTCAAGCGCAGAATAAGCATGTGCAAGGCCCGTATAGTCGTACGCAACATTACCCAAATCACCCAATTCTAAATCAATTTCCAGCGCTTGTTGATAATAGCTTGCCGCTTTTTTGGGTTCGTGAGAGTCGCGAAAAACATCCCCTAAATTATAGTAAACCGTTGCGCGATACCCTTTACTACCACCGCGCTCTACCGCTTCTCGAGCTTGCAATAAATACTTAATGCCATTAGCCAAATCACCGTTATCTTTGTGTACTACACCAAGGCTATTTAATGTAAGTAACAGCCCTGTATCGTCTTTCATTTCTTTATATTGGGCTAGGGCAAGTTCAAAATGCTGTTTTGCTGCTAGAATTTTCCGTTGCGCCATTAGCGAATTACCTAACACATAATAAGTATTGGCGAGTAAAGGTTGGTGAGAAGCTTTAGCAATCGCTGCTGCGCTCCGTGCATATTTCTCAACTTCGCGGTGATTATTGCGTCTTGATTCAAACGACGCTTGTGTTAATAAGCTTTCCACTTGGTATTTAGGTGGGTAATTATCAAAACCTTGCGAGACATCTTGCAGCACAGCTTCAGCTTGTTCAAACCGCCCTGTTTTCCAATAAAGTTCCGCAATACGAATTTTCGCACTAACACGAACACCTTGATCTTGATGTTCAAACAATGCAGTTAAACGCGCTTCGTTTTCAGCAGATGGCACTTCTGTTGCCACAATTTCATCTAACAAGTCTTGATAGTTTGATTCGAAAGCGAACACTTGTGCTGAAGTCAATAACAGCAGTAAAGCAACAATAACATTACGCATTAGCTAGTAGGCTCTTGGTTAAAACGATAGCCGGCACCATAGACCGATTGAATATGAGCAGGGTCTGCGCCATTTTGTTTAATTTTTCTTCGTAAGTTCTTGATATGGCTATCAACAGCGCGGTCAGTGATATCACGATAATCGGCATAAATAAGCTCGATAATTTGATCTCGCGAAAATACGCGATTAGGCGAGTTGTAGAGCAAGGTAAATAATTTAAACTCACCTAATGTAAAATCCACCATCGCACCATTAAAGGTTACGGTAAGCTGTTCTTCATCAATTACCCAGGGCTGATAATGCACTTGTCCCTCTGTTCGGCGCAGTAGCGCTTTAATTCTTAGCAGCAACTCCTGAATATCAAAGGGTTTGCACAGGTAATCATCGGCGCCAGTTTCTAAGCCAGCGAGTTTATCGCCTTGCTCAACCAAGGCGGTAAGCATAATAATCGGCACATCAAACGATTGACGAATTTCTTGCGTGCAGGTTAAGCCATCAACATTAGGCAGCATAATGTCCATAATGATTAAGTCAGGCTGATTCAATTGCACCGCGCCGATCACCTCAGCCCCATCGTCAACATGGACAACGTGATAGCCTTCATTGCGCAGAAATAGCTGAATTAACTCAACAATATCGGCATCATCTTCGACAAGCAAAATAGTTTTCATATGAAATTTAGCCCCTAGCCTTTACTATTAAAGGATCAAAATATGGAGAAAATATGGAAGCGATTGCGGCAATTCCTAGTGTTTTAGTCTCTAGTCAGGTCGCTATAAAACAATAAAGCAATAACGTAAACTTGTTTTAGATTACCCCTTGGACAATAAGAATAAAAGATTTCATATTCTGAATAACCCAACAAAATATGGATTGGAAATGGATAAATCGCCTGCGATTAGTCAGCAGGTTCCAATGGCTAAAAAGAGCTGATAATTCAACCAAAACTTACTAGAAAAGCAGTTATAAAAAGCACTGTTTTGCAAATAAAGCATGAATCAATTAGCTTGTGGTTACAGTAAATGAATACCTAGTTTTACCGTGAAAATATTGCCAATTGTCGCATCCCCGTCTATCTGCTTAATCAGTACTCAATAAAAGAGCTATGCTCAATAGAGTGAGCAAATAGCGAAGCAGATATTCGGGTGAATTATGGCAATCAAAGATAAACAACTGACCAGACGCGCGCTGTTAACCACATTAGCTAAGCTTGGTATTGGCGTTAGTTTATTACCCTTATCAACCGTTGCTCAACAGCACAACCAATCGCTTAACCCCAATACTATTGCCTACCAGCTAAAAGCCGCAAAATTTCTTAAAAAAACGATCCCCAGTACAGGGCAGACGATTCATCCGATTGGCATGGGCACATGGATTACCTTTAATGTTGGCAAGGATACGGTACTGCGCAACGAGCGCACTAAAGTGCTCGATACTTTCTTTCAGCTTGGCGGCGAAGTGGTCGACTCATCACCAATGTATGGCTCTGCCGAAGAAGTGCTAGGCTATGGATTAACAAAACTCAAAGCTAATAGCGGCAACTATCCATCATCGCTATTTGCCGCTACAAAAACATGGACAAGTTCAAAAAGTGAGGGCAAACAACAATTTAAAGACTCGCAACAGTTATGGCAGCAAGCACGCTTTGCGCTACTGCAAATTCATAACTTAGTGGCGTGGCAACAACACTTGCCAATGCTGCGTGAACTTAAGCAGCAAGGACTGCTCAAATACATTGGCGTGACTACCTCACACGGCCGTCGGCATCGCGAATTAGCAAAAATTATGGCAACTGAGCCGATTGATTTTGTCCAACTCACTTACAATATTCTCGATCGCGAAGTTGAGCAGGAATTACTGCCACTTGCACAAGATAAAGGGATTGCTATTATCGCAAATCGACCATTTCAAGGTGGACGTTTAATGCAACGATTTGAACGAGAGCCATTGCCAGCATGGGCAACTGAATTAGGTTGTGATAATTGGCCACAATATTTTCTGCGCTTTGTGATCAGCCACCCTGCACTCACTTGCACCATTCCAGCGACGTCAAAAGTTGAGCATATGCAGGAAAACATGAGCGGTGCTAATATCATGCCATTGCCAAATGCTCAGCAGCGCCAGCAAATGATAGCTTATCTCAACACCTTATAACGATGAAGCCTAGTGTTTGCCGATTTACTTAGCCAATTGTTTAGCTATTCACTTCATGACTTTTTGTTGTTTTCGCCAGAAGTGTATTGGCGGTTAGTCACGAACTACCTCAACGCGCATCAACTGATCGGTGCCGATGTTGCGATCGCCACCAGCATCGCGGTTTATCTGCTCGTAAAACACCGTTATCCTAGGTTAGTGTTGTGCTTTATTGCCATACTCTGGCTTTGGTTGGGCTGGCAGTTTTACCTGACTCACTATCAAACCATTAACTACCACGCCAGCTACCTTGGCTTTATCTGTTTGTTACAGGTTGCTTTATTGTTAGCGCTAGCCATAAAAGAAAATTACTTTCAAAATAAAGCCGTTAACGCAAAAAAAATAACCGTTGGTTTGATTATCAGTACTATGCTGACCATGCCAATTTTAGCAGTTAGCAATGGCTTGCCTTGGTCGGCAGGTATGGCGGGGCTAATGCCGATTCCTACCGTGATTTTAAGCCTGTTTTTCACCAGTCAACTTGCCTCAAGGTGGCGTTACCTATTGTATCCACTGCCTGTATTGATTGCTGTTGTCGAGCTACTGACATTGGACTTACTCACTTGGCAGCTTATTACCTAAACTGTTAAATAGATTTAAAATCGAACTTGGTTTGAAAACAAAAACACCGCCGATGCGATGTTTTTGCTAGGTAAATACCTTGATAGTTCGTTTAGAAGTTTGCTCTAAACTGGACACCAAAATGGCGATCCGCATCACGCGGCACTTGATAACGGAAGCTATCGCCACTGTAGGTAGTAAAGAAGCTTTCGTCCGTTAAGTTTTTACCAATAAAGGTAACGCGGTACGCATCGTCATTAAACGACAAGGCAACACTTGCATTCAAAATGCCATAGTCAGGTAATAATACGGCAGGATTAAACTCTCCATTATTGTTTGGCAAAGTCGCAAACTGCTCATCGGTATAGATGTATGAAGCATTGAGCAATACTTCCATACCGTCCATTTCCCATACGTAATCAGCGGTTAGGTTGTATTTCAAATCAGGCGAAAATGGCACATCTAAGCCAGAACGATCGGTACAGGCTGCGCCATCAGGACAGAAAAACTCATCAATTTCGGCATCAACACTCGCTAAGCCGCCAGACAAGCTAAGTTGGTCAGTTGCCTGCCATAGAAAATCAATTTCAAAACCTTGAGTGCTCACATCACCCGCGTTAGTCAAACGGGTAATCGTCACCCCTGATGAGTTATCAAAGTTATTGGCTTGAAAGCCCTCAATGTCAGTACTGAAAATCGCAGCATTAACCATTAAGTTGCCCATCGCGTACTTGTAACCAAGCTCATACGAATCAGAAACTTCATCACCAATGGCTGCGGTATCTTTTTCCGCCATATTGTAGAAAACATTAAAACCAGGGCCTTTATAGCCTTGCGCATAGGTTGCGTACACCATGCCCATATCGCCAAGGTCATACTGTGCACCTAACTTAACCGAAGTATTTGTTTCTGTGGTTTTACCATCAAAATTAGTGTTTTCACTGGCCGGACGAACACCAACACCGCGGCGGCCATAAACGTCGTTACTGATGCGGTTATGCATAAACTGCACTTCATCATCGGTATAACGCAAGCCAAACAACAAGCGGAAATCTTCACTGACATGATAACGACCATCACCAAACACCGCCCAGTTGTTAAACTCGGTGCGCATAAAGGCAGTGGCGCTGACAATATCATTGGCGTTACAGGTAATGCCCTCTTGGCTAATAAAGTCGGCAACGTCCTGCTCACTTGGGTTCGCTACGCCAAGCTCATTTTCAAGATAGAAGCCTATTTCACTAGCCAGTTGACCATTATTGTTTTGACAGCTGGCATCACGGGTAAAATTACGCTCTGAATCTTTTTGCCAGAAAAACGCGCCTACTAACCATTCCAGCGACTGGCCAACGGGCGAGGTTAAACGAAATTCTTGTGAGAACTGATCCCAGCTTTGTGGACCAATATCGTGCAGTTGAAATGGCACGCCAAATACAGGCTCAGTTGATTCACCAGCGATAGAGGTAAAGTCACCTTCTCGAAATTCGGTGTTTTCCCACTCGCGATACGCGGTGATCGAAGTAAACGTATAGTCGCCAAAGTCATGCTCTAATTGCATTGAAAAGGCGGTATGCTCGTCAATCGTGCGGGATTCAAAATCGTGATCTACTCTGCGTTGATCTAGGTCTAAATCGGCAACACCATTAACAATCCCGTCACTGTTTGGTGCAGCTTCTGACGCTGGGTTGCGGCCGCTTGGTAAACCTTCAATGTCGGCACAACAATCGTCGTCAGCATCCATGGTCTCGAAGATAAACAACATATTGGTGTTGTTGCTGATCTCAGCATCAACCATCAGACGCATACCTTCTTTGTCATAGCCGTTTACTTGCTCATTGTTGTAAACGTTAAATATGTTGCCATCAAATGCCGATTTAGTTGCGACTAAGCTAGCATTAACATTGTCTGTTATTGCCCCTTCAATTTTTGCCTTTAAGCGATATTCGTTGTCTTGCAACAAGGTCGCTTCAACCATACCTTCAGTCTCGCCAGTTGGCCGTTTAGTGGTAATGTTAACCACACCTGCTGACGCATTTTTACCAAACAGTGTACCTTGTGGGCCACGTAAGACTTCGATGCGCTCTAAATCATATAAATCTGTAAATGCTTGGCCAGAGCGGCCTAGCACGACACCGTCGACTACTGTAGACACGCTAGGCTCTGCCGCGACACTAAATGAAATGGTACCGATGCCGCGAACCGTGATTGCCGAGTTTCGCGTTGTTGTGCCTTTTCTAAAACTGACAGAAGGCACTAAGGTTTGTAGCCCTTCAAAGCCAGCGGTAAAGGTATTGTCGATTTGATCACTACGCAATACCGAGACGGCAACCGGAATTTCCGATAACCGCTCTACACGCTTTTGTGATGTGACCGTAATACGTTCGATCTCACTTTCGTCATCTGCCGCTTCGGCAGCGAAAGCTTGAGTTGGTAAGGCTGTTATTGACAAGGCAGTTGCTACCGCCAAGCCTAACTTGTTTAGCTTGCTGTTGCTTAAGTTCATGTCCATCTCCCTCACTATTTTTTATTAGTGTTATATCGCTTTGCGATCGCTCTACGGCGATTTTTACGTGGGAATAACGGATGACCTCATTTGTTAACTGGCAATGCCGAAACAAAGCCTGAACAAAACTTTCCGAGAACTGCTTCCTTGACGCTTGTTGTCTATTCAGTCGCAAAATACAGCCAGACTAATTGAATCTTTATTAGCAGGGCTGTGGATTTCACACTGAAATTATTGTTATTTGTTTTTCTTGTTTTTTATTCTTAATGCCTTTTTACAGTCATAGTAAATGTGCATTTAGTTGTGCTTTAGCCAGCTTCAACCTGCTTGAGTTGCACATTATTTAAACAATACTGTACTGGCTAAAATACCATAATACAATATATATCTTATATAAGACCTAAACGACTTTAGCTAACTATAGATCACAATCGCTAGTTTGCTATTTATTTCAATTATCAGCATGGGTTTGGCGGCTAGTTTGTGATCAAACTGCATACTACAGTTGAGCAATCCATTTTATCTAACATGCTCAGACCTTATTGATCTGTACCGTATTAACACTGCACTGGTACTTCTTCTGCCAGCGCTTGATACTCCACACGCACAGCGCAATATTTACTAGTAAAATTGCCGCACTTATGCCGTAAAACATCGACCAAGACCCTGTCACTACGCCCAATGGCGAGAAGAATACATAACTTATAATAATCAATGACACTAAGCTGATAGCAACCGGATGAGCATAGCGCCAAGGTACTAAATCAACGGTATTTTTATGATGATAAAAACGCTGCTCTTCTGTTGGCTGGAAGTAACCAAATAACAGCATAATGGCGGTTTCAGTGACAAATAAAATCGCATAGATGTGAATAAAGTTAATATCCACATCCCAAATAAATTTGAGCAGCGCGTATGCAAGCACATGGAAAATAATCACTACCTTAGCAGCAATAGCGGGTACGCGACGAGTAAACAAACCTACAATCACAATGGTGATTACAGGAATATTATAAAAGCCGGTAAATACCCGAATAATTTGCCATAACCCCTCTGGCGCGAACATCAGCAATGGCGCAACCACAAAAGAGAACAGCGCGATAATGACACTGGCAATTTTGGCGACTTTGATCAGTTGTTCATCACTGACTTTGTCTTTTTTCAGTGGCGCGTAAACATCTAAACAAAATAAAGTGGCGGCGCTGTTAAGTAAGGAATTAAACGAGCTAAATACAGTGCCAAGTAATACCGCTAAGAAAAAGCCAGCGAGCGACACAGGTAACACATCTTTCACTAACCTAGGATAAGCCATATCGATGGTTTCTAGCTGACTGGTTTGATACAAATGAAACGCGATCACCCCAGGGATCATCATCAAAAATGGCACTAATAATTTGAAATAGCCGGAAAGCAGCACCCCTTTTTGCCCTTCTGCTAAATTCTTTGCGCCAAGTGTCCGCTGAATCACGTACTGGTTGGTACACCAATAGAACAAGTTGGCGAAAATCATGCCGGTAAATATGGTGCCAAACGGTACCGGATCCGTTGGCTGGCCAATTGCATTGAGTTTGTCAGTATGCTCAGTTAATACTGTGGTAACCCCAGCCGTGAAACTACCACCGCCCAACATCATAAATCCTAAGACGGGTACTAAAATACCAATGATTAGCAAGCCAACGCCGTTGATAGTATCGGAAACCGCCACCGCTTTCAGGCCACCAAAAATCGCGTAAACGGCACCAACACTGCCGACCATAATAATGGTTAACACCAAAGATTGTTGATAGCTCAACGACAATAAGGTAGGAATATCGAAAAGTTTAAGTACGGCAACAGAGCCGGAATACAAGACCGACGGAATGGTGATCAAACCATAGCCAACCATAAACAACACCACAGTCATCCGCCTTACTGTGTCATCGAAACGTTGCTTTAAAAATTCAGGGAGTGTGGTAAAAGCACCAGAAAGGTAACGTGGCAAAAACACTAAAGCCATAATAATGGTGGCAATGCCAGCCGTGACTTCCCATGCCATGGCACTGAGGTTATAGCCAAATGCCGACCCATTTAAGCCAATAAGTTGCTCAGCAGATAAGTTGGTCAACAACATAGAGCCAGCAATAAAAGTGCCTGTTAAGCCTCGTCCTGCGAGAAAATAACCATCTTTAGAATCAGCAACCCCTTTGGTTTTTTGGTAAGAAATCCAAGCCACTAGCCCCATAAAAAACAAGCAGCTAATCAAGGTAAAAGCGATATCTTGACCAGCCATGAATTATTCTCCACCCTTTGCTATTTCAGCGTCAGGCCAATAACGAGCGATGCTGGCAACCGATTTACCCTGTGCCTTGAGCTGTTCAGTATGCTCAACAGCATCGCCAAGCGGAATGACATCGCCCTCGCGAATAAACACTGCATAGTCATCTAACGCCAGCTTTTCTTGATAAACACGACCACCTTGATAGCGAGTTAATGCCTCAGTATCTGGATTAAAACGCAGCCAGTTATTTGCGTCACTAACCGAGGCTTGTGTTGAACCTTGCGTTGAGGCTTGTGTGGAGCCTTGTGTTGGGGAGTGAGGCAAATAAAACTCAATATCGCCTCCTGCCTGTAAGCAAGGAACAACCAAGAGCTTGTCACCAAACATAAACTGATCTTCAAACGCCCATGCTTGTCGCTCATTTGGAAACGCAAGCACCATTGCACGCTGAATAGGTAACCCTGTTTCTGTAGCTTGCGCCATGGTTTGGTGTAGATAAGGCAGCAACTGATAGCGCAGCTTCAATGCTTTGTTCGCTGCATATTCGGCGCCTTCACCATAGCTCCACGGCTCTCGCTGACCGATACCATGCAAACGCATATGGGCGGAAAATACCGCCGATTGGATCCAACGAACATAAAGCTCGGCGTCTCTCGTATCTTTATAAAAACCGCCAACATCAGTCGCATAAAAAGGCGCTGCGGTTAAGCCCCACGACTGACCACCGCGCAAGCTTGCTGCCAACCCGCCCCAATCGGCTTGAGGGTCGCCTCCCCACTGAGCGGGGTAGCGTTGTGATCCCGTCCACGCTGAGCGACTAAATAAAAACGCGCCATTTTCGCTAAATTTCTCAGCCGCCTCATAGACACAGCGGTTGTATAGCAAGCTATAAACATTGTGCAGTGCCATGCCTGATTCACCATTGCTAGCGAGCATATTGTCGTCTTCAATTTGTTCACCAAAGTCCGCTTTGATCATATCAATACCTAACTCAAACAAGCTTTGGTGGCTATCGCGCCAAAAGGCATACGCATCGGGGTGGGTGAAATCTAAAATGCCAGATTTGGGCAATGGAGTAAGCACTTCGCCAAAAGCGCTCATGTCCCATTCGTATTGATAAGCTTGCCCTGTGCGTCTGTCTTTTATCAGCCAACCTTTATCTGCCAATTGATGATATAGCGGATTTTCAACCGAAATTAGCGGATATTCCCAAATGCAAATTTTGAATTGCATCGCTTTAAGCTGGTCGATTATCGGTTTGGGGTCGGGGTAGCGAGTTTTATCCCACTCAAAGGCAAAGCGAGTATCAGTGTCTTGCCATGCACGGCCATCAAGGGTAATTACGTCACACGGCATTTGCTGCTGCCGAACTATTTTTGCCGTGGCTAACAATTCATCTGCATCTTGGTAATAGGCTTTGGAAAGAATAACTCCCAAGCTCCACTGAGGTGGCATAGGTGCCTTGCCCGTTAATTCGGTATAGGTCTGAATTAATTGCTCGCCATTACACCCAGTAAATATAAATATGTCGAGCGAGCTATCTTCAACAAGCACGCCATAACTTCGCTGTGACCAAGGTGCATAGCCAACGCCATGAGTCACTGGTGATGGCGTGTGAACAAACAGCCCCCAACCGTTTGGGCTCCAGGCAAATGGGGAGTTTTTATAAGAAATTTCTGCGTTTACGCCGAGCGCATCGTGGTTAAACGAGCGAATCAGTTGGCCGCGTTTATCGAGCTTCCCCCACTTTTCACCCAAGCCATAAACAGGCTCGCTACTGCCCAACTCGAATGCCATAAACCAACCTTGCTCAATACGGGCAAGTGGCGGTAAACGATAACGACGAACAAAGTGACCATCGGTAGCAGATTGCAGAACGGTTTTGGTGTTGCGTTTTACTTGAATGGCAAAAGGTTGATGAGCGACAACTACTTCGGTATCACCAGCGCTAATAATCGATTCTTGGCCACCTTTGGTTAGCTTGACGCTATGGTTATCTTCTTGGTTGGGGTTAGCGTCTTGGTTGGGATTAACGTCTTGATTGGCGCTCAATGATAAGCTTTTCGCAACAGGGTTGGTGACCAACATTTGATAGTCATAATCAATACGTTGACCCAATTGCAGGCGAACGCCAAATTGATTTACGCTCAAATACAAGTCGCCACGATCCGTTGGGATCACGGCATGATCATCTTGCACTCTGATGTTATCGATAACCTTAACGGCATCAATAGTGTCCCAGCTTGGCGAGTCAACACTAAAGCCTGACATTGCTTCCCCCTTGTGATACAGACCTTAGTAATGCGTTTTTTAATCGTTATGTAATGCTTATTTTGGTGCTCGCTACGATGACAACTTTGAATGATTTTATAGTAAGTTTAGTGTCAGCAAAGCTAATTCTTAGGTCTTATATAAGAATATAAACTACCTTAGTTCGGTTATTTGTCAAACTTATTTTTTAACCACCTTGTTTAAGATTTGAGCACCGCTTGAGCATTAATAGCTTTTATATTAGCGCTAACATTTACTCATTATTTTATGCAATTTACTTTTCTATCTGGCTAAGTATGATAGAAAGAGTGAAATTCTTATATAAGATAAAAGAAAGCCTTAACCTGCATAGTCATTGTCTTTTGCACAGCGTTAGGTAGTGAAAATATAGAGTGTCGATTCGCTTATTTGAATAGGAATAAAGATGGCTGATACTGAATTCGGTAATAAACTTGGCACTTCTGGCTTAGCCTTCTTGCCACTGTACAAACAAGTGGAAAAACACGTTACTCAATTAATTGTTGAGCAACGCTGGAAGCCCGGCGATATGCTGCCCAGTGAGTTTCAACTGGCTAGTGAGTTTGGGGTCAGCCAAGGCACAGTGCGTAAAGCGCTCAATACCCTAACCGATGAAAAAGTACTAACCCGCAAGCAAGGCTTAGGAACTTTTGTCGCAGAGCATACCGGCATGCCAGCATTGTACCGATTCTTCCCGCTGGTCGCCGATAATCACAGCCCAGAGCTACCCATATCCGAAGTGCTATCGTTAACCATTGAACCCGCAAATAAAACCATTGCGAAAGAACTGGATGTAAAAGCTAAAACCAAAGTGGTTGTGCTCAAGCGTCGCCGTACATTGAATGGTGAATATTGTTTGCTAGAAGATATTTACATGCCCTATTCCGCATTTACTGGCATAGAAAACGAACCAGAAATTCCCCATACCCTTTACCACTTTTATCAGACCAACTTTAATCTGACGGTGCATAAAACAGAAGATAAAATCAAAGCGATTCTGGCCGACGAAGCTGATGCTGATTTACTCGCCATAGCGCACGGCTCGCCATTGTTAATGTTTACTCGTTCAACTAAGTCGCTAAACGATCAAATAATAGAATATCGCATCACCCGCTGCCGCTCAGATCACTACCACTACTTAGTAAATTTTGACTAGGGCGTGTTAATCTTTCAGGGTTGTTTTTGCAGCAGTCTGTTTGGGTTTTATACAAGGCGACACTTGTGCAGTGTAGTCATTCTCCATAAATAAGTGCCAACACAGTAGAAAATTCAAACAGACGCTGCCCCTTTATTTTATGTTGAGGGGGTTCATCTAAACGCTTCCTGCTCATTGTTGCTCGATTTTTACATACGACGGCATGGATGCAGGAGGTAGAGCGACTCAGGAGACAAAGCCGAGAACGACTATGCGACAAAGCGAGCGCCGTGATCAGAAAGCGTTTAGATTGAACAAAATTCAATCTCGAAAGATCAACACGCCCTCGTTCTTCCTTCTGCAGGTAAATTTGTTTAACTCATTTACCTGCCGATTTTCCTCTATCTTACGCCACCAATTTAGGCTCAACGTATAACAGTTTTGTTGTTATCGGCTCTCAACTTACTCCTAGCTGGCAACCAACCGGACACTGCCACTGATGATTTTTTCATCTATTAATTGACACCTGAAATCACCAACGCTAACTTATAGTCTTATATAAGATATAACTTTAATGTTAGGCAATATCTCTAACAGCGGTAACTACTTTTCAATTTCAGAGCGAGTAAGTGATGGCAACAACGACTATGCCTCAGGTCGGCTTAGGCCTATGGAAGATTGCAAAACAAGACTGTGCACAAACCGTATACGATGCCATTAAAGCGGGTTATCGCCACCTAGACAGTGCCTGTGATTACGGCAATGAAATTGAAGTCGGCCAAGGCATTGCCAAGGCCATAGCTGATGGGCTGTGCAGCCGTGAAGAGCTTTGGATCACTTCTAAGCTATGGAATACCTACCACGCACCAGAACATGTGCAGCCCGCGTTAGAAAAAACACTGAGCGATCTAGGCGTAGATTACTTAGATCTGTATTTAATCCACTTTCCTATTGCTCAAGCCTATGTGCCGATTGAAGAGCGCTATCCACCGGAATGGTTCTTCGATCCAGAGGCAGAGAACCCGAGTATGAAACTCGCCCAAGTGCCGCTACATAAAACTTGGGCTGCAATGGAAGATCTTGTAGATAGTAGCCTAGTGAAAAATATAGGCATCTGTAATTACAATTCAGCACTCATGCATGATTTGATGACCTATGCCCGTATTAAACCCTACGCCTTGCAAATTGAATCGCACCCTTACAACACCCAAGAGCGTTTAATTGCCATGACCAAAGCCTATGGCGTAGAAGTCACAGCATTTTCACCGCTTGGGGCACTCTCGTATTTAGAATTAGATATGGCAGGTGCTGATGAATCTGTACTCACCCAGCCAGCGGTAGTTGCCGCCGCTGAGCGCTTAGGGAAAACACCAGCACAAGTAGTGCTGCGCTGGAACGTGCAGCGGGGCTGCTCAATTATTCCCAAGAGTACCAAGCTTGGACGTTTAAAAGAAAATATTGCGATTTTCGACTTTGCTCTCAACGACGAAGAGATGGCCGCGATTAGCGCATTGAATCTTGATAAGCGCTTCAATGATCCTGGGCATTTTTGTCAAGCAGCCTTTAATACGCTTCACCCAATTTACGACTAGGAGTGTGGCATGTCTTCAAACAGAGAGTCTTCAAATAAAGAGCCTTCAAATAAGGTGAAGTTAACCAGTGTCGACAAGCAGTTTTGCACAGATAAGCCGGATGTATTTCCTGCCGTAGTGGTCAATCCCGATGATTGCGCTAGTGTCGCTGAAAGTGCTGATTATATTAGGCACCATAAAGCGGTAATCGAACAGCAATTGGCACAATCTGGCGCGATTTTGTTTCGTGGTTTTCCGTTAGACTCCGCAGAAGCATTCGACGAATTTACAGCAAGCTTTGGCTACCCCAACTTTTATTACAAAGATTCGTTATCGAATGCTGTGCGCATTAATTTCACAGAGCGGGTATTTACCGCTAATGAAGCCCCCAAAGAGGTAGAAATTTACCTGCATAACGAGATGGCGCAAACGCCAATTTACCCAGATAAAATCTTTTTCTTTTGTTTAACGCCAGCCGATCACGGCGGTGCTAGCCCAATCTTACGCTGTGATTTACTGCTTGATGCTTTAGCACAAGCGAATCCAGCGTTGGCAGCGGTATTCGAGCAAAAAGGCGTGAAATATACCACCACAATGCCGGGTGAGAATGATCCAAATTCAGGTCAAGGACGCAGCTGGAAAAGTACACTCAGTGTTGAAACGCAAACCGAAGCAGAAGAAAAGTTAGCGCGCTTAGGTTATCGCTGGCAATGGCAACAAGACGGCAGCTTAAAAGCAACAACGGGGAAATTACCTGCGGTGCGCACCTTAGCCGATGGTCGGAAAGTGTTTTTTAATCAATTAGTCGCGGCTTATCAAGGCTGGTCTGGGGTGCGTGAACATCACCAAGATACCTTATGTTTTGGCGATGACAGTGAAATTCCCAAGGCATGGCTAGAAGAGATTATCGCAACTGCCGAGCAATACGCATTTGATGTAGAGTGGCAGGCAGGTGACGTCGCTGTGGTTGACAATAATCTGGCTATGCATGGCCGTCGTCCTTATGGCGGTGAGACAAAACGGCAAGTGTTAGTTGCACTTGGCGCCGCAACAGATAATATACCAGCCTAGTTGTAAAAATCTGTGTATGTTAATGAAAATAAAGGCGCTTTTTCCCGGAAGTTTTATTGCTGTAATCACTGGCCTTGCTGCCTTATTCCTTGCTGAGCATTACAATGCCCCCGCCATGCTGTTTGCATTGCTGCTCGGTATAGCCCTGTCATTTTTACACGAAGAAACTAAATGCAAAGCAGGTATTGAATTTACCGCTTCTACTATCTTACGCATCGGTGTTGCCTTGCTGGGCTTTCGAATAGCCTTCGATGATTTAACGTCGCTTGGTTGGTCAACGGCGCTGCTGCTGATTGCCGCTATCGGCTCAACTATTATTTTCGGTGTATTGCTCAGTCGTGCTATGGGGATGAGTCGACGCTTTGGCATGTTAACCGGTGGCTCAGTCGCCATATGTGGCGCCTCTGCGGCCATGGCGATTTCAGCCATACTGCCTAATGATAAAAATAAAGAGCGCGATACCTTGCTGACCATTATCGGCGTTACTTCGCTGTCGACCATAGCCATGATTGCCTACCCCATTATCGCGACTAGCCTAGGCTTAAACGAATACGATACCAGTATCTTTCTTGGCGGCACTATTCATGATGTTGCACAAGTTGTCGGCGCAGGCTATTCAGTCTCAGAGCAAACGGGTGATTTATCAACGCTGGTAAAATTAGTGCGCGTTAGCTTTTTAATGCCAGTGGTGTTAATGATGCTACTTGCACTAAGCAACCAGTACCGCAGCGAGCAGCAAGTTGATCACAAACCTCATTTCCCCAGCTTCTTAATCGCCTTTGTTGTGTTTATGGTAATTAACTCACTGGTCGATTTACCGACTGTGATCACCGAAGGAGCTACCACCATTAGCCGTTTTGCCCTTGTGATTGCTATTGCCGCGATTGGCATGAAGTCCAACCTGTCAAAACTGACCAGTGTTGGTGTTAAACCTATCATTTTAATGGTCGCTGAAACCGTTTGGATAGCACTGTTTATTATTGTTTATCTGCTGTGTATGAAAATGATGGGCTAGTCGTATCAAAGCGTCTATCTAGACTCTTTAATATTGATCAGCTTACCGCCACGAAAGGTGAAAATAATCAGTGGTGCAGACGGTGACCGTTTAAACTTATAAACCAGCTTATCGACTTTAAGCTGATCATCACCGCTAATTGTTTCTTGCGCTCTAGGGTCACCGCAACGGCTGATCACTTGGTATTTATCCATACCGTGACGGATATGACCGCCATCACAGCGAATCGAGCTACGATCTCGCTCCATGGCCAATAATGGCAAACTTACAATTGTGCCAAGCACCAAAGTTAATAAATACTTCACTCGCATTACTCCCTTTCCTTCACCATTAAACGACAAAGCTAACCCAACGTGCTTTGGATCTATTGTTAGAATAGACCAGACTAACCGATAAAAAATTAATACTAACTGAAAATAATGACTAAAAATCAGGCATAAAAAAGCACCGCCGAAGCAGTGCTTTTAAACGTATCAAGTAAATCGCTTAGGTTTTACAAACCGACGATTTAGCCGTGATTTAAACGCGTTCGAAAACGGTTGCTACACCTTGACCTAACCCAACACACATAGTCGCTAAACCAATGTTCACGTCTTGCGCTTCCATTAGGTTAACTAGCGTGGTTGAGATACGTGTACCTGAACAACCTAGTGGGTGACCAAGTGCAATTGCACCACCGTTTAAGTTGATCATGTCGTCCATCTTATCTTCAAGGCCTAGTGCACGAACACACGAAACCGCTTGGGCAGCGAATGCTTCGTTGAATTCTGCTAACTGAATATCTTCTAGTGATAAACCAGCGCGCTTAAGGGCTTTCTTAGTCGCCGGTACTGGACCGTAACCCATAGTTGATGGATCGCAACCTGCTGACGCAAAACCACGAATTTTAACGCGTGGTGTTAAGCCTAGCTCTTTCGCTTTGTCAGCAGACATCACTAACATCGCTGATGCACCATCAGAAAGTGCTGATGAAGTACCTGCCGTTACTGTACCGTTTACTGGGTCGAATACTGGGCGTAAGCCTGCTAATGATTCAACCGTTGTTTCAGGACGAATTACTTCATCGTGCTCGATTAGTGACAATACGCCATTCGCGTCGTGACCTAATGTTGGGATGATTTCGTTTGCCCAACGACCTTCAACTGTTGCTTTGTGAGCAAGCTGGTGAGAGCGTGCGCCAAATGCGTCTTGCTGTTCACGTGTTACGCCGTGTTGCATACCAAGTAACTCAGCCGTTAAGCCCATGTTACCAGCAGCACGAGAGATGTACTTGCTTAACGCTGGATCGAAATCCACATCGTACATCATAGGTACGTGACCCATGTGCTCAACACCACCAACCATGTACACGTCGCCTTGACCAGCCATGATAAAGGCAGAAGCATCGTGTAATGCGCTCATTGAAGAGCCACATAAACGGTTAACGGTAATAGCGCCAACTGACTTAGGAATGTCGGTTAGTAGCTGAGCGTTACGAGCAATGTTGAAACCTTGCTCTTTAGTTTGCTTAACGTTACCCCAGATAATGTCTTCGATTAACGCAGGGTCTAAGTTAGGGTTGCGATCTAATAGCGCTTGCATTAGGTGCGCAGATAGGGTCTCGGCACGAACGTTACGGAAAACACCAGCCTTAGAGCGACCCATAGGGGTACGAATACAATCGACAATTACGACTTCTTTCATTTTTCTTTCCTCGGCTTAAGCTGTTTTCACGTCAGTGGTGTAGTAAGACTTGCCAGATTTAGCCATCTCACGCATACCGTCTGTTACTTGGTAAATTTCACCTAAGTGGGCGAACTTGTCAGCCATTTCGATGAATTTCTCTAGACCAACTGTTTCTAGGTAACGAATTGGACCACCGCGGAATGGAGGGAAACCTAAACCGTAGATTAAGCCCATATCTGCTTCAGCAGCTGTATCAACGATACCTTCTTCTAAACAGCGAACCACTTCGTTCACCATAGGGATCATTAGGCGTGCGATAACTTCGTCAGCGTCAAAGTCTTTCTTGTCAGCAACGTTGCCAGCAAATAGCTCGTATGCTTTTTCTGCTGGTACTTTGGTTGGACGACCGCGCTTATCTTTACCGTAGTCGTAGAAACCTTTGCCATTCTTCTGACCGTAACGGTCATCACCAAATAGAATGCTTACTGGATCGTTGTCGATCTTCTGCATACGTGTTGGGAAGCCAGCAGACATTACACCCGTACAGTGATCAGCTGTGTCGATACCGACAACGTCAAGTAAGTACGCAGGACCCATAGGCCAGCCGAATTGCTTCTCCATTACCTTATCAACGGCAGTAAAATCAGCACCTTCTTTTACTAAGTGGCTGAAACCTGCAAAGTAAGGGAATAATACGCGGTTTACGTAGAAACCTGGGCAGTCGTTAACCACGATAGGTGATTTACCCATTTTCGCTGCGTAAGCAACAACAGCTGCAACGGTTTCGTCAGACGTTTCTTTACCACGAATAACTTCTACTAATGGCATTTTGTGCACTGGGTTGAAGAAGTGCATACCACAGAACTTGTCTTTGCGCTTAACGCTTTCCGCAAGTAGGTCGATAGAAATCGTTGAGGTGTTTGAAGCAAGAATTGCGTCGTCACCGGTAACTTCTTCTACTTCGGCTAATACAATGCTTTTTACTTTCGGGTTTTCAACAACCGCTTCAACAACAACGTCAACATCTTTTAAGCTGTCGTAGCTTAGCGTTGGTGTGATGTTGTTTAACACGCCCGCCATTTTCTTAGCGTTCATGCGACCACGTTCAACCTGCTTCGTTAATAAGCCAGCTGCTGTGGTTAAACCTAAATCAAGTGCGCTATCAGCAATGTCTTTCATGACAATTGGCGTGCCTTTAGCAGCTGATTGGTAAGCGATACCGCCACCCATGATACCAGCGCCAAGTACCGCAGCTTTTTCAACAGGTGCACCTGCTTTCGCCGCTTTCTTCGCTTTGCCTTTGATCACTTGATCAGACATGAAAATGCCGATTTGTGCTGTCGCTGCGTCAGTTTTCGCAAGCTTAGCAAAACCTTCGTTTTCAATTGCCATTGCACCAGCACGGTCTAAACCTGCCGCCGCTTCTAATGACTTAACCATCGTCATTGGTGCTGGGTAGTGCTTACCCGCTTTAGCTGCGATCATACCTTTACAAGTATTAAAGGTCATGATGGTTTCAGTTGGCGTTAGCTTTAAAGGCTCTAATTTAGCTTGGCGTTTTGCTTGCCAGTTTAACTTGCCTTCAATCGCTTGTTTCACCATAGCAATCGCCGCATCACGAAGTTGCTCAGGCGCAACAACCGCGTCAACAACACCAACGGCTAATGCTTGTTCAGCTTTGTGAGCTTTACCTGTCGACATCCACTCAACAGCGTTGTCGGCACCGATAATGCGAGGTAAACGAACAGTACCACCAAAACCAGGCATTAAACCTAATTTAACTTCTGGTAAGCCGATAGATGCTGTAGTGTCTGCAACACGGTAGTCACAAGTTAAAATCATTTCACAACCGCCACCTAGTGCAAAGCCATTAACTGCTGCAACTTTTGGTAGGTCGATGTCTTCAAACGAATCAAATAAGTCAGTAGCCGCTTTAACCCAAGGGATTAACTCGTCCATTGGCTTTTTGAATGTTTCTAGGAATTCTGTGATGTCAGCGCCAGCAATGAATGCTGATTTGCCAGAGGTAACAATAATACCTTTTGCTTCGCTGCAGTTTTTGATCGCGTCGACTACTGCGCGATATTCTTCAAATGTTGCCTGATCGAACTTGTTTACTGAACCTTCGGCGTCGAATTTAAATTCAACAATACCGTCAGCAAGTAACTCGGCAGAAAGGCTTTTGCCTTGAAATAACATGCCTGATCTCCTCCACCCGATTAAGGTGCTTGTTAGACTGGTTTTTGTAATTACTTATTAGAGTGTATTGACCTTTCAGGGCTACTTTAATGCCACCTGCTTGGCCGCTCTAAACATAATTTAACCTCGAAAGGTCAACACACTCTATATAACTAAATCGTTATGAATTGTAATACTAGCCGACTGAGTTTGCCCTGAAAGAATGCGAAAAGCAACTTTTTTAAACAGGTGTTTTAATTGAGTGTTTACTTGTACACTCAAAATAGCAAACCTAGATAGAATCGGCGGTACAACAAACTTACACACTGACAGATTGACTCCAACTATGCCAATGAATATTTGCTATATCTTGTATCAATATGGGGCGCATAATTTACTATTCAAGCGATAGCCAAACCATGCGCGCTCCAAGTAGAATCGACTAACGCAGCTTAAATTGCGCTAGTTGTTTTGAAAGGTCATCGGCGAGCTCAGACAAGCTACCCACCGCCTGCGCCGCCCGATGGGCAGATTGTAAAATGGTATCCGCGCCTTTAGAAATGTTCTCAGTGTTGCTGTCGATATGGCCTAACATGCTATTTTGCTGAGTGACTGCTGCTGAAATTTGATCTGTGCCATCAACAATATTGCTCACTGATTCGGTAATATCATTAAACGAGGCGGAAACAAGCTCAGTTTGCTTAACCCCTTGCTCGGCGCGTTCAACACCTTGGGTCATGGCCTGTACCGATTGCTCTGTGCCTTGTTGTAGCTTTTCGATAATGTCTTGAATTTCACCCGTCGCATCTTGCGTTTTACCCGCTAAGTTCCTAACTTCATCAGCAACTACGGCAAAGCCTCGACCTTGTTCACCCGCACGCGCCGCTTCAATTGCTGCGTTTAATGCTAATAAGTTAGTTTGATCAGCAATCTCACGAATAACACTGACAAACTGCGCAATTTCAGAGGTATTGGTCGCTAGTGTATTAATCACTTGTGAAGTTGAATTAACTTGCGCTGAAATCTGGCCGATCACAGCAGCCGTTTCAGCAATAATCGTTTGACCGCCATTCACATGATCACTGGCGGCATGCGTAACATCTCGGGCATTGTCGGTATTATCAGCAATAAGTTGCACTGATTGTGAAAGCTCGTGTATCGCACCTATCACACCATGAGTATTGGTTTGTTGATCCGATACTTGATGCTCCATGCTATCAGTCATTTCGCGAATATTCGCGGTGTCTTGTTCAAGCTTAATAATGTCCTCTTGCACCAGTAATAACAGCGCGTTCACTTTTTCCTGCATATGACAAAAGCTATCACTGATATCACCAAATTCATCTTTGCTGTCTATCGCTATATGCTGAGAAAAGTCACCGTCACCCATGATTTGCGCGGCGTGTTGCAATTGCTGAGCATTACTTTTAATTGACCAGTAAATGACATACAAGAAGCCAGCAATTAGCACGACACCTAAAGACAACAAAACACCAAGCACTACTAACGAATTCATCTGCATTGATAATGCCGCACTTAAACGCTCAGTGAGTTGTTTGTTTATTTCACTTTCGGTATCCACCACAGTAGTTAGCGCTGCTTGTACTGCGCGCTCAGTATCGGCGCGTGACCATTGTATTGAATCAGGATCGATTACTTGCTGTTGCAGCGCATTTTGGAAATTATCAATATTGCTAACAATGGCTGACAGTTGCGTAGCTAAACTTTGCGCTGTCGCTTTATCAACACGCTCCAGTTGCATTTGTGATTTATCAAACTGATGTTGAATTTCATCTATACGATTATTAAGTGCTACCAAAGAGGTATAAGACTGCGCGTTAAACCCTTGATTATTAATAATGTTCTGCGTTAGGTAGCTAGTGCGAGCTAAATACTCATGTAGTTCCGGTAAACGCATGCGGCCTAACTCTGAAAGGTAGAAGATGCTGGCATCACTTTCGCGGCTCAACCCCGTAATCGCGGCAATATTCTCACGCAGCGATAACGTCAACTCATAGATTTCAGCGACATTGGCTAAGCTGGTATCACTGTCGCTTAATTGGTGGCTAGCCATCAGTTCTTGTAACTGATTCGCTTTAGCGCGCACTGGCATTAATAATGGTGATTCGCTAATTGCTTTAGTGAGTTGGTTAACTTGTGTTCTGGCTTGGCCAAGCTGTGCATTTGAATAAACTAACTGCTCAATCCCTACGATTTGTTCAATCAATTGATGACCAGCAAGTTCTTGATCAAGTATATCGATTTTATTGCGTTGGCTATCGACAATCCACAGTAGCGCAGCGATTAGCGGAATAAAAAAAACCAGCGCCAGCAGAGCAAACTTGGTTTTAAAGCGTAATTTATTTGAGGCGGCACTGACCACATTGACCAAAGAACTCATAAATTTCCCAACAAATTTTGTTATTAAGGTCTAAATGACCTTTGACGATTTAATATACTTTCATTGCTGATAAAATGATTACTATTAGCAATGCATTAATACCAATCCGCATAATAATATGTTCTACTCAGAGCTATTTCAGCGGTCCAAGTACAAGTAAAATTTTTGCCGATATAGTCATTCTACATCAAGAAAATTTTGCGCTGTAATTGTGCCGCTGAAAAGCTCCTGAAAGGCTTGGCTAAAACGCTTTACTGCTGTGTTGTATATTTTTACTTTCTATTTTAAAAAATAGAATAACTGTGACGAGCAAACATGCGCCTTGCATTAAAGCGTTTTATCTCAAGCTGAGTGAACATTTGTTTATGTGGATTGGTATTGTATGTTTGGCAGTATAGCTGATACCTCGTCAAGTCAGTCAAGCCATTCAGAAAATTAGCATTTTTCATTAACTGTTTATTTACATAAGCAGTGTATTAGCTGTTATTTTTCGATGTTTGAAGCCAACTAGCTTATCTATTTACCATACGGTGCCCAACGCATGATGAAAGGTTTTATCCAACGCTATCACCAACCTCAAAATCTACTGCTGGCAATGGCCTTTATCATGCCGCTGGTATTTTCTGTTTGGATGGTTTTACTCAATAACTTTGTTGTTGAAAAAGCCGCCTTTACCGGCAAGGAAATTGGCATATTGCAGAGTTTGCGGGAAGTCCCAGGGTTTCTTGCCTTTACCGCCGTTTACCTGCTGCTATTTATTAAAGAGCAAAAATTAGCACTTTTATCACTTGGCGTGACGGCAGTTGGGGTGGCGATTACTGGCTTTTTTCCCAGCGCGTTTGGCCTTTACATCACCACAGTGATTATGTCGGTCGGTTTTCACTATTTCGAAACGGTCAATCAATCGCTCACACTGCAATGGGTAGATAAAGACAATACCCCACATTTTATGGGTAAGCTGTTATCTGCAAAATCCGGTGCGTCACTAGTAGCGTTTAGTAGTGTTTGGTTGTTGATGGAATATTTTACTTGGTCTTATCAAGCTACCTACGCCCTATTTGGTATTGTCGCCTTGCTCATGACAATACTGTTGGCGATGAGTTTTCAGCAATTCTCTGCACCTACTGAGCAAAGTAAAAAGCTAGTACTGAAAAAGAAATACTGGCTGTTTTATGCGTTAACCTTCTTTAGCGGTGCGCGTCGGCAGATCTTTGTCGTCTTTGCAGGCTTTTTAATGGTTGAAAAGTTTGGCTATTCCGTTGCCGATATCAGTGCTTTGTTCTTAATTAACTATGTGTTTAATTGGTTATTCGCGCCTTCCATAGGCAAAATTATTGGCAAAGTGGGTGAGCGTAAAACCTTATTGTTTGAATATGTTGGGCTTATCCTACTCTTCATTTCCTACGGGCTAGTTGACACAGGTTACCTTGCTGCCATCTTATATGTTGTTGACCACCTGCTGTTTGCTTTAGCCATTGCAATAAAAACCTACTTCCAAAAAATTGCCGAGCCGCAAGATATCGCCGCCAGTGCTGGCGTTAGCTTCTCAATTAATCATATTGCCGCAGTAGTAATCCCCGCATTGTTGGGGGTTGTTTGGCTGACTAACCCAAGTTGGGTGTTCTTCGTCGGTGCCGGTTTCGCAGCTTGTTCACTAACACTTTCGCTGCTCATACCAGATAAACCGAATCAAGGGGTAGAATGGCGGTTCAAACATCGACGAAAAGAAGCTTAATTTTACCTGTGTTATCATGCTGTCGCTTGATGCGGGTCAAATTAACTGACTAATAATTAAACTAAACTATAGTTAACTAGGTGTTGGCCAATTGCCACTAAGTAAACCCAATTGGCCTGCAGCATTATTACATCACCTTAGGAATTTTGTGATATGAAAAAAACACTACTTGCTCTCTCGCTTGGCATGGCGTTGCCGCTAACTGCGGTACATGCAGAAATTAGCTTTAACGGCTTTGCCAACATTGTTGCCGGCAAAGCGTCTAGCGGCGATACCCAATGGGGTTATGATGACGACGTCGACTTCAAACAAGATTCATTATTCGCTATTCAGGCATCAACCGATCTTGCTGAGGGGCTAAGTGCAACGGTGCAGATCATCTCGCGTGGCGAAGACGATTGGGATACAGAATTTGAATGGGCCTACCTTGCTTACGATGTAAACGATCAAACTCGTATTTTACTAGGTCGTCAACGTGCACCGCTATATATGTTTTCAGATTATTTAGACGTTTCATACGCTTACCCATGGATCACACCACCTGAGGGTGTTTATGACCTAGAATTGTCGACTTATGATGGCATCAGCGCCAATTATGCTTTTACCGTTGGGGAGTTTGATGCCAATGCACAAGCAATTTTTGGCTCAGAAACCAATGAAATAGATATACTCGGGGAATCAATTGAATCTGAATTTGATCAAATCTTCGGTGGTAGCTTAACTTTAAACCGCGATTGGTTGACGATGCGCGCCGCATACATAACCTTAGATTTAACCTTACCGGCCCCTGGCTTTGACCAGCTTATCGCCGCTTGGCAAACGATTCCGGGTTTTGAAACCATTGGTGTTGAAGCCACTATTGTTGATGATAAAGCTAAATTTGCCGAAGTTGGTTTTCAAGCAGACTACAACAATTGGTTAGTCATTGGTGAATACACCCATATTGATTACGATCAAATGGCACTTGATACAGAAGAATCAATGTTTTTCACGGTTGGTTATCGCTTCGATACCGTGCTTGTTCACGCTACATATGGCCAAGACGAAAACGAAGTTAACGGCAACGTAAACAGATTACCATTTGGTGTTAGCCCTGAACTGGACGGTTTATCAGCGGTTACCGAGCAAACATTCCGTTTCCGTGAGCAAGACTCGTCATATTACACCGTTGGTGCTCGTTGGGATTTTCATGACTCTGCGGCGCTGAAAATTGAATTCAGCCGCCGAGATAACGATCTTATTAACCAAGACACTAATTTAGTTCGCACTGCCCTAGTTACCGTTTTTTAAGGAAGATTTATGAAGTTGTTAAAGTCCTTAGCCCTTTGTTTATGCGTATCTGTTAGCAGTTTAGCCGCTGCTGAAACTGCTATTATTGTTAACCCAGCCAATGCTAATGCCATTTCTGACAATGACATTTCACGCGCCTTTTTAGGTAAGTTAAAGAAATTTTCGGATGGTCAAAGCATTGAAGCGGTCAACGCCAAAGCCAATAGTGATACGCGTGTAGCATTTGAGAAAATGGTATTAAAAAAATCACCTGCACAAGTAAAAGCCTATTGGTCTAAACGTTTATTCACTGGTAAAGGTAAGCCATTACAAGAGCTAGCTTCAGATGCTGAAGTACTTAACTTTGTTGCCTCAACCCCCAATGCGATTGGTTATGTTGATGCCAGCGTAGTAAACGACACGATTAAGGTTATCAAGACCTTATAAAAAGCAAGTATTAAACGATTAAAACGCCGACAATATTGTCGGCTTTTTTAATTATCCTTTCTTTCACATTTTTACTTTAAGCGTTCCTTTGGTTTTCGCTCGGATGGAACGATGCCAGCCTCTTGTTATTCGACCCAAAATACCCCCCAAATTTCAATTGTTACAGTTTGTTGAAAAAACAGAAAAACTTTGACCTCGCTCAATAAAAATACTATCTTGCGCGCGTCATAACGCAGTTGTGACGGGTGATTAACATTGTGACAACAATTGATCCTGCTTAATACAACAATAATTTCACGTCAAACTAGCCCAATTAGGCTAGGCAAGAGCAATTTCACATAAATCCAGACACTAACGAAGTAAGGTACCTCATGAGAAAAGCATTACTGAGCTGCGCCATATGTGCAGCATTACCCTTGGCTTCTGCGCAAGCAGAAATCACCTTCAATGGATTTGCAAACATTGTTGCTGGACAAGCATCTAGCGGCGATACCCAATGGGGCTATGACGATGATGTCGATTTTAAACAAGACTCATTGTTCGCGCTTCAAGCGTCTACGGATTTAGGCGAAGGTTTAAGTGCAACGGCACAAATTATTTCTCGCGGTGAAAACGATTGGGAAGCTGAATTTGAGTGGGCCTACATTGCCTACGACATCAACGACAACACACGTATATTAGCAGGTCGTCAACGCGCACCTCTTTACATGTATTCAGACTATTTAGATGTCTCTTATGCGTACCCTTGGATCACACCACCGGAGGGCGTGTACAATCTTGAGCTATCTAAATTTGATGGTGTCAGCCTAAGCCATAACTTTACGCTTGGCGAATTTGACACAACAGCCCAAGTGTTCTTCGGCTCAGATAATGATGACATCAATGTTCAAGGTATTGATGTTAACTCAAGCTTCGACGAAATTTTCGGTGGTACGTTTACCTTAAACCGTGACTGGCTAACACTTCGCACGGCCTACTTAGCCACAGACTTATCTATTCCAATTCCGGTATTTGATGAGTTGGCAGCCGCTTGGAATAACATCGAAGGTTTTGGCGGTGTTGCCGAAGCTTTGGTTATTGACGAAGACAAAGCTAAATTCTTCGAATTCGGCGCTGTTATTGATTACAACAACTACTTATTGATCGCTGAAGTTACGCGCATTAACTACGACAACATGCCACTAGACACAGAAGAATCAATGTTTGTTACCGCGGGTTACCGCTTTGATGATGTGTTAGTGCACTTAACCTATGGCGTTGATGAAAACACCATCAATGGTATTGGTGACACGTTACCAGTTGGCTTATCACCAGAGCTTGACCAATTAATTGGCTTTACTCGCCAAGGTTTAGAGTTCCGTAACGAAGACTCATCATACTACACCTTAGGTGCACGCTGGGATTTCCACCCTTCTGCCTCATTCAAAGTTGAATTTAGCAAGCGTGACGATGATTTAATCAATCAAGACACAAGCTTAGTTCGCACCGCCCTAGTTACCGTTTTTTAAGGAAAAGTCATGAAGTTATTACGACCTTTAACCCTTGCCGTAGCACTTGCTACCAGCATGCTAGCCTCAGCTGAAGTTGCGGTTATCGTAAACCCAGCCAATGCAAATAGCATCTCTGATAATGACATTTCTCGTGCATTCTTAGGCAAGCTGAAAACATTCGCTGACGGCCAATCAATCAAAGCGGTTAACAGCAAAGCAAATAGCGCTGCACGTGTTGAGTTTGAAAAACTGGTATTGAAGAAATCAGCGGCACAAGTAAAAGCCTATTGGTCTAAGCGCTTGTTCACTGGTAAAGGTAAGCCATTACAAGAACTAGGCACAGATGCTGATGTACTAAGCTTTGTTGCCTCAACGCCTAATGCTATTGGTTACGTTGACGCAGCAAGCGTAAACGACACTGTGAAAGTGGTAAAAAGCTTTTAAGCTTAAAGCTGGCTAAAAAATGCTATCAAAAAGAGCTACCTTGGTAGCTCTTTTTATTTGTCTGTTCTTTTTATTTGTTTGTTCAATGTGTGAAGAAATCATCGTGTGAAAAAATCATTATGTGAAAAAACGGGCGCTTTACATTAGCGCCCGTTTTCAATCATTTAACTAAAATCGCTTGCTTAGACTTGCTTGCTCAAGAACGCCAAGAAATCTTCTGCAGACATTGGTTTAGCATAGTAGAAGCCTTGCACTTCATCACAGCCTTGTGCCACTAGGTGCGCCTCTTGTTCTGCGTTTTCAATGCCTTCGGCAATCACTTTCAAGTCAAGTTGCTTGCCTAGGTTGATAATGGTGTCAGCGAGCAATGAGTCGCCGTCTTCTGTCACATCATTGATAAATGAGCGATCCACTTTAAGACGATCGATTGGCAGCTTTTGCAAATAACTCAGCGATGAATAGCCGGTACCAAAGTCATCAAGTGCTATGCTGATCCCTTCTGATTTCAGCTTTTGCAACGCATCGATTATCAGCTGCGGGTCATCCATCAAGATATTTTCAGTGATTTCCAGCTCAAGTTTAGCTGCTTCTACATGGTGAGTCCGCGTAGCTTCAATTACCTTGCTGACAAAGTCATCTTGCCTAAACTGCGGAATAGATACATTGATAGAAATACCAACATCATTAAAGCCATGAGCTTCAATGGCTTTGATATGTTTACAGGCCTGATGTACAACCCAGTCGCCGATGTCTAAAATCAAACCTGAGTATTCAGCTAACGGAATAAACACTGCTGGTGAAATAAAATTGCCATCGCTAGTGCGCCAGCGCAACAAAGCTTCTGCGCCAATCACTTTACCTGTTTCCAGGTCTAGTTGAGGCTGATACCAAAGCGCCAAACGATTTTCAGAAAAATCGGTACGCAACTGGCGGATCATACCCAAACGCCATAGCGTTTGATCTTCCATTTCTTGCTGATAGTACTGAATATTCTTTTCGCGGTTTTTCTTGGCAAGGTTTAGTGCGATATTAATTTGGTTTAATACCTTAACACCGCCTTGACCCGCATCGCGCTTACGACATAAACCAATACAAACATTAATTGGTAATGTTTGCTCACCAGCTTCAAATGGGTGACTGAAGATATCAGCCAATAGCTGAGGCGTAAGTAGCTCCTCAGAGCCAACTAAACCAAACACATCAGCACCAACACGAGCCACCGACAATGACTTATCGGTACTGTGCAGCCTAAGCGCGACAGCACGTAATAGCTGATTACCAATATCTTGGCCTAGGCCATCGTTGATATCACTAAAGTGATTAATATCAACGAGCGCTGCTACCGTATTTTGCGATTGGTCCGCTGAGAACTGGTCGAGCATGTTCAAGAACTGCAAGCGATTTGGCAATTCAGTTAGCCAGTCTTTATAAGCAGCGTTACGCAACTTTTGGAACAAGTGAACATTTTCGTAGGCAATTGCAACGTTCGACAGGAACACTTCCGTTAATTGAAAGTCAATTTCTGAAATCGGGCAATCCAACTCAAGATAAATAACGGCTCGATAACCACCGTGGCCAAGGTATAAGGCAATATGGTCGTCCGTTTTCAAATGCTCTTTATGTTGAAAACAAGCATTAACTGCTTCCGTTAGCTGCACACAACCCACTTGCTCGATTTTGTCGTTTATTGCGCTCTTTTCCCAGCCTTCTTGCGCCAGAATATACAAGCCAAGATCATCTGCGCCATCGATAATGCCATGGCCACGAGCACAGAATGTTCCTTTGACATAGCCTTTAATCAATGATTTCAGTTGGGTTAATACACCCAGACCAAATTCATGAATAGTGTGAATTTCAAGTAGGTTAGAAGCACCGTTAATAATTCTTTCTAGGCCGGCACGACCTTGACTTACCGCAGTAATTTGTTGATACGAGCGAATAGCGGCATAAACTGTAGTCACTAATTTACGGCGAGTTAATTCCGTTTTAGTTTTGTAGTCGTTAATGTCGTAATCTTTGATAACACTTTCTTCAGGCGCGTAACCTGGCTGACCGGTACGAAGCACAATACGAATGTCTTCGCGCTTAAGCTGCTCTCTAATATGTTTAACAACTTGCAAGCCGGCATCATCGGTTTCCATTACAACATCAAGAAGTACCAAAACAATTTCTTGGTCTTGCTCAATAATGCTTTTTGCTTCTTCACCTGAATAGGCATGAAGATATTCTAATCGGCGACCTAATACGGTGAGGTCTGACAGGGCTAATTGCGTAACAGAATGAATCTCAGGATCATCATCTACGATTAATACCTTCCATGTCTCGCCACATGTTTCATCGACAATTTGGTCGTCTTCACTGTCATCAATAAACAAGAAGTCGTCATTGGTATGTTCTGAAGCCTGCATACTGCCCTCTGCTAACCAACAATGCATTGGTTAGGATCTGTCCTAAGAAATTATTATTGACAATAACTTGGATTACACTATCTGCGTGAAGTACATAATAAAAGTCACGTCCACAATATTCAACTAAACAATTGCTAAACTGCTCACATATGGCTGACCAGTTCTAGATTACCTGCTGACTGCTGCTGAAGTGATTACATGCAAAACAAAATAAGCATTTGAAAGTTATATAAATCTAGCTAAGAATAAACAATAGCACAGTAATTTTAACTGAATGTGATCTTATCGCATGAATAATGAAAAAACTTCCAATACGCCAGCGGTAATCGATGCAGATGTCGACAACTCAGCCAGTGCGAGCAAAACTGTCACCACACAAGAGCAACCAAATAGCCAAAGCAAAAAAAGCAGTCAAATGAGCGCACAAGTGCAATTGCTTAATTTAGCAAAGTTATTTGCCCTTGATGGCAGTTTAAAGCCTGCTGATAAACAAATGCCAATCGAAGACAGAAGTGGTCGTCGCGTTCGAATTAGCCATTTGCGCCGCCAACAAAACATGGAAAAGATTGTTGAAAAATCGATCCACTATTGCGCGGGCGACCAAGTCGCAGAGCGCACAGACGCCGATTGGTTTGATAGCTTTATCGAGCTTGCCGAACGTGTGAGTAATCCCGCTATGCAAGAGCTTTGGGCGAAAATACTCGCCGGCGAAATTAGCCAACCTGGCTCTTTTTCCCTTAAAGCCTTACAAGCATTTAAGAATATGAGCCTGCACGAAGCGAAGTTATTTGGCAAAGCGTGCGCACTAGCGGTTAGCGACAGCAATAAGAAAAATATTCGAATTATTACGGGCTGTTATCAACAACCAGGATTATTAAATTTATTTGATAGTAAGCGCGAACAACACGTGGGTTTAAGTCAATTTGGTTTCAATTATGGAGACGTGTTAACCCTAGCAGAGCATCACTTAGTCTTTACTCAAGAAACAGAACTAGAAACAAGCAGCTCAGGCGGTGTATTAAACCTAAAGTACAATGGCTTGCCGCTAGCAATCAAAGCAAAGAAAAAGCGCTGCGCATTAACCTGCTATAAACTCACCCCGATAGGTGCTGAATTAGCACAACTGATTGCCGATAAACCCGACAACCAGTTTCTCGAACACCTTAAAGCCCAGTTAAGTCATCACTATAGTTTTGGCTAGACCTTAGTAGCCCCTACTCATGAGTTGGATAACCAAACAGCACCCTACGCTTTTGTTGCCAGCCTTTGGCTTGTTTTAATTTGCGCAGCATATGTAAGCCTTGGTCAATATTAGCCTTGATCGGATTATTGCCCGGCAGTTCACCAACAATACCAAATTTACATGGCACCTCGTCTTTTTCTTCGATAAAGGTGCCAAACATTTTGTCCCAAATAATTAATATGCCGGCGAAATTCTTATCTATGTATTCGCGGTTCGTTGAATGATGAACCCTGTGGTGCGACGGCGTGTTAAATACTTTTTCTATCCAGCCCAATTTACCCACCGCTTGCGTATGAATAAAAAATTGAAACGCTAAATTAAGGGCGACAATCGCAAATACCATAGTTGGCTCAAAGCCCGCTAAAATCATCGGTAACCAAAACAGCCACATACCGGTGATTGGGTACAACACGCTTTGACGAAATGCCGTCGAAAAATTCAGTTTGTTTGAGCTATGATGGGCGATATGAGCAACCCAAAACCAGTGAATAAAATGTGAAGCACGGTGGAACCAGTAATACAGAAAATCTTGAATAATAAAGCCAATCAGCAATGTCCAACCAGTGAACGGGATCTCAAACAAACTAAATTGATGTAACCAAATAAACACCGGCATCAGTAAAAATAAGATCAGCGTATCACTTACCTGGTAACTAGCGCCCAACGCCATATTAGAAAGGCTATCTTTGACTTCATAGAAGTGGCGATACTTAAGATATTCCGCCACCATAAACAGTAAAAAAATCGGGCTTAGGGCTATTAAAATTAATTCAACACTCATGATTAACACATTCCACACTTAGTTATATAAGGCAGCGAGCCTTTGCATTGCCTTAGCAACATCCTTGGTTAATAAATACTGCAATAAAGCCGACGGAATAAACCAAGGCGCCTGACAGACAATTTGATAGTCCACCACCGTCGTACCATGCTCGGTTTCAGATAAAGCAATATCACCGCGATGATTTTTCACAGGCCAGTCACCGACAATCTTGTAGCTCACGCCGTTTTCATCTGCCGCTAATATTTCTTCGACAAAGCGAGTGCCCAGCATTTTTATTTGTCGCTGGCTACCGATACCGCCTGTCACAGCGCCAGCTTGCTGAGCGCGAACCAGACTAAACTTTGCATCAAAAAAACGAGACAAATTCACATGATCCAACAGCTCTGCCAGCACTTGCTGACGGCTCGCCTGAACTTGTTGTTGAACACTCACTTTTACCATATTGCTTTGCACCACTATTCGTTAAGTCGGCTTATTCATTAAGCTTACTGTTGCCGCGTAAATTTTTAACGCCTCAACTACGAGACATAAAATATCGACGCTTAAATTATCAACACGTGTACTAGCATAATAAAAGTTTCTATGGGAAACTTGCGCCATCACGCCAATTTTTTGTCCTAAGGCGACATCAGGAATTCGCAACAAACCACCACCTCATTATGGAATTTACCAGTTCAACCCATTACTTTTTAAGCATACTGCACTTTCTTGAGCGGCAAGGAATTCCGCCTAAGCAAGCGCTTGAGCAGATTGATATGGTAGGTTTTGATCTTAACAATAACGAACAGCGCATTGCCCTTAAACAGTACAGTGACTTGCTGGCATTTGCCGAGCAGGAGTTAGCGCATCCGTTAATTGGCTTTGAGTTAGGTAAAGATATTAAAAGTGCCGATTTTGGTTTACTTGGCTATTTGATCGAATCGGCAACCACCCTCGCTGATGCGGTTGATGTGTTATTAAAATACGATCAACTGGTCGCCAATATCGGGCAAGCAAGCTTTAGTCAGCAACACAAACTAGCACGCATTAGTTGGCAACCGTTTGCGCCTTGTAGTCGGCAAGTAGTTTTGCGAAATTTTACTGCCTGGCTGGCTTCAACAAGGCAGATCCTTGGCCGCGAGCTCAGCCCTACTATAGTCTGTTTTCAAGACAGCTGGTCAAGTGCGGAGCAGCAAAGCTTAGTGGATTGGTTTGGCTGCCCCGTCTTTGTAAATTGCGATAGCAACTCTGTTGAATTTCCAACGGCATACTTAAAACTTCGGTTTCAAAGTGCTAACCCGTCCTTGTTTACCTCACTTGCTGAGCTGTCGAAACAGCAACTTGCTCAAATCACTGCCCTTAACGATAACCAAGATACCAAACAAGGTATTAGCCAAAAATTTAGCTCTCAAGTAACGTCGCTACTGGCAGAACTGCCAAATCTAACCGACTGTTCAATCACAACAGTTGCGCAGCAGTTTGCAATATCGACAAGGCAGCTACAGCGCAATTTGAAAGCACAAGGAACAAGTTATGCAGAGCTCTTTGATAGAGAGCGAAAAACAAGAGCTGAAGCCCTGCTGAATCAGTTTATCAGACAGAAGTTTGTCGAAAAGAAGCTTTTCGAAAATAACCTGGCGGACAACCAACAAACAGCCAATAATATTCAGCCGATAAATAGGCAAAATATGAGTAAACTATCTATTGGTAATATTGCTGCTGCCTGTGGTTTTAGTGAACAAAGCTCCTTCAATAAAGCCTTTCATCGCTGGTTTAATTGCTCACCATCGAAGTATCTAAAATCCCAAACTTTACACTCAGAAAGCAAAAGCTAACGCGCACAAAAAAGGCTCTTAATAAAGAGCCTTAATCAAATCTCAGTTAAACAGAGTGCGCGAGCGTTTCGGTTTACGAACTTAGATACCATCACCATCCGTATGCAAACCACATTCACGTTGCATACCGTTAAAGCGGGTATCACTTTCATCCATATCTGCCGTTAATGGACGCGTACTGTGAGTATCGCCAACCGATACATATCCTTGGTCCCAAAGCGGGTGATACGGTAAACCATGCTTCGTTAAATACTGATGCACATCGCGGTTTGACCAATCAATAATGGGATGTACTTTAAAGCGACCACGTAAGGTGCTAATCACCGATAAACCCGCGCGGTGATCCGATTGCTGACGACGAATACCAGAGAACCAAGTACCCGCACCTAAGTCAGTCAAACCACGCTCAAGCGGCTCTACCTTATTCATTTGGTTATAGCGTTTTAGCTCATCTGGACCTTGCGCCCATTGCTCACCATATTTCGCTAACTGCCATGCCGCACTCTCTTTAGCGCTGTACACCTGCAAATTCAGGTTGAGCTTAGTGGTTAGCTCATCAATAAAACGATAAGTTTCTGGGAATAAGTGGCCAGTGTCTGTCACCAACACCGGAATGTTTGGATCCACTTGCGTTAACAAGTGCAACATTACCGCTGATTGAATGCCAAAGCTTGATGACAGCACAAAATTACCAGGCAAGTTTTCCATTGCCCAAGCAACACGCTCTATTGGTGTTTGCTTTTCTAGCTGCTCGTTCCACTGGCTGAGCCAAGCGGCTGGCACAGTAGCGGGCGATAGCTCGCTAACCGGCGCACCAGCGACGGGCAATTCAGCGACAGAGGCAGCAGCTTCTGACTGAATATTAGGCATGAAAATCTCTCACACTAATGATCACTTCTTCAACAACGCCAGCGCGAATAACGAAGTCACCAAAGCGTTCTAGTTGGCCTTGTTCGTCGGTTTTACGCTCAGCGACCCAGCGGCCAATTAAACCGTCCAGCTCTGCTAATACCGTTTGCTCGTCAATGTTGTCTTTGTAAAGCTTAGGAATACGCGTACCGCCAGTGTTACCACCTAAGTACATTTGGTATTTACCCGGGCCTTTACCCACTAAGCCAACTTCCGCCAACATGGCGCGGCCACAACCGTTTGGACAACCCGTAACACGCAAAATAATGTGCTCGTCAGCAACATCGTGCTTAGCAAGTAAGCCTTCAACATCGTCAACTAAGCCCGGTAAGTAACGCTCTGCTTCTGCCATCGCTAATGGACAGGTAGGGAATGCCACACATGCCATTGAGTTTTGACGTTGCTCTGACGTTGATGCGTCTAATAAACCATGCTCAATCGCTAAGGTTTCGATTTGCGCTTTGTCAGCTTCTGCAACACCAGCAATAATCAGGTTTTGGTTAGCGGTCATACGGAAGTCACCTTGATGAACTTTCGCAATCTCACGTACACCCGTTTTTAATGGCTTACCTGGATAATCCAATAGACGACCGTTTTCGATAAATAGGGTTAAGTGATACTTGCCATCAATACCTTCCGCCCAACCGAAACGATCACCACGCTCGGTGAACTCGTACGGGCGACTAGGCGCAAATTCAACACCAGCGCGCTTTTCAACTTCCGCTTTAAATACATCAACGCCAACGCGATCTAGCGTGTACTTAGTTTTTGCATTCTTACGGTTTACACGGTTACCCCAGTCACGCTGTGTGGTAACCACAGCAGCGGCAACGTCTAATGTTTTCTCTAACGACACAAAACCAAAATCATCAGCACGGCGCGGATACGTTGATTTGTCACCGTGCGTCATCGCAAGGCCACCACCAACTAACACGTTAAAACCAATAAGCTTGCCGTTGTCGCTGATAGCAACAAAGTTTAAGTCATTCGCGTGCACGTCAACATCGTTTTGCGGCGGAATAACAACTGTTGTTTTGAACTTACGCGGTAAGTAAGTGCTTCCTAAAATTGGCTCTTCAGTCGTTTCTACTTTTTCACCGTCTAACCAAATCTCTGCATAAGCTTTGGTTTTTGGTAGTAGATGTTCACTGATTTTAGTTGCCCATTCGTACGCTTCTTGGTGCAGCTCAGACTCAACCGGGTTTGAAGTACACAGTACGTTACGGTTTACGTCACCTGCGGTGGCAATTGAGTCAATACCGATGCTGTTCAGCGTTTGGTGCATTAACTTAATGTTCGGCTTTAACACACCGTGGAACTGGAACGTTTGACGCGTGGTTAAACGAATACTGCCGTAAGTGGTGCTTTCTTCTGCAAACTTATCAATCGCTAACCATTGCTCAGGCTTGATAATACCTCCCGGCATACGCGCACGTAACATCACGTTGTGCATTGGCTCTAGCTTTTGCTTTTGGCGCTCGGCACGAATATCACGGTCATCTTGTTGGTACATACCGTGGAAGCGAATTAACTGGAAGTTATCTGCGGTAAAGCCACCGGTAATGCGGTCTTGCAAATCTTCAGCAATGGTACCGCGTAAAAAGTTACTTTCGCGCTTTAAACGTTCGTTATCAGCTAAGTTACCTTCTACCTTAATTGGGCCTTCACCTTCAAGCGGGCCTTGTGCTGGTAGTGGCTCAAATGTTTTTACATCACTCATTAGTAAACATCCTTCTGATAACGCTTGCCCTTACGCAAGGTTGTTAAATATTCTTCAGCTTGCTCAGCAGTTTTACCTGACTGCTCAGCAACAATTTCAACTAAGGCGTTGTGCACGTCTTTCGCCATACGGTTAGCATCGCCACATACATATAAGTGCGCGCCACGCTCTAACCATTCAAATACCTCAGCGGCATTTTCTTTCAAGCGATGTTGTACATACACTTTTTCTACTTGGTCACGCGAGAAAGCCACGTCCATCTTAGTTAACAGGCCAGATTTTAAGTAATTTTGCCATTCCACTTGGTACAGGAAGTCTTGAGTAAAGGTTTGGTCACCAAAGAACATCCAGTTATCACCGCTCGCATCATTTGCTTCACGCTCTTGCATAAAGGCTCTAAACGGCGCAACACCTGTACCAGGGCCAATCATAATCACTGGCGTTTCTGGATTTTCAGGTAAACGGAAGTTGTCGTTGTGCTCAACAAACACACGTACTTGACCGCCCTCTTCCAAACGACGACCTAAGAAACCTGAAGCACCGCCAACACGCTCATTGTCATTAAATGCATAATTAACAACGCCAACGGTTAAGTGTACTTCTTCATCCACTTCCGCTTGGCTTGACGCGATTGAATATAAGCGCGGTGTGATTTTGCGTAAGTTGTCTGCTAACAATTGCGCTTCAATTGCTGTTGGCGCCGCTTTAATCACGTCAACAACTTGGTGATTCGCAGCAAACTCACGTAATGTGTTCTTATCAACAATCTTCTCAGCCAGTTGCTCGTCGCCACTGTGCTGTACCCAGAACTCAACAAACGCTAGTGGTGTTTGAGTAATTTCAAGCTGCTCAACTAAGGCTTGCTTGATCGGTAGCGATAAAGTTTCACCTGATTTTTGTAGCTCAACCGTTTCGTCACCGGTCAGTGATACCGCTGCTAACAGTTCTTCAACTAAAGCTTGGTCGTTATCAAAGTAAACACCCAGTGCATCACCTACGCGGTAAGTAAGCCCTGACTCACCCAAATCAATTTCGATATGGCGAACGTCTTTCGCTGAATCGCGACCGGTAATTTTCTGGCTAACTAATAGCTCAGCTGCATATGGGTTTTGCTTAGTGTAAACCGACGCAGGCGCTTCAGTACCTGGCAGTTGCACTACTGGTGCAAGACCGGCTGCTGGCGCAGTCAACTCATCTTTAAGTGATTCAACAATTGATACGCGCCATGCATCGGCATCGGCATCGTAATCAACATCACAATCAACACGATCAGCAACACGTGTTGCACCTAGCTCAGCTAAGCGTAAGTCGAAGTCTTTACCAGTTTGACAGAAGAACTCATAGCTAGAATCGCCCAGCGCTAATACGCTGTATTTCAGGTTATCTAACTTAGGCGCTTTCTTGCTGTTTAAGAATTCGTGGAACTCAATAGCATCATCAGGTGGCTCACCCTCGCCATTGGTGCTCGCGATAATTAATAGATGGGTTTCGGTTTTCAAGCCTTTCGCTTTGTAATCCGCAACATTTTTCAAGACAACTTCAATACCTGCTGCTTTGGCAGCATCAGCGACTTGAGTTGCCACCCCTTTCGCATTGCCCGTTTGCGATGCGTAAAGCACAGTTAACGTTTGACTAACGGCAGTTTGTGTTGCCGCTGCAACCGCAGTTGCCACTGGTGACATTTCGCTTTTCGCAGCTAAGTAGCCACTTGCCCAAGCAAGTTGCAATGGCGAATAGCCTTGCGTAAGTTGTTGCAGCTGCGCTAGCTGATTAGCATCTAATGCACTAGTACCTGAAGCTGGCGCACCAGAAGTAGGATTCGAGTTTTGCTGATTAGTAAGCATGAAATACTTCGCCCATTTAAAAAGATGGGCAAAGGATAGACAAATGCGGCTTAAAAGAAAAAGAATAGAAAACGCTTTTTTATTCCAAAAGTGAATAGCAGTGATATTAGACTGCAACAAAGCCAGTGACACTGAATCAACTCAGAAATGTGAATGTACTTCGATATTTCGAACTTTCCTCAAAGCTCTCAACTCTAGCAAGCAGTCTGCTTGTTTATGTCGAACATTTACCGCTGCCATTGTTTAGCTTATTGAAACCAAATTTATATCAACGTTCTAAGAATGCAAACTACCACTATGTTTTTCGTTTAAGTAGTCAACATGTTGCTTATCGGTCTTTCGCCCTTGTTTTAGCTTCACAACTCCAACATGCTTTACCACTTTTATTTTCAATTTATAGTTAATGATTTCTTCATTAAAAGCTTTGATATAACTCACCATTTCGTCCAAGTGACCAACATTGTCAGGCAGCTTGGTTTTCAATTCAGCATTGCGGGTAAACACAACAACCGAATGGAAAAGCTCGTGCGGTAAACCCAATAAGTCAGACAGCGTTTTGGTGTGTTTATAATTTTGCCTTAGCGGGTTTTGAAACTGGTGTTTTGAGCAATGAATCGTTTGCGTCCATTTGGCCTGTTTTTCGTTACCAAAGATCCTGCCGCTCATATTCTTAGTTTCAATGATAAAAATGCCAAATCGAGAAACAACAACATGGTCTACTTGCGTGGTTCCACCATCTTCAAGCGGCAAGGTGACATCATTGATGATGGTATATTCGTCACGTTCTAGATGCTTTTCTAAGCCCTTAATTACTAAATTTTCACCGATACGACCTTTAATCTGCGGTAGCTTTTTCTTGAAGTACGCCAGCGCTAGTGAACCTAAAAAAGCCAAAAGTAACATTATTAGCAAAGGTTTAAACATTAAAGTAAAGGGTGACGGTGGCTCCGTGCGCTGCCCAGCTAAATCAGTATCTTTAGCTGGCAGAAAGGCGCTAGCTACATGATTTTCTTTAGCAACGAATTCAGCTTTAGCTATTCGGTTGGACGAAGGTTGAGACAAGCGGACAGTCTTTCGAACAGGGTGTTGGCAGTGCTTATCAAAACTTGTTTTTGATTGCAGATATAACCCAGAATTACTGCCAAGTCTACGCCTATAGTCAGCAAGTTGCTGCTTAATAAAAATGCATTCAGCTTTAGTGTATTGCTGAATCTGATATTGTTGAATTGGGTATTGCTGAGTTGCGTATAGCGGTGCCGACATGCATGTCAGCAACCATAAAATCCATTTCACTTACTATTCCTTAATAACGTCCTATCACTTCCAGCCAGTATAAAGGCGTAAGAGTTTTATCTTCAAAAAAAAATTTAACTTTTCACAAACATCGATATAAGAGTGCCAGCAACAATACCTGCCTTTGTCAGCCAACAAATAAAAACTAATCGTTTCAATATCTTTACTATTCGCTTATGGTAATTATTAAATTTTCTTAGTGCGATTAGTCACCTAACATAGCGCGAGAAATACAGACGGAATTTGAATTTATTAACAAAAAGGATACTCGATGGACATCATCTTAAATTATGTGTTTACCGTGCAGTTTGCCCTGCTTATTTTTGTGCTAGTGGTACTGAAAAGTGGGATTAAGTTTGTACCGCAAAATCGTGCTTATGTGATTGAGCGCTTTGGTAAATACACCCGAACCTTAGAATCAGGCTTAAACTTTTTAGTGCCTTTTATCGAACAAATCAGTGCCGATCGCTCGTTAAAAGAACAAGCAGTCGATGTCCCTAGCCAAAGTGCCATCACTAAAGACAACATCACCCTTACCGTCGATGGCGTTTTATATTTCCGCGTGTTAGACCCACAAAAAGCGACATATGGTGTTGATGACTATAACTTTGCCGTGACTCAGCTAGCGCAAACTACCATGCGTTCTGAAATCGGTAAGATGGAGCTGGATAAAACCTTTGAAGAGCGTGACGCCATAAACGCTGCCATTGTGAATGCCATTAATGAAGCTGCGGGTACTTGGGGCGTACAGGTACTACGTTACGAAATTAAAGATATTATGCCACCTAATTCTGTGATGAATGCAATGGAGCAACAGATGAAAGCGGAGCGAGAAAAACGCGCTACCGTTCTTGAATCTGAGGGTTTAAAACAAGCGGAAATCAACAAAGCAGAAGGTGAAAAGCAAGCTAAGATCTTAGCCGCAGAAGCCGATAAACGTGAGCAAGTATTAAAAGCGGAAGGTGAGGCAGAAGCAATAATTAAAGTAGCGAATGCACAAGCAGAAGCGATTGAGAAAATCGGTGAGAAGGCGGCAACCCAAGAAGGTCAAAAAGCGGTTGAACTAGAACTAGCGACGAAAGCTATTGGCGCTAAAGAAGCGATAGCGAAAGACTCAACTGTTGTGCTGCTACCTGATGGCTCAACTGAAGCGGGCTCACTCGTTGCTCAAGCAACTAGCATTCTTAATGTGATGAAGCAGAAACCTTAATCAAAGGTAAGGAAATCATATGGAACTTATTACGAATAATGCCGGTGAGTCATTAGTGACGCTCGGCCTTTTGCTGCTAATTATTGAAGTAGCTGTACTGGGTTTTTCTACCTTTATTCTGACCTTTGTCGGCCTCGCTTTAGTGGTTGCAGGTAGCTTAGTGTTGACTAGCCTTGTCCCTGTGCAATTGATGCCGATAGTGTTGACCGTCGCCATTTTTACTACGATTTTTGCGGCGATATTGTGGAAACCATTAAAGCGATTTCAAAACCGCCAAGATACCCACAAGGTGAAAAACGACTTTATCGGTATGGAATTTGTGCTTGATAAAGAAATTGATGCAACATCTTCTACGACCCATAAATTGTCAGGTATCGACTGGCAAGTGAAAGCTAAACGCACGATTCCTGCTGGCGCTAAAGTGGTAGTTATCGACACCGAAGTCGGCGAGCTCTGGGTTGAGCCAGCTTAAAATTCACCACAATATTTGTAGAAACAATGGATAGTGACTAAAAAAGGATTTTTTATGAAGTGTTTTATTGCTTTTAGTGCAGCGCTACTGCTGTGCTCTTGTGCCGCCCCGCAATCAACTAAACTTAGTGAAACAGTTAATCATGAAAACCCAAGCGAAAATACGCCAGAGATCCCAGCGATCTTTTCTGTGCCGCCCAAAGGCACCGATTTATTAATCTCTTATGACGCGTATACCGCCTATCGCGACAAATACCAATCAGCGACTGGTGCAAAAAGCTTTGCTCAAGCACCTAGTGGGGCATGGGGTTATGTGACCAAGCGCGACACTCAAACTATCGCCAATTCAGATGCCCTAGCGATTTGTGAACAACACAATAAAAAGTTTTCTGACGCCTTTCCCTGTAAGTTGGTTAATGTTGCTGGTGAGTGGGTAAATAAGGGCAATGAGGCAGAAACAATTTTAGCTAGTTTACCCAAGTTTACGCCAGCAAACCCAATAGATTTAAAACTTCTAAGAAGTAATGTACAAGCAGATCTAAACAACAAAAATTATAACCTCGCGTTAGCTAAGCGTATTTGGTTTCATAGGCATGCATTGTCCATTAATGAACATTACAGTGCGGTAAGAACATCGTATGGTTTATCGGCTTGGGCAGAGCTAGGCGACTTATATCCACCCGCCAAAACCCTAATGCGTTATGCCACTAATCATCTCAAACAAACCTTGCTTGAAAACCCTAAAAACAAGTTTGAAGAAATGCTGGAGTACAGGAGTCTCAATAACGCTTTGCATCGAGCTGATAATACATACGAGCTGTTTCTCTGGTTAGATAAAAACCACCCAGATGTCGCATCGGCTAACTTTCACCTGTTTAGAGAAGCCTTGACGGAACGACAAGCTTTCCAACTTTACAGCAAATATACAAAGCCCCAAATTGACTACGCCGACTTAGTTTCTGGTTATCTTCATTCAATTAACGCGATAGAATCAAAAGGGTTACAAGCGCAAGAAAAAATAGATAAAATTCGACTGTTCCATAACAATAGATTTATTTATGACGTATCAAGGCTAGTCGCGATATTAGCTATTAATAATCGAACAGACGAAGCAGAGCTTATTGTTAAAAAAGCGCAACTGGAGCTACCCTCTCAAGAATTTACCAACTCCCTAATCAGAGCACTCGATGGTGAGCTACCTAAAGCCGTTTATTAGCGCGTGCGTTAGCCACTATTTAAAATATTAGCCAAGCCAAACGCTTGGCTTTTTATTATCAGTAGATATGAGAGTAAACCACACAAGGTTATAAGCGCTGCTTTTCACGATTATCTAACTCGCTAGCTTTTCCCAACACTAACCGAGATAATTGCGCCATTATTTTTTCTGTCACTAATCCAATACCATGCTGTTTTTGCTCACCGTTTTTCTAAGCGCTTTTTTACTGTTTCAAGTGCAACCTTTTATTGCCAAGGTAATTTTACCCGCCTACGGTGGTAGCGCGACGGTATGGACGACCTGCATGCTGTTCTTTCAGCTGTTACTGCTGGCTGGCTATAGCTATGCGCATGTATTGCAGCGACTATCATTTACGCGACAGTGGCAAACCCATGGCGCGGTATTGATTTTAGCGGCATTAAGCTTACCTTTTACAACACCAGCAGCTAGCCTTGAGTTTGGCATAAATGAGCCAATCACTAATATTTTACTCACCTTAGCCGTTGCCATTGGCCTCCCCTATTTTGCTTTGTCGGCCACAGGCCCATTAGTACAGCGTTGGTTAACTTTTAGCGATGAAACTAAGGTGCCATATCGCTTGTATTCTTTGTCAAATGTAGGCTCATTATTAGCATTGCTTAGCTACCCATTTGTCTTCGAACCCGTATTCGATTTACCACAACAAACCCTTGTTTGGTCAAGCGGCTATATTGCATTTGCTATTGCTATGATGGCATTGGCGCTAAAGCTCGAAAAATCAAGGGTTAGTAACGCTAAACAAGCTCAACTGGATAATCATAAGGACACTAGCGAACGGCAGAAAAATACCAGTCGTGCCGTAACTAAAGGTACGCTTGCATTGTGGTTAGGGCTTTCTGCACTTGGGGTGATGCTGCTGGTTTCAACCACTAATGCGATGACGCAAAACGTTGCACCTATGCCATTTCTGTGGGTGTTGCCGCTCGCACTTTATTTGCTAACCTTTATTATCGCTTTTCACAGCCCTCGCTTATATGTGCGTTGGTACTGGCTAGCGTTTTATTTAATTTGTGCGTTAATGGCCATCATGCTGCCAGTAGTTGGCTCGCAATTTGACTTTATCTCGCAAGTGCTGATGTTCAGTTTCATTTTGTTTGCCGGCTGCATGATTTGTCATGGTGAACTGATCAAACAAGCGCCAACTGCTGAGCACCTAACGCTCTTTTATTTAATTATCGCGCTTGGTGGAGTGCTTGGCAATGCCTTGGTCTCACTAGCGGCACCGCAAGCCTTTGATCAATTCTACGAATATCCAATCACCGTTATTGCCATTGTGTTCGCGCTTATGGTGAGCTTAGCAAATGCAACACAAGGAGTAGCTGGCATTAGCACAGCGTTTGGCACCATACCTCGTACTTTAGTGTTGAGCTTTTTAGGGCTTACTGTAGTCGCTTTATCCGGTGTTCAACTGTCACTGGATAAGCAGTTAACACAACATCAAATTGCCAGTGAGCGTAACTTCTATGGGTTATTGTCCGTGGTTGAAACGTCGGTGAATGGTCAAGCAGAACGCCGCTTAATTGATGGCACAACCTCACATGGTACCCAAGCCATTGAACCGGCATTGGCACAACAACCAAAAAGCTATTATCGCGAGAATACCGGTGTGGCATTAGCACTTGAAAACTATATGCCACTAAAACGCGCTATAACGCCCATTAAAGTTGGTTTGGTAGGGCTCGGCGCAGGCACGCTTGCAGCCTATGGCAAACGCAGTGAGCAATACCATTTTTACGAGTTAAACCCTGCGGTTATCGATTACGCTCAGCAGTATTTTAGCTATTTAGCCAATAGCCAAGCTGACATTAGTTTGCACCAAGGTGATGGCCGCCTATTGCTGCAACACGCACTGCAAACAAGCGGAAGTGAAAATTTTGATGTGCTAGTGCTCGATGCCTTCTCAGGCGACGCCATTCCTGCGCACTTACTTACTATTGAGGCGATGCAGTTATACCAAGCGCACCTAAAGAAAAATGGCGTACTCGCAGTTCACATCTCCAATAGTCATTTAGATTTAACGTCGCTAACCCGAAACTTAGCTAACTCCATTGGCATGCAAACGCATTATTTTTATACCGCCCCTACCGCCAGCGAACCTAATGCCGCGCAATGGGTATTAATTTCCAACAACACTGAGTTGTTCAAGCGCTACCAAGTTAAAAAATACATTTCCCAATGGCCAAGCGAGCATCAAGCGGATGTGCTTTGGCGCGACGATTACAGCAATCTATTATCAGTATTGAAATAGTCTTTGTGATTGCGTTATTTGGGTAAATGCAAGAAGCAAAAAGAAGAAAGCCAGGTAATGAAACACCTTATCAAATCCCGTTAGCCCCCTAATGGGTTTGATAAAATATTCAGCACTAGGCTTAATATCGCCTGGCTATATTTATCTTAACAGTGTCCAGTCGCGCTTGACAATTACAAATATATGAAAGAGTTAGAGGCGAATTTTTACTTGAGTTGACTGGGCAATTGCTTGGCAACTAAGAATACTACCCTCGGCTTGTTCTTCATCGGTTAAGAACAAGTTTTCAACCATTGCGACTTCACCGCTGATGAGCTGACATTGACAACTACCACAGACGCCCTCTTCGCAGCTAAACGGCGCATCGATATTCGCTCGCAACATTGCATCAAGCAGCGATTCATTCGCCTTTACATTGACGGTTTGTTGCTGGCCACTGAGTTCAACACTAAGCTCAGCAGCTCGACTAGCAGACGCTTTAATCGTGCTATTTTTACCAGCAGCCCCAAAACTTTCCTGCAAAATAAAATGTTTGTCGATACCAGCTTGTTGCAATGTCTGATTAACTGTTTCCATAAAACCGCTGGGGCCACATAAGTAGTAAACCGCTTGCTTGGCTTGCGTGAGCTCGCCCAACACCGACTGTACTACTGTGTTAGTTACTCGGCCCTTGTGCCACAAATGCTTACGCCCAAACCAACTAGGTTTTGAATGACATTGCATTAAAGTGAAGCGTTCAGGAAATCGTTCAACTAATACCTGTAACTTATCAGCAAAAATCGTACTTCGCTGATTATGGTTACTGTAAATCAAATACACTTTGCTACGCGGTGTTTGTTTTGCCATTAATAGCGCCGTGATCATGCTAAAAATTGGCGTAATTCCGCTTCCTGCGGCAAAGAAAATATGGTGTTGTGGCGCGTTTAAATCTTGCTGGGTCGTAGCGTGGTTGATGGACGATTTTGGCAAATTGAATAAACCACCAGGCTTACTAACCTCCAAATATTGGCCAGCTTTAACGTTCTTCAATAGAAAATTTGAAACCGCGCCCAGTTCAACTGATTTTATCGTTAACCGTAAACCAAGGGTCTGCGGGCAGTTCGACAACGAATAGCTGCGGATATAGCTTTTATCGCCAAGCTTGACTCTGATATTAACGTGCTGGCCTGGTTGCCAGCTAAAACTGCCAGCTAGGTTGGTGGGTACATCAAGCAAAAACGACTTAGCGTATTTGGTTTCCTTAATGACTTCTCTGACTTTTAGGTTAAAAAAATCCATGACAACTTACTGATTATTAGTGCATCCTGATATTACTTAATAAACCATGCCAGTGTTTTTTGCCACCAGCTCGGCTCACCAAGAGGATAAATAATGACTTTATCCAATACTTTACGCTCTGCAACATCACCTAGATTGATCAGCTCGCGATTAAGCTCGTTAAGTAAACTTGGTGCAAGCGGCAGTGGCAATTCATTTGGCTGATAGGTGCTGCCCATCGGGAAGTCTTTACCCTTGGTTGTCGACATTTCAATATGGGTGCCCATCAGCGCCGAAATAGGTTGTGATTGAGCGAATAGGTACAGCAAGCGAATACTGGTTTTAAACGCCGGCCAATCGCGAATATATAAACGCCCCGGATAGATGGTATCGCCAGTTAGCAGCCAGCCAGTTTGTGGGTCGTAAATCGCGATGCTTTCGGCTTGATGACCGGGGATCGGCATCACAATTAAGCGACGATCACCTAGCTGCAAGTAACTTTGCTGAATGGCATTCTGTTCAACATAGTTGGGGTTGTTATCCGCTTTATTAGCTGGTGATTTTTCGGGCTGAGTAAATTTAAAAAACGCCCTGACGGCTTCAGCCTCTGGTGCGATAAAAACTACGTCTGGTTTATTGATAAATTGGCTATCAGCAGCGCGGTGATCACTGTGAGAATGCGAGTGGCTAACAATCAGCGGATAGCTATCTAACTGATGCGCTCGTTTAAAACGATCCAAAATACCTTTTACAGTTTGATAAAGCGGGAAGTCTCTGGCACTTTCTGTCGCGCCAGTATCTTGCAACAAGGCTTTATTATCTCCGAGCAGCAAGTAAATAAACGGCGCTTCAAAGTGCTGGCATTTGTTCTGCCGAAAAATATAGGTTCGTTCATTAACTTTAAGGATTTCAATCGCAGGTTTGGTATCGCTAGTGCAATCTGGGCTACCTGCATACCAAGGGTGTTGATTAACCTTTTTCAGCCAAGCCTGTTGCTTCGCAGTAATTGAGTTTGCAGATGCCAAGCCAGATGATAGGCCAAATATTATGGCCATAAAAAGTGCAGCTAACATGCTGGGCAGCTTTATATTTATCAATGCTTTCATTAGTTGCTATAGCCTTTAGCATCAACAAGTCGGTTTTTGCTGCGAACAAACAGGCCATTGCCACGGCCGACTTCTCTATCTTGGTCATCGTAAACCACAGCTTCAACAATAAACTGTGATTTGTTAGCGTTCACCACCTTGCCGACAGCCCGCATTTTGCCTTGCGAGACTGGCCTAGTGATATAAGTGGTAAACGATGTAGTAACAACAAACACTTCGGTTTCCAGCGAGTTAGCAGCAAAGAAAGCGGCATCATCAAGTAGCTTAAAATACACTGAGCCATGGGCACTGCCTGCAGAGTGTAAGTGCTTAGGCTGCAGTTCGATAACTACCTCGCTAACCCCTTCATCGATAGTCAGGGTTGGATGATAAAATTCATTAATTGGCGCCGCCCCATACATACTAATTAATTGTTGGTAATGCTTCATTGATATGTTCTTTTTCTTATTAATTGTTAAGTGTTATGAGTATTGTTTTATTCGTTGCTTGAGCGAGCTGGTGACTTGAAATTGACCTGCTGGCCCCCCTCAATCAACAAACGTGTGGTGACTTCACTGGCATCCGCATTAAGCTCAAGCACGCCAATGCCGCAGCCGTTATACAAGGTTTTATCAACCGCAACGCTTGGTCTTCTAACCCGAATACGCATTCTGCGACGCTTAGTAAACCAATTGAGCGGTGAATATCTGCCATACAAGTAGTAATTTAAGCGCTCAAGGGTGTGCAGTAATTTCGGCGGAAACGCATTTTTAATGCCGCTACAGGTAATCTGCACAATCGACGAGCTAGAGCGAATAAAGCGGTGGCTAACATCGTAAACAAACGAGTAATGAACATCTCCTGACAGAATAATAAATTGTGGCGGTGTTTTGCGATTGCGGAAGATATTGAGCATCACATTCGCGGTGCCGCGATGTGCCATCCAGTTTTCAGCATCAACCGCCAGCGGATTACCAAAGAAGGTAAATACTCGCTGCACGGTTTCAATAAGTTTCACACCATAAATAGGGGCTGCTGACACTAAAATTACACTCGGCTCGTGAATAAGTTGCTGCTGTAACTCAGTTAGCGACTCCCAATCCATTAACCCTGACGGCTTACCGGCATTGCTTTCGCTGCGCCAACGTTGAGTACGGGTATCAAGTACCAACATTTTCGGGCTAGTTGGCAAATGATAATGCCATTGGTCAAACGCCAGCATAGTGTCAACCAGTTGGTCATGCTGTTGTACCCCTTGCTCAGTAAACCAAGCGCTGTGCTGAGCAATTAATTCACTGTGGCGATGAGTTTGATTACCTAGCCCTTGGCATAAATAATAGGCCACTAAGGCATTGCCAATAATACGTTTGGAAAACGGATTGCCATAGGCAGCTTCTTCCCAGCCACGGGTGAGGTTCCAATCATCAGTAATATCGTGATCATCGAAGATCATATACACAGGCACATGTGCCATTGCTCGCCGAACTTGGCTTAAGCCTTCGATAAAATCTTCAATCGCCTGTAATTCATCGAGGTAAAGTTGATGGTTTTCAGGTGGAATATTGGCGGGCGGCTGCTTAGGAATATCCACTAATGCCCATAGCGTTGGCGACCACGTGAGCAAATACATGGCGATCATTTCACTTAACGTGACTAAGTGGTTTTTAGCATTAACTGAACTAAAAATAGGTAATCTGCGCGCCCCGAATAAACGTCGTTTCCAACCAGTGCTGGCTTTACTATGTGGCAGCAGTTGTTCACGTTGATAATAACCAAGCGGATGATGAAAAAGCTGCTCGCTGTTGTGAATACTATGCTCTTCTTTATCGCTATTTTTACTGCTACCGAAGCGACTAGTCAGGCAGTGCTCATCGGTAAGCTGCCATGATTCATCAAATAAGCCTAATTTTTCGATCAGCTGGTGAATGGCAATTAACATAGGGCCTGCAACATCATCGATATACACTTGGTCGCCACTGAGCATCAATAGCGACGGTCGCTGTTCGGCAGAAAATTCGCTAGTGGCGAGTTGGTGATCTAGCTCGACTAAGCTGTCTTTTCCGGCAAAATGCGGTTTGCGACACGAGCCATGATATAAACGGCGAATATCCGGTTTAATGGCAAAGCTTGGTGTTTGCACGGTATTCTCTGAAACACCCGTTGAGTAACTAAGCTCTGGCAGATCTTTCCCAAGTGAGAAAATAACTTCGCCATCATCAGATATCAGCGTTAAGTCGTAATGAATAAGGGCATTGGTCGGCAGTGGCTGCGTCAGCTTGATATCAATCACATTGATAAAACATTGCTGACCCACAGGTATCTGGTGATATTGCTCTGCTGTTAACTGCTGTGAGAATAGCACCTGTGTGCTCTCAGCCTCACCTTGATCATAAGTTAATTCGAGATGAAATTGATAAGCGGCCTTGGTGGCCAACCACAAGGTAAATTGATGCTGGTGACAATCACGTAATATCGGCCCTGCCAATAATGCAGGTAAAGAATGCGGTAAGTTAATAAGTGACCTCTTTTTATCGCAACTCAAATCAACAGAGTGTAATTTTTCTTAGTGAATAATTTACTTTTAAAAACAATAGACTGTCTAGCAGGTAAGCCAATGATTGCCAGACTATTGTGTTAGCAAGTATTAATACCAATTGAATTAATGAATTGATCAATTCAGAGCGCTAACACGCTCCCAAGGGCGAGTTTAAAAGACTTATATGCTGCGTTATTGATTTTAACAAGGGAATAACCACTCTTTGCAATCAATGCCTTGCCTCTAAGCCTTTTAATTCTCGCTGAATAACTAATTCTCTATTTCAATTGGTATAATTCATTCTAGATAAGGTTTTGCCTCAGCACTTAACAATCATATAAAAAGCACACTAAAAATACGTAAAAAACCCGAGACAAGCTCGGGTTTTTATAGATTACCTTAACTTAAATTAAGTTAAGGTTAAGGCTGACGAGACAAGATTTACTTTGGTTGCACTTTACTGCTCAAAGTAGAACTTCTCACGTTTATTGTCGTAGTTACCAACTTCATTCATGGTTTCCGCATCATATAAACGGCCATTGATCATGGTATGAGTAACGCGGTCACTAATGCGAATATCTTGAGTGATATCACCATCGACAATCATTAAATCAGCCAGTTTTCCTGCTTTTATCGAGCCAAGCTGCTTATCTAGGCCTAAGGTAATCGCTGGCGACATTGTAGCGGTGCGCAGCGCTTGCAGCGGCGACATACCACCTTGCGCCATCATCCACATTTCCCAGTGCATGGCTAAACCTTCACGTTGACCATGGCCGCCTGAGTTAACCTCGACGCCAAGATCTTGCATTTCTTTGGCAACACGCGCGACATTCATATGGTTATAGTGGTGATGTGGGGCCGTTGGACGACGCATTGAACGTGGGTCTAAAAACTCAGACGGTACATATTGGCTTAAGCGCGGATGCTTCCAAACTTCCGTTTTATCGTACCAGAAGTTTTCGCCCCAAATGCCACCATAAGCCACGCCCATAGTCGGCGTGTACGCCATGCCTGAAGCCGACCATAATTGTTTAATATCATCGTAAACATGTTCGGTTGGGATCGAGTGCTCTAGCGTAGTGTGACCATCAACCAGCATGGTTAGGTTATGCTGCAATAACGAGCCGCCTTCTGGCATTACCATCACCTCTAACTCACGCGCCGCTTGAATAAACTGCTGACGTTGGTTACGACGTGGCTGGTTATAGCTTTTCACGCTAAAGGCACCCGCTTTTTTCAAGCGCTCAACGTGGAATTTAGCATCATCTAAGCTATCGACATGCGAGGTGTAACCTGCAACGGTTGCCCCGTATAAAATCGTACCGGTTGAGTACAAACGAGCCGCAACAATATCACCCGCTTTTTGCATTTCACTGGCCGCAAAAAACTCAGTGGTATCGTTTGAAGGATCGTGAATCGTCGTCACACCCAAGGCAAGGCCTGCGTAGTTCTTCCAGTTTTGCTGTGGAATAATTTCTTCCAAGCCTTGCGGGCCATGAGCATGCGCATCAATTAAGCCTGGCATAATTGACTTGCCAGTAATATCAACCACTTTCGCACCACTTGGAATCGCGACATCTGCTTGAGCGCCAACCGCTTTAATGGTGTTGCCTTCAACAATAACCACACCATTGTCAATCACTTGCTCGCCTTCCATGGTCACGACTTTACCACCAACAAAAGCAACGGTACCTGATGGCTTATCGACTTTGTGCTTAAAGCCGAGATAAGTTTGTTTAGGTTCAATTTTATTATCGGCGTCTACTTCTTTTGATGAATCAGCAATATCAAATAAACCACTCACATTGGTTTGGTATAAATCAGCACCTAAGCTCCAATACAGCTCATTTGATTTTGCACCCCAGCTAATCCCCTCACCAGCGCGCACGGATAGCTTTTTCACTGGTAGATTGCTAGCTTTTGGCCCAGTATCGATAACATCACCACGTTCGATATATGGCGTTACAAACACTTTAAAGCGCTCGGCAAACGCCACGTGCTCACCATCAGGTGAAACCTTGTATTCAGTGGCAAACTTCCCTTGGTATAGCGTGGTGTCGTGCTGACCGTCTAAGTCGATACGCGCCAACTGGGTTTTCTCGCCGTTACGCACCACGTAAACGCGATCATTGCGCTTACCAAAGTGCGGTTGTAAACCGTTTTCAGTCACTAGTTTAGGCTCGCCACCTTTACTTGATACGGCGTAAATACCCGGATTTAAGCCCCAAACTGGATTAGTAATAAAGCCGCCTGAAACTTTGCGGTAAACTACGGTTTTACCGTCAGGTGAGAAGCTAGGCTCAACATATTTACCCGGCTCTTTCGTGATCACTTTACCTTTACCACCACGGCTTGATGCGACGCGAATCTGGCCTAAGTCGTTATCATCCCAAGTCACGTAAACAATTTTCTTACCATCGCGTGAGAAGCTTGGGTTGTATTCGAAATGCTCGCTTTGCTTGGTTAAACGCTTAGGCTTACCGTTTGGCAGGCTGCGCGTGTAAATATGCCCCATGGCTTCAAATACCGCGCGGCGGCCGTCTGGTGAAATTTCCACATCACGCAGCATTTTTACGTCGAATTCATCTTGCTCAATGGTTTGTTCAAAGCGTACAGCGGTTTGTAGTTTTTTCTCAGCTTCCACTTTAAATGGAATAACGCTGGCAGATTTTTTCGCAATATCTAGCTTGTTAATTTTACCATTTGCCCAGAATACTATGTGCTTGTTATCTGGTGTCCACGCCATGGTTGGGTATACACCGTGAATCGCCCAGGTTTCCTGCATATCACGCTCTAAGTCGTCATAGACCAGCGTTTGTTCACCACTTTGTAGATCGTACAAGTACAGTTTAGATTGGAAATCATCTCGGCTAATAAACGCTAAGTAGCGACCATCAGGTGACGGCGTTGGGCGAATGGCGCCGCCGCGACCAGAAAGAATCACTTCAATCTCACCAGTTTCCAGCTCTAGGCGCTTAATTTTATAAATGCCTTTTTCTGAATCTTTCGAGTAGTGGAAAGTTTTGCCCGGCGTTTCATCTTGTGAGAAGTAAACGTATTTGCCATCAGGTGAAAATGCTGGCTCGCCTAAATCTTTTTGCTGATTTGGACGCTTAGTTAGCATCACCCCTTGACCACCGGTTTTGTGGTAAAGCCATACTTCACCTGCGCCCAATGAACGGGCGCCAGTGTAGTGCTTACGGCCGGCTAAATAGTTACCATCTGGCGACCATGCTGGGCTGTTTAGCAAACGGAAAGTCTCTGTGGTGATTGCTTTGCCACCAGAGCCATCGGCATTCATGATCCATAAATTATCGCCACCGTCTTCATCAGAGGTGTAGGCGATATGTTTGCCGTCAGGGCTAAAACGCGGCTGCATTTGCCACGCAATATCTGTCATTAATGGCGTTGCTTTACCGCCAGAAAGTGGCATGGTGTAGATATCACCCAATAAATCGAAGGCAAGGGTTTTGCCATCAGGGCTGATATCGATGTTCATCCAAGTACCTTGATCAACATTGATTTTGGTCGAAGTAAACTGGCCTTGTGGATCGTTAACTGACCACTTGCTCTCATCTGCTTTTGTATCAGCGGCAAAGGCGGTTGACGAGAACGCCATACCGACGGCCAAGGCGATCGTTGAAAGTTTATTTGCGCTATACGCACTTGATTGACGCATCAAGCGGCGAGAAAATCGTTTAGACATGTTGGAGTAACCTGTTTTTATAAACGTTATTAGTTTGAAGTATGTTTTATTTTTACAGCCACTAACTAAAGCACAGTGGCTGCAAAAAGATAAGGTTTTTGCGATAAATAGAAATATTTTTGCGGTTGTATTCTTTATTCAAAAGTAAACTAAATTTTACTGCCAGTAATGGCCAGTGCAGACTTACTTAAGGCTGCTTTTTTAAGGTTGCTTTAATTAACGTTGCTTTAATTAACGTTGCTTTAGTTAACGTTGCTTTAGTTAAGCCTGATAGCCCCAGCGCGGCATAATTTTTTGGTCGATACCTAAATGATCCAATATTCTGCCAACCATAAAATCCACCAAATCATTAATAGATTCCGGTTGATGGTAAAAACCCGGCGCTGCTGGCATCACGGTTGCGCCAAGCTCAGATAGGCTCAGCATATTGCGCAGGTGTATCGTGGAAAAAGGCGTTTCGCGTGGTACTAGAATGAGCTGGCCGCGCTCTTTAATCACCACATCGGCAGCGCGCTCAATTAAGTTATCACTCATTCCTTGGCTAATTGCCGCCAACGTACCGGTTGAGCATGGACAAACCACCATTTGTTTCGGAGCGGCAGAGCCAGAGGCGACTGGCGAGAACCACTGTTCTTTACCAAAAGCAATTACTTGCTCAGGCTTAGCATTAAAGTGCTGGCACCAAAACGCACTTTGCGCTTCGGGTGAGCCCGGCAGCTTTAAGCCGACTTCGGTATCAAATACGACACGCGCCGCGCTCGACATCAAGACATACACTTGCTTATTGGCAGCCACTAAACATTCGATTAAACGTAATGCATAGCAAGCACCGGATGCGCCGGTAATAGCAACGGTAACGGCGCTATCAAAGCCCTTATGTTGAGCTTTCGCGATGGTATTAAGTTGCTCTGTCATTAAACCTGTTTCAACCTTTCATTCGTTTTCTTTGCTGCTAGCTCTACGTTGTGTTCGTGCTTTTGGCTTAATGCTGCAAGGAGTTTGTTATGAAAACCGCCAAAGCCACCATTGCTCATTACCACAATATGATCTTCTGGCTGCGCCGCTGCTGCAACTTTTGCCACCAGCGCATCAATATCAGCTTCAGCAATACAAGTTTGCTGACACTGTTCGGCGATATCTGCCACTGACCATTGCACCTTTTCCCCTTGGAAAATATAGACTTCATCTGCTTGGGCAAGTGATTTACCCAAAGTGTCTTTATGTACACCACTTTTCATGGTGTTAGATCTTGGCTCCAGTACCGCTAACACTCGCCCCTTATTGTCATGGCTGGCAACGTGATCACGCATCGCGCTCAGGGTCTTTGCTATTGCCGTTGGGTGGTGAGCAAAATCGTCATAGACTTTTATATCATTGATAGTACCGCGCAGCTCTAAACGGCGCTTAGTATTGATATATTCCGCCAGCGCATCAACCGCTACATGACTTGGCACCCCTGCATGGCGCGCCGCGCCAATCGCCATCAGCGCATTGTCGATATTGAAATCGCCAATCAGTGACCAACGCACAGTACCTTGCAACTCGCCAGCAAACCAAACTTCAAATTCACTGCCATCATCCGTTAATTTTATTGCTTGCCAACCTGCGCTTTTCTCTTCTGATTGTACGCACCCAAATGCTTGCTCAGTGGGCGTCCAGCAGCCTTGTTCAAGGGTTTCGTTAATGTAAGTTTCATTGGCTGGCGATAATACCAAGCCATTACTTGGCACCATACGAATCAAGTGATGAAATTGGCGCTGAATATCACTGATATCATTAAAAATATCCGCGTGATCAAATTCCATATTGTTGATCACCAGCGTTCTTGGGCGATAGTGAACAAACTTAGAGCGTTTGTCGAAAAAGGCAGTATCGTATTCGTCAGCTTCAATCACGAAAAATGGCGCATCACCTAAGCGTGCTGACACCTCAAAATTTTGCGGCACACCACCAATTAAATAGCCCGGTTTCATATGGGCATATTCTAAAATCCAAGTCAGCATACTGCTGGTTGTAGTTTTACCGTGCGTACCTGACACCGCTAGCACCCAGCGATCTTTTAGTACATTTTCTAACAACCATTGTGGGCCAGAGGTATACGGAATATTGCGATCAAGTACATATTCCACCATAGGATTGCCGCGCGCCATCGCATTACCAACAATCACCATATCCGGCTCATCACTCAAGTGAGCAATGTCATACCCTTGCATCAATTCAATACCTAGAGCTTCCAATTGAGTACTCATAGGTGGGTAAACGTTGGCATCACAACCGGAGACGCGAAAGCCCAGTTGCTTTGCAATGGCGGCAATACCGCCCATAAAAGTGCCGCAAATGCCAAGAATATGTATGTGCTTCATTTGTTTGTTGATAATTTTCACCTAACTGCAATTAGCCGACAATATACCTGACTGGCAAGCAATTGAATACTTTCACCTTGCTATGCACGACACCACTCAGCCAGAATATAACCGAGTATTCACAAAGAATTTCATAGATTTGTCATTGCTTTATTAACGCTAATTGACCAAGATTTATGGAAATAATAGTGCGTGGGCTTTCGTATTAGAATTGGCAGGCAAGCGCGCACGCGAGCAAGAAATAGGAGCAGACAAGCGCAATGGCACACTTGCAACAAATCAGCGTTTATCCGATAAAATCAACGGCTGGCATTCAGTTATCATCCAGTTGGGTTGACCCAATTGGTTTACCTTACGACCGTCGCTTTGTAATTTGCGATCAAAATGGCCAATTTATTACCGCCCGCACCCAGCCAAAATTATGTTTAGTGCAAGCTAACTTAACGCCAGATGGCCTGATGCTAACCGCGCCAGACATGCCCTTGTTAGCAGTGCGATATAGCCAGTGTCTTGACGAATACCAACATGTTACTGTGTGGGGCGATACCATTTTAGGCCAGCGCAGTCATGAAAGTGTTGACCATTGGTTTAGTCAGTTTTTAGGGCAGCCTTGCCACTTATTGTTCTTCGGTGAGCAATCTAATCGTCAGGTAAAAAACACCACTAATCCGGTCGCCTTTGCCGATGGTTACCCCTTGTTATTAATCTCGCAAGCCTCGCTTGATGACTTAAACAGTCGCTTAAAGCAGCCAATTTCAATGCGCCAATTCCGCCCCAATATCGTTGTACAAGATTGTGAGCCATTTGCGGAAGATACTTGGCGTCATATCCGCATTGGTGAAGTAGAGTTTGAGCTAACCAAACCCTGCACACGATGTGTGTTTACTACAGTCGATCCAGATACAGGTGAAAAACACAGCCAGTTAGAGCCATTAGCGACATTAAAAAGCTACCGCCAAATAGCCAAAGGCGATGTCTTGTTTGGTCAAAACTTAATTCCGCTTAATCAAGGGCAAATTCGTTTTGGTGATCAAGTCACTGTTTTAGATCGCCAATTTACCCCAGAGTTTGTTAACGTTAAAGCGATTAGCCTTAGCAACGCCAACAAAAAGAGTAACGTAAACAAGAAGCAAAGCACTAACAAACAAACAGCTGATACAGCAGGTCAAGCACCAAGTGTGGAACAAGCAAGCCTTGTTTGTCAGCATATTTACGACGAAACCCACGATGTTAAAACCTTCGTATTCAAAGCAAAAAGCGGCAACTTACCTGAAAATTTTCAGCATTATCAAGCCGGTCAGCACTTACCGTTTAAACTGACTATCGACGGTAAAACCGTTAATGCCATTTACACGCTAAGCTCGTCACCAACGCGAAATCAGAGCTTAACCATTACCGTTAAGCGTGTGCCTAATGGCAAAGTCTCCAATTTTTTGCATGATCACTTTAACGTTGGCGATGAAATTCTGGCCAAAGCACCGAATGGCAAGTTCCACTTAGGCAATATCAACCAGCAACGGATTTTATTGCTCAGTGCAGGCTCTGGCATTACCCCAATGTTGTCGATGCTAAAAGCATTAACCGACCAATGCGATAACCGTGAAGTGATATTTTTCCATAGCGCCCGCAGTGAAAAAGACTTAATTGCCCTGGATGAAATCACGGCGTTAGCCAAGCAACATGGCAACTGCAAATTACACTTTACCCTAACGCAGTCAGCTCTGCCCCAATGGCAAGACTTTCAAGGGCACCTAAGCGCTAGCATGCTGGCTGTAATTCCAGATATTGGGAGCCTTGATGCTATGGTCTGTGGCCCGCAAGGGTTTAGAGACAGTGCCAAGGACCTGCTAATGGCCGCAGGCTTGCCAGAATCGCAATTTCACTTTGAAAGCTTTGGCACACGCCCGACCGATAAAAAGCCAGCAACGGAGTCACTGCTAGCACAGGTCAATATTCGATTCGAGTCATGGGATAAAGCTGTCTTAGGTAATACCAAGGAATCCGTATTAGATCAGGGCGAAGCGGCAGGGCTAATTATGCCTTATTCTTGTCGCGGCGGTATGTGTGGCAGCTGTAAAGTAAAACTAGACAGCGGTGAAGTGCGCCAACTCGCCACCGATGGTTTAATGCCGGGCGAGCAAGAGCAAGGCTATATTCTTGCCTGTAGCTGCGTACCCAAAACCGATATTGTCATCAGTAAAGCACCAAGAAAGTAGTTAGCAACCCATTTATAACGTTAAAAGTATAGTAACCATCATATGACCCCAGCAGTTACCTTTGCCAAACGCCAAAAACTGGCGTTTGAGCTTTTAGAATATCAACACGATGCCAATGCCAGCTCGTACGGGATGGAAGCAGTTGAAAAATTACAGCTGCCCGCCGAAAGCGTATTTAAAACCTTAGTGGTAGAAACTGAGCAAGGGCAGCTAATCGTTGCCATTATCCCCGTGAGTGAGAAACTTAGCCTGAAGCTTATCGCCAAAGCAGCAAAAGCCAAAAAAGCCGTGATGGCAAATCCTGATAAAGTGCAGCGCACCACAGGTTATGTACTTGGCGGTGTTAGCCCACTTGGACAGAAAAAACGCCTACCAACCTTTATTGATAGCAGCGCTGAACAGCAGGCAAAAATCTACGTAAGTGCCGGTCGTCGTGGTTTGGAAATTGGCATAGCGCCACAAGATTTAGAGAAATCATTAAATGCAGGGTTTAGTGCGTTAATCGCGTAGAAATCTATCAACTATTTACCGGCTTTTTTGCCAGCTTACGCTGCAAAGTTCGACGATGCATATTTAGTTGCCGCGCAGTCGCCGAAACATTACCTTGGTTTTCTTGTAGCACACGTTGAATATACTCCCACTCGATGCGCTCAGGTGAGGTTAAGGTTTGCGCAGGATTAGGCAGATTGTCCGCACAGGACTGGTCGTTCACCTGACCTAACACCGCCAATAAAGAGCTTAATTCAATCGGTTTAGGCAGATAATCATCTGCACCTGATTTTATCGCGGTGACTGTGGTGGCGATACTGGCATATCCTGTAACCAGAATGATTTTGCTATTCGGCAACGCAGCCCGTACTTGAGTGATCATTGGCAATGATGACTCACTGCCTAAGTTCATATCCAAAATCACAGCATCTGGCTGCCAACGCTGGCAGGTAGGTAATAAGGCATCAAGCTGGTCGATATGCTCGACCTCAAAGCCTTTGCGCGTTAGCTGTCGTGCTAATACGCCAGCAAAGGCAATATCATCTTCTAATAGTAATAACTTCAAGCGCTTGCCTTTTTCGTTACCCAGCTATGTTCATGATTGAAAAAATAGAACATCATCAATGACCAATGCTCAATGGCCAAGGGCCAGCGCCTGACAAGGTAAAATCACTTGACTACGAGAACCGCTCGGTAAATTAAATAGCTGTAATTGCCCAGCAAAACGTTCAATGGTGGCATTGGCTAACGCCAACCCCATACCCATACCTTGTGATTTACTGGCCACCTTCACTTGCCCCAATTGTGACAAGAGTTTGGGATCTATGCCTTGTCCTTGATCATCAATATTAATTACCACTTGCTGAGCGCTGACGCTCACATCAATGGTGATTTCATCCTGCTGATTAGCAAGGCTAGCATAAGCGGCATTTTCCAATAAGTTAGTCAGTGACATTTGCAGATTAAAGTCAGTGGATAACGCATAGTTCACGCACTCAGGTGCAACATTTAGTTGATAGCGTATATCGTTGCGGCTAATCCACCAATACTGCAAAGTCTGTTCAATAAAGTCATCAATCGCGACCAGTTTCATATTGGCTGATTGATGACTACGCACTTGTTTGGCAATGGTATGCACAGTTTGGTGACAAACATGAATTTGAGCACTGAGCTCGTCCACCAACCCCTGCTCATACGCTTGATTTTCCTTTAGTTCATCAACTAGCAAACGTGCCGTTGATAATGGCGTTGCCAAACGGTGCGTGGTATTTGCCCCCATGGTTGCCACTGACAATATTTGCTCATCTCTTAACTGGCGTTCACGCAATTTTCGAATTTGTTTTTGCTGGCTAATAATCGCTTGGCGCTGCTGAGTAACAAACCAAGTCATCAGCAAGGTGGAGATAACAAAAGTCAGCCACATACCAGATAAATGATTGGTAAAACTTTCCGATAGGTGTTCAAAATGAGCGGCATGTCCTTGCAGCATTAAACCGGTATATATGGCAATTGCCAAGACTGCAACCAGCCAAGCAATGCGCCGCTTCATCTCCATGGCAGCAACAATTACTGGTAAATAAAGTACAAAAACGCCTGCGTTACTGGCACCGCCATGCATTTGCAGTAACACGCCGTAAAAACATAAATCGAGCACAAAAGGGAACAATGACCATAGGTGATTAATGAGATCAGATTGGCTTTGCGCCGCCAGCTCGCGCACATCTAAATAGCGAGTCATTAACGCCAATAGCAATGCATAGCCAGAACAAATTCCCCAAACCATAGGATTGGTCGCATCGCCAAAGAAAAAAATGGCTACTAGGCAGGTCAACCAAAGTAGCCAAGGTAGAAAAAACCACGAGGTTTTTTGCGGAACTTTGTTTGGAACATAGTTCGGAACATTGTGCGGAGTGTTCCGTGAAAAAAGTGCAGAAATCACTTGTGCCTTCAACTAGGTAATCTATCAACTAAAGCCAAAGGCTAATCAAGCCATGGGCGCATTGCAAGTTTGCATACCATCACCGGCCAAGTGTTGGCTAGGTGCTAGTAAAGTGTTAGCTATGCCAACATAACACTGGCTAGTCGATCTCTTTATTGGCCTTATTTTAATGATCGTAGGTTGATATGAGGATGTGACAAATTGTCGCACCAGATGACGAAATGCGGTATAACCAAGACATGAACAAATCAGTAAACGCGATGTAGGCTCAGCGTGAAAAAAATTAAGCTTAACTGTGATTTAGGTGAAAGTTTCGGACAGTGGACAATGGGCCGAGATGAGGCAGTTATGCCATTAATTGACGAAGCCAACATCGCCTGCGGCTTTCACGCTGGCGACCCTCTGGTGATGCAACAAACGGTCGCCTTAGCGGTGAAACATCACGTCAGTATTGGTGCGCACCCTAGTTACCCAGATTTACAAGGCTTTGGTCGCCGCTCAATAGCGATGACAAGTGAAGAACTCATTGCTCATTTACAGTATCAATTGGGGGCGCTACAAGGCATCTGCCAAGTCAATAATGCAACATTAGCATTTGTAAAACCCCATGGCGCACTCTACAACGACATGATGCGCGATATCAGCCTATTTACAACTATCTGCCGAGCTATCAGCCAGTTCGACCAAAACTTAGTGTTGGTGATACAAGCCTTAACTGATACATCACAATGGCAAACAATCGCTGAGCAATTCCAGCTAACATTGCGTTTTGAAGCGTTTGCCGACCGCCATTATCAAGACAATGGCTTGTTGGTGCCACGTAGTGACGCTAATGCGGTCATTACAGAGCCTAAGCAAGTTTACAAAAGAATTAAGCAGTTAGCGGCAACGGGACAACTACTCAGTATTAATGGCAAACCGTTAACACTGCAAGTTGACACCATTTGTGTGCATTCAGACACAGACAATGCATTGGAAATCGCCAGCACGTTAGCGAGCATTAACTAACCCACCTTGATTAGACTAATGTTAGCCAAGTATAAAATCACTTTATAGGATTGAATTAATGGATATCAGCGCAATCGAATTCGATTTTATCAGTGAAGACACTTTGCTATTGCGTTGGCCCGAACAAGTGTGTCGTCAGCAACACCGACAAATTATCAAAGCTCAGCAACATTTAACCAATGAACGAAGTCAGTTTATTACCGACACGTTAGTAAGCTTTAACTCACTACTGATTTACTACCGCTACCCTCTGCTCTCTGCTAATCAACTTCAAACACTGATCGAACAAGCATTAGCTAATCGTGCAGAAAGTCACGCAACGGCACAGGAGCATGCAAATCCAGCAAGTGCCGATGATAAACCACTAGCGGGTAAGCAAATTAGTATTCCCACTTACTATGACGAGCAAGCTGGTTGGGACTTAACCGAGGTGATGCAAACCACGGGATTAAGCCAACAGGCGATAATCGCCAAACACAGTGAACCTGAATATTATGCCTATGCCCTAGGGTTTTCACCGGGCTTTGCTTATCTCGCCAGCCTAAACTCGCAACTGCAAATGCCCAGAAAAGCGATCCCTCGCAAACAAATGCCAGCAGGTGCAGTTGCCATTGCTGGTGAACAAACCGCGGTATACCCAGATGCTACTCCAGGAGGCTGGCATATTATCGGGCAATGTCCCGTATCGCTTTATCAAGTGACGGATACTGGCATCGAAAGTGTTATCAAAGTGGGAGATAGTGTGCGCTTCACACCAATTGACCGCGCTGAATTTATCGCACTTGGCGGTACACTAGCAAAAGAACAAGAGTCAATAGCTAGTCCAATAAGCGAGGATCTCAACAACTCAACATCAAATACTTCACCGCCAGAAAAGAACCTAAGCGCGAATAGCCGTCAACAGCACACGCCGCTACTTAACAAGCCATTACTGACAGTCAACAAAGGCGCAGCTCGCGTTAGTCTGCAAGACTTAGGACGTAAACATTGTAGCCAGTATGGCGTTAGCCCATCAGGCGCCGCTGATGAATATGCGTTGATGACAGCCAATCAAATACTGGGTAATACCAGCTTTGAAGCAGCACTGGAAATACTGCTCGGTGATGTTGAAATCGTATTCTATCAAGCATGCGAGCTAGTGGTCGCAGCTGTTGGTGATGAACAGCCATTCATATTAAATAATGAAGCCAAGCCAATGTGGCAAAGGCTCTGCATTCAAGCAGGTGATACCCTGAATATTGCGCCATTTAGGCAAGGCAATTACGCCTATCTAAGTATCAAAGGGGGTTTTGCCACTAGCTCATGGTTTGAAAGTGCGATAGCTAAACTTAATGCGCCAATCGTAAATGAATACTTTGCCAATCAGCCGTTAGCCAAAGCTAAACCTGACGTTGCTCAACAAGTTGATTCTCAAGTGACTTCTCAGATAGCGGCTCAACCTGTCAAAAATCTGCGTAGCTATTCAACCTTCTATCCAGCGCCAGAATTGGCATGCGAACAAGCATCACCTTTTATTGCTAGGTTTATTGCGAATAAAGCTTGGCAAAATTTGTCAGATTACCAACAAGAAGCATTGCTGAACCAAGTATTCACGATTGATATCAGCTCAAACAAAATGGGTTATCGCCTTAATCGCCAAGGATTTGTGAACTCATCAACTAACAGCCAATCTGCATACCAAGCTTTGGGTGACAGCGCAGGCACAATTTCCAAGCCGGTCACTTATGGTCAAATTCAGCTACCAAGCGCAAAACAATGGATTGTGCTAATGAAAGATAGGCAGACCATCGGCGGCTACCCAAGTATCGGCAGCGTGATGAAAACCGATCTGTTTCGTCTCGCCCAATTAAAGCCAAACTACCCTGTGCGTTTTCAGCCAATTTCGCTGGCGCAAGCGCAAGTGCAACTCGCCGCTTTTTATCAGCGTTTTGGTAACTTTTAAGAAAACTAATTGCTTGAACTTAGTTAACCGCCTGCTTTAACTGTTTTTGTAGTCTCCCCTTCTCAAATCCGCTGTTTAATCTCCCGTTAACGAGCGTCTTACACCGACAATTCATAATCTAACCTTTAGATTCGCTTGGTATTAAGGGGATTAACCAACGCTTAAACATCAAGCTCTACAACCCCCCCATTAACATTATATTTACACTTGTTTACATTAATTTAGGTGGAATCGAGTATCATCTTTTGCGAATGATACTGATTATCATTCCTTACGAAACATGTGACGGATTAATGCACTAGTTAGAGAACTGAATTAATCCTCACTGTTCCCTCGGATAATAAGCATTACAAGGAATATTGTGAAAACACTTAATCTCAATGCTATTTCACTAGCAATGGTCTCTCTTTTCTCAGCAACCAGCATAGCGGCAACCCAGCCTTCCGACATCGAAGTGATAGAAATTACCGCTAAACCTTTTGAAGTACCCGTTTCCTCTTTACCAGGCACAGTGCAGTTAATCAGCCAAGCAGAAATTCAGGCACAAGCAGCGGTTAGTGCCGATGTTTCGTCACTACTTGCTAACTTAGTGCCCAGCTACAGCCCCGAAACACAAATGCTATCAAGTACTTATCAAGGTTTTCGTGGTCGCAAATCAATCGTCATGATCGATGGCATTGTCGTGTCTAATTCTTTGCGTGAAACCAGCCGCGTACTAGCCTCGATATCAGTTGAAAACATTGCTCGTATTGAAGTGATTCATGGCGCCAGCGCAGTATATGGCAATGGTGAATCTGCAGGTGTTATCAACTTAGTCACTCACCAAGCCAGTGATCTAAACGTTGAATTTTGGAGCCAAGTTAAGTTTGACGGTTCAATTCATGATTCAGATTCACATGGTTATCAATTTAACCAACGTATCTCTGGCACTGTCGATCAGTTCTCATATCTTGGCCAGGTGAATTGGCGTGAAAGTGGTGAAATTTTTGATGGCAATGGTAACCAAATCCCTTCCGACCCCGCAGGCAGAGGTGGTTTAGGCGAACTAAAAGATATTGATGGTCTCTTGAAATTCACTTACCAATTTAACCAAAACGCCGATTTAGCCCTCAATGCTCATTATCGTAAACTGGAAAATGAATTGAGCTTTGGCCGCAAAACTATCTTTGACAATGTTGTCGTGGTAGATCCGAGCAAGCCATTTACTGGCGATGCACCTTATAGCGAAAACCAGTATCTGCAACTTGAGTTTAATCATCAAAGATTATCCAACCACAAAGTCAATATTGAGCTTAGTGTCGCCAACAGTGAGAATACACAGGCGAACACAGTCAAAGTTGAGTCTGACAAATTCGCCTTGCGCTTCGCTGCTCAACCTTTATCGCTGCCACGCTCACAAGATGTGTTTACTTACGGTATCGATTATCAAATAGATGAAACAACTCAGCACAGCAGTCGTGGTATTTGTGAAATATGCGATGTTGAACAAACCAACTTAGCCCCCTTTGCAGAGTACCAATTCAATTTTGACAACTTTATGGTGCAAGTCGGTGCACGTTATGAAAATTTTGACTTGGATGTTCCAAGCTATGTCGCGACAGGTCGCTATGGCGATGCCCCTTTCTTTGGTCAGCAAATTAATGGCGGTGAATTAAGCTACAACAAAACTGTGTTCAATGTCGGTGCTGTTTACCGCTTCACAGAAACCGAAGTTTATGGCTCATTTTCACAAGGCTACGGCCTAGGTGATCTGCGCCGATTAAGGTCAATTAACGTTAACGATGTGGATAACTACCGCCAAGCACTTCAACCCGTGGAAGCCGACAACTATGAATTTGGTTTACGTGGGCAAATTAACGCTTTTAGCTTTGATTTAAGCCTTTACTACACCGATGCTGAACATGCACAAAGCTATGTTGATATTACCGACCAAGTGATTTACGCATCGCTTCAGCAAGTCGACCCAAGACTCACTTATGATTTAAGCCGAACGTTTAATCCTGATGCTATTGATGCCTTAGTGACCCGCGATGAGCGCACTTACGGTGCAGAATTTAGCTACGCCTATAGTTTCACCGACTCCTTAGATATCGGTGGCACCTTAAGTCACAGCGAAGGAGAGTATCGTCATCCAACAAGCGGCTGGATTGATCTCAACCACTCGCGTTTAAGCCCATTTAAAGCGACCCTTTACGCGAACTTAGAGCTAACCGACAAGCTAGGCGCTAATATTCAAATTAATCACATTGGTTCACGCGGTGCTGGCGAGCGAGTTAATTTAGCCATCCCACAAAATGGTGCTTTTGGCACGTTTGAAGGGTACCAATACTATGGTGCAGGAGTAGAGGGCTATACAACGGTTGATCTGTCGATGTATTACAACACTGACATGGGGGATTTTAAGCTAGGCATTAAAAACCTATTTGATCGCGTTTACTTGCCAACTTATGCCCAACAAGGGAGTGGCAGTGTTTACGGGCAAATTGATCTGCCGTCAAACCCAGCACTTGATCAGATCGAAAGCTTAGTACGTGATTTTGCTTTTAGAGACAGCTATAACGCTCAAGGAACAACATTTACCCTAAGTTACAGTGTGGCTTACTAACGCTATTTACTTCCCCAAAAGCATCATTCGCTTTGTGAGATAAGATCCCAATGATTGGTGCGCTGCTTTAGCGTACTAATCATTCATGCCCCTAAGGATCTCTTTAGGTTACCCCACTACTTTTTTGCCAAACAGCAATGTCGCAACGAATCGACAGCAGACTGTCTACTACCAATCCAGCACAAAATAAGGCGCTGAATAGCGCATTACAGCAAAGCCATTTATCACAAACTGAGCATTCCAATATTTATGCGAAGTATCATAGGCACTCGCATCAAACGCTGAATTACGTTTAAAATAGCGCAGCTTTTACCATTGGGCGTTATAACGAGGTTTTTCTGTGCTGTTAATGATCGACAATTATGATTCTTTTACCTTTAACCTCGTGCATTATTTTCAATCGCTCGGGCAAGAGGTAAAAGTGGTTCGTAATGACGAAGTTACTATTGCCGACATCGAAGCGTTAGCCCCTCAATATTTAGTGGTTTCCCCTGGCCCTTGTGATCCCGATAAAGCAGGTATTTCACTGGCGGCTATCGCCCATTTTGCCGGAATTATCCCCATTCTAGGCGTATGTTTAGGGCATCAATGCATTGCGCAGCATTTTGGTGCTAAAGTGGAACGGGCACGACAAGTTATGCATGGTAAAACGAGTCATATTAGCCATTTGGGTTCAGGCTTATTTGAGGATCTCAATCAGCCGCTGGAAGTTACTCGCTACCATTCTCTGATTGTTAATCGCCAATCACTGCCTAGTGAACTGCAAGTCACAGCATGGACTACACACGCTACCGGCGAGTTTGACGAGATCATGGCGTTAGAGCATCAAACCTTACCAATTGCTAGCGTGCAATTTCATCCCGAGTCAATATTGACCGAGCAAGGCCATATACTCCTGAATAATTTCTTGGCAAAATACCGCAGAGAATGACGCGACTAACATAAATTCCTCATGAATTTATTGCCTTAGTCGATATAAAAAACAACTATAATCGCCAGTAAGCCAAAATAATAATTACTCTTCATGCAGCTTTTTGAACAACACGACGCCACTTGGGTACTTTATCAGCGCTATATTAGCCTATGTATCAAGAAAGAATTTGCCCAGCAGCAAACTGGTACCCTAGTGACTTTTAATCACCAAGACAGTGAACAAGCACATCGTCGTCGTGAGTTACTCGAAGTTGAAGAGCAAGCAAAACAAGAAAAGGCGATAAAAGAGCACGGTGAGCAACATTTTCGCAATCAAGTAATGAATAAGTTCTTTACCAAAGTTGCTGGCGAAATTAACACTGAATTCGAGCAAAAAGAAAATTTTTACCAGAGTTTTCTGGCCATAGAAGATGCTGCGCCAGCTATTCTGGAAATTCTCTCATTGCGCGCAGCCTCACTTAATCGCGTTACCCCGCTGGTTAGCAGCTTGCATTGGTTGGCTGAAGAAGCAATTAACCTAGTCAATAAACCTCAGTATCGCAAAAATGCAGACGTAAAAGTTACACAAGCCAATTTGGCCGTTAGCTATATTGGTTTAGAAAACTTAAAGTTAGTGATGCCAACCTTTATTTTAAAACACTGGTTACCACTTAGCACAGCGCCTTACCCGCTGATGAAGCGCAAATTGTGGAACGATAGTTTATCAGTTGCCTTAGCGACTAGAGCATTAGGCGAAGCGCAAGGGATAGACTGGTATCGCGCCTTTACCGCGGGCATGTTATCCAATGTTGGCACACTCGCTGTCACCCGCTGTTTTCTTGAAAAATTTAGTGACTCGTATAACCGAGAAATTAAAGATGCTTACGATAATCGCGATAAGCGATTGCATGACGCGCTGGTCAGTCTAGAGCAATCACCTGAGCTATTACTAGAACAGCTGTGCACGCGTAGTTATATGGTGGGTGCCGATCTAATTGAACAAATGAAGTTTGACCGCCTGCCGATTACCGAACCATTATTCGACCTAGCTTTCGCTCGTACCACCTCGGCAATGAGTGAACTGGCACAGTTGGTAACGAAAGCAAAGGCTTACGTAATGTTTCGCAGCTTAGCGAAAGAAGAACTGATCAATAATGACGAAGCAAAACAATTATTGTCTGTTGCGAAAATAACGCCGGCAGATATTGCGTTGCTTAAGAAAACCGATATCAATCACCTTAAACTGAACTTCAGTTAAGCTAACGCCTAACAGCCGTAATTACCTTCCCCGATTACATTCATGGGTAAACGCTTCTCCCCTAACGTTTGCTTGCGACTTCCTTTTAAAGTGAAAAGTACTAAGTGATAATCATTCCACCCTTTGTTGGTGAATTTACCATCAAGGTTTCACTCGTTTTGACGATAATTGCACAGATTTTTTTTTGATTAGTTATGAACTCAGCTCATAAGGCATTTCTAGCCAACAGCGTTTTGCCTCCCTTGAACGCCTAGGAATCACTGCCTTTAGGCGACTAAAATAGTTATGCACTCTTGATGCATAAATCTCTACAAGCCTTGAATTTACTGGCTTTGCAACCTTCTCAAACAAGACATTGATGGATTTTTCTGCCATACTGTCGGTCTTAATTTTGCCCTTTCAGCGTAAGAAGCTGAGCAAAAACTAATTAGACAAGCCCACAAGTAGAGGAGATTAAAATGTCGAACCATTTTCCTGTCGACCGCGCGTTATTTGACGATGTTATGGTGCCAAACTACTCACCATCAGCAGTAATTCCAGTACGCGGTGAAGGCTCTCGAGTTTGGGATCAAGAAGGTAAAGAATTTATCGATTTCGCTGGCGGTATCGCAGTGAACTGTTTAGGCCATTGCCACCCTGCACTAGTTGGTGCATTAAAAGAGCAAGGCGAGAAAATCTGGCACCTATCAAACGTAATGACCAACGAGCCAGCACTGCGTTTAGCGAAAAAAATGGTAGACAGCACGTTCGCTGAAAAAATCTACTTCGCAAACTCAGGTGCGGAATCTAACGAAGCGGCATTAAAACTTGCACGTCGTTGGGCACTAGATAACTTTGGCGCAGAAAAGTCACAAATTATCTCATTCAAACAAGGTTTCCACGGCCGTACTTTCTTCACGGTAACAGTTGGTGGTCAAGCAGCATACTCTGACGGCTTTGGTCCTAAACCAGGTGATGTAGTACACGCTGAGTACAACAACCTAGAGTCATTCAAAGAGCTAATCTCTGACAAAACTTGTGCAGTAATGATGGAGCCACTACAAGGTGAAGGCGGTATTGTTTCACCAACACAAGAATTTGTTGAAGGTGTCCGTGAGCTTTGTAACCAGCACAATGCACTATTAATTTTCGATGAAGTGCAAACCGGTGTTGGCCGTACAGGTGAACTTTATGCATACATGGGCTTAGGTGTAACACCTGATATTTTAACGTCAGCTAAAGCACTAGGTGGCGGTTTCCCAATCGGCGCTATGTTAACGACAACTGAGATTGCTAAGCACCTTAAAATTGGTACGCACGGCAGCACATACGGCGGTAACCCACTAGCTTGTGCAGTTGGTGAAGCAGCATTTGATACGGTTAACGACCAAGCGGTATTAGACGGCGTAAAAGCAAAAGAAAAACTTTACTTTGATGGTTTAAAGGCAATCAACGAAAAGTACAATGTTTTCCAAGAAATCCGTGGTAAAGGTTTATTAGTGGGTGCCGTGCTAACTGAAGCATACCAAGGCCGTGCAAAAGACTTCTTAGTTGCTGCGATGGAAGAAGGTGTAATGACCTTAGTAGCTGGCGCTAGCATTGTTCGTTTTGCACCGTCGCTAATTATTCCTGATGCCGATATTGCTGAAGGTTTAGCACGTTTTGAAAAAGCAGTAGCAAAATTAGCTCAGTAATCAACCGAGCTGAACTAAGCTATTAAGCTAAGCGCCTTAGCCAAGCAAATAAACTAAGTACATAAGCTTAGGCGCTGAATCAAACAGTTAAACTTAACCAGTAAAATAAGCCAACTAAATAACGCTTGCCGAAGCTTAATTTTAATAAAGCAGCAAGCGTTATTTCTCTACAGAGACAGATTTATGATTATTATACGCCCTATTCAAACTAGCGATTATGATGCTTTGCATCGCATCGCCGTCGAATCAGGACACGGTTTTACATCACTCCCTGTTAACGAAGAACTGCTCACCAATCGTATTAACCATTCGGTAAGTTCATTTGATAGTCAGGTTACTCAGCCGGGTAATGAGGGCTATTTGTTCGTCATGGAAGATACCGAAACAGGTCAAGTTGTCGGTACTAGCGGCATCGAAGCGGCAGTCGGCTTAGAAGATGCATTTTATCACTATCATTTAGGCAAAGTGGTTCACAACTCACGTGAGCTCGGCATTTACAATACCGTCGAAACCTTGTCTTTGTGTAACGACTACACAGGTGCTTCAGAAATTTGCACCTTGTTTTTAAGTGAGTCGCACCGCAAGAATAACAATGGCCGCTTCCTTTCACGCTTCCGCTTCTTGTTCATGGCAGAGCACAGCGAACGCTTCTCTGACACGGTGATTGCCGAAATGCGTGGCGTGTCTGACGATGATGGCCGCTCGCCATTTTGGGCATGGTTAGAAGAACACTTCTTCTCGATGGATTTTCCAACCGCAGATTATCTAACGGGTATTGGCAAGAAAGTTTTTATTGCCGAGTTAATGCCGAAGTATCCAATTTACGTCAACCTACTGAGCAAAGACGCCCAGCAAGTGATTAACAAGGTACATGACAAAACTGTTCCAGCGCTACGCTTACTGGAAGCCGAAGGTTTTGCTCGTCGTGGCTACGTTGACATCTTTGATGCCGGCCCAACGGTTGAAGCGACCAAAGGTAGTATTCGTACCGTCAACGAAAGCCGAAAGTATCAAGTGATCTTTGGCGGTGTTGATGAAACCACGAACTACATTATCTGTAATACCAAGGTGAAAGATTTTCGTGCCACACAAGCGCATGCTTCGGTTAGAGAAACGGCTAATCAAGTAGTGATCAACCACGCGGTTGCTGATGCCTTAAATATCGGTGAAGGCGACTGGGTACGTATCGTCGCTAACTAAGCTTATTGCTTTGTGGTTGCTCTGCTTACGACATTACAGAGTGATACCGACAGCAAGAACATAGAGAAATACATATGACGCAAGCAATTCAATTTATCAATGGTCAATGGCAAGCTGGCCAAGGCCATGAAGTTACCTCGCTTAACCCTGCAAAAAATGAAGTCATTTGGCAAGGAAACACAGCTACTGCAACGCAAGTAGATGAAGCGATTAAAGCCGCTCGCACCGCATTTACTAGCTGGTCAATGCAAAACTTAGAAGACCGTATCGCGGTAATTGAAGCGTACGGCAAGCAGCTAGAAGAAAACAAAGAAGCAATGGCGCGTACTATTGCTGAAGAAACTGGCAAGCCATTGTGGGAAACCCGCACAGAAGCAGCGGCAATGATGGGTAAAATTGGCCTATCATTAAAGTCTTACCACGAGCGCACGGGTACCGTTGAAAACCCAATGCCAGGCGCAAAAGCGTTTATTCGCCATAAGCCACACGGTGTTGTTGCGGTATTTGGCCCATACAACTTCCCAGGCCACTTACCAAATGGCCACATTGTGCCAGCGCTAATCGCAGGTAACACTGTGGTATTTAAGCCAAGTGAATTAACCCCGAAAGTAGCTGAGTTCACGTTAAAACTTTGGGAAAAAGCAGGCTTACCAGCGGGTGTGATTAACCTAGTACAAGGTGAATTAGAAACCGGTAAAGCGCTAGCAAGTCACCCACAAATTGACGGCCTATTCTTCACTGGCTCTTCAACCACAGGTAAATTGCTACACGAACAATTTGGTGGCCAGCCGGGTAAAATCTTAGCGTTAGAGATGGGTGGTAATAACCCGCTTATCGTTAAAGACGTTGCTGATGTTGATGGTGCAGTGCACGAGATTATTCAGTCGGCCTTTATCACCACAGGTCAACGCTGTACTTGTGCCCGTCGTTTATTCATTAAAAACGATGCTCAAGGCGATGCTATTATTGCCAAATTAGTTGAAGTGACAAAGAATATCAAAATTGGTCATTTCGATGCCGAAGAACAACCATTTATTGGTTCAATGATTTCAGCCAAAGCGGCACAAGGTTTAGTGGCAGCGCAAGCACAATTAGTTGAATTGGGCGGTAACAGCCTAGTTGAATTGAAGCACTTAGAAGCTGACACAGGTTTTGTTTCACCGGGTATTATTGACGTTACTGCGATTGATGCATTACCAGATGAAGAGCACTTTGGCCCACTATTGAAAGTGTTCCGCTACACAGATTTTGATGCAGCGATTGTAGAAGCTAACAACACCAGTTTTGGTTTGTCAGCGGGTCTACTTGCCGACAGCAAAGACGATTACGATTACTTCTTCGCTCGCATTCGTGCCGGTATTGTGAACTGGAATAAGCAAATCACCGGCGCCAGCGGCGCGGCACCTTTCGGTGGTATTGGTGATAGCGGTAACCACCGTGCATCGGCATACTACGCAGCAGATTACTGTGCGTACCCTGTGGCCTCTGTTGAAGCTGACAAGGTGGCGATGCCTGCAACATTAAGCCCAGGATTAAGCATTTAATTGATCTTGATTAATCTTTCGTATGCCCGCTTTCTTTATCATGCCTTCTTTTAGCATGGCAATGGTATAGTAAACAGGCATACGATTGATTAAAATATCGACCATGAAGCTGACGTATCAACTAAAAACTGCAGGCTTTCGCCCAGCATTTTTCAAAAGTATTGATCAAATCTAAATCACTGACGACAAGTTAGCGTTTGCTTTCGTCATGCTCAACTTTTACACCTAAGCGCTCGCTGACCTGACGCCCTCTTATTCACGTTATTTGAATTCATTTTATCAACGAATTTAATAACGGGATCTTAACCCTAACTAATGATTTATTAGCGTTTAATTCGCCTCTTATTAGGAACTGTTATGACTGCGCAAGTTACACAATTATTTAACAACATTTGGCAACACTACTTAACCGTGACTCCGTCTGCGGAAAAAATTCACCAGTTATTAGGCTCGGGCAACGATGTGATTAACGATCACGTTGCTTACCGCACTTTTAACATTGAAAAGGTTGGCTTAGACAAGCTAGCAGCTCACTTATTAGCGCTTGGTTACAAAGAGTGTGGTGAGTACAACTTTGAAGCGAAAAAGCTTTACGCTAAGCATTTTGAGCACGCTGACAGCACTCAGCCAAAAGTATTTATCAGCGAATTATTAGTTGAAGAATTCTCACCTGAAGCACAAGCGATTATCCACAAGTTAGTTGAGCAATTGCCAGAAGAAGCAGTTACTGCAGAAAACTTCTTATACTCAGGTCGTCAGTGGCAAGTAAGCCATGAAGACTACCAAACACTATTAGCAGAAAGTGAGTACGCAGCTTGGGTTGCGGCATGGGGTTACCGTGCAAACCACTTTACGGTAAGCATTAACCACCTAGAAAACCATGAAACTATCGTTTCAGTAAATGATTCACTAAAAGACGCTGGTTTTACGCTAAACAGTGTTGGTGGCGAAATTAAAGGTGACGAAACGGTGAAGCTAGAGCAGTCTTCAACCATGGCAGATCACGCTGAAGTAGCGTTCACTGATAAAACCGTTAGCATTCCTAGCTGTTTTTACGAATTTGCGAAACGCTACCCACTAGAAAATGGTGAGTTATACACAGGCTTTGTTGCAGCTTCTGCCGACAAGATTTTCGCCAGCACTAACGTTGCTGCCTAGTTGCTCAACTCTCCAGTCGCTTAGCCTTAAAGCTAACCACTAGCTCAGCAATAAGCGAACGATACGCGCTGTTACTGTATTAATTTATGCAGTAGTAGCGCGACCTTTACTCCTTAAATTTCCCTCTGCTCGACCAAATTCTACGCTAATCATTTGATGCGTTTTAAAGTCAATTGATATGACTACCTAACCACTCAAACCCTTCGGTTACCTTAGCTAAACGCGTTATTTACACCGTGTTAACCAAGCGACATTTTCCTTCGATAAATTTCCTACGACGCTACCGGCAAACTTGCGTCAGACAAGCGATTAAGAGTAAAGTATCTGCCAATTTAACATTAACTTTGATGAATTATGGTTACCGATACTGAAGGTTATGTTCATATCATTGAATACCTCACTGAACACTTAAGCTTGTTTGAAAACGCCAATAACAGCAATAGCGGTGAAACCGTAATGGAAGTGATTGAGCAAGAGCTCAGCGAACAGATCATTTTGGTGTGCAGCCAAAACGAAGATTTAACCTTTAACCAACGCAATATGATTATTCGCGAGGTTGATTCTATTGTTTATGATTTAGAAGAGATTTTATCAGCCGTTGTTAACAATGCCGTCTCTGATAAACAGCGCGTATTTCTTAAAGAATTTGCTACCTTGATCAAAAACCTATTTGATACCGAAATTCACCACCTTCCTCACTAAACTCGTTAGAGGGGCAAACAGGCTCCTCAATACGAATTTACATCTGATATAACAACGACAGAGGCAATTATGAAAGCAACCGTTACTTGGGCTGGCGAAGAACTGTTTTTAGCACAGTCTGAAAGTGGCCATTCATTGGTACTTGACGCAAATGGCGGTAAAACCGCACCAAGCCCACTTGAAAATGTTCTCCTCTCGCTTGGCAGCTGCTCATCAGTTGATGTGGTCAGTATTCTGCAAAAAGCACGTCAAAAGATCACCGACTGTCGTGTCGAAATTGACGCTACACGTGTTGATTCTGTGCCACGTTTATTCTCTGATATTCACCTACATTTTGTGATCACTGGGACAGACGTTGCCGCCAAGCATGTTGAGCGTGCTGTCAGCTTATCAGCAGACAAATACTGCTCAGTTGCACTAATGCTCAATAAAACCGTCAAGATTACTCACGACTTTGAAATTGTAGAAGCGTAGTTTTACAAAACTAATCCAAACCGAACTGGACTAAGCCGAGCTGAGCTAAGCCGAGCTGGGCTAAGCAGAGCCGAACTGGGCAGAGCTCAGCTATACTACCATCCAAATGTATCTAGCACTTGCTGGTAATCATCATCAGAGAGGAAAAGATTGGCAACCGCTAATGCCGTTGCCTTGTTCACTTGACCACCCGCTTGTGCTTTAAAGCCCAATCCTAACCAATAGTCGAAACTGATTTTATCTGGCACGCCGCTATATTGTGCTAACAATTGATAAAAGTAAGCGCCACAGTGGTAGAGTGCTTGATAGGCTTGCTGCTCAGCAAATTCATCCACCAGAGTTTCTGATAACTTTACTTCACAGCTAAGCTTCGCCTGTTGACGCTTTTGTTCAACAAAAGTTTTCGCCTCAGGGTAAAAGGTCATGAGTAACTCGCCCGCTACAAACTCAGCGTGACCTTCATGTATCCAAGCGTCTTGAGCGCTGATATGTTGTACATAGCTACCTTGATAAAGGTGCACCACTTCATGGGCGTAAAACCAGATTAAATCATAAGGATTGGTTTGCTTTAGCTGACCGTACCAGTGCATAAAGATCTGATCGGGTAATACCCCGCCTTGACGGCCATAGCGTTCACCACTGGTTTGCTCAAACGAGGCAAAAAGCATAGGTTTGCGTGGCAATTTAGGAAAACGCTCCGCCATTGCGGTGATTGCTTTTGGCAAGAATTGATGAAGGGCAGAAGTAACCTCTTCAGGTAGGGCATTGTCTATCACCGAGATGTAATAGCGAGTGTCGTTGACTTCTGTGTTGCCAACAAATACTTTTCGACCATCATTATCATCATACCAACTAACTTTGCCATAAGCTGATTGCCCATTGAGGATAATACGCTCGCTAGGCGGCGCAGACAGCGTTAAATACCAAGTATGCTCATTACCCCTGCACAAAACTGCACACGCAAAAAAACGCCCGCTATGCAGCAATATCGAGCCGTCTGAAAATACCGCAAATGGCGCATAGGACTTAGGCAGATGTGTGTAGGTTGGCGTTAATGCGAATGAAACCGAAGTAAAGCGAGTATTATCGTTGCGAAAAACAGAGTCCTTACCGTTGACCTTACGTAAAACGTAGCCTTTGTCTAATAGTTGCCAACGGTCAAAGCGCGAGTCATCCGGTGAATGATGAAACTGAATGCTTTGGATTGGCGTTTTACTGCGATAGGTAACCGACCACTGATTATCTTCCGATTTTTGTAAGTCAGTAATTAGAATGTTATTGGCACTCAGCGTAAAGCTAGAGGAAAGCAGTGCTATCCATAGAACAACGCGAACCACTAACGCCAACATTTATAGATCTGACATCCAATCGAGCTGTTTGTTCGCTTCCGCTTTTTTGTCCATCAACTCTTTGATCAGCGGGGTTAGAATTAACTCCATTGCAAAGCCCATTTTACCACCCGGCACCACCAAGGTATTAACGCGTGACATAAAAGCACCGTCAATCATCGACAAATAGTAAGGAAAATCAATATGGGTTGAATCACGAAAACGGATAACGACAAAACTTTCATCTAATGACGGAATGGCTTTAGCGCTAAATGGGTTTGAAGTATCAACCGTTGGCACGCGCTGAAAGTTAACATGAGTGCGAGAAAATTGCGGTGTAATAAAGTTGATATAGTCGTCCATCGAACGAACAATGCTATGAGTTACCGCTTCACGGCTATGGCCGCGCTTGTTAGTGTCGCGGATAATTTTTTGTATCCATTCTAAATTGACAATCGGTACCATGCCAATCAGTAAATCAACATGCTGAGCAACATCGTTTTTGTCGGTTACCACGCCGCCATGTAAGCCCTCGTAAAACAGTAAATCTGTTCCTTCACCTAAATCTTCCCATGGCGTAAAAGTTCCTGGCATTTGGTTATAGGGCACAGCTTCGTCAAAGGTATGCAAATAACGGCGCATTTGGCCTTTGCCCGTTTCACTGTAATCTTTAAAGAGTTTTTCTAGTGCATCAAAGTCATTGGCTTGATCACCAAAGTAACTAATATTGCGTCCTTCATCACGAGCTTTACGCTTTTCTAAATCCATTTCTTGGCGCGAATAACGGTGAAAGCTGTCTCCCTCAACATTGGCAGAGGTAATATCTAACGTGCGAAAAATATGCTCGAACGACTCAGTCGTTGTTGATGTACCTGCACCTGACGAACCAGTTACAGCAATGATGGGATTACGTGAAGACATTGAAAGTCACTTAATTCACTTTTAAGGCCAAGGAGTTTTGTTATACGGGCAATCAATTTTCAGGTCAAGCCATTCTAATTGTTTATTATTCAGCTAAACTAAGGAGGTATTTGAATGGCATAGAACGGATTAATGGTTAAGCGGTATTATCAGTCACTTATCGTTGGAATTGCTTTAGCTATCTCCATTCCCTTTAGTTATTTTGTTTTTTTAACAATAAGCTACGATAAAAGCGAAACTTTGCTCAACAAAACGCAGTACGACTTTGTCAATGTTGATCATGCGATTCAACCTTTACCGACAAACTATATTGTCGATCAACAATGGGCCTCATTAGGCAAAGCCTTATTTAACAGCCCACTACTCTCCAAAGACAATACGATTTCTTGCGCTTCCTGCCATATGCTGGATTTTGGTGGTGATGACGGCTTTAGTGTTTCTACTGGCGTTGGCAGTCAATCCGGTTCTCGTAACTCCCCTACAGTACTTAATGCAGTTTTTAACTTTAAACAATTTTGGGATGGCAGAGCCAATAGCCTAGCACAACAAATTGACGGCCCTATTCACAATCCCATTGAAATGGCGACATCTTGGCCTGAGGTGATCAACAAACTAAGCCAAGATAGCTACTTCTCAACCGCCTTTAAAACCCTAGGCGTAAGTCATATTGAGAGTGAACACATCGTTCAAGCGCTGACTATTTTCGAGCAATCTTTGATAACCCCTAATGCCCCTATTGATCGCTACTTACTCGGTGATGAAAGCGCACTGACTCCACAGCAGCTTCGTGGCCTAGATAAATTTACGCAGTTTGGCTGCAGTGCCTGCCATCAGGGGCGTAATATTGGTGGTAATCTATTTCAAAAACTAGGTCAAGTGGGTGATATTCCTGCTGAGTTGGCGGCAGACAAAGGTAAGTTTCACCTTACTAGCGATCCACTCGACTTATATGTATTTAAAGTACCTAGCCTAAGAAATGTCGCCTTAACCGCCCCTTACTTTCACAATGGCGCAGTTAAAACCTTACCAGAAGCAATACAGATAATGGCCAAAACACAGTTAGGCAGAGAGTTATCAAGCGAAGATATTAATGACTTGGTTGCCTTATTAGAAAGTTTTACCGCGCCAATGAGTCACTAGCTTGTCATGAATATTTTTAAGTACCTACCTGAAATAGTTTGCTTAGCGATATTTTGTATCGGCTCAGTAATTGGCGTAAATCTACATCATACGAAATCTCAAGAGCATGAATCCTTAAACCACCTTTCCAAGCTTGCGCAGCTTGTTCCTAAACACACTAATGAGGTGGTTAATACAAACTTCGCTGCTCAAAGACACTACGACATTTATGCGCAACTTCAGTTCGAAATTGATCAACTTTTAATTAAGTTGCCGGCTGATAGTGAAGTTAGGTTTTTAGTTAAAAGGTACAACGAACTTTCAAGTAGCTATATGCAACTCGTCACTATGCTAAAAACCTCGAGACAACTAGTTGCCAGTACCAAATTAACCGAGCTTTCAACACCCCAATTAAACAAGCTTAGCTTATTAACCAAACGGCTTTTCCTATTTATTATTGCCCCGAATCAAGCATTGCAATCTGAGTTATTAGAACTCCTACAAACGATTGACCAAGATGTTGCCATTAGAACAGCATCTGACAATAGCTGGGGATTGTTTATGCAGCATGTTGTCTTTATTCTCGAAAACACCATTAAGTCTGACGAACTTAAGCTCGCAATGGAATCGCTTGATGTAAATAGTGCACTTCAAGCGGCACTAGATAAGCAAACAATTACGATTAAGCAAGCTGAACAAAGTACCTTTATTAGCCTTTTAGCCATGCTTATTGCCGCCCTAACACTGGTAATTACAGTGCTACTGCGCTTGCAAAAAGAACTCACCCTTAAAAATGAAAAATATAGAGAAAGCGCTGAGGTAAAAAGTAAATTCTTAGCCAATATGTCGCATGAAATTCGAACGCCAATGACGGGAATTATTGGCCTTGCTGAATTATGTTTAAGCACACCACTAAACAGGGAGCAAAAAGATTACCTAGACAAGTTATTATTTTCGGCTAATTCATTGCTAACAGTGATTAACGATATTCTCGACTTTTCTAAGATAGAGTCAGGCAAGCTAAATATCGAACATGTGACATTTGACTTTATTGATGTATTTGATAATTTAAGTGTATTAGTTGGTCGGCCGGCGGAAGAAAAAGGTATTGAATTAATCTTTGATATCGATGAACAAATACCAGCAAAAATTATCAGCGATCCCGTTAGGATCAGCCAAATTCTACTAAACCTCACCTCCAATGCAATTAAATTTACCGACCAAGGCCATGTATTAATTTCGGTAAAACTTAACGCTGACAATACCATAGCCTTCGCGGTAGAAGATACGGGGATTGGCTTATCAGCTAAACAGCTAGCGAGTCTATTTGAACGATTTACTCAGGCAGATAACTCGACAACTCGAAAATATGGTGGGACTGGTCTAGGTTTGGCCATCAGTAAAAAGTTAGCTAAATTAATGAATGGTGATATCCATGTTACTAGCGAGCTGGGTAAGGGTTCGACCTTTACCTTAACGTTACCAGTAGAGCTAGTTAACACCGAAAATGCCGATCAACTAGTTAGAGTAGACTCCCAAAAACGCATACCTAATAGTATCCAAGATTCCGTTCAAACAGGTTCTCCTAGTAAAAACGCCCTCCCCCTTCAGGGCAGTAGACTACTACTCGTTGAAGACAACAAAGTGACGCAACAAGTTATTGCTCAGATGTGTAAACGATTAGGGGCTAGTGTCGTAATTGCAGCGACAGTAATTGAAGCTATAGCCAAGATACAAGAATCTTACTTCAACATTGTGCTATTGGATTGGCATTTACCGAAGCAAAACGGCTTGAACCTAATCAATCACCTGAATAATCATGCCGATGCTGTTGGTTGTGCCATCATTTGTAGCGCATTTAGCCCTGAGTACATTAGAGCTCAGACACAAGATAGCGGCAGTTTTAAGTATTTAGCAAAGCCTGTGACCATAGCTAGCCTAGAGCGTGCACTTACTGAGAAGTGCGATCAGCATATAGCCACCAAGCAAATAACTCCTAGCCCTCCTCCGTCTTTGGCAACACAGAAGAAGGAGGCAAATGATGATGCAAAGGTAAGTAATAAAACGCAGCCGGAAAATCAGCGTAAAAAAACCGTACTTTTGGTTGAAGATAATCGGATCAACCAACTAGTAGCTAAAAACTTGCTAACTGAATTTGGCGTTAATGTTGATTTAGCTGAAAATGGTAAGGATGCGATCAACGCTGTTGCCGTTACTAAGTACCCACTAGTACTGATGGACATACAAATGCCCGTAATGGATGGTATGGATGCCACTAGAGCGCTCAGAAAGGACTACGATAAGGAAACCCTACCCATTGTCGCCTTAACAGCTAATGTGACTGAACAGGAAGTTTCACAATATTTGGCACTAGGCATGAACGCCCATCTAAGCAAGCCTTATGAAAAGGACAAAATTAAAGCCTTGCTACATGATTACCATTTAATCACGGAAGAGCAATAAACCTCTGCTCAGGATAACAAGCTTAAAATTGCCATCAAAACTAACCTTGCTAATCTCAGGCTCATACAGAGAATTGTGAACAAGTGATTTGTTCTAAGACTGGCAGTGAAATTTGTCTGTTAATTAGTTTTAGCTAGATACAAAGCAGATATAAAGTGAATAGTTGAAAGAAGCACATTCGCAATGAAAAACTGAGGCACCTCGTTAATTGAGCTCAAATTTCAGCCATAAAAAAACGGAGCCTAAGCTCCGTTTTTTAGTCTTTCACTTAAAGCGTGGTTTATGCTTCAGTGTTAGCTTCTTCTGTTTCAGCTGCTTCTTCAACAACTGGACGATCTACTAACTCAACATAAGCCATAGGCGCTTTATCACCAGTACGGTAACCGCATTTAAGAATGCGAGTGTAACCACCTGGACGCTCTTGGTAACGAGGACCAAGTTCGCTGAATAAAAGACCTACTACTTCTTGGTCACGTGTACGAGCGAATGCTAAACGACGGTTTGCAACGCTGTCAGTTTTTGCCAATGTAATTAGTGGCTCAACTACGCGACGTAATTCTTTAGCTTTAGCAACAGTAGTTTTGATCACACCGTGCTTAACTAAAGAGCTTGCCATATTGCGGAACATCGCTTGGCGATGACTGCTATTACGGTTTAACTGGCGACCGCTTTTACGATGGCGCATAAGTTAATCCTTCTCTACTATTAGGTTACGATATCGATTTAGTCGTTATCAGCAATGCTTTCTGGTGGCCAGTTCTCTAGGCGCATACCTAAAGATAAACCACGAGACGCTAACACGTCTTTGATTTCAGTAAGTGACTTCTTACCTAAGTTAGGTGTTTTAAGAAGTTCTACTTCTGCACGCTGTACTAAATCACCGATATACTGAATTGCTTCTGCTTTTAAACAGTTCGCTGAACGAACAGTTAACTCTAAGTCATCAACAGGACGAAGAAGAATTGGGTCAAATAGAGGTTTCTCTTCTTTTTGCTCCACTTCTGTCACATCACGTAACTCAACAAACGCATCTAGCTGTTCAGCTAAAATAGTTGAAGCGCGACGGATAGCTTCTTCTGGATCCAACGTACCGTTAGTTTCCATGTCGATAATTAGCTTATCTAGATCTGTACGTTGTTCAACACGTGCAGAATCTACGTCATAAGCAATTCTTTCTACAGGACTGAATGAAGCATCAACCAATAAACGGCCAATTGCTCGCTCTTCTTCTTCGGCTTCGCGACGAGTAGAAGCTGGAACGTAACCACGACCTAACTCTACTTTGATACGCATGCTGATAGAGCCGTCACCTGTTAAGTGACAAATAACGTGCTCTGGATTTGCAATTTCTACATCACCATCGTGCTGAATATCAGCAGCCGTAACAGGGCCTTCACCAGACTTTGTGATCGTTAGAACAGCTTCGTTTTTGCCTTCTAAGCGAACGGCTAGTCCTTTAAGGTTCAGCAAAATTTCGATGATGTCCTCTTGAACACCTTCTTTACTGCTGTACTCGTGTAATACGCCATCAATTTCTACTTCCGTGACAGCACAACCTGGCATTGAAGATAGTAAAATACGACGTAAAGCGTTACCTAAAGTGTGACCAAAACCACGCTCTAATGGCTCTAGTGTAACTTTAGAGCGAGTAGGGCTGATAGTTTCAACATCTACTAAACGTGGTCTTAAGAATTCGGTTACAGAACCCTGCATTGTGTCCTCTCTTAAAGTTCAGCTTTACTTCGAGTAAAGCTCGACAATCAACTGTTCATTAATTTCAGCAGACAAGTCTGAACGCTCAGGAACACGCTTGAACACGCCTTCCATTTTCTTGTTGTCTACTTCAACCCAGACTGGCTTCTCGCGTTGTTCAGCTAATTCTAAAGCAGCAACGATACGCGCTTGAGTTTTAGCTTTTTCACGGATTGAAACCACATCTTCTGCTTTAACAGTGAAAGATGGAATGTTTACAACAACACCGTTTACTACGATTGCTTTGTGGCTCACTAGCTGACGTGCTTCAGCACGTGTGCTTGCGTAACCCATGCGGTAAACTACGTTGTCTAAACGAGTTTCTAAAAGTTGTAACAAGTTTTCACCTGTGTTGCCTTTTAGACGAGCCGCTTCTTTGTAGTAGTTACGGAATTGCTTCTCTAATACACCGTAGATACGACGTACTTTTTGTTTTTCACGAAGCTGAACACCATAGTCAGATAAACGACCGCGACGCGCGCCGTGCTGACCTGGGATAGTTTCGATTTTACATTTAGTATCGATCGCGCGAACACCAGACTTAAGGAATAAGTCAGTACCTTCACGACGGCTAAGTTTTAGCTTAGGACCTAAATATCTTGCCATTTTCTTTCTCCAACTATCCTAATTAAACGCGACGTTTCTTAGGAGGACGACAACCATTATGAGGAATAGGAGTAACGTCAGTAATGTTGGTGATTTTAAAACCAGCAGCATTTAAGGCACGGATTGCAGATTCACGACCTGGACCTGGACCTTTAACGAATACTTCAATATTCTTCAAACCAAACTCTTGCGCAGCTTTACCAGCGCGATCTGCAGCTACCTGAGCAGCAAATGGAGTAGATTTACGTGAACCACGGAAACCTGAACCACCAGCAGTTGCCCAAGATAATGCATTACCTTGACGGTCAGTAAGAGTTACGATTGTGTTGTTGAAAGAAGCATGGATATGAGCCATGCCATCAGCAACTTGTTTTTTTACGCGCTTACGCGTACGAACTGGAGTTTTAGCCATGTCTAATTACCTCGTTACTTTTTAATAGGCTTACGAGGACCTTTACGGGTGCGCGCATTAGTTTTAGTGCGTTGACCACGTAGAGGAAGACTGCGACGATGGCGAATACCACGGAAACAGCCAAGGTCCATCAGACGCTTGATGTTCATAGAAACTTCACGGCGTAAGTCACCTTCAACGGTGTACTTATCCACTTCTGCACGAAGCAAATCAATTTGAGCTTCGTCTAATTCGCTGATCTTAGTAGATTCTGCGATACCAGTTGCCGCCAAAATTGCTTTTGAGCGAGTTAAACCGATACCGTAAATCGCAGTAAGGGCAATTACTGCATGCTTACGATCAGGGATGTTAATGCCAGCGATACGGGCCACTAACACATCTCCTATATTTAAAAATTAATAACCACAGGTTGAAAAGCCCGTTAGGATACTCAACCTGAACCTTTTTGCAAAGCGAAGCGGCATTATACAGAAATATCTCCATAATGCCACTTCTAAAAGATTTAGCTAGCTAAGGGTAAATTAACCTTGGCGTTGCTTGTGCTTAGGGTCGGTCTTGCAAATTACACGAACAACACCTGCACGCTTAACAACTTTACAGTTGCGGCAAATCTTTTTTACGGATGCACGAACTTTCATCTTACTACTCCGTTAAACCTTATCGGCCGTAGCCTTTAAGATTAGCTTTTTTAAGCACGCTGTCATATTGATGAGACATCAAATGAGTTTGTACTTGTGCCATAAAGTCCATGATTACTACAACAATGATAAGTAGCGATGTACCACCAAAGTAGAACTGAACGTCCCACGCAATCATCATAAACTCAGGAACCAAACATATAAAAGTAATGTATAACGCACCAGCTAAGGTTAAACGCGTCATTACTTTATCGATATATTTCGAAGTCTGCTCACCAGGACGAATACCTGGAATAAACGCACCAGACTTTTTCAGGTTATCTGCTGTTTCACGCGGGTTGAAAACCAACGCCGTGTAGAAGAAGCAGAAAAAGATTATCGCAGCAGCTAGTAGCATTACATACAGAGGCTGACCCGGAGAAATTGCCATTGACAAGTTCTGGAAGAAATCAGCTACCGCACCATCACCTTGACCAAACCAGTTAGCCAATGTTCCAGGGAACAAGATAATGCTTGAAGCGAAAATTGGTGGAATAACACCAGCCATATTCACTTTCAATGGTAAATGCGTGCTTTGTGCAGCAAACACCTTACGGCCTTGTTGACGCTTCGCGTAGTTAACAACGATACGACGTTGACCACGTTCAACAAATACAACAAAGAAGGTTACTGCGAACACAATCACTGCAATTAGCAATAATACTAATAAGTGCAATTCACCTTGACGCGCCATCTCTGCTGTTTGACCAACAGCGGATGGCATACCAGCAACAATACCAGCGAAAATTAAAATCGAGATACCATTACCAATACCACGTTCGGTAATTTGCTCACCTAACCACATTAAGAACATGGTGCCGGTAACCAAAGAAACGACCGCAGTGAAGTAGAAGCCCATGCCTTCGTTAATCACGAGGCCAGGCATCATAGCCGGTAAACCACGAGCAATCGCGATTGACTGAACTGTTGCTAATACTAAAGTACCGTAGCGAGTGTACTGGCTGATCTTACGACGTCCAGCTTCACCTTCTTTTTTCAGTTCAGCCATTGCTGGGTGAACTACAGTTAATAACTGCATGATAATCGAAGCTGAAATGTACGGCATAATACCGAGTGCCAGTACAGAGGCACGCTCAAGTGCACCACCAGAGAACATGTTAAACATTTCTACGATGGTGCCCTTTTGTTGTTCAAACAACTGAGCTAATACAGCGGCGTCAATACCAGGGATTGGCACAAATGATCCAAGTCTGAACACGATAAGTGCAAGTACCACGAACCATAATCTTTGCTTAAGCTCGGTTAGTCCACCTTGAGCTTTATCCGTACCTGGTTTAGCCATAGTCTGTATTATTCCTCGATTTTACCGCCAGCAGCTTCAATGGCTGCACGTGCGCCTTTAGTAACACCAATACCACGAATTGTTACAGGCTTAGTGATCTCGCCAGAAAGCATGATCTTAACTGTTTCAATGTTACGCGTGATAAGGTTAGCGTCTTTTAACGTGTGAATGTCAACAACATCGCCTTCGATTTTGTTCAACTCGTGTAAACGAACTTCAGCGTGAACTAAAGACTTACGAGAAGTGAAACCGAACTTAGGTAAACGTTGTTTTAAAGGCATTTGACCGCCTTCGAAACCAGGACGTACGCCACCGCCAGAACGAGACTTCTGACCTTTGTGACCGCGACCACCTGTTTTACCTAAACCAGAACCGATACCGCGACCTACACGTTTCTTGGCTGATTTAGCGCCTGGTGCAGGAGATAATGTATTTAAACGCATAATTAGTCCTCCACCTTAATCATGTAATGTACTTGATTAATCATACCGCGTACAGAAGGAGTATCTTCTAACTCTACTGTGTGGTTGATACGACGTAAACCAAGGCCACGTAATGTCGCACGGTGCTTAGGTAAGCGACCGATTGAACTTTTAACTTGAGTTACTTTAACTGTTTTAGCCATGCTTGATTACCCCAAGATGTCAGCAACGTTTTTACCACGCTTAGCAGCTACAGACTCAGGCGACTTCATGTTCGCTAGAGCACCGATAGTTGCGCGTACAACGTTGATTGGGTTAGTAGAACCGTACGCTTTAGATAGTACGTTCTGAACGCCAGCAACTTCTAGTACTGCACGCATCGCACCACCGGCGATGATACCTGTACCTTCAGAAGCAGGTTGCATGTAAACTTTAGAACCTGAGTGACGACCCTTAACTGGGTGCTGAAGAGTAGTACCCTTCAAGTCAACAGTTACTAAGTTACGACGAGCCTTTTCCATTGCTTTTTGGATTGCAGCAGGAACTTCACGTGCCTTACCGTAACCAAAACCAACGCGGCCATTACCGTCACCAACTACAGTTAATGCTGTGAAACTGAAAATACGACCACCTTTAACCACTTTTGATACGCGGTTAACAGCGATTAGCTTTTCAGCCATATCTGTTTGTTGTTGTGTGTTTTCTACATTAGCCATGATCAACTCCTAGAACTGAAGGCCAGCTTCACGAGCTGCTTCTGCTAACGCTTTTACGCGACCGTGGTAACGGAAACCAGAGCGATCAAATGCTACAGACTCAATGCCTTTAGCTTTTGCGCGTTCTGCGATTGCTTTACCTACAGCAGTTGCTGCAGCGATGTTACCAGTTTTTTCAACTTGTGCTTTCACTTCTTTGTCTAGAGTAGATGCAGAAGCAACTACTTCAGAGCCAGTTGGAGCGATAAGTTGTGCGTAAATGTGACGAGGAGTACGGAATACGACTAAACGATTCGCACCCAACTCGCTGATTTTTGCACGTGCACGTTTTGCACGGCGTAAACGAGATGTTTTCTTATCCATCGTATTACCCTACTTCTTCTTAGCTTCTTTACGGCGAACGTGTTCGTCATCGTAACGGATACCTTTACCTTTGTAAGGCTCTGGCTCACGGTATGAACGAATGTTTGCAGCAACTTGACCAACCAACTGCTTGTCTGCACCAGTAAGTACAACTTCAGTTTGGCTAGGAGTTTCACACTTGATTCCTTCAGGAATAGCGTGATCAACTGGGTGAGAGAAACCTAAAGAAAGGTTTAACACTTTACCAGCAGCTTTTGCACGGTAACCAACACCATTAAGAATTAATTTCTTAGTGAAGCCTTTGCTTACGCCTTCCACCATGTTGTTGATGTTAGCGCGCGCTGTACCAGCTTGCATCCACGCCGCTTTGCTTTCTACAGCAACAGTTGTAGTAAGAGTGTCGCCTTCTTGAGCAACGTTTACTAAGCTGTTGATAGTGCGAGAAAGTTCGCCTTGTGGACCTTTAACAGTAATGTCTTGACCTGATAACGTAACAGTAACGCCAGCAGGAATTGACACAGGTGCTTTTGCAACACGAGACATATTCTTGCTCCTTACGCTACGAAACCGATGATCTCGCCACCTAGGCCCGCAGTGCGAGCAGCGCGATCAGTCATTAAACCTTTAGAAGTAGAAACAATAGCAATACCTAAGCCTGCTAACACTTGTGGTAATTCGTCACGACCTTTGTATACACGTAGACCTGGACGAGAAACACGTTTGATTGTTTCGATTACTTCTTTACCTTCGAAGTATTTCAACTCAACAGTTAGTTCAGGCTTTGCTTCACCTGCTACTGCGAAATCTGAAATGTAACCTTCTTCTTTAAGCAAGTTAGCAATAGCTACTTTTAGCTTTGAAGAAGGCATAGTTACTGCAGTTTTAGTTGCAGCTTGACCGTTGCGGATGCGTGTAAACATGTCCGCGATAGGATCAGTCATCATAATTGCTTTCTCCTTATTACCAACTAGCTTTCTTAAGACCAGGTACTTCACCGCGCATCATGTGCTCACGCAACTTGATACGGCTTAAACCGAACTTACGTAAGTAACCGTGTGGACGGCCTGTTACGTTACAACGGTTACGTTGACGTGAAGAACTTGAATCACGTGGTAAAGATTGAAGTTTTAATACTGCATCCCAACGCTCTTCTTCAGAAGAGTTTACGTTTGAGATAATTTCTTTAAGTGCACGGCGCTTTTCTGCGTACTTAGCGACTAATTTAGTGCGCTTAGCTTCGCGTGCTTTCATAGATGATTTAGCCATAACTCTACACCTTATTTCTTAAACGGGAAGTTAAAGGCAGTCAGCAAAGCACGACCTTCCTCGTCAGATGCCGCAGTAGTAGTGATAGTAATATCCATACCACGGATCTTATCGACTTTATCGTAGTCGATTTCAGGGAAAATGATTTGCTCACGCACGCCCATGCTGTAGTTACCACGGCCATCGAACGATTTAGGGTTCAAGCCACGGAAGTCACGGATACGAGGAACTGAAATAGAGATTAAACGCTCTAAGAATTCCCACATGCGCTCACCGCGCAGAGTTACTTTTGCGCCAATAGGGTAGCCTTCACGAATTTTGAAGCCAGCAACTGATTTGCGTGCTTTCGTGATTAAAGGCTTTTGACCTGAGATTGCAGTAAGATCATTTGTGGCGTTTTCTAATACTTTTTTATCAGTAATAGCTTCACCAACACCCATGTTTAGGGTGATCTTTTCAATCCGAGGGACTTGCATGACACTTTTGTATTCGAACTTCTTTTGAAGTTCAGCTACAACTGTATCTTTGTAAAAATCATGCAGTTTCGCCATCGTTTACTCCAATATTAAACTAATTCGTTATTAGACTTGAAGAAACGAACTTTTTTGCCGTCTTCAATTCTAAAACCAACACGATCCGCTTTGCCCGTCGCAGGGTTAACGATCGCTACGTTTGAAACGTGGATTGGTGCTTCTTTTTCAATGATGCCGCCAGCTTGCTGTAACTGAGGTACAGGCTTCTGGTGCTTCTTGACTAAGTTAACGCCTTCCACAAATACTTTGCTGTCTTCAACAAGAACTTTGGTAACTTTACCAGTTTTGCCCTTGTCTTTACCTGCAAGTACAATTACTTCATCATCACGACGAATCTTAGATGCCATTATCGTGACTCCTTATAGTACTTCTGGTGCTAGTGACACGATTTTCATGAACTTTTCAGTTCTTAGTTCACGTGTTACTGGCCCGAAAATACGAGTACCAATTGGCTGTAAGTTAGCATTTAACATTACTGCCGAGTTGCCGTCGAAACGAATGGTAGAACCATCTGAACGACGTACGCCCTTTTTAGTGCGCACCACTACCGCGTTTAAAACATCACCTTTTTTAACTTTGCCGCGAGGAATTGCTTCCTTCACTGCAACTTTGATGATATCGCCAATGCGTGCGTAGCGACGGTGCGAGCCACCAAGGACCTTTATACACTGTACACGCTTTGCGCCACTGTTATCAGCAACATCAAGCTGTGATTGCATTTGGATCATTTATATGTGCTCCGCTGTTAATAAATTCAAGGCCAGAAATTTGACCCGTCACTGCCTTTAAAACCCAACCGGAATTCGGCGGGCGCGAGATTATAACACCACCCATTTCAAAATGGTACTTTATTTGAACAATTAAATTAATTGGCGAAATTAAAGACTGAAAATGGATAATTAACTACCGCTAGCTATGCCATTTTACATTGATGAGTTAACAGACAACTGTATCAATTGGTTACCCAAAAGCTATTTTTATTGACTAGGTTTTAATCATACTTAACAAGAACTTCTTTGCCGCTGAGCCTTCAATCTCTAATTCGTGTTCCATCACTATATTTGCTTTTTTTCGAAGGTTTGCTCCAGAGATAGCGCATTGAGGCGATTTTTAATGGCTAGTACTTTGTCTTTTTTGCTGTCACCTGCTGAGAATTCCGTAACATTTTTCAGTATGGATTGCGAGGTATCTATTTGCTCAGGCTTCTTGCTAGTTTCATTGTTTGCGAGCCCTACTACTATTGTCACCTTTACTATTTACAAAGTAACAATTTTTCCAAGACTATTAGGCTAAAAACACCGATAATTACAGGAATACTTATTATCGCTTGAACGCAGTCTATTAGCTGCTCAGCAATGCAGTAACTTTATCGACGTAAGTTACTCGCGTGTTATTAGGATACTCTATGGAAATCAAGGTTAACTTTCTTGACAATTTGCGCTTAGAAGCGAAGTTTGATGATTTTACCGTTATCGCTGACCAACCTATCCGCTATAAAGGTGATGGCTCAGCACCTAGCCCATTTGATTACTTTTTAGCGTCTTCTGCATTGTGTGCCGCTTACTTTATTAAGGTGTACTGTAAGGCCAGAGACATCTCTACTGATAATATTCGCCTATCGCAAAACAATATTGTTGATCCAGAAGATCGCTACAATCAAATCTTCCAGATTAACGTTGAGCTACCAGACGATATTTCTGAGAAAGACAAAAAGGGAATTCTGCGTTCAATTGAACGTTGTACCGTTAAGAAAGTGGTTCAAACCGGCCCAGAGTTTAAAATTGAAACAGTCGACAACCTAGACGCCGACAACCAAGCCATGATCATGGTATCACCGGATGAAGCCGCTTCGACTTACATTTTGGGTAAAGACTTGCCACTAGAAAAAACCATTGAGAACATGACGGGCATTCTCGAAAACTTGGGCATGAAAATCGAAGTCACCTCATGGCGTAATATTGTGCCTAATGTGTGGTCACTGAATATTCGCGATGCGGCCTCACCCATGTGCTTTACCAATGGTAAAGGAGCGACCAAAGAAAGTGCGTTATGTTCAGCACTTGGCGAATTTATTGAACGCCTAAACTGCAACTTCTTTTACAACGACCAATTCTTCGGTGAGGAAATAGCGAATGCTGATTTTGTTCACTATCCAAATGAAAAATGGTTCCAACTAACCGAAGATGACAGCTTGCCGACAGGTCTTCTGGACGACTACACACTAGAAATTTACAACCCCGATGACGAACTGTGTGGTTCGCACCTGATTGATACTAACTCAGGTAATATTGAGCGCGGTATTGTTGCCCTGCCCTATCAGCGCCATTCAGATGGTGAAACCGTATATTTCCCATCTAACCTAATTGAGAACTTATTCCTCAGTAACGGTATGAGCGCCGGCAACAACATTTTTGAGGCACAAGTACAGTGTTTATCGGAAATTTTTGAGCGTGCGGTTAAACGCCAGATCATTGAACAAGAAATTGTATTGCCTGATGTCCCGCTATCCGTATTGGAGAAATACCCAAGCATTCTTGCAGGTATTCAAGGGTTAGAAGAGCAAGGCTTCCCTGTTGTTGTTAAAGATGCTTCGCTTGGCGGTCAATTCCCAGTAATGTGCGTGACGCTGATGAACCCAAGAACGGGTGGCGTATTTGCATCATTCGGTGCACACCCTAGTTTTGAAGTGGCATTAGAGCGCAGTTTAACCGAGTTACTTCAAGGCAGAAGCTTTGAAGGCTTAAACGACGTACCAAAACCAACGTTCAATAGTATGGCAGTGCAAGAGCCAGAAAACTTTGTTGAACACTTTATTGACTCAACTGGTGTCATTTCATGGCGCTTTTTTAGTAGCAAGGAAGATTACGAGTTTGTGGAATGGGATTTCTCTGGCACAAATGAAGAAGAGAACCAACAGCTACTCGCCATTTTGGAATCACTTGGTAAAGAAGTTTATATCGCCACTTACGATGATTTAGGCGCTACGGCATGCCGTATTTTAGTACCTGATTATTCGGAAGTTTATCCAGTCGAAGATTTGATTTGGGACAATACCAACAAAGCCCTGCACTACCGTGAAGATATTCTTAACCTTCATCGCTTATCAGAAGACGAACTAATCGATTTAGTAGAGCGCTTGGAAGAAAGTCAGTTAGATAACTACATTGATATTCGCACGCTAATTGGCATTGAGTTTGATGAGAATACGGTATGGGGACAACTCACCATTATCGAACTTAAAATTTTGATCTACTTAGCAGTTGGTGGCTTAGAGCAAGCTTTTGAACTCATTGGCGACTTCCTTCAATACAACGACAATACCGTGGAACGCACTATGTTCTTCCGCGCGGTACACAACACACTGGAAGTTGCATTAAATGAAGAGCTTGAATTCGAGCATTACCAAACGGCATTCACTCGTATGTATGGTGAAGATCGTATGGCTGAAGTAATAGGACTCATTAATGGTACTGATAACTTCCATGGCTTGACTGAAACCAGCATGGCACTGGAAGGAATTGAGCCACACCTACGTTTGATTGAAAGCTATAAGAAGCTGCATCAAGCAAGGGCGGAAAAAGCCCTATAACGTTTCAGTATTATTAAGCAGCGCTACTTCTTATTAAGTAGCGCTTTTCTTCTAGCTTTACAACTTTATCCTCTGAAGATAAGGGTATCACCTGCCAGTTCATATTTTTCTAGATATCGCCCAATAGAGCCAAAAGACGCTGTTTTCACTTTTCCTTTGTGATCCCGAGTCGTTACGCCATCAGCAAACAAACCGCCCAAGGCTAATTTAAAGCCACTGACTCTGACACGTTGTGGGTCAAAATACTCACGCGCGTTCGCTTTTAACTGGCGCTTGTCAGTCGTTTGGTAAATCGCAGCATTAATAATATCAAGCGTATGTTCGGTACAATTTTGATACTGACTGTTAAACGGATTCGCAATTAACGAATATTTAGGGTTATGTAGTAACTGATTCTTACCACTGGTAATAACTTCAATAATCTTGGTTTGCAGCTCAGGTGTCGGAATAATTATGCCGGCTTTTAGGTCGAAAGCACCCCAGAAAAAATCAACTGGGTAATCTGTTACCAATGCGCTTTTCCCACCATTTTCACCATCTTGATAAAGGTTGTGAATGGCATAACCATTTACCTTTTCACCATTATCTACAGTGATTTGGGAGTACACTGCAATTGCCGTATGAGTAAACTCAATGCCTTTTGGCAATTTCGATTGGGGCTGCCCAACTCTAGCAATAATAAAGGCTCTAGCACCTTGTTTGGCCGCATACTTTTCAACGTCTTTGGCAAACTTAGCGATTTGCTCAGGTTTAAATCTCGCTTCGGCGACTTGGTTGCTGCCAGCAAACGCGTTAAACGCCAATAACGTTAACACGACTAAAAATAAGTTTTTCATATCTGCTTCCTGCTACTCATAAATAATTGACGACTGCCTTTCACTACGGTTTCGTTAGGTAGACTCTACTAAACGAAGGCGTTATTGCTTTTTCATTGCTTCAGTGGGAGAACGATCAACGGTGATCGTGATTTCTGTGACTTCTAACTCCACTGGGTGGTGATGTTTGACGCTACGAGCACTGCTAGTTGCCGCGTCTGACATTCCCTCTGCCAGCTCAACACTCGCAACGCCTGCGCTAACCGCTACACTCCCCCCGACGAGCAATGGCACTGCCACTACTGCGCTGGCAACTTGCGCACTGCCAGCCGCACCATGGGAAAGGGCTAAAGCAGAGTGTTTGCTTGCTTTACTACCATGATTAGTTGATGGCTCTGCGAAAGCCGCAGAAGAAGTAACCATAGCGCCAATTAAAAGAGCGCAAGTAGCAAATTTAGGCATTGAGTTGATAAATGTGTTCATCAGTTTTTCCTTAACAGTTGAATTGTTATTTAACTTAGTCAGAGGCGAGCGACCTGTAAATCAAGCTGTTTGATGTATTAATTAAAACAACTTAAAGTATTAAATTCTGATACTTTAGCGTGATACGGGACAAGGAATGAGCCAGATAAAACAAGTAACGGATACACTTAAGCTACTACTCAAGCAGCACAGTATTACCTATCGTCATATTGCTGACGTGCTAGATATGAGCGAGGCAAATATCAAACGCGTATTTGCAAATCACAGTTTTTCACTCGAACGGCTAGAACAAATTTGCAATATCATCAACCTAACCCTGTCAGACCTTTTCGCTCTCTCAGCAAAGCAACAACAAGAAAAAATCACAGAGCTCACCTTTGAACAAGAACAGGAGCTTATCGACAACCCCAAACTCCTTTTAATGGCTGTACTAGTGAGAGACTACTGGAAGTTTGAGGAAATTATTGAGCACTATGATATCGAACTGCATGAAGCCATTCGGTTAATGGTAAAATTGGACAAAATCAAACTGATTCAGCTATTGCCTAATAACAACTACAAGCTGCTTATCGCTCAAGATTTTCGTTGGATTAGTAACGGGCCGTTAGAAAGATTTATGGAAAAAGAGGTGCTTAATCGCTTTATGGCCAGCAAGTTTGATAGTGAAGACAGCTTTCGCTTTTATCTGCGAGGACGATATTCGCAAACGTCGATTGATATTATTCAACGGAAACTAAACCAATTAACCAAAGAAGCTGCCGAACTCAATATCGAAGACAGTAACCTGCCACTCAACAAGCGTAAACATATGGGGATGCTCTTCGCCATGCGCCCATGGGAGCCATCGCTATTTGAACAGTTCAGGAAGCCAAACTCAAACCATGGCATGCCATAATCGCTATAACTTAGCATTTAGCAATGCCCGAGCAGTTCATAAAGGGACTAAGTCTAGCTTATTGCTACTTGCAGTCTTATCAGCCTAGCCTTTGGAAATGCAGATTTACTTTTGTTCACTGGCAACCAATACTCATTGCCGTCAACACACATGGTTTTAGCCAATTAAGAATAAATAAGGAGAAAAGAACATGAACGGAAAACCCACCAAAGCATTTGTTTTAGTATCTATCGCAATGTTAATTTCAGGTATAGCAAGTTTTTGTATCGGCTTACTAAACGCTCAAATGGAACTTAATGAAAAAGGCTACTACTTCGCTATTCTTATTTTTGGCCTGTTTTCCTTCGTCTCGCTACAAAAAACGGTGAGAGATAAATTAGAAGGTCAAACCATTTCAAAACCCTATGTGCTGATGTGCTGGGTAGCGGCAGCCGCCGCAATTGCTCTGCTAACTATAGGTTTAATAAATGCTGACTTACTGCTAAGTGAAAAAGGCTTTTATGCCATGGCTTATTTGCTCAGTGGATTCGCGGCGATTACTGTACAGAAAAATGTTAGGGATAGTATTGCTGTTTCATCACAGGTAGCGACAGCAATTGAACAACAAGAGTCCGCAGAAGAACAATCGATATAGTCTACTGTAAATACTGACATTGCTTTGTTGCAAGGTATACATCACAGCAACTAAGCGATTTTAATCTGACAAATCCAGCAAGGTTTTATAAAACCTTGCTAGTGAAGCGTTATAGATAAACTAACTAATTTATTCAAGCGCAGTTACCTTTGAGCAAAGCATTATCAGTTGATGGCTCTATAGGTAAAGGTAGGTAAGTTTGTGAGATAAATGTTTCTAGGCTAAAAAGTGCAGTTTCGGGATGCCTTTGAGAAAAGCGCGAGAAGTCTATTTTATGTAGGCTATCATTTACAAGGTTTTTCAAAAAGCGACTCATATTCCCTTCTAAACTCGATTGAAAAATGTCGATTACAACATTCATCTCGCAGGGCTGTATATCCTGTTGGTGATAGTCAGATAGCATGGCAAGTGCTTTAGCACCCAAAACGACATGTCCGCCCAATGAAACGTCGAGCGTAGAATTTAGGTTGGTTTCGTCCCAGTTCATTCCACCTACCGTTACAGGATAAGGTAAGTTTGCGTCTTGTACTGCTTCCAATGCACCAAAAGCCATAGGGTCATTAGCCGACCAAATTATATCGACACGGGCGCGTTGAAGAATGCCCTTTACCTTTATATATGCTTCGGCCTTTGACCAATTAGCAACTGGATAATCTATTAACCTGACCTGCTTATGCGCTGATAAGACCTGCTGTAGACCGTGTGCTCTTTCAATAGCCGCGGCAGAAGCAAAGTCTCCTCTCAAGGCAAGCAAATTAATAGAGTCTGAGTTTTTTTCAAGCAAAGAAATCAACTCACTCAATAAATATTCACCTGCTTTCCTGTTATCCGGCACAACACTACCAATGAGAGATTTTTGCTCTGACTCAGATAAGCTCTCACGCTCTTTATTGTTAAATCCATTTAATAGCGCAAAAACGGGAATTTCATGTTTAGCGAATAGTTTAAGTTGCGCGAGCCCGCTGCCCTTTTCATTAACGATAATGGCGTAATCAGGATTGTACTCCAATGCTTCATTCGCTAATGCCTTCATTTGAATATGATTTCTGTTGGCAAAAAGAGTAATTAATTCAACATTCAAATCATCTGCAGCAGCTTGCATGATTTTACTGACATTCGACCAAAAGCGCCCAGTTGCATCTCCTTGAGCATGGCCTGGGTTTATGAATACAACTTTAAAATCTTTTGCAAGATCTTGCGCTGCAGCTACAGGGCTACAAAGTAAGAAGGATATAATTAAGATCCAGGGGGTGTACGTTTTCATGAAAAGAATCGTTTGTAGATCAATCAGTAACACGTTTGCTAATTGTTAACTATAGACCATCTATCTATTGGCTTCTGCTTGTCTCGATTACAGGCTCCATCGAGAGCGCTACATTAGCCACTATGTCTAAGCCCAATTAATATAGTAAAGGCGCTGCAATAGTCACATATGAAAGGCTTATCTTTTCGATAGGTTTTTCATTTTTGACACAGACAATTGACGCTCGAGGGCTCTAATACACTTTACAGCCATCGAAATGCCTAAAAACAAAAGGCCCTGCTGAATTAACAGCAGAGCCTTTTTAATATAACTAAAGTGATTTAGTAGCTCAGCGATTAAGCTTTTTTACTTTAGTGACAATAAGTGTCAACCAAAGTCCAAGACTTAGTCATAGAGCTATTAGGCTGAGCTGCACACTCATAAAATGCCAAAAACAAAAGGCTCCGCTAAATAAATAGCAGAGCCTTTTTAATATAACTAAAGTGATTTAGTAGTTAAGCGACTAAGCTTTTTTACTTTAGCGACGATAAGTGTCAACCAAAGTCCAAGACTTAGTCATAGAGCTATTAGGCTGAGCTGCAGATTCATAAAATGCCAAAAACAAAAGGCTCTGCTGAATTAACAGCAGAGCCTTTTTAGTATAACTAAAGTGATTTAGTAGTTAAGCGATTAAGCTTTTTCTACTACGTCAACCAAAGTCCAAGACTTAGTCTTAGAGATTGGTGCACATTCACGAATAGTTACTACGTCGCCCGCGTTACATACGTTAGCTTCATCGTGTGCTTTCAACTTAGTTGAACGCGTAATGAATTTACCGTAGATAGGGTGTTTTACACGACGCTCAATCAACACTGTGATCGACTTGTCCATCTTGTCGCTAACTACGCGACCTTGTAATGTACGGATTTTATCAGTCATTACGCACCTGCCTTCTCAGTGATGATGGTTTTAACGCGTGCAATGTTGCGACGCACTGTACGTAGCATGTGTGTTTGAGCTAACTGGCCAGTACTTGCTTGCATACGTAAGTTAAATTGCTCACGTAGTAAGTTAAGTAATTCAGCATTAAGCTCTTCAATGCTTTTTTCTTTAAGTTCGTTAGCTTTCATTACATCACCGTTCTAGTTACGAAGGTTGTTTTGAACGGAAGTTTAGCTGCTGCAAGCTCGAAAGCTTCGCGTGCTAATTCCTCTGGAACACCTTCCATTTCATAAAGAACACGACCCGGTAGAATTTGACATACCCAGTATTCTACAGAACCTTTACCTTTACCCATACGAACCTCAAGAGGCTTCTTGGTAATTGGCTTGTCTGGGAATACACGGATCCAGATTTTACCTTGACGCTTAACGTGACGTGTCATTGCACGACGAGCTGCTTCGATTTGACGAGCTGTCATACGACCACGCTCAACAGATTTCAAACCGTAAGTACCGAAGCTAACTGTGCTACCAGTGTGTGCAAGACCACGGTTACGCAGTTTCATTTGCTTACGGAATTTAGTACGTTTTGGTTGTAACATTACTTAACTCCTACTTGCTCTTGCGGTTGTTGCGCTTCTTAGGCTTAGCTGGTGCTTCAACCTGTGCAGGCATACCACCGATAACTTCACCTTTGAAGATCCACACTTTGATACCGATAGTACCGTAAGTAGTTTCACCACGTGCAGTTGCGTAATCGATATCAGCACGTAAAGTGTGTAATGGTACACGACCTTCACGGTACCACTCTGAACGAGCGATGTCCGCGCCGCCTAAACGACCACTAACTTCAACTTTGATACCTTTAGCACCTAAACGCATAGCGTTCTGTACGGCACGCTTCATCGCGCGACGGAACATAACACGACGCTCTAGTTGGCTAGCAATGCTATCAGCAACTAGTTGTGCATCCATCTCTGGCTTACGTACTTCAGCAATGTTGATTTGCGCAGGTACACCAGCGATTTTAGATACGTGTAAACGTAACTTTTCTACGTCTTCACCTTTCTTACCGATAACAACACCCGGACGAGCCGTGTGAATAGTTACGCGGATAGACTTAGCTGGACGCTCGATTACGATTTTTGATAACGAAGCACGCTTTAACTTTTCAGTTAAGTATTGACGTACTAAGTGATCGCCATGAATGTTATCTGCAAACTCTTTAGTGCTTGCAAACCATGTAGACGCGAAAGGCTTTGTGATACCTAAGCGAATACCGGTAGGATGTACTTTTTGACCCATACTAATATCTCCTAGCTATCAGCAACAATCACAGTAATGTGACTAGTACGCTTAAGGATACGATCCGCGCGACCTTTCGCACGTGGCTTGATACGTTTCATCGTAGGACCATCGTCAACCATAATAGTTTTAACGAATAATTCATCGATGTCTGCACCTTCGTTGTGCTCTGCATTAGCGATCGCTGAGTTTAGAACTTTCTTAACTAAAACAGCAGCTGATTTGTTGCTGTATTCTAAGATTTCTAACGCTTTTTCAACGTGAAGACCACGGATTTGGTCTACCACTAAACGTGCTTTTTGCGCAGAACCGCGGGCAAATTTATGTTTAGCAATTGCTTCCATTTAACTTCCCCTTACTTCTTCTTCGCTTTCTTGTCCGCAGCGTGACCGCGGTAAGTGCGAGTTGGTGCAAATTCACCTAATTTGTGACCGATCATTTCATCAGTTACAAATACAGGTACGTGTTGACGGCCATTATGGACAGCAATGGTCAATCCGATCATGTTTGGGATGATCATTGAACGACGAGACCAAGTCTTAATAGGTTTCTTGTTCCCGCTTTCCAGAGCTTTCTCTACCTTCGTCAACAAGTGTAGGTCAATAAATGGACCTTTCTTGAGAGAACGTGGCATGGTATTTCCTCTTATTTAATAACTAGTACTATTACTTAGTACGACGACGTACGATGAACTTATCAGTACGCTTGTTCTTACGAGTCTTGTAACCCTTAGTAGGTACACCCCAAGGAGATACTGGGTGACGACCACCTGAAGTACGACCTTCACCACCACCGTGCGGGTGATCAACCGGGTTCATCGCCACACCACGTACGGTAGGACGAACACCACGCCAGCGCGAAGCACCAGCTTTACCAAGAGAACGTAACATGTGTTCTGCGTTACCGATTTCACCTAAAGTTGCACGACATTCCGCTTCAACTTTACGCATTTCGCCTGAACGAAGACGTAGAGTTACGTAAGCGCCGTCTTTAGCAACTAACTGTGCATAAGTACCAGCAGCACGCGCGATTTGAGCACCTTTACCAGGCTTCAATTCGATTGCGTGGATTACACTACCTAGCGGCATGTTGCGAAGTGGCAACGTATTACCTGCTTTGATAGGTGCATCTACACCAGACTGGATTGAATCGCCAGCTTGAACACCTTTAGGTGCTAAGATGTAACGACGCTCACCGTCTGCGTATAATACTAAAGCGATGTTTGCGCTGCGGTTTGGATCATATTCCAAACGCTCAACTTTTGCAGGGATACCGTCTTTAGTACGTTTAAAGTCAATTACGCGATAGTGATGCTTGTGACCACCACCAACGTGACGAACTGTAATACGACCAGTATTGTTACGACCGCCAGACTTAGAGTTTTTCTCTAAAAGTGGTGCGTAAGGCTTACCTTTGTACAAGTCCGGGTTAACCACTTTAACGACGTGGCGACGACCCGGAGAAGTTGGTTTACATTTAACTACAGCCATTTGTACTTCTCCTATGCTTCTGCGCCAACGAAGTCGATGTCGCTACCTTCAGCAAGAGTAACGTACGCTTTTTTCCAGTCGCTACGACGACCAAAACGAGCACCTGTACGCTTTGTTTTACCCTTAACATTTAGAGTACGAACACCATCAACTTTTACTTCGAAAAGTTGCTCAACAGCGGCTTTGATTTCAGCTTTTGTAGCAGTAGTAGCAACTTTGAAAACAACTGTGTTGTTTGCTTCAGCAGCCATTGTTGCTTTTTCAGAAATGTTTGGTGCCAATAGCACTTTCAACAAACGTTCTTCGCTTATCATGCTAACATCTCCTCAATTTGCTTAACCGCACCAGCAGTCATTAATACTTTTTCGAAACCAACTAAAGAAACTGGGTCGATGCCTTGAACGTCACGAACGTCAACTTTGTATAAGTTGCGAGCAGATAAGAATAAGTTCTCGTCTACTTCAGGTGTAACGATTAATACATCTTTAAGTTCTAAACCTTTAAGCTTAGCAACTAATTCTTTAGTTTTAGGTGTATCTACTGCGAAGTCGTTAACAACCACTAAACGGTCTTGACGAACTAACTCAGAAAGGATGCTTTGGATCGCACCACGATACATCTTACGGTTTACTTTTTGGCTGTGGTCTTGAGGACGCGCAGCGAAAGTTACGCCACCAGTTCTCCAGATTGGACCACGAGTTGTACCAGCACGTGCACGGCCAGTACCTTTTTGACGCCATGGCTTTTTACCACCGCCGCTAACTTCAGAACGGTTCTTTTGCTTAACAGTACCTTGACGAGCACCTGCTGCGTAAGCAACAACTACTTGGTGTACTAAAGCTTCGTTGAATTCACGACCGAACGTTGCTTCTGAAACTTCAACAGCGCCTGACGCGTCTTTTAATGCTAATTCCATCAAAATTCTCCTCAGACGTTAGGCTTTAACAGCTGGCTTGATGATTACGTCAGCGTTTACGTGACCCGGAACTGCACCTTTAATAAGAAGCAAGTTACGTTCAGCATCTACGCGAACTAACTCAAGGTTTTGCGTAGTAACTTTCGCAGCACCCATGTGACCAGACATTTTTTTGCCTTTAAATACGCGACCTGGTGTTTGACATTGACCGATTGAACCGTTTGAACGGTGAGACAATGAGTTACCGTGTGACATATCTTGAGTACGGAAATTCCAACGTTTGATACCGCCTTGGAAACCTTTACCCTTTGAAGTGCCTGTCACGTCTACTAATTTAGTATCGTTGAATAGCTCAACAGTGATTTCGCTACCAGTTGCTAATTCTGCACCTTCGCCTTCCGCTAAACGGAATTCCCATAAACCACGACCTGCTTCGATACCTGCTTTCGCAAAGTGACCAGCTGCTGGCTTGTTTACACGGTTAGCTTTTTTAGCACCAGTAGTAACTTGAATCGCTGAGTAACCATCGTTGTCTACAGTTTTTACCTGAGCAACACGGTTAGCTTCAACTTCTAGGACAGTTACTGGAGTTGAAACGCCATCTTCAGAGAAGATGCGAGTCATACCAACTTTACGTCCAACTAGACCTATAGTCATGTTAAAACCCCCTATTAACCCAAGCTAATTTGAACGTCGACACCAGCTGCTAAGTCTAAACGCATTAATGCATCAACAGTCTTTTCAGTTGGTTCTACGATATCAATTAAACGCTTGTGAGTACGAATCTCGTACTGGTCACGCGCATCTTTGTTAACGTGTGGAGAAATCAAAACAGTGAAACGCTCTTTGCGCGTTGGTAATGGAATAGGACCACGAACCTGTGCACCAGTGCGTTTAGCAGTGTCAACGATCTCTGCTGTAGATTGATCAATCAAACGATGATCGAACGCTTTCAAACGAATGCGAATTCTTTGATTTGACATTTATCAAATCCCCTAATAAAAGAACGAACAAAGTACAGCCCATCGCCTTCATAGTGATTGAAGGGGGGTGTACCGATTATTTCATTCGACTCCCAATCGGAGTCGCTGTATAGCAAGAATTACTTGGCTTTGCTTAAAGGCAATGGCTAAGTAACCTTTACATCTCACGTAGGCATTCGCCAACGTGGACGCGCATTATACTTAAACTGCTTAAAAGTGCAACACTTAATTTAAATGGTGGTTTCAAGCGAGCTATTAAGTTCACGTAGCATCATGCGCTAAGTAAATGATTCAATTTTTGTTTAACCTCGGCATAAGGCAATTGCTGACATAAGCCAAAACCACTCAACGATTTCACTTTATGGCGACCGAAGATCGGCACTGTCATGCCAGCAAGGAATCGACTTATCGTGGTGATTGAAATAGGTTGCTCAACTTTAGGGGATAAATGCGCTACCAATTCACTAGCGGCAGCTTTAATTACGTCATCTTCTGGCCACACGCTTTGCGCAGATAGTGCAAGGTTGGCCACCTGACCTCGACAGACACTGCAATGGCCACAATGCTCAGGCGCTTGGTTATCATCAAAATAATTGGCGAGTTGCGCGGTTAAACAATCAGCAGAATTAAAAAACGCCACTAATCGACTTAAACGCGCGATCTCTTTGCTTTCATTACTGGCAAAGTAATCTGCTAGGTACTCAGCTAACCCTTCATTAGTAAGCGCTTGCTGATTCACTCGATAAACATCGGTTACTTGTTTGGTTTCGATTGCGATTAACCCTTTATCGGCTAAGTATTCAAGTGCAGTTAATATACGTTTGCGATCGCTACCGCTATGGTGGCTGATGGCATCAAAATCTGGCTGATACCAAACTTTCTTACCCGCGGAATAATCGAAAATAGTTTGTAGAAACTGTTGTCGCTCGCCCTCAAACATGGCAACAATCTCTTGCGCCGTGCTAACAAACTTAAACTTTACTTCGGCAAAGTAGCTATAGCTGGATTGCAGTGCACCCGCCAACTCAAGTTGCACTAACAAAGTTTTTAGTGGTAACTGCTTAATATTGCTGGCCGTCGATAAGCGATGTAATTGCAGGGACCAATTACCATGTTCCTGCTCTTCGCGAATATCATTAAGTACATGTTCGATACCAGTTTGCTCTGGCGTGTCACCATAAACGAAGTTTTCCAAAACGGTTAAGCCATCAAGATTCGCTAACACAATACAATTGCTTGGCTGACCATCGCGCCCCGCACGACCAATTTCCTGGCTATAGTTTTCAATCGATTTGGGCAGGTCATAATGAATCACAAAGCGAATATCACTTTTATCTACCCCCATACCAAAGGCAATGGTGGCCACAACCACTTGAACTTCCCCTGCCATAAACCGTTGCTGAATATCACTGCGCACTTCATTATCTAACCCCGCATGGTAGGCTTTTGCATTTATACCTTGCTGTAAAAGAAAACTCGCCACCTGTTCGGCAGATTGTTGCAAGGTGACATAAACCACACCACAGCTGTTTCGTTGCTGTTGAGAAACCACCTGTAATAACTGCGCCTGCTTTTGCTCTTCTAAACAAGCAACCACTGATAAATCCAAGTTTTGCCGATAAAAACCTGTCTGCACGATATGCTCTGATGCGATGGCAAAGCGCTCTGCCATATCTTGCTTAACTTGTTTAGTCGCGGTTGCAGTTAATAGTAGCGTTAATGGAATATTAAGCTCTTTGGCGTAGCTAGGCAGTTTGAGATAGTCCGGTCGAAAGTTATGCCCCCACTCTGACACACAATGCGCTTCATCAACGGCGAGCATAGAAATAGATAAGCGATTAATCAGTTGCCGAAAGCGTTCATTCTTGAATCGCTCAACGGAAACCATCAATATTTTGATTTCGCCGTTATTAAGCCCCTGCACTACTCGCTGGTACTCCTCGTAGCTTAATGTTGAATCAATACTGGCAGCATTAATACCTTTACTGCGCAAAAATGCTAATTGGTCTTTCATTAAGGCTAGTAAAGGTGAGACTACTAAGGTTAAGTGCGGTAAATGCAGCGCAGCTAATTGATAGCACAAGGACTTACCCGAGCCGGTTGGAAATATCGCCAATGAAGAATTGCCAGCCAAAAGTTGCTGAATGACTTGCTCTTGCCCTGCCCTAAATTGGTCAAAGCCGAAATACTGTTGTAGTGACGGGGTTAAATTCATCACAAGTTCCTTTTGCTATTGTTATGCGCAATTGTTTTGCAGCGCTTAAACGCGACGTTCATATTTTGCTCAGTTAATACTTGTGCCATTGAGCTTATATCATTCCGGATTTTATCATTCCAGATATGGTTAGAGTGCATTGGTGATGAGATCATCTGATCAACCATACCTATAATAGGCAGATACTCTAGGGTTAGTGCTGAACCACAGTGTTCTCCGTTTTACCCAGCCCATAGCATTCATAGTTAGCTGATTACTATAGCATTAGCTGAAACGTGGTTAGCACTTATTTACCTGCAAGAATCCGCTAAATTGATACAGTTCAGCGGTGAAACGATTAATTTCAACTTTTTCTATGTTGGTTTTCGTTAAGTTCTGGTATACTCGCGCGGTTTTTAATCACTAACCCCTAATTGATTTTAATTAGGTACAAGCAGAGCAAGAAAATGGCAGATTTATCAAAATACAGAAATATTGGTATTTTCGCTCACGTTGATGCTGGTAAAACCACAACAACTGAACGAATTTTGAAACTTACAGGTATGATCCACAAGATCGGTGAAGTTCACGATGGTGAATCTACTACTGACTTCATGGAGCAAGAAGCTGAGCGTGGTATTACTATCCAGTCTGCTGCTGTAACTTGTGAGTGGAAAAAGCACCGTTTTAACGTAATCGACACCCCGGGTCACGTTGACTTCACTGTTGAAGTTTACCGTTCTCTTAAAGTTCTTGATGGTGGTATTGGTGTATTCTGTGGTTCTGGTGGTGTTGAGCCGCAATCAGAAACTAACTGGCGTTACGCGAACGAGTCAAAAGTTGCTCGTTTGATCTTCGTTAACAAGTTAGACCGTTTAGGTGCAAACTTCTTCCGCGTTAAAGACCAAGTGAAAAACGTACTTGGCGCAAACCCACTAGTTATGACTTTACCAATTGGTGAAGAAGATAACTTCGTTGGTGTTGTTGACGTATTAAGCCAAAAAGCTTATGTATGGGATGACTCAGGTCAACCAGAAAACTACGAAGTTCAAGACATTCCTGCAGACATGGTAGACCAAGCTGCTGAGTACCGTGAAATGTTAATCGAAACTGCACTAGAAGCAGACGATGACTTATTAATGGAATACATGGAAGGTGTTGAGCCGACTGAAGAGCAAATCAAAGCTTGTATCCGTAAAGGTACTAACGAACTATTGTTCTTCCCTACATACTGTGGTTCTGCATTCAAGAACAAAGGTATGCAACTTCTTCTTGACGCTGTTGTTGACTACTTACCGTCGCCAACTGAAGTTCCACCACAGCCACTAACTGACGAAGAAGGTGAGCCTACTGGTGAATTCGCACTAGTTGACGCTGAAGAGCCGTTCCGTGCATTAGCATTCAAAATTATGGATGACCGTTTCGGTGCACTTACGTTCGTACGTATTTACTCTGGTCGTCTTAAGAAAGGTGACACAGTACTTAACTCATTCACAGGTAAAACTGAGCGTATCGGCCGTATGGTAGAGATGCAAGCGGAAGACCGTACCGAGCTTACTGAAGCACAAGCGGGTGACATTCTTGCAATCGTAGGTATGAAGAACGTTCAAACTGGTCACACATTATGTGACGTGAAACAACCTTGTACTCTTGAAGCGATGGTATTCCCAGAGCCAGTAATCTCAATCGCTGTTTCTCCAAAAGAGAAAGGTGGTGCTGAGAAGATGGGTATCGCGATCGGTAAGATGGTTGCTGAAGATCCAACGTTCCAAGTTGAAACTGACGAAGACTCAGGTGAAACCATCCTTAAAGGTATGGGTGAACTTCACTTAGACATCAAAGTAGACATCCTTAAGCGTACTTACGGTGTTGAATTAGAAGTTGGTAAGCCACAAGTAGCGTACCGTGAAACTATCACGCAAGCGATTGAAGATTCTTACACACATAAGAAACAATCTGGTGGTTCTGGTCAGTTCGGTAAGATCGACTACCGCATCAAGCCAGGCGAGCCAAACACTGGCTTCAAGTTCACTTCAACAGTTGTTGGTGGTAACGTTCCTAAAGAATTCTTCCCTGCGATCGAAAAAGGTTTCGCAAGCATGATGGAAGAAGGTCCAGTTGCTGGCTTCCCAGTGCTTGACGTTGAAGTTGAACTATACGACGGTGGCTACCACGCAGTTGACTCGTCAGCAGTAGCTTTCGAAATCGCAGCAAAAGGTGCATTCCGTCAATCAATGCCTAAAGCTGGTGCTCAATTACTAGAGCCAGTGATGAAAGTTGACGTGTTCACGCCAGAAGACAACGTTGGTGACGTAATCGGTGACCTTAACCGTCGTCGTGGTATGATCAAAGACCAAGAAGCTGGTACTACTGGCGTTCGCATTAAAGCAGACGTGCCATTATCAGAAATGTTTGGTTACATCGGTCACTTACGTACAATCACTTCAGGTCGTGGTCAATTCTCAATGGAATTCAGCCACTACTCAGCTGCTCCAAACAACGTAGCAGAAGAAGTTATTGCTGAAGTTAAGGCACGTAAAGAAGCTAAGTAATTTAGTTTTTTAAAGTGTTTCGAAAAAGCCTCGCTAATGCGGGGCTTTTTTATATCTGTTTTTCAACTACACAATGAAAGCCAGAAATTTCAATTAGCGCTGCTTCTGGCAATGTTATCTATTTTGGAATAGTAAAATTACACTCACTAATTAGCATAGCCATTGACTAATCAATTTAGCTCGGCAAAATAAGCTGCTAGTGATGTAATGGTTTAACGCTATGTTACCGCTTAATAAAATTTCCAAACTAAAACTACTTGAGATAATTGGTCGCATAAATTTCTTTAAGGGCTTTACCATAGCGCAGCGTGAGTTACTGCTCCAAAAAAGTAAAGTCTATAACTGTAAGCCAAATCAATTTGTGCAATCTGAGTTAGATCACAACAGTCATTTCTATATCGTGCTATCCGGTGAAGTAGAAATACTTAAACAAGGAGGCTCTCAAGCGCTTGGTGTTATCAAAGCAGGTCAGTTTATAGGTGAAGGTAGCTTTATTAAGAAAAGGCCTAAAAGTGCTACTGCTAAAGCCTTAAACGAAGTTATTGTGCTTTGTATGGATCAAGACACCTTGCATGGCCTGCCACATGCTTTGAAGGACAAATTTAAAGATGCCGTTATTGAAGGAATGGCAGAGCGAATTGTATACCTTAGCGGACAAATCCAAGATTTTCATCACAAGTACTCCCCTGAAAGCTGATCGCACTTAGCGATCACCCTAATCCAATATCTCGCCTAACTTAATATGCACAGCCCCGCTTTCAACTATAGTTAGCTCGGTGTCTTCCGTTGCTCGGACAAGCAAGCGACAATCAATTGCTGTTGAAGGAATTAATAGCATTTCTGTTATGGAAACATTTTCGACATGGTTTTTACAGCGAAGTTGAGCTTCCACATTATCACTAACTGTTTCTAGTTGAACTTCTCGCCTGGTGATAGCGTGATAAGCAGGAGACTCTTCACTGATAGAATAGCGCTTGGTTATTTCCTTGTGCTGCTCGATACTCTGCTGCACGCTATCATAATAAGACTGGTAAACCTGAGCAGATATCTCAATTCCTGATAAGGTTTTAAAGGAGTTAGCGACTTCCAGTGCAAGCCGATGATCTTGCTTGTAAAGTGCATAATCGAATAAGTTTTTTGTTGCCGTGTAAGCCGAGTGATTATCTAAGAAGTCTTTTAGCATCCAAGCATCAAACACGTGCTCGCCATAGCGAGGCCAATCCTTTGCCTGTGCATAAACAAAACTACTAATAAATGCGTAAAATGCTTGTTCAGTTAAGTTCTTCGTAGCTTGCTTTACGTTGTTCAACTCATGTTCTGCCTTAACGTCATTGTCTTTGACTAATGACTTAGTTTTCTCATATGACTGAGCAAAGCGAGGTGATATTCCATCGTTAGAGCCACTACTTAGCGCTTTGTCATAACGCCATAGTAGTCTTTGCTCACTATTGATAGGCTTATCATAAATTCTCGCTGGCTGGTAAGTTAGGTTTTTAAGCCATTGCTTTGCCACCCCCGAAATATCTCTAAAGTCACTTTTGTCTATAAGGACTATGTCAGTTGCTTTGCCTTCTTTATTGATAACAAAACTTATGTAAGCATACGATTCTACTCGAGACGCAAAGCTATCTTCACGATACTTTTTATTGGCATTATCCAATAACTTGGCAGGGATAAAGACTTGCGAGGAGCAAGCAAAAGACAAGAACAATAAACAAAGAATATAGCGCATTAATCATCATCCATGAGTAAAAGGTGCGACAAGCAAAACAATAGCTTACTTTACAGGTATCCTAACACCAGATAAAAACTAGTTAAAATCAGTTATTATTCTTCAAGCCTAGGCGATTGAGCCAATATTGGTATTATTCCAACACTAGAACCTGCGTGTTTCAAGATTACGCCCTAATAATTGGCGTACACCTTTACAATCCCAAACGCAAAAGGCTGCTCTTACGACCTTTTCCGTTATATATTCTAGAGTCTATCGATATTAGTTGATGCATGTCTTAAATATAGCGATACAACGCCAGCACTTAGCATCAGCGTATTATTCCAGCCGCTTTAAATAGCACCACAATTTGCTAAACCCCAGACGCAAAAAAGGCCGCTTTCGCGACCTTTCTCAACGTGTATTCTCGAGTCTATCGATATTGGTTTATGCATGTCTCAGGTGCAGCGATACAACGCCAGCACCTAAATTGCCTGCTTTGGGTTCACCAAAAAATTTGCTAAACCCCAAACGCAAAAAAGGCCGCTCGCGCGACCTTTCTCAACGTGTATTCTCGAGTCTATCGATATTAGTCGATGCATCTCTTAGGTGTAGCGATACAACGCCAGCACCTAGCATCAGCGTATTATTTCAGCCGCTTTAAATAGCACCACAATTTGCTAAACCCTAAACGTAAAAAAGGCCGCTTTCGCAACCTTCTCAGCGTGTATTCTAGCACCTATCGAGTTTAGTCGATGCTTCTCTTAGGTATAGCGATATAACGCCAGCACCTAGCATCAGCGAATCCTTTCAGCCGCTTTAAATAACACCACAATTTACTAAACCCTAAACGCAAAAAAGGCCGCTTGCGCGACCTTCTCAACGTGTATTCTAGACTCTATCGAGTTTAGTCGATGCTTCCCTTAGGTATAGCGATACAACACCAGCACCTAGCATCAGCGTATTATTTCAGCCGCTTTAAATAGCACCACAATTTGCTAAACCCCAGGGCGCAAAAAAGGCCGCTTGCGCGACCTTCTTCGTTGTGTATTCTAGAATCTATCGATATTAGTCGATGATTTTAGATACAACACCAGCACCTACTGTGCGGCCACCTTCACGGATTGCGAAGCGTAAACCTTCGTCCATCGCGATTGGGTTGATTAGCTCAACAACAAACTTCAAGTTGTCGCCAGGCATTACCATTTCTACACCTTCTGGAAGCTCTACAGCACCAGTGATGTCAGTTGTACGGAAGTAGAACTGTGGACGGTAGCCTTTGAAGAATGGCGTGTGACGGCCACCTTCGTCTTTAGTAAGTACGTAAACTTCAGACTCGAACTTAGTGTGTGGAGTGATTGAACCAGGCTTAGCTAGTACTTGACCACGTTGTACTTCGTCACGCTTAGTACCACGAAGAAGAACACCACAGTTCTCACCCGCACGACCTTCGTCAAGAAGCTTACGGAACATTTCAACACCAGTACAAGTAGTAGTTGTAGTTTCTTTGATACCTACGATTTCTACGTCGTCACCTACTGTGATGATACCACGCTCAACACGACCTGTTACTACAGTACCACGACCTTGGATTGAGAATACGTCTTCGATTGGTAAGATGAAGTCACCGTCGATTGCACGCTCTGGCTCTGGAATGTAAGTGTCTAACTGGTTAGCAAGCTCAAGGATTTTCTCTTCCCATTGTGCTTCACCGTTAAGTGCGCCTAATGCAGAACCTTGGATTACTGGTAAGTCGTCACCTGGGAAGTCGTATTCTGAAAGAAGTTCACGAACTTCCATCTCTACAAGCTCAAGTAGCTCTTCGTCGTCTACCATGTCACACTTGTTTAAGAATACGATAATGTAAGGTACACCTACTTGGCGAGAAAGAAGGATGTGCTCACGAGTTTGTGGCATAGGACCATCAGTCGCAGCACATACTAAGATTGCGCCGTCCATTTGAGCAGCACCAGTGATCATGTTTTTAACATAATCGGCGTGACCTGGACAGTCTACGTGTGCGTAGTGACGTGTTTCTGTATCGTACTCGATGTGAGAAGTATTGATTGTAATACCACGCTCACGCTCTTCTGGAGCGTTATCGATTTGAGCGAAATCACGAACTTCACCACCGTGAGTTTTTGTTAATACTGCAGAGATAGCAGCTGTTAAAGTAGTTTTACCGTGGTCAACGTGGCCGATAGTACCAACGTTTACGTGCGGTTTCGAACGTTCAAATTTTTCTTTAGCCATTTTACATGTACCTTAAAGATTACCAATTAAATTTAATTTTTAGCACTTAGCGACTGTTGACCACTGAGCAGCAAGGCACTGATTGTAGAGAATGCGAATTCTCTTGTCAAAGCAATGCCAGTGCCTTGTGCACCACCACTAAAGTGCGAGAAAGTTCACCTTTAAAAAAGGCTAGCCCCCTCGGGATTCAATAACTGAGTCAGCTACTGCTTTTGGAGCCTCTGCATACTTAGAAAACTCCATAGAATAAGAGGCGCGACCTTGTGTTGCACTACGTAAATCAGTTGCGTAGCCAAACATCTCTGCCAATGGCACAAGCGCGTTAACGAGCTTCATACCAGCAGGGCCTTCGTCCATCCCATCGATCATGCCGCGACGACGGTTTAAATCGCCTACCACATCACCCATGTTCTCTTCTGGCGTTGTCACTTCTACTTTCATCATTGGCTCTAGTAGTGCAGGATTGGCTTCCATTGCACCTTTCTTAAAGCCCATAGACGCAGCGATTTTAAACGCCATTTCGTTAGAGTCAACGTCGTGGAATGAACCATCGTATAACGTGACTTTAACGCCAAGCAGCGGGTAACCGGCTAATACGCCAGATTCCATCTGCTCTTTACAACCTTTTTCAACTGCTGGGATGTATTCTTTTGGAACCACACCACCAACAATCTCATTAACGAATTCGAAACCATCGCCTTCGATTGGTTCCATTTTCAACCAAACATGACCGAATTGACCACGGCCACCTGATTGACGAACAAATTTACCTTCCGCTTCAACCGTTGAACGAATGCTTTCACGGTAGGCAACTTGTGGCTTACCAACGTTACAGTCAACTTTGAATTCACGCATCATGCGGTCGACAATGATATCTAAGTGTAGCTCACCCATACCAGAAATGATGGTTTGGCCTGACTCTTCATCTGTCTCTACGCGGAATGATGGATCTTCTGCCGCTAGCTTGCCTAACGCGATACCCATTTTCTCTTGGTCTGCTTTTGTTTTTGGCTCTACAGCAACGGAGATCACCGGCTCTGGGAATTCCATACGCTCTAACGTGATAATATTGTTATTATCACAAAGCGTGTCACCGGTAGTCACATCTTTTAAGCCAATTGCAGCTGCAATATCGCCAGCGCGAACTTCTTTAATTTCTTGACGGTCGTTTGAGTGCATTTGCACAATACGACCAAAGCGCTCTTTCTTGCCTTTGACTGGGTTGTAAACACTGTCGCCAGTTTGAACAACACCTGAGTAGGTGCGGAAGAACGTTAACGTACCCACAAATGGGTCAGTGGCGATTTTAAATGCCAATGCAGCAAATGGCGCATTGTCATCAGCTTCTCGAACACCTTCAGACTCGTCTTCGTTAATACCTTTAATCGCTTCAACTTCTGTTGGTGCTGGTAAGTACTCAATTACGGCATCAAGTACCGCTTGGACGCCTTTGTTCTTAAAGGCTGAGCCACAAGCACATAATACGATTTCGTTAGCAAGTGTACGTTGGCGAAGACCAGCTTTGATTTCTTCCTCTGACAGATCACCTTCTTCTAGGTATTTCTCCATCAAGTCATCGTTTGCTTCAGCCGCTTCTGACACTAGGTTTTCACGCCATTCTTCAGCTAAGTCTTGCATATCTGCTGGAATGTCTTCATAAGTGAAGGTCATGCCTTGATCGGCTTCATTCCAGTTAATCGCTTTCATTTTCACTAGGTCAACAACCCCTGTGAAATCTTCCTCGCTACCAATCGCTAACTGCATAGGTACCGCATTAGCGCCTAAGCGGTTCTTAATTTGGTCAACAACATTTAGGAAGTTTGCGCCCATACGGTCCATCTTGTTGACGAATACCATACGTGGCACAGCGTATTTTTCCATTTGGCGCCAAACCGTTTCGGTTTGTGGTTGTACACCTGAAGACGCACATAGTACTAGTACTGCACCATCAAGCACACGTAATGAACGCTCTACTTCGATAGTGAAATCAACGTGACCCGGAGTATCAATGATGTTTACGCGGTGATCTTCAAATTGCGCGTCCATACCTTTCCAGAAACAAGTGGTTGCAGCTGAAGTAATCGTAATACCACGCTCTTGCTCTTGTTCCATCCAGTCCATGGTTGCGGCACCATCGTGCACTTCACCGATTTTGTGAGATAGACCCGTGTAGAAAAGTACACGTTCTGTTGTTGTTGTTTTACCTGCGTCAACGTGAGCACAAATACCGATATTACGGTAACGCTCAATAGGTGTTGTACGAGCCACTTATGTATCCTCTGTGCTAGGGCAACCTTTGAACGATTACTGAATATCGCTAACTTGTTGCCTTAAACTAACTTTAAAAAGTACTCAATGCAGATAAACACTTTTGAAAATTAGTCGCCTGTAAAGACGCCAGTAACTCCCTATCGGAAGTATAGAAAAGCGTAGTGACAATAAGATGTCACTACGCTTGCCTTTATATTACCAACGGTAATGTGCGAACGCTTTGTTCGCTTCGGCCATACGGTGAACGTCTTCACGTTTCTTAACCGCTGAACCTTTGTTCTCAGCTGCATCTAACATTTCGTTAGCTAGACGCTGAGCCATTGATTTTTCACCACGTTTACGAGCTGCTTCAACTAACCAACGCATGGCTAGTGCGTTACGACGTACTGGACGAACTTCAACTGGAACTTGGTAAGTAGAACCACCAACACGACGAGACTTAACTTCAACCGCTGGGCGGATGTTTTCTAGCGCTTCTTCGAAAAGGTCTAGGTGTTCTTTCTCGTTGTTTTTTTCCGCTAAGATGTCTAGTGCACCATAAACGATTTTTTCTGCAACAGCTTTTTTACCATCAACCATAAGGATGTTGATGAATTTTGCTAATAATTCGTTACCGAACTTCGGGTCTGGCAATATTTTACGTTGCCCTACGACGCGTCTTCTTGGCATTTTAAATTCTCCGATATAGCTTCAGGATATTCCCAAAACAATTAAAAATTAAAAGTTAGTTTGGCCTTACTTGACGGAGAACCGTTAAGATTTAGGGCGCTTAGCACCGTACTTAGAACGGCCTTGTCTACGATCGTTAACACCTGAACAGTCAAGTGCGCCACGAACAGTGTGATAGCGAACACCAGGTAAGTCTTTAACACGACCACCACGGATTAAGATAACGCTATGCTCTTGTAAGTTGTGACCTTCACCACCGATGTAAGAAGTAACTTCGTAACCGTTAGTTAAACGTACACGAGCTACTTTACGTAGTGCTGAGTTAGGTTTTTTAGGTGTAGTAGTATATACACGAGTACATACACCACGACGCTGTGGACAAGCTTGTAACGCAGGTACGTTACTTTTTTGTACTTGTCTGACACGTGGTTTACGTACCAATTGGTTAATAGTTGCCATTATAGCTCCTGATTAAGTTAAAACATGTGCGAACATCAGTAGTACCTACCAACTTCACACCCTCTTAAACGTGTAAAAATCAAACCTTTTAAAAACTACGCAACTAGGCACAGATTAAAAGGTCGCAGAATTCTAATGGTCAAGCTTTGAACTGTCAAGCAAAAAGCGATTAAGGATCCTTTTTGAGGATATTTAAGGATCTTTGGGGAAACGAATGGTGAATTAAGGGTGATAGACGGTGCTTGAATTAGTTGCGACTTAGCAATATCGAGCATTTATTTATTCAGGCGAGAAAGCCTATTTGAAATACTTGTAATACTTAAATTACCAAGCTGTGGTACAAAAGAGATATTCACATATAAAAAAGGCCGCTCAGTTGAGCGGCCTTTTCAGTCATCATTCAGTGCTATGGTTTATAACACTGGATCGTTTTGATCGTTTGACTCAGCGTCTAAGTCAGCATTTAGTGCGTCACTTAGTGCTTGTGCTGCTTCGTCAGCTGATACTGTTACTTCTTCTTCCATCGCCGCGTTACGCTTGCGCATACGGTCTTGGTGGTAAGCGTAACCTGTACCTGCTGGGATTAAGCGACCAACGATAACGTTCTCTTTCAGACCACGTAAACCGTCTTTCTTACCTGCTACAGCAGCTTCAGTAAGTACACGCGTTGTCTCTTGGAACGATGCCGCTGAGATAAATGATTCAGTTGCAAGTGATGCTTTAGTAATACCCATCATTTGCATCTCGTATTCAGCTGGTTGCTTGCCTGCGGCTTCAAGTTCACGGTTTGCGATGTTAACGCGTGCCACTTCAACTTGTTCGCCTTTCAGGAATTCTGAATCACCACCATCAACGATTTCACACTTACGGATCATCTGACGAACGATAACTTCGATGTGCTTATCATTGATTTTTACACCTTGTAGACGGTAAACGTCTTGAACTTCGTTCACGATGTAGTTAGCAACATCAGCTACGCCACGTAGACGTAAGATATCATGCGGCGACTCTGGACCATCGGCAATAACTTCACCTTTCTGTACAGATTCACCTTCGAACACGTTAAGTTGACGCCACTTAGGAATCATCTCTTCGTATACCGTACCATCAGGCTGCGTGATCAATAGACGACGTTTACCTTTCGTTTCTTTACCGAAACCAATGATACCCGTCTTCTCAGCAAGAATTGCAGGCTCTTTCGGCTTACGCGCTTCGAACAAGTCAGCAACTCGCGGTAGACCACCGGTAATATCACGAGTCTTAGAAGACTCTTGTGGAATACGTGCTAATGCGTCACCGATACCAACTTCTGCACCATCTTCTAGGTTAACGATTGCGTTACCTGGTAAGAAGTATTGTGCTGGAATATCAGTACCCGCGATCATCACATCGTTACCTGCAGCATCAACTAGCTTAACCATTGGGCGCATTTCTTTACCCGCAGAGCTACGTTGGTTTGGATCAGTAACAACAGTGCTAGATAGACCCGTTAACTCATCCGTTTGACGCGTCATTGTTAAACCTTCGATTAGGTCAACAAATTTGATCTTACCTGCTACCTCAGTGATGATTGGATGCGTATGTGGATCCCAGTTTGCTACTGTTTCACCTGCCTCAATCGCTTCACCGTCTTTCTTCGCTAGTACTGCACCGTAAGGCACTTTATAACGCTCTTTCTCACGACCTAACTCGTCAATAACTGTCAGCTCAGAAGAACGTGAAGTAATAACTACGTGACCTTCAGAGTTGTTAACGAACTTAGCATTTTGCAGTTTAAGCGTACCAGTGTTCTTCACTTGTACAGAGTTTTCTGCCGACGCTCGTGATGCCGCACCACCAATGTGGAACGTACGCATGGTTAGCTGTGTACCTGGCTCACCGATTGACTGTGCTGCAACAACACCAACTGCTTCACCTTGGTTAATCATATGACCACGTGCTAGGTCACGACCGTAACAGTGGGCACAAATACCAAAGTCAGTCGCACACGTAATAATTGAGCGTACTTTAACTTGGTCAACTGAGTGCTCTTCTAACACGTCACATAATTTTTCATCAATTAGTGTGTTACGTGGTAGTAATACATCTTCAGTACCTGGAATTAAGACATCTTCACAAACAACACGACCTAGTACACGCTCACGTAATGGTTCAACAACGTCACCACCTTCGATTAGCGGTGTCATGGTTAGACCTTCGTGTGTGCCACAGTCATGCTCAGTTACAACTAAATCTTGTGCAACATCTACTAGACGACGGGTTAAGTAACCAGAGTTCGCTGTCTTAAGTGCGGTATCGGCAAGACCTTTACGAGCACCGTGAGTTGAGATGAAGTACTGAAGTACGTTTAGACCTTCACGGAAGTTCGCAGTGATTGGCGTTTCGATGATTGAACCATCTGGTTTTGCCATTAGACCACGCATACCCGCTAGCTGACGGATCTGAGCGGCACTACCACGAGCACCCGAGTCAGCCATCATGAAGATAGAGTTGAATGAGTCTTGCTCTTCCATCTCACCGTCACGGTTTTCAACGCTTTCTTTCGATAAGTTGTCCATCATTGCTTTCGAAACTTTTTCGTTAGCTGATGACCAGATATCGATTACTTTGTTGTATTTCTCACCCGCAGTTACAAGACCTTGGTCGAACTGCTCTTGGATTTCAGCAACTTCTTCTTCCGCACCGTCGATGATAGTGTACTTCTCATCTGGGATAACCATGTCGTCGATACCAACGGACGCACCCGCGATCATCGCGTAGTGGAAACCTGTGTACATGATGTGGTCAGCAAAGATAACTGTCTCTTTCAGACCTAAGTTACGGTATGCATGGTTAATTAAGCGTGAAATTGGCTTTTTACCTAAAGGCTGGTCGATTAGCTCGAACGGTAAACCTTCAGGACAAATTTGCCATAAAATAGTACGACCAACTGTGGTGTCTTTTAACGTAGTTTGGGCAACTAACTCACCCGCTTCGTTGCGAACGTGTTCAGTGATACGCACTTTAACGCGAGCGTGAAGCTCAGCAACACCTGTGCGGTACGCTTTTTCTGCTTCGGCAGCTGAAGCGAATACCATACCTTCACCTAAACCGTTAACACGGTCACGCGTTAGGTAGTAAAGACCTAATACAACGTCCTGAGAAGGAACGATGATTGGGTCACCATTCGCTGGTGATAATACGTTGTTCGTTGACATCATTAACGCACGCGCTTCTAATTGCGCTTCTAACGTTAACGGTACGTGAACCGCCATTTGGTCACCATCGAAGTCAGCGTTATATGCCGCACAAACTAATGGGTGTAAATGGATTGCCTTACCTTCGATAAGTACTGGTTCGAACGCTTGGATACCCAATCTGTGAAGTGTTGGTGCACGGTTAAGCATTACTGGATGTTCACGAATTACTTCGTCTAATACATCCCATACTTCTGCGCCTTCGCGCTCTACTAATTTCTTAGCCGCTTTAATCGTTGTTGCTAAACCACGTGCTTCTAACTTGCCGTAGATAAATGGCTTGAATAGCTCAAGTGCCATTTTCTTAGGAAGACCACATTGGTGTAAACGTAACGTTGGACCTACAGTGATTACAGAACGACCTGAGTAGTCAACACGCTTACCAAGAAGGTTTTGACGGAAACGACCTTGCTTACCTTTGATCATGTCAGCAAGTGATTTCAATGGACGTTTGTTAGAACCTGTGATTGCACGACCACGACGACCGTTATCTAATAAAGCATCAACAGACTCTTGCAGCATACGCTTCTCGTTACGTACGATGATGTCAGGTGCTACTAGATCAAGAAGACGCTTCAAACGGTTGTTACGGTTGATAACACGACGGTAAAGGTCGTTCAAATCAGATGTTGCGAAACGGCCGCCGTCTAGTGGCACTAGTGGACGTAAATCTGGCGGAAGAATTGGCAGAACAGACATGATCATCCACTCTGGCTTGTTGCCAGACTGAGCGAATGCTTCCATTAACTTCAAGCGTTTAGTGATTTTCTTACGCTTAGTTTCTGAACCGATCTCAGGTAACTCTTCACGCATTTGTGAAATTTCACCTTCCAAATCGATTTGTTGAAGAAGCGCTAATACCGCTTCTGCACCCATTTTCGCGTCGAACTCGTCACCGTGCTCTTCTAGTGCGTCTAGGTACTCTTCTTCTGTTAAGATTTGGCTCTTTTCAAGCGTTGTCATACCAGGTTCTGTTACTACGTATGATTCGAAGTAAAGAACACGCTCGATGTCACGTAGTGTCATGTCTAAAAGAAGACCGATACGTGATGGTAATGATTTTAAGAACCAGATATGCGCTACTGGGCTTGCTAGTTCGATGTGACCCATACGCTCACGACGAACTTTTGTTAATGTAACTTCAACGCCACATTTTTCACAAATTACACCGCGATGCTTAAGGCGCTTGTACTTACCACAAAGACATTCGTAATCTTTTACTGGGCCGAAAATACGGGCACAGAATAAACCGTCACGCTCTGGCTTGAACGTACGGTAGTTAATTGTTTCAGGCTTTTTTACTTCACCGAATGACCAAGAACGGATCAAGTCTGGTGATGCCAATCCGATGCGAATACCATCGAATTCTTCAGTTTGATTTTGTTGCTTAAGAAACTTAAGTAAATCTTTCACACTCTATCTCCTGTCGGAGTTAACCTTTTTAGAGGGGAATAACTCCCCTCCTCGTATGCTAACGGTAATGTTTATACCAGTCAGCTAGTAGCTCTTGGCCAGTTATTCTGCGTCCAACTCAATGTTGATACCTAAAGAGCGGATCTCTTTAAGTAATACATTGAATGATTCAGGCATACCTGGTTCCATACGGTGATCGCCGTCAACAAGGTTTTTGTACATTTTAGTACGACCGTTAACGTCATCCGACTTAACCGTAAGCATTTCTTGTAGCGTGTAGGCAGCACCGTATGCTTCAAGTGCCCATACCTCCATCTCACCGAAACGCTGACCACCGAACTGAGCTTTACCACCTAGTGGCTGCTGAGTTACTAGTGAGTAAGAACCAGTAGAACGGGCGTGCATCTTGTCGTCCACTAAGTGGTTTAGTTTCAGCATGTACATGTAACCTACGGTTACAGGACGCTCAAACTTACGACCAGTACGACCGTCAGTTAGCGTGAATTGACCGCTTTCTGGCATGTCTGCTAACTTGAATAAGTCTTTAATTTCGCGCTCGCTCGCACCGTCAAATACTGGTGTTGCGATTGGTAAACCTTCACGAAGGTTTTGCGCTAGACGCATTACTTCATCATCAGAGAAGTTGTCGATATCTACGTCTTGGCGAGATTCACCTAAGTTGTATACTTCTTTTAGGAAGCTACGTAGTTTCTCAACTTTTTGTTGCGCCTTGATCATGCGATCAATCTTCTCACCGATACCGCGTGCCGCCATACCTAAGTGAGTTTCTAGGATCTGACCGATGTTCATACGCGACGGTACACCTAGTGGGTTAAGCACGATATCAACTGGTACACCGTTCTCGTCGTATGGCATATCTTCTACCGGTACAACGTTTGAGATAACACCCTTGTTACCGTGACGACCCGCCATTTTATCACCAGGCTGGATGCGACGTTTAACGGCTAAGTAAACCTTAACAATCTTAAGTACGCCTGGCGCTAAGTCATCACCTTGAGTGATTTTACGGCGCTTAGTTTCGTACTTCTTGTCGAATTCCGCTTTGATGGTTTCGTGCTGCTCAGCGATTTGCTCAAGCTCAGATTGCTGACCTTCATCGCTAAGGTTTTGTACCAACCACTTGTCGCGTGACATGCTGTTAAGCTCAGACTCGTTCATGCCAGCAGCTAGTAATAGCTTCTTAGCACGTGCGTAGATGCCGTCTTCTAAAATAGAGAACTCGTCACCTAAGTCTTTCTTAACTTCTTTCAGCTGCATTTCTTCAATTTCTAATGCACGCTTGTCTTTTTCTACACCGTCACGAGTGAAGATTTGTACGTCGATGATTGTACCTGATACTGAGTTAGGTACACGTAATGAGCTGTCTTTAACATCAGCTGCTTTCTCACCGAAAATCGCACGTAAAAGTTTTTCTTCTGGCGTTAATTGCGTTTCACCTTTAGGCGTTACTTTACCTACTAAGATGTCACCACCTTTTACTTCCGCACCAATGTAAACAACACCAGACTCATCTAGCTTGCTTAACGCGGATTCACCAACGTTTGGAATATCAGAAGTAATTTCTTCAGAGCCAAGTTTAGTATCACGAGCGATACAGCTTAATTCTTGAATGTGAATTGTCGTGAAACGGTCTTCTTGCGCAACGCGCTCAGAAAGCAACATCGAATCCTCGAAGTTGTAACCATTCCAAGGCATGAACGCCAAACGCATGTTTTGACCAAGTGCTAATTCACCCATGTCTGTTGACGGGCCATCAGCTAAAACATCACCACGTACAACCGGATCACCCATGTGTACGTTAGGACGTTGGTTAATACACGTATTTTGGTTAGAACGTGTGTACTTAGTTAAGTTGTAGATGTCGATACCCGCTTCACCTGGGATCATTTCATCTTCGTTAACTTTTACAACGATACGAGAAGCGTCAACGTAATCGATAACACCACCACGTTTAGCAACGGCTGTTACACCAGAGTCAACCGCTACAATTTTCTCCATACCCGTACCAACAAGTGGCTTGTCCACTTTTAAGGTAGGTACAGCTTGACGTTGCATGTTCGAGCCCATCAAGGCACGGTTAGCATCATCATGCTCTAGGAACGGGATAAGTGATGCAGCAACAGAAACGATTTGCTGTGGCGATACGTCCATGTACTGAACAGTATCTTTCGACATTAGCGTGAATTCGTTTTTGTGGCGACACGGTACTAAGTCACTGGTTAAACGACCTTCTTCATCACGCTCAGCATTTGCCTGTGCGATTACATAGTTACCTTCTTCAATTGCAGATAGGTAATCTACTTCATCAGTTACTACGCCATCGACAATCTTACGGTATGGTGTTTCTAGGAAACCATAATCGTTAGTGCGCGCATAACATGATAATGAGTTAATTAGACCGATGTTTGGACCTTCCGGCGTTTCGATAGGACAAACACGACCGTAGTGCGTTGGGTGAACGTCACGTACTTCGAAGCCTGCACGCTCACGTGTTAAACCACCTGGGCCTAATGCAGAAATACGACGCTTGTGCGTTACTTCTGATAACGGGTTGTTTTGGTCCATGAACTGTGAAAGTTGTGATGAACCGAAGAATTCTTTAACCGCAGCAGAAATAGGCTTAGCGTTGATTAAGTCTTGTGGCATAACTGCGTCTAAATCACCTAGTGATAAACGCTCACGTACCGCACGCTCAACACGTACTAGACCAACACGGAATTGGTTTTCTGCCATTTCACCAACTGAACGGATACGACGGTTACCTAAGTGATCGATATCATCCACTTCACCTTTACCATCGCGGATCGCGATTAAGGTTTTCATTACGCGGATAATGTCATCGTTAGATAACGTACCTTCACCAGTTGACTCTTTCAGACCAACACGACGGTTGAACTTCATACGACCAACCGTTGATAAGTCGTAACGCTCTAATGAGAAGAATAAGTTAGCGAATAAGCCTTCAGCTGCGTCTTTTGTTGGTGGCTCACCAGGACGCATCATGCGGTAGATTTCAACTAACGCTTCTAAACGGTTAGTTGTGCTATCAATACGCACAGTGTCTGACATGTATGAACCAACATCGAATTCATTCATGTAAAGCGTATTAAGTTGCTTGTGGCCTGCTTGGCTAAGCGCTGCTAGTAGCTCTAGTGTGATCTCAGCATTTGCTTCGGCGATCACTTCGCCAGTTGACTCGTCAACGTAGCCTTGTGATAACACTTTACCAACAATGTATTCTGCTGGTACTTCAAGCTCAGTCACGTTTTCTTTGCTTAGTGTGCGAATGTGACGCGCAGTAATACGACGACCTTGTTCAACAAGTACATCACCGTTTGGTAATTTCACGTCAAATGTAGCCGTTTCACCACGTAAACGCTCAGGCACAAGTTCCATGATTAACTTGTCGCCTTTGATTTCGTAAGACGTTGTGTCGTAGAACATCGCTAGAATTTCTTCTGTCGAGTATTCTAATGCACGTAAAATAATCGATGCAGGTAACTTACGACGACGGTCAATACGAACGAATAAGTTGTCTTTCGGATCGAACTCAAAGTCTAACCAAGAACCACGGTAAGGGATTACACGTGCGTTGTATAACACTTTACCTGAAGAGTGAGTTTTACCTTTATCGTGATCGAAGAATACACCAGGTGAACGGTGTAACTGAGACACGATTACACGCTCTGTACCATTAATAACGAACGTACCGTTCTCTGTCATTAATGGGATTTCGCCCATGTAAACTTCTTGCTCTTTGATATCTTTTACGGTGCCAGCTGGTGCTTCTTTATCGTAAATTACCAAACGTAATTTTACGCGTAGCGGCGCTGAGTAAGTAACACCACGGATTTGACATTCTTTAACGTCAAATAATGGCTCACCTAAACGGTAGCTAACGTATTGTAATTCTGAACTACCAGAATATGCTTTGATCGGGAAAATTGAACGAAATGCGGCTTCTAAGCCGGTTTCGCCAGTAGGGTCAATATCAATGAACTTACGGAAAGATTCGAGTTGGATGGACAACAGGAATGGATAATCCATAACCTGTGCACTTTTACCAAAGTCCTTTCTAATTCGTTTCTTTTCAGAGTAGGAGTATCCCATGGGGTTCCTCAGCTAGCTGGGTTGTACCGAATCCACCTTAACTTTGTCGACAAAAGCTAAAGCGGGCTTTTTGCTATGACATTAAATGCCAAGTTGATTAGGCACTTGCCCGAGGTTTATGGCAAATACTCAATCAACTTGGCTTAAGTCTAAATTTTTAGTTGTAGTGTAGGTTATAAATTAAGCTAACCTACAATACTGCACTGTTTCGCTTAGAAAAAAAACCTTTAAGGTAAGGCTTTTCAAATTTTAGCGTTATTTAGCGCAAAAAGGCCGGTGACGTTTAAATCACCAGCCATTGCCTGATTAGGCAGCTAATCTGTCAGGTGACAGATTACTTGATAACAACAGTAGCGCCTGCTTCTTCAAGTTCAGCTTTAAGAGCTTCAGCTTCTGCCTTCTCAACACCTTCTTTAAGAGCTTTAGGAGCTGATTCAACAACTTCTTTTGCTTCTTTAAGGCCAAGACCTGTAGCACCACGAACAGCTTTGATTACAGCAACTTTGTTGCCACCGAAGCTTTCTAGGATTACGTCGAATTCAGTTTGCTCAGCAGCAGCACCGCCTGCATCACCACCAGCAGCAACAACAGCAGCTGCAGCAGTTACGCCGAACTTCTCTTCCATTGCTTCTACTAATTCAACAACTTCCATTACTGACATTTCAGCAATAGCGTTTAGGATATCGTCTTTAGAAATAGACATAATTCAATTTCCTACAAATAAAACAGTTTAAAACTGTTTGATAAATAACTATTAAAACAAAAACCGCGTATGTGTAATGTAAAATTACGCAGCTTCTGACTCTTTCTGATCGCGAACTGCTGCAATTGTACGAACAAGTTTGCCTGCAGATGCTTCTTTCATTGCGCTCATTAACTTAGCGATAGCTTCGTCGTATGTAGGTAACTTAGCTAACATAGCTACGTCTACTACATCACCTTCGTACGCTGCAGTTTTTAATTCAAAGATTTCGTTTTCTTTGGCGAAATCAGAGAAAATACGTGCAGCAGCACCTGGGTGCTCGCTAGAGAATGCGATTAGTGAAGGACCAACGAATGAATCTTTCAAACACTCGAATGGAGTACCTTCTACTGCGCGACGTGCTAGGGTGTTACGAACAACTTTCATCCATACACCGTTTTCACGTGCTTGCTTACGCAATGCAGTAATCGCTTCAACTGTTACACCGCGAGAATCGGCAACAACAGCTGACTGAGCGCCAGCGGCAGCTTCTTGAACTTCAGCAACAATTGCTTTTTTGTCATCAAGATTGATAGCCATTGGCTTTACTCCTGGTTCACCGGTTAAACCGGTAATTCATATCCCCTAAACCAATTAGTCATGCTATTACACAGACCAATCCGTCTAGGCCATTACGGCGAGGACCAGAAATTTAAGGAAATTTCACGGTAATCACCATCTACGCAGGCATTAATTAAGAATACGTAAGCCAGTTTAATACGCAGTATTTAACCGTTTACTACTCACCTACGGTCTTTGACGGGACTGTTTGATTTAACCGATTCAACCCGTTTAAACGAGTTAATTTGGATAAGTCGCCCAGCTCCTACCAAAATAAAGGGGCAAAATTATAGTTCAATAATTCACCCCTGTAAAGTTTCTACTCGAGAAGATTAGAAGTTTAGCGAACCTTGTTCAACTGAAACGCCAGCACCCATAGTAGTAGATACTGAAATCTTCTTGATGAATTGACCTTTAGCGTTTGCTGGCTTAGCCTTCTTAAGCGCTTCCAACAATGCTTCTAAGTTCTCTTGTAACTTAGCGTCTTCGAAATCAACCTTACCGATAGTTGTATGGATGATGCCGTTTTTGTCGTTACGGTAACGGATTTGACCAGCTTTTGCGTTGTTAACCGCAGCAACTACGTCAGGAGTTACAGTACCAACTTTCGGGTTAGGCATAAGGCCACGTGGACCTAAGATTTGACCTAACTGACCAACTACGCGCATTGCATCAGGAGTTGCAATTACTACGTCGAAGTCCATTTGACCTGCTTTAACTTGCTCAGCAAGGTCTTCCATACCAACTACGTCAGCACCAGCTTCTTTCGCTTTGTCTGCGTTTGCACCTTGAGTGAAAACAGCAACGCGAACAGAACGACCAGTACCGTGTGGTAATACTGTAGCACCACGAACGTTTTGGTCTGATTTACGAGCATCGATGCCAAGGTTTACAGCAACGTCTACACTTTCGTTGAACTTAGCAGTAGCAAGTTCTTTAAGAAGAGTGATAGCTTCGTTGATTTCGTAATCTTTTAATACGTCTACTTTTTCACGGATAAGACGAGCGCGCTTTGATAATTTAGCCATTCGATTAACCCTCTACCACTAAGCCCATTGCACGAGCAGAACCCGCGATAGTACGTACAGCTGCGTCCATGTCGCCTGCTGTAAGATCTGGTTCTTTCATCTTAACGATTTCTTCAAGTTGAGCACGTGTAACAGTACCTACTTTTTCAGTGTTAGGACGACCTGAACCTGACTTGATACCAGCAGCTTTCTTAAGTAAGTAAGATGCAGGTGGAGTCTTAGTTTCGAACGTGAAAGAACGGTCATTGTATACAGTAATTACTACTGGAACTGGAGCGCCTTTGTCTAAAGAATCTGTTTTTGCGTTGAACGCTTTACAGAATTCCATGATGTTCACACCGTGTTGACCAAGAGCTGGACCAACTGGTGGTGACGGGTTAGCTGCACCAGCAGCTACTTGTAGCTTGATTAAAGCTTGGACTTTTTTAGCCATCTTTAAAAATACCTTTGTTATGGGTGGTTATCGCTAGTTCTTTCGAACACGACACATAGGAAATGTGTTAGCTCCCCGGTTAATAAATTTGCGTTTTTAGAACAAATTTTCATTCGCTCAAATAAAAACGGCAGCGGATTATAAATTAATCAACGCTGCCGTTTCAAGATCTTTTTTATGCTTATCGCAAAGAGCTATAAAATAATATTATTCGCTCTTCTCAACTTGGCCAAATTCCAAATCAACTGGTGTTGAACGACCAAAAATAAGTACCGATACCTTGATGCGGTTCTTCTCATAGTCAAGCTCTTCAACCACACCGTTGAAGTCAGCAAATGGACCATCGATAACACGAACCACTTCACCCACTTCAAACAATGTTTTCGGCTTAGGTGCATCTGTTTCTTCAAGACGCTGTAAAATGCGATCCGCTTCTTTTTTAGTGATCGGCATTGGACGATCTGAAGTACCGCCAATAAAACCAAGTACACGTGGTACAGACTTCACTAAGTGCCATGCTTCTTCATCCATTGCCATTTCAACTAGAACATAGCCTGGGAAGAATTTACGTGCTGACTTACGCTTTTGACCAGCGCGCATTTCCACAACTTCTTCAGTAGGTACAAGTACCTGACCGAACTTATCTTCTAAGCCGTGAATTTCAATGTGCTCTAAAAGTGTTTTTTGAACACGCGCTTCATAGCCTGAAAACGCTTGTACAACATACCAACGTAGTTTTGGTTTGTTTTCGCCAGTTACGCTTTCAGTTAACGTTTCTTCAGACATTCTCTATACCTGTAAACCAGTGATGAAACCTACTACCCAGAACAATACTGAGTCTAGACCCCATAACAATAATGACATAATAAGGGTAGCAACTAATACGATGCCTGTTGTTTGCACGGCTTCTTGACGTGTTGGCCAAACAACTTTGCGTACTTCCGTACGAGACTCTTTGGCAAAGGCAACAAAAGTGCGACCTTTTTCGGTTTGCATGGCAACTAGACCGGCAACAATAATCGCTGCAACAACGCCAATTGCGCGGAACAGAACTGACTGCTCAGCAAAGTAAAAGTTACCGACAACGGCACCACCTAATAGCAGGAAGATTACGCCCCACTTTACTCCATCAAGAGAACCAGTTTCTTGGTTTTCTGCACTTGCATTCATAAATTCGACCTGTATTTTCCGTCTAGCTAGACAAACCAACCTTTGCAAAAGCAAAGGCTACAGTACAACCGTTGTACTTAAATTTGGCAGGGGTAGAGAGATTCGAACTCCCAACCGTCGGTTTTGGAGACCGCTGTTCTACCAATTGGAACTATACCCCTTCGTCTTTTAACGAACTTCATATAGAAGTTCTCAACCAAAATTTGGTTACACTTGTCGGGTGATTCTTAGTTTGTTTGGGAAAAATTAAGACTAACACGAGAAGTGAAGCGACATTATACTGAGTCAAGTATTTTACTCAAGCGATATTTGCCCAATGCCAATGCTTAATTTGAGAATAAAATATCGCATTAACAACATCGAGATCTTGATAAACCGTTAATTGCCCACACTTTCAAGACCATAATGACTAATTCTATTGATATACCGTGCTCATTTTAGATAACACCTTATATTTCGCTCAAGGTACCACTCGAAAGTGCTATTTGCATCCTCGCAACCCTGATCTATGTGTGAAAATTCCATTGCAAAATCAACTAAAAAGGCAACGAGGAATATTGCGTAGTATTGAACGTGAAAATACTTACTACAAAAAATTAGTCAAAAATAACATTTCATGGTCGCATTTATGCCAGTACCACGGTGATGTTCAAACCAATCTAGGCACAGGTAGTATTTACCAAGTGATTCGCGATACTGGTGGCGAAATCGCCAGGAATTTAGAGCACTACTTACAGCAGGAAAACTTTGTTCACGACTATCAAAATCAGCTAGTAATCGCACTAAGAGCGTTATTCGCTTACATGGTAAATAACAGAATAGTGACAACATCACTATTGCCCAGAAATATTGTGCTTACCGGCGCGCCAGACAACTTTAAATTAACCATAATCGACGACATAGGTAACTCGGAATGGCTTAAAGTTTCAGAACTAACAACCGCATTAACCATAAGAAAAATCAGACGTAAATGGCATAAAATGCTCACTGATATGCAAGCAAAATACGAAGGGTTATCTGAGTCTCTAATTGATGATGTATTAAATGCCTAATAGTAAGAAAATAACGGAAGTCAGATTGTATTTACACTCTGCATTCAGCAATCACAGTTTAGCGCTTGCTAGCCATCTAGCAAGCAATTGCGAAGCCAAAAAGGTTTATCTCTAAACCAAAGCGTCATCACCCATTTTTCACCCGATTCAACAGGTGCACCGCGATGAATACTTTGTACCGATCGTTCACCGTTATCATCAACATTACTAAAAGCAATGATTTGTCCTGTTATGGGTGATAACGACAGTTGAGGTACTTTAAACTCAGTTTGCCCGCCAGCGAAATCATCGTTTAAGTTTAATATGCCCGTTGTTACACGTTGGCCAAACTGGGTAATTTGCTGCTGGATGTTATCGTTATGAGGGTAAATATGATCATAATGCCAATGATAATATTGGCCCGGTAAATAACGTAAGATAACTGGCGGCTCGGCATAACGAATGTCTGTACCAACCATGTTCGCAGTTAGGCGTTCCATGATCGCTAACTCAAGCGATACATTAGGTAATGGTGTATAGAAATTACTGTTATTGCGAATAGACGCATCTTTGCTACCAGCGCCCTGAGCACCAAATAAGGTAACATCTTTTAACTGCGGCGTGACTTGCTGACGGACATTGTTAAACAAATTCTCAGGGAGCTTTGATATCGCTGTAGCCGCAATATTATCGTGACAGCTCTTTTCTCCCTGCCAATTCACAATTGCGCTGACATAGCCCAGCGTTCGATACAGTATATTAAGGTCTATTGACTCAGTTGATACTGAGTTGTCGATTAATACATGGTCTACAGATTTTTGGTCAACAGATTCAGGAGCATTATCGCCAAACAAACTAGCAAGCTGCTCAAGGGAGATCAGCTGCCACTTAAGTGCGAATGCACAGGCCAACACTTGCTCTTCAAATAATGCAGGACTTCTAACGGTATGAACAAACCATTCTAAGGAAAATTGCTGATCGCGATTGGCGATAGCTAGCACGGTTTTCTTTTGCAGGTAACCGGCATTCTTTTCTTCTAAACATTCTAATAAGCGCATAGCTGGCAAGCTTAAAGGAATTTCAGCAAGATAAACACCTAAAGATGATACTTAGATGATTAAGCTCAAATTGTCGCTATCACCATATTCTCAAACCGACAAATTCAGTGCCCCCTCTAGCAAATCTGGCTAGCCCTACAATTTTACTAAGCCCCAAACGCAAAAAAGGCCGCTTGCGCGACCTTCTCAGCGTATATTCTCGAGTCTATCGATACTGGTTTATGCATGTCTCAGGTATAGCGATACAACGCCAGTGCCTAATACCATTGGCTCTGTTGCAACAAAAATTTACTATACGCCAAATGCAAAAAAGGCCGCTTGCGCGACCTTCTCAACGTGTATTTTAGAATCTATCGATATTAGTCGATGCGTCTCTTAGGTGTAGCGATACAACGCCAGCAACTAGCATCAGCGTATTATTTCAGCCGCTTTAAATAGCACCACAATTTACTAAACCCTAGACGCAAAAAAGGCCGCTTGCGCGACCTTCTCAACGTGTATTCTAGCATCTATCGAGTTTAGTCGATGCTTCTCTTAGGTATAGCGATACAACATCAGCACCTACTTTGCCAGCTTTAAGTTGCATCACCACTTTACTAAACCCTAAACGCAAAAAAGGCCGCTTGCGCGACCTTCTTCGTTGTGTATTCTAGAATCTATCGATATTAGTCGATGATTTTAGATACAACACCAGCACCTACTGTGCGGCCACCTTCACGGATAGCGAAGCGTAAACCTTCGTCCATCGCGATTGGGTTGATTAGCTCAACAACAAACTTCAAGTTGTCGCCTGGCATTACCATTTCTACACCTTCTGGAAGCTCTACAGCACCAGTGATGTCAGTTGTACGGAAGTAGAACTGTGGACGGTAGCCTTTGAAGAATGGCGTGTGACGGCCACCTTCGTCTTTAGTAAGTACGTAAACTTCAGACTCGAACTTAGTGTGTGGAGTGATTGAACCAGGCTTAGCTAGTACTTGACCACGTTGTACTTCGTCACGCTTAGTACCACGAAGAAGAACACCACAGTTCTCACCCGCACGACCTTCGTCAAGAAGCTTACGGAACATTTCAACACCAGTACAAGTAGTAGTTGTAGTTTCTTTGATACCTACGATTTCTACGTCGTCACCTACTGTGATGATACCACGCTCAACACGACCTGTTACTACAGTACCACGACCTTGGATTGAGAATACGTCTTCGATTGGTAAGATGAAGTCACCGTCGATTGCACGCTCTGGCTCTGGAATGTAAGTGTCTAACTGGTTAGCAAGCTCAAGGATTTTCTCTTCCCATTGTGCTTCACCGTTAAGTGCGCCTAATGCAGAACCTTGGATTACTGGTAAGTCGTCACCTGGGAAGTCGTATTCTGAAAGAAGTTCACGAACTTCCATCTCTACAAGCTCAAGTAGCTCTTCGTCGTCTACCATGTCACACTTGTTTAAGAATACGATAATGTAAGGTACACCTACTTGGCGAGAAAGAAGGATGTGCTCACGAGTTTGTGGCATAGGACCATCAGTCGCAGCACATACTAAGATTGCGCCGTCCATTTGAGCAGCACCAGTGATCATGTTTTTAACATAATCGGCGTGACCTGGACAGTCTACGTGTGCGTAGTGACGTGTTTCTGTATCGTACTCGATGTGAGAAGTATTGATTGTAATACCACGCTCACGCTCTTCTGGAGCGTTATCGATTTGAGCGAAATCACGAACTTCACCACCGTGAGTTTTTGTTAGTACTGCAGAGATAGCAGCTGTTAAAGTAGTTTTACCGTGGTCAACGTGTCCGATAGTACCAACGTTTACGTGCGGTTTCGAACGTTCAAATTTTTCTTTAGCCACTTTTAAATACCTCAAGGTAAATTAAGTTATAAATGAATTTAAAAGATAGCGAGGGAATAGAGGATCTAAGAACTGGTGCTAATAGGCAGATTCGAACTGCCGACCTCACCCTTACCAAGGGTGCGCTCTACCAACTGAGCTATATCAGCACACACATACTTACAAAGATGGAGCGGGTGGCGGGAATCGAACCCGCTTCATTAGCTTGGAAGGCTAAGGTAATAGCCAGTATACGACACCCGCTTACTATAACCAGACTATCTCTGCAAAAAATGGTGGAGGGAGGTGGATTCGAACCACCGAAGGCGGAGCCGTCAGATTTACAGTCTGATCCCTTTGGCCACTCGGGAACCCCTCCAATAATCTTTTACTTTCTTCTTGCTGGCAAGAAGAAAATTAATGGTGCCGACTGCCGGAGTCGAACTGGCGACCTACTGATTACAAGTCAGTTGCTCTACCAACTGAGCTAAGTCGGCACTACATTAAGTGGTGCGCATTCTAGTGTAATGTTTTTGTGCTTGCAATAGCTGTTTTTAAAAAACTTACGATTTTGGTTTGTTTGCTGCTTTTTTACGCGAAAGCTTTTACTAATAAACATCTAACTACACTAAACCAGTGATAACAGCGCAAAGTTTAATCGCTTTGCCTTTTATTCACTATCCGTTAAATAGCAACTTAAACCTTCAAAGACTAACAAAGGCAGGTAGCTAGTCGGAATATGCTGTGCTGCTAACATTTCAGCTAATTGCTGGCCATTGCCACCTGTCAAAAAAACTTGGTCAATAGAAGCACCTTGCTGCTCAGCTAATTGAATTGCCTGTTGAATTAGCCCTAGTGTTGATGCCCACGCTGCTTGCGCTAAGTTGTCATTGGTATTTTGGCCAAACGCTAGCTTTTCAATATCTAATTGTTCACCTTGTACATTCGCAGTATTGGCTTGAATACTGGTAAATAAAGTCTCGATACCTGCCAGAATCCAGCCCCCTTGGTGCTGCCCTGCCCTATCTAAGTAATCAATAGTGGTTGCTGTACCTGCATCTACAATAATACAGTTTTGGTTAGGAAAGCGTTTATGGGCGCCAAGAACCGCTAGCCAGCGATCTACCCCTAGTTGCCGATGATTGTCATAACCATTAACGACACCAAAAGCTTGCACTGGTGAAGTAACTTGCAAACAAGGAATACGATTTTGCTCTGCCCATTGAGTCAACAGACTTGAGAAGCCTTGCTGAGCCACACTGGCAAAGACGATTTGCTCTACATCAAGCCAATGTTGGCTAAACCACTGTGCTGATAAGCCTTGATTATCGCAGTAACTTACAGGTTGTAATTCGCCATTAATGACAAAGCAGTACTTGGTACGGGTATTACCGATATCAATTAGAAGCTGCTTAGCAATAGATTTATGACTCAAAGTTACTGCCTCGTAAACTCACTTCACCACCATATACAGGCTTTACTTGACCACTTTGTTCAAATAACAGTGCCCCCTGAGCGTTAACACCACGGCAAATACCCTGTTGCTCTTTATCGCCAGTGATCAAGCGTACAGGCTGGTTTAGAAATAAATCCTGTTGATGCCAGTCAGCCAACATAGCATCTATACCTTGCGCCTCTTGTTGAGCCAATCGTTGGTTTAACGCGACAATTATCGCAACCGCTAATTGGTTTCGATCGATTTGCGATTCAGCTGATTGGGATAGATGACGCTGCAGATCTGTCCAAGGTTGATTAATTTCACTTGCGGCTTGCTCTGGCATATTTAGATTTAAGCCAATGCCTATCACGCTATGACAAGCACCACTGGCCTGTCCTTCTAGATCAATTAAAATGCCAGCGAGTTTTACCCCATCTAAATAAACATCATTTGGCCATTTTAATTGCACTTGAACATTGTAAAGCGCATTGATTGCATCGCTAATAGCCAGTGCAGTTAATAAACTTAGTCCCATAGCGGATGACATGCCATCCGCTAAATAGTGATAGTAAGACAGGTATAAGTGTGAGCCAAATGGTGAAATCCATTGACGACCACGACGACCACGCCCCTGACTTTGATATTCGGCAATACAAACCTGCCCCGGCTCTACTTGGTTGGGTAATTTACGCAACAAATAATCATTGGTTGAATCTATCAGCGTATGTACTTCTACACTATTGGATGCTGAAAGCTGCGCAAGCGCATCGCTAATTGATACCTTATCCAATAAGACGAGAGGTTTGGCTAGTTGATAACCTTTGCCGCGTACTTTAAAAATATCTAACCCCATTTGTTGCAGCACAGTTACCTGCTTGGAAATCGCCGCGCGTGACACGCTAAGCTCATCAGCAATATCTTGACCAGAGACAAATTTACCGCTGGCCAGTGCTTGGATCAGTTTTTCTCGAACAGATTTAGACATTAGCTGACACTATCAGTAAGTGAACACTCACCGCCTTTACCGATCAGCCTAACTTCAGGCTCTAGTTGCACAGCAAATTTTGCGAAGACTTTAGCAATCACCAGTTGCGCTAGCTGCACTATATCTTCACCTGATGCTTGACCAAAATTAACGAGTACCAAAGCTTGTTTTTCATGTACCCCTGCATCACCTGCTCGGTAACCTTTTAAGCCAACCTTTTCTATCAGCCAGCCAGCTGCAAGTTTTACTTGGTTATTGGTCTGTGTATAAAAAGGCATATCAGGGTAATCTTGCTGTAACTGTTCAAAATGCTTTGTATCAACTATGGGATTCTTAAAGAAGCTACCATTGTTTGGTAATTCAATAGGGTTAGGCAGCTTGCTATTTCGAATGTCAATTACCTTAGCCATGATAGTTTTAGCGTCGACATTTTCAGGCAATGTATTTAATCCAGCATAAGAGAGCACAGGTTGCCAGTTTTTCGGTAGTGCTAGCGTGACTGACGCTATAATACCCTTTCCTTTAAGCGCATGTTTGAAAACACTCTCACGGTAACCAAATAGGCACTCGGCTGCCGATAATGTTTGAAGCTGTTTTGTCGCAAAATCAAACCAAGTAACGCTATGGCAAAAGTCAGCTAACTCAACGCCATAAGCACCAATATTCTGGACAGGTGCTGCACCGACACTACCAGGAATAAGCGCTAGGTTCTCTAACCCTGGCATACCTTGGGTTACTGTGTATTCGACCAACTCATGCCAGTTTTCACCAGCACCAATGTTTAGCACAAACTTATCTTGCTGCTCAGTCACCTCAATACCTTTTAGCTTTGGCTTTAACAAGGTTGGCGTATTTGATTCGACAAATAAGGTATTACTACCCTCGCCCAAAATATAAAAGGGTTCATCAGGGATAGTTAATTCAGCTAGCTCAGCCAGTGTGCTAATTTCGATTAATTTAGAGCAATGGCTATCTATTGCCATACTGTTGAGGTGCCGGACACTGCCAGCAAGCAGGTTTTGCATAAAGTGAAAACTTCGTAATGTCGTGTTTTGAACCGATTTTGATACCTATGCAAACTACTGTGCGAAATACTATGCAAGCTCGGTTAGATATTAGGAACAGGTTATGCCTGTTTACGTACCGGTAATTTTATTATGTTAGCACGCTCATTGTAATACTTATTCTGGTATCGGGAAGTGTCTATGCTCTCACTTTGGTTGATCACTATCCCCTCAATGGGTGCTTTCACTTGGTTAAGCATTCTTAACCCAGAAGTAATTTGTTCACGTTTAGTTTTAGTACCATGCACCACATAAAGCACACTTTCCACCAAACGAGAGATAATCACCGCATCGCTCACTGCATTAACCGGTGGTGTCTCGATAATAATGCGATCGTAGAAATTACCAAACACTTTGATCAGCATATCAAAGCGCTTCATCGATAAAAATGCTAATGGGTTAGCAGGTGAGATACCTGAGGTTAGAATATCTAATTTGGCATGTTTGTCTCTGACAATACACTCATTTATCTGGTGCGTTTTCGCCAATAAGTTTGATAAGCCCGGGCGGAACGGATCTAAGTTAAGGTTTTTAGCTACCGTTGGGTGACGCATATCGGCCTCTATCAGTAACACTTTTTCCATTTCGCTGTAAGAACGCGCAAGATGTAATGCCACGGTGGACTTGCCTTCATTCGGCACAGAAGATGTAACGGCAATCACCTTAGGTGGTTTTTTCTCGCTATTAAATAATAACGAGGTGCGCAATGTACGAACTGCCTCGACAAAGCGATTATCAGTAATGTACTTATCTTCACCTTTGGTTGTGCGTTGCTTAAACCGAGGCAGTACGGCTAATACTGGTGCTTCATTAAAGCTTTCAAGCTTGCGTCGAGAATTTAAGGTATCAACCAATAACTCTCTCATCACAATGTAAATAGAAATAGCAATAAAAGAGAGCACAAAGCTGATCGCGACAAATAACGACTTGCGTGGTGAGAATGGTGACTTTGGAATAATGGCTTTATCCAGAAAACGCACGTAAAACGTTGCTGTGTAGTTGCCCATTGCGTCTGTTTCTTTTAAGCGCACAAGGTAACTACTATACAATTCTTTATTCGTTTCTACTTCACGCTGGAGTTGAGAGAATTGATTTTTTAGTCGGCTCAAACGAAGAAAGTCAGACTTGGCTTTCGCTAAACGCTGCTTAGTCGCCTTCACCTTTTCAATAGTCGTTAGATAATCTTTTTCTATTGACTGTACTCGTGTATTAATCTGCTCAAGAATTCTTAATTGTAAAGTTGTTAATTCTGTATCTACCGCAATACGTTTAGGGTGCTTAGGACCATAGCGGCGCGACAACTCAGACAGCTTTCGACTAACACGCTCTTCATTGCTTTTGAGCTGCAAATACGTGCTATTGGTATTGATCTCTTTAAGGCCAGCTAGCTTTTCTGGCTCATTGATATGCTTTTCAATGAATAGGTGCGTCACCTTCAAATCATCAAGTGCTTTCTCAGCCGCTATACTCTCCGCGGTTAAGGCGCCAATTTCATCACTTACTAGGCCTGAAATACCATTAACATCGACCAAACCTTCTGCTTCTATAAAGTTCTGTAAAGCGAGCTCAGAAGATTCTAGCTTTTTCCCTAGCTCTTCAAGTTGATCAACAAGCCATTGCGAGGTATTTTCTTTAGTCGAGCTGTGTATCTCGTCTTGATACTCTAAATATGTTTGGCCGACCTGATTCGCCACCTGCATAGACAGCTCGGGGTAATAAGACTTGAAGGTTATTTTCACTAGCTCTGTCGATGCGATTGGGCTAATTGTCAGTTGCGTTCGAAAACGATCAACCACATCAGGCAGGGCTGGTATAGGTAACTTGCTAATATCTTGCTTAAGAAATGGCAGCTTCTCATTAAATTTATTCACCCTAAATTCGGGGTGCTGCATTAAGTTGAGTTCTGAGACAACACGTTCTGCAAACTTTCGAGAACGCAGTATTTCATATTGAGTTTTTATTAGCTCATCAGACGCATTAGTACTATTGAAGGCTTCGTTAATGGATAGCGTATTAGCGGCTAAACTACTACCTATTTGTAAAATAGCGCTGCTTTGATATTTTGGCTTTAATATACTGGCGTAAAAAGCAACAATTAGTGTGATTAATAAGGTAAGCGACAGTATTTGCCAACGGCGATTCCAAAGTGGACTTAGCAACTCTTTAAGCGATACGTCATCATCACTAAAAGCATATGTTTGGGCAGTACTGTCTATATTGCTCAAAAGAAACTCTGCTCTATTTTAATGATATCATCAGGCAACACTATGGTCGCGATATCAGCGGTTATTGTTATTGTTTTTCCGTCAACTTCTCGCGTAATCTGCCATGCAGATTTTGATGCTCTAGCACTTAAACCTCCAGCAAGTGCCAACGCTTTATCCAATCTTAAATCGTCTTGATATGCATACCCACCAGGGCGCTTAACTTCTCCATGAATAAAGAAGGGACGATATTCAACTATCGATACGGATACCTGTGGGTGAATTAAGTAATCCCCTTTTAAACCGTCCGTTATTCTTTTTTCGAGCGCTTCAGGCGTAATACCCAACACGTTAATATCATCCAAAAATGGAAATGATACTAGCCCAGATTTATTCACCTTAACCTCGGTACGCAGGTCAGGCTCATCATATACGGTGATAAGAATTTTATCTCCGGCTCCTAACTCATAGTTAAAAGAGCTAGCAACCGCAGTATACATAAAAACCGTACTCAACAGCAAAATCAGTATGTTTTTTAGTCGCATAAGTATTAAAGATCGTAGCTCAAGCTTACACCTAATTGTTGACGCTCATAATCAAAAGGAGAAAAGTCACTATTGCTTTCTATATATTGATATCGACCAACTATTGTAAAACTTGAATTGAGTTGATAGCTCACACTTGAGCTAAGCTGTAGTTCTTTGTCTAATCTGCTAGCGTTGCGTAGCAAAGTGTCTTTACGCTCAAATTGAACTAACGTATTAAATTGCCAACGCTCATTAAATAAGTAGGTTAAGCTAGCTTGGTATGTGTCGGTTATCTTTGCTTCACTTTCTTGCTCGTTTTCTACCTCTGACTTCCTAGCTGTTATTAGCGATAAACGAAAACGCTCAGTCGGTCTCCAGTCATAACTGCCTTGCCAAGCAAAATCCTGTTCTTTTCTATCAAGGCTCTCAAAGTCTACGGCTTGGTAGCCAAGTAAAATGGCTAAGCTACTCGCTTGGTTTGGTGACCATTTTGCGCCGACTAAAGCTCTAGCCTCAGTTCTATCTGAAGCTCTGTTGTTATCATAAGCAAAGTCATTAAAACCTAAATCAAAGGCCAAATACGATTTACCAGTGATAAGGTAATCAAGATCTAATTGAGTAAATAGTCGCTGGTAATCATAAATATTAGTCACAGCTCTTCTCGTTGAATATTCACTTTGCTCTGAGCCAATAATCGCGTTAAAACGACTTACGCTATTTAGATTGCCAATTTGATAGCCAAGATTAACTAACGTATTTTCTTTAGTATCACCCTTGCTGAAAGTATTTGCTATTCCTCTAGAAAGACCTGTGCCCCTATATTCGTAGCGCTTATCAAACGATGAGGAAATTAACAGTCGATGTGCTGGCATCAGTCGATAAAAATATTTTCCTAGTAATGTCACGTCAGTGTGATCGTCTTCCTCAAAATTATCAAAAAACTTGGTATCGATATTGGCATAGCTTTGCAGCAAATGGTCATCATCATGAAATTGAGCAAAACCATGGGCACTTAACGCATATGCTGTCGTCGATTGCTTATCTTGTTTTTGATTAAGGAAGTTATCGATATGATCAGTTTCAAGCCCAAGCTCGATATCTAATTGATTACCCTCTACGAAGGGAAAGTTAAAATTAGAATCTGTGCGCTTGACGCTCTCTGCAAAAGCAGGAAAAGAAGCTATTAAAGATATAGCTAAAAATGAATATAAGTACTGCATAATTTATTTTTTATTTTCATTATGCGTTAATGGCTTGTTAAATGAAATGCTTTTCTAACCCGTATTTTGCTCCTTCTAGTCAATTGTACTTATGTATCAATTACTCTGTTTACTCTTTGCTCAGAGGCTAAATATATAAGTTCGCTGTGCTCTTAGCTAAAAGACTCAAAACGGCATGGATAAGCTAGCCTATAGTAGACAAGGGATCTCAATATCTGTTATTCCGATCTTTTCTAATTCATGAGCACATTCTCTACATAGATGTTTGTCGAGTGCTAAGGTGGTGCTAAAAGAGTAATATCACTGAGCAATGCTGCAGTAAAATTTTTAAAGGCTATATAAGCAAAAAAACCCGTAGCGTTAGCTACGGGTTTCTCTAATTAGATGCCTAGCGATGACCTACTCTCACATGGGACCTCCCACACTACCATCGGCGCAGTTGCATTTCACTTCTGAGTTCGGCATGGGGTCAGGTGGTTCTACAACGCTATTGTCGCTAGGCGAAAAAAGTTACAATTTGGAAATTAATATATATCGTTATTCAGCACACGTTAGTACGTGATTTTCTTTATTCTGTCAGTCTTACAAAACCATTTGGGTGTTGTATGGTTAAGCCTCACGGGCAATTAGTATCAGTTAGCTCAAGGCCTCACAACCCTTACACACCTGACCTATCAACGTCGTAGTCTCCAACGACCCTTCAGGGGACTTAAAGTCCCAGTGAGAACTCATCTCAAAGCCTGCTTCCCGCTTAGATGCTTTCAGCGGTTATCAGTTCCGAACGTAGCTACCCGGCAATGCTTCTGGCGAAACAACCGGAACACCAGAGGTTCGTCCACTCCGGTCCTCTCGTACTAGGAGCAGCCCTCTTCAATTCTCAAACGCCCACGGCAGATAGGGACCGAACTGTCTCACGACGTTCTAAACCCAGCTCGCGTACCACTTTAAATGGCGAACAGCCATACCCTTGGGACCGACTTCAGCCCCAGGATGTGATGAGCCGACATCGAGGTGCCAAACACCGCCGTCGATATGAACTCTTGGGCGGTATCAGCCTGTTATCCCCGGAGTACCTTTTATCCGTTGAGCGATGGCCCTTCCATACAGAACCACCGGATCACTATGACCTGCTTTCGCACCTGCTCGACGTGTCTGTCTCGCAGTTAAGCTGGCTTATGCCATTGCACTAACCGTACGATGTCCGACCGTACTTAGCCAACCTTCGTGCTCCTCCGTTACGCTTTGGGAGGAGACCGCCCCAGTCAAACTACCCACCAGACAGTGTCCCCAACCGAGATAATCGGCCTAGGTTAGAACATCACGCATACAAGGGTGGTATTTCAAGGTTGGCTCCACTCACACTGGCGTGCAAGTTTCAAAGCCTCCCACCTATCCTACACATGTAGGAGCAATGTTCACTGTCAAGCTATAGTAAAGGTTCACGGGGTCTTTCCGTCTAGCCGCGGGTATACGGCATCTTAACCGCAATTTCAATTTCACTGAGTCTCGGGTGGAGACAGTGTGGCCATGATTACGCCATTCGTGCAGGTCGGAACTTACCCGACAAGGAATTTCGCTACCTTAGGACCGTTATAGTTACGGCCGCCGTTTACCGGGGCTTCGATCATGAGCTTCGCAGAGCTAACCCAATCAATTAACCTTCCGGCACCGGGCAGGCGTCACACCGTATACGTCATCTTTCGATTTTGCACAGTGCTGTGTTTTTAATAAACAGTTCCAGCCACCTGGTTACTTCGACCGACCTCAGCTTAGGGAGCAAGTCCCATCACCAGAGCCGGCGTACCTTCTCCCGAAGTTACGGTACTATTTTGCCTAGTTCCTTCACCCGAGTTCTCTCAAGCGCCTTAGTATTCTCTACCTAACCACCTGTGTCGGTTTGGGGTACGGTTCCTTTATATCTATGCTTAGAAGCTTTTCCTGGAAGCAGGGCATCAACAACTTCAACTCCGTAGAGTCTCGTCTCGTATCTCAGCCTTAAGAACCCGGATTTGCCTAAGTTCTCAGCCTACATACTTTCACATGGACAACCAACGCCATGCTTGCTTAGCCTTCTCCGTCCCTCCATCGCAATATAAAGAAGTACAGAAATATTAATCTGTTTCCCATCGACTACACCTCTCGGTCTCGCCTTAGGGGCCGACTTACCCTGCCCTGATTAACATGGGACAGGAAACCTTGGTCTTTCGGCGAGGGGGTTTTTCACCCCCTTTATCGTTACTCATGTCAGCATTCGCACTTCTGATACCTCCAGCATGCTTCTCAACACACCTTCAACGGCTTACAGAACGCTCCCCTACCACTCAAAATAAATTTTGAATCCGCAGCTTCGGTGCATAGTTTAGCCCCGTTACATCTTCCGCGCAGACCGACTCGACTAGTGAGCTATTACGCTTTCTTTAAAGGATGGCTGCTTCTAAGCCAACCTCCTAGCTGTCTATGCCTTTCCACATCGTTTCCCACTTAACTATGACTTTGGGACCTTAGCTGGCGGTCTGGGTTGTTTCCCTCTTCACTACGGACGTTAGCACCCATAGTGTGTCTCCCGGATAGTACTCATTGGTATTCGGAGTTTGCAAAGGGTTGGTAAGTCGGGATGACCCCCTAGCCTTAACAGTGCTCTACCCCCAATGGTATTCGTCCGAGGCTCTACCTAAATAGATTTCGGGGAGAACCAGCTATCTCCCGGCTTGATTAGCCTTTCACTCCGACCCACAGGTCATCACCGCATTTTTCAACATACGTGTGTTCGGTCCTCCAGTTGGTGTTACCCAACCTTCAACCTGCCCATGGGTAGATCGCCGGGTTTCGGGTCTATACCCTGCAACTAAACGCGCAGTTAACACTCGCTTTCGCTACGGCTCCCCTAATCGGTTAACCTTGCTACAGAATATAAGTCGCTGACCCATTATACAAAAGGTACGCAGTCACCCGAAGGCTTCCACTGCTTGTACGTATACGGTTTCAGGTTCTATTTCACTCCCCTCACAGGGGTTCTTTTCGCCTTTCCCTCACGGTACTGGTTCACTATCGGTCAGTTAGGAGTATTTAGCCTTGGAGGATGGTCCCCCCATGTTCAGTCAACATTTCACGTGTGCCGACCTACTCGATTTCACTTATGTTTGTCTTCGTGTACGGGGCTATCACCCTGTATCGCCAAGCTTTCCAGCTTGTTCCACTAACGCCCATAAGCTTAAGGGCTAATTCCCGTTCGCTCGCCGCTACTAAGGAAATCTCGGTTGATTTCTTTTCCTCGGGGTACTTAGATGTTTCAGTTCTCCCGGTTCGCCTCATTAAGCTATGTATTCACTTAATGATACTTGCTTATGCAAGTGGGTTTCCCCATTCAGAAATCCTAGGTTATAACGGTTTTTATCACCTTACCTAGGCTTATCGCAGATTAACACGTCTTTCATCGCCTCTAACTGCCAAGGCATCCACCATATACGCTTAGTCACTTAACCATACAACCCCAAATAGTTTTCGTATTTAAGTCATCAAGAGACAAATCTTGATGCTAATGTATGACTGACATTTTCACGTACTCATTATCCATTCTTAAAAAGAACAGTAATGGAGTATGCTTGAATTAGATTGATAAATGATAAGGAAAAATCATTTATCAGGTTTGATGTTTACAGCGCGACACTGTAATCATCATTCGAATATTTTTCTTATGTAAAACAAGAAATATATTCGGGATATATATCAGCTTTCCAAATTGTTAAAGAACTCAATTTAAGGCACATTCGCTTAAATCGTGGTTTAAAAAACCAAACGTAAATTGTTCGCTTCTCTTACGAAACATATGAACACCTTAAGTTTGGTTTCTCATTCTTTGTTAAGAAGTAGTGGTAGGTCTGGGCAGACTTGAACTGCCGACCTCACCCTTATCAGGGGTGCGCTCTAACCAGCTGAGCTACAGACCTTTAATTGTTTCAAGAGTTCACCTTCACCTATGACTAGGTCTGGGCAGACTTGAAAAAAACAGGCCGACCTCACCGCTTTCAATACGTGGCGGGGTGCGCTCTTTGTTCGAGCCAGTACTGATGATAAGTGGTGGAGCTAAGCAGGATCGAACTGCTGACCTCCTGCGTGCAAGGCAGGCGCTCTCCCAGCTGAGCTATAGCCCCTCATCTACTGCATCAGTAAAGGGTTACTTCTTATACGTTCGTTATCAATGCAATGTGTGTGAACACTCAACATGGTGCGTTTTACTTCAAGATAAGGAGGTGATCCAACCCCAGGTTCCCCTAGGGTTACCTTGTTACGACTTCACCCCAGTCATGAATCACAAAGTGGTGACCGTCCTCCCGAAGGTTAAACTAGCCACTTCTTTTGCAACCCACTCCCATGGTGTGACGGGCGGTGTGTACAAGGCCCGGGAACGTATTCACCGCGACATTCTGATTCGCGATTACTAGCGATTCCGACTTCATGGAGTCGAGTTGCAGACTCCAATCCGGACTACGACGTACTTTCTGGGATTCGCTCCACCTCGCGGTCTTGCTGCCCTCTGTATACGCCATTGTAGCACGTGTGTAGCCCATCCCGTAAGGGCCATGATGACTTGACGTCGTCCCCACCTTCCTCCGGTTTATCACCGGCAGTCTCCTTAGAGTTCCCGACATTACTCGCTGGCAAATAAGGATAGGGGTTGCGCTCGTTGCGGGACTTAACCCAACATTTCACAACACGAGCTGACGACAGCCATGCAGCACCTGTCTCAGAGTTCCCGAAGGCACTAATCTATCTCTAGAAAATTCTCTGGATGTCAAGGGATGGTAAGGTTCTTCGCGTTGCATCGAATTAAACCACATGCTCCACCGCTTGTGCGGGCCCCCGTCAATTCATTTGAGTTTTAACCTTGCGGCCGTACTCCCCAGGCGGTCAACTTAGCGCGTTAGCTACGCTACTCACGTTTCAAGAACACAAACAGCTAGTTGACATCGTTTACGGCGTGGACTACCAGGGTATCTAATCCTGTTCGCTCCCCACGCTTTCGTGCCTCAGCGTCAGTATCTGTCCAGGTGGCCGCCTTCGCCACTGATGTTCCTTCCAATCTCTACGCATTTCACCGCTACACTGGAAATTCCACCACCCTCTACAGTACTCTAGTCAAACAGTTCCAAATGCAGTTCCGAGGTTAAGCCCCGGGATTTCACATCTGGCTTATCAAACCGCCTACGCACGCTTTACGCCCAGTAATTCCGATTAACGCTCGCACCCTCCGTATTACCGCGGCTGCTGGCACGGAGTTAGCCGGTGCTTCTTCTGTCGCTAACGTCACAGCTAGCAGATATTACCTACTAACCTTTCCTCACGACTGAAAGTGCTTTACAACCCGAAGGCCTTCTTCACACACGCGGCATGGCTGCATCAGGGTTTCCCCCATTGTGCAATATTCCCCACTGCTGCCTCCCGTAGGAGTCTGGGCCGTGTCTCAGTCCCAGTGTGGCTGATCATCCTCTCAAACCAGCTAGAGATCGTCGCCTTGGTAGGCCTTTACCCCACCAACTAGCTAATCTCACTTGGGCTAATCTTTTGGCACGAGGCCCGAAGGTCCCCCGCTTTGGTCCGTAAACATTATGCGGTATTAGCAGTCGTTTCCAACTGTTGTCCCCCACCAAAAGGCATATTCCCAAGCATTACTCACCCGTCCGCCGCTCGACGCCAAAGGAGCAAGCTCCTCTTCGTTTCCGCTCGACTTGCATGTGTTAAGCCTGCCGCCAGCGTTCAATCTGAGCCATGATCAAACTCTTCAATTAAAATCGTTTGTGAGACATCAGTCTCGGCTCAATGAATTCTGTACAAATAAAACTTATATAAAAGTAGTTTTTGCATGAGTTCACTGAGTTAATTTTTGCTAAGACAAGCTTAGCTATATTTGTAAAATCAACATCATGTGAATGCTCACACAAATTGCATGATAACTAATTGTTAAAGAACTGAACCTTGCGATTCAAACAAAACATCGCACTCGTGTTTTGTGGTTGCTCTCTCGTTGAGAGCGGATGCGCATTTTACGCTTCCTAGTTTTGATGTCAACAACTTTTTGAAAAAATCTTTAATTCATTTTTCTAAGTTATCTGACCCGTTTATTTAGCAAACTTGCTAACTAAACTTATCAAAACACTTCGTTGGGCTGCCCCGTTGAAGATGTGGCGCATTTTAGACACTTTGAGAAAAGGATCAAGCACTATTTTCAATTATTTCACCGTTCGCACACTTATTGTACAAAACCAGTGTTTTATTGGGTTTTAAAAAGGATCCTGCCTCTTAAACGCTGCTTTTATAACCTTTAGGGAATAAAAGGTAGATCCTTAATTCGAACATTAAAAATAAAACTTTTATTCCAAGGAATGTTTATAAATAACAAGTTACGCTGTCTTTCGGTTCTAAACATTTAATAATTACTAGAAAACAGGGTTGCACAAGCATTCCTCTGAGCAAAGAGATCGGTAGGCTTAATAACTTAAAGTTGCACTATCGATAAAGCTGGGTAACATAGCTTTGTATTTATACAATTTTTACAATAATAATTTCAGGTATAACTTATGAAGTCTTCTCAAGTCATTACAGCATTTGCTTTAGCTATTGTTATGGGGGTTATTGCTTTTCTGGTTGCCAATACACTCGGTAAGGACGCACCTACTATTGCAGTAAGTGCTGCATTAGGTGCGTTGGTTGCAAATATTATCTCGTCATTACTTAATAAACAGAGTGCTAGCCAAAGCGCTGATGAGCAGGTTAACAATAATTCTGCTTCTGGTATTAATGGAGATATCAAAACGCTTTATGTTGGTAATTTACCTTACCGAGCGAATGAAGCAGCGGTCAGAACATTGTTCTCTGCGCATGGCGCAGTTCATTCTGTGCGTTTAATGAAAGATAAGCATACTGGTAAACGCAGAGGTTTTGGATTTGTTGAAATGGCTGCCGCAGATACAGCAGGTGCGATTTCGGCGTTAAATGATTCAGAGTTTCAACAACGCACACTGAAAGTCAGAGAAGCGAAAGAGCGACCTGAAAGAACAGAGAGCAGCGTTCAATAGTAACTAAGCTTATCTAGCCTAGGGGTACAAACCAATAAAGACAAAAAGCCCGGTTATTCATACCGGGCTTTTTATTGTTACATCTCTTTGTGCTTACTTAGTCTTGCTCTCTCGCGATTGCACGATATGCAATATCAGTTCTAAATTCGACCTTATCCCAGCTTATTTGGTGTAACAGTTCATACGCCGCCTTTTGCGCTGTTGTAACATCTTCACCTAATGCAGTTGCACATAACACGCGTCCGCCTGCAGTTACTACCTGGCCGTCTTTCAGGGCAGTGCCAGCATGAAACGTTTTACGATCGTTTGCTGTGTTGGTTGCCAAGCCTGAAATTACATCGCCTTTGTTATAACTACCCGGGTAACCACCAGCGGCCAAAACCACCCCTACTGCAGCGCGAGGATCAAAGTTGATCTCTTTACCCGCTAATTCGCCCTGACAAGCAGCTATACATAATTCCACAAGATCTGACTGTAAACGCATCATGATAGGTTGAGTTTCTGGATCACCAAAACGACAGTTATATTCAATTACTTTTGGCGTGCCATCCTCTGCGATCATTAAGCCTGCGTATAGAAAGCCAGTATATGGTGCATCTTCTTTTGCCATACCTTCTACTGTTGGCATGATCACTTCTTTCATAATGCGATCATGAATTGCTGGTGTTACCACAGGTGCTGGAGAGTATGCACCCATACCACCTGTGTTTGGACCTTTGTCTTCGTTATATGCACGCTTATGATCTTGACTTGTAGCAAATGGCAATACGTTTTTACCGTCAACCATGACAATAAAGCTTGCTTCTTCACCTGTTAAGAATTCTTCGATTACTACGCGATGTCCAGCATCGCCAAAAGCATTGCCTGCCAACATATCTTTAATCGCATCTTCCGCTTCTTCAAGTGTCATCGCAACGATTACACCTTTACCTGCCGCTAAGCCGTCAGCTTTAACCACAATAGGTGCACCTTGCTCACGAACATAAGCTAACGCTGGCTCAATTTCCGTGAAATTAGCATAGGCTGCAGTTGGAATGTTGTGGCGCGCTAAGAAGTCTTTGGTGAATGCCTTTGAACCTTCCAATTGCGCCGCTTTAGCTGACGGACCAAAAATAGTTAAACCTTCGGCCTGAAATGCATCAACTACACCATCAACTAATGGTTGCTCTGGGCCAACAATGGTTAGCGCAATATTATTTTGTTTAGCAAAAGTCACTAATGCTGGAATATCGTCTACGGAGATTGCAACATTTTCCAGTTTATCTTCTGTACTGGTACCGGCATTACCCGGTGCGACAAATACTTTTTCGACTTTAGTAGATTGCGCCGCCTTCCATGCAAGGGCATGTTCACGACCACCACTGCCAATCACTAATACATTCATTGATAACTTTTCCTAACTAAAATAATAAAGAAGAGTAGTGAGTGTTTTGTTAAATGCTTTAAAACTCAATACTCTTCTTAAAGGGTTAACCTTTACCAATATAAAGATCTACATTGTAAAGATTTACATTTTTACAAACTTCAGCGTCATACGGTCACTTTCACCGATCGCCAAGTACTTTTCTTTATCCTGCTCTTTTAAACGTAATACAGGTGGCAACGTCCAAACGCCTTTCGGGTGATCAGCGGTATCTTTCGGGTTAGCATTAACTTCGCTTTTTGCCGCTAATTTGAAACCTGCCTTTTCCGCTAAATCAATCGTCATTTGCTCTGGGAAATAGCCACTGCGTTTGTTGTCTTCCCATTTTTGACTGGTTGGCATTCTGTGCTCAACAACACCTAGTACACCACCGCTTTTAAGTGCTTTATGTGCGTCTTTAAACACTTGCAGCACACCTTCTTCACCCCAGTTGTGTAGATTACGGAATGTTAAAACAAGGTCAGCTGTTCCTGCTGGAGCAATTTCTGAGGCAACTCGTGGCGTGAAGTTAGTTAGCTCTACTTTGCTAAATACTTCATCACTCGCCATTTTTTGCTCTAAACGGCGACGCGATTTGCTGAAATAGTTATCTTCACCGGTATCTGGGTAGTGAGCACCGTAAAACTTACCGTTGGCTTTTAGCGCAGGAGCAAGAATTTCAGTGTACCAACCACCACCAGGTGCCATTTCTACTACGGTCATGTCGGGCTTGAAACCAAAAAAGGCTAATGTTTCTTTTGGATTACGGTAAGCATCACGCGCTTTGTTTTTGGCACTACGGTGATCACCGCTAATTGCCTTCATTAGCTCAAAGCTAGTTGCGGCTTGTTTACCGTGAGGTTCATGGGTATGTGCCATTGCTGGCAATGACGCCATGGTCAGTGAAATAAGTGAAGCGCTGAGTACTGTTTTTATTGTGTTCATAGTTCTTCCATAACAAGGGTTGTAAGTGATAATAACTAGACCCGTAAAGTTATAGCAGAATTCGTTAAAAGATTCAGTGAAGCTGGTTGCCACTTGTCGTTGGAAACCAGCACTTTAACTATTTCAGCTAGTTAGCTAACCAACAGAAATAGTTTGCCGCCTTGAATTAAAGACGGATAAAGCATTAATGACGGAAATGGCGCATACCGGTAAATACCATTGCCATACCGTGTTCATCAGCCGCTGCGATAACTTCCTCATCACGCATTGAGCCGCCCGGTTGAATAACAGCAGTAATACCAGCCACTGCTGCCGCATCAATGCCATCACGGAACGGGAAGAAAGCATCTGACGCCATCACTGATCCAGCGACCTCTAGGTTTTCATCCGCCGCTTTAATACCAGCCACTTTCGCTGAGTAAACACGGCTCATTTGGCCTGCACCAACACCAATCGTCATTGAGTTTTTCACGTAAACAATGGCGTTTGATTTTACGTACTTAGCCACTTTCCAGCAGAATTTTAAATCGCGTAATTCTTCTGCTGACGGTTGACGCTTAGTGACAACTTTCAGCTCATCATCAGTAACACGGCCTTGGTCGCGATCTTGCACTAATAAACCACCGTTAACACGTTTGTAGTCTAACCCTGTGGTTTGTGACTGCCATTGACCACATTCAAGTACACGAACATTAGGCTTTGCAGCAACAATTTGCGCTGCAGCTTCTGACACTTTCGGGGCAATGATCACTTCAACAAACTGACGAGAAATAATCGCTTCGGTGGTGTCTGCATCTAACTCGCGGTTAAAGGCGATAATGCCACCAAACGCTGAGGTAGGATCGGTTGTGTAGGCACTTTCGTAAGCAGCTAAAATATTATCGCCAATTGCGACACCACATGGGTTGGCATGTTTAACGATGACACACGCTGGCTCGTCAAACTCTTTAACGCACTCTAACGCTGCATCTGTATCAGCGATGTTATTGTATGACAGCGCTTTACCTTGAATTTGTTTCGCCGTAGCAACTGATGCTTCTTCTGGCTGTGCTTCAACATAAAACGCCGCATCTTGATGAGAATTTTCGCCGTAACGCAAATCTTGCGCTTTAACGAATTGGCTATTGATGGTGCGTGGGAATTTGTTTTTGTTATCAAAACCAACTTCGCTTTCGGCAGCATTGTCACGCTTTTCACAGTTTTTAGCGTACGCTGGCAACATTTGGCCAAAGTAATTAGCGATCATGCCATCGTAACTTGCCGTGTGCTCGTAAGCCGCAATCGCTAAATCAAAACGGGTTTGGTAGGTAAGTGAGTCACTATTAGCGTCCATTTCTGCCAATACGCGATTGTAGTCATGAGCGTTAACAATAATCGTCACGTCTTTATGGTTCTTAGCGGCTGCACGCACCATCGTTGGGCCACCGATATCGATGTTCTCAATGGCATCTTCTAGTGAACAATCATCGTTAGCGACGGTATTAGCAAATGGATATAGGTTTACCACCACCATATCAATGGCATCGATGTTGTTTTCGGCCATCACCGCTTCATCTGTGCCACGGCGCGCTAAAATACCGCCATGCACTTTTGGGTGAAGCGTTTTAACACGGCCGTCCATAATTTCTGGGTGACCGGTGTAATCAGACACTTCCGTGACGTTAATACCATTATCGGCAAGTAATTTTGCCGTGCCGCCAGTAGAGAGTAGTTCAACACCTTTTTGCGTAAGTGCTTGCGCGAACTCTACAATACCAGTTTTATCAGAAACACTTAGTAGTGCACGTTTGATTGGGCGTGGGGTATCCATTGCTATTTCTATTACCTGTATCTTTAGTGATGTAGTCTGGCCTGTGACATATATCCGTGGCAAAACCGATAATCGTTTATCTTGTCTCGTGATAAACAACCGTTGGCTGTCGCTCCTGCGATTTAAATTCTACTTCTATTTCTTCTGACTTTCTTGCGCTCAGTGCATTCACGTTTTGCGTTTTTAGTCTAGCAGTTTAAATGCTGACTGATTGGTTCACTTTTCCAAGTGCCAAAAACAAAGAAAGCACCCTAAGGTGCTTTCTGATAATGCGATATTAGTTCATACCGTATTTTTTCAATTTCTTGCGAAGTGTACCGCGGTTGATACCTAGCAAGTTTGCTGCGCGGGTTTGGTTGCCGCGAGTGTAAGTCATTACTTCTTCTAGCATTGGCGCTTCGATTTCAGATAGTACTAATTCGTACATATCGTCAACATCATTACCGTTCAATTGTGATAAGTAGTTTTTGATAGCGATTTTCGCTTGAGTGCGCAGTGGTGACGCCTTCGTAGTTTGCTGCTGAATATCAGTTACATTGGTAATGAAAGGAGAAGAAATATTTTGTTCAAACATAAAGTTCAGACTCTTATCTAGTTAAGTTATCAAAATACATGTTTAACGCTTCGAGCTGTTCGCTAGTTGACTCGAGGCCGTTAAAACTTGATCGAAAATTTTTACCCTGGTCGTGCGTTTGCATATACCAAGACACATGCTTACGAGCGATTCTCACGCCCATGAAGTCACCATAAAACTGGTGTAAATCACCTACATGTCCCAATAATATTGAGCGCACTTCCTCCATTGAAGGCTCAGGTAGTACCTCACCTGTGTCGAGATAATGGTTAATCTCGCGAAAAATCCACGGTCTACCTTGGGCAGCGCGACCAATCATGATCGCATCTGCATTGGTGAATTCGAGAACTTCTGCTGCTTTTTGCGCAGAAGTAATATCACCATTTGCAACAACCGGAATCGAAATTGCTTTTTTAATTGCCTTAATCGTTTGGTACTCGGCATTACCTTTATAAAAGTCACAGCGAGTTCGACCATGAACAGCTAACGATTGAATACCGTTGTGTTCAGCAATTTTGGCAATTTCAATACCATTGCGCGTGTTTTCACACCAACCCGTTCGTATTTTCAGCGTTACTGGCACATTCACCGCTTCGACTACAGCTTGAACAATTTGTTCAACTTGATCAGGGGCTTTAAGCAACGCCGAACCGGCGAGTTTTTTATTTACTTTCTTGGCCGGGCACCCCATATTGATGTCAATAATTTGGGCACCGTTTTGCACATTAACCTGAGCTGCAAACGCCATCTCCTCAGGATCAGAACCAGCAATCTGAACCGAACGAATACCCGCTTCCGCGCTATGTACCATTCGCAACTTAGATTTTTCTGTATTCCAGACCTTAGGGTTCGCCGACACCATTTCAGATACCGCCAAACCAGCGCCCATCTGACAACATAATTGTCTAAACGGTTTGTCAGTAATGCCCGCCATTGGCGCAAGCATTGCCTTACTTTTTAGCTGGTAGCTGCCTATCTTCACTGCTGCTTTTTTGAGCTCTTGGTCAAAAGGGCGCACAGTTTACGTGTTTTTTTTAGGATTGAAAAGGATATAAATTGAACAAATTTTGTTTTTTTTTGATTTTTTAATATTGACTTTTGAGTTAATTTTTAAACGTGCAGAAAATGCACAAAAGTTATCAACTTCGCACAATTTTCTGCTTGACTTTTTTTCTGAAGTATCTGCTCTAATTTCAGCTACGAACCCCAGAAAGCCTGACCCACTCGTCTTGTACTTGAATTGGATCCATGGCGCACCACTGTCCGTAAATCGTTTGTAATTCCGGCGCCTGATTTTCCAATACGCCAGAAAGTGCGAGTAAACCCTTGTCACCAACAAACTCGATTATCGTTGGCGCTAACTCTTTTAATGGACCGGCCAGAATATTAGCAACAACTACATCGGCTTTCAGGCTAGGTTGGTCTTTAGGTAAATAAAGCTCAAGTCGGTCTTCACAGCCATTGCGTTTAGCATTTTCAAGACTGGCTTGCAGCGCTTGTGGGTCAATATCGATACCAATCACTTTTTTCGCGCCTAGTTTAAGCGCAGCCAGTGATAAAATGCCTGAGCCACAGCCAAAGTCGACGACAGTTTTACCGGTGAGGTCTAAACCATCTAGCCAAGTTAAACACAATGCAGTTGTCGGGTGAGTACCCGTACCAAAGGCAAGGCCAGGGTCAAGCATCACGTTTACGGCTTCGGGATCCGGCACTTCGCGCCAGCTAGGGCAAATCCATAAACGTTCACCAAACTTCATGGGATGGAAGTTATCCATCCATTCTCGTTCCCAGTCTTTGTCTTCTAATTGCTCTAGCTTATACGCCATTTCGGCTTTTTCTGGGTGAATAGATTTAAGGTAACTAATGACCTTTTCCATATCATGGGCGGCATCAAACAACCCCATAACCACGGTATTAGCCCAGTAAATCACTTCGTCACCCGGTAAAGGCTCGTAAATTGGCGTATCTTGCGCGTCAATAAAGGTAACGGCTTGCGCACCAGCAGCGCTTAACCAGTCACTGTATTTTTCAGCCGTTTCTTCATTGGCTTGTAACCTTAATTGTATCCAAGGCATTGGGTATCTCTGTCAGAACATTTATACTAAAGTTTATCATTCATCACCTGTAGAAAGTAATACTCTCTACTATCCCTTAACGATAATAGCCGTACATATAAGTAGGATATGATGGACAAATCAAAGCAAGGTTGGCCAATCGCCCTGATAGTTGCAGCAGCGTTTGCTTGCTTTTCTAATTTAAGCTTTAGCCAACAACTTAAAGTGCAGATTGTTACTGAGCACTTAGCACCATTGCAGATAAATGTGCCGAACCAACCTCCCAGCGGTGCGATGGTAGAAATTGTTGAACGCCTTCTTAACGACAGTGAAATTGAAGGGGAAATCAAATTCTACCCCTGGGCTCGCGCTTATCAAATCGCACAACAGCAAGCTAACACACTTATTTTCTCTATTGTTCGCACTCCCAGCAGAGAAGGTAAATTTCACTGGCTGTTCCCCTTGGTAAACGATAGTGTGCATTTGGTGCGTTTAAAGTCGCGACCGGAACTCACTATTTCAACATTAGAACAAGCCAAACAGTACCGCATTGGCGTTCATCGCTCAGATATTATTCATCAGTATTTGCAAGCCAAGGGGTTTACTGACGACCATAACATCTTGCTGAATTCTTCTTATGCCAGTGCTTGGCTGGCGCTCTTAGAAAGAAAGGTTGATTACATCACGGCAAATAAATTTATGTGGCAAGCGCAACAACAAATAAGCGACGAGGCGTTTCAAGCGGTAGAGTCAGCTTTGATCTTAGATGACCTTCAACAAGGGCATTACCTTGCTGCCAGTTTAAATACCTCCCCTATCATCATTAAAAAATTACAAAAAGCACTGGAAAAGTTAAAACAAAGCGGACAATATCTGGCGATATTACAGAAGTGGCAATTGGCTGATTAATGAAATATTTTCCCGTTTTTTTAGATGCACGTTTTATCCGCGCATTGGTCATTGGGGGTGGCGAAGTTGCCGCCCGTAAAATTGAATTGCTATTAAAGTCGACCACAAACATCACGGTAATGAGCAGCAAGCTCAATCCAACCGTGCAACGTTTAATTAAGGAACACGATTTAACATGGCTTGCGCACGCCTACGAGCCAGGTCATATGAACGACTTGTCAATGGTTATCGCCGCTACAGACGACCCACATGTCAATGCTGAAGTACAAGAAGAAGCAAGCAGCCTTGGCTTGTTAGTGAATGTCGTTGATCAACCAGACCTATGCTCATATATCACGCCAGCTATCATTGACCGCGATCCGATGATAGTGGCTATCTCAAGCTCAGGAAGCGCACCAATTCTAGTTAGAATGCTGCGCGAACAAATAGAACGCATTATGCCCGCCGCATACGGCAAACTGGCAGATTTCTCATTCAAGTTTCGAGATCATGTCAAAGCACGTGTCAAAGGCTTGTCTAATCGCCGCCAATTTTGGGAAAACACATTGCGCGGCAGTATCGGTGAAAATATTTTATCGGGGCGAGTGACCGAAGCAGAGCAACAACTATTCACTAGCTTAAAAAGCGAAATACCACCACAGCAAGGCAGTATTACCTTTGTTCATACCATGACAGGTAACCCAGACAACATGACGTTAGCGATTCACAAAGCTTGTCAATTTGCAGACGCGGTGTTTTATGATGAGCAAGTTAATTTAGAATTACTGGAATATGTGCGTCGTGATGCGGAAAAGTACCCGCAATCGATTGCTTCTAGTATTAGTGTGAATTATCAGCACGCAATTGAACTAGCAGAACGAGGCAATCGCGTTATCTACTTTTTAGACGGCTATGAGCCGCTGCCTGCCAACAAAGCATTGCAGGAAAGCACCATACTCAAGCAAACGTTCGTGTGCGGCAGCTAACTCTTCTTACCTGTATTTCTCTACACTACACCTTAGCTACACATATCTTGATTTAAGCGTCTTAAACAGGCGCTTAGCCCTCGTTCTAATAAAAGTCAATACACTGGCTTGCGAAAATGTAATTTATTGTTAACATAAGTTGCTTATACCAATTGAATTTATGAGTTGGATATTGATACCCAACTAAAATGATCGAACCGTCATTGAAATTGGTAATAGTGATGAAAGCAACGTATCTCTTTTTGCTGACACGATAACAATAACGATAAAGCTGGAGCCGCCACGGCACGCAGCAAACTCAACAATTGATATAGACAAGCTAACTAGCTAGCAACATGGATCTGTATTAGTAATGGACATCATACAGGGTTGAACAAATGAGTATTACTGTAGTTACTATTGCGGCGATATTAGCCGTACTGACTATTTATTTTCTAATAAATAGCTATGCGCCACTGACCAACAAGATAAACAGCGCAATTGGTATCTCAAGTCGTTCTCGAGCACTTACCTATCTTATTGTTGGCCTTCTAGGCTATGTGCCACTTTATTACTACAACGACTTTGACAACAAGCTCAAGCTAGCAAACCAATATGGTTATGATAACTATCAAAGCTACCAGCAAGATTTGCAACGAGCAACCACGCATGATCTTGAGTTAACCAAGTACCAAGCCATTATGGTTAATGCTAAGCAAGCTGGGTTCGATGATTACCTAGCGTATCAGCAACACCTTGAAGCGCAGTCTTACGACTATCCAGATTATCAAAGCTATAAGCGTGATTTACAGCTAGCTAAAAGTTATGGCTTTCCACTTGAGGTTTATCGAGTAGCTAAAGAAGATGCGAGTGCCCAGAATTTTGAATACTTTGATGACTACTTGATCGCTCGTGAAAAAAACTCGCTGAAAAAGAAACTTACTTTGGTACCGAGTTCAGATGGTGATTTTACGATAGACAATGTGCCCTTAGGGGCAAAAAAGAACGAGTTATTATCGCTTATTGAAAACTGTAAAATTAGCCAAATGCCCGACTATAGTTTTCCGATCACCAAAACGCTGGCACCGCGAAAAGAAGCCTTGGTTGATCACTTCTTTCCTGAAACCTCTACTAACAGTAACTTTGGCTTAACCAACTACAATATGAACTTTTCGGTGATGCCGGGTTTAGATCTCAAAGCCATTACCAAGTATGAAATGAAATGTGATGAAGGCCGATATGATCTTTGGTTCCTGAACTCAGATAACACCTTAGTCTTCTATGAAAAAACCCTAAAAATGCCAAACGTCTACCAGTTTGATAGAACACTTGAGCGTCTTGAACGAATTTTTTGGGCAAAGTGCGACGACGAGTTTGAAATTGGCTTGGAAACTAGCTTTGAAGAGCATGGCACAAGAGCCGTGAAAAATATGTACTGCAAGAATTTCCAAGATTACATTATTGCCACCATAGTTGACGGCCCAATTATTACCGGGGTAAGACAAGAGCCAGATATCCATATAGGTTACCTCAGCCAGCGTCAATGGAAGAAATACATTAACAATCTACACTCGGTTAAAGGCAAACGCGGTATCACGCAGTTTTCACAAAACGATGGAAAGAACAAAACCAGAACGTTTGAAAGCCGCATCTAGCTTTAAGTAACGTTGTTTTTTCACTCGCAAGAGTCGCCACCGACAAAACAAAAGGCTGCACTAATAGCAGCCTTTCTTGTTACAGCCAAAAACTATTTCCAGCGCAGCGGCATAAGCAAAGGTTCAGCTGGTGCTTGCATGCCACACATCTCGTCGTAAGCACTCTGGTGCTCCAGCCATACTTGTTCAAAGCTGTGATCGCTAAAGTGTTCTCGAACACTGGTGATACTTTGAAAACGCAGCGGCCTGTTTTGTTTATCCAATACTAGGTGACTACTACTGCCATCTCGCTGCTCCGCAAGATACGTATTACCTTCAAGCGACTTGATCAGTAAATCCATCTCAGTTTCCTCACTAGGTTTTGATAGGTTTTGATTAAGTCATTACGCCATTTAGTAATAAAAAGCCCAATGCGCCCATGATATTACTTGAATAGAATTTTCAAGACTTAATCCCTATGGTAGACTGGCCAACAAGCAACAACGCTAACCAACAATGCCAACAGTTTCACTAACATTATGAATTTAGAAGATTTAATCTCCCAAGCACAACAAGTATGTGAAAAACGCGGTGCTCGTTTAACGCGTGCACGTGCGGAAGTACTGAAACTATTGGCACAGCACGACGGTGCCGTCGGTGCCTATGACTTATTAGCGCAATTACAAAAAACCGCTCAAAGCGCCAAGCCAGCCACGATTTACCGTGCGTTGGACTTCCTAAGTAAGCAAGGATTTGTCCATAAAATCGAATCGATTAATGCCTTTGTTATGTGTCACCACATCAGTGATTGTAACCACCCAGTTCAGCTGCTTATTTGTGATGAGTGTGGCCACGTTGAAGAAATTCAGTCAAATAACCTAGATCTCGCATTACGTGCAATGGCAGACGCCAGCGGTTTTGATATTAGCCATCAAATTGTTGAAGCACATGGCCGTTGCCAACGCTGTCATTAATCACAACGATTTAATAAGCCCCACACATTTTATCGTTACACTATAACAATTAGCCGTTCATCCTAATTCTTGTGCGAATAGCCGCAATTACTAAATATTGCTATTCGTAAATGAATGTTTCTGTGATATAACCTCCCGCGTTCAAAATTCTTGTAAATCCATATTCACAACAAACGCTGGAAGTTCTATGAAACAATTAGTGCAAAGCACCATTGTGTGTTTAACCGTTGTATTTTCCGGTGCTGCCATTGCTAAAGGCGCGCCATTCGACGATAAGTTCCGTCAATTAGACGAGCTGTTGCCAACACCTAATACCTACCGCACAGCGTCAGGTGCTCCAGGTCATCAATACTGGCAACAAGAAGTTGATTACGAAATCAATATTACCCTAGATGATGCGACCCAACGGTTAATGGGTTCTGAAACCTTAGACTACACCAACAACTCGCCAGACACGTTGCGTTATATTTGGATTCAGCTTGATCAAAACCGCATGAAACGCGGTGCCGACTACAAGCTAGCCAATGTCGCGCCAAAGAAAAAAGTGACCTACAAAGGTCTGCGCAACATTATTGAAACAGATGCTTTTGATGGTGGTTATGAAATCACAAAAGTCGCTGACAGCAACAACAAACCGCTTAAGCATGTGATCAATGGCACTATGATGCGTATTGACTTACCTAAGCCGTTAAAGCCAGGTAAAACGGTTGAGCTGAATATCGACTGGAACTACCAACTACACGAGCAAAAAGTCTTGGGTGGCCGTTCAGGTTGGGAATACTTCAAAAAAGACGACAACTACTTGTACGAGCTAGCACAATGGTTCCCGCGTGCAGCAGCGTACTACGACGTGATGGGTTGGCAAAACAAGCAATTCTTGGGTAATGGTGAATTTACCCTAGAGTTTGGTGACTACGATGTAAGAATCACCGTACCAGCTGATCACGTAGTTGCCGCAACCGGTGTACTTCAAAACCCTAAGCAGGTACTAACCAAAACACAACGTGAGCGCCTAGAACAGGCAGAAACAGCGAAAAAGCCGATACTTGTTATTACGCCTGAAGAAGCGTTGGCAAATGAAAAGTCACGTTCAGACAAAACGAAAACTTGGCACTTTAAAGCAGAGAACGTACGTGACTTTGCTTGGGCATCAAGCCGCAAGTTTATCTGGGATGCACAAGGCTATAAAGAAGGTGGCACCGACACCATGGCAATGTCGTTCTACCCGAACGAAGGTAACCCATTGTGGGAGCGCTATTCAACGGAAGCCATCATCCACACCATGGAGCAGTACAACAAGTACACCTTTGCTTACCCATACCCAGTCTCAATCTCAGTCAATGGCCCAGTGGGTGGTATGGAATACCCAATGATCACCTTTAATGGCCCACGCCCGACGTTGAACGAGGAAACCGGTGAGAAAACCTATTCTCGTCGTACTAAGTACGGTTTGATTGGCGTTATCATCCACGAGGTTGGTCACAACTACTTCCCGATGATTGTTAACTCTGACGAACGTCAATGGACATGGATGGATGAAGGCTTAAACACTTTCCTTCAATTTGTTGCTGAGCAAGCATGGGAAGAAAACTACCCATCTCGCCGTGGCCATGCTGCAGGCATGATCAGCTACATGAAAAGTAGCAACCAAGTACCCATTATGACCAACTCAGAGTCAATTTTGCAGTTTGGTAACAATGCCTATGGTAAGCCAGCGGTTGCGCTAAATATCTTGCGCGAAAGCATTATGGGTCGTGAACTATTCGATTTCGCTTTCCGTGAATACGCTCAACGTTGGAAATTCAAACGTCCAACACCAGCTGATTTCTTCCGTACCATGGAAGATGCCTCAGGTATTGACCTTGACTGGTTCTGGCGCGGTTGGTTCTACACCACTGACCATGTAGACATCGCGATTGAAAATGTTTACCTGTACCGCCCTAACAGCCAAAACCCAGATATTGAAGAAGCTTGGGAACGTGCTCGTTACAATGAGCAACCAACCTTTATCAGCGACATGCTAAACGAAGGCAACTGGCGCCGTACTCACGACAAGCCGGAATTGTTAGACTTCTACAACGAACACGATAAGTTCACTGCAACTAACGCTGCGCGCAATAAGTACAATAAGACGCACAGCAAATTAGAGCAGTGGGAAAAAGACCTACTAGCAAACGACAGTAAGTTCTATATTATCGACTTCGCTAACAAAGGTGGCTTGGTAATGCCCATTATCTTGGATATTACCTATGCTGACGACAGCACAGAGCAAGTTCGCATTCCTGCTGAAATTTGGCGCAGAACCCCTGAAAAAGTATCGAAGCTATTAATTCGCGACAAAGAAATTAAAGCGATTGCGCTAGATCCAAACTGGGAAACAGCCGATGTTGATGTGAACAACAACTATTGGCCTGCACGCCCAATTCAATCGCGCTTTGATTTATTCAAACGCAAGAAAAAAGACATGATGCGCGACTACAATGAAGAGTTGAAACCAGTAGACGCAAAGTCAGTCAGCAATGAAGAAAAGCAAAATGACAACACAGCCAACTAAATCGTTTGGTCGTCAAATTGTCTTGTGGCTAACTGCCACTTTGATGATGGGAGTTGCAGCTTCGGCTGCAGCTCACAAATACTTTTTCGCTATCACTGATATTAACCACAATCACAGCGCAAACAGTTTTGAGATTATTCATCAGCTAACCGCACACGACATTGAAAACACCATTGCCGAACAGCGCAATATCCACTTCAGCCCTGAGCTTCCTGAATACGAAGCTTTCATTCAAGAATACGTTGAAAACCACTTTCATCTATTGATGAACGATGCGCAAATTAAAACAAACTGGGTTGGTTTAGAAATAGTTCGCGATAAAATCGTCATTTATCAAGAAGCAAGTGCCAATCAATTTTTTGCGCCTTTGGTGGTAAAAAATCAACTACTCGTTGATACTTATCCCAAGCAAATCAATACGGTGAACTTTATTAGTGGCAAAGCAAAATTCAGCCTGACATTCAATAATTCACAGCGTATTGCTACAATTAACAACAATAACTAGTGCCCTATGTTAAATTTATGCTAAATTAGCAGCCAGATTATGCACTTGAGCCAACTTTAAGACCCGGTAATTTCCATGAATGTAGAGTTTATAAATCCTTTCTTATCTTCGATGTTAAACGTAATGTCTACGATGGCAATGATGGAGCTAACACCGGAAAAGCCTAAGCTAAAGCAAGGCGAAGTCGCTAAAGGTGACGTTTCGGGTTTAATTGGCATGGTGAGTGACCAGGCTAAAGGCTCATTATCAATAACGTTTGAAGCATCATTAGCCATTGCGACGATGAAAAATATGGTTGGTGAAGGCCCTGATGTGGTTAATGAAGAAATTACTGACTTAGTCGGTGAAATCACTAACATGGTCACTGGCGGCGCTAAGCGTATGCTAAGCGAAAAAGGTTTTGAGTTTGATATGGCGACACCTATGGTTGTATCAGGTAAAGACCACACCATCAACCACAAAGCAGAAGGCCCAATTGTTATTATTCCGTTGACCTCTGCACACGGTAAAGCGTTTATCGAATTTAGCTTTGACTAAGTATCAATTTAGCGTTACTAACGCCTAAGACGACGAAAAGCTCCTGATGATAGGAGCTTTTTTTATGCCTAAACGAAAACTGCGGCCTAGTCATTGGCATTACTTTTTCTGAACCGCATCACGCTCTAAAATAACCGCCCCTTCGCCCTCGCTGGCTAAAGCATCTTCTGGGTTGTAAATTGGGCAGGAATTCAATGATAAACATCCGCAGCCTATGCAACCTGAGAGCGAATCTCGCAGCGTTTCTAAATAATGAATACGGGCGTTAAGCTGTGCTTGCCAGCTAGCGGCTAGCTCGTTCCAGTCTTCTTTGGTTGGCGTGCGATTATTTGGCAAACTGGCAAACGCGGCTTTGATATCAGCCAACGAGATACCCATTTTTTGCGCCGCTTTGATAACAGAGATGCGCCTTAGTACATCCGCCTTATATCGACGCTGGTTACCATCGTTACGCCAACTTCTAATAAGCCCCTGACGCTCGTAATAATGGAGTGTCGACACTTTCACACCACAACGCTTAGCAACTCTGCCAACCGTCCAGTTCGCTTCTTCTAGCATATCAGTCCCTCAACACAATCTAGGGCGTGTTGATCTTTCGAGATTGAATTTTGTTCAATCTAAACGCTTTCTGATCGCGGCGCTCGCTTTGTCGCATAGTCGTTCTACGCAAGAAGCGAGCAACAATGAGCAGGAAGCGTTTAGATGAACCCGCAGGGCAGCGTCTGTTTGAATTTTCTACTGTGTTGGCACTTATTTATGGAGAATGACTACACTGCACAAGTGCCGCCTTGTATAAAACCCAAACAGACTGCTGCAAAAACAACCCTGAAAGCTCAACACGCCCTAGTTACTCTGCAAAAAAGTTTCAAAAAACACTTTACCTAAACCTAACTTGAGGTTTTAACATGCTCATAACTTAATCACAAGGAGTAGCGAAATGACCTCTATTACACTGGCTAGTCAATCAATAGCGAATTGTGCCAATAGCGACAGTATTGATGTGCAAAATACTGATAGCGAAAGTAAAGCAGAGAGTAACAAGCCAACGGAATGCCAAACGCGCAAACAACGTAAATTCATTCACGCATTAGCAGAGCTGCTAAGCAAAACAATGCAATACAAATAAGCCAAACTGAAACCGGGCTTATGCCAAATTAAAGCCGAACTTAAGCCAAATAAGGAGCTAACATGCAGTTAGAACATGTCAATTTAGTCGTCAAAACATTCCCGCCAGCCTGAAGTTCTACCAAGCGGCTTTCCCTCACTGGCGTGTTCGCAGCGAAGGTAGCGGCGAGTGGTATGGTAAAGCGCGAAACTGGTTGCATTTAGGCGACGATTATCAATATTTGTCGTTTAGTGATCACGGTGAAGGAGAGCTTAGAGACAATACAGGTCATCTCGTTGGTCTCGCTCATTTCGGCTATCAGGTAAAAAATCTAGACGCAGTTATCGAGCGACTTACCGCCGCAGGCTTTGCGGTTGATAAAGTTGGCGCATCAAACCCCTACCGCAAAAACGTGTACTTTATCGATCCGACAGGCTACGAGGTGGAGTTTATAGAATATCTCTCGGATATCCCTATCGAACGCAATAACAACCTGAGCTAACAAAAGCTTACTGAGCCCCGGCCGCTAGTCATCTGCTTAGTTTACCAAGGTGAGTACGCGGCTAAGTGGCTATCCGCTTAACGGTATAGCTACACTGATAACATCTATACCGAACAGGTACTCGAATACCTTCCCGAAATAAAACTGACGTTAACTAAAAACAATTATAGACGTCTAGACTTTCAGATGTTTATAATAAATTTACTTTGCCAATCGGCCAAGTGAATTTTGATACGCAATTTTCGGGAGTGCGATATGTTAGAACTTAAGCATTTGCGCACCATCCGCGCAATTGATCAGCAAGGCAGCTTAACCAAAGCTGCAGAGCAGTTGGCGACAAGCCAATCGGCATTGTCACACCAACTCAAAGAGCTAGAATACAAGCTGGCAACTAAATTAGTCACACGTGATAAACGTAAACTCGACTTAACCACGCAAGGCAAATCAATTAAGTCACTGGCTGATGAAGTCTTACCAAAAATCGATGCGCTTGTTGCAACACTAACAGAAAGGCCGCAAGCTCAGAGCTTGTCACTGGGTTTTGCATGCCACGCTTGCTTTCAATGGTTGATGCCCATTTGTCGGAACTTACAACAAGATTACCCGAGCCTAAGTTGGGATATAAGAGATGATGTCTTCGAGCAAGAGTGTGATTTAGATATTTTGTTTACCGACGAAGCCAGCACCGATGTTCAAGTGATAGAAATTAAATTGGGGCAATTTGAGCAAGTGGCTGTAGTTAGTGAGCTTAACCCTTTGTCCTCAAAAGACCAGCTAGTTGCGGAAGACTTTGTCAATCAAGTGCTGCTTACCTACCCAGTGGAGATTAACCGTCTTGATATCTTTAACCAAGTGCTGACACCTGCCAATGTTGTACCTGCCAAAACGAGAAAGGTGGCGAATTCTCACTCTATATTACAAATGATCCACGGCAATATTGGTGTAGCCGTTCTTCCCGATTGGTTAGTCAATGCTTACCAATACCAAACAGGCATACGAACAATACCTTTAGCACCCGCAATTACAAAGTCACTGTATATTCGCTTAAAGCAAGATATTGCTGAGCTAAGCAGCGTAAAACAACTGGTGATTGCATCACGTGATAAATTCGCTACGCTTATGCAACCATTTCAATAACCGAATGAGCTAAGCCTATGTGGCAACAAGTTGAATTTTCTCTGTCTGCGAAAGCACGTGGCTTTCACTTAGTCACAAACGAAGTAGAACGAAAATTACCAGCACTAGGTGGTATTCAGTGTGGCCTTTTACACTTATTTGTAAAACACACGTCAGCTTCACTGACTATTAACGAAAATGCTGATCCAACCGTACGCTCTGATATGGAAGCGCACTTCAATCACTTTGTGCCTGAAAATGCCCGTTATTATCAACACACCTATGAAGGTGCGGATGATATGCCAGCGCATATTAAAGCCAGTACATTAGGCACCAGCGTTAGTATCCCTATTACTAATGGCCGATTAAACTTGGGGACTTGGCAAGGTATTTATTTAGGTGAGCATAGAGATTACGGTGGCAGCCGAACACTCGTAGCTACCATCCAAGGTGAGTAAGGTTATTTGCTAGGAGGATACCGTCATATTAACGCGACGGGTGATATTACACAGTAGCTCGTAAGGAATTGTGGTTGCCCATTGGGCAATTTCTTCAATGCCTAAGCCTGCGCCCCACAAAGTGGCAATATCGCCGATGTTGTCGGCACATTCGCCCTCGGCTGCGCCGCCTAAGTCGACATTGATCATATCCATTGAAACGCGGCCAACTAAGGGCACTCTGCGGCCATTTAGCAATACCGGCGTGCCGTTGGATGCGTGACGGGGGTAACCATCACCATAACCAATGGCAATTACACCGATATGAGTGTCTTGTTCTGCGATCCATGCTGCGCCATAACCCACTGACTCGCCTTTTCTAATAAAACGCTTAGCTATTAGGCTAGATTTTAACGTCATCACTGGCTGAATATTAAGCTCGTCTGCAACTTTATCCTGCATAGGGCTGACGCCGTAGAGCATTAAACCCGGTCTGACCCAATCAAAGTGGGTATCCGGCCAAGCACAAATCGCGGCAGAATTTGCTAGTGTTTTTTGCCCCGCTAATACATCAGTTAGCGAATTAAACAAACTAAGTTGTGTTGGCGTATACTTGCTTTCAACATCATCCGCGCAGCTTAAATGACTCATCAGCACAATATCATCTTGCACATTAGACGACTTTTTTAACGCCTGATAAAAATCGCGAAACTGCTCAGGTTCAACACCAAGGCGATGCATGCCCGTATCAACTTTTAGCCACACTTTTACTGGTGTTTGCAAATCAGCTGTCAACAATGCATCTAGTTGCTCTTGGTTATGAATCACCGTATGAAGGTTATTCACATCCAGTACAGGCAATTCTTGCGGACTAAAAAAGCCTTCCATCAAGACTATCGGTTTGACCACACCACAGGCTCTAAGCGCCAGCGCTTCATCTAAACGCGCGACACCGAATGCACCAACATCCTGCTCCGCTAGTGCTTCAGCAATGCGCTCTAAGCCATGGCCATAAGCATTGGCTTTAAGCACTGCCAAGATTTGCGAATGCGGGGCAAGTTTTTTGATTTGGATGACATTATGGGCGAGCGCCTGCAAATCAATTGCAGCCGTTGCAGTTCGAACCGACATCGAGCTTAATCTTCTTCTAGTACGTGTGGGCCAGCGTAATTATCAAAGCGTGACCATTGACCGTTAAAGGTTAGTGGCACACGACCGATTGGGCCATTACGCTGCTTACCAATAATGATTTCCGCCATGCCTTTAAACTCAGAATCATCGTGATATACCTCATCACGATAGATAAACATGATCAAATCGGCATCTTGCTCAATTGAACCTGATTCACGCAAATCTGAGTTAACTGGGCGTTTGTCAGAGCGTTGCTCCAAACTACGGTTTAGCTGAGATAGCGCCACCACTGGAATTTCTAGCTCTTTCGCCAAGGCTTTAAGTGAGCGAGAGATTTCGGCAATTTCTAAGGTACGATTATCAGCAAACTGCGGCGCGCGCATCAATTGCAGGTAATCGATCATGATCATGCTTAAGCCGCCGTGATCTCGGGCTATACGGCGAGCACGTGAGCGCACTTCCGTAGGTGTTAAGCCTGCTTGATCGTCAATATACATTTTACCGCTTTCGATCATAGTACCCATGGTGGTGGACAAGCGCGCCCAATCTTCATCATCTAGCTGACCAGTACGTATTTTAGTTTGGTCAATGCGGCCTAGTGAGGCTAGCATCCTCATCATGATTTGCTCGGACGGCATCTCAAGACTAAAAATCAAGGCTGGCTTGTCTTCATGCATAGCCGCATGCTCAGCCAAGTTCATGGCGAAGGTGGTTTTACCCATCGATGGACGGGCAGCGACAATAATTAAATCAGAAGCTTGCAGGCCCGCAGTCATTTTATCCAGATCGGCAAAGCCAGTTGAAACCCCAGTGACACCGTCGTTACCAAGGCCACTGGCCTTTTCAATTTTATCGACGGTTTTTTCTAAGATAGGGTGAAGCGCCTCTGGGCCTTCGTTTTTATTGGCACGTGCCTCGGCAATGGCAAAAACTTTAGTTTCAGCAAAATCCAGCAGCTCGGCACTGTCGCGGCCTTGAGTATCAAAGCCAGCTTCAGAAATTTCATGAGCGACGCTAATTAGCTCGCGCGTCACCGCACGTTCACGCACAATATCAGCATATGCCGTGATATTGGCAGCACTTGGCGTATTGCGGATCATTTCCGCGATATAAACAAAGCCGCCGGCATCATCAAGCTGTTGATCGTTTTCCAGTGCTTCTGTCACCGTCACCAAATCAGCAGGCTCACCGCGTTCAACTAAGACACTGATGGTTTCAAAAATCAGGCGATGACCGCGACTATAGAAATCTTGTGCAACGACGTGTTCACCGACACGGTCGAAAGTTTCATTATCCAATAACAAGCCACCCAGCACTGATTGCTCAGCCTCGAGTGAGTGTGGCGGCATTTTCAGGTCTTCAACCTGTTGATCACGCTTAGCTTTTGAGCCCTGCGCACCACCTTTGGGGAATTGACTTGTTTTGGCTTCGGCCATGGTTACTACCTGCACATATGAAAAAGCAGCGACGAGCGCTACTTTTTGTAAGTTCTCTAAGATGGCTAATGTATCAAAAGGCTTAATGAAAATCAGCTTTAAACATTAGGGCGTGTTGATCTTTCGAGATTGAATTTTGTTCAATCTAAACGCTTTCTGATCGCGGCGCTCGCTTTGTCGCATAGTCATTCTATGTAAAAATCGAGCAACAATGAGCAGGAAGCGTTTAGATGAACCCGTAGGGCAGCGTCTGTTTGAGTTTTCTACTGTGTTGGCACTTATTTATGGAGAATGACTACACTACACAAGTGCCGCCTTGTATAAAACTCAAACAGACTGCAGCAAAAATAATCCTGAAAGATCAACACGCCCTAGTAAGGTTTGCTGAAAATTACTTACTTCTCACCTTAATTTCACCGCTAACCACATTACCACGTACTGTGCCTGTGCCATTACCCGCAGTAAATGATAGCTTAGAGCTTGGGCCGTATTTTGCCCGCGTTGCTTTATCTTTGGTAATACGGTTTACGATGTCGCCACCTGCACTGGCATGCAGTCTAAAATCAGCATTAACGTCATTTTCAAAGGCTAATTCGATATCCGAGCTGACACCAGATACTTTTACATCGCCGTGATTAAGCAAGGTCAGTGAGCCGCTGGCATCTCCACTAACACTGGCAATAGCTAGCTCTTCCACTTCCCCCAGTTCAAACTCAATATCACCAGAGACGACACTGAGTGATACTTGCTGTGCAGTTGAGCGTGTTTCTACATCACCACTCACCGCTTTTAGGCGCAAGCGACCAGAAGAATCGCGATCATCAATTTTGCCGCTAATGGTAGATAAGCGAATTTTGCCAGCCAAATCGCGGCTGTCGATATCACCACTGACTGAACTTAGCTCAATATTATCTTTCAACTCTTTAGCGACAATATCACCACTGACGGTTTTCACTTCAATATGGCTGTCGAGATCTGACACTTCAACGTCACTCGATACCCCCTCAAAATTCATACTGAGCGATTTCGGCATACTGACGGTAAAACGAGAGCCGCTACTATTGTTGCTGTGACGCATTGAGCGATATACCACCTTAACCCGCAACATATTGCCGCTTTTTTCGAAAATAAAGCGCTCTACTTTTTCGCCCAGTTCGCCGCTGACACTGACTTCGTCGTCATCGTGACCAATAATTTTTACTGAGCCGCGCATATTCTCAATATTAACCACCGACAGGCCATCTGCTGATAACGTTTCATCAATGCGCTCACCTGCATAGGCGTTAAAAGCAGTTGCGATACTTAGCACTAAGCCAACGGGTAAGCCAAGGCGTGAAAATGCTGATGATAATAAGGTTGTACCTTTCATAACTACCTCTAAATTCTTTACTCTACTTTGCTAGTCTTTACGCTTGCAGGCGCAGGGCTACTCGACCTAACCTGTCTACGAACAATTTCTTTACCGCTGCTATATGGTTTGCTATTAAATCGTTTGCCGCTAAATTGTCTGCCACTATATGGTTTGCCACTGGGGCGTATACAAACGTTTTAATAAATCCAGCTCTTGTTGCTGCGTCCATTGCAGTAAATTCAATAAATCCGTGTTGTTTTCATCATTTTCCAGCGCGGCAGCAATACTTTTTCTCGCTTGCGCCAGCTTAGCCAATTCCACCTGCATCTCAGGTGATAACTGGGTTAAATCTGGCTCACCAAAGCTGGTTAACATCAGCTGTTTTTGCTGGTCAAACTCTTGATTAAGTGATGCTACTAAGCCCAGTTCAGCATTGCTTGCCCCTTGCGGCATCACATTGACCCAAGTAAGTAATACTGCTGCAACTAGGCTGGCTGCCCATGCAAAGGGCACAACTTTGATACGCTGTTCATTGCTTTGCCCGCGCTGTGCTGTCATATGCTGCGCCGCCAATGCATTCTCTATACCTGGCCAAAGATCCCGTTGCGGGGCAATTTCTTTAGGAAGATTGTCTATTTTTTGCTGTAACTCTTGGTCTGACATACTCATTATCATTCCTCCAGCCATTCTTTTAATAAGGTTTTAGCTCTGTGGTACTGGGCTTTGCTGCTACCAACGGCCATATTTAACATTTTACCGATTTCCTCATGGCGATAGCCTTCAACGGCGAACAATACAAACACTAGGCGAGCACGCTCAGGTAAACGCATAATATGCTTATCTAACTCTGATATTTCCGCCATTTCTTCACCCACTTCTTCAACCACTTGGTCTTCAATACTAAACACCCGTTGCAACCAGTTTTTATGCTTACGCAGGTGGCTTAGTACGATGTTAGAGGCCACGCTGTGCAACCAAGTACTAAATTTACTATTGCCTTGGAAGTTACCAATTTTTTGCCAGACCTGCACAAACACTTCCTGACAGACATCTTCGGCACTGTCTTTATCTGCCAGCATCCGCCAGCACAAGCCATACACCTTTTTATGATGCATTTCATACAGCTGATAGAACGCCTGCTGATCGCCGCCTTTTGATAGCGTGATAAGCTTTGCTTCTTCATCTTGTGTGAAGCGCTTACTCGCTTCAATAACTTGATGACTATCCAATGAAAACTTCCGTTTATTCGCGATTGTTTGTTTAGGTTTTAGTAAGTTAGATGCAGTATGCCGCAAAAGGGTTTAAAAGACAGGAATTAATTTTTGATCCAATATCGTAACGGCTTGATGTAATTCGTTTTTAGCCTTTATATTTAGTGATGATAAGAAGTTTCAGGCACAAAAAAAGCGCCATGCTAGGCGCTTTCTTTTGCAAGAGTAAGTAAAACTTACTTCTTACCAAGCATACCGAAACGCTTGTTGAATTTGTCAACACGACCACCAGTTTCAGCAGCTTTTTGCTTACCAGTGTAGAATGGGTGACATTCTGAACATACGTCTAGGTGTAAATCTTTTGCTACTGTTGAACGAGTAGTGATAACGTTACCGCAAGAACAAGTTGCCTTGATCTCTACGTAATTAGGGTGAATACCTTCTTTCATGGGAAACCTCTATATTAGGCCGTATCGCCACTTAGTCAGTTCTATTACCGCTAAGCACCATACGAGTTAGTTAAAAATAACGGTCGCGAATTGTAGGGGATCGTTGCGTTAACTGCAACCAAATTCACGCAAAATCGCTAATTTTTTAAACAATTTTAGCTCACTTAGCCATTTATGTAATTTTAGCGTTTTTGATTAACATTTGGCTAAGCAAAAAATAAAGCGATTAAAGGCACTTGGCAGTTCGCCCTCATCTGGTCACAATAGACAAATTATTGCCAACTCTGACCAAAGATCTTGTCTGAAAAGCACGCAAAAGATAGCGCCAAGCAGAGCCCTGAAAGCTACGCCGAAAATCATGCCGAACATAAGGCAGAACTTTCTGAAGCCGGCTCAATCGCCAAATTAGAGCAAAAAAAGCGCTATATCGACATTGCCCTGCCAGTGCCCACTAGGCAACTTTATACCTATGAATTGCCGTCAGCACTTAATTCGCCAGTAATTCAAATCGGTGAACGAGTCGTTGTGCCGTTTGCTGGTCGCCAATTAGTGGGTATTGTGCTGGCGACCAATACCAGCACCGCGCTAAGCGCAGACAAGATCAAATCCGTTATTAGCCGCGTATCTGAGCAATATCCGCTGCCGCCAAACTTAGTGACTTTTTTAACGACATTAAGCCAATACTATCACCACGCAATCGGTGATATTTTCCAGCAGGCATTGCCGGTATTATTACGACAGATTGAAGCGCCCGATTTAAGCTACCAAACCCGTTGGTTTGTCACTGAATCAAGCGAAGAGGAAGCACTCAGTGCCATTGGTACAAAAGCGAAAAAGCAATTAGAGCTTTATCAGGTTATTCGCCATAACCAAACGGGTACCAGTTGGCCAGAATTAAGAACCCTAGGTTTTGTAAAACAGCAATTAACGGCGCTGCAAAATAAAGCCTTAATCGAAGAAAAAGAGATAGTACCAGCGCCGTGTCACTGGCATGAAGGTGACTTAAATCAAGATAACCGCCTGAAACTCTCGCCAGAGCAAGCCATTGTCGTTTCCGCCCTCAACCAAAGTCATCAAGACTTCAGCTGCCATTTGCTCGATGGCATTACCGGCAGTGGTAAAACAGAAGTGTATTTGCAGGCAATGGAGAAAACCTTAGCCAATGATCAGCAAGTGCTGGTGATCGTGCCAGAAATTGGCTTAACCCCGCAAACCCTGTCACGTTTTGAGCATAGGTTTAACGTGCCAATATATTTGCACCACTCAGCACTTAACGACAAAGAACGCTTAGATACTTGGCGCGCAGCTTATCGTGGTCATGCGGGCATCATTATCGGTACGCGCTCAGCCATTTTTACGCCAGCCAATAAACTTGGATTGATTATCGTTGATGAAGAACACGACGCCTCGCTAAAACAGCAAGACAGCTTTCGCTACAACGGCCGAGATGCCGCAATTTTACGAGCACGTCAGCTCAATATTCCAATATTGCTGGGCAGTGCCACGCCGAGTTTGGAAAGCTTGCAAAATGCCCTGTCACACAAGTTTCATTATCACCAGTTAAACAAGCGTGCTGGTAACAGTGTGCAAGCAAGTATGAGCTTAGTGGATGTTAATCAAGAACTCTTGACTGCAGGAGTGAGCGACACAGTTAAACAAGCAATTGCCGATACGCTAAAACGCCGCGAACAAGTGCTGGTGTTTTTAAATCGCCGTGGTTATGCGCCAGCGATTAATTGCCAAGAATGTCATTGGGTCGCTGACTGTCAGCGCTGCAATAAACCATTCACCCTGCATCAAAAAGATCAGCTTTTAGTCTGTCATCACTGCGGTAATCAAAAGCGTATTGTGCACCAATGCCAGCAATGCGGTAGCACACGTTTAGCGCCCGTTGGTCAAGGTACCGAACAACTTGAACAACACTTAGCCGGCTGGTTTCCTGATAATAGCGTGGTGCGCATTGACCGCGATTCGACACGGCGCAAAGGCGAACTAACCAAATTGCTGCAAGCCATTCACAATAAAGAGCACGACATTTTGGTGGGTACGCAAATGCTTGCCAAAGGTCACCATTTCCCTGATGTCACCTTAGTGGTGATTTTAAATGTTGATGGCGCCCTGTTTAGCTTTGATTTTCGCGCCGCTGAGCACATGGCGCAGCTGTTAGTGCAAGTAGCAGGTCGTGCAGGTCGTGCCAGTAAACCCGGTAAGGTGCTGATCCAAAGCCAATATCCTCAGCACCCGCTGCTACAAGATTTAGTTAACAATGGCTATCGCCACTTTGCCCAGCAAACCTTGGCTGAGCGCAACTTTGCCCGCTTGCCACCGTTTGGCTATCAAGTGCTGATCCGCGCCGAAGCGAAATACCCGTCTTACCCCTCCAAGTTTTTAATGGCGGTCAGCCAACTAGGGCTAAACCATTGTCAACTCGTTGGCCCAATTCCCGCGACCATGGAGAAAAAAGCCGGCTACTATCGCTATCACCTGATAGTGCAAAGTGAGCAGCGTAAAACGCTGCATCAAGCGATGCTGCACGTGATTCCGTTTTTGGAAAATCATGAATTAACCAATAAAGTGCGCTGGTCAGTAGATGTTGACCCCCTAGATTTTAGTTGGTGACCCTTGTTTTTACTTGATTAGGACTTGCTTGCAGGCTTTTTTTTTCCGCTTATTTCGCTACAATAGCGGCTCTTGTTTACCGCAGTTTTATGATTTTTTTATGGCACCACAGGATTACGTTTCCCGCTCGAACAATAAAAAGAAAAGTCCTTACAAAAAGCAGCAGCCAGAGGCGACGGGAATGCCATTAAAAGTGAAGCTGATCACCTTATTCACTGTCTTAGCCGTTGCTGGTGCCGGTTACTTTTTGTGGTTTTTAAAAGACGTTAAACCGATCGCCACACCAACGCCACAAGCGCCTGCGGTAAAAGCCACCAAAAAACTACCTGAGCCGCCGGCTGAAAAGTGGCAGTATATCGACAAGCTTAAGCAAGGCACGCAAATCGAAGGCGGCCACTACGAAGTGGAAGAAAAAGGCCCGTATAAAATGCAGTGTGGCTCGTTTAGAAAGCGCAGCCAAGCAGAAGCGATGAAAGCACAAATTGCCTTTAGCGGCCTAGTAGCGAAAGTGTCAGAAAGCTCAGGTAAAAATGGCATTTGGTACAAGGTTGCCCTTGGCCCATACCCGCGCAAGCGACTGGCAGAAGCCGACAAGCACAAGCTTAAGCGCAACAATATTACCACCTGCCAAATTTGGCTGTGGAGATAGTTCATCTCTTTTAAGCTGACTTAATTTTTCAGCGACAACTTGAAAATCCACTAAACACACCCATCTTATCAAACATGTTTATCGCGCTGCTGGTAACCAGCAGCCACAGGTTTGAGGTGTAGTGTGACTACAATTGTATCAGTTAGACGTAACGGTAAAGTTGCGATCGGTGGCGACGGCCAAGTTTCTTTAGGCAATACAGTAATGAAAGGCAACGCAAAAAAAGTGCGTCGCCTTTATCACGATAAAGTACTCGCTGGTTTTGCTGGCGGTACTGCCGATGCATTTACCTTATTCGAACGCTTTGAAAGCAAGCTGGAAATGCACCAAGGTCATTTAACCAAATCAGCGGTTGAACTGGCCAAAGACTGGCGCAGCGATCGCGCCCTACGCAAATTAGAAGCCATGCTAGTCGTTGCTGATGAAACCGCTTCTTTAATCATTACTGGTAACGGTGATGTGGTGCAACCAGAGCACGACTTAATTGCTATTGGCAGCGGTGGCAACTATGCGCAAGCTGCAGCACTGGCACTGTTACAAAATACCGAATTATCTGCCCGCGACATCGTTGATAAGTCGCTCACTATTGCTGGTGATATTTGTGTGTTCACCAACCAGCATCACACTATTGACGAACTTGGCGCAGAAGAGAAGTAAGGAATTATCATGTCGAATATGACCCCACGTGAAATTGTTCATGAACTAGATAGCCATATTGTTGGCCAAGCCGACGCTAAACGCGCTGTTGCCATTGCCCTACGTAACCGCTGGCGTCGTATGCAGCTTAACGAAGAGCTGCGCACAGAAGTAACGCCAAAAAACATTTTGATGATCGGTCCAACGGGTGTCGGTAAAACCGAAATTGCCCGCCGTTTAGCCAAGCTTGCTAACGCACCGTTTATCAAAGTGGAAGCGACTAAGTTCACCGAAGTCGGTTATGTTGGTAAAGAAGTGGAAACCATTATCCGCGACTTAACTGATATGGCAGTTAAGATGACCAAAGAGCAAGAAATGGAGCGCGTTAAGCACCTTGCCGAAGAAGCGGCAGAAGAGCGTGTACTTGATGTGCTTATTCCAAACCCGCGCGATACCTTTGGCAACGAAGAAACCAGCGACAATAGCAGTACCCGTCAAGTGTTCCGCAAGAAGTTGCGTGAAGGCAAGCTAGACGACAAAGAAATCGAGATTGATATCTCAGCACAGCCAATGGGTGTAGAGATCATGGCGCCTCCGGGCATGGAAGACATGACCTCGCAGTTGCAAAGCATGTTCCAAAACATGTCGGGCGATAAAACCAAAAAACGTAAGCTAAAAATTAAAGATGCGTTTAAAGCCTTGCAGGAAGAAGAAGCCGCGAAAATTGTTAACCAAGACGATATCAAAACCAAAGCGCTAGAAGCGGTTGAGCAAAATGGTATTGTATTCGTGGATGAGATTGACAAAATCTGTAAGCGTGGCGACAGCTCAGGCCCAGACGTTTCGCGCGAAGGCGTACAACGTGACTTACTTCCTCTAGTTGAAGGTTCAACGGTGAGCACTAAGCACGGTATGGTCAAAACCGATCACATTCTGTTTATCGCCTCTGGTGCTTTCCAAATGGCAAAACCGTCAGACTTAATTCCAGAGTTACAAGGTCGCTTACCAATTCGTGTTGAATTAAAAGCCCTAACCACGGAAGATTTCGTACGCATTTTAACTGAACCAAATGCGTCATTAACCGAGCAATATATCGCGTTAATGAAAACTGAAGGCGTTGATGTAGAGTTCACTGAAGATGGTATTTCAGCGATTGCTAACGCGGCATGGCAAGTAAATGAAACCACCGAAAACATCGGTGCGCGTCGCTTACATACTATGATGGAGCGCCTAATGGAGGAAATCTCATACAGCGCTAACGATCGTTCTGGCGAGAAAGTTGTGATTGATACTGCTTACGTAGAAAAAACGCTAAACGACGTGGTACAAAATGAAGACTTAAGCCGCTTTATTCTTTAAGCGGTTTAACTATATTTCAGTATTCACTGGCACAACTTTATTTATGTTAAGCATTGTAAAATTTCAGCTACACCATCAGCACAAGCAGCTAACGGTTGCGCTTTCGTCTGAAACAGGCAATCAAGCGCTGACTGAAAGCTGGCAGTTTAGCTATGAATTTTTACGAGTACTTGAAAGTAGCCAAGCCATCAGTGCTTTTGCTGCAAATGCCTCTAGCAACCCGAAAGGCAAAGCACCTGCGCTGGCGACGCATAAAAAAGATGTTGTGTTAACGCGCATTGAAGCAGTCGGTAAACACGGTTACCGACTGCTTTTTGATGATAGCTATCAAGTGATTTATTCTGAAGCTCAGCTTGCTCTATTTCACCAGCAAGCCGATCATTTGTGGCAAGGCTATTTGCAACAACTTAGCAACAGCGGCCATAGCCGCGATGCTATGATCGATATTAAGCAGCTTTAGCTGATCTTCTAAACAGTAAAGCGATTAACTTCTAATTGCAGTTTATGAGCTTGCTCTGATAGCTCATGGCTCATTTGTTCATTTTGCTGTGCCATTTGTCCTGACTGCTCAGCAACATCACGGATTAATACGACATGCTTATTTACTTCTGTCGCCACCGCACTTTGCTCTTTAATCGCCATGGCAATTGCCGCGTTTAATGCTAATAAGTTGGTTTGCTCTGCAATACCACGAATAACATCAAGTACCGAACCTATGGTTTCACTGTCTTTTGCTAGTTCCTGCACTATCTGCTCAGAGTCTGCTAAGTTTTCTGATAATGCGCTAATTTGACCTTTGGTGTGGTCAACACCTTGCTTACCCTGCGACGCGTTTTCATTAGTAAGCTCTGCCTTATGAGCCGCTTCTTGCGTGTTATTGGCTATTTCATCCACGGTTGCGACCATTTCAGTAACGGCTGTTGCCACCATATCCGTTTCTTGAATTTGTGACGCGACACCTTGGTTGGTAACACTAATATTGTTTGCTACCTGCTGTGTCGCATCATTAAGCGTGGTCACCGACTGGTTTACTTCAACAATCAAGTTGCGAAAGTTTTGTACCATGGTTTCAAACACTTTTGCCATCTCAGATAATTCATCGTTACCACTGGCATCAATCTCTATGGTTAAGTCGTTAGATTGTGAAATGGCCAACATCGATGTTTGTAAACGGCGAATAGAAATGAGAACGCTCTTAGCGATATAGCTAGCGAAACCAATCGCCACAACTAATATGATGAAAAACGCGATAAAAGCAAGGCGTTCAACAAAGCTTGTATACTGGGCAACTTCGTCAGAGCTAATCGTGATTAAGCGCGCTAATATTTCGTCAACTCGGTGAATTGTCGCACGCATTTCACCTTGAATACCTTGGTCTGGGGTTAAACCTAATTTACGCTGTTCATTAACCAAGTTTAAAAATGCAGATTGATAAGAGTTTAATAAGGTAACAATATTCGATTTTTTGTCTTCATCAAAACCACTAGCGCGCACCGCCTCGACTAACTTTGCAGTGTTGTTTTGTAAACGCGTTACATACTTCTCATCCAAGCGCAGCATAAAGTCTTTTTCGTTGCGACGTAGCTGCAGCATACCGCTTAACAACTGGTAGTCATCTTTACCAATTAAGGTTTCAACGTCATGCACGGCACTACGCAGTGAGCCATATAAACCATCTTTAGGATGCAAACCAATAACCTGCTGTGTATTAGCTAGCTCTGTAAATGCCTGTTCATAACTTGCTAACACGCTTTGCATCGCTGTTGTTTCAGCACTATCTAAACCTACTTTCTGAAATCCTAACGCCAAGGCGTCGACTTCTGCTTTAAGCTTCTGTGTAGTATCTTGGTACTTGTCCACATACGCCATGTCTTTACGCGCAATAAAATCTTTTTCATGCCTGCGCAGCTGCAGCACATGACTTTCAATTTTGCCTATGTGGCGAGCAACTTGAATGTTGTTTTCTAAGGACGAAATCGTAAAAGTGAGTAGCCATAGCATAAAAAGCATGGCTACAACCGATATCGTTGTATTGAGCATTAATTTTCGTTTAATTAGCATCAATTTTCCCCTGCTAAGACAAATGGTAATAACTTTGTGAACTGAAAAGACACTGATTCACCTAGTTTTCTTTCTTAATAATTGGACAAAATCATTCACTCAGCTAGAAATTGGTATTCAACTGGCTGAATTCTAATAAGAATAGTAGATAAACTTCTGTTAACAGTAATGCTAACTTGTTTTAACTTTAGCTACGCGATTTCAACAAGGTGTCTGCATTTGATTATGCTAGTGAAGTTAGAAATAAGGATATTGATTTACATCAGATAACTCTCGAAAGAACAAGGTCATAAGTGGACTGCAACTAGGCCTGTTTGCTAACGCTTAAAGTATTTAACTAAATCAGCTTCACAAATCGGCTTGCTAATAAAATAGCCTTGCACCGCATCACAATTAAGCGTGCGCAGAATATCGAGCTGAGTTTGCGTTTCTACCCCTTCGGCCAATACGCGTTTACCTAACCCATGAGATAGGCGCACCATAGATTTAACAATAGTTAAGTCTGAATCATTCTCAGCCATTTCATTAACGAAACTGCGATCAATTTTAATTTTATCAATCGGTAAATTACGCAAATACGCCAGTGATGAATAGCCAGTACCAAAATCATCAATCGATACTTTTATCCCCATGGTTTGCAGCTCAACAATAGTATCCATTGCTGACTGTAAGTCCGTCATCACTACATTTTCAGTAATTTCTAATTCAAGATAGTTTGGCGGTAGATCATACCTAAGTAACAAAGTTTGAATTTTAGAAACGAATTTAGGATCTTGGAACTCAACCGCAGTAATGTTCACCGCGACCGTTATCCAGCGATGATAGGCTTGATGCCAACGTGCAATAGCACGACAGGCTTTGTCCAACACATAGTTATCAAAGACACTATTGAGTGCCAATGCGTCGATATCAGGCAAGAAGCGATCAGGCGAAAGCAAGCCATCTGTTGGATGATTCCAGCGAATTAATGCCTCTACCCCTTCAAGTTTATTAGTCAATAAATTGAGCTGAGGTTGGAAATAGAGTTCAAATTCATCACGCTCCATTGCCAGCTTAATGGCTTTTTCCATGGCTAATAGATGACGACCTTGCACCTGCATATCGTCACTGTACTGCTTGCTCGCTTCATTGCGTGATTCCGCATGGAAAAGTGCAAGATTTGACAACTGCAATAAGGTTTCGGCCTTCTCCGCATGCTCTGGATAAAAGCTGTAACCAATGCTGCATTGCAACATAATATCTTGCCCATCATATTGATATGGGCGGGCAATTAATTCATGTAAATGGCTTAGGGCACGAGGAATTTGCTGGCGCTGCTCAAACTCGAATACATAAACAAAAGAATCACCGCTTAAACGGCCAACAATTTGCGGTTGAAACAAGCTATCACGCAAGCGGCGAGCAATTTCACCCAAAATAAAATCGCCCGTTTTTAAGCCATAAGTATCGTTAACAAACTTAAAACGTTTAATATCCAGTAAAAAGATACTCAATTTTTTACCGTTTAAGCCAGCCGTGCGCATTAGTTCTGGCATTTTCTCCATCACTTGCTCACGGTTTAACGAGCCGGTCAGTGAATCGTGTCGTCCAAGATATTGTGCCTTATTCGTAGCTGATTTCGCTGTTGCTCGTTCAGCTCCTTGCATCCAAATTAGCATGCTAAAACCGATCACCGCATGTGAGCCGATATCAAAGAAATTGAAGAAGCGAATAACGTGACTAAACCATACCTCAGCTATCATCACCGTTGATAACATCGAAAATACAAAATAGCGCAGCCCATAAATTACAAACGAAATTTGCATAATGCGGCTTGAAACGTGGGCTGGCGGTGTTCGGTAGCTAAAAAATGCCATGCCAATGTAGGCAATACCAAACAGAAATTGAGGCACTGTTTCCCGCATAAAGAAGCGATCATAAACATGCCCATCGGCAAATGCGTAAATTAACGTTATCAGCCAAGCAAATAAAAAGCTTGCCCCTGTTATTACAACTATATGCTTACGAGCTAGGCTTTTCTGGGTTTGGGCGATATACAAGCCAATCAAAAACAGGCAGACAAAAACAAAATAACTGCTCTGATAGATACCTTCTAACAATACTTGGCTAAGACTGGTTGGTGAAGATAAAACGGTATACGCCTTAACACACATGGCCAGCTGACTTGTGGTTAGCGCTTGTAAACTGAACTGCCAAAGCCTGACATGTTTACTACCGAATCCGCGATAAAATTGCCACAGTAAAAAGGAGAGAACGCCAAAGACAATTGCATTTGTCAGGTATAAAAATGTATTAGCAACTAACTGCTCGTTCATGAGCGCCTTGGCAAGAAAAACTACTTAGTTACTCATTTAATAGTGTTTTTTCTTTGATTTCAAGCAACAATCTTATTATAAACAAGACATTAACAATTGAGACTAGACGCGTTAACTCGCTATACTAAACTAACAATCAATAAGGCTACTCGCCGTTCCACCCAGTTGAGAGACCATTATGGAATATAACACTTCAGAGTTATGTAATATTTACGCCGATCTTATCGATGTGTTAGAACCAATTTTTAGTAACTATGGTGGCCGTAATTCATTTGGTGGCCAAGTAGTTACCCTTAAATGTTTTGAAAATAACGGACTAATTCGCGAAGTGCTAAGCCAAAACGGTGAAGGTAAAGTGCTTGTTATCGATGGTGGTGGCTCAACTCGTCGCGCGCTTATTGATATTGAAATTGCCGAATTGGCCGTGGAAAACAATTGGGAAGGTATTGTCTGTTATGGCAGTGTTCGCGATGTCGATGCCATTGAAGAGTTAGATTTAGGCATTCAAGGTCTTGTGTCTATTCCTGTTGGCGCAACCGATAGCGACGTGGGTGAGAGCGATTTGGCCATTAACTTTGCAGGTGTCACCTTCTTACCTGATGACCACATTTATGCCGACAATACCGGCGTGATTTTATCACCCGATCCGCTAGATATAGAATAGAGGCCAATCGAGCAATTACTAACACAAATGACAACGAGGGCAGGAAAACAGCCCTCAAACACTCGCCTCATCATCCATTCTCGTTCATAACTTAGTTGAGCTCATAACTTACTTGGGCTCATAAGAATAAGTGTTAAATATTCAATGTGCTATTTCGAGTATGGGCTGACGGGTAGCGTTTAAACCAAGTTTCCGTCCAAGTCGCGATATCAGCTAATTGAATCGGTGGGCTCATCGCGTCGCCTTCAACCGCTTGCCCACCCATAGCTCGGTAATGTTCTAACCCTTGTTTGCTGTTTACGTGGCTACCGACAAACGATAGTTTCATAGTTCTTGCCAAGCTCACCAATGAGTTAACAATCGCCTTTTCTGCACTGCCGGCTTCAGCCAAACATAGGGGTTCGCAACTAATGTTTACTTGATCGACAGACAATTTACGAATATAGCGAAGCGATTCATAGCTGCCATCAAAATCGGCAATACAAATTTTCACTTCTAGCGCTTTTAGTTGATCAATCAGGTTCTTGGCTTGCTCGCATGCCGCCTGCATGACTGGCTCACTCATTTGAATAACCAGATATTTAGCCGAAATATTATAGGTCGCAATTTGCTGTTCAATGAATTCCGCTAAATCAGGCTCCAACAGCTTTTCGCTTAATACTGGAATGCCTATCGGTTGATAGATATTTAGCTTTTTCAATTCAAAGAGTGCTTTAAAGGCATGTACTATCATTTTCTTTGACAGCGTGAATATTTCACCACTTTGCTCGGCAACATCAATAAACGCCTCTAGTGGCAGGTTTTCACCATTGTAATACCATGTCGCAACTTGGCTAAAACCGCGAATTTGGTGATTGCCTAAATCAATTTGTGGCAACAACTGACACTGTACTTTGTCCTGCTGAATATCGAGCTTTAGGTGCTCCATTCGCTGCAATTGTTGATCACTGTGCAGTGCAACTTGTGCATCAAATTCTACCCATAGTGCATTGCGACGTTGGGCTTCCATCACAGCATCACCTGCATGCGCGATAACTTCAGCTAATGTTTGGCCATGCTCGTTGGTATAGGCGACACCGCATGCTAGTTCAAAACGCAGGGAAAAGCTTTTAAAGCTCATCGCCGGAGGTACTGCGCCTGCTAACCTTCGACAAAGTTCATCAACAACAATTTCTTTACTATGAGTTATTTTGTTCAAATCAACTGCCAGCATAAAGTGTAAGCTCGGTAACCTGGCAAGCTTGGCATTAATATCTGAAAAGTCGAAGTTCATCAGATAATTGAGATCGGCGACTTCTCGCTTAAGGCAATATGCCAACTGGAGTAATAAGAGGTCTGAATTTTGATGCCCTAACACACGGTTCACGTCGGTGAAGTTTTTCGGCTTAACCACAACCACAGCGAAATCGGTTAGCTGATTTTGAAAGCTTAGCTGCTCGAAACGCAAAATTGCTTGTTGATATGAAGGCAAATTCGTAGCGGGGTCATGAGTGAAGCTAAAAATCTGTTCATCAGTGAGCTGTTTAGCATTCACTTCTTTTTGCTCACTAATGAGCTGGTAAATGCGCTGGACTAACTCCCAATTCGAATTGATTAGCGCCCCACAAAAACTTAACACAAAGCTGATCACTAGCCATTCAAGCTCAACCTGAGCATGTAAATAAAAGAAGATAACACCGCAAAACATGCCGACCAGCAGCCATTGTCCGACCAATCGAATAACATGTTCAGGTGCTATTTTTGCCATCATGGCGATTTGCACCGCGCCGGTAAACAGCACTAGTGCGACAAACGCTAGCCAACCAATGTAAGCATCAATACTCGGGATTAGCCAAATGGTGCCAATATAAATAACACTGGCGGCAATCAGTACCTTCTCACCCAGCTTCACGTGGGCAAAATATTCGCTTTCATGATCCACAAACAGCATGTTTGTACTCGCAAATGACCACAAATACACCAAGGCAATACAGGTGATAGCAAAGCTCAGCACCGCTGGTGCTTGATTGTCTGTTAAATAATTTAATGAATAGAGAAAGCCAAGTGCGCTAAGCATTAACGCACTAAAGTACCACCATGGGTTAGGCACTAACCGACGCACCAGCAACACGACCAATAACATTGGCAGGCTAAGGCCCAGTACAAAGGCAATATTAAAATCAATAAACGTAAATGAATGGGATATAACGCTTGCGCCATCAACTTCGCTGGCTAAAAGAGGAGTACTAGCCGACGCAGAAAAGCTTAATAAACCCATAACGAAAAGCATTGACCACAGTTGACAACAAAGTGAAACCAAAGAAGCAGGGGTAAGTTTTGCAACTAACCTTTGATAAACTGAACGACCACTTAACAAATCCATCTTCCATCAAACACTTAACTTAGCCTTGTCGATAAGTCTAGACTAATCAAATGCATTAAATTTGTACAGTGGTCATTCGGCGATGCTATCTAATACCAATCCGTATAATAATATGCTCAACTCAGAGCTATTTAAGCGGTTCAAGTACAAGAAAGATTTTTGCCGATATAGTTGCTCTACATCTAGAAAATTTTGCGCCGTAATTGGGCCGCTGAAAAGCTCCTGAAAGGCTTGGCTAAAACGCTTTACTGCTGTGTTGCATGTTTTTACTCTCTATTAAAAAAAATAGAATAACTATGACGAGTAAATACGCGCCTTGCATTAAAACGTTTTATCTCAAGCTGAGTGAACATTTATTTATGCGGATTGGTATAAATGTAATTATTTTACTTTTTCACCATTAATAAATAACGCTGACAATGGGTTAACACCAAACTGATAGCAAAGTTCCGCTGGTTGGTTAATGTTCCACAGGGCGATATCGGCATCAAACCCTACTTTGAGCTGACCTTTGGAGTCAGCTAAGCCTAACGCCTTGGCACCATGGCAAGTCACTCCAGCTAACGCTTCTGCGGGCGTTAAACGGAACAAAGTACACGCCATATTTAGCATTAAGGTTAGGGAAGAAAACGGTGATGTTCCTGGATTTACGTCAGTGGCGACAGCCATTGCAACCCCATGCTTTCTCAGCAATTCTATAGGCGGTAATTGCGTTTCACGAAGAAAATAAAAGGCACCAGGTAATAGCACGGCCGTCATGCCAGCGTGTGCCATCGCTTCAACGCCCGCTTCGTCCAGAAACTCAACATGATCAGACGACAGCGCGCCATAACTTGCCGCTAATTCACTTGCCCCTAAATTAGATAATTGCTCTGCATGTACTTTAATCGCTAAGTTATGCTGTTTGGCTGCATCAAAGACTTGTTTTGTTTGCGCTAACGTAAAACCCACACTTTCACAAAATACGTCAACGGCGTCAGCTAAACCCTGCTGTGCAACTGCAGGCAACATTTCATCGCAAACCAGCTCAATATATTCATCTGCCCTGCCTTGAAATTCGACAGGCAAGGCATGCGCACCAAGGAAGGTTCGTTGAACATTAACCGGAAACTGCTCAGCTAACTCGCCCGCAGCGCGCAGCATTTTTATCTCGGTTTCAGTGTCTAAGCCATAGCCAGACTTAATCTCAACGGTTGACACACCTTGTTCGAAAAGTGCTGCCAACCTTGGTTTAGCTAACTCGACTAATTCCGCTTGCGAAGCGCTGCGCGTGGCGGCAACCGTTGACACAATACCGCCGCCAGCATTAGCAATTTCTTCGTAGCTTTTACCTTGTAAACGCATTTCAAATTCGTTTGCGCGGCTACCACCAAACACCAAATGCGTATGACAGTCTATCAGCCCAGGTGTCAACCATTGGCCCTGACCATCAATGACAGTTAGCTGCTTAGCATCATAGCTTGGTAGATCAGCCATTGCGCCCAACCAAGCTATTTTGCCATTCGAAATTGCTAATGCGCCGCCTTTAATCTCACCATAGCCGTTACCGCCCTCAGTCATGGTGGCGATGTTGACGTTTATAATAAGTTGCTGCCAGTGACTTGCTGTCATTATCTTCATCTTCTCTTCATCAAAAGTTGCGGCTGTTTGCTCAAAAGCCCATATGCCAAGCATATCTGTAACAGCGCTATCATTTATTCGAACTATAGTTGAACAATAAAATCGACACAACACTTGTATATACAAGTGTTGTTATTTTTTTAAAAACATGAGATTGTATATACAAGTTAAATTTATCGACTACAGTACGCACCGTTATGGCGACCAGCAAAGGGATGACAACCACTAAGTTTGGCATCATCAAACAGTTTATTTTAAATAAGATCGAGTCTGGTCAATGGCCGCAGCATGCCAAAGTACCGTCAGAAAATGAGCTTGCTGAACAGTTTACTGTTAGCCGGATGACAGCTCGTCGCGCTTTACAAGAGTTGACCGAGCAAGGGGTATTAGTGCGCTCGCAAGGAGCTGGCACCTTTGTCGCCACCTTTAAATCACAATCGTCGCTATTAGAAATCAAGAATATCGCGGAAGAAGTGCAATCACGCGGACACGAATACCAAGCCAAACAACTGGTGCTGGAATCGATTAGTGTTGATGAAGAAATCGCGATTCTGCTGGCCTGCCAGCCGGGCGATAAAGTGTTTTATTCTGAAGTGCTGCACCTAGAAAACAACCGGCCTATTCAATTAGAGCAGCGCTATGTCAGCAGCGCCTTAGTGCCAAATTATTTGGCACAAGACTTTAACCAAATCACACCACACGAATTTTTATCATCGGTTGCGCCACTAACCGAAGCAACCCATGAAATTGAAGCTGTGTTGGCAAGCGAATCGGTTTGCCAGCAATTAAATATTGATCACCACCAACCTTGCCTCAGGGTTAGGCGCCGTACTTGGGCGCGCCAAGGGGTAGTGAGTGTCGCTATTTTAACGTCGCCGGGCGATAAATATCGCCTCGGCGGCCATATTGTTATTAACGATTAGCCAAGCGCTAATGTTAATAGCCATTACACTTTTATAGGAGCAGACCATGTCAAATGATCCTCGCCTTGACCCTAGATTAGACAAAAGCCGCAAGATTAAAGCGGCAACTGGCAGCGAAATTACCGCAAAAAGCTGGTTAACCGAAGCAGCTAAGCGCATGCTAATGAACAACTTGGATGATGAAGTAGCTGAGCACCCTCAATCACTAGTAGTTTACGGTGGTATTGGCCGTGCCGCTCGCAACTGGGAATGCTACGACAAGATTGTCGAAACCTTGGATCGATTAGAAGACGATGAAACCTTACTGGTGCAATCGGGCAAGCCAGTCGGTGTTTTTCGCACTCACAGCGATGCACCACGAGTATTAATTGCCAACTCTAACCTAGTACCAAACTGGGGCAATTGGGAGCACTTCAACGAGCTCGATAAGCAGGGCTTAATGATGTACGGCCAAATGACCGCAGGCTCTTGGGTTTACATTGGTTCGCAAGGTATTGTTCAAGGTACTTACGAAACCTTTGTTGCTATGGCAAAACAGCACTTTGGTGGCAACGCCAAGGGTAAGTGGGTACTTACTGGCGGATTGGGCGGCATGGGTGGTGCTCAGCCACTAGCAGCAACTATGGCCGGTTACAGCGCATTAGTCGTTGAATGTGACGAATCACGCATTGATTTTCGCTTAAAAACCCGCTACGTCGATAAAAAAGCAACAAGCTTAGACGAAGCGTTAGACATCATTAATACCGCATGTGCCAAAGGTGAAGCTATCTCTGTTGGCTTACTGGGTAACGCGGCTGATGTTTTCCCTGAGCTAGTAAAGCGCGGTATCACACCAGATGTAGTGACTGACCAAACCTCGGCGCACGACCCACTGAACGGTTACCTACCGCAAGGTTGGAGTATGGAGCATGCGGCTGCAATGCGTCTGCAAGACGAAGCAGCTGTAGTCAAAGCAGCGAAGCAATCAATGGCAGTACAAGTACAAGCGATGCTGGACTTACAAGCCGCCGGTGCTGCAACAACTGACTACGGTAACAACATTCGCCAAATGGCACTGGAAGAAGGCATTACCAATGCCTTTGATTTCCCGGGCTTTGTACCTGCCTATGTACGCCCATTATTCTGCGAAGGTATTGGCCCATTCCGCTGGGTTGCATTGTCAGGTGATCCAGAAGATATCTACAAAACCGACCAGAAAGTTAAAGAGCTGATCCCTGATAACCCGCACTTACACAACTGGTTAGATATGGCGAAAGAGCGTATTGCGTTCCAAGGTTTACCAGCACGTATTTGTTGGGTGGGCTTAAAAGATCGCGCTCGCTTAGCACTAGCATTCAATGAAATGGTAAAAAATGGCGAACTAAAAGCACCAGTCGTGATTGGTCGAGATCACTTAGACTCTGGCTCAGTTGCCTCACCAAACCGCGAAACCGAAAGTATGTTAGATGGCTCAGACGCAGTTTCTGACTGGCCATTATTGAATGCTCTGCTATCAACCTCTGGCGGCGCCACTTGGGTTAGCTTACATCACGGTGGTGGTGTTGGCATGGGCTTTAGCCAACATGCTGGTGTGGTGATTGTGGCTGATGGCACTGACGAAGCAGCCACCCGTTTAGGTCGCGTTTTATGGAACGATCCGGGTACAGGCGTAATGCGTCATGCCGATGCTGGTTACGATATCGCCATCAAATGCGCGCAAGAGCAAGGTTTAGACTTGCCAATGATTGACGGCGCTAACGGCAAGCCACGCGCTTAATAATTGGTAAGAAACAACCAGCACAAAATAACTAGCAAAAAACAATCAGCACTTTTAAAAGCTGCTATATAAGCTTGATATTGAGGCTGATGTTAAAAGTTATCTAGCTTGAGCAGCTCTGGCGGTCATCAATAAGATGCCGCCAGACTTGTTCATTTTTATCGCTACAGAATTAGAGGTAAGACAATGTCTGTCATTACTGAACTCAACATTATTCCCGGCCAACTGAGCTTGGCGCAATTACGTGCGGTTGCCAAATATGATGGCATCCACTACACGCTTGATGAATCTGCCTTTAACGCCATTAATCAAAGTGCCCAAGCCGTACAAGAGGTAATTGAAAAAGACCAAGTAGTTTACGGCATCAACACTGGTTTTGGCTTACTGGCCAGCACCCGCATTAAAAAAGAAGAATTAGAACTGCTGCAAAAGTCTATCGTGCTATCGCATTCATCAGGTTTTGGTGAATATATGGAAGATGCCACAGTGCGTTTAATGATGGTGCTGAAAATTAACTCACTAGCACGCGGCTTTTCAGGCATCCGCTTGCCTGTTATTCAGGCATTAATCACCTTGCTTAATGCAGAAGTTTACCCATGTGTACCGAAAAAAGGCTCAGTTGGCGCTTCTGGCGATTTAGCACCACTTTCACATATGGTATTGCCTTTATTGGGCGAAGGTGAAATGTCTTACCAAGACCAAGTGATTCCAGCTGCCGAAGGCTTAAAAATCGCTGGTCTTGAGCCAGTTACCCTAGCTGCTAAAGAAGGCTTAGCACTATTAAACGGTACGCAAGCGTCAACGGCATTTGCACTAGAAGGTTTATTTTACGCCGAAGATCTATTTGCTGCCGGTGTTGCCATTGGCGCGATGTCAGTTGAAGCAGCAATGGGCTCTCGCGCGCCGTTTGATGATCGCGTTCATCAAGTACGTGGCCAAAAAGGCCAAATTGATGCGGCTCGTGCCTACCGCGAAATCTTAGGGGAAAGCTCAGAGATCGGCCAATCGCATATGGACTGTGAAAAAGTGCAAGATCCCTACTCACTGCGCTGCCAGCCACAAGTGATGGGTGCGTGTTTAACGCAAATTCGCCAAGCGGCGGAAGTGTTACATGTGGAAGCTAATGGCGTAACTGACAACCCGCTGGTATTTGCCAACGAAGGTGACTTTATCTCAGCAGGTAACTTCCATGCTGAACCCGTTGCTATGGCTGCGGATAATTTAGCACTGGCAATTGCGGAAATCGGCTCATTGTCGGAGCGCCGTATGGCTTTGCTAATTGATGCTCATCTCAGTAAATTACCGGCATTCTTAGTGGAAAATGGCGGTGTAAACTCAGGCTTTATGATCGCGCAAGTAACCTCAGCGGCATTGGCATCAGAAAACAAAACCCTTGCTCACCCTGCCTCGGTCGATAGCTTACCAACCTCTGCTAACCAAGAAGATCATGTTTCCATGGCAGCGTTTGCGGGTCGTCGTTTGGCGGACATGGCAGAAAATACCAACGGCGTATTAGCGGTTGAATTGCTAGCTGCTGCACAAGGTTTAGACTTTAGAACCCCACTGAAAGGCTCTGAAAAAGTCGAAGCGGCAAAAGCCATTATTCGCGAATATGTCCCTTACTATGATAAAGACAGATACTTCGCACCAGATATCGCAGAAGCTTCTGGTTGTATTGCTGAAGGTGATTTTAACCACCTGATCCCTGCTGATATTTTGCCAAGCTTCTAGCAATTCCGATGCTTTGCTAAGCCAAACTTAGTCGTTAGCAATAAAGCCGCTGGTAATTCATTACCAGCGGCTTTTTTGTACTTTCGCTTTTTACTCTTTTACCTAGTACCACCGCACTTACAAAAACATAATAAAGCTCATAAGATAAGCTAGCTCGCTTTTCCTCCTAAACCTTAAGCTAAGCCATTGAAGCTAAATCATTAAACCAATGACTAAATCAATACGCTTGTCATACCGCTGTCGGCATTTTGTCGTACAATATTGGTTTACTTTTTTAGCCTGAACAAAAAAATTGATTAAAATCAGATTAATGCGCTAACTGGTTGCCAGCTAAGCCACTTTCCCCTTATATTAATCGCCTCCACCTTGAGTAGGCTTTACAAGGAAAACGGACGCAGTAGTTCATGGAAATTCCCGAGTTATTACATCAACAAGATGATCAGCCCTCTGGCTCACCGGCATGGATGGCGACTTTTGCCGATCTAATGTCATTACTGATGTGCTTTTTTGTTTTGCTCTTGTCCTATTCTGAAATGGACGTGCTTAAGTTCAAGCAAATTGCTGGTTCAATGAAAATGGCGTTTGGTGTGCAAAATCAAATTGAGCTGCAGGATATTCCCAAAGGTACCAGTATTATTGCGCAGGAATTTTCACCCGGCGAGCCAACTCCGTCGCCCATTAATACCATTACCCAACATACCATCGCTGCCACAGAGCAATCGCTAAAAGTAACACCGGGCGATCAAGACGCCTCTGGGCTCAAACGAAAAGCTCAAGAAGAAGCGGCAAAGCGCGAGCAAGAGGCGCAGCTTAAACGTATTAATCAACAGCTCGCCCAATATATTGAAGACGGCGCGCTGGAAACCGAAGCTCTGGGCCAGCAAATTATTATTCGGATTAAAGAAAATGGCGCGTTTGCCTCTGGCTCTCCTTATCTGCAAGCTAAGTTTAAGCCAGTGGTGATGAAAATAGCCGAGACCATTGAAGCGATTCCGGGTCATATCAGTATTTCGGGCCATACCGACAATTTAGGTGTTGCAAGCGATATGTATGCCAGCAATTTTGATTTATCCGCTCAGCGGGCATTAGCAGTGGCTCACCAAATGGCAAAATCAGACACCTTCGACTCTTCGCGAACATCAGTCACTGGTCACGGCAGTAATCGGCCACTGGTACCGAACTCAACGAAAGTAAATCGACGCAAGAACCGTCGTGTAGAAATCGCCATTTTACAAGGTGAAGCACTGACCACCGAGCGAATTAACTTACTCTCGGAAGCTCACTAGTGTTCGCCGTTTAACGTTTATTCTCAGATTAACAGACAAGGAAATATTATGGATTTAGGTGCAGTTGGCGGCGTGTTGCTAATTATCGTCGCCATCTTTTCGGGATTGTTTTTAGCCAATGCGCCGATGGACACCTATGTGAATGCGCCATCAATATTTATCGTTTTTGTCGGTACCTTTGGCGCGGTATTGCTCAGCCATCGACCCAAAACCTTTTTTAGCTCACTACAGAATATTCGCCATGCGTTTTCACTGACTACCACCAATGTCATTGAAACCATTGAAAGCTGTATTGAACTGGCCGATAAAACCCGTAAAGGGGGCTTTTTAGCGTTAGAAGAAAGCGATGTTGACGATCCTTTCCTAGCTAAAGCGAAAACCATGTTAGTCGACGGTCACTCAGAAGAAGCGGTAAATCTTGCACTGACCAAAGAAATATATCTGACCAAAGAGCGCAACCAGCAATCTATTAAAGTACTGCGATCGTTTTCAGATATTGCGCCAGCGATGGGCATGATAGGTACGCTAATTGGCCTAGTGGATATGCTGATTGCCATGGAAGACCCTAAGTCAATTGGCCCAGCTATGGCGGTTGCCTTATTAACCACACTTTACGGTGCCTTAATTGCCAATGGTATTACCACGCCACTTGCCAATAAGTTATCTGAGCGTAGTGATGAAATTTTGATGCATCAGTCATTGATCAAAGACGCGATATTAAAAATGATGACGGGTGACAACCCACGGGTGATGTTTGATTACTTGCAAACTTATATTGATGAGAAGCTACGCCGCCCACAAGAAGCGGTTGCAGATATTGTAAAAGAGGCATAAAGCTAGGCGATGTGTACAGTTTTAATGCCGCGGTGTTAGATTTTCATCAAAACTTGCAAGTCATTGTAAATTAAGCATTGTCATATCATTGTCGCTATAATGACGTAACGAATTTCTTTCTTTTCCTCAAGCTGAACAGCAAGGTAGCAACCGGAAATTGATGTTGCTACTTTGGAGTGTAAGTTATGCAAATTTCACCGGAAAAAAATAGGGCGTGTTGAATTTTCGAGATTGAATTTTGTTCAATCTAAACACTTTCTGATCGCGGCGCTCGATTTGTCGCATAGTCGTTCTATGTAAAAATCGAGCAACAATGAGCAGGAAGTGTTTAGATGAACCCATAGGGCAGCGTCTGATTGAACTTGCTACTGCGTTGCCACTTATTGATGGAGAATAACTGCACGGCACAAGTGTCGCCTTGTATAAAGCTCAAACAGGCTGCTGCAAAAACAACCCTGAAAACTCAATACGCCCTAGATATTTCCGCAAAGAAAATGGCTGGTCACAAGATGTACTGGCAAAAGCGTCTGGCTTAAGTTTACGAACCATTCAACGGCTGGAAAAAGACGGTAACGCTTCAAGCGAAACCTTATTGTCGGTGGCCGCCGCCCTTAACAAACCACAAAACGAGCTACTTCATATTTCCGAACAAATTGAAACCTTATGGAAATGGAGAAGTATTATGCAGAATGTTATTGCACTTATCGTGATTATTGGCGCTATCGGAATGTTGTTTGTGCTTGGCGGCGAACTGGGGATGTTTGCCGACCACTACAGCGCCTTGTTTTTAACCTTGTTTACCTATGCTTGTACTGTCGTTGCGTTTGGGCCACATGGTTTTATTAAATCGATTACGGGTTTGAAGTATTTGTTTTCCGAAAATGTTCCCGCCAGCAGTTATACCATTCACCTTGCTTATATCTATAAAAAGCAACTGGTGTTTAACTATGCCGGCTCATTTATCGCCTTTATTACAGGGGCTATTGCAATTCTCTCCAACCAAGTAAGTATCGAGTCGTTGGCAGCATTTAATACCGCTTGGGCAGTATGTATTCTCATTGTACTTTATGCCGCTATTGTCGCTGAAGGTGTATTTAGACCACTAATTGCTAAGCTCGATGCAACTCAGTTGATAGCTGAAATAAAGCCAAACTAATTGACCTCAGGTTAAGTAACACTAGGTTTGGATAAGACAAAAAGTACAATAACAGGTAAAGGTTAGCTGCGTGCCTGAGTCCTAAGACTTGGTGTTCACACAGCTAATCTATTAACAAAAAACCAATCGAAAGAATCATTGAGATAGAGCACAAGATCAGCACAGGCTCACGAATTGCCATTTGCCCCTTGCGATAACAGGCAAGACATTGCTCTACTAGCGCATAAATCAGTAAGCTTAACGCGGCAGTAATAACATGAGTAGCAATTGTCCGAAGCTCGACTGCTTGCTGCCAAAAAAACGTAATACCATGTTCATTCACGTAGAACAGATTAAGTACGGATATATGAGCAAATATCACAAGAAAAAAGCAAGTGTAGCGAATTCGTTTAGTTTTCATCTGACGTTTAATTAGCGTTTTAGGTAAACCGTAGAGCTAGGCCATTCGGTTAGCATCGGTTTGCTTAAGTGAGCAATAGCTTAATAAAAGCAATTTGGTAATAAGCAGTGATTATATCAATTGCCTAGCATCACTGTGAATCAGAATCTAACCAAGCCAGTAAATCTGGCCACAGAAGTTGTTGACCTAGCTGCTGGTACTTTTCCCCTGAGACGATTCGTAACAATTGCTCTTGCTCGTCACTGAAACTAGGGGGTATTAACTTCTGCTGCTGACAGGCTGCTTGATAGAATATTTCACGACTTGGGTGATTTGAGCTGACCACGTTATAAATGCCATTAATTTGCTGATGGCTAATCATCGTAATTATCGCGTTTACCACATCAGCTTGATGCACTAAATTGACTGGCGTGCGCGGGTTAGCTACCGCTTGTTTACCTGCCATAAAACGGGCAGGATGCCTTTTCGGGCCAACTAAACCGGCTAGTCGTAGTACACACGCTTTGCTGATACCCGTCAACACCGCTTGCTCAGCTTGGTGCAACAATGCAACCTTTGGCGAACCAAGCATTAAGGTGCTTTGCTCATCAACCTGCCCCGCTAACCCTTGATAAATACCCGTACTACTGAGTAGTATCACTTGTTCAATGTGATACTGCTTTGCCAAGCTCACAAGTTGCGTGACGTGATCTGGGTAGGCCATCGAACCTTGTTTGAACTGAGGTGTGATACAAATGACCATAGTGCCAATGTCTGCCAACCATTCAAGATCGCTGAGAGACTGATTGCTGGGTTCAGAGCTAGATTTAGCGTTCGTTTCAGTATTCGTCTCGGTGCTGGAATCAAAGCACGCAAGCGTTAATTTTAGCAGCCTTGCTTGACAGCCAAGTGCTGTAAGCTCGTCAATTTTGTCAGGATTAGTCGTAGTCGCTGTTACGCCAATATTCTTGGTGAGAAGTTTACGTGCCAACGCTTGTCCAACCCAGCCACAACCAATAATAGCAACCTGCTGCTTACTCATCATATTTCAACTCTCTAATTGCATCTAAGTGCAATTTAACTGCAATGGATAACAAACTTGCCAGTGAAAATCGCGGCGACTTTATCACCACTTAAAATATGTACCTCAACTTGCATCTTGGCTTTTTGTGCTGCCGCTAACGAAGTCAAATCACCACTAGCAAGTGAAGTGTGGGTATAACCAACACCAGCACCGGCGATAGGCGCTAAGTAACGAATATTGGCATCCGCTAATACAATATCGCCACTTAGCGCGCTCTCAGCCAGTTTCATATAAACCCAGCCCCACCCAGTTAAGGTGGCCAAGGTATAAATACTTCCCGCAAACATCGTATCGTGAAGGTTTTTATTGAAGGCGACATCGCAATGGGTAAATAGTTGCTCATTGTTGTAGAAGCTCACTTGCAAGTTCATTGCTTTACTCATTGGAATAGTTTGATGCCAAATGTCGTTGAGTTGCACGCTAACATCAGTTGCATGACCGGCTGCTGGAGCCAAGGATTTTGTCATCAAATAATGCTGAATTTCGCCGTACAGCAAATGCGTTTTTTCAACGAGTTCATAGCCCAATTTACGATAAAAAGGGACGGCGTTTTCTCGTGCATTTAAGCTAATATGGGTAACGCCATGCTTACTTGCTTCCACCTCAAGCGAGTCAATAATTTTGCGCCCCAAGCCAGTGCCTTGCTGATCGCTCGCAACCGCCATGTATCGAATTTGCGCTGTGGTTTGCGAGGTTTTATGCAGCCTACCAACCGCAATTATCTCGCCATCGGTGTTTTCAACAAAGCGATGAATACTCTGGGCTTCAAGCGCATCTTGCTCGCTACCTTGAAGTTGCTGCCATGGGGCTCGAAGTTGTTGCCATCTAAATTGATAATAACGTTTAAACGCCGCTTTATTTTCAGGTGCTTTCACTAAATACATTGGTTATGCTTAATTTATTCCAATTTACGTGCGCAGGACTATGCCGCTTAGCCGTCACTTGCAACAAGGACAATTACTGTATTTTAAGCAGGCACCAGATGCAATCTCAGTCAGTGAAAATCGCCATTTTCGCTGGTTGTCATTCAATGACGTACTGCAAAGCGCGATGCGAAAACAAAGACCCCATTGGCTAACACTCCCTCACCAATGGGCGCTAATGTTGCCGTGGCAACATTATTCACCAAAACGTATTGTTGAGCTCGGTTTAGGTGGTGGAAATCACTTGAGGTTTTGTCGCTGGCTTTCACCTCAATTAGATTACCAAGTCGTAGAAAGTAATCGGACTGTGATTGAATTAAGCCAGAGCTTCTTTGCGCTATACCAGAGCGCAGCTAATCAAGAAATAGTTTGCCAAACTGCTGAGCAATGGCTGAGCAATCAATCGCTAGTCGATATCGACTGGCTAATTTTCGATATCTATCAAGCGCCTAAAGTAGGGATCAATGCAACGCAAAACACGTTACAGGCATTGATTGAAGATTTACCAGAACATACCCTGCTGTCGATAAACTTTACCGAGCCAACACCCCAGTCGCTACGTTATTGGCAACAGCTATTCAACAAAAAAAAGCGGCATCGAATTGCTGCGTACGAGGTGCCGCATTATCAGAATGTGGTGGTGCATTTACTACCCAAACAAGCACCTAGCATGTTAGGTAAAGAATGCTACCTTACGCCCAGTTACCAAAGACGTTGGCAGCAATTTCACCAGCAGTTTTATTTTGATTTAACCTAAAGTAGCTGTTCTTTTGGGGGGATGTTTAGCTAGATAAACAAGTATCAAACGGACGACATGAGATTTTCAATTTCACTGTAAAGCTTTTCACCCTTTACCGGTTTGGGCACATAGCCATTCATGCCAGAGTCAAAGCAGCGCTGAATATCGTCGTCCACCACACTCGCAGTCAGGGCAATAATGGGTGTTGCTGTCAACCCTTGTTGCTGCTCAAACTGCCTCACTTCAACACTTGCAGCAAAGCCGTCTTTAACTGGCATCATAAGATCCATCAAGATGACATCAAAGTCTGGTGACTTTCGATAAAGCTCTAGTGCTTCTTCGCCATTGGCCGCCACTTGGTAATCATAGCCAGCTTTTTCTAACAGCAATGAGGCGACTTTTTGATTAATAGGATTGTCTTCAACCAACAGTACATTAACGCCACGATTAACAATGTTCGCTACTTTTGAAGCCAATGCGGGTTGCTCTTTTGATTTACGCAGGGCTTGCGACATTGCATGGTTAATGCGTTCGAACAAAATATCGCGCTTAAATGGTTTGGGTACAAAGTCATTCATGCCCGCGTCGTAACAACGTTCAATATCCTCTTCTAACACGCTTGCAGTTAAGGCAATAATTGGCGTTGCAGGCAGCTCATTATTTTGCTCATACAATCGGATTTCACGGGTTGTAGAAAAGCCGTCTTTCACGGGCATCATGCAGTCCATCAACACGACATCGTAATTTTTACCTTTAGTAAATAGCGTGATAGCTTGCTCGCCATCATCAGCAATATCGAACTGAAAACCAGCCGATGCGAGCTGTAAGCTCAACACTTTTTGATTGACGGGGTTGTCTTCAACTAATAAAACCGAACCGCTAGACAGTGTTTTGGTCTCGTTAGGAGCTTTAACACCACCACTGTTAATATACTGCTGACAGACCTCTAACGCTTTCACCAAACGATTACCCAACAACGGATAAGTCAACATTGCGGTAACTTGTTTGCCGTAATCGATTTCAGCTTTGGTTAATTGGCGAACCAGGCAAATTGCCGCGTTAGCATTGGCTAGCAGAGTCATATCATCACGAATAGAATCAGTGTCGGCTCCTTCACTTACCACATAAACAACAATCAGATGAGTACTATTGGCAGTAGCCAGCAGTTTATCTAACGACTCTACATGATAGCGCAAATCAATCCCCATATAAGCAAGAGAGTCTGACAATTGCTCTGTAATCGTCGCTTCTCGACCGACGACGGCAATATCAGCGAACGCTTGTTTGTTATGGTATTGATAATCTTGTTCAATGCTTGCTAGTGCTAACGTAAAGTAAAATCGACTGCCCTGTCCTTTCGTTGAAACAAGCCCGAGCTCGCCGCCCATTAATTCAACTAATTGACGACTGATGGCTAAACCTAGACCGGTGCCTTGAAATTGTCGAGTGATTGAAGCATCTTCTTGCGCAAATGGTTCAAAAATATGGCGTTGTTGTTGCTCGTCAATTCCTATACCAGAATCTGCCACTGAAAAAGTAATCAACGGGCTGCCACCTTTCTCTCCTTGGTAGTTCATACTTACCGTGATGTCGCCCTTATGGGTAAACTTAACGGCATTTGACAGCAAGTTCATCAATACTTGGCGAATGCGATGATCATCTGCACTTACCCGCGCAGGAATGCGATCATCCAACTCAAGTTTCAGTGTTAATGGCTTTTCTTTAATTTTCGGCGCAACAATCGCAGCCAAGTCATAAATGGTCTCGCGCAGTGCTGTCGAATGTAAGCTTAAACACAATTTGCCTGACTCAATTTTTGAGAAGTCTAAAATATCGTTGATTAGCGCAAGCAATAGATGCGAGGACGTTTCGATGGTGTCTAGGTAGTCTTTTTGAACAGCGCTTAATTGTGTAGTTGCGAGCACTTCTGACATGCCAATCACACCATTGAGTGGCGTGCGTATTTCGTGTGACATATTCGCTAAAAAACTGCTTTTGGCTCTACTTGCTATTTCAGCTTCTTCTCGGGCCACTACCGCCTCATTTTTCGCGACCAGTAAACGCTGCTGACTTTCGTTGCGTTCAGCATTCAAACGTTCTACTTCCTTCGCAAAACTGGCTAATTCATCGCGACCGTCAATTTGCTCTGAAAGCTTAGTATCAGCTTTTCCCTCATTGGCCAAATAATCCAGTACTAAAGTAAGGTTGTGGATAATTCGCTGCCCTAAACGAAGACCAGCAACTAACACAGCAAGAACCAAAAGTGTAATAGCGATGACAACGAATAAACGCTGCTGCTCGAAGGCTGTAACATGGCGCTCGACTTCCTGTAAAAGCTGTCCTGAAATTGCACCAGCAACCTCTTGGAATAAGGCTAAACGCGTTGCCAACGCCTGCTGACCTGCCATCATTTGCTCAGGTGAAATAGGTACCGCGGGCTCGCTTAATACTAACTCACGAAATTGCTGGCTTTCCACAAAGGCAGGATTAGAAAAGGTGGTCAGCATAAGGTTAATTTGATCAGGCTCAGCATTAATCACCACAAAGCGCCCCATAAATAGTTCTTGTTGCTGGATCAGTGCTCTTATTTGTACCTTAAGCTCATCTTTAGTGAAGCTTGACGCTTTAGTTAACGCACTAAGCTGTTGGATTTGCCAAGCTTCTTCCGCTGACCAAAACAGTAACCAATTTAGCTGTACTAATGCTTTCAAGTGATTATTGACACTAGCTGGCATGGCAACCAAAGTGCGCTCTTCCACCGATAGTAAGAGTTCTTGATAAACTTCAACATGCCAAACTATATTGTCGATGCGGCTTTCACTATCTTCACTATCAACAATTGCTTCTATGGTTTCACGATATTGTTCAATCAGAGGGTGAATTTCAGCAAATTCGTGTTCTAAACCTAACTGTTCGTTCAATTTGCCTGTGATCGAAATAATAGCGTCTGATTTACCGTTACTATTATCTGAGCGCAATTGGTGGGAATTGGCATTAAGCTGCGCTAGTGAGTCTAACTGGCGCGCCATATTTTCAGCACGTTTTAGTTGACTAACTTGCTGATTAATATTGATTACTTGATGACCAGCCAACAACACAATGGCGAACGCTGGGATGACTACCAAGCCCCAAATCTTGTGCTTGATAGTAAGTCGATTCCATAACTTCAATGCAGGTGTCCTGTTACCTCAACATACGGCTGTGCTTAGAGCTTAGCTTATTTTGGCTAATTTATCTCAAGCCTACCGCTGAATTATTGTTGCAAACCATGATTTTCATCAATATCCGCTATTAATTTGTTTAGGATCATACGCTTGCTTATTCACAAATATCAGCTACCTTAATAATTATCGCAAGGAGAGATTTTGGTTCAGGATGCACCACAGACGTTTCAAACCTACCGTTACAGCCCCATGTAAACTATCAGTCAGGCCTAAGCAATTAATATACTTGCTCGCTTGGTTATTCTGTACTGCGTTGATTTTCCCGCAGACACTGCATGCCGCTGAAAACTACGCCATCATTACTCTAAATAAAGACTTTAAAAAGCTCAGTAAAGGCAAGGCTAGAATGCTATATCGCGGCAAAGCTAAATCGCTGCAAGGTAAAAAAATAGAGCTTTCTGATTGGCCTAATAATAACCAAACAAGAAACGAGTTCTATCAGCTCTTATTAGGCAAAGACGCCGCACAAATGAGCGCCCATTGGGCTGGCCTGTCATTTTCCGGTAAAGCCAGACCGCCAAGAGAAATGAAAACTAGTTCACTGGATGAACTACTGCAATGGCTTTCACAGAAGCCAACACGCATCGGCTATGCCCCATTAGAATCTTTACCTGAAAGTGTGACCGTACTGTATGTGGTTAAAAAGGATAAAAATCATGAATAACAAGTTAATCGCAGCATTGTCAGCAGTGGCGATTAGCTTTGATGCTCTCGCCGCTATTGAAATTAATGACAACCTCAGCCTCAGTGGCTTTGGCTCAACGTCAATCACTAGAAGTGATAATGAAACACCACTTATTATCAACCGCAATATCCTTGATGAAACCTGTTGGGATTGTGACACCACCTTTGGTTTGCAACTCGATTATTACCAAGAATCTTTCAAAGCATCTGCGCAAGTCGTTAAACGCCCCAGAGATAAATGGCTTAATCCAGAAGTAGAGTGGGCGTATTTAGGTTATTCATTCGGCAACGTTGAAGCGCGAGTAGGTCGACTTCGCCTGCCCGTTTTTCTGGCTTCTGAATATTATTACGTTGGCCATGCCTACCAAAGTGCGAGACCACCCGAAGAGGTTTACAACTCTATATTAGGCATCACCGCCTATAACGGCGCTAATGTGGTCTGGAATTTTGACCTTTATGATGAGTATCAAGTATCGTTCACTCCGTTTATTGCCTTCGATGATGACAATACCTTAGAAGTTACCAGCACATTTGACGTAGAAATTAATGTTAATGATATTCTCGGTGCCAATGCACAACTTGAAGGCGACTATTTCCGCTGGAACTTTACCTACTTTGATGCCGAATATGATCAAAAATTTATCATTAAAAATCCAGCCCCAGGCATTCCGCTTTTAGTGCTAGACCAACCTGATCGTCGCTTTGAGTTGTATTCTCTTGGCGCTGAATACAACTTAGGTAATTGGACGCTAACCGCTGAGCGACAACTAGGCAATGTGCGCTCTACTTGGTATACCATGGCGTCGTACCGAATTATGAAGCTATCGCCTTATGCGCTATATGGTGAGACAAAAACCAAACGCACCGACATAACAGATTTCGACGGTAAATCTGGCAGTAGCTTCGTCGCAGGGGTTCGCTACGATCTTCGCCATAACTTATCGCTCAACCTAGAATGGCAGCAGTTTAAGAGCTTTGGCAACCAACGCGGCTCATTTACAACAACCCCGCAAGAGCCAGACGCACAAACCTACACCCTGATGTTTAATTTTGTTTTTTAATCAAAACTTCGAATTCGAACCAACAAAAAAGGAGCGCATGGCTCCTTTTTCTTATTCAAATCGGTGAGGAGTTAACTATTCAATGTTTTGGATCTGAATGACAGGTACGAAGATATAATCATTTAATTTCAATATTATAAGTTTATATTTCAGAAATTAAAAATAAGCCTGTCAACAAATCTGTAACCACAATGTTCAGGAGCTAAAGTGGCAAATTAAAACAAGGTAAATCTTATTTTGTGGATTGCCGTAAAATGTATTTCTCTTAGTGGTTATTAGATAAAAAATCTAAAACTACAGCTTTTATTACAGGAACAGAAACTCCATTTCCCATTTGTTTATATACCGCAGAGTCGTCATCAAGCAACTCATATGTATCAGGATAACCTTGAAGCCTTGCACACTCCCTTGGTGTTATTCTCCTAGGAATATTGTTTTGGACAATACCTAATCTATTGCAGTCGCTAGCGGTTAAAGTTATAGATATCCCATCAGGATCCAGAAATTTAAATACTTCAAAAGACATATTTCCGCAAACGGGATTATATTTTTTATCATAGCAACTTAAGTAGCCTTTACTAATAAGACTACTAGTCACATCTTCAAAATTTTCTGCGTGATAGAAAGTTTCAATTTGTTCTTTAGTAAGACTTTTTCCATCTTGATGTGTGCCAAATATTTTCTTTCTACGATTTGCGATAAGTAGATTCATAAATTCAATTTCATCAGGAGAACAATCGCCCTTTACACCCATTTCCCACGAATGAATTGATCGACCACCTCGATAATCTATTAATCGGTACCCGTGTAGGTGCTCAAAATTATTACCTACTACTTTAGAAAGCTTCTCTGTAAATTCATGAGTACAGATATACTTTTTATCAACGTCAGTTAGTGGTAATAATATGTCTTTAACAGAGGCTGGACGATGGGGGGATTGATCAAAAATGTCACTTTGGTATTTCAAGTTTTCAACCTTATACTTATGCGTATCGGCAGCCCCTAGATCACTGTTTATCGTTAGTTTTATTTCTGATTTCAATATTCCGACAATGTATATCCTTACCCTATTCTGAGGTACATCAAACTTACTTGAATTTAGTAATACAAAATCTATTGAATAGCCCAAGTTTTCCAAAGATGATTTAATCGTTTCAAATGTTCTACCTTTGTCATGAGTTGTTAAACCTCTCACGTTTTCTAACAAAAAGTACTTAGGCTTTTTCTTTTTCAGAAGACGTTCTATATCGAAGAACAAAGTTCCTCTAGTATCAGAAAACCCTTTTTGTTTGCCTGCATATGAGAAAGCTTGGCATGGAAAGCCTGCCAACATGAAATCAAAGTCTGGCAGTTCGTTAACTTGAGTAATATCAGATAGTGGATTTTCACCAAAGTTAATTTCATAACTTTTGGCAGCTTTTTTATCTATCTCTGAGCTGAATACACACTTATGTTGAATTCCTAAATCATCGCAAGCCTGCTCAAAACCAAGTCTAATACCGCCTGTCCCTGCGAATAAATCAATAAATTTAATCATATAGTGTTCTAATCCACTCCGCTAATACTTCGAATTCAGCTTCACTATATGCAACAGTGCATTCGCTATTTTGGCAAATGGTTGAAATAGCTGAACTCCTCTGAAAATTACCTGCACCATCAAGGATATATGCGATATGATGTCCTGCATTTCTCATCATTCTATATCTATCTTGAGCTTGCCCTGCTTTACGCTCAATAGTGCTATTCGTTGTAACCTGAAAGCTGATCTCTATTCCTACCGACTTTTCGTTTTTTGTTACCACTACATCAAACGGCATACCTTGAGCTTTTTCATACTCATCTAACTGAATTGTTCCGTTACTTACCACCGTGTAACTGCTGCCCAACGAGTCTTTCAAGAATTGAACTACTTCTTTCTGTGCTAATTGACCGAGACTATTAGATGTCGCACCGCCTGTAATACGACTTACCATTATGTAGCGTTTTTTGACATAATCTTCTAGCAGTTCCGATTTGCCTAATAATGTACCCACTTCGCATGAACTGAGCGCAGCTTCGTGTGAAACTGAACTAGTAGATCCAAAAAGAAGAATAATAATCATATCTTTAAAAAGAGAAGATAGTTCGGATTGTTCAACCAGTAGTCCCTCTCCATCTATAAGAAGCTTCTTGTTTCCCAGCCCCCTTAGAGGTAGACATTCAAATGAATACTCATAATTATCACCTTCCCATGAGAATGAAATTTTATGATTGCCATCAGCCTGCTTAAATATATCGCTGAAAGAGCGTCCTAACCTCTGAATAGGCTCACCACCATAGTCCGCAAGCACGCTAAGGTGCTTTAAAAATAAATTCACTGGAAACTTTGAAGCGATTAAGATGTCAAAAATTTGGAAAGGAGATTCTTTACATAAATTTAGTATCGACAAGAAGTCTTTTTGAGACTTTAATAGACTTGGAATTATACTAACATTTGCGTTTTTATCAGTTAGAGATTCAGGCCACCAAAGAACTGCGTTAGCTTCTAATGCACTTATATCCCTATTGTAGTTATGACTTGATTCCATAATATTTCTTTCCTTTTTCCTCATGAGTCACTATGACTTTTTCTGCAATAAGTTTATCCAATGTGCAAGTCACTTGTGTTCGTGTTAATGATGTTTTCGTTTGAATTTGAGATAACGTCAAATGAGCAGAGCTTAGTGCCTTCAGCACTTTATTAATGTAGCTAGGCTTTGGAGGCAACTTATTAAAATAACTTAACATGACTTCACCTTTTGACTATTAATCCAGTCATCTACATCTTTCAACCTGAAGCGCCAACTTCCGCCAACTTTAAAGCCTGGAAGTTTACCTTCCGCTGCTAGGCGATAAGCCGTCTTTTCTGTCAATTTAAGATATTCAGCTAGCTCTTTGAGTGTGAATATTTCGTCAGACATATTTAGTCCTCAATTTGAATACACGCATACTATGAGAAAATTAAGGAATAAACAAGAATAATAAGTGAATAACGGGACTAATGAGTGGTTATGCAGAGTATTCGTAACTTATCTGTTTTAAAACAATCCATTAGCTAAAGAGGTTTGCGCACGCTAGACATTTTGCCTCTTTTAAACAGTTTCTTGAATGTTAGATTCTTAGTATGAGAACAAAGATAAAACACCTTTGTGTACTCACTACACTTTTAACGAGTTAAAAGACGCGAGTCGCTTCGCGAATGAACTCTTCGAGTGTGAAGAAAAATACTTAAACAAACTAAAACTAATATGAGAGAAATACATTCAATTATAAGAATTGAAAAAGTCAAAACTTACGGCCAATTGGCCGCCAAAAATAACCACAATCACAGGTTGATTGATGTTCCAAACGCTGATGCAAATACTGACATAAAATGCCTGATTGGAAGCAGTGATATTGTAGATGATGTAAAACAGCATTTAGTCAGCAAAGGTATCAACCCTCATAAAATCAGAAAAAATGGTGTAATTTGTAACGAGATAGTTGCAACCTTATCGCCTGATTTCTTCATCGACAACAAGCTCGATTTGAGAGGTAAATTCAATAAGAAAAACACTGTCGAATTCGTCAACATTGTTAAAAAATTCTTGATTGATACCTACGGTGATAACTTAGTGAATCTGGTTATTCACTTGGATGAAACAACACCACATTTGCACGCGATTATTGTTCCTGTCTATGAAGATGTAGCGTCAGGAAGCTTTAAACTAGCTGCTAAGCGCTTTTTCGACCGACCTCAATTGCAACTACTGCAAAAAAGATATTGTGCAGCATTTCGGTATTTAAAAGGTTATCAGGTTACCTACCAAGAAAAGTCTTCTGCAAAGCATAAAGATATAAAGACGTTTTACTCCGAGATTAATCATACTAAATTGGACTTTGAATCTGAATTAATAGAAAAAGAAAAGATAATTAGCCGTTTAAGAGATGAGCGCACTCGCCTGCGCCGCGAAGTAACGCATTATCAAGTAGTGCTTTCTAAAGTTAAAAAATATGCCAAGAAAGTGGAGGAGGCTTTGGCTTATTTTCCAGAACAATTTACTCAAAACATTGTCCAGATGATCACAAAAATTATCTGCGTTGGTGATGTTAAATATGATGATCGGGTTATTGAGCTTAAAGTAGATCATAGTGATAATGTTCAACCTGAGGATAAGCGTATAGAGGACAAGCCACAAAGGAAATTACAACCCTTGTCACCATTACGTAAACCTAAACCAAGACCATAATGTTATAAATACGTTCCATTGCTGGCTGAGGCTTAAGGATTTCTTATTTTGCCAGCAAACAGAGTCCCATAGGCGTTTGCGTGAAAAGCATCGCTATCTTGGGATCTGGCTAAGTTGAAAAAAGAGTGGTATTAACTTGCCGTGGGAAGTTCGCATGTGAGTATACTAGCTTCCTGAATGAACTTAACGACATGCCTCACCTTGTCGCCCCCGCATGCTTCATTCCCTGTTTGATGCTGAAAATAGTTAGCCCTGCTTATTTTTTACTGTGGTTGCTGGTTGGTTTGCCCGTATTCCACATTTTTTAACATCTTTTCCAAACAGCCGTCGTGCACTGATACTCGCGGTGTCCTTGTAATATCTGAGCCAAATTTGATCCAAAAAACATCTTTCATCCAAACCAAATCGTAAAAGCTCTATAGCTTTTCGAGTGTCAAACACTGCTCCTTTAAATGTGTACCACTTAAAAACCTTTAATCAAGTGAGACAGTACGAGTTACTTTTTGAAGCTATACCTAGAGTGGTCAGATGAGTTAAAAAATAACCAGATTTTTATTATAAGAAAAATTTTAACTTACTGATTTCAAAGAAAAGGCAAGCAAGGGATGTGAATAATCTCCTTTAAAAACAATCGCTTAAGTTGAAAATAAATTTGGCAGTTTCAAAATAACGCTCTATTCTAATGCCAGTCACAACGACTTTAACCAAACATTAGGAGTTAATATGATTCTTTTAGGAATGTTAAAAAATTACATCGATTCAAATTGGCCAAGCAAATCGTCAATGATGGTCGCTATAGCCGCTGCAACTGTGTGTAGTGATCGTTATGGAGTTTCACTGTTGACGCTTTCAACTGACTTGGATAGGGAGGGAAAGAAGTTAGTCTTCTTTTTAATGAATGCAACTGATTTACCCGATTTCAATGCATCAAGTAGAGCTAAAATGTTTGACTATTTAATGCAAGATCACTTGCTAGGAAGAGTCAGAAAAGGCGATGTCAACGATGCTCACTCACGTCAAATACAACGCACTTTAAGGATGAAATCAGAATGAATAATTCGATTCAGCTAGTTAGGGCAGAAGAGCTTAGAAAGCTCTTAGGGGTAAGTGCTTCAACTTTATGGAGAATGCGTCAACGCAAAGAAATACCAGCCCCTATTTACTTATCTGCAAGAATTATTGCTTGGGAAAAACAAGTAATCTCTGAGTGGATTAAAGAAAGGGGGCACAAGTACCATTAATTACAAAGTACACAGCCTGTTAACGAAGTAATTTTCAATCATTAAGAAAATTAAAATGTTGACTGGCTGTTACTTTGTTTAGATTATTTTTAATTCACCCTACACATAACCTCTACAGCAAGTTTTTCAAGTGCCTCTTTTCTTTCTTCAAAATAATCATGCCTATCATATATCCCTTCAACTCCTTTAATTTTGTGGTTTAAGCAACGTTCTGCTATGTGAGGTGGGATACCTAAAGAAGAAAGTAAACTTCTACAGGTGCGACGCAGATCGTGAACAACAAAATACTCAATACCAGCTTTCCCTAAAACGTTAGGAAAAGGCTTATTCTTTGAGCCAACTTTTTTCCCAAATAGTTTAGCTAACGCGTGGTTAAGAGTATCATCAGAAATGTACTTTCTTCTCTGACTAGCACGCCTATTCGGAAATAGGTAATCTGAACCAAGTGACCTAACTTTAAGCTCTTCAAATAGCGCTATTAGCTTATCGGGCAATGGAATGATTATTTCGGCTTCAGTTTTAGTCCCATCAGGCATTAATAACCATGTTTTCTTTTCAAGGTCAACCGCTTGCCATTTAGCAGAAATTAGTTCCCCCTTTCGCACTCCAAGGCAAAGTAGAAGTAACAATGCTATGTAGTTTTCTCTTGTAAACTGATCGCTATTTTCACTGAGTACCTTAAATACAATTTCAACTTCATCAAATGACAATTTTCTAGTTCGTGCTTTTTCTTTCCCGCCCGCATGCTTAATTGATATAGCAGCCGCTGGATTATACTTAATCGCGCTCTCTACCACCGCTCGGTCAAATATTTGCTTACAGTAAGCTAGAGCATCATTAGATATCGTTGGTCTACCGCTGTCATTAATTGACTCAACTATTGCTAAGATATCTGTCGGTTCAACGTCGGATACGGCAAGTTGCCCAATCCGTGGAAAAATTTCTTTTTTATATACACGAGCAGGTATATGTGGATGCTTTAGATCTCGCTCACATATTCTGAGCCATTTTTGAGCAATGTCGTCGACGGTTTTAAATTTAGCTTTTTTTGGGCGCTTTCTCTCCAAGACTGGATCTTTACCATCTTTGATGAGCTTTCTGACTTCCGCGGCTTTGTCTGGAGCATCCGCTAGTGTTATTTCATCAGCTTTGTTCCCATAGCGTCCAATTGTGTACTGTTTCCGTTTTTTATTAAATGTATATCTCAAGACCCAAAAAGGAGTGCCTTCTTCACTTATTCGAAAATATAGCCCCCTCCCAATACTCTTGTTTACAGGCTTTCCTTTTTTAATCAGAGCTTTCAGTTGAGCATCATTCATTGTCAGAAATAGATTAGCTGGTGACAGGTGTATTAATTAAAGCAAAAAATGAATCACCTGTCACCGAAACTGTCACCATTAAAATGAAATATGGTGACAGAACAAGAAGGATTGTGAAATGAGTAGCCTTGTAAAACTCTTATTATTATATAGTTTTGGGCTAAATTGACCTAAAATGAATTGTCATTCAATATTCTGGATCTGCTCACGCATCTGCTCAATTAACACCTTCAACTCAACTGCTGAATTCGTAATATCAGCATTAATCGATTTCGAACCTAATGTATTCGCTTCACGATTAAACTCTTGCATCATAAAGTCTAAACGTCGGCCTTGCGGGCCACCTTTTTTCAAAATGCTGCGGGTTTCTTTAACATGGCTAAATAGGCGGTCAATTTCTTCATCCACATCCATTTTTTGCGCCAGCAGTACCAGTTCTTGTTCAACGCGGCCAGATTCTGGCTCAATGCCCGCATCATTAAACTTCTCAACGATGCGATCTTTTTGCCATTGAATGATTTCCGGCATGTGTGCTTTAACTTTTTCCGCTTGCTCGGTAATGCCTTCTAAACGCTGCTCAATAAGCGCTTTCATGTTTACACCCTCGCTAGCGCGAGCAGCGATAAAGTCTTTCAATGCTTGGTCAAAGCCGGCAAGAATATCTGCTTGAATCGCATCCATATCGGTTTCTTCAGCTTCCATTACACCTGGCCAGCGCATAATCTCGAATGGATTTACTTGGCTATTTAATGTTTGCTCGTTTAACCAGTTTGCGTGCTCTAGTAGTTGCGCAGCTAGATCTTTGTTTAAGGCGAGCTTGCCCTTGGCGGCAGGATTAGCGCTAAAGCGCAGGCCACACTCTACCTTGCCACGGTTTAGTGCTTTGCGAAAACGTTCACGTAGCACGGGTTCCATTGAACGAAATTGCTCTGGCAAACGGAAGTAAGTCTCTAAAAAACGTTGGTTAACTGAGCGGATTTCCCACACAGCGTTACCCCAGTCACCCTTCACTTCAACGCGGGCGAAAGCGGTCATCGAATGAATTGTCATAATCTTTCCTATTAACAAATTTTATAAGAATGAAGCATGGTGAATTATGCCTGAGCCCAATGGCACTCACCAGCAAAATAACAAATCATAAAGCTGGGCGTAAAACTTACGTATTCGCAGCCGCTTTTAGCTTGCGCCCATACTGATCCAAAGAATAAACATCAGAACTTTATTTCTCAAAAGCTTATACCAGCCAAATAAATTCAAATAGAAATTAGACATCGCAATTGATAATCATTATCATGCGCATCTAAAAATTATATCCCGAATAAAAGTACTCTCAATATGAAACACCATAAACTTAGTTTAGCCATTGCCAGTACGATATTAACGTCTGCAATGCCTATCGCTCAGGCGGCAACGCAAGATGTTGAAGTGATCGAGGTCACTGGTCGCGCACAACAGTTTTACTTAGATACCAATACCAGTGTTGGTACCAAAGCACCGGCAGACATTATTGATTTGCCAATGTCTGTTGATGTCATTACCAATCAACTAATTGTTGACCAAGCAGCACGTAACATTACCGATTTATACCGCTCCATTGCAGGTGTCAGTGAATTTAGTTATTCCGGCGTAACCTTTCGTGGCTTTAGGGATGATGCCAACGTGTTTTACGACGGGGTGCGCGGCGACCCTTACTCAGGCTTTAGTGTACCCCAGGTATTTAACGTGGAACGTATTGAGGTATTGAAAGGCCCAGCAACTGCACTTTATGGCGGTGGTGAGCCCGGTGGTATGATCAACTATGTTACTAAAAAGCCAACCTTCACTGAAAAACGCGAGTTAAATTTCACTGTTGGTAATCGTTCATTAGCAGGTGCATCTGTCGATATGACGGGCGGTATCACCGACAATCTAGCGTTTCGCTTTGGCGCATTTTACGAAGAGGAAGACAGTTTCCGCGACAATGCTGACAGCGAGAATACCGAAATTGCTGGTGGTTTACTCTATGAATTTGACGCCGACACCAGCCTAACCACCACCTTTGATTACGTTGAACAAAACCTTGGCGGTAACCGCTTACGCGGCGTACCTGCCGACGACAATGGCAACTTTATTGTCGATCGCGAATATAACGCCAATGAAAAATTCGACTACCAAAACTTAGAAGCGCTGACACTGCAAGCAACATTGAAGCACAGCTTTACGGACAATTTAGATGTCAATGCAACTGTGCGCTACATGGATAACGAGCGTGAACAGGCTTACCACGAATCACGCAGCTGGGTTGATGTGAATGGTGATGGCGAAGCCAATATTGACGATGAGACCATTCGACGCGAGTACCGCGATCAATATCGAGCCAATGAAGAGCTAAGCCTAACCGTTGATTTTGTTTATGAACACGAATTGGCAGGCATGGCCAACCAGTTATTGTTCGGCGGTGATTACCACGACGTTGACACCGAATATGACTACTTGCGCGCTCGTTACGAAGCTGATGGTGTCGGAAACCTAAATATTTTTAAGCCAAACTATGGCGAAACTGACCCATCAACATACAACCTTCGCGATTTAAACCGCGATGGCATTAAGCGTGAACGTAACAGCTTCTACGTGCAAGACAGGTTATCCTTGACCGGACAATGGTCAATTATGCTTGGCGCTCGATTCGATCAATTTGACGAAACCAATAAAGAAAGCGGTAACAGCTACGACGACAATGATGTTACGTACCGCGCCGGTGTTACTTACAAACCAATGGATGACTTATCGCTATACGCCAGTTATTCAGAAAGCTTTAACCCTGTAAGCCCTGACGACTTTGAAGAAGGTGCTGGCGAATTAGAGCCAACCACAGGTGATCAAATTGAACTCGGTGCGAAAAAATACTGGCTAGACGGCCGTATTTTCACCACCATCGCGTTTTATCAAATTGACAAGGAAAACTTAGTCATCGGCAACCCTGATTTCATCGACAGTGATGAAACCCCGAATATTCCACAAGTGATCAATTTTGGTTTAGTGGAAAGTGATGGTGTTGAACTGACGTTAGTCGGCGACTTAACCGACAACCTAAGTATTACTGCGAACTACGCTTACAATGACACGCGAGTAACGCGCGGTGATACCCGCAATATTTCAGGCTCAGGCAAATTTGTTAATGCGCCAATGCATCAAGCTGGTTTATGGACACGCTACGAGCTTGCGAATATCGACTCTTCAATCGCCTTTGGTATTGATTATGTTGATGAGCAAATTAGCTTTGATAACCAGAAAGTGAAGTCATTTACCGTATTTGACGCAAGCTGGACAACTCGTTGGGATGATGTCTTGCTAAGCATTAATGTGAATAACATTTTTGACAAAGAATATGCTGCCAGTGGCTTTAGTGAGCGCAATGGCCACTTCCCCGGTGAATCAAGAAAAGTAGTTGGTCAGCTAACCTACAACTTCTAGTTGCGCAACAGCGTTAAGCGCTATTTAGTTAATAAAACGCAAAAGGCCCAGCCATTTATAAAAATGGTTGAGCCTTATTTTTTCGTACGCTTATACGCTTAGTAGCTAAGCTTTACTAACTTGCCATTGCTGTTTAATTTGCTCAGCAACACGAAATGCATTGGCGTAAATCGTGTAAGTGTATGGCACGCTGCCACCGGTTGGCATAAAGGAGCCATCGGTAACATATAAGTTATCCACTTCATGGGCACGACAGTTTTTATCAAGCACTGAGGTTTTGGGATCATTACCAAAGCGACAACCGCCCGCCATCAAGTTCGTTGGTGGGTAGCTGCTAACCGATGAATAGACATTGGTGGCACCTAGCTCTTTCAATACCGTTTCCGCTTTTTTCGCGATATATTCACCTACTTGCAAATCTTGCTGGTGATAACCAATTCGTACTTTCGCGACTGGGTCGCCCCATTTGTCGGTGACTTCATCGTCCAGTGAGACAAAGCAGTCATCGTTTGGCATCCAATCGTTAAACACTTCAAAGCGCAAGGTGCGATAGGTGGTGAATTCCTGCTTAAGGTTGGCTTTTAACTGCTCACCCCACACCAGTTGATCGTCTTCATCGTATTGCGACCCCATGGCACGCGCGATTGGGTTTTGGTGGAAAAGAAAATCTATGGTGCCACCTTTTGCTTTACCGCCATTATTAGCGCCAGCAAAAGCGTCATCGTCAATTTCGTACCAGTCTTGCAATGCGCGGTTTACAAATGGCCCTACTGTCGTTAGTTGTGCGACTTGCTCGTCGCTAAGTTGGTCAAAATCAAAGTCACCTCGACCCGTTCCACCGGCACTAAAAACTAAGTTTTTACCCACTTGGCCATTGTTGTTGGCAAGACCGTTCGGGAACTTAGCGCCTTTTGACGCTAACAATAAGCGTGATGTTTCCACCGCTTGACAAGCGACCACATAAATACCCGCCTGTACTTTCTGTTTCTTGCCTTTGGCGTCGTAATACTCAACGCCAGTGATCTTGCCCTGCTCATCGCTAGCAATGTTAAACACTTTTGAATTAGGCTTGATAGTAAGATTACCTGTCGCCACAGCATGATTAAGCAATGCCGCTCGGCCACTACCTTTTGCTCCCGACGAACAGCCATAACTACTACAATACCCAGAATATTCACAACTGCGACGCCCCATCGCAGGTTGCGATAGAACCGCACGTGGCACTGGGATCGGGTGATAACCTAAGTCGCTGGCGGCTTTGTCAATCCAGCCAGAAACTGGATGTTCAGCAATTGGCGGATAAGGAAAATCCTTCGAGCGTGGTTCTTGGTGTGGATGTTTAACAACCTTTCCGGAAACCCCAACTTGCTCATCAACCATGGTATAAAACGGCTCAAGATCTTCGTAGCTAATTGGCCAGTCAGCAACATTAGCGTCTTTAACGGCACCATAAGTAGACTTCAATTTAAAGTCGACCGGTTTTAAACGATGGAAGTAACCACTCATAAAGTTTGATGAACCACCAACAACATTGCCGTTCCAAAAGCTCCAGCCAGAGTTTTCAGTAGACTCACCTTGCCAATAAGTTGAGCCATCGTTGCGCTCGTACTCTTCTTCTATCACATGGCGCTCGTCAGCCAACGACGGGTTATAAGCATCGCGTAAGCTGATCGCTAATTCATCTTTATAGAATTCTTTTTCGGTCAGCCAAGCGCCCTTTTCCAGCACTAACACTTTCGCGCCAGCTTTAGCCAGCGTATAAGCCACTGGCGATGCGCCTGCACCACTACCAACAATACAAATATCGTACATCATGCTTTGCGTTTATCCTCTGTTGATAGGTTCTTTACGGAAATGCGGTAGCGCCCTGGAATTTCATAAAAGCGCTTACCTTTTTCAGGTAGCGGGAAGCCCGCTTGATGATTAAGCCATTGCCAGCCAATACCATTAGGGTTACCACCGTATGCTGGTGGCGATAACATGGCCTCATAAAGGTAGTTAATCAGCGTGTTGATCCAGTTGTGGCCAGCTTGCGAGCCACTGATTTTACGCAGAATGGTTTCTTTTTCTGACGTTTCCAATTCAACAAACGGCTTTTTCAGCTGACTTTGGCTAAAGCCGTTAAGCCAGCCAACACCTTTTTCAATAAAGGCCTTTTCTTCGCTGTCTATCGGCTGCTCGTCAACCACATTGTATAAGTAGGCTAATGCTTGAATTTCTTTGGCACCCGGGCCAGACGCTGAACTTGGTAATAAATGATTTAACACCGCATCAAGCGTGCGCCAAGGATCTTGTTTGATAAGCGTGTCCAAGGCTGAAGTTTGCGCCGCTAACACGGGCAGTGGCAACGTAGCAATCGCGGTGGCACCAGCCGCCGACTTTAACATCTGGCGACGCGACATATGCTTCGATAATTTGCGTTCTAGCCAGCGTGGTGTTTTGTATAGGGGATCAAAAAATGACATAGATTTAAGCTTCTTGTTATATTCGCACCAGCCTAAGCTTTTGGCTCAATTTGTTCGGTTTCTGGTTTCAATTCATCAGCTTTTGGTTTCCATTGGTCAATGAAGGACAACCAGTTTTCACGCGAATATTTACCATCTTCTTGCAGCTCAGCGGTATCTTTTGATAACACCATTTTACCTGCCGCAGTCGACACATACATATGAGGGTAACCCAATACTGGCGGCAAACCTTTCATAAAGGCTTCGTTTTCATTGCTGTCACTGACATTCACTTTCAAAATCACAAATTCTTGATGCAGTTTGTTGTAGATGTCAGGGTTCTTCTCTAAAAAGGCATCCATTTTGTGACACCAAGTACACCAGTTACCACCAATCTCAATTAATACATTACGGTTCGATGCTTTAGCAAGTTTGATAGCCGCCACCGCATCTTTAAACGGATCGCGCTTATCGTCATAAACCTTGCTATAAAGCGGCAAATCACTTTTCTCTTGTGCTGCAACTGCGCCACTAAAACCTAAAATTGAAACCATTAACAAGGTGGCAATTACGTACTTCATTTATCTCTCTCACAACCAATATTCTGGTTAATAGACCAAAGCCTAAACCATGATCTTTCACACTACCTTAATAATAGTCGCTCAGTACTTCGCAGAGAAGCCGTTTTAAGCAGAAAACCTCGCCTTTATCTGACTAAAAATAGGTAACTACTAGCGCTAACTATCCGTCGCAGTGTATCAACTTCTGGGCACGATATGATTTGTAAAACATAATGAAATAGCCGTGTAAAATCGCGGCGATACGCTTATAATTGCCAGCAATTTTATTTGACAGGAACCTAACTATGCGACCAAGTGGCAGAACGCTGGGCCAGATTCGTCCAGTAACCATTACCCGCCAATTCACCGCCCATGCCGAAGGCTCAATTTTAATTGAATTTGGCGAGACTAAAGTGATTTGTACCGCAACCGTAGAAGAAGGTGTACCGCGCTTCTTGAAAGGCCAAGGTAAAGGTTGGGTAACTGCTGAATACGGTATGCTGCCGCGTTCAACACACACCCGTATGCGCCGTGAAGCTGCCGGTGGTAAGCAAGGTGGCCGCACTATGGAAATTCAACGTTTAATTGCACGAGCATTGCGTGCAGCAGTTGATTTAAAAGCACTTGGCGAAAATACCATCACCATCGATTGTGATGTTATTCAAGCTGATGGTGGCACGCGTACTGCTTCAATTACTGGTGCTTGTGTTGCCTTAGTTGACGCACTTAACTATATGCGCGCCAAAGAAACCATCAAAACCAACCCGCTTAAGCACATGATCGCGGCGGTTTCAGTTGGTATTTACAAAGGCCAACCAATTGCTGATTTAGAGTATTTAGAAGATTCTGAAGCAGAAACCGATATGAACGTCGTAATGACTGAAACCGGTAAGCTAATTGAAGTACAAGGCACCGCCGAAGAAGAGCCATTTAGTTTTGACGAAATGAATGAAATGATGCAGTTAGCAAAACACGGTATTAACGAGTTATTCGATATTCAAAAAGCGGCATTAAGCTAAACAGCAAGCACTGGTAATAGTAGGTAGAAAAACCATGAAAGATTATCAACGTGAATTTATTGAATTTGCACTAAGCAAGCAAGTGCTTCGTTTTGGCGAATTCACTTTAAAGTCTGGCCGTACGAGCCCATATTTCTTTAACGCAGGCTTGTTTAACACAGGTGGCGATTTAGCCCGTTTAGGCCGTTTTTATGCCGCTGCATTAGCGGATAGCGGTATTGAGTTCGATTTGCTGTTTGGCCCTGCCTACAAAGGTATTCCAATTGCCACGACAACAGCGGTTGCACTGGCAGATCATCACAATCAAGACGTGCCATACTGCTTTAACCGTAAAGAGGCGAAAACTCACGGTGAAGGTGGCAACCTTGTGGGCTCAGCACTGGAAGGCAAAGTGATGCTGGTTGATGATGTGATCACCGCTGGCACGGCCATTCGTGAATCAATGGAAATTATCCAAGCCAATGGTGCTGAATTATCTGGTGTGCTTATCGCCCTTGATCGTCAAGAAAAAGGCAAAGGCGAGCTATCGGCGATTCAAGAAGTTGAGCGCGATTTTGGCACAAAAGTGATTTCAATTGTGACTCTAGGTGACTTAATTAGTTACTTAGAAGAGCAAGATGATATGGCGGATGCACTTGCGGCAATTAAACAATATCGTGAAGATTATGGTATTTAATTCTATCGGCTAATTCTCGGCCTAGATTGGCCGTTGTAATAAAAATTTAAAAAGTACTTGGTCAACAAGCCAAGTACTTTTTTATTTTGGACGAGACTAAAATCTCGTCTAACTACTTAAGCAATCGCGCTGTTAACCATTGAGCAATATCATTAATTTGCTGTGGTACAAGATTGTGCCCCATCTGATAACTTTGCCATTGCGTATGATAGTTAGCTTCAACTAATAATTGATGCGCTGTTTGTCCAGCCATATACGGCACAACTTCATCCTGTTCACCGTGATGTTGTAAAATATCCGTCGCCTTATTCGCCTCATGGCACTGCTCTGGCAGACTATCACTAGTTGGTAAATAGCAGGACAAAGCTAAAATACCCGCCAGCTTTTCTGGGTAACGTAAACCTGTGAATAAGCTCAATACGCCACCTTGGCTAAATCCGGCCAACACAATGCGACTTGCAGGAATGCCTGCATCAATTTGCTCCTGAATTAACTGCTTCACAAGTACTTCTGACTTTAGCACTCCATCCATATCTGCACGATTGTGCAAATCCATACTTTTAATGTCGTACCATGAACGCATGACAAAGCCTTGGTTTATCGTCACAGGCTGCATCGGTGCATGTGGAAAAACAAAGCGTATTCCGTGGTTAGCAGGTAAGTTAAATGCCGGAACAATGGGGGCAAAACCGTCACCTGAGTCGCCTAAACCATGCAACCAAATAACACAGGCCGATACTGGTGCGTTCTGCTCGACAACAATGCGCTCTAACGCAGAATCAGACATAGTGATTACCTTGAAATGTATCTAGAGAAAATCCGTCGATAGTAGCAAGCTAATTTTGTAATGAACAGGTTCGCTATTTACCGAGATCTAAAGTTAAGTGCACAAAAAAGGCGCTACCGTGAGGTTAGCGCCTTTGTTAGTTGAGCTTTTTTGCCCTATCTATTTAGCATGATACGGCTTACTTAAGCGATGCACTGCTTCAATAAAGTGACCTGCATGCTCTGGGTTCACGTCTGGGTGAATACCATGGCCTAGGTTGAAAACGTGGCCCGTTCCAGTGTTACCAAAGCCTTTTAAGATAGTCGCGACTTCTTGCTCAATACGTTCTTTCGGTGCGTAAAGCATTGATGGATCCATATTACCTTGCAGTGCAACTTTGTCACCTACACGTGCTTTCGCGTCTTCAATATTAATAGTCCAGTCAAGGCCAAGCGCATCACAACCGGTTGCCGCAATACTTTCTAACCACATACCACCATTCTTAGTGAATAGCGTCACGGGCACTTTGCGACCTTCGTTATGACGGGTTAAGCCATCAACGATTTTGTGCATGTATTGCAGTGAGAAATCTTTGTAGTCACGAGGTGATAACACGCCGCCCCAAGTATCAAATACCATCACTGACTGTGCGCCAGCTGCAATTTGTGCATTCAAGTAGCTGATCACTGAATCTGCTAACTTGTCTAATAACAAGTGCAAGGTTTGTGGCTCTGCGTACATCATTTTCTTAATTTTAGTGAACGCCTTTGAGCTGCCGCCTTCAACCATGTAGGTTGCTAGCGTCCAAGGGCTGCCAGAGAAGCCAATTAGTGGCACTTGGCCATCTAGTGCTTTACGAATTGAACGTACTGCATTCATCACGTATTGCAGTTCACCTTCTGGATCTGGTTGGCCGATTTTTTCGACATCAGCTTTACAGGTAATTGGACGTTCAAATTTAGGACCTTCACCCGTTTCAAAGTAAAGCCCTAAGCCCATCGCATCAGGAATCGTTAAAATATCGCTAAATAAAATGGCAGCATCTAGCGGGAAACGACGAAGTGGCTGAATAGTAACTTCTGTTGCCAGTTCCGTGTTACGACACAGTGACATGAAGTCACCAGCGTCTTTGCGAGTTTCTTTGTACTCTGGCAAATAACGACCCGCTTGGCGCATCATCCAAACTGGGGTGTAATCTACAGGCTCGCGTAACAAGGCACGCAGGTAAGTATCGTTCTTTAATTCAGTCATGCTTCAGTCGTTCTAGTCAAAATCTGCGCGCATTCTACCACTGCCTAGAATTGAGATCTATTAAGCCTCAGCATTCATCAGCGAAGCATTGATTTATATTAAGATTCTTAGTGACAACTTGGTTGACGGCACATTCTCTCCCGAGCAAAATTGTTAACATTTTAGTTACAAATGTCATCAACATGTCAACCAGTTCTAAGAAGATAGCAACATAAATTACCGTAATTTTCGTAGTAAAAATAATCAATTATTGTGTAAAAACAGTGTTGCAATCGAAAAATGACTTTGTTATAAAATGTAACGCGCTAGTTAAGAAAATAACTAATAAGAAGCTTGTTTTAACAAGACCACACAGCGAGCATTTCAGGCCTTACTTCGGTAAGGCTTTTTTATTGCCGAAATTTAGTGTGAGGGGCAGTATGGTTTTAATTGAGGTTTTAGTTGAGATTTAAACGGTGAGTTGAAACGTCACCGGCCCATCGTTTAACAATGACACTTTCATATCAGCCCCAAATATTCCTGTTGGTGCCTTAAATCCTTTTGCTCTTAGCTCACGTGTGAAAAACTGGTACAAACCTTTGCTCATTTCAGGGGAAGCTGCACTGGTAAAGCTGGGACGCATACCGCGCGTGGTATCTGCCGCTAAGGTAAACTGCGAAACCACCAAGATATCTCCGCCAGCTTGCTCAACATTAAGGTTCATTTTGCCTTGCTCATCTTCAAATACCCGATAACCAGCAACACGTTCTGCAAGTCGCTTAGCTTTCTTTTCATCATCATTAGGTTCAATGGCCAGCAGTACCAATAAGCCTTTACCAATTTCTCCGGTAGTTTCATCTTCAACCACAACATTGGCATGGCTGACGCGCTGAATTAATGCAATCATCTATCGTTGTTTTTGTTCGTCTAGGAATGCCGCCATTGTATCGGTTGCTTTGCAAAAAGCATCTATTGTTTGCGACTCAAAGCCACTATGCCCAGCACAAGGGAGAATTTGTAGCTGCGCATTTTGCCATTGCTCAGCGAGCTGGTAGGCGACGTCAAGCTGACACACCATGTCGTATCGGCCATGCAATAAAATTGCAGGAAGGTGCTTAATTCGGTCAATGCTATCGAGTAGATATTGACCCGGTGTTTGGCTAAATTGAGCAAAAAAATGTGCTGAAATAATGGCCATACACAGCGCTTGGTGCTGATCAGAAATATGGCTTTTGTCGATTGGGTGATGTTCAATCGACGACAACCTAAGCTCCCAGATATACCAAGCTTTGCTGGCAGCGGCTACCGCCAATTCGTTATCAGAAGCTAGCAGCTGTTGATAACCTGCGAGTGGATTTTCTCTATATTCTTCAGGCAGCAAGTCAACAAACTCTTGGTAATATTCTGGAAAGAACTTTGCCGCACCATTTGCTTGATATAACCAATCCAGTTCTGGCTGTGTCCCTAAGAAAATTCCGCGTAAAATAAATGCTAGTACCTTTGAAGGATGTGCGATGCCGTAAGCAATCGCTAAAGTTGTTCCCCATGAACCGCCGCACAACAGTATTTTATCAATACCTAAGTGCTGTCGAATATGTTCAATATCGTTAACGAGGTGTGCTATGGAATTCTGTTCGATTGACGGCGACGGTTTGGAACGCCCACAGCCACGTTGGTCAAACAAAATAATGCGATATTTTTCAGGATCGAAGTAACGGCGATAGTTTTCACTACAGCCAGCCCCTGGCCCGCCGTGCAGATAGACAACGGGCGTACCATTAATATTACCCGATTGCTCAACATAGAGCTGATGGTGATCATCAACCGCTAACCACTCTTGGCTATACGGCGATATTTTAGGAAATAGAATACGTGACATCGCGAACTAAACTCCGATATTCACCAATTACGGTGATACTAGCTAATTGTAGTGGCTTTACACGACTTTGCGCTCTTGCGCCTGATTATCAGGCTTTTTTATCACACTGCTGACAGGCTTTGTGGTCTCTTCACTACACTCATCACTATGCTCACTACTTTGCTCAGCTCTATCACTTTTTGTCGGGGGGTTGTTAGCAATAGATTCAGCGCTAAGCCCCGTTACCGAACGCGGAAATGTTTCAATCGTCGCCGTAAATAGTGCGCCAAATAGCACCACTAGCCATGATAAATACACCCACAAAAATAGAATAGGAATACCGGCTAGCGCGCCATAAATGGCTTGATAAGAAGGTACTTGCGTAACGTATAAAGCGAAGCCTTTTTTGGCCACTTCAAATAACACAGCCGCGATAACTGCGCCGCTTAACGCATGTTTAGCAGCAACGGTTTTATTCGGGACGACCAAGTAAAGGATTAAGAATGCCAGCATAGAAATTAGCATGGGCAGCGCTTTTATCAGAATACTGCTGATGCCAAGAAAGTCATAGTCACCAAATGACGCTAGCGAGACGATATAAGAAGTCGCCGCAATACTGCCGCCGGTAAGCACTGGCCCAAGCGTTAACACCATCCAATACATCGAAAACGACGTAATCACTCGACGCTTTGCTTTAACTCGCCAAATTTTATTTAAACTTTTATCGATGGCAGAAATCAGTAATAACGCGAATAGAAACAAGAAAATAATTGCAATCGCAGACATCTTCGACGCGTTTTCAACAAAGCCTGACAGGTAAACCTGCACGGTATCACCAGCAGCAGGCAGAAAATTGCTATAAACAAAGTTTTCTATCGTGGAGCGAATATCAGCAAAAATCGGAAACGCTGTCATGACCGACAGCATCACTAAGACCATCGGCACTAATGACATCAAGGTAACGTATGACAAATAACCTGCAACAACGTGAATTTGATCATCCGTAAAGCGTTTGGTGAGATGTTGAACAAAGGCCAGTATTTGGCGAGGTGCAGGTAAATGTGTCTGAAGCTTGTTGATGAACATATAAATTTACCGATTTATAGTTTAAACACTAGCGGCTTTATACTATGCTTAAACTGCAATGATTTTAAAGAAAATATAACATAATTAATAGGATATAACTATGTCAGGACAGGGTTCAGGTGGTAACGTTATCGCCGCGATTTGTAGCTTTTTTATTGCCGGCTTAGGCCAGTTAGTGCAAGGCCGAATTCTTGCTGCCATCGTGTTTTTTCTGCTTACTTGGGTGAATTACACACTCGCTGCAACGGGCATTTTATTCTTTATGGCACTCCCCGGTTTTATTTTCCACGTTTGGGCCATTATTGATGCAGCCCGCTATAAGGGCAGCAGCTAATTATGCGTATTATAAACCTGCTAAAAGTTGCGGCTTTAGTACTGTTGTTACAGGGCTGTCAATCAGCCTACTACTCCGCCATGGAAAGCTTCGGCAAGCATAAGCGAGATCTACTGGCTGACGAAGTTGAAAACGCACAAGAAGCTCAGCAAGAGGCTCAACAGCAGTTTGCCAGTGCACTAGAACAGCTGTCGACGCTTATCGCGTTCGATGGCGGCGACTTACAAGATCAATTTGAAGCCACAGAAGCACAATACGAAGCGAGTGTTGATGCTGCTGATGCAGTTTCAGAGCGCATTGATAATATTGAAAACGTTGCTGATGCACTTTTTGATGAATGGGCTGATGAAATAGAGCAGTACTCCAGTGCGAAACTGAAAAGGCAAAGTGAATCTCAGTTAAGAGACACTCAACGTCGTTACCAGCGCTTGCTCAGAGCGATGCAGCGTGCTGAAGGTAAAATGGCACCCGTGTTAGCAGCTTTGAAAGACAACACTTTGTACCTCAAGCATAATTTAAATGCCAAGGCGATTGGCGCACTTGAAGGTGAGTATCAAGATATTAAAACAGATATTAATGCCTTGATTAGTGAAATGAATAAAGCCATTAAAGAGTCTGAGCAATTTCTTTCATCACTATCGTCTGAAAACTAGACATCAAGTGATTCCACCTCAATCGGTTCTAATTGAACAGGCCATCTACGTTACAAATAATGCGACAGATGATTCACGCCGCAGATAATTAGCTACTTAACAATAAGTAAGTAAATGAGTAAGTAAAAAATAAGCCGCAATAACACTAGTGTTATGCGGCTTTCTTACATCGCTAAATGTAAACTTGTAATCCGGTCACACCAAATAGGTATAACTGCTAATCAATATCTAACTGACTATTTATCTCGCGATTGTTAGTTCTGCTACTAGTAAAGGTAGATTCTTGAGGGCTATTAAGTGCTGAGAGAATATCAATCAATTCTCTGATATCTTTATGCTTAGCTGTACCTTTGCCAAACACTTGGCTGAGTTCGCCTAGTTTCTTGATATGCTCTGGTGTCATCACTTAACTCCTTCTCTTACTATCTCGTCGAAATGCTTGCTAGCTTCAGTACTCTAAAAGGCAACAAACGAGCTACGTCTTCAATGAGTCATTGCCCTCGCTCCAACAGTACAGATTCAACCAAGCACTTATGCAAGCTGAAGTCGACGTTGGGTATTAGACTTTATCGGCCTGACTTCTGCTCGACCTTCTTCAATAAATTCGTCATACAGTAGTTGTAGTTCGAATTGTTCATTTAGATTGGCTTGTTCAGAGACCATTTTTTCAAATAGCAGGCTAAGCCTAGATACTTTTTTTCCGTCCATGGATAGTTACTCGTGAATAGTTTCTTATTGTTACGATGTTGTTAACTTGAGGTAAAGTGTAGCTGCGATTTGCCCGAAAGCTAGTGAAGTGGACGGTCAGTAATTTTACATAAATGTAACAAAATCAAACGATATAATTTAACTATTAAAATTCAGTGAATTAGCACTGTGTTCTACAGATTATTCAGACAACTCGTACTCAATCTCGCACAGAGAGTTAAGAGATCTCTCACATCAAGTTACGAAGGCGTACATATCAAGTAACGGATACAAAAAAGCCACCTCAAGTTGAGATGGCTTTCGATTAACAAACTTTATAAAACGTTACTTTTTAGAGCGGCTTTCGCGCTTGCGATCAGACTCTTTCAACCACTTTTTACGAATACGGATATTCTCTGGCGTTACTTCCACTAATTCATCGTCATCGATAAATTCAAGTGCTTGCTCTAACGTCATTTCAATTGGTGGTGTTAATACCTGGGCATCATCTGTACCTGATGCACGAACATTGGTTAACTGCTTACCTTTAAGCGCGTTAACCGTTAAGTCGTTATCTCGGCTGTGAATACCAATCACCATGCCTTCATAAACTTCAACACCGTGACCGATCATCAAGCGACCACGCTCTTGTAAGTTAAACAATGCATTGGTAAGTGCCTTACCTGTCGCATTTGCAATAAGCACACCGTTAATACGCTGACCGATTTCGCCACCTTTGTGCGGACCATATTCAAAGAAAGTGTGGTAAATCAAACCAGAGCCAGACGTTAACGTCATAAACTCAGTTTGGAAACCAATTAAGCCACGGCTTGGCATGATGAAGTCCATACGGATACGACCTTTACCGTCAGGCGCCATATCGGTTAGCTCTGCCTTGCGTAAGCCCATTTTCTCCATGATTGAACCTTGATGCTCTTCTTCAACATCAATCGTTACTGTTTCATATGGTTCTTGAAGCTCACCATCTACTTCGCGCATGATAACTTCTGGGCGTGATACTGCCAGCTCGTAACCTTCACGGCGCATGTTTTCAATCAAGATACCTAAGTGCAATTCACCACGACCAGACACTTTGAATTTGTCTGGATCGTCAAGTTGCTCAACACGCAATGCTACGTTGTGTACCAATTCTTTCTCAAGGCGATCAAGAATATTACGTGAAGTAACATACTTACCTTCTTGGCCAGAAAACGGTGAGGTGTTTACTTGGAAAGTCATTGTTACTGTTGGCTCATCAACAGATAACGCTGGCAATGCTTCCACTTCTGTTGGGCAACAGATAGTGTCAGAAATTTTCAGCTCACCAAGACCAGTGATCGCGATAATGTCACCCGCTTGCGCTTCTTCAACTTCGTTACGCTCTAAGCCTAAGTAACCAAATACTTTACCCACTTTACCGTTGTGAATAGTACCGTTAGCACCATTTACCGTAACTTGTTGGTTTGGCTTAACAGAACCACGCGTTACACGGCCAACACCGATTACGCCTAAGTAAGAGCTGTAGTCCAATTGCGAGATTTGCATTTGGAATGGACCATCTAAATCAGCATTTGGTGGTGGAACTTGGTCAACAATGGTTTGGAACAATGGTGTCATATCTTCACCTTGTTCACCTTCTTCGTGAGAAGCCCAACCATTAATCGCTGACGCGTAAACTACTTGGAAGTCTAATTGTTCGTCAGTCGCACCTAAGTTATCGAATAAATCGAATACTTGATCCATTACCCAATCAGGACGAGCGCCTGGCTTGTCGATTTTGTTAATAACAACAATTGGCTTCAAACCTTGAGCAAATGCTTTTTGCGTTACGAAACGCGTTTGTGGCATTGGGCCTTCTTGTGCATCAACGATAAGTAGTACTGAGTCAACCATTGACATAACACGTTCTACTTCACCACCGAAATCGGCGTGACCTGGGGTGTCAACGATGTTAACGCGGTAGTCGTTCCAAGTGATGGCAGTATTTTTCGCTAAAATCGTAATACCACGCTCTTTCTCGATATCGTTTGAATCCATCACACGATCTTCTAACTCAGTGCGCGCATCTAATGTTCCCGACTGTTCGAGAAGCTTGTCAACAAGCGTCGTTTTACCGTGGTCTACGTGGGCAATAATCGCCACATTTCTTAATTTATCTAACACAGGCTTTTGCTCATAGGGCTATAATTGGGCGCGAATTATACAGGACTAACCATGACAAATAAAATAAAACCCGCCTAACTCAATCACCTTTAGAGGCAAATCAAGCAAGTGACATCCTGCACTGGTATAAGGCAAATTTATTCTCTACACTTTTTTTGCACCATAAAGATCTTTTAGCTGGATCATTTTGGTGCAATATAGTCGATGTAAATTACTGAGCTTAGCGTTTTTATTGGGCTATCGCATTGGCACGTAATTCGCTTGGCATCTGCCACACTGAATGCTGCGCATTTATATATATTAATAATTAGATAACTTCACTGGAGACGCTAATGTCACAAGCAGTTTTAGATTTAATCAAAGAAAACGACGTTAAGTTCGTTGACCTACGTTTCACTGATTCTAAAGGTAAAGAGCAACACGTTTCACTTCCTCACCACCAAGTTGATGAAGACTTCTTCGAAGAAGGTAAAATGTTCGATGGTTCTTCAATCGCTGGCTGGAAAGGCATTAACGAATCAGACATGATCTTGATGCCGGACGCATCAACTGCTGTATTAGACCCATTCACAGAAGAAGTTACGTTAAACATTCGTTGTGACATCGTAGAACCTGCAACTATGCAAGGCTACAGCCGCGACCCTCGCTCAGTTGCAAAACGCGCTGAAGAATACATGCGCTCTACGGGTATCGCTGACACTATTTTATTTGGTCCTGAGCCAGAATTCTTCGTATTTGAAGACGTGAAATTTAAAGCTGATATGTCAGGCGCTTCATACTCTATCGATGATCCAGAAGCGGTTTGGAACTCAGATACAGATTACGAAGGCGGCAACAAAGGTCACCGTCCAGGCGTTAAAGGCGGTTACTTCCCAGTAGCACCTGTTGACTCTTCTCAAGACCTACGTTCTGCAATGTGTCTAGTGATGGAAGAAATGGGCCTAGTTGTTGAAGCACATCACCACGAAGTTGCTACAGCAGGTCAAAACGAGATTGCTTGTCGCTTTAATACTATGGTTAACAAAGCTGACGAAGTTCAAATCTACAAGTACGTTGTTCACAATGTTGCGCACGCATACGGTAAAACTGCGACCTTCATGCCTAAGCCATTAGTTGGCGATAACGGTACAGGTATGCACTGTCACCAATCATTAGCGAAAGATGGTGTTAACCTTTTCGCGGGTGACAAGTACGGCGGCTTATCTGAAACAGCACTTTACTACATTGGTGGTATCATCAAGCACGCTAAAGCGATCAATGCTTTCACTAACGCTTCAACTAACTCATACAAGCGTCTTGTACCAGGTTTCGAAGCGCCAGTAATGCTTGCTTACTCTGCACGTAACCGCTCTGCATCAATTCGTATTCCAGTAGTGCCTTCACCGAAAGCACGTCGTATCGAAGTACGTTTCCCTGATCCAACAGCTAACCCATACTTAGCATTTACAGCAATGTTAATGGCGGGTCTTGACGGTATTAAGAACAAGATCCACCCTGGTGATGCAATGGACAAAGATTTATACGACTTACCAGCTGAAGAAGCAGCAGCAATTCCACAAGTTGCACCTTCATTCGAAGCAGCGCTTGATGCACTAGAAGCAGACAAAGAGTTCTTAACTGCTGGTGGCGTTATGGACGAAGATATGATTGATGCATACATCGGCCTTAAACGTGAAGAAGTTGAGAAGCTAAACATGACAACTCACCCAGTTGAGTTCCAAATGTACTACAGCGTTTAATCGTTAATTCTCTGTAATTAATCGCATTTTTGATAAAAAGCTCGCTTCGGCGAGCTTTTTTTGTGGCTTAGTGCCTATAATTTGTTTAGATTAAAGGTTAACCACTTTGCAGGAGCAACTTGATACGCACATGAAGCAATTTATCATTTTCATATTTATCGCTGTGATCGCAATACCTGCACAGGCTTATCAAGCTAAGGTATACGTTTGGCGTGATGAAAATGGCGTATTGGTTTTTTCTGATAGCCCAAGACCAGGCGCTGAAGAAGTTGAAGTTAAAGAAGAAAACACTGTCCTACCATCAATAGACACCTCGATTCTTGATATCAAGCCACAAATCATTGAGGACAAATATCAAGTCGTTATTACCCAGCCCGAGCACAATGCAACTATCCGCGATAATAGTGGCTCTGTCTATGTTGCAGGGGGCATTAAACCAATATTTAAACGCGGCTTCCGCGTTCAGTTATACCTCGACGGAAACCCCTACCAAGAACCTCAAAACCACTCCATGTTTGCGCTACGTAATATCGACCGTGGCGAGCACCAAATTAAAATTGATTTAATCAATGAGAAAGGCAAGGTTATTGCATCTTCAAAGCCAATAACCTTTTATATGCACCGCGCCTCTGTCAACTAGCGCTTTTGGGTGCAATTAAAACGGTTTAAACATATAGTTTCAGATATCATGCACATTTTTGGTGCACATGGAGTCATCTGTTGTTAAATCGTGCAGATCTAATCAAACATAAATCAACTTATCAGCAACAACTTGCTAGCCAGCTTGTAACTGCTGTAATGGTACTGGACGAAAAACTTACCATCCAATATCTAAACCCTGCGGCAGAAGCGCTATTAATCAAAAGCTTCAATAAACTGTTTAATGTTGCCTTCGAAGATGTTTTTCCCAACAGCACGATAGATGCAGCCAGACTGCAGCAAGTGATTGAAAGTGGGCAGGAGTTTACCGATAGTGATGTGGTGATATACCTTGGTGACAGCTACAAGTTTACTGCGGAGATAACCGCGTCCAGTACTGAATTTAATCAGTCTCCGCATATTTTGATTGAGCTAAAGCAAATTGATCAGCAAAAACAAATTAGCGCCGAGGCCTTTCAACAGCAACAATGGGAGTCGGCTCGAGACTTGATTCGAGGCCTAGCACACGAAATCAAAAATCCGCTGGGTGGTCTGCGCGGCGCAGCGCAGTTGTTAACGAAAGAACTAAATCAAGAGCAGCAAGAGTATACGGCGATGATCATCGAGCAGGCTGATCGCTTGCGCAACCTTGTTGATCGCTTGTTAGGGCCGAATCAACTCCCAAAAATGACGCAACAAAATATCCATTCCGTTTTAGAGAAAGTTAGCCAACTAATTAGCTTTGATAACGAAAAAGATATTATCTTGATAAGAGATTACGATCCTTCAATTCCAGAAATTGCTTTTGATGAAGACAAGCTGTTACAAGCTATATTAAACATCGTAAACAATGCGATTCAAGCGATCGAGCCGGCAAGCAGCATTACGCTCAAAACTCGCATTGCCAGTAATCAAACAATCAACGGCAAGCGCATTAAATTATCAATATTGATTAGTATCATAGATTTTGGGCCAGGTATTCCAGAAGATATTCAAGACACCCTTTTTTACCCTATGGTTTCAGGACGCTCAAACGGTACTGGCCTTGGGCTTTCAATTTCCCAAACACTAATCAACCAACACAAAGGGAAACTCTCCTGTATTAGTCGCCCTGGCCGTACAGAGTTTATGATTTTATTACCCTTATCCGAAGGGAAGAGTGAAGAGATTTAAGTATGATTGCCGAACAAGTATGGATAGTAGACGACGACAGCTCAATTCGTTGGGTGCTGGAAAAGGCATTTAAAAGTGCAGAAATAAGCTGCGCCTCTTTTGAGAACGCCCAGAACTTATTAACAGCTTTAGATCATGGCCAACCAGAGGTAATAATCTCTGATATTCGCATGCCTAATATGGACGGCATGGCATTACTTAACCAGATCAGCCAACACCATCCAGATATTCCGGTTATTATCATGACCGCACACTCAGACCTTGATAGTGCGGTTAATGCCTACCAAGGCGGTGCTTTTGAGTATTTACCAAAACCTTTTGATATTGACGATGCAGTTGCACTTACTCGAAGAGCACTAGCACATGTTAAAGAGCAAAGTGCTAAAGCGAAAAAAGGCCAAGCGGCGCCAACAAGTGTTGGCATTATTGGTGAAGCACCTGCGATGCAAGAAGTCTTTCGTGCTATCGGTCGATTATCTCGTTCTAGCATCAGTGTGTTAATCAATGGTGAGTCGGGTACGGGTAAAGAGCTCGTTGCTCACGCATTGCATATGCACAGCCCACGCTCTAGCGAAACCTTTATTCCACTTAACATGGCAGCAATTCCTAGGGATTTGATCGAATCAGAATTATTCGGTCATGAAAAAGGTGCCTTTACCGGTGCTAACTCTGTGCGCCAAGGTCGATTCGAACAAGCCCATAACGGCACACTATTTTTGGACGAAATTGGCGATATGCCACTTGATGTACAAACACGTTTACTTCGCGTGCTTGCAGACGGTCAGTTTTATCGCGTTGGCGGTCATTCCCCTATTCGTGTAGATGTGCGTATTATCGCAGCCACCCACCAAAACTTAGAAGAAAAAGTCAGAAGCGGCGATTTTCGAGAAGACTTATTTCACCGCCTTAATGTAATCCGCATTCAATTACCAGCACTTAGAGAACGCAAAGAAGACATTGAGCAACTGGCAAATCACTTCTTAAAATTGGCAGCAGATGAACTTAGTGTCGAACCCAAGATTTTGCATAAAGATGCTGTTACTCAGCTGATGTTAAGCAACTGGCCGGGTAACGTTCGTCAACTAGAGAACATATGCCGCTTTTTAACCGTGATGGCTAGTGGTAAAGAAATATTACCTGAAGATTTACCAGAAGAGTTGCATGACACTCCATTGCCACAGGCTGGCGAAGGGGAATCTTGGCAATCACTATTAAGCCAATGGATGGATGAACAACTCGCTAAAGGACGCAGTGCGATTCTTGATGAGGCGACACCAGAATTTGAAAAGATTATGCTGCAACGCGCGCTGTCATTTACTGGCGGTCACAAACAAGAAGCAGCTAAGAAGCTTGGCTGGGGACGGAATACGTTAACGAGAAAATTAAAAGATTTTGATATGTAGAAGAGTAATTGACGGCTGCGCTTAAGAGGTGCAGTCGTGCTCTGTACATTGCTTACAGCTATTGCATAGCTTCATATTAATAAAATGGGCAGCGACAATTAATACGGCACCGAAGATAACAAAAAACGGCTCATACGCTTCACCAAAGTCGTGTCTAAGCCAATAAACAGCAACACCTAAGTACAATAGATAAAATGGATAAAGCTTACGATGATAACGTCTAAAGCCTGAAAGCAAAGCAAATGTGCCTAACATTGCTGTGGCAATTAAGAACACAAATTCCCACGTATGATCTGCCAAAAAGCTTAGTCCTAACAGTGGTAATGCCGGTAATAAAATAGGCAGCAGAATGCAATGTAATGCACACAAAGATGTCGCTGCTATACCAATTCTATCTAACACTTGTTTACCTCTATCATTGACCTTTTGATACTATATCACATTAGGTATAGTATCACACAGGATAATTGCTAAATTATGTAACTTTACACGCTCTTTTACTATGCGTTGTGTGTAGTGAACGTTATCACTTCTTTAATTGATTCCCTTTCTAGGGCTAACATCATTAATCGATCAATGCCCAACGCAACTCCTGAACAAGCAGGTAATCCATGAGACAAAGCCGAAATAAACTTTTGATCAATTGCTCTCGACTCTAACCCCATTAGCTCTCTCTGTTGGTTATCTTCCTCAAAACGCTGTAATTGTTGCGCTTGATCAGTTAACTCATGAAAGCCATTAACCAGCTCTATTCCCTTGAAGTAACATTCAAATCGATTCGCCACCCTAGTATCGGCATTATTTATCGTAGCTAATGATGCTTGACCACTTGGAAAGCTATGAACAAAACAAGGAACTTTCTGACCAATTCTAGGCTCAATCCACTCACAAAAAATAAACTGTAATAAGGTATCAACTGAAGTTGTTTGTTCAAGCCAAGGCTCTAGCTTACCTTGACGATTAATAAAGCTAAGACAATCTGCTCGTGACGTGTCTAAAGGATTAATGGGTGTATAGGTTAAAAACACTTGTTCATAACTACATACCTCTGTCTCTTTGACAGCTAACACTTCCATTAACAGTTCACTCACTTCGTTCATAAGCTCTTCCATTGAAAAACCAACGCGATACCACTCCAACATTGTAAATTCTGGATTATGCAATCTTCCTTCAGCTTCATTTCTAAAGGCTTTAGCGATTTGATAGATAGATTGATACCCTGATGCCAGTAAACGCTTCATCGGATATTCAGGAGAAGTTTGCAAATAAAGTTGGCAAGCACCATCTTGATGCCAATCATAAGAAGTGGGGATGGGATCTAAGTGTACATCAGTGATCGTGCCACTACACATTTGTGGTGTCTCAACTTCCACGACATTGCGCTTGTTGAAAAATGTTCTGATTGCAGAGAGTAACTTTGCACGCTGCTGTGCAGTCTCCCAATTCATGCTTGGTTGCCACGACATAGGCTGCTCTTAGAGATGAATGCTATTTTAGAAAGAAAAAAGCCTAGCATTAGAGCTAGGCTTTATAAAGAGGTGCTGGTAATGTCCTACTCTCACATGGGAACTCCCACACTACCATCGGCGCAATTGCATTTCACTTCTGAGTTCGGCAAGGGATCAGGTGGTTCTACAATGCTATGGTCACCAGCAAAAAACTGTTATTGATTAGTATTTAAAATTTCTGAATTAATTACTAAGCAATAAGAGCTTTAAGTAAAAAGCCCTTGTCTTAAGACAAGGGCTTTTCTTAATTAAGTGCCTAGCGATGACCTACTCTCACATGGGACCTCCCACACTACCATCGGCGCAGTTGCATTTCACTTCTGAGTTCGGCATGGGGTCAGGTGGTTCTACAACGCTATTGTCGCTAGGCGAAAAAAGTTACAATTTGGAAATTAATATATATCGTTATTCAGCACACGTTAGTACGTGATTTTCTTTATTCTGTCAGTCTTACAAAACCATTTGGGTGTTGTATGGTTAAGCCTCACGGGCAATTAGTATCAGTTAGCTCAAGGCCTCACAACCCTTACACACCTGACCTATCAACGTCGTAGTCTCCAACGACCCTTCAGGGGACTTAAAGTCCCAGTGAGAACTCATCTCAAAGCCTGCTTCCCGCTTAGATGCTTTCAGCGGTTATCAGTTCCGAACGTAGCTACCCGGCAATGCTTCTGGCGAAACAACCGGAACACCAGAGGTTCGTCCACTCCGGTCCTCTCGTACTAGGAGCAGCCCTCTTCAATTCTCAAACGCCCACGGCAGATAGGGACCGAACTGTCTCACGACGTTCTAAACCCAGCTCGCGTACCACTTTAAATGGCGAACAGCCATACCCTTGGGACCGACTTCAGCCCCAGGATGTGATGAGCCGACATCGAGGTGCCAAACACCGCCGTCGATATGAACTCTTGGGCGGTATCAGCCTGTTATCCCCGGAGTACCTTTTATCCGTTGAGCGATGGCCCTTCCATACAGAACCACCGGATCACTATGACCTGCTTTCGCACCTGCTCGACGTGTCTGTCTCGCAGTTAAGCTGGCTTATGCCATTGCACTAACCGTACGATGTCCGACCGTACTTAGCCAACCTTCGTGCTCCTCCGTTACGCTTTGGGAGGAGACCGCCCCAGTCAAACTACCCACCAGACAGTGTCCCCAACCGAGATAATCGGCCTAGGTTAGAACATCACGCATACAAGGGTGGTATTTCAAGGTTGGCTCCACTCACACTGGCGTGCAAGTTTCAAAGCCTCCCACCTATCCTACACATGTAGGAGCAATGTTCACTGTCAAGCTATAGTAAAGGTTCACGGGGTCTTTCCGTCTAGCCGCGGGTATACGGCATCTTAACCGCAATTTCAATTTCACTGAGTCTCGGGTGGAGACAGTGTGGCCATGATTACGCCATTCGTGCAGGTCGGAACTTACCCGACAAGGAATTTCGCTACCTTAGGACCGTTATAGTTACGGCCGCCGTTTACCGGGGCTTCGATCATGAGCTTCGCAGAGCTAACCCAATCAATTAACCTTCCGGCACCGGGCAGGCGTCACACCGTATACGTCATCTTTCGATTTTGCACAGTGCTGTGTTTTTAATAAACAGTTCCAGCCACCTGGTTACTTCGACCGACCTCAGCTTAGGGAGCAAGTCCCATCACCAGAGCCGGCGTACCTTCTCCCGAAGTTACGGTACTATTTTGCCTAGTTCCTTCACCCGAGTTCTCTCAAGCGCCTTAGTATTCTCTACCTAACCACCTGTGTCGGTTTGGGGTACGGTTCCTTTATATCTATGCTTAGAAGCTTTTCCTGGAAGCAGGGCATCAACAACTTCAACTCCGTAGAGTCTCGTCTCGTATCTCAGCCTTAAGAACCCGGATTTGCCTAAGTTCTCAGCCTACATACTTTCACATGGACAACCAACGCCATGCTTGCTTAGCCTTCTCCGTCCCTCCATCGCAATATAAAGAAGTACAGAAATATTAATCTGTTTCCCATCGACTACACCTCTCGGTCTCGCCTTAGGGGCCGACTTACCCTGCCCTGATTAACATGGGACAGGAAACCTTGGTCTTTCGGCGAGGGGGTTTTTCACCCCCTTTATCGTTACTCATGTCAGCATTCGCACTTCTGATACCTCCAGCATGCTTCTCAACACACCTTCAACGGCTTACAGAACGCTCCCCTACCACTCAAAATAAATTTTGAATCCGCAGCTTCGGTGCATAGTTTAGCCCCGTTACATCTTCCGCGCAGACCGACTCGACTAGTGAGCTATTACGCTTTCTTTAAAGGATGGCTGCTTCTAAGCCAACCTCCTAGCTGTCTATGCCTTTCCACATCGTTTCCCACTTAACTATGACTTTGGGACCTTAGCTGGCGGTCTGGGTTGTTTCCCTCTTCACTACGGACGTTAGCACCCATAGTGTGTCTCCCGGATAGTACTCATTGGTATTCGGAGTTTGCAAAGGGTTGGTAAGTCGGGATGACCCCCTAGCCTTAACAGTGCTCTACCCCCAATGGTATTCGTCCGAGGCTCTACCTAAATAGATTTCGGGGAGAACCAGCTATCTCCCGGCTTGATTAGCCTTTCACTCCGACCCACAGGTCATCACCGCATTTTTCAACATACGTGTGTTCGGTCCTCCAGTTGGTGTTACCCAACCTTCAACCTGCCCATGGGTAGATCGCCGGGTTTCGGGTCTATACCCTGCAACTAAACGCGCAGTTAACACTCGCTTTCGCTACGGCTCCCCTAATCGGTTAACCTTGCTACAGAATATAAGTCGCTGACCCATTATACAAAAGGTACGCAGTCACCCGAAGGCTTCCACTGCTTGTACGTATACGGTTTCAGGTTCTATTTCACTCCCCTCACAGGGGTTCTTTTCGCCTTTCCCTCACGGTACTGGTTCACTATCGGTCAGTTAGGAGTATTTAGCCTTGGAGGATGGTCCCCCCATGTTCAGTCAACATTTCACGTGTGCCGACCTACTCGATTTCACTTATGTTTGTCTTCGTGTACGGGGCTATCACCCTGTATCGCCAAGCTTTCCAGCTTGTTCCACTAACGCCCATAAGCTTAAGGGCTAATTCCCGTTCGCTCGCCGCTACTAAGGAAATCTCGGTTGATTTCTTTTCCTCGGGGTACTTAGATGTTTCAGTTCTCCCGGTTCGCCTCATTAAGCTATGTATTCACTTAATGATACTTGCTTATGCAAGTGGGTTTCCCCATTCAGAAATCCTAGGTTATAACGGTTTTTATCACCTTACCTAGGCTTATCGCAGATTAACACGTCTTTCATCGCCTCTAACTGCCAAGGCATCCACCATATACGCTTAGTCACTTAACCATACAACCCCAAATAGTTTTCGTATTTAAGTCATCAAGAGACAAATCTTGATGCTAATGTATGACTGACATTTTCACGTACTCATTATCCATTCTTAAAAAGAACAGTAATGGAGTATGCTTGAATTAGATTGATAAATGATAAGGAAAAATCATTTATCAGGTTTGATGCTTACAGCGCGACACTGTAATCATCATTCGAAATAATTAATTTACTAATTATTTCGGGATATATATCAGCTTTCCAAATTGTTAAAGAACTTCAAATCAGCGCACATTCGGCTCATTTGTGGTTAAAAAAACCAAACGTAAATTGTTCAGTTGAACACCTTAAGTTTGGTTTCTTTGACGAAGCTTTGGTAGGTCTGGGCAGACTTGAACTGCCGACCTCACCCTTATCAGGGGTGCGCTCTAACCAGCTGAGCTACAGACCTAAATCACATAAGAGTGAAGTGGTGGAGCTAAGCAGGATCGAACTGCTGACCTCCTGCGTGCAAGGCAGGCGCTCTCCCAGCTGAGCTATAGCCCCATAAGGCTTCGTTTTCTTTACTTTTCGTTATCAATGCAATGTGTGTGAACACTCAACATGAAGCGTTTTACTTCAAGATAAGGAGGTGATCCAACCCCAGGTTCCCCTAGGGTTACCTTGTTACGACTTCACCCCAGTCATGAATCACAAAGTGGTGACCGTCCTCCCGAAGGTTAAACTAGCCACTTCTTTTGCAACCCACTCCCATGGTGTGACGGGCGGTGTGTACAAGGCCCGGGAACGTATTCACCGCGACATTCTGATTCGCGATTACTAGCGATTCCGACTTCATGGAGTCGAGTTGCAGACTCCAATCCGGACTACGACGTACTTTCTGGGATTCGCTCCACCTCGCGGTCTTGCTGCCCTCTGTATACGCCATTGTAGCACGTGTGTAGCCCATCCCGTAAGGGCCATGATGACTTGACGTCGTCCCCACCTTCCTCCGGTTTATCACCGGCAGTCTCCTTAGAGTTCCCGACATTACTCGCTGGCAAATAAGGATAGGGGTTGCGCTCGTTGCGGGACTTAACCCAACATTTCACAACACGAGCTGACGACAGCCATGCAGCACCTGTCTCAGAGTTCCCGAAGGCACTAATCTATCTCTAGAAAATTCTCTGGATGTCAAGGGATGGTAAGGTTCTTCGCGTTGCATCGAATTAAACCACATGCTCCACCGCTTGTGCGGGCCCCCGTCAATTCATTTGAGTTTTAACCTTGCGGCCGTACTCCCCAGGCGGTCAACTTAGCGCGTTAGCTACGCTACTCACGTTTCAAGAACACAAACAGCTAGTTGACATCGTTTACGGCGTGGACTACCAGGGTATCTAATCCTGTTCGCTCCCCACGCTTTCGTGCCTCAGCGTCAGTATCTGTCCAGGTGGCCGCCTTCGCCACTGATGTTCCTTCCAATCTCTACGCATTTCACCGCTACACTGGAAATTCCACCACCCTCTACAGTACTCTAGTCAAACAGTTCCAAATGCAGTTCCGAGGTTAAGCCCCGGGATTTCACATCTGGCTTATCAAACCGCCTACGCACGCTTTACGCCCAGTAATTCCGATTAACGCTCGCACCCTCCGTATTACCGCGGCTGCTGGCACGGAGTTAGCCGGTGCTTCTTCTGTCGCTAACGTCACAGCTAGCAGATATTACCTACTAACCTTTCCTCACGACTGAAAGTGCTTTACAACCCGAAGGCCTTCTTCACACACGCGGCATGGCTGCATCAGGGTTTCCCCCATTGTGCAATATTCCCCACTGCTGCCTCCCGTAGGAGTCTGGGCCGTGTCTCAGTCCCAGTGTGGCTGATCATCCTCTCAAACCAGCTAGAGATCGTCGCCTTGGTAGGCCTTTACCCCACCAACTAGCTAATCTCACTTGGGCTAATCTTTTGGCACGAGGCCCGAAGGTCCCCCGCTTTGGTCCGTAAACATTATGCGGTATTAGCAGTCGTTTCCAACTGTTGTCCCCCACCAAAAGGCATATTCCCAAGCATTACTCACCCGTCCGCCGCTCGACGCCAAAGGAGCAAGCTCCTCTTCGTTTCCGCTCGACTTGCATGTGTTAAGCCTGCCGCCAGCGTTCAATCTGAGCCATGATCAAACTCTTCAATTAAAATCGTTTGTGAGACATCAGTCTCGGCTCAATGAATTCTGTACAAATAAAACTTATATAAAAGTAGTTTTTGCATGAGTTCACTGAGTTAATTTTTGCTAAGACAAGCTTAGCTATATTTGTAAAATCAACATCATGTGAATGCTCACACAAATTGCATGATAACTAATTGTTAAAGAACTGAACCTTGCGATTCAAACAAAACATCGCACTCGTGTTTTGTGGTTGCTCTCTCGTTGAGAGCGGATGCGCATTTTACGCTTCCTAGTTTTGATGTCAACAACTTTTTGAAAAACTTTTCTTAAAAAATAAGTAAAACATTTTTCTAAGTTATCTGACCCGTTTACTCAGCAAACTTGCTAACTAAACTTATCAAAACACTTCGTTGGGCTGCCCCGTGGAAGTGGATGCGCATTTTAGAGATTTTTAGCTGGGCGTCAACAGCTAATTTCAACTTTCTAACTGTTCGCTGTTTTATTGAACGATATCACCAAATAATAGTCCTATATGCTAATGAAACCTGTGAATTCGCTGGATAAATACACAGAGGCGAAAACATTTCGATTCACTTATAGTCAATGAGTTGTATATGAACAGCAGTATCCTTAGTCGTAGCAATATAGCAAGCGCAAATACAAAAAAGAGAATAATGATGCGTATCCTAGTTTTTATTTGGTTATTTATAGTTATTAGTTTTAGCAGTTATGCAAGTGACCCAAGTAAGGATGCTAAAAGCAAACGTATAATTGCAGGATTCATTAAACAACAAGCAAAAGCCAACGTTAATATAGGAAGAAGTGTTAGTACTATTTTAGGTCGTTATCCTGAACAGGTAGATTTAGTTATTCCAGTGGCTTTAGAACTATACCCTGATAAATACGAACAGATTGTTCGCGGTGCCATTAATGCAGAACCAGCACTGGCCTGCGATGTGGTTGTTGCGGCAATCGACAGTAAATTAGTGGATAGTCAAGAAATCGTGCGTATTGCAGTAGAGTCAGATCCAGCTTATGCCAGTGAAATCGTGGAAACGGCTGCATCACATGATATTGCAGAAATTCAAAATATTGTCAGAGTTGCCATTAGTACCAGCGATTTTCATCAAGATGCAATTGTTGAGTCAACCATATCTAGTTTCCCTGAACAGTTTGCTGAAATTCTATCAGGTGCAATTCAAGCCTTACCTGACCAAATCACGACTTTCGTTTCTACTGCATTGGGAATTGTGCCAGAACAGAGTGAAGAGGTTGTAGCGACTGCCGTAAGTCAGAATAAGCACATTGATAACCGCAAGATTGTTGATACAGCAATTGCCAATGGTATGAACCAAGCCACTGCAATTGATGCCGCGTTAGCCGGTGGCGCAAAGCCTGACGAATTTGCCAATATTACAGAAGAAGCTAAGTAGTCGCTTTAACTATCAGCCATAATACTAGACATATGCGCAGTTACGGTTAAAATCTGCGCTCCCTGAAATTGAGGCGTTTCTATGTTTAGTCATATTCATCCTGATAATTACCCACAACAACTTGCACAAAAACAACAGCAAATCCGCGAAATGTTTGCTGAATTCACACTTCCAACATTTGAGTGTTTTGAATCTGAACCGCTAAATTATCGCTTACGTGCTGAGTTTCGTGTTTGGCATGATGGTGATGACCTTGACTACATCATGTTCAACAGTGAAACGAAAGAAAAGTTTAAGCTGACGACATTTCCAGTAGCAAGCGTTTTGATCAATGATGCAATGCAAGCTTTAATTCAGTTTGTTAAAGCGAATGAATTGCTGCGCCGTAAACTATTTCAAGTTGATTTTCTTTCAACATTAAGTGGTGAATTGTTAGTAAGCCTGCTTTACCACAAACAGTTAGATGATGCTTGGCAAGTAGAAGCGCAAGCATTGAAAGCTGAGCTTGCCAAAATCGCACCAACAGACATTATCGGCCGTGCCCGTAAGCAAAAGGTTATTCTTGATAAAGATTATGTAGTTGAAACACTCACCGTCGATGGTAAGCAATATCATTATCAGCAAGTTGAAAATAGCTTTACGCAGCCAAATGGCGGTGTAAACCAGCATATGTTGAGTTGGGCAAAACACGCAACCCAAGGTCGTGGCGGCGATTTGATTGAGCTATATTGTGGAAATGGGAATTTTAGCCTTGCCTTAGCCGAGAATTTTGATCGTGTTTTAGGCACGGAAATATCGAAAACATCGGTCAATTCTGCGCAATACAATATCAAAGCGAACAATATAGATAATGTTGACATTGTCCGTATGTCGAGTGAAGAGTTCACTCAAGCAATGAATGGCGAGCGCACCTTTAGACGATTGGATGGCTTTGATTTAACCAGCTACAAATTTGATACGGTATTAGTCGATCCACCGCGTGCAGGTTTAGACCCAGACAGCGTTGAATTAGTTAGACGATTTGATTTAATTGTTTATATTTCCTGTAACCCGGAAACACTGAAAGACAACCTACAGGCGCTAACGACAACTCATCATATCGAGCAGTTTGCCTTATTTGATCAATTCCCTTACACCCACCATGTTGAAACGGGTGTTATCCTTAAACGCCGTTAATCTTAGCAACGCGCTAACCTATATAGCGCTTATTGCAAACCACATTTTCTAGACGACATTTTCTAAGCCAAAGTGAGCTAACGAGTTTTTAGCTCACTTTGGATATTGCTAACTATATTGCTAAGTAAATCTTGGCTTAACTCTCTTGCTTGAGCCACTTTTTCTGGTGAGAGTTGCTTGCTCATGCGCTGTTCTTGCCATTGGTATCGACTATATAGTTGACTATCGTCTGTTAATTCCAACAACAGATAGAGATACGCTAAAGCTTGGCTACCGTCATTATTTTCAAACTTTTGCTGCCATAAATTATCAGACAAACGCGCGATGGCTTTCACATGCCCTTGCAATGCTGCAGTTTTTAAATACTCTTGCTGAGCCGCCAGCACCTCAGTTCTTGCAGTCAATGCAGAGCGAGTTTCACTTTCTACCTTTACTAAGAGCTCGGTATTAGCGAAACCATAGTCAAGCATGGCGTCAAGAAGACCTTGATTTGCTGCAACCGCTAAATAATGAGCAAATTGCTTTTTGGTCGCATGCATTACCCCTTGGCAATATTCATAGTTTTCAGCAAGTTTGGTAAGGAAACTATCACCTTCATTGTTATCGAGCGCTTCATTGACTCTATCTTGGTAACTCGCTTCATCGCTGGGAGTGTAAAAACAGTATCTCAGATTTTTGGCAAGTATAAATGCAGCCTGCAAATTTCCATTTGCGCTCAAGTATTCAAGTTGAGCTAATTGAGTATACAGTGGCGTTGATAACTTCCAGCTACTGGTTGATTGCCTATCAATGCCTGTTAGCTCTTCTCGAGGTTGACCGTTTGTCTCAGCATCTAAGGCGTTTGAACTTTCTGGGCAACTTTGTTCATTGCTATCATGTAAACAGACATCAGCAGTGTCACTAAACTTGTGCTCTAGTGCTATTAAAGTTGTGTCCTTTTTATCGCCTATGCTAACAATATTTTGCCTATCCTTAGAACATTGCAATAGAGAGTTAACAACAATAGCTACCGCTACAAAAAGTAAAAAAGCAGTTGCCGCCCTACGCATTTACAATTGTTCTTTAACTCTTAATCGAGCAGAAAAGTCACTGGCTCCACGCGCGATAAATCGCAACTGTTGCACCACATTTTCAGCTAACTCCTCTCGCTCTTTCAAATCAATATCTAGAGCGTCAGCGCCAGCGCTGAACACGATCGTTACGGCAGCTTTTGCTTGGAGTAGTGCAACTTGTGCGTCTAGCTTGTTGGCTTCTTGCAAGTAATCACTCAGTTCAAGCGTGAAATAACGAATTTCACGATTAACCGCCGCGCGAAAAGCCGCTGATGTGCCAGAACGTTCGCGCAATAATAATCGAAAAATATTGCCGTTGTTCTCAATAAATTCCATAAAGGTATGAACAGATATCTTGATAACCGAGCCACCTTTGGCAATTCGCTGGCGTGCCTGACGCATCAATTGACGTAACGTTAAGCCAGCTTCGTCAACTAGCGTTAACCCAAGTTCATCCATATCAGAAAAGTGACGGTAAAACGAAGTTGGTGCTAAGCCCGCCTCTTTGGCCACTTCGCGTAAGCTCAAACTCGAAAAGCTGCGATCTGCACTTAATTGCCCTAAAGCTGCATCAATTAATTGTCGACGAGTTTTCTCTTTTTGCTGGGCACGAATTCCTGCCATTAGATTACCTTTGTTTTTATAGACTTAGTCATAATACTTAATTGAAATTCCGTTGTCAGGTGATGACAATTGGGTGAAGTTTATCACAGATCAACATTTCTCGGCTTGACTCAATATCTGCGCCAGCTAAAATAGTGAACACTTGTACGCTCAAATATCTAAATCGGAAAATTAATGAATAAGCCTCGTATTATTTGGCTAAACGTTTTAGTGTTTTTAATCACTTTCTTGTTTGCTGCCATCGCCGTGCCATACCGTGCTATAACCCATGGATTCGACGGTGCTGAAATAACTATGGCAATTGTCTGCTTTATCTACTGTGGTATGTCAATCACAGCAGGGTATCACAGACTATGGTCACACAAGACTTATCAGGCACACTGGAGCTTACGCCTGATTTATGCACTAGGTGGTGCATTTGCACTACAAAACAGTATTTTGCATTGGTCTTCAGATCATCGTATTCATCATAAGCACGTCGACAACAATGATGTAGACCCATACTCAGCGAAACGCGGCTTCTGGTATTCACACATTGGCTGGATGCTTCGTGAGTACCAAGCGCATCGTTATAATAACTATGACAATGTGCGTGACTTACAAAAAGATAAAATTGTTATGTGGCAACACAAACACTACCTTGCCCTAACCTTAGCGATGAACTTTGGTGTGCCATTGGCATTTGGTTTATGGCATGGCGACGTGATCAGCAGCCTGTTGTTAGTTGGTTTCTTCCGCTTAGTAATGAGCCACCACACAACCTTCTTTATTAATTCACTAGCTCATATCTGGGGTAAGCAAACCTACACAGATAAAAACACTGCTCGCGATAACGGTGTGTTAGCTTTCTTTACTTTTGGTGAAGGTTACCACAACTATCACCATATCTTTGAAAATGATTATCGCAATGGCATTCGCTGGTACCAGTTTGATCCAACCAAGTGGTTAATCAAAGGTTGTAATTATATTGGCTTAACCTCGAAGTTACGTACTTCACCGGAAGACAAGGTCGAAAAAGCAAAATTGGCAATGACCTTAAAGCGCAGTCAACAGCGTTTAAGTGCGCACCCTCAAGCAGAAGAAATGCGTCAAAAGCTACAAGCTGAGTATGATTTGTTAATTGCTAAATTAAATGAATTTTACGAGCTTAAAAAGCAGGTATTAGTGAACAAAAAAGATAAATTGCTTTCAGAAGTTGAAAATTCAGAGCTGATCAAACAATTTACAGAGCTTAAGCAAACACTTGCTGAGCAGCGTAAGAGCTGGCAACTGCTAACCGCAAAACTTGCCTAGCACTTTTATTAAAGCTATTCCAATTTGCCGAAACGGGTGACCATTTCGGCAAACTGCCTCTCGATAATATCCTAACTCTTTCGCAGCCAATTTCGGCATCGTCAATCAGAACGCGTATAATTAGTTACCTATCCTACTAATTCTTGGTAAAATTTCACCAAACTGTTTTCTGGGGAAGGTAACTTGGCTAAAGCAAAATCTACATCAAAAATCACATTCGACTTTGACGCAATCGTCATTGGTACAGGTCCAGGTGGCGAAGGCGCAGCAATGAACCTCACCAAAGCAGGCCAGAAAGTTGCAGTTATCGAAAAACATAATGAAGTTGGCGGCGGCTGTACTCATTGGGGCACCATTCCGTCGAAAGCGCTGCGTCACTCCGTCAGTCGTTTGGTTGAGTACAACAGTAATCCGCTATTCAATCAATCTGAAAAAGCGGCGACCTTAACCTTCGATAATATTTTACAGCACACCACAAAAGTGATTCGTGATCAGGTGCGTTTGCGCGGCGGTTTCTATAGCCGAAACGAAGTCAAGGTTTACCACGGCGAAGCTACCTTTATTGATAAGCACAATTTACACATTCAGTACCCAGATGGTTCAAGTGAGCAAGTAAGCGCCAAAACAATTGTCATTGCTACCGGTTCACGACCTTATCGACCAGCAGATGTTGATTTTACTCATTCTCGTATCTATGACTCTGATACCATTTTGTCGCTAAAACATGAGCCAAAGTCCATCATCATTTATGGTGCTGGTGTTATTGGTTGTGAATACGCATCAATCTTCAGAGGTTTAGGTTGTAAGGTTGATTTAATCAATACCCGCGATCGCCTATTGTCATTTATGGATGCAGAGATGACAGATTCACTAAGCTATCATTTCTGGAATAGCGGTATCGTGATTCGCCACGGTGAAGAATACTCAGCAATTGAAGGTCGAGATGACGGTGTTGTATTAACCCTGCAATCAGGCAAGCGCATGAAAGCTGACTGCATACTATTTGCCAACGGCCGAACCGGTAATACCGACAAGCTCGGCATTGAGAATATAGGTTTAACGGCGAATTCACGTGGCTCATTGACCGTTGATAGCACCTACAAAACCGAGGTTGATAATATCTACGCCATTGGTGATGTTATTGGCTACCCTAGCCTTGCTAGTGCGGCTTATGATCAAGGTCGTATTGCCGCTGACTACATTCTCAATATCTCTACTGAAGGCCAGTTAATTGAAGATATCCCGACGGGTATTTATACCATTCCAGAGATGTCGTCAGTGGGTAAAAATGAACAAGAGCTCACAGCCGCAAAAATCCCTTATGAAGTTGGCAGAGCCTCATTTAAACACTTAGCTCGCGCACAAATCGGTGCTAGTCCTGTCGGTAGCTTAAAAATTCTTTTCCACTGCGATACCAAAGAAATTTTAGGCATTCATTGCTTTGGTGAACGTTCTGCTGAGATTGTGCATATCGGCCAAGCCATTATGCAGCAAAAAGGCGAGGCGAATACCATTGAATACTTTATTCACACAACCTTCAACTATCCAACAATGGCAGAAGCTTATCGCGTTGCGGCGCTCAATGGCTTAAATCGCCTGTTTTAGTGCGATGAAGTTGTTGCCTAAGTTATTGCTAAGTGTGGTTTTTGCAGGGCAGGTATTTTTATCTGCTCTAGCGCCACCGGCTCTCGCAGAAAGTTTCAGTTTATATTTGACGCGACACGCAGAGAAACAGTCAAACAGTGCCGACCCCTTACTGACAAACTGCGGCCAACAAAGAGCTATGTTACTTGCTGACACACTCAGCAACGTTGAGATTCATGCGGTTTATAGCACCAGCTACCAAAGAACGTTGGCAACTGCCCAACCAACAGCGACGGCTAAACAACTCAGCGTGATTCAATATGCACCCAATGGACTTGAACAATTAGCAAGAGTGCTTAAACAAAAAAAATTGAACGCGCTTGTAGTCGGGCACAGTAATACCATTCCCATGCTGCTGTCACTGCTCACCGGCAAGGCTTTTGACAAAATTCCAGAAGATAATTTTCGCCATCTATATCAGGTCGTCATAACCACTGATCAGAACAACGAGATTACGGATATGGTAGTAACTGATCTGACTCAATCGCTGCGATGTCGCTAGTGAGTGTTGGCTTCTACGCCAAGTTCCAGCACTTTATAGTCGCTAATTTTGAAAAGTTTGCCCCATTGCTGGGTCGTTAGCATATCGGTCATAAATTCTCCCTTCAACGCTAACACCGTACCTTCTATTCGGTATGCTTTAGGCAAGTTCATTGGCAGAAGCTTTTCATTTTGATCGGTAACAATGCCATAAAAGCCGCCTTCAAAATTTAGGTAATGCACTTTACCTGTTTTCCAACCCTGCTGCTGATACTCTTTTGCTGTCATTGTTTGACTTACATCCATGGTTTTATCTGGCATTGGTTTATCTGGCTGAGCAAAACTGGTCATTGGTAAGATGCACAGAGGTAACAAGTACCTGCTTATTGCATTAATCGACGGTAGGAGTCTATGGAAAAGAAAATGGATCATACGTGACTTGCTCCGTAGCACACAATCACCAAACGTAAGCCACTATGCTTGCAAGACAAACTGGCTTCTAGGTGGCAAGTCATAGGCTTGGTTGATCGCCAAATAACGCGACTCAATCACCCCTGCTCTTTGGTCAATTTCTTCAGGCCGCTGTGGCAAACTCGGAGAAATTGATTCTTGCGCCTGAATTGTTGATTGGACAAAGCTATCGAAGTCATCGCGGGCAAAATCACTTTGCTGTGAACTTGCACCTGTATCTGCATCTAGATTTGAAAAGCTTGAGCTGGGCACACTAACCGCTGGCGTTGCCGATACTGCAGAATCAAGGTTAGTGCTCGCGTCATCAGATCCAAGTTCAGCAGTGCGCTCTGAGCCAAAGCTATTGATTGTTGGCCGACCATCACCTGATGGTTGTGGTGATTGCTCCTCACCCTCTTCCACTCTTTGCTGCCTGAGCACTTCAGCCTGCGCTTGAGCAATAATACGAGAAGCTTCTGCCGCAACACGTAAATCTTGCGTCGAAGGGTTCGCAGGAGCAAGCGCAGCGTCATAAACCCTACGCATCTTGGTAATTGTTTCTTGTGGTGAGCCAGCTTCAGATAAATCTACCGAGACCTCACCTTCAACCGCATAACGGCGGCCATCAGGGCCTACTTCAAAGCTATAACTTGGCGCGCCAGTGTATGGGCCACCTACCGCTGCATGCGCTTGCTCATGAGTTCGAACTTCCAAATCGCGGGCACTAAGTTCACGCACCGCTTGTTGTTCGTCGGGCGTTAACTCACGGCTATTCGTATTGGAGTCCTCACCGCTATTCTCATCTTCCGCTTGGGCATTAGCACTTTGCCCTTGTTCTTGTTGACCTTGCTGCTCACCAGATTGATCTTGACCTCGTTGACGCTCATTGATGCTGGCACTTTCTCGCTCTGCTTGCTCTTGAATAGCAGCAAAATCAATACCTTCTTCAACGTTTTGTGCCGGTGTTCTGGCACGCTCACGCTCACTAGCAACGCCTTTCTCTGCAGCACTCTGACTAAGCGCTGGCGCTTGTGTAATAACTTCTCGCTGAACATTGTCACGACGCAGGCTGTCAGTGGGCGGGTTGACCACTGTCGCTAAAGGTAGCTGATTAACTTGCGTCGTAATATTCATCGCGAGGTATATGCTAGGTACTAGGCGGTAACATCAAGTAACGTACCGAGTGTTTCATCGGCCGTTTGAATAACTTCTGCTGAGGCGCGAGCTTGGAATTCAGCAACGCGAAGGTTAACAACCTCTTCGGTAAGGTTAGGCTCAGACTCACCAGCTAAACCAGCTTGTGCTGCTTGGCTTTCAAATTCACTGCGCTCTTGCTCGGTGATTGTTGTCGCATCAACAATATTGGCCGCAGTTTCATTTAAACGTTGATTTGCGTTCGTAAACCCTTGTAAGCCTGCATTAAAGGCTGATTGAACATCCATCACCTACTCCTAAAATCTGTCTTATGAACTAAAACTCACAGTGCTTATCGCAATATAAACAACACTGTGTATAACTACTTAGTCAGACGACTGACATCTTTGTTCAATTATCGAGCAGAACTGCCTAAAAGTCAATCAGGGTAAGGGGTGTGAATAATTTAATAGTGACCCGTATTATCGCTTAACCAAGCGTTCAAATGTTCAACAAACTCCTGAAAATTCGAAATAAATGGTGCATGTGACGCCTTATCAAAAACAACCAAGTCACTATTTGTGGCTAAACTATCAACCAAATTAATCACTTTTTTCGGTACTAAACTATCCATTTTTCCGTACATGCGCAGAAAAGGCATTGTGATTTGAGCCAAGTCTGCTCTTGTGTCCGCACTTGCCAGAATATGCAGGCCTTGCTCTAAAGCTTTTCTATTAGGAAGTGGCTTCGCCATCACCAACTGCTGGATTTGACGAATGTCTTCTTTGATATGACTACTGCCCATTGCCTGAATTTTCAAAAAGCCTGACAAGGTTTTACCAATATCTTTGGCAAGCTGCTGATGAAAAGTTGCTAACAATTCAGGCTTGATGCCGGGCCAATCGTGAGCTTCAACAAAATAAGGAGAAGTCGCAACATGCACTAAACCCAGCACATCGGTTTGTCGAGCTGTTCGAGCAATTTGGGTTGCCACTAAACCGCCTAGTGACCAGCCCAAATAAACAGCAGGCTCGGCAACGGACTGATAAACAAGTTCGGCGAGCTCAGCCAATTGATAATGTGCAGGTAGGCAATCAACATTGTCACCATAGCCCGGTAAATCAATTGATATCACTTTGAAGCGCTCACCGAGCTTAACTGCGAGTGGCTCAAAAACACCACTATTTAGCCCCCACCCATGCAACAAAACAATAGGTGTCCCATGTCCAATACTCGAAAATTTTAAACTTTGTGCCATGCTTGCTTATAAATAATAAGTTAATGACTTAGTTTAACGAAAGCAGTAGCGCCAGCCTAGCTTTGATAACAGCATTCCTGTTTAGGCAAGTATCTAGTTGGCTTTAATGTTTCTGAATTCTAGGATTAACTAACTGTGGCAAGGATTGCCTGTGATAACTGACACTATTGAGAAGCTTGTCGCCAAAGCGACACAATTAGTCCATCTCTTTAATTATTGTGAATTGTGTGAGCAACCAATTTACCAACAAGTGGCTTTATGCGACCACTGTGTTTCATTAATCCCACGTTTTCAGTTAGACAGCCTTAGCGGAGACTTGCTAAATCGACCTGAAATCTACGGGCTTTACAGCAAATGTGCATTTGACCACCTAATCGCGATTTCCCCCTATCAATACCCCATGAGCGACTGGTTAAAACAGTTCAAATACTTAGGCCGTTGGCAGTATCAACGGCTTTGCTGCCGAGTACTGAGCTTTCATTTAAATGAGCTGCTTAAGCTAAGCGACTTTCGCCCGCCAGATATTGTGATGCCTGTCCCCATTCACATTAACCGCTGGCAGCATCGAGGTTTCAATCAAACCTTACCGTTAGCACGAACTGTTGCCAAGGTATTCAAGGTTCAATGCAACGCAGGTTGCTTGGTACGGCAAACTCAAACAGGTTCGCAAGCGCAAGCATCCGGTCAACTGCGGCGTAAGCAGTTGAAAAACAACTTTGCGTTACTCACTGACGAAACAAGTAATGAAACAAGCAACGAAGTAACGGGCAAGCGTGTAAAGCTAGAGGGCATGCACGTTGCGCTGGTTGATGATGTCGTTACCACAGGAGCAACGGTGAGTGAAATTAGCCGCCTATTGAAAGCGGCTAATGTCGCTAAGGTGAGTGTCTACTGTTTAGCGCTTAGCTTATAGACTCAGTACGACTATTTAGACTTAGCCGCGACATCAAATGCCGTTGCGAAAAACAACGTATTTGCCAAAATTTTTGCCGTACCTTGCCAATAGCCTCTGAATGTATAGTTCTCGGTGGTCGCAACCACTCTGCCACGACCGACATTATGGGCAACCAGCGAGGCATTATGTGCTAATCGATTCACCAAATTCTCGTCAGCATAACCGCTAAGTAATGGTGACTGGCCAAATTTAGCCACAGTTGCGAATGGCACTTTCGGCTTATTCATTATTAAACTGCTGTTCTTGAACACAGGTAAATTATTGCTCTTAAAGCCAAACGCTAACGGGTGGCTGGTATCAATTTCTGCGTTAAAAATTGTACCTGCAATGCGTTTGCGAGCCGTTAAACTTTGCTTGTCTTGATAACTTAAATTGTCAGTATCGAATAGCTGATCAAGTTGTTCTTTGGTGGCAAAGCTTGCCTGCAGTAGCTCTTGGTCTGCTAACCACTTGGCAGCACGTTTCTGGGCAAAAACAACGCCCCCTCGATGTAGCCAGTTTGACAGCCTCTTGGTCACGCTTTTTGATAAATCACCATAGTGGCCATCAACCATAACCACATGGCTGTAATCGTCAAAATTAAGCTTGCTCAAACGCTGTTTATCAACAATAGAAACAGGAATTTCAAGTTCTTGATCTAAATAATAGCGAATCTCACCCGCCTCATACTGAGATACCCCGTAACCACCAATCAATAATACTTTGGCAGCCTCAATCAGTTTGAACGATTGGCTACCTAAGTCGATACCATTAATTGTTAATCCTGTATTTAGTGGAAATACGGGTAATGCTAGTGCTTCGCTCTCTGCCTTTAAGATATTAAACCAGTCACCTTGCTGTTGAATGCCAGCAGCAATTAGCAAAGTACCTGGTGCAAATGTTTGCTCTGTTCCAGCATCAAGGTTACTAAAAGACTTGGTAGCGACTTTTACTTGCAGCCCTTTGGCAAGTAGCTTATTTAATAGTTTAGGTGCCAGATAGTCTTGCCATTCTATCGCGTAGGCATAAGCAGCCCCTTCAAGCTCACTTGGCTGTTGCCCCTTTTGCTGCCATGGCTTATTCGCCAGCTTAAGGCCCCAAGTGCGCGCTACTTCACTAACATCAATATTCATGGCTAACGGTAGCGTCCAACCAGAAACATCATAGAAAGTGTTATCAGCAAATTCCGTTTGCTTAGTGAATAAGGCTTGAATTAGTCGATATTGGCGCTGAGCCAAAGGGACAAAATAACTATGCTCGGCACTAAAAACGCGATTATTCAAACGAAAATCTTCGCTTAGTGGGAATACTTCAATTTGATGCTGTGCTAGCTTTGATAAGAACAAACTTAAACGCGTGTTATCGTCACTTTCGGTAAACAAATAGCCCGCATATTTTTCTTTTTTCGCCGCTTTAAGGCCTGACTCGTAGAAAGTTTCTCGATATTCAGCCAGTTCACTTCGTTGCTGCCAAGCACCGCGCAAGGTAGAAAATGAAGTTAACAATTGGTTTTTAATACCATACTCAAAGGTCAACAAGCCGTTTACCGTATCTTGCTGCATACCACGACTTGACGCTTGCTCAAACAAAATACCCACCGCCCCGTTAACATCAGGGTAGGTACTGCCTTTGCCGTAATAAAAATCATCAAAACTTTCTTGGGTGTAATATAAACGCTGCTCTTCATCGAGCGCCTTAGCATGAAACTCCGCTAACTTTTGTGTCAACTCGACATTCTTAGCAGGCGTTAATGGATTCGTTCGCGTTGGAATACCTGGCTGGAAGAAATAGCTACTATTCGCGCCCATTTCATGAAAGTCACCTAAGACATTAGGCTGATATTGGTGATACATCTTCAGACGATTAACACTTTCCACCTGGCTAAGTAGCAACCAGTCACGGTTTAAATCAAACCAATAATGATTGGTGCGTCCCGTCGGCCAACTTTGATTGTGTTCAATATGGTTAGGATCACTATTTGACGCGTGACCACGGAATGTTGCTACCCAGTTAGCAAATCTGTCCATACCGTCGGGGTTCACACTCGGCTCAATAACAATCACCATATCATCAAGCCATTGTTTTACTTCGTCGCTTTGTGATGCAGCCAAGTGGTAAGCAACCAACATCGAAGCATGGGCACCACTGATTTCGTCGCCATGAACACTGTAACCTAACCAAACCACTAGCGGATCGTCATCACCAATCTTATTGTTTTGACGATTGGTTAGAATACTATCTAACTTGGCTAGATTTTCTGGCGAAGAAATTGTCAGTAATACCTGTTTACGTTGCTGATAGGTACGGCCAAATTCGGTGAGCTTGATACGCTCTGATTGCCCAGCAAGTTGTGACATATAATCTAGCAATTGATCATGCCTTAAATGGCGCTCGCCAACGCCAAACCCCAATACTTGCGATGGTTTACTGATTTGTGCAGCGTAATTATCCGTGCTTGGCAAGTAATAACTCAGCTCAGCAGCGTTCGCTGTCAGCGTAAAAAGGCTAAGTAAAAAGCCCGTACTAACAGTCAAACACCTGTTTAAAATTTGTTGAAAAAACATTTATCTATCCCCACATTTATGTGCCTAACGCTATCAAAATCTGGCAAAGGGCACTAGTCGATTTGTCGCATTGTGACGATTAATTTTGTCGACCCCTAGCCTATTGGTAGCTTGCAGAGTAAAATACCCATACCTGACTAATTTACTCAGGTATGACATTTTTAGATTTTAAGTGAGTAACTCATGATCAGCATTTCAGAATCAGCCCAAGCACACTTCGCTAAACTATTATCGCAACAAGCAGAAGGTACCAACATTCGTGTTTTCGTGGTTAACCCAGGCACAGCAAAAGCTGAATGTGGTGTTTCTTACTGCCCAACCGACGCTGTTGAAACAGACGATTTAGAGCTCAAGTTCAATGGTTTCTCAGCTTATGTCGACGCCGAGAGTCAACCGTTTTTAGAAGAAGCTGAAATTGATTTTGTGACGGATCAAATGGGCTCACAATTAACCCTAAAAGCACCAAACGCTAAATTGAGAAAAGTTGCTGACGACGCACCACTATTTGACCGTGTTGACTACTTTATTAAAGCAGAAGTAAATCCTCAGTTAGCTGGCCATGGTGGTGAATGTAACCTGATGGAAATCACTGAAGATGGCTATGCTGTGCTTCAATTTGGTGGTGGTTGTAATGGTTGTAGTCAAATTGACGTCACCGTAAAAGACGGTATTGAAAGTCAGCTGCTTGAAATTATGGGTGGTGAAATTAAAGGTGTTCGTGACGCCACTGAACACCAACGCGGTGAGCATTCTTACTACTAAGACAATTCACTCGCGCACAGGTTTAGCAGCCTAACGTAACCATTTCCCAGAAAGTCGGCTTCGCGCCGACTTTTTTGTTTTGGCTTTCTTCTGTTTTTGCTTGCTATTGCGGCGTTGCAATCGCTTGCGGTAATAACCTGCGATAAAGATGCCAACCCAATGTTGCACCCCGCGCTAACATAAAGCCAGAAAATGCCAACCAAAGCGCATGGTTTAATGATATTTGTAAGAATGAAGGCTGAGAAAATAGACCTTGGAACAACCACCACAAAGGAAAAAATACCGCAAAGGTCGCGACAATCATGCTGTTACGCATAACATCTGCCCGAGTCATCCCGACATAAACCCCATCGTACAAATAGCACCAACAGCCAATCAGAGGTAATAGCACAATCCAACCCAGGTATTTTTCAGCTTCTATCCTAACATCAGTAATACTGGTTATCTGATTTATGAGCCAATCCCCCGCTAAGGCAAAAGCAGTACTGTATGCAAGCACAAACACTAGGGTCCACAAGGTACAACGTTTTAGAATCAATGCCAGCTCATTGTTTGCACCCGCACCTTTAGCCTTACCAATCATAGCTTCGGCGGCATTAGCAATGCCGTCTAAACCAAATGAAATCAGCAGCAAAAAGTTCATTAAAATCGCATTTGCAGCAACAACATTATCGCCTAATCGTGCGCCTTGGAAGGTCATAAAAACAAAACAGACTTCTAAGCACAAAGTGCGAATAAGAATATCGCGATTGAGCTTAAAATAAGCAGCTAACTGACTCACGTTCATGACACCAGTAAGCACTTGTCGACTAAATAGCTGACTGATGCTCGCTTGATAATAGCGATGAAGTATAAAGCCTAATCCCGCCATTAGCCCCGAATACTCGGCAACTAAGGTGGCCGCAGCAACGCCTTGTACTTGCCAGCTAAACACTAGGACAAACAGTAGATCTAGCGATAAGTTGATACTATTGATCAGAATCAGCAACCACATCACAGCTTTTGCTTGATGTTGCCCCAACAGCCAACCCAGCATAACAATGTTGGCAAGTGCAGCGGGTAGTCCCCAAACCCGAATATCCATATATTGTTTGGCATAAAACTGCACTTGTTCGCTGCCGCCGGCTAGCCACAGGCTTAACTGGAAGTAAGGGTTTTGCAGTACAATACACATTAGACCAATTGCGGCTGCAACCAGTAAACCACGCAGCAATACTAAAGTTGCATCATCACTATTTTGTCGGCCTAGTGCCTGTGCAGCCAGACCTGTTGTCGACATTCTTAAAAAGCCACAAAGCCAAGTAATAAAGGTGATGATCATGGCACCAACTGTGCTGCCACCAAGATAATAGGCATGAGGTAAGTGCCCAATAACTGCGGTATCGACCATCCCCAACAAGGGCACTGTGATATTGGACAAAATCATTGGCACAGCAAGTGCGATTATTTTTCGGTCTAAGCTTTTCAAAATAAGATTTTCAAAAATAGATATGTGTAAGCGGGCAGTGGCCAAAGTTTACTTGGTGTTTAGCCCAAAAACACGCTACTTTAATAGCTATCTGCCGATACTTGGCGCATGATTATGATGAACCCAATGAAAAACCTATTCCTCTCACTTATTTTTCAATTTGCAGCCGCTATTGCAGTAGGCACTGCCGTATCGAGCGCACAAGCTGCGGTGATCTTGCAATATCACCACGTTAGTACAGACACGCCACCAAGCACGAGTATTTCACCTCAGCAGTTTGAAAATCACATGCGCTACCTTAAAGACAGAGGCTTCACGGTAGTGCCACTATCAACGATTGTAAATGGCGTTAAAAATCAAGAAGTAGCGTCAGGCAGCCTTGATAAATCAGAAAAGCTAGTCGCAATTACTTTTGATGACGCCTATCTTGATATTCTTACCAACGGTAAACCGATACTGGACGCTTTTAATTATCCATACACGATTTTCGTCAACCCGAGCCTAGTTGAAGCAAAGCAACCTGATTATTTAAATTGGCAACAGTTAAAAATGATGGCCGAACAAGGCGCTATTATTGCCAATCACGGCTGGCAACATCAGTCATTAACAAGAGTACCTGATGGTACTGCCCCTGATATGTGGCTTGCGCAATACGAGCAAGACCTGCGTAGAGCCGAGCAATTGATTAACGACAAGGTTGGGCAAAGCTATCGCTATTTTGCTTACCCTTACGGTGAATACACTCCTGAAATTCAATTGTGGTTAAAAGAGAACAAGTTTGTTGGCTTTAGTCAGCAATCTGGCGCTGTTGGTCCGAATACTGACCTAAGCGCTATCCCGCGTTTCCCTGCATCTCAGCCCTACGATAAACTCACTGGCCTAAGAGATAAGCTCAATGCATTGCCGTTCTCAATTTCATTAAGTGAACAAGACAATCAAACCATTTATCGCCACCAAACATTAAGCTCAGTGACTTTTCATGTTGACGTGGAAGATTTTAAGCCAAGCCAGCTAAACTGTTATGTGTCTGGCCTTGGTAAACAAAAAGTGAATTGGTTAACAGACAGCAGCTTTCAAATCACCTTCAGCGATCACTTACCCGTTGGTCGCGTTCGCTGTAACTGCACAGCCCCTAGCTTGAGCCAGTCAGGTCGCTATTATTGGTATTCTAAGCCGTGGTTTATTCTTAATACCGACGGCTCATGGTACCCATTGTAATCGCCCAGTTCTTTACCTCTTTACCAAGCGGCTTATTTAAGAAGCTGCTAAAGCGACAATGCGTTGAAAGTCTGCGACTAAATCATCTTCATCAACGGTTGGTATTTGCCCCAAGACTTCTTGGGGTTTAAATATCGCTGCTATCTCACCTTGCGGGTTGATCAAGACAATTGACGCGCTGTGGTCAACTAAATAGTTTTTCTGTGAAGTATCATCAGCAATGGCATACATTAGCCCTAAATTGCGCGCAAATGGGAATAACGCGCCATGATCGCCGCGCAGCGCACGAAACTCGTTATTGAAATAGCCAATATATTGAGAAAGCTTATCAACTGTATCGCGATTAGGGTCTACCGAGACAAGCAATACTTGGGTGTTGGGCGTTACGGCTTTTAGCTCATCATAAACAAAATTCAGCTTTTGCAGTGTCGTTGGGCAAACATCGGGGCAAGATGTGTAACCAAAGAACACCCAAGACCACTGACCTGACAATTCCTGTTTGGTAAACGCATCACCAGTGTGGCTAGTTAGCGAAAAGGGCTCTACCGTTCTTGGCTGCTGATAATACAGCGCAGTTTTAGGTAGCTCTGGTTGATTTATCGCTTGGTAGATAAATACGCCACAAACCAGAGAAACAAGGGCAACAATAATATAAAGCAGCTTATTCATAATAATATCTTCAACCAGTAGCTAGCTAAACGAAACTGGCAACAAGTAATGATCTAGTAGCAATATAATAAACAATAACATCAGGTGAATGATAGAAAACTTGAATGTTGCCATCGCGGTATTTTCTTTGGGGTTAAATTTTAACTGCCAAGCGTAAGCAAAGAAGATCAAATTAAGTACTACACTGCCGACTAAATACAGCCAATTACTCATACCAACTAAATAAGGTAATAAGCCCACAACAAACAATAAGACGGTATAAAGTAAGATCTGCGTTTTGGTAAATTCTATGCCATGGGTAACGGGCAACATTGGAATGTTGACCTTGGCATAGTCATCGCGGCGATGAATGGCGAGTGCCCAAAAATGGGGTGGCGTCCATGTAAAAATAATCAACACAAGCAGCAACGCATGACCGTGAATTTCATTGGTCATTGCTGTCCAACCCAATAACGGAGGTATTGCGCCAGCTAAGCCACCTATGGTGATATTTTGAGGCGTCGCACGTTTTAAATACAAGGTATAAATAAAGCCATAACCGACTAATCCCGATAGGGTTAACCAAGCGGTCAGTGGGTTAACCAAGCCATAAAGCATAACAAAACCCGCAAGTGCCAGCATGGCAGCAAAGCCAATAGCATTGCGTTGACTCAATCGGCCATTGACCAGCGGGCGGTTATGCGTTCTTGCCATTTCTTTATCAATACGTTGATCGACAATGTGATTAATCGCAGCCGCCGCTGACGATAAAAAACCAATCCCTAACATTGCGGGGATCAACAATTGCCAAGGCACAACACCCGGTACCGACAAACACATACCAACCAATGCGGTTAGCACCAACAACGCAACTACTCTGGGCTTGGTTATTTCGTAATAGTCACGCCAAGAGGTGCGCTGTGTTACATCAACAACACTGGCCGGAGAATTGATTAAAGCAGCTTTTGCCATGTTCGCCTCCTAGGTTTTTCGTTGTAAGCTGTAAGTTAAAGTGATCAGTGCCATCATCAAACATGCAGCGACAACATTGTGGCTCACTGCGATGCCAAGCGGCAGTGACATCACCACATTACTTACCCCTAATGCCACTTGAATAAACAAGATAAACAAGAGCACAAGTGGCACGGTTTGAAAGAAAGAACTTTGTGCTTTGCGCCTAACCACTAACGCTAACCAGCCAAGATATAAAAAGGTCACAATCGCGCCAATGCGATGCATAACATGGATTGTAATGCGCTCATCATGGTCTAAATGACCGAATTCATAGGTGTCTTTTTCAGGGGGGATCAAGTCAAACGAATTTTCAAAAGTAAGTTGCTCAAGCCAGCCTGTTTGGCAAATCGGTAACTCAGTGCAGTGCAGTGCGGCATAGTTTGATGATGTCCAACCGCCAAGCGCTATTTGCGCAGTCAGCAGTACGACCCCTAAGAGCCCAAATCGAGCATATTTTTTTATCGACCAATCACCACCTGGAATTCGATAATTACTGAGTCGCAAATACAGTAAAAACAGCAAGCATAGTGTTGTAAAACCACCTAATAGATGCGCCATCACCACGACAGGCATCAATTTCATGGTAACCGTCCACATCCCAAGCAAGGCCTGAAAAGTCACTATGGCTAATATCAATAACGGCAGAAATACGGGGGTTCCCTGCTTGCGTCTTTTGACTGAAACAATAGCGATCCACAATATTAAAAGCCCCAACGCGCCCGCGAAGTAACGATGAATCATTTCATTCCATGCTTTTTGTATTTCAACTGGTCGTTCTGGAAACGCCGCTTCTGCTTTTGCTATTTGTTCCTGAGTTTGTGGCACGTCAATTAACCCATAGCAGCCGGGCCAATCAGGACATCCCAACCCAGCATGAGTTAAGCGAGTGTATGCACCTAAACTAACAACCACAAGTGCCAAAAGAATGCTGACAAAAACTAAACGCCTTACTTCGAACATAGTTAACCTATCCTTGAATACTTCAATAGTTTTTTCATATCCGCCACAATCGCTTTACCAAACGCTGGCAAGGCATCTGCGGTTTGCGGCGGTTGATGTGTCATCACAACATTTCCCAAGGGATCAACAATAAACACTTTGCCGCGTTGTAATTCTGGATGAGAAAGCTCAGGCACGTTGAATTTTTGCCAGCGTGATAAATTAATATCAGATTGAGATTTGCCCACACTTTCCGTGTCAGTAGCAGTTGTGATATGGAACGTGGTATCAGTCTCGGTCTGGTTGGCATGCTTGGTATAGTTAAGCAACACTGGCTGCACACGCGGCATTTCTTTACCCAGTGCTAAATACGTATTCGATAAAGCATTCATTGATTGCTGGCAGGCCTTTTCACATGGCGCTGGTGAGTTAAAAACAAGTAGCCAATGTTTATCAGTTTGAATGTCTGTTAGGGAAAGTTGCGAAAGCGAAACCGGCTCAGCTAGCAGTTGTCCTTGATTTGTCACCCCATAATTAAACCATTGTTGTTCCAGTGCCATCTTCGCCAGAATGACGGGTAATAGAAATGCAATACATACCATCACAAAGTGCTTACGCCCATTACCCTTTTTACCCGTTTGAGCCACTTCGCTAGCACCCTCTTTAGCGTTTGTATCGGCTTTAGAATGAATATTGGCTTGAGAATTTGTTTCGGGTTTGTTTTTTACATCAGTCTGCATCTGATACCACCTTCTTATTATTTTTAATCGCAGCCCAAATCATCAAAATCAACCAAGCTGCGGCTAAGCTAAACCACTGAAATGCGTATCCGCGATGTTTCGACGGCGGCATAACAATCGGCTGCCAAGTTTTTTGATAACCAATAACCTCGTTGCTATCTAAATAAATGGCGAATGGTTGCAATTGCACACCTAACGCGTCTGACAGTTTATCTACTTCTATTTGTTGCACTCGCATCGGCATAGCTAACTGATCATATTCTTGCTCAGCCAGCACAATATTGGGCTCGATAACGCGAATATTGCCCGTTATTTGATGGTGGCCTGTTATCGGCTCAACCATAGGTAATTCACTGCGATTACGACTACCGCTAACCCAACCTAAATTAACTAACACTGGTAACTGCTGCTGGTGATAAAAAACCTGATAAACGCGATAGCCCAATTGACCATTTAGCGTTTGGTTATCCAAGAGCAATAAAACTTCGTCATTAAAGACGCCATTTAGCACTACTGGCTGATCGTTAAGCATTTCATTGCGAGTTTCTTCTAAAGCTGGATCACTCAAGCTCTCATCATTTAGTGTGTTAATACTGTTGAGTACCTGATGCAGTGGCTTAGGCTCTACCCCCATCAATTGCTCCATACGCAGTATTCGCTGCTCTTTTTGCTCTGCTCGTTCGCTTTGCCACAGACCCAACTTGATTAATGCCGAAAAAACCAGCAAGGTAACCAGTACCCAAAGTGGTGAAATTTTGGCGCTAACTGCGTTGTTAATGCTCAATGAACCTCACCCTCTTTGACCGTATTTTTCGAAGCCTTTATTTCGGAGCCACTCTCATTCGGAGCTACTATATTTGGAGCCATGATGCTGTTCAAAATACTCATTATTAGTTTACTCGCTTGGATGGTTTACAACTTATTCCGAGCGCTAATGATCATGAACAAACAAGATCCCAATGGCCCACCGATGTCTAAATTTATTGGTCGGCGCGTACTAACATCTGTTGTCATCGTACTGCTGTTATTACTAGGTATTTTAACTGGGGTAATCACGCCCAACCCCCGCCCGATGTGAACCAGGGCAAAGCAAGGGTGAGACAAGGCTCACCGCTCGACCTATGCTTACAAAATATAAACAAAGAAAAACAGCAATACCCACACCACATCAACAAAGTGCCAATACCAACTCGCTGCTTGGAAAGCAAAGTGATTTTTCGGGCTAAAGTGACCTTTCAATATACGCAAGAACACGACAATCAACATGATAGTGCCAAGCGTTACGTGAAGGCCGTGAAAGCCAGTTAACATAAAGAAGGTGTTGCCATAAATACCGCTGTCTAAGTACAACTTCATTTCATCTGAATAGGCGTGCGCATACTCCTCTACTTGCAGGAATAAGAAAATCAAACCTAATAGAATTGTCAGACCCAGCCACACTTTCAGTTGTTTGCGTTTGTCTTGTTCTAATGCGACATGGGCAAAGTGTGCAGTGACCGACGACGTTAGTAGAATCATGGTGTTAATCAGTGGCAAGCCATACCAGCCCATGGCCGTCGTTTCTGTGCCATCTGGCGTTTTAAGTAATGGCCAAGAAGCGGTAAACTCAGGCCATAGCACTTCACCTGTCATGGCATTATTGCCTGCTCCGTCTAACCAAGGCACAGCAAACATGCGCGCATAAAACAATGCACCGAAAAATGCCGCAAAGAACATCACTTCGGAAAAAATAAACCAGCTCATACCTTGTTTAAACGAGTTGTCGAGTTGGTTGCTGTATAAACCCGACATTGACTCGTCAATCACGTTACTAAACCAGCCATAGACCATGTAAATACAGGTAGCAATACCTGCAAGCAAGACCCAGCCGCCCCAACTAGACTCACCACTTGCCAGTGTCGATACATATTGCCCAGCACCTATGGCAATCAAAAATAAGGCGATTGCACCAACGATTGGCCAATGGCTTTGCGCGGGTACGTAATAAGTTTGATATTCTTTTGTTGTCATCGCTATTCCCCGTAATCTTTCCTGTCGTACTCGCCTGCACTTCGCAATTAAGCGGGTGCAGGTACGGCTAACGCTTATGAATCAGCATTTGCTGTCACATCATATAAAGTGTAAGACAAGGTCAATGTTGAAATATCGTCTGGTAATTCGGGATCAACATAAAACTGCAACGCCATTTCGACATCTTCACTTGCTTGTAACGGTTGATGATTGAAGCAAAAGCACTCTATTTTCTGAAAATAAAGTGCCGCTTGACCAGGCGATACCGATGGCACTGCCTGACCAATAATAGGACTGTGTGATTCGTTTTTAGCGTAGAATTTCACTAATTTCATCTCACCGGGATGCACTTGAATCTCGCGCACCATTGGCTCAAATTGCCAAGGTATTCCTTTGGCAAGATGGCTGATAAACTGAACGGTTACCAGTCGGCTCTCGTCAACACCTTTGTCGTTAACCTGTGCCGCAGTATCAGCAGTTTTGCCGTTCAGTCCGGTGATTTCACAAAACACGTCATACAAAGGCACCATGGCAAATCCAAAACCAAACATGGCGAATACAACTAAGACGAGTTTTTTCGCAGTTTTTTGAATATTTTGCTGTGATGCGTTTGTCATGACCGACTCCTGCTAATCTATTTTCGGCGGCTTTTCAAAAGTGTGGTATGGCGCAGGCGAAGGTACTGTCCACTCAAGCCCTTCAGCACCGTCCCAAGGCTTCGCTTCGGCTTTTTCACCACCGCGAATACACTTGATAACCACAGCCAAGAAAATTAACTGCGACAAACCAAACGCAAAGCCGCCAATACTGACCCATTTATTAAAGTCAGCAAATTGCAGCGCGTAATCTGGAATGCGGCGCGGCATACCCGCTAGCCCCAAGAAGTGCATAGGGAAAAACAGTAGGTTTACGGAAATCAGTGAACACCAGAAATGCCATTTACTCAGTGCATCGTTGTACATATTCCCCGTCCATTTCGGCAACCAATAATAAGCTGCTGCAAAAATAGAAAATAGCGAGCCAGTCACCAGCACATAATGGAAGTGGGCGACCACGAAATAGGTGTCGTGGTATTGGAAATCAACCGGTGTCATTGCCAGCATCAGTCCAGAGAATCCGCCAATAGTAAATAAAATGACAAACGCGATAGAGAACAACATGGGGGTTTCGAAAGTCATTGCGCCGCGCCACATGGTGGCTACCCAGTTAAAGACTTTAACCCCTGTTGGCACCGCAATTAGCATCGTACAGTACATAAAGAACAGCTCACCAAAGAGCGGCATGCCTGTTGTGAACATGTGGTGCGCCCAAACAATAAACGATAAGAACGCAATAGAAGCGGTAGCGTATACCATGGAGCTATAGCCAAAGAGCGGCTTGCGAGAAAAAGCTGGAATGGTGGTCGAGACAATACCAAATGCCGGCAAGATCATAATGTAAACTTCAGGGTGACCAAAGAACCAGAAAATATGCTGGAACATTACCGGATCGCCACCACCGGCAGCATCAAAAAAGCTTGTGCCAAAATAGGTGTCAGTTAACACCATAGTGACAACACCCGCGAGCACTGGCATTACCGCAACAAGCAAGTAAGCAGTAATAAAAAAAGTCCAAACAAACAGCGGCATCTTCATGTAAGTCATGCCTGGCGCACGCATATTCATGATGGTAACGACAATATTAATCGCCCCCATGATGGAGGATATCCCCATAATGTGGACGGCAAACACGAAGAATGCCGTGCTGCCATTGCTGTATGTGGTGGATAGCGGTGCGTAGAAGGTCCAACCGAAGTTAGGTGCTCCACCGCCGATAAAGAAAGAAGCCAGTAAAATACTGAAAGCAAATGGTAATATCCAAAAGCTCCAGTTGTTCAAACGTGGCAGTGCCATATCAGGGGCACCTATCATCATCGGAATCATCCAGTTTGCCAAGCCCGTAAAGGCCGGCATGATGGCACCAAACACCATGATCAAACCGTGCACTGTGGTCATTTGGTTAAAAAAGTCTGGCTCTACAATTTGTAAGCCTGGCTGGAATAACTCGGCGCGAATCACCATAGCCATAGCGCCGCCAGTTAAAAACATAATAAATGAGAACCACAAATAGAGTGTACCTATGTCTTTGTGGTTAGTGGTATATAGCCAGCGCTTAATACCTGTCATCTTGTGATCGTGATGGTCGCCGTGGTGGTGATCATCATGAATTACATCAGTTGTCATAATCTTTCCTCCCTAGCTATACGACTATTTAGCACTTACAGCATCAACGTCTGCAGGTTGCACGACATCGCCCGTGTTGTTGCCCCAAGCATTGCGCTCGTAGGTCACCACAGCGGCGATTTCTGTTTTCGTGAGCTGACCGCTAAATGCCTGCATAGCGGGATTTTTCTTACTACCGTTGTACACAATATCGATATGCGCAGTAACATCTCCCAAGATCATTGGGCTGCCAATCAATGACGGGAAAGCTGGTGGTAAGCCAGCACCTGTTGGCTGATGACAAGCAACACAGGCTTTCATGTACACCGCCTCACCCTGCACCATTAATTCATCACGTGTGTAGGTTTTGCTTAAATCTTCAGTTGTGGGTTGTGGGTTTTCTAATTCACTGGTAGCAGCATTTACCACTTGCGACATAGTTTCTGATGCTTGCTCGACAGTTGCCGCAGCGCTTTCGCCGCCAGCTAATGCATTGACGTCACTCGCTTGCACACTCTCTCCTGTATTGTTACCCCAAGCATTACGCTCGTAGGTCACGACAGCGGCAACTTCTTTTAAAGACAGTTGTTTGCCAAAGGCTGGCATAGCGTTTTTACCGTTGAGGATAATCGCAATATGCTGGTCGATTTGATTTGGGTCAGTTGCAACAACACTGCCTTTAAGTGCGGGGAATGCTGGCGGTAAGCCCAAGCCTGTTGGCTGGTGACAAGCGGCGCAGTAGGCGGTATATGTGGTTTCACCGAGCTGCATTAACTCATCCATCGAAACATTGGCATTGAGTGAGGCAGCTTCCGCGGCCTTGGCATCAGCAATCAATTGTTTTTGCTCACTCACCCAAGTGGCATAATCTGCCTCAGATTTAACTTCAACAACGATTGGCATGTAACCATGATCTTTGCCGCAAAGCTCGGCACATTGGCCTCGATAGACACCAGGCTCGTCTACTCTCGTCCACGCTTCATTGATAAAACCAGGGTTAGCATCTTGTTTAACTGCGAAAGCAGGCACCCACCAAGAATGGATAACATCGTCAGAAGTAATTAAGAAGCGGACTTTTTTATTAGTGGGAATAACTAATGGTTTGTCTACTTCCAATAAGTAGTTTTCACCTTTTGTTTGACCACTGCCATCGCGATTGTCAAATTGTTCTCTTGGTGTCGAAAGCACCGAATAGAACTCAATACCTTGGTCAAAATATTTGTAATGCCACTTCCACTGAGAGCCTGTAACTAAAATGGTAATATCTGAATTATCATTATCTTCCATCTCAATCAATGTGCTAGTGGCAGGCACTGCCATCGCGATGAGAATAACAATAGGAATGGCAGTCCAGAGTATTTCTACCTTGGTACTTTCATGGAAAGTTGCAGGCTTAACGCCTTTTGATTTGCGATGGAATACCATCGACCAAAACATTGCGCCGAACACTAAAATACCAATAACGGTGCATATCCACAGTACCAGCATATGAAGGTCATAAACCTCATTGCTAATTGCGGTAACCCCTTTGGTTAAGTTCAGCTCCATCTCCGCCCAAGCTGTGCTGGAAAACAACGTACTACTAAAAATGCTCCCCAAAAACAGCCAACCTAGGTTACGTCTTTTCACTCGACATCTCCTCTACCCTGTTGAATAACAAAGACATCAAAGCCGTCGATAGTAAAACTTTCGACGTGGGCTTACTTTGCAGATCGTGTTGTGATGTATGTTGTAATGTAGTTGTTGTGCGCACATCACTTATTCTTATGTTTTATTCGTTATTATTGCTTGCGCACTTTACAACCTAGAATTACTCAATTTTTAATCAAGATCTAGTGATTTATGATCAATTCTTATTATTTTTTCCTTATTTATCAGTAGAGTATGAACTCTAATAAAAGAACACCGTATCGATTAATTTATGTGCTATCAAGCGCTTGGGAGGGGATACAGTCAACTAGAAAGTTTAGTAGTGATAGGTTTTTTGGACATAAAAAAGCCAACGAAATTCGCTGGCTTAATTAGAAAAATATAGGTCAGATAACTAAACAGAAGACTATCAATATCAATCTATTCGTCTAGCTAATGATAAAAAATAAACCTAGAAAAGAGATGCTTTATCTTACATCCAGTCTGCATTTCGAATAACGCCAACAGCAATACCTTCAACGTTAAAGTGCTGACTGGTTAGATCAACTTCTATTGGTGCGAATTCTTCGTTCTCTGCATGCAGATAAACCACATTACCCTCGCGTTTAAAGCGCTTCACAGTAACATCATCTTCTACCCGCGCGACAATGACTTGGCCATTGTGAACATCAGTTGTTTGATGCACTGCCAATAAATCACCGTCCATAATACCGATGTCTTTCATACTCTCGCCGTTAACACGCAGTAAGTAATCTGCAGCAGGTTGGAATAAATTGCCATCAATTTGATAACGGTCTTCCACATGCTCTTGTGCCAATATTGGCTCACCAGCTGCAACTTGACCAATTAACGGTAAACCAGATTCTTCAACAAATGCATCGGCTAACCGGATACCACGCGAAGTGCCTGGCAGCATTTCAATGTAGCCTTTCTTTGCCAGTGCTTTTAAGTGCTCTTCAGCGGCATTAGCTGATTTAAACCCGAAGAAGTCGGCAATTTCAGCTCGTGTTGGTGGCATGCCAGTATCAGCAATTTTATCTTTGATAAGCTCAAATATTTGAGATTGTCGTGCGGTTAATGGCTTCATAGCGATACAGGTCCTCTCCTGATATCCATACAGCATTACTGTAAGTATATACACACTGTATGGATATGCAAGTCAAAATGGAAGCTACTTGTTATCGAATGTCTCGACTCTTTCAGCAATCAATATAGCCACTAAAATAAAGAACATAGGTATCGCAGGCAGGTGATATTTTGCATTACTTTCGAATACTGAATGTACTGTAAAAAAATATAAAAAAGACAAGCTTAAAGTAGCAGTCAAATGGTCAGACGTTATCAGGCTATACAGTTTTTCTCGACAGAAAAAGATTATCAACCACAATAATAACCAGAATGTGTTAGCCCCTAATTTCAAGCCGTAATAAGGTATCTCGCCTATTGGTTGTTGAGCACTTCGCTTAAGAATCGAATAAATACCAGTACTATCGTCTCCTAAAAACTTGGTCATTTTGATAAATGACAAGTGAAAAAAGTCTACTGGATTATTTTTGATCCATTCTCTTGCTAACTCTTTCCCTCGCTTGTCTTGCTCTAATTCTGACAAATGTGAAATATCAATTGCTCCTTTAGCAATGTAGCCCCCCGTCGCAATTTCATTATTCGCACGATACATATTTGAGCCACCATTGGTCGATATCATCACAAACTGATCAAATACTTGTGTATTTCTATAACTCCAAGGTGCAATTACTGATAGCATTCCAGCAAGCAAGCAGACAAACAAGCCTAACTGGTTCGTAAATTGTAATTTTTTAAACCAGTTTAAAACGACAAAAACAGAGACAAAGAGAATCGTGCCAGGTTGAATCAAAGCGCAAAACCCCAGAACAAGCCCATTAATAAAGTGATATTTGACACCACTTTTCTGAGTGTATAAATAAACAGATAGCAATAATAGCGTCATTAAGAGTAGTTCTTTGTAAGCATCTGGTGCGCCAAAAAGTCCTGTTGGCCAAAACGTAAAAATTGATATGGCGATTATTGCAGCGCGTCGCGAATGATATTTATGCGTCAATTGAAAGATCAAGTAGCTAGCAATTAAGGCAATGAGGCAATTTTGTATAAATATAGTGCTAGTAGATACGGGAATAATGCCAAGGTGAGAAATATATAAAAACAGTGGGTAGCCCGGTGGCCAATATGCGTATGTATTGCCATGTTGATAGCTATTTTCTGATATCAGCTGGTTGGCAAGCGAAACATACGTTGCCGAGTCTGAAACAAAGTTGACAGGGAAGAGAACAAAAACGGCTATTTTTATTACCAATCCCAACGCAACTATTAATAGCGGTGACACTGTGTAATTGAAACTCCAGCGAATTCTTTTCCCAAAATATAAAAATACAGCTAATGTTAATGTCGTTAGCCCTATAGAAACTACATAAGCAATAGCTGGTTGCGTTAAAAATGCCTCTAATATAAGTAAAAAAACACTAAACACAGCCAGAGGCACGATAGCCGTCCAAACCAACCTATGCAGTTGGCAAAATGCTGTGTCTAACATATTAAACTTCCTTCTCTATCGTGTATAACGGTCTAGATTTAGTCTCCATGTATATTTTGGCAATATACTCACCGACCACTCCTAAGCTGAGTAGCTGTACACCGCCAATAAAAAACACTGGAATTACAATAGATGCCCAACCTGGAACCGCGTTGTCGCTAAATAGCTTAACTGCAAGCACCCAAAAAATCATAAAAAACGCGAACAACGAAACAAGAAATCCCAAGCCTGTTATAAACCGCAGTGGCGCGTGGGAGAAAGAGGTCACTCCCTCGGCTGCAAATGCTAGCATTTTTTTTAACGGATATTTTGACTCTCCAGCAAAGCGTTCGTGTCGTTCATATTCAACACTGGTTGAACTAAACCCAAGTTGCGGCACAATTCCACGTAAAAATAAGTTAACTTCTGAGTAACGCTTTAATTCTTCCAGTGCTTTGCGACTTAACAGGCGGTAATCTGCATGATTAAACACTAATTCAACACCCAATTTCGCCAGTAGTTTGTAATAAGCTTCCGCCGTATAGCGTTTAAAAAAAGTATCTGTCTCTCGCTTAGAACGCACCCCATAAACCACTTCATGGCCTTTCACATATTCATCAACCATAGCTTCAATCGCACTGGTATCGTCTTGTAAATCAGCGTCAATGCTAATCAGTATATCTCCTTGAGCATTGTGTAAACCAGCCAGTAGCGCATTTTGGTGCCCTCGGTTCCTCGACAATTTATAACCTTTCACAAAGGAGTTAGAGTGTGCATGAGATTCGATAATTTCCCATGTACGGTCTCGACTACCATCGTCCACAAAAAAAACACAACTAGATGAATTTACTTTGTTTTTTTCAATGAGCAGTTCAATTATAGCTGAAATACGCTGAATTGTTTCGGGTAGCACTTCTTCTTCGTTGTAACACGGAACAACGATTGAAAGACTAGGTATTTCATTTATTGGAGTCATCGACTAATAAATCCTTTTTTAATTTTTGTTAATACACTATCTCTAAATACGACTTATCTGATTAGCTTAATTTAACTTTCTCAACTCTCTTGAATGTCCAAAGCTTATTAGCTCCATAGTTCCAAATAAGAGCAAACAAAGTGGCTGCAACCTGTGCAACTAGATAATAAAAGTTAAGTACTAGACTAAACAACGCAAAAACTGAGGTATTAATTAATAAACCGACTAATGCAACCAATACAAAACGAGGCAATAATTTGGCGTGTGCTTGATCACTGGTAAACGTAAAGTGGTAATTTAACCAGTAGTTCAACAATGTGCTTAAACAGTAAGATAACATCGTGGACGCTAATAATGCCAAAGAAGCGAATTCTACAAACATAATTAGTAGGCAATATTGACAAATTGTTGCCACCCCGCCTACGCCAATGAATTTTAGAAATCTCATTGCAACTTCCGCGTTATCGTTCGTCAACCTGAATGTGCCAAATACCAAGGCATAGCTTCAAGAATACCTTGTTGAATGCGATGGCTTGGATCGTAACCAAGTGCTGACTTTGCTTTAGAAACATCAGCTTGCGAGTGTCTAACATCGCCCGCTCTAAAATCTCGATATTCAGGCTCTGTTTCAATCTGAACACTATTATCTGATAAGGCATGCTTGATAGACGCATAAAGCTCGTTGAGCGTCGTTCTATCGCCAAGTGCGACATTATATACCGCGTTTTTCGCTTCAGCGGGCGCGGTGGCAGCTAGAATATTCATTTGTACGGTATTGTCGATATAACAAAAGTCACGGCTGGTTTCGCCATCACCATTGATAAACACAGTGTCGCCTTTAATCATAGCAGCAGTCCATTTGGGAATTACCGCCGCATACGCGCCATCAGGATCTTGTCGGCGACCGAACACATTGAAGTACCGCAAACCAATACAATTAAAGTCATAAGCTCTTGCATAGACATTCGCGTAGAGCTCATTAACGTATTTTGTTACCGCATAAGGGGAAAGTGGACTGCCAATGTTATCCTCCACTTTGGGCAATGCCGGGTGATCACCATAAGTAGAACTGCTGGCGGCATAAGTAAAGCTCGCAACATTGGCTTGCTTTGCAGCCTCAAGCATATTTAAAAAGCCTGTAACATTGGCGGCATTAGAGGTAATAGGGTCTGCCAGCGAGCGCGGCACAGAGCCTAAAGCTGCTTGGTGTAAAACATAGTCTACGCCATCGCATACTTGTGAACAGGTGCTAACATCGCGAATATCACCCTCTACAAACGTAAACGCCTGCCATTGCTCTGATGAAACGAGTTGTTTCACTTCTTCCAGATTTTTTTGATAGCCGGTGGCAAAGTTATCAAGACCAACAACTCGTTGATCTAGTTTTAGTAAGGTTTCTAAAAGGTTAGAACCAATAAAGCCAGCAACACCTGTAATTAACCAAGTTTTAGGCTGCGCTTTCAACTCTTGGCATATTTGTTCGTACTTATTCATCCACTCTGCTCTATAGACGCATATCAACTTTGTCTTTGGGAAGCACACACTTTAAGTCATATAAGACATGTGTCGCTTTACCTAACGCATGAATTTGCTCAGCCCCCATCGCTTTAAACTCATCGTGCGCTACCGCCAAAATCACCGCGTCATAATCACCTTTTTTAGGCTCGGCAGTAAGCTTAATACCGTATTCTTCTTGCGCTTCTTCACAAGCACATAGCGGGTCAACAACATCAACATTTACGTTGTACTCTTTAAGTTCCTCAACAATATCAATCACTTTGGTATTGCGAAGATCAGGACAATTCTCTTTGAAGGTTAAGCCCATCACCAACACATGAGCCTGTTCTACTTGAATACGCTTTTTCAACATACCTTTGATAAGCTGTGAAACCACATAGTGCGCCATGCCATCATTTAGGCGACGCCCTGCAAGAATCATTTCAGGGTGATAGCCCACTGATTGCGCTTTGTGTGTTAGGTAATAAGGGTCAACGCCAATGCAGTGCCCACCGACTAAGCCCGGACGAAACGGTAAAAAGTTCCACTTGGTGCCTGCGGCCTCCAACACCTCTAACGTATCAATATCAAGTTTATTGAATATCACCGATAGCTCGTTAATTAACGCGATATTAACGTCACGCTGCGTGTTCTCAATGACTTTAGCAGCTTCAGCCACTTTAATAGACGAGGCTTTATAGGTGCCTGCCGTGATAATTGATGCATAGAGCGCATCTACTTTGTCAGTAATTTCAGGAGTTGAGCCCGAAGTGACTTTTAAAATTGTCGGTAAGCGGTGAGTTTTATCACCAGGATTAATGCGCTCAGGGGAATAACCAGCAAAGAAATCCTGGTTCAGCGTTAAACCAGAGATTTTTTCAATAATCGGAATGCAGTCTTCTTCCGTTGCCCCCGGATAAACGGTTGATTCGTAGACCACCGTTGCCCCTTTACCAATCACGCTGCCAAGCATTTCTGATGCTTTGCGCAGGGGAGTTAAGTCCGGTTGGCGATGTTTATCAATAGGGGTTGGTACAGTAACAATATAAAAATCACAATCTTTGAGCAGCGTTTTGTCTGCAGTACATACCAGCTTGCTAGCCTGCTTCAATTCTTCAGCGTCAACTTCATTAGTGCGGTCTAAACCATCATTTAGCTCGTCAACTCGCTGTTGATGAATATCAAAGCCAATAGTTTGGTACTGTTTGCCAAACTCTACCGCCAATGGCAGGCCAACATAACCTAAGCCAATAATTGCAATTCTAATATCACCATTAGGCATGCTCTCTTCCTTGGGTTGTTTACAATTTGTTTATTATTTAACTTATTCTTACATAGAAACATAACAAACAAAACGCGATATTTTGTATTTTATAAATTCGGAATAAACGGTGCAGGTTTGATTCCCAAATCAGCTCGATCTTCAAAGAATATATTGAAAGCCTTAGGGGCTCCTTCTATACCTCCAACAATAATGTTGTCTGAGATATCTAATTTTTGAGGTTCCTCCTTCATTGCTATTAAGCGAGCATAACTCTTGTCAGCAATAAATATGTTGTTCCTAATGACAATACTGCCTTCGTCATGAGATACCCCCTCAACTCCCCAACTTAGTAGGTCATGGTTTTCACTATAGGCGCCTTCGACTAAAACACTATTCTCGATCCTAACTTGTCCTCCATTCGGGATGTCGATGAGCCTGCTATCTCTTGTTAAACTGCTTCCAATAACAGACTCTAATATCTCGGTGTAGTAAGAGCGAGACTTTATTTCATGGCCGCCAGTTTGGTTATTTAAAAAAGACGAGTTCTTAATCAATAGCCGTGTTTTAGCCATCGTATATACGCCATGAAAAAAGCTACCATGTCCCATGTATTCAAAACGACTATTCTGGATAACGATATCCCCTCCCTTTGGCGAGCCTAACAAACCACCTTGTGCATGATGAAAATAAACATTATTTAAAGTAAGACCTCGCCCTTCAAGACGAACGCAGACTCCATTATTTGAAGGAACTGATATTGAATGACATTCAAGTCCATCAATTATCAAATTGTTGCCCTTTGCAACAATTGCTCCCTTACCTTGACTGGCAGAACCAAAAATAACTGCGCCAGGCTCGGCAGTAATCTTGACATTATTAGCTGTCACCACACCCGATGCTTTGTATAGACCTCTGCCAATATTAATCTCGCTAAAAGCTCTAGCTGTTTTTAACGCTGTCTGGAAATCTTTAACCGGTTTACCATCTAGTGTAATAACCCCCGGAGCATGTTTTAGATTAGTCAGTTTCTGCAGCTGGACTTTTACAACTTCTTGAGCAGGAGGATTTAGCATTGAACTAATTGTTTGAATATGAAAAGGCTCACCAAATATTCGATACAATAAATACAGACAAAAAACACCAGCAGCACTGTATAAGACGGAGGATTCTTTGGGTAGAAAAGCTGTATTAAAATGTCCTTTCAAGTTTAATGCTGCTCTACTTACCGTACATGCAAAGCATGTCACAAAGATAAGCCCTAGAACCAACACTGACCAACGTATCACCAGCTCTGATTGGCTAAGCTGATTCTCCCTATCTGGACCAAGAAGAAAATCAGCAGCCGAGAAGGTTTGGCCATATTTCACAATAACTGGCTCAAGCCCATAGTTAAGTGTGTACCATGAGCTAGCTATTGAGCTCAGAATAATCAAAGGAAACCAAATTAGCCGAGCCGTACCCTTTACTGACACGATCAAGTAAGCCAACCCAGCTAATATAGACAGCGAAATAAATGCAGTACTTATTGCTATAGGACTTTCGATAAGTTCGGTAAGGTTATCAGTCGAAGCATTAATAAAAACCGTGATATAGCAAAATACAATTGCCCCTGAGGAAACAATTGTCACTTTAAATTTATTTGTTATAGCCTGCTTTTTTCTCACCCAAAAGAGAGTCAAAAGCAATGGAAAATAAATAAAACCAATAAACGCAGAAAAGCGCACAAAGTACTCGACATATCTGACAAAGTTAGCAGTCATCGACAGACTAAGTATTTTTAATAGGGAAGCCAGCCAGCTAGATTCTGCACGCATTGCCAATATATCTCTTGCGTAAACTGAGGCCCCGATTATGTCTTGTAGGCTTTCTTCAGAAATCGCTAGCGTGATTGCAATAAAGGCAATGAGGAGAATTTTCACCTGAGTCCCAATGAACTCTGAAACTCTTAGCTCACAGTCTTCCTTAATTGTACTAGCAGACCAATACCCACCACCAAATATACATAAGAGAAACACGTAGAAGAATAGAACATCTAGTATTGAACCGTTATTTTCAAATAACTCTCTAACGTTATATGGAATGCTTGGCAACAACAGGACAAGGCTAATAGCCATGTAAAGCAGCATAAAGCCACCTACCAATAAGCTTGTTAAAAACACAGAAGTGTTTTTTTCTTTGCTACAAGAAATTGCTGTTTTTGGGACCCTATCTTGTGTTTGCGATCTATAATGTTCGGTTACGTTACCTAGCATACTGGCAAGTAAATCACCAATATGTCTAACCAATAAAAAAGTAACACCGACCAATACCACATCGCCAATATCAAACGTCCGACCTGAAATAAATATTTGCGAACACTCAGTTATTAAAACTAAACCTGCCAGTACATAAGCTTGACGATGCAAGCTGTATTTGAGCTCAAGCGATAGCCACATTGCTGCAGAAAATAGCGAGACTTTTAGAAGAATTGTCGAGACACCCGCATATACTTGGCCACTAAGATAGCTATGAAACGGCAACATACTGAACGCATTGTGTATTGGTTTTCCTGCGCTAATAAGACTTGAGAAAAAGATAGATGCAAGAAACAACACATAAAGCTGTTTTTGATTTCCATCGTCGTGCCAATCTCTCAAACGAAAGATCAAATACCCTATTGAGGGGGCAATAATAACCGCCCATGTTACGCTATTCTGATAGATAACAACTTTTGCAACTAGCAACCCGAAATAGCCGAATACAAAAAAAGTTAGTGGAACGGGCCGCCAAAAGCTTAATAACCTAAACATCACAAGCCATGTGACTGTATTGAATAAAACTAACAAAATATTAGATGCACTGGGTGGAACCAAGAGGGGTTTGATACTGTGCTTAAAGGCTTGAAAGTCTATACTTGGTACAAATGGGGCAAGCTGTGAAAGTAAATAAACGATAACAATAGCTATGGGCAACATAGCTATTGGGTTTTCTAACGAGACTTTAACTCTATCGAAAAAATTTATCGCAATAAAGCCAAGAGCGAATCCAATACTGTTAAATAATACATCAATTAAGTTGGGATCCCTCTCTGCAATTCCGATTTGGAGTACTTGCAGAATGAAAGCAAAAAACAGCACAATTCCAAATGGCCTCAACCATGTGTCTACTTGCGATAAATGCAATCCCTGTTTCAGTGCACTGAGTCTATACGCTACCCCTAGAGGTAAAAAAAGTAATAAATTACCAAGTACGTCTCCAATACTTGGTATGTTGATATTCAGCCATATTAAAGAACTCGCAGACAGTTCCTCTAAAGAAAATAAAAAAGGGTAAAGCGAGCCATAAGCTATAATCACATACAGGATCGCTATTAGTTTTTTCATTTTCAGTCAACCAAGCTCAATCGCACAAAGTACATTTCAGAAATTAGATAGATCTTAGAAATTCTAGAGTATACCGCTCTACTTTTCGTTTCCACTTTTTTGTCGAAAAGGTATGATCGGAGTCAGTCAAGCGCTCGGTAAAGCATTGGGCTGACTTAATTTTTTGCCACGTCTTATCAGTAAATGCTTGTTGTTCAAATTCTTTTGCCGTCAAATCATTACCACTCAAGATCAGTAATAACTTGCCATTAAACTGCTGTAAACCTTTTTTCATAAGCTCTTGATAGCTCGCTTGATGGCTCTTATTTCCGGTATTAATACTATCTGCGGCGAAGCTTTTTACCTCTTTAACACTGGCGGTCACATCGACTCTACCGGCGATTAGCTTTCGCCAAAAATCTCTTGAGAATAGTCGCTGTAAATAATAAAACCTGAGCATAGTCTTACCCATCGCTTGTTCACTTCTTAGCCATGGATTTAAAATAACCAGCCCTTTTACTCTGGGGTCTTGATGGGCGTATATAAGCGCCGCCGAAGCCGCATCACAAAGTCCCCAAATCACCACGCGCTTTAGCTCAGGTTGCTGCTGCATAAAAGCATCGATTGCCGCAGCGATATCATCATCGATATTGTCAAATTCAGCTTTATTGCCAGATGAATCCCCCATCCCCGTGTAATCAAAACGCATGGTGCTATAGCCAGCATCGGCTAAACATCGCGCTAACTGCACAAACTGGCGATGACTGCCAACACGATATTGAGGCCCGCCAACAACAATTAGTACCCCTGTTTCGCTATTTTTAGCACTAGGGTGAACAATGGCTAGCAGTTGCTCGTTATTGGATGAGAAAGTAAGAGCGTATTCCATTGTTCGCCTATCCACTAGTATTCACCCAGCAACTTATGGGTTATGGTGACACCCAGTGCAGAAAGTTCTGGTAAGTCGAAAACCTCTGGTACTTGCCAAAAAGCGGGGGTATGCAAGGTATGCACGGTAATAACGTCGCTTGCCTCTGCAAACTTTCTCGTTGCAGGCGTTATCTTTTGTGTTGCCAGCTCTAACCAATTGACTGGGCTTTGCCACTCTATAGCCGCCGAGATAACGGCAGCTTCAATTTCTTCAATAAAGTTTTTTGTGATTACGTACCCAGCAATTTCTGTATCATTACCTGCAAGTATTTCATTACGCCAGTTGACCTTATCAGAGCTATTACCCATCATTTGGTTGGCTTGTTTTATCCGTATTAATTGGTTGGCGAAAACCTTACCACTGGTAATAGGTTTCCAAAAAATTTGACCTAGAATTGGTAGCTGGGCGTGTAACTTCTGTTGATTCACACCAAGCAATAAGGCACCGACCCTAACACCGAGCACAATAAGCTTTTGGTAGCCTAAGCTCTGTAGCCATTCGCCTACCGATACAACATCTCCAAACCAACTATTAAAGGAGCTTTCTTCGAATTCACCTTCACTGTCGCCAGTGCCAAAGTAATCGAGAATAAAACTATCGAGCCCATGCTGAGCAAACGCTTGGCATTGTTTTGCCAGTACCGCACGAGAAAGGTTCAGTTCCTCCGCGATCGACGGTAAGCACAACACAGCGACATCGCGCTTTGAATTGCCAAACTGACTAACAAAAATGCGCCCTTTAGTGGACGCAATAAAATGCCCTTGAATCGACATAATTAACCGATCTTTTCTGATAAGAACGCCGTTAAACTACCCAATGTTTCAAACACTTCAGCGCTAACTTCATCATCTTCGATAACGATGCCGTAGTTTTCTTCTACAAGAGTTAGCACTGTCACTATCGCCATCGAATCAAATTCAGGGATAGCACCTAATATTTCTGTATTTGCACCCCACTCAGCAACTTCGCCCAGTTGGAGGCTTTCTTGGATGAGTTCTTTTAATTCTGCTTCTAAAGACATTTACATTAATTCCTTAATCTGAAGTTGATTTACTGATTTTATTTTTCAGCCAATTCAATGAACGATAAAGTGCTTGGTTTTTTGCCCACGTTACATGAAACAATGCTCTTTCATCACAAGTCAACCTTCGATGCCAGTCCCTTACTTTACCGTAATATTCTATACGTTTGATTTTACCTTGTTCGGACATTGCTTTATAGGCATCCACTTTCATAAGCAATGCGGGTGAATAACGTGCAAAGCTTTCGTCAAACGTTGTTTTCAAAATAGTGACGGTATCGCCATGTACAATACACAGATCAACTGCAACAATGTCGTCGTTAAATTTGTAACACCAAATCTGAGCTAAACCTTGCTCGGCAAAAGATGTCATCATATCAACATAAAACGTACCTTGTTCGTTGTCGACATTGACGGCTGTACCAAGAGAACTTTTCCAACCTTTGCTTTCCAGCTCTCCATAATGCGTAATATAGGTTTTTATCTGCTCAGGCTTGGTCACTATTGACAACTCAATAGTCACGCCTTCTCTGTTAAGGCGATTTTTCGCTTTATTGATATTCTGGCGTGTATTTTTACTTAAACTGGCAAAATAAGCGTCAAAATCCTCAGGTACTTTCAACGATCCTGTCGTTATATATGGCAAGCATTCTACGTCTTCACTTTGTTCAAACCATGCACTGTCTAGCTGAGTTAGATCAAACAACAGTTGTGTTCCCGGCAGCTGTTGATTAATTTCAGCAAAAAGGCGGCGGTTTAGCGTATTACTTTTAGATAATATTGCGCCCAAAGGCCCTTGAGAGGTTTGAAAGATAGCCCAACGAAAGTTTGAGAGTTGCTCAAAAATACCAGCAAACGTCAAACAACCACTCTCATACTTACACAGAATATATAGCGGCTGCTTTGCAAACGTATTTATTAAACTTTGCACGAAAAGCGCAGATAAAACCGCTTGATTAAGAGTACTTTGATTCAAGTCATCCCACTGAGCATAAATCGTATGAAATTCTGAAACAGGCAATAATTGCCACTTAATTGCATCCATGAATTAACTCTTGTTTAGCGTATTGATAATAAACATTAACTGTTCTTGTGATAAATCTTGATGGCAAGGTATTTGGATTAACCGCTCCCGATACTCTTCGATTACAACGTTTTCAGTAATGCAGTACTCTTCCCAACGTAAAACTTGAATACCACGCTGCCTAATGTACTCAAAGTCACCTTTGTCATTGAGTAGAAATGGAAATACATAAGGTACTGTTTGCTCATCAAGCGCAAACAAAGGGCGTCCAATGTTTGAGGCATGCAAAGCTTCAAATAAAGTTGCATAATTGTTGCGACGACAAAACACGATGTGCCCATAGTTTTCAATACATAGCTGTGCTTTCGTTAGCGAAAAGCATCGCTGATTCATGTCTGTGTTATTGAAATAACGAAATTCACTTGATAAAGATTCCACGCCAACACTAGAGTCACTGCCAGTAATTTCTCTTGGCTTAAATCGCTTAACTGCTTTTGACAACGCGGCAACGAAATCACTCTTCCCTAAAAAGTACTTAATTTCACTTTTGGCACCAGGGCCAGATAAAGCGAGTAGTTGAGATTTGGTTGACTCGCTTTGCGTTCTCAGCATGCCACCATCAGAACAACTAAAAAACTTATTTAAGCTACAAAAACTCGCATCTGAAGTAAACTTGCCACTTTGTAGCTGCTCACTGAAAAAAGCATGGGCGCAATCCTCAATCACGCGAATCTGATGTTGTTTGGCGATATCGATTGCCTTTTCAATATTGGTAGGAAAGCCAAAAAATCGGACCAGCAGTATTACATCAAATCCTTCGATAGCTTGTGCTAGTGCATCAAGGTCAACAGACAAATCATCGTTTAGTCGATAAAATGATACGTTGACTTTGCCAGCTAAAAACGGCTCTATCATGGCCGGACAATGAAACTCTGGCAGTAGAACCCGACTGTTTGAAGTTAGTCCAAATTCGCGAACAATATAGCCTAATGCTGAACGACCATTTTTAGTAAAGTAGCTGTTTCGCGAAAACTGAGAGTGTTGCGCTACCGACTTGCCCCATGGCGCCCAATGAACATAATCAGGTGTTGCACTAATATGTGGCTCTGGATAATTTGTCGCGCATGCCAGTGGCGAACGAAAAGTGACTGTGTTCATTGTTCGCCTCGTAATTGATTTAGCATCATACGAAGATGAAACTTAACGGGTGTCGCGTCCCATGGCGTAAACCGTCTCATCTGATGAAAATCACTCGCTACCGTCGAGATTCCCCAATGGGTCGAAACCGCACTATCAAAACCGAGTGTTTTGACAATATCCGCCGTTTGTTCAGAATAGTCATCATTGAGTTTACCATTCGGGTAGGCGAAGTGCTTGACTGGCTGACTTAAGATTATTTCAAGCGCTTCTTTTGACGCAACAATTTGCCGCTGTTGCTCTTCCACATCTAATGACGCCAATATGGGGTGGTCTTGTGTATGTGCTCCTATTTCAACTCCTTTAAAAGCCAGCTCTTGGATCTGTGCAGGAGTCATCATTCTCGCATCATATTCCTGCGCTTGATTATCACGATATAGTCGATCCACGACCTCATTACGCTCATCAAAGTGTAAGTACTTTATTTTGCCAATAATCTTATGAGCAAGACGAATACGAGACTGGGTATCGTTAACCGATTGTTTTTCTATACCGACAGCAGATAAATTGAATTGAGCATGCTGGGTATCACCAATCAGGTCTAAAATGCGATCATTAAACATATTGCTGCCACCGGAATAACCTGTCGCGACATAAACAGTTGCTGGAATACCATACTTACGCAAAATCGGTTCAGCAACCGTTAAATTATTGAGATAACCATCATCAAAAGTGACACAAATAGCGTTATCAGGCAGCGTATCTGACTTCAACGCTTTAATCGCGTCAGATAACGATATAGGCGTGTAATACTTTGCCACCAATTGCATCTGCCAATCGAATTCTTCAGCAAAAGGCTCAGAAGGTCTCATCACATCATGTTGCGCTACAACTTGATGATAGATAAGAATATTAAGCTTATTCTTGGCAAAAGCTTTACCTAGCCAAGCAAGCAATTGATGAGTAAGCGCCACGGCTTTAACTACTCTCGTTACCTTGAAGCCAAAGTTCTAACACCACCATAATCCAAATAAGCTCGCCATAATAGCCCGTATGCACGCTATTGTGTGCATTAAGCGCTTTATCAATCAAATTTTCCGAAATAATATTTCTAGCTTTAAACTGCTGTAATGCATCCAACGCAATATTTTTTAACGTTTCATTTTCTTTTAACCAGACTCCAAACGGCAAACCAAAGCCATGTTTACTTTTATCAAGTGTCTCATCGGCTAAAAAGCCTCGACATGCCTGCTTATAAAAATCTCTCAGTTCGTAGCCGGGCAATTTTACGTCTGCCGATACCTTGCAGCTGAAGTCGACCAGCGCCTTGTCCAACAGTGGGAACTTAACTTCAACGTCAGCGAGTTCACACATTTTATTTACTTTGATTAAATCATTATCAGCGAGTGTAAATTTCCAATCCAGATACAACATATTATCTACAGGGTGCCCACCGCTAGACTCTTGATATCGCTGAACTAATTGTTCGATTGGTTGGTTAACATCAACTTTTGATAGAAACGTAGATGTAAACATTTCCTCTAAACCGACAATATTGACAAAGTTATAGCTCTGTAATCGTGCTGGCAGCTTAATCTCAGCTTGACGCACATAGCTTGATGCCTTGCTAATGCCTGGTATCCCCGCCATTACCTTATTGTTTAATGTGGTATTCATTAAACTGCGAATTGGCGACGGTAATTTATAATACAGTTCAAATTGTTTTTGTTTCGCGTAACGTTCGTTGCCAGCAAATAACTCGTCACCACCATCACCCGCTAGTAAGGTATTCACGCTATGCTGTTTAGCAAATTTGGCACAAAAATAGGCTGCCATAGAAGACGAGTTACCAAAGGGTTCATCAAAATATTGTGCCACTGTGACAAAGGCTTCTGCGGCTTGTTCAGGCTGCAAATAAAGTACCTCATGTTGCGTTTTGAAATGATTCGCCGTGATTTTCGCATAAGGTGTTTCATCGTAGCCTTCTGCTTCAAAGCCGATAGAGAAGGTTTTCGCGGGTGTTTGATGTTTCGCCAGCATACCTGAGACTGTCGAACTGTCTAAACCGCCGCTTAAGAATGCACCGCAATTGTCAGAAGTCTGCTGTTTCACCGTTGTTTCAATAATATCCAAGCATTCGCTATACAAGCTTTGCTTATCTTGAATATTATTCGAAAACTCAGGGGCATAAAGAACATTAGTTGATAACGATAACGCCTTATCAAAGGTTACCGCTTTACTCGGCTCAAGTTTATATACCTTTTTGTAAATCGTTGTAGGAGAGGGAATACAATGAAAATACATGTAATTGAAAATTGCCTGTTCGCTAATTTCCAATGTCTCGTGAACAGCCTTTTTTAGTAACTTTAACGAGTGAGAAATTGTGATTTCTCCGCCATGCTCAGCATAGTAACAAGGCAGTTGACCAATAAAGTCATTCACTAAAGTCAGTGTTGAATCGTGCTGATTGGCGATAACTAAGACAAAACTACCTCTTAGTTGTTGATAAAAGCCAGATAATATTTCCCCATTGTCTAGTTTATCTAAAACATCTTGAGCACTGGTATTATCAATATTTCCTAATAAAGCGACAAAGAATTGATCGTTCGCAACTTGCGACATTGGCTTATCAGAGGTTAGCTTCACATTCATCGAATTTGATAAAGAATGACTGAATGAGCTCCTTGCTTTGATTTCTTCCACTTTACTGCCTCACTCCTAAATACTATTTCTTATGCTATGCTGCAAACATGCTTCAAATGAACTTGCATGATATTGTCTAGAATAGCGAAGTATTTCCTCTTCTGGCAATGGTGCCAATTCACCATTGCGCAACTGTTTTAAATAATTCATTAATTGATGTTCAATAGTTGACGCATCATCTAAAGGCGCTATCACACTATTTGGCTGTTTTGCCATTAGCTGGCCGGTATCGCCTTGCTCAGTCGTTAATGCAAAAATGGGCTTACCAACCCTAATATATTCATATGCCTTGGCAGGTATTTGATAATCGCAATTAGCGGCTTGCATAAGCAATAAGCCATCAACCATTATCATCTCTTTAAGCGCATCATGAAAAGGCACTGGTGCCTCTAATTTGACAATATCTTCTATATTCATCTCAGCAAGCAGCGGTTGATAAATTGCATCATGTCCTGTTGCCCTTAATCGCAACTCAAAGTTACTGACAGTTAACTGACCACTTTTTTTGAGCGCAGATATCGCATGAAATAATGGTTTGGGATCACGCTCACTCGGGTAAACAACACCACTGTGTAACAATATTATTTTTTCACTTTGCTGACGGTTACTTGTAGTTTGAAGTGATTCAAACATAGCGATATCGTAACCATTTGGCACTATTTTCCATTTATCATCAGACGTTTCAGGAAAGCGCTCTACATAGAGAGCTTTAGCGCCAGGAGTCGTCAAAATAATGTGATGACAATGTTTCACCATCTTACGTTCTAACCACTGGAAAATTCGCTTCTTACGAGGATTTGAAGGATAACCTTCTTGTGCCATTGGGTCGCGCAGATCAGCAACCCATGGAATACCCGATAACTTATGGAGGACATAAGCAATAATATGGGCTGAAGCAATTGGGTATGTAGAGACAAGAATATCAGGTCTATTACGTAAGGTAGAAAAAAGCCCCGAAATTACACCACCAAAAATCCAACTTTGCCAGTTGTCAGGTAAGGCCATTAACCCTAGGTACTTACCCTTAATACTTAAGTGCTTAGCCGTATTGCGTCCAAACGCCCGAATAACATTTACTTTTTCAGGGATAAAAGACAGCTGAGATGCTTCCCAACGGTCGTAAGCTTTAAGAGAACCCGTTAACACGTCGACATCCCAGTCATTTTCAGCCAAATGCCGAGTAAATGCTAATGTACGGTGTACACCACTACTGCCTAATATTGGAGGATAATGAAACGCGACATACAAACATCGATTGTTTTGAGATTCCATTTTTAGCCTTTTTGCAACGCGAGCCAAATAATAGAAGGCTTTTTAACCACTGTAGATAAGACAATGAACATGGCTGATATTTCACCATGCTTGAGACAGCTTTTAGCGTTAGAGAAAAATTGTTTACAGTTTTCCTTTAATCGCTTTGTTAACTCCTGCTCAGTTTGTTCAGCAACAGGATAGTCTTTAAGAGTGCTTGATCTGAAAAAAATTTCATCCCTTAAGCGCTGTTGCAAGTGAGTTGTGCCCCACTGTGCAGAAGAAAAAATATTTACGCCTTCGCCATAAACAACTTGAACCGTGCTGGTAAACATAATGCTTGGATTTGACAATGCAATTTCTAACCAAAACAAATAGTCTTCACCGGCAAACTTAAGATCTTCCCTGAAGCGATTTGACTGATATTTAGTGAAGCGATAACCAACGGTCGATGTGCCGATTAAGTTACCCGTTAGTATTTGCGTAGACATATCGCCTTGATAGGTATGAAGAATGTCAGTAAGCGCGGCATGTTCATGTAACTGCATTCTTCCACCACGAGAAAATGCATCAATATCTTGGTTTAATTGGCAAAAGTTAGCAAAATAGAAATCTGCACCATTTTCAAACGCTTGCACCATATGTTGTATATGGCCTTGTTGCCAATTATCGTCTGAATCTAAAAAAGCCACTATATCAATGCCGTCTGCTACGCTGTCTAATCCTTTGTTTCTCGCTTTAGACACGCCAGCATTTTCTTGTTTTATAACACGAAGTTTATTTGAGAGAGCTTCAGGCAAAGCAGACAGTTCAGACTCTGCTGGAATAGGAGAACCATCATCTATCACTATAACTTCTGTAATACAGGGAAGTGCAGATTGACTAGCAATAGATGCTAGCGTGCGATGTAATGTCCCTTCTTGCCTTTGGTAATAAGGGATAATAACTGAGATTTTTAGCACTCTGCGTCCTTTCAATGCATTGTTCAATGGTTAAACAGATAAGATTGTAAAACGAGTTATTTCAATCGCAAAGAAATTCTTTTAACATAAACAATGTCTACTGACTATCACTAATGGAGTAAATGGAAGATGTCTTTGAGACCTTTTATCACTTTCCTAATCTTGCTGTTAGGTTTGGTCGCAATAACTCAAGCGCAATCAATCAGGGATAACAAGACTTGTGGTATAAATCCAGGTAAACCATTAAGAAATGCTTATGGTCCTTTTGACTACACTAATCCATCTCATGCCTCAAAATTACCACTAGTAATTACCGCACATTTTACTGCCGATGTTCGCACTCTCAAGCGAGGCACGACTAACAGAACTCCTCATGGCGATATTGACTACACCTTGCGTGCCATCCCTAACTATCACCCGGCACTACACGCAATAACTAAACTAGAGGCTAGAGATAGGAGAGCCTTAAAAGAATGGGAAATATTCACGCCGTCTCACTACTCCACTAAGTGTTACTTTGAAAGAGCGATCTATTTTCAACCAAATGACGCAACCACCCATATGCTTTACGCCATGTATTTGCACAGTATTGAAAAAGACGCCAAATCAGCAGAGCAAATGTATGAGAGAGCGCTCGCCAAACAACCCAACCACACCGAATTACATTACAATATGGGACTATTTTATATCTCTATCGGCGATTTGGAAAAAGCAGAATACCACGCTAAAGTAGCGTATCAGAACAAATATCCACTGCCTGGGCTTAAAAATAAATTAGCAAAAGCTAAAACAGCAAAGTAACCAAACTAGATGTTCCGTAAAGCCTTGATGTACTCATTTGCCTCGAAGTACGTCACACTCATTATTCAAATTGCATCAACTCTAATACTGGCAAGAATATTAACACCTGAACATATCGGTTTATTTACCGTTGCAGCAGCACTTACAGGCATTGCGCAGATGTTTAGAGATTTTGGTATCTCTGAATATATTATTAAAGAAAGAGACTCCTCTTACTCAACGCTTTCTACTGCCTTTACTGCCTCTATTTTAATTGCATGGCCGATCGCATTTTTAATGATGGCGATTACACCTTTAATCGGCTCATTTTATGAGCAAGATGAAGCTGGCTGGCTGGTTTTTATTTTGTCGTTCAACATGTTTTTATCACCATTTGGCTCAATAGCAATGGCCGTAATGCGAAAAAACATGAATTACAAACCTATTTCATTTGCGAACGTTGGCAACACTATGGTCAATGCATTGGCATCAATTATCTTCGCTTACTATGACTTTGGTGCCTATAGTTTAGCTTTTGCGTCAGTACTCGGCACAATCACTACTGTATCTATAATTACATTATATAAAGGAAGTGACATCTCCTTTGGTGTTCAATTTAAAGGCACTAGACGGGTTTTTGATTTTGGTAAAAATGTCGGCGGAAGCAATATTTTTAACTATATCGCGAATAATATTCTCGAAATTTTCATCGCGAAAGCAATCACTCTAGATACTTTGGGCTTGTATAGCCGAGGCAGATCGACTATCACCTTGTTTGAAATAGGTATTATAGATGCCGTAAAACCCTTAATATCGCCTTATTTTGCCCAATCGGTTAACAAGAAATCCTTGCAAGAAGCTTACCTCACTTGTACTAAAATAATTCTGTACTTTTCTATACCATTTACCATTATTGTCACTTCACTAAACGAGTCTATTTTGTACATTCTCTACGGTGAGCAATGGCTAGATGCAGGTAAGTATTTATCACTGCTCGCAGGATTGTATTGTATTTACACCATTACCTTGTTTTATGAGCAGGTGCTTACAGTGACGAACAATGATAAGCTCTATATGAAATTTAAAGTGAGTTTGAGTTTATTTAGGTTAATACTTGGTTCGACGATTTTCGTTTTACCATTAGAACAAGTGTTAATAAGCTTTTACTGTATAGCTAGCTCTCGGCTGCTTTGGGTAATTTGGTCACTAAGAAAATTGATTTCACTGTCAATTACTAATTACATTAAAACATTACTAAAGCCAATAGTTGCAAGTATTGGTGTTACCATTTTCGTAACATTATACAAGTACCAGCAAGAGAGCTTATTTGAGTGGCAGCTATTCTTGTACCTATTGCTTGCAGGACTATCGTGGCTTTCCGTCATATATCTCATTGATAAGCCAGTCATCAATATAGTTTTAGGTAAGCAAGCCAAATAAAGGCTCTGGGTAATCGACATATACTAGACTGTTTCATTTGGGCATTGAATCGCATTAAACAAGTCTAACTGCAGACCAGAAACCGCCCAAAATGAACGAATAACTAGCTACAGACAACTAGTCTTTTCAATTACTGTCTGCAGGACTTGAAGTAGTATTCAGATGTATTGTGAAAATTTTTAGAATAAGTAACCTCTATGGATTAACAACGAATCGAAAACTTCGTTTCACCTAATGGAATACACAAATGCAATTAGCCCCATTTTTCATTGTAGGAAGTCAACGCTCAGGTACAACAATGCTAAGGCTTATTATGGACGCACACCCCGAATTATTTGTCCCCTTTGAGTCTGATTTTTTAGCTGTAGAACGAAAATACTCGACTGAGTACCAATCACCTCAAGATGTTGAAGAAGCCTACAGCGCCCTTCTCAACGAAACACTTACAAAAAAGGGACAATTTCTAGAGCAGAGTTACTTGCCCGAACTTATCAAAAGTAAAACCTTCCATGAATTATTTTCAACCGCTCTGAGCATTGCAACACAAAAAGCAGGCAAGCAACGATGGGGAATAAAAACCCCCGGCTATCACATACGAATTGATAGCTTGTGGCGCTTATTTCCCGGCGCAAAATTTATTCACATAATTCGAGATGGTCGAGCCATCGCGCACTCTCAGCGCAATATTGAATGGGGTGAGAAGAATGTTATGAAGCTTGCGATGAAGTGGGATAACGACCTAAAGCTGGCCAATAAAATGGGAGCGATGATCCCAAATAACTACCTAGAAATAAGGTACGAAGACCTTGTCCGAGACACCGACAAGGTTACGGAACAAGTTTGCCAATTTATCGACGTAAAATTCGATCAAAGTATGCTTGACTACTACAACTCAAGTCGGAAAAAGATGCCTGCAGAAAGTATGCAGTGGCACAAAAACTCTGTGTCAAAACCCGATATCAACAAAATTGATGAATGGAAAACTAAACTCAGTAAGTCAGACAGAAAAATTTTTCAAGGTTTTGCCTATAATAGCTTAGCGAGAATGGGCTATGAAGTCCCCCCCCTTTCTCGCTCTTTATTTGCAAAGCTTAAAGAAGTATATTATCTGCAAACCTATAGCGATTAAATTTTCCCCATACCGACAGCTAGTATTAATTCTGATAGCGGTCTACATTGGTCAATTAATTCAGTTGGAATAAGCTTTTAACTAACTCAACTATATATCTCTTTTATGCTGTAAGCCCAACCAACTTACTGAACAGTTGGGCTAACACCAATCCTTTGGGTAGTCCTATCCAATAAAGTGAATAACTCAGCTGCTAATGCCTTTCTGGATTTACTTTGCAGCCAATCACACGTAACTAATCGCTCGTTATTTTCATAGTTTCTAATTCGCGATAGTGCTTCTTGCAGTGAGGCAGAATCATTATTCGTAACAAAGTACCCAAGCCTTCCGGCGATTACTGCTTGCGAGGTCTCTCCCTCCTTACCATAAGCGATAATGGGAGTGTCGCTTGCTGCATAATCAAACAATTTACCTGGAATATACCTCTGCATAGCTTCAGGTACAAACAGCAATAGCCCATCGGCATTTTTCATCGCTTCTACAGCTTGATTGCGAGGTACTATATCTTTGAAACTACAAATTTCGATATATTTTGAAGTAAGTAACCTTTCTTTGATGCTATTTGCAACCCCCCCCAAAAAAGTGACCCTAACTTCAAGCGCCAAATTACTCTGAATTTCTAATAGATTGTCTAAAAAATCAAATGGCGGAGTATGTGTCCCAAGATAGCCAGCAAAGAGCAAATCTATTGGACCATCACCACATTTTTCTTCATTAGAACTTATCTTATGCTCATCTGGTTCCCAGCCATTATAAATAGTTTCAAGTCCTTGATATCTATTGAACTGGCGCGAAAAGTGCTGCTTCATGAGCTCGGTCGTAAATATTATTTTATCCGCAGCTTTCGCTATCCGCCGCTCCCAAAACTTATCAACCCCCCCTGATTTTACAAAATCAAAAGGGTTTTCAGTCCATTCATCTCGGTAGTCTAAAATCAATGGTACATCGAAATATTTTGACAAATAGTAACCTGCGACAAAATAGTCAAACGTTGGACCAGTTGCAACCACAACTTTTGGTCGGCTATTCCGATATATCTCTTTTGCTTTTTCTACAGCACCAATAGCGAACAATATGCTTCCGTTTATTGTCGGGCATGCTCGCCAACTAGGATTTATGGGGTATTCACAGTGTCTATATACACTGCTTTCTTGCGCTATTTGACTGTGTAAGTGTTTAGCCGCGTCAGTAGTAATATGATTTGTGGCTTCAAACTTTGTAACAATTTTTACAGCCCATTGATTTATTTTACTGTATTTTGCCCAAGATAGTGGTCGATAAACACCACCAGTGACCACTGGGGGGAATTCAGGCGCCAAAATAAGAGCTTCTTTATCTCTAATATCGCTTCTAGAATTACTTGTTATAAACGATAACTCATACTTTAATAAGACAAGGTATAGTTTGACTGTATCGACAAGGGTTTTTAATATTTCCATAATCTTACTCATTAAATGATCCGCTAAGGCTTAACGGTTGTGCTAAATGCAGATTATCATCGCAATCAAGGCTCCCCCAGATTACAAGATCCATTTAAATATTGGTTTTATAACAGTTATTCCGAGTTTAAAACATGAAATATGAAAAGCTCTTTTAGCATCCCGAAAACTGAATAAATTATGGCTAATCGACAATACGGCTTAGACACTTAACTGCTTTCATTGCTTGAAATCACCTGACAGTACCCTCTTCCATTGGGAGACAATATTCTTTAGTTCAAATTTGGATTGCATAGAAACTAAATCTCGTCTTGGCTGATCAAAATAATTACCAATTACTTTATTGTATTCCGTGTATTGCCATGCATTAGGTATAAAAAACTTAGCGAGCTTCGCAAGTAGTTCAGATCGATATTGCAAAGACTGAACTAGCCGCAATAAAAAAGGAACTCGCATGTTCAGATTCTGTTGAGAAAGTACCTCGCAGGCAGCCCCTATAGGATGAGTTAATACTGGTGTTCCCAGATAGTTTGCCTCAATAAAGACAATCCCAAAGGTTTCTGGATAAACAAAATTGGGGTAAAACACCAACTCCGCAGTTTGGACATGTGAATAGACCTCAGCAGGGCTAAGTTTACCAAGATTGATCACTCCTTCTGGAAGCTCTGTATTCACATTTTGATATCCGGGGTTGGCTATGTATAACCTAACGTGCGGACGTTTTTTTCTGATATACTCGAACGCATCAAGCGCATTTTCTAAACCTTTGTGTGGTGAGGAAAAAAACACCCATTTACCGTTAATAGTTTTTTTAGCACGATCTTTTCTGATATTGGGTGACAAAGGGTTGTAGATTCTAATAATAGAGTGTTGTGTTAATCCAGCTTGCGCTAATGTGCTTTCTATTTGTTGTCGGTGAAACTCAGACACAGCGACAATTGTTACCTGTTGAGTAAAATCACACAGTGCATTCACTAATTTTTCAGCACGATCTGATCCCAAATAAAGTAAGTCATGGCACCATAGAAATAATTTAGCCTTGGGGTACAGCAGCGAAAGTTGGTAAAGCTTTTCGGCATCTCTCAATACAACAAGAGTATCAACTTGTTCGAAATGCATATCGGGGTAGCAGTTGCCACATACCTGAGTTCGATTATGTTGTATCAATGGAACTCCTAATGCATTAGATATGTGCAAAGCCGTAGATTCAGTCCCTCCGATAGCCCCAGTTTTTATACTTTCTTGAGAATAAGGTTCAGGACAACAAGGATCAAAAAAAACAATCTTATTGTGTTGCATGCTCACTTTCCTATTGCCGACATAAACAGCATTTTCCACCCGACTAGTTGACAAGGGAATTTCCTTATTAATCTTGAACTTGCCAAAACAGCTTGCCTGTAAGCGCCATATTTTCGATAAAAATAACACTGATCAACTAGTACAAACATTAATCGCTTTAGAATAGCACTGCGGTATATTTTAAATTTTTTATCTTGCAATAACTGAACTAGCATAATGTCTTCGCAGCTGAACATTGGCTGTTGGCCACTCGTTAAACTATTACTTCTTTGCCGATAAGCACCTAAATAGTGGGGTATAAAATGAAGATCTGTAGTTAAAGACAACTCAAGCCACAATTTATAATCTTCAGCCCTGCGTAATCGCCGATCAAAAGTATTCAATCCTTTCAGTAAACTTCTTCTTATCCACACATTCAATGTAGAGACAAAACAAGTTTCTAGTAACTCTATTGTTGGATTTACTAATACAGCGCGCTTACCACAGTCAAAATACTTGCCAATAAGCTTATAAAGCACAGGGCTGGAATCTTTCAAAGGCCTTGGAATAATGCTTTTACCGTCTTCAAATATATTAATAGCACTAGCTAACCAGCTAATTCCCTTATCTTCGCAAATATATTTGTAGCTACAAGCCAAAGCAGTTGGCATCAATAAGTCATCTGAATCAAGAAATACAATCCACTCACTTTGCGCTAAACTAATGCCAAAATTTCGAGCACCAGAGGCACCTTTGTAAGAAGTGTTCCTCACGACTTTGAAGTTAAGCTTATTCCTTACTGACTTCAATATGTCTAAAGTTTCAACATCATCGCTTCCATCATCAATCAATATCACTTCAAAGGAAGGTACTGGATGATTTTTATATGAAATTTGTTGCTCTATCGATTCAACAGTTTTGAGCATTACTTTACCCGTATTATATACAGGCATGATTATGCTTACTTCATATTGATCGTTTAATGTTGGCATCTGGACCACTACCCTTCATTTGGTAAATACTTAATACGCATAATAGAGCTAACATTGCATAAACCAGCTCAAAGTACGCCAAACTGACATTTAAACCGGTGATTCCATAGCCGACTAGAGACAGCGAAATAGCATTTGCTAAGTTTTTCCGCCATTCGATATTTTCTTTTGCAGCTTTTCTTGCTATCGAGAGCGCCTTTAAATATCCGGTTAAAAGCATCAATAGAAAAATAGTTAACCCCGCGAAACCAGCACTAGCAAGTACTTGGAAATAGATATTGTGAGCAGCTTTTGGCCTCAACTCTGGTGGGATTGGTGGTGTTTCGATAGGTCCAAAATTGGGCGTTTCATCAGCGTAAGTTCGCCACAGTAAGGGATCAGTTGTTGCTTTGAAACCTCCGCCTGTTATTGGATTGTCAATGGCAATCAAGGTAGCGATTTTCCATGCCCATAAGCGACCAATGAATGAGCCGTCTTCTGCCGAAGCAGTTTCTATGGTTGCCTGTCTATCTTTCCATTCAGCGGGTGCAGTTGCGTACAACACGGGTATTGCCATCAAACCAATTATCAAAAAAATGGCCTTTTTTTCTGATCTTAACCACATTGCAAACGCTAAAATAGATAATCCGATAAAACCACCTCGCGAGTATGTACCCACAATAGCGACAGCACATAAACCAGCGATGCCAAGTAACCCTAATCTAAGCTTTTTATCGGTAGTGACACTCCATAAATAAAGCACTAGTGGAATTGACATATTAATCGCAACTGCTAAATCATTTCGATCAGCCAAAATACCCGAGCGACCAACAATTCTGTGGCTACCCGCTGACAACAAAAATTTAACTCCTTCCATTGCTGAATATGCAGATAGCCCCAACACAATTGCCCAAACAATAGTATCAATGTCTTTTTTGGTTTTCACAGTTAGTGAAATAAACGAAAACAAAACAATAACTTTTATAAACTCAATATACTTGAACCAAACATAACTTGAATCTACTCGCTGATGAAGAACACTTGACACTAGCATCCAAAAGCAAAAAAAGAACACCCAAAAATGAACCGCGGTAAACTTAACTTTAGGTTTTTCTTTCCAAATAAAGTAAGACAGTGCAACAAATAAGACTATGGTCAAATTCATTCTAAATGTTTGGGAAAAGCCAAAAGCCCATTCGGTTGGCGCCATTAGCGCAATCCACATCCAAGCAGCAACACCTGCAACAGGCCTTTTAAATGAGTAAAAAATCGCAACGAAGAGAAAAACGACGAGTAATAAATCACGCATTACTCCTGCTCCTCATTATTATCATCTTTCTGTGTTGACCAGCGCATTAAAATTATCATAGCAACAACATCAACCAACAAAAACAAACTATCGATCATAATTAATTAGCCACCTTACTTATCACGTAGCGAAACTTGCCCGATTGCTCTGCCGAAATACTATTAACGATTTGCAGTTCAACAGTTACCTCAGCGCCAAGGCGTTGTTTAAAACCCACAACAATCCGCTCATTCATTTCTGTTGTTATATTTTTTGTCGGGACTAATTGAATACGAGTGTGCAATAGGGATTCCTGAATAATTTTAAACGCTTCAATACCCTGCATTTCTCGTAAGATATAGATCAGGGCCAGACCGTGCATGATAGTGCCGTCTTGGGCAATCACAAAATCCGTCGCGCGCCCTTCAATGTTTTTAAGTACGGGTAAGCCACGGCCGCATGAACAAGGCTCAGTATCTATCGCGCCAATATCACCCGTACGATAGCGGATAAACGGAAAGTCTGAGGTGGCCATATGTGTGACCACGATCTCGCCAGTTTCACCATCTGGCAGTACTCTGCCCTCGCTATCGATGATTTCCACGATAATATCTTCGGCACTAATATGCATCTTGTCGTGCGGACAAGCATGGGCAATAAAGCCGGCATCTCGGCCGCCATAGCCATTGGCAACCGGGGCGTTAAACACTTGTTCAATTTGCTCTTGTTGGTATGGATAAAGGCGCTCGCTGGTGACAAACACCACCTTAATGCCTAAGTTATCGAGCGAGATACCATGCTTTTGTGCCGTTTTGGCAATCAGCGCATAAACCGACGGATAACCAAACAGCATTTTGGGTTTAATTCGCTTGATCTGGTCGATAAAACCAAGCAGCTTTTGCTCATCCATATCAAATGCTGGGATCAAGATTGAACGAAATAGCTTGTCGCGGGTGATTCGTACTTTATCTTGGGCACCTAGTTCAATTGGTGAGCCCCAAGCAACGATCTCTTTATCGCCAATATCAACATCCCACCAACGAGTCGCTCGCCATTTTTCGGCAACATCATGGCTAACCCTTTCTTTACTTAACAGAAAGGTCAGCGGTGTACCACTTGAGCCACCTGTCGTAAACGGTTGAGTTGGGCCAGCACTTTTTGATTTAAGCTGCTCAAAGTGCTCTCGAATAACCGCTTTATCAAGGAAAGGCAACGCCGATAACTCTGCTTTTGAGCGAATCGCACTCGCTTCAATGCCTCGCTTATTGAACACATCCTGATAATAAGGGACTTCTTTGGCGGCCCTCTCCAAAAACTTCGTCAGTCGTTTATTGGCGCTTTCACTAATGGTTTGTGGGCTTTGCCACTGGCTTTGCTCTAACTGCTTTTTGATGCGCACCGTGTCATGTTTTTTAAGCAATTCATGAAGCGGAAACAGCACGTTGGCAATAAATTTTGTGTACAGCATACTAATCATTTTTTGCTCCAACGTATGCCGCTTGGTAACAACTCGCCAATGCTTGCCAAACGTTCGACCAGCTAAACTTTTCTACGGTGAGCAACCCGTTCTTGGTCAAACGTTCTCGCTCGCTATTATCTTCTAATAACGACAAAGATAGCTTTATTAGTGACTCTGCATCTCTTGGGTTTGCGAGCAGCGCATCATGTTGATCAGTCACCAACTTAGGAATACCTCCGACATTTGTGCTAACCACTGGCGTGCCACAGGCGAGCGACTCAATAAGCGAGTTTGGTGAATTGTCGACAACACTAGTGTTTAACATCAGGTCAGCAGATTTATACAAGGCTGCTATCTCATCTGGAGAAAGTCTTCCCAAAAATTCAACATGTTCTGAGATACCTAATGACTTAGATAGTTGCTCTAAAGCACTGAGCTCAGGACCTGTACCAGCCACTTTCAATTCTGCACCTGGAAAAGCTTGTAGAATACCAGCAAAAACCCGAATAGATGTTTCTACATCGTAGATTTCTTCAAGATTTCGCGTCACGATGACACGTGGTTTCATAGACGCCTGACGGCTTTCAGGGTTAAAACGTGCTTGATTGAGTACATTGGGAATAACGCGAGACTGTTTTCCATATTGTTGAAAAACATCCTGCAAAAAGCTCGAAGGCACGACAATATCATCGACCAAATCCATAGTTTTACGGACAGATGACCACGATTTAGCAAAGAAGTCTGCGGCATAACCACCACGATAATTAAGTACCACAGCCTTGTTTAGACGTTTAGCCACTTTTATTGCGGGTGCTGCAAACAGGTGCCAGGACCAGCCCGAATTCGCCATAATATGGACAACATCAACGTCGGCTAATTGTTTCTTTAGCGCTCGTTGATACTGGATTAACCTAACAAAAGCACGAAACATCGGTATTTTACCGGCCCACTTGGGTTGATAAGGCGGATTTACTTGAACCACCGTCACCTTTAGCCCCTCCGCCTCTAAAAAGCTAGCAAGCTGTTTCGTTTGATTCGCCATGCCACCAGCTGGTGGAGGCAATGGTCCAACAATCGCGACGTGATTGACGTTAGCCATGCGACACCGCCTTTTCCGTTAACGCCGAATAGACAGGTAAGTAATTGCTCACACTGTTTCGCCAATTGCGCTCATGTTCAACATAGCGCCGGCCATTATCTAGAATCTCAGGCCAAGTTTGCTGCTGTTGAAAAATGTCCATCACTTTAGTCACTAATGCCGCGCTATTATCGGCGGCAAATAAATAACCGGTTTGGTTATCAACAATCAGTTCATGATGACCGCCGACATCTGACGCCAAAAACAAACGCCCCTGCGCCATCGCCTCTAACGGTTTCAACGGGGTAACAAGATCCGTTAATCGCATCGATTTACGAGGATAAACCAACAAATCAATAAGTGAGTAATACTGGCTAACTTGCTGATGTGGTACCCGGCCCGTAAACACCACTTGCTCAGACAAATCAAGCGCTGCCACCTGCGATTTAAGGGTCTGCTCTTGTGGGCCTCCACCGACCAGTAATAAACACGCATCTGGCATTTTTTCAAGAATGGCGGGCAGTGAAGAGACCAATAAGTCCAAGCCTTCATAAGCGTAAAACGAGCCAATAAAGCCAAGCACTTTTTTATTGCTCAGCTGCAATTGCTCAACTAAGTGAGCGTCTTTCTCGGTAATGCGCTCGAATTTCTCAACATTGACGGCATTAGGGATAACCGTCAGTTTCTGCTCAGCGACACCTCTGGCAATTAAATCATTTTTCAGACCTTGGCAAATGGTGGTTACCGCATCCGCTTGTTTAACTACATGGGATTCCAGCGAACGCGTCATTTGATAACGCAGATCACCTTGCTTGCAGGTGCCGTGATCAACCGCGGCATCTTCCCAAAACGCGCGAATTTCATAGACCACAGGTATCCCCAACTTTTTGCCCGCTTTTAGTGCCGCCAAACCGTTAAGGGCTGGCGAATGGGCATGGATAATATCTGGCTTTTCACGGTCAATTACTTCAAGAATACGTTTTTCCAAGGGGGCAATAATTGACCATTGATTAAGCACAGGCACTTTACTCAACAAACCATTGGCTGGCGCGCTGCGATAAAATATCAGGTCATCCACTTGCTCAATCAAAGCCTCAGTATTGCCGTGTTTAGGGCTAGTCACATGACAAGTTTCAATACCTAACTGATGCTGAGTTTGTAATATCGCTCGGCTTCGAAAAGTGTAACCACTATGCAGTGGGATCGAATGGTCGAGTACATGTAACACTTTCATCGCTAGGCGGCCTTGCTTTGTCGTAAAAACGACTCAAACATCATTAGGGTCCACAGCGAAGCACTATTATCTCGGATACCTTTGACATGCTGATCAATTAAGGTTTTGAGCTGCTTTGACGAAAAGTAACCAAACTGCCCCATGGCTTCACTTAACAAACTATCGTAAAGCCGGTCTTTAAGCGGCCCACGGAACCAAGTGGCAAGCGGCACAGAAAAGCCCATTTTTTTCCGATACAGCACATCATGGGGTAGATGCGGCTCCATTTGTTTTTTCAGGGTGCTTTTACCAACACCACCCACTAAGTTCAGCTGGGTAGGGGCATTAAAGCCCCACTCCACAAACTTGTGATCTAAAAATGGCACGCGAACTTCCAATGAATGCGCCATACTGGCGCGATCAACCTTAGTCAGAATATCCCCAACCAAGTAGGTTTTCATATCCAAGTACTGTGCTTGTTTAATTGGGTCTAGCCCAGCTAATTTATCGCGGTATTGATCAAAAACGGCGACTGAAGTATAGCCATTTAACTTCTGTTTATACTCCTCTGAAAAGAGCTTCATCCGCTCGTCTTGGCGCAGAATCGACATTGAGTTGTGATAGCCCTGCACCGTATCAAGTGCCATGGATTGAAATGTCGTTTTCCCTCTTAATACTCTTGGCGCCCAATCCAGTTTCGGGTACAAGGCCCCAAGTGGCCCAAAAATAGGCTTGCGCATTGACAGTGGCAACATGGCCCGCACTTTTTCTTCGTGCCCATGCAATCGATAGCGACCGTAGCCCGCAAACAACTCGTCTGCACCATCGCCAGAAAGGGCTACCGTGACATGTTTGCGCGCTAGTTCACAAACGCGATAGGTTGGCATGGCCGAACTATCGGCATAAGGCTCATCGTATAAAAACGCCAGTTTATCAATCAGCTCGAAGTCATTTTGATCCACCATCTCGATATGGTGATTGGCCTGATAGCGATGGGCGACCTGTTTGGCAAACTCAGTTTCATTAAATTCCGCAATATCAAAACCAATCGAACATGCATTGACAGGATCATCTTGCAGTTGTGACATCAGCGCAACAACTGCACTGGAGTCAACACCGCCCGATAAAAACGAGCCCAATGGCACATCCGCCACCATGCGAATATCAACCGCTTCTTTTAAACGCTCAACCAATTGCGCTTCAATTTCCTGTTCGCTTAATTCACTGTGCGGATTAATCGGAATATCCCAGTACTCTTGTTGCTCTGGCAATTGCCGCTGACCGCGCGCTATGGTGAAGCAATGACCGGGTCTAAGCTTATAAGCATGTTGATAAATGGTATATGGCTCAGGTACATAGCCAAAGGTAAAATAATCTTCAATGGTGGTATCACGCAAACTGCGGTCAAAGCGCGAATGTTGCGTTAATACTTTCAGCTCAGAGCCAAAAACAAAATGGCCATTATCTAGCAATGAGAAATAAAGCGGCTTGATACCTAATCTATCACGGGCGACAAACAACGCCTGTTTGCGAGTGTCCCAAACGGCAAAGGCAAACATGCCTCGCAGATGATGCACACAATCTTCGCCCCATTCCAAATAGGCATTTAAAATGGTTTCTGTATCGCCATCGGTGTTAAATTGATAGCCCTTGGCTTTAAGCTCAGTATGCAAGGCCTTAAAATTATAGATCTCACCATTAAAAACGATCACAGCCCGACCACAAGCGCTTGCCATGGGTTGCGGACTACCTTCCAAATCTATAATGGATAAACGCCGATGAGCCAATGCCAAACCCGGTTCAAAATAGTAGTCGCCAGCATCAGGGCCGCGATGGATTTGCTTATCATTCATTGACGCAATCAGCTCCGGCGCTATCGCTTGCTGCTCGCTAACATGAAAAATTCCAGCTATGCCACACATCTCTAACCCCTCCCTGAGACTTTTTGTTGGTATAACGAAGTGTAAAGGTCATGATACTTAGCGACCATAGACTCAATACTAAAGTGTTTAACGCAATGCTCTCTGACCTTGATGCTGTCTTTTTCCAAGCGTTCTTGATTTATCAGATATTGAGCCATCGAATTAGATAATGCGGTTACATCGTTGACTTCAACAAGATGAGAATTGTGATGGTCTGCCATGATTAAATCTGGGTTGCCGCCAACATTGGTGGCAATTACCGGTAGGCCTGATGCCATCGCCTCTAATATCGTATTGGAAATTCCTTCAGCGAGTGAAGGCAGCACAAATACATCCATTGAGGCCATTGTTTGAGGAATATCGTCACGGTGGCCAGCAAAGCAAATATCATCTCGATATCCAGATTGTTGAGCCATTGCTGTTAAGGGCTCTTTCAATACCCCATCACCGACAATTAACAGCTTTGCTCGTTGGACATTGGGTATATCACTTTGCTTAAGCTTTATAAACGCGTTAAGGAGTTGCTGATGGTTTTTAACTTGCACCTGTCTGCCTACTGTGCCAAAAACAATAGCTCCTTTGGAAAAGTTAATATCTATTGGATTTGAAACGTTCACTTTCGGATGAAAACGATCAACATCAACACCATTACATATATGATAAAGTTGATTCGAATTTACACCAATTCTATATTTTAAATAATCCATACCTTCATTCGATAAAGCCACGTATTGGTGAATTAGGGGTTTAAACAACTTTTTTATATATTGGTTCTTTACGTTATTTCCTTTTAGATCATTTACATCCCAGCCGTGCTCTCCATGAATCCTAACGCGTATACCTGCTAAAAAAGCGGCTATTTGCGCTTCTAGGGGGTTCAAATTACGACTATGGCATAAATCGGGCTTTATTTTTTTAAAAAGCTTGTAACATCTATATAGCCAACCAACTCCATTCCCTGCTGTTTTATGGAGCTCATATATATCAATATTTCTTACTTTTAAGCGCTTTATGAAGTTGCGATCATAATCAGCAATACAAATTATTGAATGTCGATACTCTTGAGTTGGTAAGTGATTTATCAAATTCACAATTCCATTTTCCAAACCTGCTGCAACAAAATGATGAACGATATGGCACACATGAATTTTATTTTTTTGCTCAATCAACCCGTACATCCTCCTTCAATTATTTCCAGTCATAGATTTGTGAAACGAACGCCCAATGTGAGAATGTCCAATCGATCCCTTTTCTCTTGATGTTAAACAAATCTAGCTGTCTGTTTACCCCACCATATGCTGATAAAACAGTTTTATAGCCAGCCTCTTTAGCTAACTCTAAACACTCTTTGTTAAAATCACTTTTTCCACCGAAAGGGTAGGCTAGTGAATCAACAGGTTCATTCAATTGTTGCTCCAATACCATTTTTGAATAACTAAACTCTCTCTTTAATTCACATGGTTGGGTTGTACTGCTTCTTACATGATTCATCGTGTGAGAACCAATATGCATACCAGCAAGCTTCATTTCTTTTAAATTATCCCAAGTCATATTTGCAAATATAAGATTATGCTTTTGATCATGTGGAAATGGTTTTCCTTTATCAACCATTTCAGTTGAGACATAAAATGAAGCACATACTTTATTTTTTTGGCAAATAGGGAAAGCATTAAGAAAATTATCGAGATATCCATCATCAAATGTTATTGCGACATTTGGTTTTAAGCTGAAACGATCTACTTTATTAGCCTGCAAATCTTCAATACCAATAACATTCAATGATTTACTTATATACTCCATTTGGCAATTGAATTGCTCAACACCAACAGTAAGGTTGTCACGCTGGAAATCATTTACTCGGTGATATAGAAGTACCGTAGTAATTTGCTTTCCTGTTAGCCCTCTATAGAGTGCAATCAACTTTCCATAAGGTATGAGAATACTAATCAGAACCAATTGTTTAATAATGTACTTTAATTTGTGAATATTTAGATTGGCAGACTGTTTGTTTATTAATTGACGATAAGCTTTCAAGCTAGGTTTTGTGAAAGTATTCTTCTCCCCAAATTGCTCTTTTCCTTTATGGCCAGCCAAGTACATTGAAATAGCTTCAGGGTACATTTTTGTTGCCATCTCATCTAACTGGACTTGAAGCCCTTTGGGTGTAGACCATTTATGGGTAGGAATTTCTTCTTCCAATAAAATATTGCCTCCATCAAGCTCTGCGGTCATTTCATGTATCGTGCAACCAACTACCTTTTCTCCATGATAAATTTCCCAAAACGCTGGTGGCATGCCTCTATATTTTGGCAGCATACCTTTATGTACATTTAAATTTCCTAATGTAGCAATGGATAAAACGCTTTCAGTCAAGATTGGTGCTGCAATTGATAAGCCTATATCAGGAGAGAATTCTGAAATAAGAGAAGGTCCAAGCTCGTTTATATTACGAATGAACTCAATCTCAATATTAGGGCTTTCGAATACTTCTTGAAAGTAATCAATCAATCTTCCATTGCTTTGCTTTCTATTTGATGTAAATAACTCAACTAATTTATTAGTGCCTCGTTCCCACAAAATACCACTTATTTCGAGTACTCGAAAAAAACCATTTAACTTCAAATTTTTTATTTGTGCCTTAATAACTTTCCTAAAGGGAACATGGGGTACATTAACAAAGACTTTAATTTTCGAATCAGGAAAGTGTTTAGCAATATGATAAATAGGCTTTACAGTACTATGACTATATATATCCCCTGTATAGACGGCTAACTTCAAATATTGTTTTTCCATTGTCACCACTTTAATAATTGGGCTTAAGCACCAACTTTTCCTCTAAAAGTAAATTAGGTACTAGTTGTTAAATTAGCGATTTAGCTAGGTTTATTAATTTTTAGGCACTTGGCTAATACCTAACATTGCATTTAATAATAACCGCTCTGCTAAATCATCTTGGCCTGTATTTAAACTAGACGCTGCAACAAAACTAGCGAATTTAACTTGACCGGTAAGTAGCGCAAATGCCTGATATAACTTCACAATTGAAGGGCTGACAAATGTTCTTTCACCAATTTGATACCAGTATAAAACCGTCCTTTCTTGACCTTGAATATCTCTTAACAGTAAGTAACGGTAGGTTTGCCCATTGTCAATTTTGGTAACTCGATCAACCACAGTCCAGCGTTCAGCATCATAAAGCTTATTGGCAAAACTCACTAACTCGCCTTCACTTTGCTTATTGCCATAGCGAGCAAAAAACAACTCTATACCATTGCTCTCACGCTGAACGTTAGATTGCAGCGGCTGGGTAAAACTAACACCCCAATTCGAGTCAGGCATTTGAATGACTGTATCTGCACTTTCAGGTAACTCAACGGCATTAATATTATGCTCAACAAACAAGGTCGCCATCAGCAATAAACAGGCTGAGGTACTCACCCAGAACTTGTTGTAATGCCCCTTAGATTTCGTCGATTCGCTATCGCTATAAAGCTCCGTCTTGGGTTCAGGGTCGGCAAACTTTCCCCCAACCCAAAACATTAGCATGATGACAAAACCAAAGAATATCCAACCATAAACTAAATGATCAGCCCCAGTTGCATACTTCATGTCTGAGTAGTGGGCGATAATGACAATCAAGTATGCACGCACGCCATTGGCTAAAATTGGCAGTAAGAAAGCGAAAACAATAAACAATAGCTGCTTTTTGAACGAACGATAAGTTAAGTGAGCGTATAAGGTGCCAACCGCCATAGAAGCAATGAGGTAACGAATACCAGAACAAGCCACAGCCACTTCGAACATGCCAGTTGGAATCTGGATATACCAGCCATCTCGAAATACGGGTATGCCGTGTACTTTAAGCAAGAAAACTGTTATCCACGCCGTAATATCTTGTAGGCTAGGAATTAAGTTTTCCCCCATAGGCACAGCAAAGAGTAAGTAGGCCAATGGAAACTTGTATCGCCATGCCAACTGATTACCTATTAACATCCAAACTAGAAATATGAGCGCGGTCACGGCAGCCAGCTGACTCAACACATTGATGTCAGCTGCATATGCAAAGAGCCAAACAAAACTACTGGCAGCTAAAAGTGGCAAAGGTAACCAAGTTGACTGGACTTTAGCGGATTGTAAATAAGCACGATCGCGATGCAACAACCAGATCACTATCGGTAAAATAAAATAACCATGCGCAAATGTGTCAGAACGACGCCAAATTGCTTCCATGCCCGTAATACCATCCCAAAATACCAGCATCCAAGCTGCTATCAGGACAGCAAACATCAAGATAAACTGTCGACTGTTGATCGCCATCATTGGCTTGTAACCTCTGAAGATTCTATTTGATAAAGCTTAGCAAGCGGTGCTAGGGTTGCCTGCCAAGTAAAATGTTCTTTTATCCATGCTCGATTTTCAGTGACAAGTTCGGTAGTTGCTGAAACTTGTGTCGAGTTAACCAACTCGATTACCGCCTCAGCAAAGGCTTCCGGTTCATCATGCACCTGACAATATCGATGATGCGGAGCATTGATCCCTTCCATTGCCATTGAAGTACACACTACTGGTTTATCCAGTGACATGGCTTCAAGCACTTTGTTTTGAATACCACGGGCAATGCGCAGCGGTGCGACAATACACGCAGCCTGAGTTATGTAGGGGCGTATATCCTCAACCCGACCAGTGACAATAACATCTGGCTGTGTTGCTAATGATTTAATCTGATTGGTTGGGTTACCCCCAGCAATCACAAAACTAAGTGACGGGATATTTTTTTTAACAATCGGCCACACGTTTTCTGCAAACCAAAGCACGGCATCAACATTTGCCCAGTAATCCATAGCGCCCGTAAAACTGATAAAAGGGCCATCAGGCACTTTATTTTCCGGCGCAAGTGAAGCATTTGGATTAAAAAATCCAATATCGACACCATTTAATATGCCTTGTACCTTTGCCTGTGCAGTAACTTGCTGGCGTGCTCTAAATAACTTTGCTTCATCAGGCGAAACAAAGAGCGAGGCATCAAATTGCAGGCAAACTTTGTCTTCGTATCGCGCCAGTGTTTTAAACTCGCGCTGGAATATGAATTTTGCTAGCCCTGACCTATTTTCTGCATACTGACGCCATTTATCAGAGTCGACATCGACAAAGTCTATCACCCGTTGGCATTGATTAAATTGCGCTGTTTCGCAGTATTGTGCCATTGACGATGAATAGACAAATACTTTTTCAATGGCATGTCTATCAGCGACCTCTTGACACCACTTCGCCATTTCTCGGTCATAGTAGTATGGCAAGGTTATTGGTTTGCCAGTAAGAAAAGCCGTCATGCCTTTAATTTTAGCGACGAGTTTGTTCTGATTGCGGTAAAACAGCTGATGACAGTGCTTTTTAAGTTCATCAACGTACTGCTCATCGTAAGGGTCATCAATAAAGCAGCCGAGGTAAACGTCATAATGCTTGTTCAACATTTGTAAAATATTAAACGAGCGAATTTTATCCCCTTTATTTGGTGGGAATGGAATGCGGTGACACAAAAATAGTAGCGGTGGCTTGTTCATAAACGCTATCCCAAATATTTAGACAATAATGGGCCAAGCCACTGGCTAACAGCTAGTGGCAGTTTTTGCCACAGACGAATGAATAACTGGTATTTAGGATTATTGGGGCTCAAGTTCGGCAGCTCTTTGGCTTTTACTAAGTAATAGTAATAATGCAAAGGCTCAGGAGTCATTCCCCAGTTTTTCTTGTACTTATAAGGTCCACTGTCGTTTTTACTGCGGCCAAAATCAAAATAATTGCAGCCTTTTGCTCGCGCATAACATAACACTTGATAGTACATAAAATCTGCACTTTTAAGGGCTCTAGCAGCATCATTCCCACCACCGTAATATGGCAACACTTGCTGCTGATAGTAAAAGTTCATCACCGCGCTGGACGCTTGACCGCTACTATCTCGAACTAACGAAACATCAATATCTTCGCCGAAGTGCTCTAGCAAGGCAGCAAAATATTTTTTCGTAAATATGGGTGTGCCCAAGTTGCGGTAACTCGTCGATAATAAGTGATAGAAGTTATCGACATCTTCGCCATGTTCAATTGCTAGTCCGTTGTTAAGTGAGTGACGTATAACCGCTCTTTGCTTCTTTTTTACCGCCGCCAAAATAGCTTCATCTGAAGCTGCTATTTCACAGGCAAAAGTGCTATGCACTTGTTTAAGTAGAAAGTTGTTTTGTTGAGCGTGGCGATAACGTAGTTCTAAATAATCTACTGTCAATTGTTCAGCTAACTTGCACGCTTTCTGCTCCAGTACTTGCTGCACTTCATGGCTGTCTGCTAGCACGCCACCATAGACACAAAAAGGTGTAGACACCAACGCATGACCAAAAAGCTGACTTTTCACTTGGACTAAGGGAAGCACACCAGCAATTTTCTCACCATGCCAAGCTATTAAGTAATAGCAGCGATGACCAAACACTGATGAAATGACTTTCTGCCAATTGCTTAAATGAAAAAATGACCCTTGAGTATGACTATGTACATAGTTATCCCACAATTCATGCTCGGACGTTAGCTCAGTCACAATGAAATGTTCTGCCGCTAATGATTCTGTTTGTACCGCGTTATTGTTCACATCCATGATCCCCATGCGATTATCCCTCTAAATAAACGGCCCGCATTGTTGACCATTGATAATCATTGAGCAGTTTAACTATCTTGCCTTCCATTCTTGACAAGTTGATGTAATGACGAACTTTCGAGCGCAATGAAGCTCCCTCTATACGAGGTTGCTCAGGATCGATCTCCCATGGATGGAAATAAAAGCTATAAGGCGCTGATTCTTGTGATAAATACTTGTCAATTCTGCGTTTAGAAAAGGAGTATGGGTAAAGCCTAAAATAGCCGCCGCCACCAATACCGATATTACTGCCATTTTTACGTATTGTAGGTACCGGAATCTCGATTATGCCCTCATCACGTCTGAATTTAAATCTCGGCCAATGAGGAACGCCATAAAGGTCATGCTCAATAGGGTAAGTGCTCGAGCTGTATTCAAAACCAAGCTCAGCTAAAACATCATATGCCCAGACATTTTGCTCACCAATTGAAAAGCTGGGAGCGCGATACCCCAAGATTTGTTCACCGCTCGCTTGTTCTAATAAGTCTTTGCTCTTGGCAACGTCTTGCTTGAATTGTTCACGTGTCATCACAATAGCGCGCTGATGATCATAACCATGACTAGCCAGTTCATGACCTTGCGCTACAATGTCTTTAATCAATTGTGGACACTGCTCAGCAACCCAACCTAAGGTAAAAAAAGTCGCTCTTGCGTTGTGTTGATCAAACAGTTCTAGCAAACGATAGGTGTTTTGCTCGACTCTAAGCGGTAACTTTTGCCAGTCTTGCCGAGAGATATTTTGCTCAAACGCAGACACGTGAAAGTAGTCTTCCACATCAACTGTCATAGCTTGGTGAGTACGTTTAGTCATATGACCTTACCTACCCTTGCCAAAGACAACAATTTCGACCGTGCGGATCAGAATCAACAAATCTAAAAAGAAACTGCGATGCTTAATGTAATACAGGTCGTATTTAAGTTTTTCCAATGCATCAGCTTCAGTTGCACCGTAAGGATATTTTAATTGCGCCCAACCAGCCAAGCCTGGTTTGACATTGTGTCGCTCATTGTAATACGGAATTGATTTAACTAAGTTTTGTACAAACTCTGGACGCTCTGGTCGCGGCCCAACAAAGCCCATATCACCACGCATAACATTATAAATTTGCGGTAGCTCATCAATGCGATATTTGCGAATAAAATTACCGATGCGCGTTGTTCTATCGTCATTTTTTGACGCCCATTGCGCGCCATCTTTTTCCGCGTCGACGCGCATGCTTCTAAACTTGATGATATAGAACGGATGGCCATCTACACCTACACGTTCTTGACGATAAAATATCGGTGCAGAAAATCCATCATCTAGTTTAATAATGATGGCCGTGATCAACATCACTGGCCATGTAATCAATAACAGTACAAAGGCGATTGCTGCGTTAAAGAGCCAATCTAAAGTGTTGCGTAAGTAATTCGTTGAGGTAAAACCGTTAGAATAAATCACCCAGCTTGGGTAGATCAAATTAACCGCGATTTGCCCTGTTTCTCGCTCGATAAAATCTAAAATTTCAGTAACTTCGATACCACGAATTTTGCATGCGAAGAGTTCATCAACTGGCAGGTTGTTACGTCTTTCATCACTGGCGACAACAATCTCATCAATTTCATTGTCAAGCGCATAGCTAACAAGCGAGCCATCGAGGCGAATTTTAGTTTCTCGCTCAATGCCATCTGCACTATCACCTTCCATTTGCACGTAGGCGTGTACTTTAAACGACTGCCTATCAACGTCGCGACGCATACGCTTTTCAATAATAGATGCTCTTTGACCAGCACCAATGACTAACACCTTTCTTTTATGGAAGCCAAAAAAATCAAGGCGATGTGCGCTAAATCTCAAAACAAGTACGAACAATAAACCGATCAATGAGGACAGTGCGAGTAATTCAATGGGTAATGCAAAGTCACCGTAAAGTGGATTGAACAGGGTAACGATAGAGAAGGCTATTGCGATAGCAAGTAGTATACGGCGAAATAAGCCTCTAAAGTTCTCTCTTAGTTTAGAGTTATATAAACCAAGCGCCAAGCATGTTAACTGAAAAGTTAACGCGAAAACTAACGCATATATGAACAATACGTTGTTTGGCGGTAGAGTAAAATCGACTATGCCTATCCACTGGTTCGCTGAAATCGCAACCAATAAACTAGACATAAAAACAAGTAGCTCCAGCAAAACAAACGACTTGCTACTTATGGATAAGTCTCGAAATGCAATGACTGGCATATTAGTTATACTATTCCTTTGAGTACGCTTAAAAAAACAGAAAAACACTTATTTTGGCGCGTTGATAACTCTAGCAGAGTTAACTATGCATTTACACACTTTAAATAGCGCAACCCATTTGTTAAAAAGTGTGCACACAATAAAAAAATGCAATACAATCATTTTGCAATATCACTAGAATGTCGGGTATTAAGGTACTAACCATGGAAAAACGTATTATCCACACTATAAAAACCATTGCGGCACTGTTTTTCGTAAACTTGCTTGTGGCTTGTAGCTCTGTAGACCAACTACCTCAAGCAACACTGCACCCTTCAAAAACAACCGATATTGACTCTTATCGCTATCTTATTGGTGCTGGTGACTCAGTCAATATTTTTGTTTATGGCAACCCTGAAGTCTCAGGTAGCTTCATTGTTCGACCAGACGGTATGATTACTACATCACTCGTTGAGGATATTCCGGTATCAGGCAGAACGCCTACTGAATTGGCTAGAGATATTGAAGAAGTTCTAGGCACTTATTTAAGAGATCCAATCGTTACCGTCACCGTTGGTGGCTTTGTCGGTCCATTTAGCGAGCAAATTCGTGTTATAGGCGAAGCAGCACAGCCACTTGCGATAAATTACAAAAAGAATATGACACTGCTCGACGTCATGATCACTGTCGGTGGTTTAACAGAATTTGCCGATGGTAATGATGCTGTGCTAGTAAGGATAGAAAATGGTGTGCAGAAGCAGTATCCACTAGCAATTGATGACCTTATCAAAAGCGGTGATATTTCTGCCAATGTTGATATGCTGCCCGGAGACATCATAATCGTGCCGGAAACATGGTTTTAATTAATAAGACAAGAGCCTGTTAGTAAGAGGTCGGGAATGCAAGAATTACTTGAACAGATAGTCGACTATCTGAAAGGTATATGGATTAAACGCCGTTATATTATTATCGCAACTTGGGCAATTTGCCCAATCGGCTGGTATTTTGTTGCTCAGATGCCCAATGTTTATGAATCTTCCGCACGTGTTTATGTCGACACACAATCATTGCTGAGGCCCCTGCTACGCGGATTAACTGTAGAAACAAACCCCGATACCCAAATCCGCCTAATGGTCAGGACTTTACTAAGCCGACCAAATCTAGAACGTATTTCTCGTATGACAGACTTGGACGTGCAGGCCAATACAACCGAAGAGTACGATAAAATCATTGAAGATTTAAAAAAAGACCTAAGAATATCCAGCGCGGGCCGCGAAAATATCTATACATTGTCTATCGAAGACAAAAATGCAGAAGTTGCGAAAAATATAGTTCAGGCAGCACTTACCGTCTTTATTGAAAATACTTTGGGTGAGACGCGCAGTGATTCAGATGAAGCACAAAAGTTTCTGAATGCGCAAATTAGAGATTATGAAAATCGCTTAGTTGCGGCTGAAACACGTTTAACAAGCTTTAAACAGAAGTACGGTGATGTACTAATGAGCAATAGTGGCGGTTTTTATGCCACGCTAAATAGTGAGCAAGAGCAATTGGAACGAGCGCAACTTCAACTGGAAGAAGCCAAAACTCGATTAGCTTCCGCTAAAGCACAACTTGCCGGTGAGGAGCCAGTATTCGGTTTATTCACGAGTCGGGTTAAAAGCAATAATAGCGTCGCTACCACTTATGATTCTCGTATCGAACAGCTTGAACGCAGTATGGATGAGAAATTACTTCGCTTTACTGAAAAGCATCCAGAAGTTCAAGAAATTCAGCGTCGATTAGATGAACTCAACCGCCTTCGAACTGAAGAAATAGAAGCTTATTACTCATCTATTAAAACTTCTGAAGAAGAGACTAACAAAGCTGTTACAAGCGTTGACAAAAACCCAGTTTATCAAGAGCTAAAAATACAAGCTAACCAATATGAAAATGAGGTCGCTTCACTGACAGTGCGCGTAGAAAATTTTAAAAGGCGCGTAACTGAAATAGGAAACAAAATACACTCTCTGCCGGAGATAGAAGCAGAGCTTACCGCACTAAACCGCGGCTATAACATCACAAAAAATAAATACGAAGAGTTATTAGCACGTAAAGAAACCGCTCAACTGGCACAACAGGCAGACGAGACAACGGATAAAATTCAATTCCGAGTTATTGACCCGCCGAGAGCGGCTTTACAGCCTTCTGGTCCGCCAAGATTAGTTTATTTTATCGGAGTGACAATCCTCGGGGTTGGTGCTGGACTTGGAATGTCGTTATTAATGAGTCAAATTAGCCCAGTCATTACTTCTACTCAACAATTATCGAGAGTTACAGGTGTCCCAGTATTTGGTACTGTTTCTGCGAATGAGACTTTAGGGCTGCATCAATGGCACCGTAGAAAAACTGTGCTATTTATGATGTCTAATTTAGTGCTGCTTGTTTTGCTTGTTGGCTTTATTAGCTATTTTGCGTTTCCTGATATCGTTCAAGCACCATTAAAAGGGGTACTAGGTTAATGAGTACTATTGAAAAAGCGCTTGCAAAGCGAAAATCAGCACAGATTGTAGAGCAGTCTAGTCAATCTAAGAGCGAAGAAAGCGCTACTCCTCCCCCTGTAGAAAATGTACCGCAAGAAAAGCACAGTATTTTTGTCGACAATGACAAACTCACAGAACGTGGTTTCCTACACAGCGGTGGAGATTCGCATCACCAGCAAGAAGAATTTAGGCATATCAAGCGTAAACTGCTCAATAATGCATTTGGCCCTGCCGCCAAAACATTACGTCAAAGCAACTTAATCATGGTTAGCAGCGCGAACCCTAACGAAGGGAAAACCTTTGTTTCCATTAACCTAGCGTTAAGTGTTGCACTCGAACAAGATAAAACCGTTCTACTCATTGATGCTGATGTATTAAGGCCGAGTTTACACCGCGAATTAGAGTTCGAGAATGACACTGGCCTACTAGATTACCTTTGTGGCGATACCGATGATGTCGCTCGCATAATCTATCCAACTAATTTACCTAACTTAAAAATTATGCCGGCAGGCACTGCACACCATTTAACTAACGAACTGCTAGCCAGTGAGCGTATGGCTAAACTAGCCAACGAATTATCTCAGCGCTATCCTGATCGAGTCGTGATATTCGATAGTCCGCCATTGCTCGGTGTCACTGAGACACCCGTACTTGCTAGCCTTGTTGGCCAAGCCGTAGTTGTCGCAGAGGAATCAAAAACCAAAATCGAAGATATTAAGCGAGCGACTATGCAGCTTGATGAAGATCTTGCCGTTGGCTTTGTACTCAATAAAACCATTAAAACCAGCAAGGATGTGTATGGCTATTACGGATATGGCTATGGACGTAAAAGGTAAAGTCTCAATCGCAATGCTATGTCAGTTGCTACACTTTTCTGTTCAAGCAGCTGATTCAAGCTTTGCGCCTACCATCAGTATTGAAGAGGTGTTTTCAGACAATGTCGAGCTTAGCTCTTTTGATAAGCAAAACAGCCTTGTTACCAGAGCTATTTTAGGCCTTAACCACTCTATTTCATCGGCTATCATCAATGCCAACATAAATGGCAATTATACTCATCAGTTTTATAGTCATGACAGTGACGCAAATGAAGGCTATGAATCATTAAGCTCTCAAATAAACATTACCCCTTGGCGTAAAGGACCAACAGTTAATTTACAGGCTAATATTGCTAACGTACCACGTAGCACAGGTGGCAATTTTGCGTCAGACCTAATATCCGGTGACACCGTACGAACAACTAATTACGGAGCGGGCCTTAATTATCAAGTTCAAAACAGCGACTTTTTGTTATCTATAGGTGGCCAATATAATGATAGCCGATCAGGTGACAACGTAGGTGAAAGCTATGGCTACACCAACAGTTTTAGCTTCCAAAATGGTATTGGCCAAAAAAATGTATTTTGGGATATCTCGAGCAGCTACTCAGATCGAAAAAATAGGGGAGAGTCTGCCAGAAGCTATCAAGTTCAAGCAAGATTTGGTGTCATTACATCATGGAAGCTCAATCCGTTTATACGCTATTTTGACGAGAATTTTTCTGGCAGTGTGTCAAACAACAGCTTGAATCAGGGTGAGTCATATGGTGCTGGTTTTCGTTGGCAGCCCGTCAACCTAATGATAATAGACTTGTCATATAATGCAGCGGAAGATGAAGAATTAAGCGATGATTACGTCGCATTTGAGTTTAACTGGCAGCCAACTACTCGCACCCAAATATCTGCTAGTTATAACCAACGATTTTTTGGTGATTCGTATGGGTTAAACATTAATCACAGAAACAAAAGACTTACCAACACCATTAGCTACAACGAACAAATTCAAGCGTTTCAAAGGGATAACTTTGAGGTTTTCACTGAATCTGTTTTGTTCTGCCCACTCAATCAACCAATTGATATCGATAGCTGCTTATCAAACTTAGACAACGAAACGCAGCCAGAACTATTTTTTGAACTACCTATTTTCGATATTAGACCCGTTGAGGATAATCAATTTTCTTTGAACAAACGTCTTGCATGGAATTCAACTCTCTCATTATCGCGAACAACTTTTTCCCTCACGATTTCCAGCAATGAACGGGAAGATCTTAATACTGGCAATACCCAAGACGACGTATCCTTTGGCTTAAGCACAAGTAGGCAGTTAAACGCAAGAAGTCAGCTAACAGCAGCTTATCAATTTTCTCGAAATGACTTTTTTACTCGAAATGTCGACATTGATACCGAGCGACGCGACTATTACCGCACTTATACGATTGGCTATTCACGAACTCTTGGTAAATCTATTTCTGTAAACTTTGATCTCAGACATCTTGCGCGAACATCTAATACCAATACTCGAGACTACGACGAAAACCGCGCAACGCTCTCGATAACAAAAGATTTTTAATTATGTACGAAAGTTACTACGGCTTTACTGAGCGTCCGTTTCAGCTCAGTCCAGATCCTCGTTTTTTCTTCGCCTCTAAACACCACCAACGAGCACTCTCTTATTTACAATATGGCTTAGATCAAAAAGAAGGCTTTATTGTGATCACTGGGCCGATTGGCACGGGTAAAACCACCATTGCGCGAAACTTAATGAGCAATTTACCGGAAGCCAACATCGTTGCAGCCCAGTTAGTGACCACCAAGCTTAACCCTGAAGAGCTGTTAGAGCTTGTTATTGCCGAGTTCCGTATTGCCTATCAAGGGGATAGCAAAGCTGACATGCTCAAAGCAATTGAGCAATTTTTGGTTGCCTTACATAAGCAAGGTAAACGCGCATTGCTGTTAGTTGATGAAGCGCAAAATCTACCCGCAGAAACGGTTGAAGAATTGCGGATGCTTTCAAACTTTCAACTGGATAACCAGCCTCTTATTCAAAGCTTCTTGCTCGGCCAAGAAGAGCTTAAAGGTATTATCCAAGCGCCCAATATGGAACAGTTTCGCCAGCGAATTATTGCATCTGCCCACCTACGTCCGCTCACCGTGGAAGAAGTTGAAAACTATATTAAACATCGGCTTCAATTAGCGGGCTGCGACAAAGAGGAGCTATTCTCTGAACAAACCTACGCCTTAATTCACGAAAAAACCTTAGGTGTGCCACGGAAAATCAATATCTTTGTTGACCGTATACTACTATTTGGTTTTTTAGAAGAATTACCAAGCATAGACATCGACGCGATTAACGCCGTCGCAGAAGAAATGGGCGCTGAATTAACCGGCTCGTTAAGTCTTGAACAAAGTGAAGCGGCGCCGCAAACGAGCAAAGAGCAACTTATTGTCAATTCCTCAGAAAATGTCGAAAACATCAAAGATGTACTGCGTGAAATTGAAGATATTTTAGAAACATCGATAAAGCAAAAAGTAAAAATGGCCCGTTACGTTGATAAGTTACTCAAGCAGAAGAATCGTCAGCTTGCTGAAGCCTCTGTTGCCGCTAATATTGACGAAACTAAGCCAGACTAAACGACATTAGTTGCAACATTTACAGGTGCGACAACGCTTAGCATTAATGCTAAAATCAGCGGCCTGATAAATCTGAGCGATTTCACATGTTAGCATTACGTTCACTTTTTTACTTTTTACTGTCACTGCCTGTCAGGTTATTGGTTCGCTGTAAAATCGTACCGGACAGCCTACCTGAACTTACCAAAAAGAATGACAAACAGCCGATTTTCTATATTGTTCGACACCAATCGGCCAGTGATTTACTCGCGCTACAAAAAGCATGTAAGCGCATGGGTTTACCTGACCCATTAAGCCAAGTCACCATCAAAGGGCAAACTTTCGATCGCACCTTATGCTTGGAAAAGCCAACCGCCCTGCTATTTGGTAAAAAACATCGCAAAACAAAAGCACTTATCCAAGGTATCAGGCTACTAAAACTTCATGCCGAAGACAGCGACCTTAACGCACAATTAATACCTGCAAATCTTGTTTGGGGGCGTCGTCCAACATTAGAAAAAAACAATGCTAATGTCGGCACCTTGCTCGCAGATCAAGAGTCTCCAACTCCGCTGCGCAAGTTTTTTATCGTCCTCTTTCTAGGCCGTCATACACTAGTGCGCTTTAGCGAAGCATTATCACTACGCGCGATGGCAGACGATCACGGTACAGACAAATCAACTGCTCACAAGCTATTACGGGTTGCTCGTTTTCATTTTCATCGCCAAACTATCGCTGCAACTGGCCCACGCCTAATGCATCGCGATCAAATGTTTACCGCTTTGCTTGCAAACCCTGCGGTAAAACGTGTAATTGCTGACGAGGCTGCCAGTAAAAAAATCTCAGAACAAAAAGCTAAACAAAATGCGCTTAAAATGATGGATGAGATCGCTGGCGATTATCGTGATTCAATGATTCGCTTTGGCGATCGCATTTTAACTTGGCTTTGGAATCGTCTATATCAAGGCATCGAAGTAAACAATGCCAGCAAACTGAGAGAAGTCGCTCAAGACGGACACGAAATTATCTACGTACCATGTCATCGCAGCCATATGGATTACTTATTACTGACCTATGTAATTTTCCATGAAGGGCTTGTGACGCCCCGTATCGCTGCAGGAATTAACTTAAATTTCTGGCCAGCTGGCCCGATTTTCAGAAAAGCAGGCGCGTTTTTCATCCGCCGAAGCTTCCGTGGTAATCGCATGTACTCAACGATTTTCCGTGAGTATCTGGGCTTGTTATTCGAGCGAGGTTACGCAGTAAAATACTATACCGAAGGTGGCCGCAGCCGCACCGGTCGTTTACTTCAGCCTAAAACTGGCATGCTAGCGATGACCATTCAAAGCCTATTACGCGGCATTGACCGACCACTGACATTAGTCCCTGTTTATATAGGTTATGAACATGTCATGGAAGTTGGCTCATACCACAAAGAACTCAGCGGCAGCAAAAAGCAAAAAGAATCCATTGGTGGTGTCATTAAAGCCATCAAGAGCCTGCGTAACTACGGTAAAGGTTATGTGAATTTTGGTGAACCGATTAACATTAATCAGTTCTTAAATAAGCATGTCGATGACTGGCGAGATGCGATCGACCCAATCGACCCGCAAAAGCCCAGTTGGCTAACCCCAACCGTGAATACGCTTGCCAACGATGTAATGGTTTCTGTTAACAAGAGTGTCGCGCTCAATTCAGTATCACTAACAGCACTTATACTGCTGGCGACTGAAAACAAAGCTATGGCTGAGAGCGAGCTTGCACAACAACTTAAATTCTTTATTGATATGCAGAAGCTAGCCCCCTATAGCGAGTCAATGACACTGCCAGAAGATGATGCAGAAACATTGATTAGCCATATTAAATCGCTAGCTAAAGTTACTATTGAGCGAGATAACTTAGGGACTATTTTATCTTTGAATAGTACAGCTGCATTAGAGATGCGTTACTACCGCAACAACATCTTGCACGCATATGTTGTTCCGTCACTCGTCTGTCGAATCTTAGAGCGCAACGCGAAAACCGGTCACCAAGAAATGCTCGAACAGGTCAGTCAGCTATTTGCTTTGATTAAAGCTGAACTGTTTTTATGGCAAAGCCAAGATGAGGTTCATACTCAAACTGAGCAGGTCTTGAAAGCACTTGCCGAGCAAAACATGATCAAACAAACCAAAGCTGGTTTTTGGTCTGTGATTGACGACACGACAGTAAAAACTAAGTTGAGAGTGATGGGCGAGTGTATTGATGAAACCTTACAGCGCTTCGCGATTATCGCCAACCTACTGACACAATTAGCGCCAGTCAGTAAAAGTGCGCTGGAAGAGCAAGTCATCACGATTGCCAAACGACTGTCCAAGTTAAACAATATTAACGCGCCGGAATTTATCGACAAAAAAGCACAATCCGCACTTATCAGCGTACTGAAAGAGCAAGGATATGCAACCAATAGTGATAACAGCTATTTGAGCGATACCGCCGAGCTAAGGCAGCTTAAAGAGTTGATTAATAACTTGGTCGATATTGAAGTACTGCAGAGTATTGCAAGATAGTGCTTAGTCTCTTAAATAAACAAAAAGGCGCCTAAGCGCCTTTTTTGATCTCGTTTGGTAGCTAACCTTTGATTAATAACCCCAGTACTCAATCACCAAGCCAACAAAAACCGCTAAACCAACATAGTGGTTATTTAGAAACGCTTTAAAACAAGGCTCACGCAGTCGGTCTTTAATCAAAATTTGTTGAAAACAAAATAGCCCAGCAACCACCACTAGTGACAACTGATATGGCCAGCCAAACGCCATCATCTCACCAACAGTGAGCAAAATGGCCAAGACCATTAACTGCAAAAAGCCAATAATTCGAATATCGTAACGACCAAATAAAATAGCAGTTGATTTCACCCCTATTTTTAAGTCATCGTCCCTATCCACCATGGCGTACATGGTATCGTAAGCAACCGTCCACAATAGGTTTGCCGCAAACAAAAGCCAGGCTACGGTCGGTACATGCCCCTGAATTTCGGCAAACGCCATTATCATGCCCCAACTAAATGCTGCGCCAAGCACCACTTGCGGCAAATGAGTATAGCGCTTCATAAACGGGTAACTGGTTGCCAAAACCAGCGCCACCACAGCATATTGAATAGTTAGCCAACTGAGGTTAATGGCAAGAGCCATTGCCGCACCAATTAAAAAGCCAAACAGCATAATCGCCTGCTCAGGTGTCATTAAACCCGATACCAAGGGACGCTGCTCGGTACGCTTTACTTTGCCATCTACTTTACGATCAGCAAAATCATTAATGACGCAACCAGCGCTGCGCATAATCACCACACCCATAGTGAAAATCAACAGCAAGATACCATCTGGTAAACCGTCTGACGCTACCCACAACGCCCAATAGGTCGGCCACAACAATAAATAAGTACCGATGGGTTTGTCGATGCGAGTGATCTGCTTAATCGCCTGCCAACTTAACGTCGTCATCGCTATGCACTTGCCTCCATTGCTTGATACGCCAACGCTTGAGGAAGGAATACTTCCGCTACTGCTAGCGGTTTATCGTGTAAAAAGAAGATAGAACGACGGCCCCAAAGCTCGTGCTGTGGCGTCAACTCAAGTTGTTCAGCTAGCTGAGCGACACTACTCTGTGATGAAAATTTAGCGACAGAAAACTCACCGCGCTGTAAATGCGGACTATTAAAGATAGCCTGCCCTAAGGGCATATTGCCTAGCCCAGCTAGGCAAGCTTCGTCGCCTGTTAATGTGGAAAGTGGCATCAAGCTACGGGCGAACACTTGTGGTTTACCATCGCATAACAATAACACTTCGCGCACGATAACCGGTTCACCTTCTTTAATATGGCTGCAAGCTTCTTCGGCGCTGCAAAGTTGCTCTGATTGACCCAATACAATTACTTCAAATTGATGACAGTGTGCCTTTAACCTTGCCGTCAAAGAACCACCATCATACAACCAAGATTTAAGCTCTGGCGATAATGGCAATTGCGGCTCGGTCAGCCAGTTGGCATTTAAGGTCACGGGGAATAGACGTGTATAGTCGAACATAACAAAAGAAATCGTTGGCAATGGCGCAATAATAACAGGGCAATAACGATTTACACCAGTTTTGACGGGAATTTGCCAATGAATGTGAATAAATTTACTTCAAGAACTACCCTTTTTTTGCCATCAAGTTACAATGATTTACATATATTAAGAATGCCTTGCGATTAAGTTTTAATTACATGAAAAAACTCTTCCTGCTGTTGTTACTCGCTTCTTCCTCGTTAGCAGTTAAAGCTTCTGATTACGTCTACTATGGCTTCCAGCCAGATATCGTAACTAACTATGTTGCGGTTAAGAAAAAGCTCGGCTACGTCCGATTAACAGTAGAGTTAATGATTGAAGGAAGTGGTAACCTAGAAGCCGTTGAGCACCATGCCCCGCTGCTGCGCGATGCCATTATCAACATTATTGGCCAGCAACCGGAAGAAAAAATAAAGTCAATTAATGGCAGGCAACAAATCCAACGTGAATGTGAAGCTAAGGTAAAAGAGCTACTTACGCAGGAAACTGGCCAGCCTTTGGTGAAAAGATTAATGTTTACCCAGTGGCTCGATAACTAGCAGCCCAAAAACTCAAGCCAAATAGTTAGCCTGACACTGGCTTAGCCATTTATCTTGGTCTAGATTCCGCACATCTACGTAAGAAAAAGCGAATAAGAAAGAACCTATGAAAAAGGTAGCCAAACCTAAGCTACCTTTTATACCTACCGAATTGGCTCAATCAAATTGAACCAAGTGTCCCAAAAGCTGAAACTAGTTAAATTGCTTTTTGCCGTTTAGCAATCAACCAAGCCATCGCGCAGCCAACAACTAAACCGACTAAGTGTGCTGTGTTTGCCATATTAATCGGTAACACATCGACAAAGCCTAACAGCAGCCAGATCAGTAAAAAGCCAACTATAGACTTTGATAAGCCAACACCACGCTCTGGCATTAACCAGCCAGCAAACCAAGCGAAACCAACCACCGCATAAACAACACCTGATAGGCCACCAAAATTCGGGCCAGAAACAATAAACTGGCCTACATTAGAGGCAATCGCCGATAACAGAAATAAGTTCACAATTTGCCAACGACCAAAAATACGCTCAATCGCACCGCCTAATTGCCACCACCACAGCGTATTAAAAGCAATATGCAGTAACGAGAAGTGCAGAAATGCTGGACCAATAAGACGCCATGGCTCGGTCACTAGTCTTTGAACATCAAGCTGACTGTAAAACGACAAACTGGAAAAAAGATCTCGCCCTAAGCCTAAATTCGCCAATATGTACACTAGCCAGCAGGTACCAAACACAATCAAAGTGAACGGGCCAGCTTGCGCAAAAAACTGCTGCTTTACACCTGAAAACGCATGGCTAGGCATCGATGTCTGAGCGCCACTATGCTGCTGAGCCGCTTGCTGATATTTAGGGTGATAAGGCTGCAGGGCAAACTCATTGAAGAGTTGCTTAGCTTGTTCAACTTGATTAGTAGCAACGCATATCCAATGGGCATGATCTTGTTCAACAAGCTTAGCGGGTATTTCTAGGCTACAGAGATAATCGACAAACAGCTGGCCAATAGCTTGTTGATCTACTTTAACAAGCGGTTGCAACGGCAAACTATCCATTACTTTTCAATGTGTTCTGGGTAAAGTTGCTGCCACTGAACAAAACCGCCATCAAGCGAATAGACATCGCTAAAGTCTTGGTTATGTAAAAAATCCGCTGCCGGTTGGCTAGAAATCCCGTGGTAACAACAAACGACTGTCGGTTTATCAAAGTCAGCCTCGCGCATAAAATCGGCTAGATTTTCATTGGTTAAATGAATTGCACCTGGAATACGCCCTTGGTTAAACGTGTTCGCATCTCGAATATCAAGTACCACATAGTGATCTTCGCCAAGCTGCTCAGCCAATTGGTTGGCCGATAAATGCGTAAAGTTACTTGCTTGCTGCATATTTAAAACCTCTTAACTCATAAAATAGAGTATCTTCTGGTCGCTATTATACGAATATTCTCAATAAATAACCTTATACCATTTTGCACATGTCTCTGAGCATGAAAATCTGAGCATAAATATCTGAGCTAAAATAACGGTGCATAAATAAAAAAGGCACGTAGTATTACGTGCCTATTCATCCGTTAGCTTTGCTACAGCAGTGCTATGATTGCCAGTCCAAAATAACTTTCCCTGAATGACCAGAGCGCATCACATCAAAACCTTGCTGGAAGTCATCTACTGAATATTGATGCGTAATGATAGGCGTTAGATCTAAGCCAGACTGTATCAGGCTTGCCATTTTGTACCAGGTTTCAAACATCTCACGGCCATATATGCCCTTGATTGTTAACCCTTTAAAAATCACCTTGCTCCAGTCGATTGCCATATCTTGGCCAGGAATACCGAGCATGGCAATTTTGCCGCCATTATTCATATTTTCGAGCATGTCATGGAATGCCACAGGTACACCAGACATCTCCAAGCCAACATCAAAGCCTTCTGTCATGCCTAACTCAGCCATGACATCGCTCAGCTTTTGCTTTGATACATCAACTGCTCGAGTAGCGCCCATTTGTCTCGCTAAATCAAGACGGTACTCATTAATATCCGTGATCACCACATGGCGTGCGCCAACATGTTTTGCCACTGCAGCGGCCATAATGCCAATCGGGCCAGCCCCTGTGATCAGCACATCTTCACCAACAAGGTCAAAAGACAATGCCGTATGCACTGCATTACCAAACGGATCAAAAATGGCAGCTAGTTCATCAGATATTTCATCCGGCAATTTAAATGCATTATAAGCGGGGATCACTAGGTACTCTGCGAAGCAGCCAGTGCGATCAACACCAACGCCGACAGTATTGCGACACAAGTGCGTACGACCGCCACGACAATTACGGCAGTGACCACAAGTAATATGCCCTTCGCCAGACACTCTATCGCCAATAGCAAAGCCTTTAACTTCTTGACCTATGCCGACAACTTCTCCGGCGTATTCATGTCCTACTACCATAGGAACGGGTATGGTTTTCTGTGACCACTCATCCCAGTTGTAAATATGAATGTCGGTGCCGCAAATGGCCGTTTTCTTAATCTTGATTAATAAATCATTGTGACCTAACTCAGGCATTGGCGAGTCGGTCATCCAAATGCCTTCTTTGGCATGTAACTTAGCTAAAGATTTCATCTGTTTTCCTTACTAGCTCGCTGAAATCACACCTAGCTCTTGGCCAATGCGCGTAAAGGCCGCAATCGCCTTGTCTAATTGTGCACGAGTGTGTGCTGCTGATATTTGCGTGCGAATTCGCGCTTGCCCTTTCGGAACGACGGGGAACGAGAAGCCAATCACGTAAATACCTTCGGCCAATAACTTATCTGCCATTTTACTGGCTAATGCCGCATCACCAATCATCACAGGCACAATTGCGTGATCAGCGCCTGCACAGGTAAAGCCAGCAGCTTCCATTTGTGTACGGAAGTAGCTTTGGTTTTCACACAAGGTTTTACGTAAGTCATCGCCGTCTGCCAATAAATCCAGCACGCGAATTGACGCAGAAACAATGGCTGGTGCTAATGAGTTTGAGAATAAATAAGGGCGCGAGCGCTGACGTAGCCATTCAACAATTTCTTTTCGACCCGAAGTGTAACCACCGGAAGCGCCGCCCATCGCTTTGCCTAAGGTGCCAGTAATAATATCGACACGGCCCATTACATCGCAAAACTCATGGCTGCCTCGACCTTTGTCACCGACAAAACCAACAGCATGTGAATCGTCTACCATCACTAAGGCGTTGTATTTATCGGCCAAATCGCAAACAGCTTTCAGGTTAGCAATAACACCATCCATTGAGAACACACCATCGGTCGCAATCAGTTTGAAACGAGCGCCAGCTTCATCGGCTTCTTGCAATCTTGCTTCTAGCTCTGTCATGTCGTTATTGGCATAACGAAAACGCTTTGCTTTACACAAACGTACACCATCAATAATTGAGGCATGATTTAACGCATCAGAAATAATCGCGTCTTCTGGCCCCAATAGGGTTTCAAATAGGCCGGCATTAGCATCGAAACAAGAAGAATACAAAATGGTATCTTCCATGCCTAAAAAATCACTTAACTTTTGCTCAAGCGTTTTATGAATATCTTGTGTACCACAGATAAAACGCACAGACGCCATACCAAAACCGTGATCATCTAAGCCCGATTTTGCTGCGTCAATTAACGCAGGGTGATTTGCCAAGCCTAAATAATTATTAGCACAGAAATTAATAACTTCTTCGCCACTCGTAACCGCAATTTCAGCTTGTTGTGCTGTTGTAATAATGCGTTCAGCTTTATACAAGCCGTCGGCTTTAACTTGATCTATTTGCTCTTGTAGATGCGCATAAAAGTTCGATGACATAAGTGCCTCTAATTATTTTTGTCGTAAAATACCGTGCGTTTCCAACCGAATCTAATGGGTGTATCAATTGGGTCAGTAATAGCTAAGCATTAGCCTAGCAGCTTGATTTTTCAAGCCGCGTTTTAATGTCGGCGTATTCTACGGATTTACTGGCGCAGGTATAGTCCGATCAGTGAAATAAACTGAGACTAAACCAAGCCAAGATGACAACTTTTATTGGCAGGGAAAAATCAAAAGGCAGGCAATGGCGCACTGCGCCATGTCTCAGATTGCAATACGTAGCTTGCGCTACTTCGCTCTTTCACTTAGCCAGTGGGCAATATCAATTGCCAATGACTTATTGCGGCGCAGCAACTGGTTGCCCGCATAATTACCCTTGTAGAGCAACATTGTTGAGCGATCGTGACCATTCCATTCAAACAGCTCTTTGGCCGTTTGGTAGCTTTCCACATGATGCACTGAGCTAATAAAGAAACTCGCGATATCTCTTAAGTTTTTGTAACGCTCTTTGGTGGCATAGTCCATATCTGGGCTGAGTAGCGCCATGTTCGCAACGTATAACTGCTCGGCTGTTGAAACAGCATAGCGAGCGGCGCAGCCAACCGACAAAATTGAGATATTGTTTTCTTTAGCCAACTTAGTCGCGAGATGTTCATAGCCAGCGAGTACGTCTTCTTCCCAGTACGCCATCAGCTGAGCCATACGTTGCTGGTAATTAATGATGTCTTTGGTATCACGCTTAATGTTGGCATGTGAATATTGCTCTGTAGTGCTTTTACCATAACCGCGCAAATCCAATGATAATACGTGATGACCTTGCTCAGCCAATAGCTTAGCAATTGGCGTTAGCGATTGGCGATCAGACTGGCACCCGTGCAATAACAAAAAGCCATCGCTGCGCGGCAAGCCCTCAAAATAATCAGCGCTTAAGGTAAATTTATCTTTAGTGGTGATACTCACTTCAGCCATCAAATTCACCGCGTCACTGACGTTAGTGCTTGAATTCGCGCTTGATTGAGTTTGCACCGCACTTACGTTAGAAGCGAACGAAAATAAAATAAAGCACAATGCGGGGAAAATAATAGATAGTTTCATGGTGAGTGGCACACTAATCGCGCAGTAGTTGATGTAATTCAATAAGATAGCAAAGCCAATGTCAGAGGAAAACCATCAACAATTACTTTTCTAAATACGGGGGCTATAATAGCGAAAATTTTCGACATAATGACATTACCTTGGCATTGCTAACCTACCGACTGCTTCTTATTTTCCTACTACCTGTCGTGTTGCTCGCGGCAATATTGCGTTCATTAAGCCAGCCAGCTTATCGACAAAGGCTACACGAGCGACTAGGTATAGTGCCCAGTAAGTTCCGTCCAGGCGGTATTGTTATTCATGGCGCAAGTGTCGGTGAAGTTTTGGCACTTAAACCTTTTATTAATCAGTGCTTAGTTGAATTTCCCAATACACCCATAACGGTTACCACATTTACGCCGACAGGCTCAGAGCAAGTGCAAAAAATTTTCGGTGATCGGGTTCAGCATTGCTACCTCCCACTCGATGTTTGGCCGTGCACTACAATGTTTTTAGCCAAACTCAAACCCAAAGCTTTAGTGGTCATGGAAACCGAACTCTGGCCCAATTTAGTGGCACAAGCGTATAAGCGAAATACCAAATTACTGCTGATCAATGGTCGAATTTCGGATAAATCGGTAGCTAGCTACCAAAAGTTTTCAGCGCTTATCAAGCCATGTTTAGCAAAATTTGATCAGGTATTCGCGCAAAGTGAAGTCAATAAAGAGCGCCTTATCGCCTTGGGGGCAAGGCAAGCTCGCTGTCATAACATTGGTAATCTTAAGTATGACATCAGTGAAGGCAGTGACACTAAGGTTAAGTACCAAACGCTAAGCCCAATGTTTTCGCCAGCACGCCCTGTATGGCTACTTGCCAGCAGTCATGAAGGTGATGAGCAGCTAATTTTGGATGCTTATCGCCAAGTTCGTGAAGCACACAGCGAACTGTTATTGGTGATTGTTCCACGCCACCCAGAGCGCTTCGACAAAGTTGCCCAGTTACTTGCCCAACAAGGCTTTAGCTATCAGCGACGTAGTGATGCTCAGCCAATATTGCCAGAAACACAAGTTTGGTTGATGGATTCTTTAGGGGAGCTGTTAGCTGCCTATCAACTCGCCAATATCGTGACCATCGGCGGGACGTTTTCCACCATTGGTGGGCATAACCCGCTTGAACCTGCGCTTTATCAAAAGCCAACAATTGTGGGTTCAGACATGGCTAATTTTGCAGAAGTACATCAACAGTTAGTAGAGCAAAACGGCATCATTACGCTAGCGCATCAGGACAACAAACAGCAACTTGCTCAGCAATTAAGCTTAGAGGTTAGCCAACTACTAGCTAACAACACACAAGCGCAAACGTTGGGGCGTAACGCTTATCAAGTGGTGAAAGCCAACCAAGGATGTAGCGAGCGAACGCTAGCGGCACTAAAAGCTGAACTGAGCTAAATTGACTTGAAATGGCCTGTATGGCCTAAACTTTGACACGTCAGCCGTGCAACTCGCTCAAGTGATATTAAGGTGTGTTTGATAGCTCAGGATAGCGATCGGCGATAAGCTGTCGAATCTTATCTTTGACCTGTTCAACAGAAATGTTTTCCATTAAATCATCACCTTTCGCTCTTACCCCCCAAGGGAGTTTGCTAACAGGCTGATGATATTGCGCTTGAATGGCTTGCTGGTAGTAGCTGACAACATATTGTGGGTACAAGTATGGGCCAGTGCGTTTAGGATTGCTGTGTGCATACAAGCCAATAACAGGTGTACCAACAGTTACTGCCATATGAGCAGGCCCAGTGTCGGGTGCAATTACCAAGTGTGCCAGTTTCAAACAAGCCGCTAATTGCACAAGCGAAGTTTTACCAACCAAATTCAACAAAGGCTCAGGACAGTTGGCTTGAATAATGGTCGCTAACTTCTGTTCAAGCTCTGTTGGGCCGCCACAAAGTACAACAGCAAAGCCTTGCTGGTGCAAGTGGTAGGCAATTTCGCCATAGCGCTGTGCCAACCAATTGCGCTCAGCTTTGCTAGCCGCAGGACAAATAATTGCTATCGGCTTATCACTCACTAGCTGCTCACTCGCCCATAGCTGCTGCTCATCACTGATTGGCATATGCCAGTGCGGCGTTGTATCACTCACCCCAAGTTGCTGGGCAAAGCCCATAAAGCCGTCTAACACATGAGGCTCAGTTTGCGACTGAATTTGGCTGTTGGTAAACAACCACTGCCCCTCCTTGGCACGAGCGCGGTCAAAGCCAATGCGCGTTTTTGCCTTAATCATTAAGCTGGCAATACTAGCGCGCAGTGCAACTTGCATGTGCAACAACACATCAAACACTTGGCCTGCCAAGGCTTTGCGCAATGCCATATAGCCTTGCCAGCCTGCTTTTTTATCGAATACGACAAATTTTACACCGGGTAATTCGCTTAACAGCATGGCTTCCACTTTGCCGATCACCCAAGTGATTTCGCAATCAGGATGTTGTCGCTGGATCGCTTGCACCATAGCAACCGCATGACAAACATCGCCAATAGCGGATAAACGTAAAATACAGAGTTTTTTTGGAGCGATCATTTGACCCGCCATAGAGGAATCACCACAATAGGCAGCTTATGCTGGTATTTGAATTTGGCCTATTATCTTGAACCTCGATGCAATTGTAAATTCTGGACTTGCCTCACTTGTAAAAGAACCGCACCAATGGCTGCTTTACAACAAACAATTTGCCCATTTGTTAAACAATGAAATGTTCGACAGTGACTATTGGCAGAATCAGAACGCCGTGACCGGCAGTGCACAGGGGCGCGGCACAACCTACTTTGTCAAATGTGAAGGGCATGATTGGGTGCTCAGACATTACTATCGCGGTGGCCTGATTGGCAAACTTATCCATGACAGTTATTTGTATACTGGCATCAACAACACTCGTGCAGTTAAAGAGCACATTCTGTTGAGCCAGCTTGAACAGTGGAAATTACCAGCGCCACGACCTGTTGCTTGTCGAATTCGCCGCAGTGGGCTGAGTTATCGCGCAGACATTATCTCTGAGCGGATCAACAACGCGGAAGATCTCTACACGCGATTGTTACGCGAACCTGTGACAGATGAACTTTGGCAACGTATTGGCAAGACCATTGCGGCTTTTCATCAAAAAGGGGTATATCATCACGACCTGAACATTCACAACATCTTACTAGATGACAAACAGCAAGTTTGGCTAATTGATTTTGACCAAGGTGAAATACGTTCGGGTGGCAATTGGCAGCAAGCTAATATGGCAAGGCTGTTAAGGTCTTTTCACAAAGAAAAAACCAAGCACCCTGCGGTTCATTGGCAAGATGCACAGTGGCAGTTACTTGAGCAAAGCTATCAGCAAACGCTCAAGTAACCTATCTTAGAAAGGTTTATTAGATTTAATTCTGTCCGCTGTATGTAGAGTCACTAGCCAGCTAAACGGGCTTCTTCATGGCGCGCTAAATACAATTCGCGAGCTTTTAGAAATTCGGGTAATGCTTTTTCTGTGGTGTAAGGTTTTAAGATAACGAGAATCTTCAACACCCCTTCGTAGAATACTGAAGCATCAATCTCATTTTCCATATTCTGTGTTTGGTAGAAGCTCAACCAGAAGGTATTGACCAAACGCAAAATGCTAACGAGATCAGGGAGCTCTTCGTCGTTAAAGTTAATCATGCCAGCGTCGCGCAATGAAATCATCATATCGCTCACTCGCTTACTGATCAGCTCCTGAACCTCAACATACTTCTCTCGCAATGACGGATTCTTTGCCAGCAATACAGGAAGATTTGCATAAAAGAAACGGAACTTAGACATTGCCTGAAAAACCGCATCCATATACAAAATAATCGCATCAAGCGGTTCGATATCGTCTGACATTAACGGAAACGTATCGAGAATTAAGTTACGCGCATATTGTTCGTATATCGACAGAATAATGTCTTCTTTGTTTCTGAAGTGATAATAGAGATTGCCTGGGCTAATACCTAAATGTGCAGCAATGTGATTTGTTGTGACATTGCGCTCTCCATGTTCATTAAACAATTCGATACTAGCTTGAATAATTTTATCCCATGTTTTCATTATTATTGTGTACCCCTCTTCCCAGCTGTCGTTTTATCATACTATCAAAGTCAATCTGACTTAAAGTATTTGCTCAAAAAAACTTGTGATTCGTTGTTGCTATTTTCATCAAGCCACCTTATCTTGACACTGACAAGATCAATCAAAAGAACAAAGGAAAGAGTATGCTATCCAACTGGCACGAAATGGTTAAAACACGTGATATCAATATGTTACCAAAAATACTGGCAGATAACGTGATACTGCACTCACCAATTATTCATCGTCCAGTGGAAGGTAAAAAAATGGTTGGTATGTATTTAACAGCCGCCCTCCATACTTTTGCCAATAAAGCCTTTACCTATGATCGAGAATTCCTTTGTAAAAATGGCGCGGTCCTCGAATTCAGCACAGAAATTGATGGCATTTTTGTCAATGGTATCGATATGATCACGTGGAACGATTCGGGCGAAATTATTGATTTTAAAGTCATGGTAAGGCCGCTCAAGGCGATCAATTTAATCAACGAACGTATGACTGCCCTGCTTGAAAAATATAAAGCGCAGCAACAAGTATAATGTTCACTAAACCCTGTTAGCTGCACAATCACTTTGAATTTATCCGTGCTGATCACTAGAATGATCGGCACTTTAATTTAAATTATTGCATAGAAGATGTCTGTAAAAGCAATTTACCCAGGTACTTTTGACCCTGTAACCAACGGTCATACTGACCTGATTGAGCGTGCCAGCAAATTATTTTCTGAAGTTGTTGTTGGCGTCGCCTATAGCCCGAGTAAAAAGCCGCGCTTTGATTTAGACCACCGCGTAAAAATGCTTGAGCAAGTCACCGCTCACTTAGACAACGTCAGCGTAATAGGCTTTACTGGCCTTCTCGTCGATCTAGCGAAAGAACACCAAGCTAACGTGTTGATCCGTGGCTTGCGTGCTGTGTCGGATTTCGAGTATGAATTTCAACTCGCCAACATGAACCGCCGTTTATCACCGGATTTAGAAAGTGTTTTTCTAACGCCTGCTGAAGAAAACTCGTTTATTTCCTCAACCTTAGTTAAAGAAGTTGCGTTGCACAAAGGTGACGTTAGCCAGTTTGTTCACCCTGTTGTTCAGCAAGCATTAGAAGACTCTATGAAATAGGTGCGTTTAGCGCCTTTTCTATCACCTGCAATTAAGCGCTACTCAACGCAAAAATTTCCAAGCCTAGACTATCTGCTGCTAAGTTATTTTTGGCATTGTGGGCAATACACTGAGCTACGATTTGACTGGCGTACCTCTTTCAACATCGTTTGGCAAGTTAAGCAAGGCTCACCTGCGCGCCCATAGACATACAAAGACTGTTTAAAATAACCTGGGCGACCATCGGCCTGGGTAAAGTCTTTCAGCGTTGTACCGCCCTGTTTAATTGCCGCGGCAAGTACCTCTTTAATGTTATTAGTGAGGACTTGGCATTGCTTTTTAGTCAGCTTGCCCGCTTTTTTGGTTGGCCTAATACCACTTAAAAAAAGTGATTCATTTGCATAGATATTACCAACACCAACCACGACCGGATTATTCATAATAAAAGTTTTAACAGGCACTGCTTTATTGCGCGATTTCTCATAAAGATAATCGGCATGGAAATCGTCTGTCAGTGGCTCTGGCCCCAGTTTAGCAAGCACCCCTTGCTCGTCTTGATCACCAGCAAGCCATAGCACTGCGCCAAAACGGCGCGGATCATTAAGCCTTAATGCCTTGCCATTGCCCAAAACAATATCAACATGATCGTGTTTTACTGGCACTAACGTCTTATCAATAACACGAATGGTACCTGACATGCCTAAATGAATGAGTATGCTGCCACTTGCCACTTTAATAATTAGGTACTTTGAGCGGCGTTCAACGGCGACGATCACTTCGCCAATCGCATCGCTAATTTGCTCTGGTATCGGCCATCGCAGTTGACGTTGGCGCACCACAATATCGGTAATTGTTTCACCATCAATATGTGGTTTGATGCCTAAACGGCATACTTCGACTTCAGGTAATTCGGGCATCTTAATTCACTATCAGGTTATGACTGATTTATCAGTAAACCAGTTGGTATGAGTTGATTAAACACTGGCAATGGCAGCGAAAAATAGCGATCCAATTGGTGGTTATGAACAACGACTTGTTCTGCCAGTAAATACAAAGTAAATAACTGAATATTGGGTTGATCAGCTAATACCATACTAATAAACAAGCCAGATTGCTGGGAGCGATCTATTTCAATATCAAGCACTTGCCCCTGCACTTGTTGCCAAGTACGCATCATTTGTTCAATAAGTTGATTCGATAAACGCTGCGCTGGCAATAACCGCCACCCCTGACCAGCTCGCTCAATAGTGACTTGCTGATCAATGTTCATCGTCAGAATCACTTTATTTTCACCAATGACGAACTGTTCAACAGCAGCTGATTGCGGATCGCCGCTTTCACCTTGTTGGGTAAAATTGATTAACAGAATAAAACCCATCACTGAAAAAATAATCACATTATTCCAAGCGGCGCGGGAAAGTCTCATAACATCTTCATTTATCGTCAATTAGCGCTATATCATACGAAAACTATGGCGCTATTACATTAGCTTATAACAATTTGATTAATTATCGCTGAGTGAGCAAATAATCACTCAATTTGATATTAGATAAATTCTAGGCAATAAAAAACCCAGCAATTGCTGGGTTTTTTAGAAAATTCGAGAAGTAAAATTACTTGATTTTAGCTTCTTTGTAGACAACGTGCTTACGTACTACAGGGTCGAATTTTTTGATTTCCATTTTCTCTGGCATAGTCTTTTTATTCTTATCAGTAGTATAAAAATGACCTGTACCAGCAGAAGATACTAAACGAATTTTATCACGCATGACTTATTCCTTAGACTTTTTCGCCGCGAGCACGGATGTCAGCTAATACTGCATCGATGCCTTTCTTATCGATAATACGCATACCTTTAGGAGTAAGGCGTAATTTTACGAAACGGTTTTCGCTCTCAACCCAAAAACGGTGAGATTGAAGGTTTGGTAAGAAACGACGACGTGTCGCGTTTCTAGCGTGAGAACGATTGTTCCCTACAACTGGTTTTTTGCCAGTTACTTGGCAAACTTTAGACATTTGAGTCACTCCAAAATTAATTTCAGCTCGAGCTAATTCCCCTTGGCCGTCGCCTCGGGATCCTGAAAAAGGTGGCATATTATAGTGAAACTAATCCTCGAATGCTAGTACTAATCATATTTTAACCAAATACAATGATAACTAGCTTATTTATCATAGAGATAGAGGTGATGTACAACAAGATTTAGCCCTTAAAAAACCAACAAAGTGCTGATTAATTATACCGAATTAGAGGGTTTTCGATCCTAACAGAGCCGCTAGCTGTTGTTTTTGATCTTGTGTCGCCAGCTGATCAATCAAAATACGAATAATATGTGACTTCGCCAACTTAGACTCTTTAGCTAAAACATTCAGCTGCGCAATGGCATCTTCACTCAAAGTAAACGTTGCATGGCGAAATGTTCGGTTGCTTTCTTTGCTTTTACTTTTGGCCACCACTTGTTGCTCAGCAGCCGCAATAGCCTGTTCGAGATTTAAACCAGTATTAGGCGCTTTCTTACCTTCTTTAACCAGTTTAGGTTGGCCTTTCGCGTAGTCTTCAGCGTCAGAGATAAACTCATCAACAGTAAAGTTCTTCCTTTTTACCGCTTCCCCTTTTCCCTTTTTAAGATCAGTTAAACTCATGAGAGTTATCCGGCTTCATCGCAAGCAGCTCCTCAGCAATCGCTATCATTTCCTGTGCAGCTTTGCCATCAGGCTCATTTTCTAACACCGAAGAGCCAGACTCTTCGCTATCATCGTAAACATTGCGGTTATAAGTGACTGCGTTAAGTACATTGATGCCATATGAGGCACATACTTCTTTGGCTTCTAAAATTCGATTGGCTTGGGTTGGCAGTGCAGGGCACTGAGTAATCACAAATGAGGCGAGCATTTTAGGATTAACCATTTTACACGTGCTGAGCATGTCTTCCATATGAGGCACGGTTTTTAAGTCTCGACGTTTCGGGCGAAGTGGAATCACCACATGGTCAGCAACCGACATTGCAGCGCGCAGCGCAAGGTTGTCTTGGCCACCACAATCAACCACAACGTAATCGTAATGTTGGTTTAAACTGAGTAAATCATTGCGGATCTTGCCGTATAATTGAATACAATTGATAGCCGGCAGCGAAGGGTCAGTATTACGCGCCTGAATCCAATCAGACGTTGTGCGTTGCGGATCACAATCAACCATCAAGACAATGGCATTTTTGTGTTTAGCAAAGTACACCGCCATGTTCTGCGCTAAGCAACTTTTACCGCTACCACCTTTTTCACCACCAACCAATATCATCATGCTGCTAACTTCCTATCAAAACAGGTAGAGTTCTTGTTTACTTGTACACCAGTATAGTTCAAATATCATCTCACATCGCTGTGTGCACTTAACGCTTACTTCTTATCATCTAACGTGAAGGCAACTTCATACCAGCCCGTTGGCTGCTCAATGCAACGCAACACAGTACAATCAAACTCTTGCTGCGCTGAACTGTTAGATTTAAAGGTGATCACCACTTGCGTATTTTCTGCAATTGCCATATCGCTATCGACTCGCACACCACCGCGCGAAAAATCTAAACAAGCCAAGGTTTTTGTCCACTGCCTGCCATCACTGTCAGACCAGCTGACGGTGACCAGTTCTTTTTCCATATCTAATCGAATTGATTGACGCCTTTCCATCTCATGGTTACTACTGTCGGTCATAAGACAATCCTTGCTTGTTGCTTTTGATTGAAAATACTTTGCTTAAAACTTTGTTCAGTACATTGCTCAGTACTTTGTTCATCGGGATAATTGTTCCCTTATTAAGCTAAAATTAGCTGCCATTATGCTGATTTGCAACCGCTTTATAATTGCCCATGCTCTGCAAATGAATAACACTGATGCTTAGCGATAATTAAATGATCGAGTACTTTTACCTCAATCAAGGCCAACGCCTGAATTAACCGCTGCGTAATACGCTGATCTGCCTCGCTCGGTGTCGCCAATCCAGATGGATGATTGTGAACCAAAATTACGGCCGCAGCACTTTGTAACAGGACATTTTCGACAACAACACGCGGGTATACCGCAGCGGCGTCTATTGTCCCCTCAAATAATCGTTCAAAGCCAATTACTTGATGCTGACTATTAAGCAAAACAACGCCAAACACTTCATGGCGTTCACCACGAAGCTCTGAAATTAAATAATTTTTGGTATCGCTAGAACTGGTTAAATAGTGCTGCTCGCCAACTTGCTCTTTAAGATAGCGTTTAGACATTTCTAAACATGCTTGCAGCTGAACATATTTAGCTTGCCCTAAGCCATGGTGCTGACAAAAATCTTGCATGCTGGCTTGGTAAATAGCGGCAATACTGCCAAAACTGTTGAGCAGCTGGCGAGCCAAATCAACCACCGAGCAACCCTTTACTCCGGTGCGTAAAAATATTGCCAAGAGCTCAGCATCACTGAGTGACTGCGCTCCTTGACTCAACAACTTTTCACGCGGCCTTTCCTGTGCTGGCCATGTCTTTAACATCCATGTGCTCCTTATCTCTCGCTGACTCTTATGCTGACATCTCATCCCTGATATACTGCTGCCCATTCGTATTTATATTGAGCAGAAGTGCTTTAAGATTAGCAGCGTATGCAAATTTTACACAATAAAAACATTGTCTTAGGTATTACTGGTGGGATTGCCGCGTACAAGGGACCTGAGCTCGTTAGACGCTTAAAAGAACAAGGCGCGAATGTTCGCGTGGTCATCACGGAATCAGCGAAAGCATTTGTTAGCTCACTATCGCTGCAAGCGGTTTCTGCTAATCCAGTTGCTGACGATTTACTCGACCCGCAAGCCGAATTAGCCATGGGACATATCGAGTTAGCGAAATGGGCCGACTTGATTCTTGTCGCGCCAGCAACAGCAAACACCATTGCCAAACTCGCTCACGGTATGGCAGATGATTTATTGACGACTATTGCGTTAGCAACAGCGGCACCTGTTGCCATCGCACCAGCAATGAATCAACAAATGTGGCACAACCCTATCACCCAACGAAACCTTGATGAATTGGCTAAGTTTGGCATCAAACAATTTGGTCCAGCAGCTGGTGAACAGGCTTGTGGTGATGTTGGTTTAGGACGCATGTTAGATGTGCCTGAATTAGTCAGTGCTGTAACTGAGCTGTTTGCTCGCGACCAACAAGTGCTCGCCGGCCAGCACTGGGTCATAACTGCTGGCCCAACACAAGAACCGATAGATCCTGTGCGTTATATTTCCAACCATAGCTCAGGCAAAATGGGTTACGCGATAGCACAAGCGGCGATTGAAGCTGGCGCTAATGTCACGTTGATCTCTGGACCAACAAAATTAACACCGCCAAGTCACAGCCAGCATGTACCTGTCGTTAGCGCGCAAGAAATGCACCAGCAAGCGCTTGCCAACGCGCCAAAAGCAGATGTCTTTGTGGCATGTGCGGCTGTAGCCGACTACCGCGTTGCACAAGTTGCCGAGCAAAAAATCAAAAAACACGAAGATGCTATGCAAATCAACATGGTAAAAAACCCTGACATTGTTGCCGATGTTGCCGCGCTAACCGAAAACCGTCCGTTTACTGTGGGATTTGCCGCAGAAACGCAAGACGTCGAACAATATGCACGTGGTAAATTACAGCGCAAGAGTCTAGATTTGATTGCAGCAAATAATGTGTCTGTTGCAGGTCAAGGCTTTAACAGCGATGACAACGCCTTAACCGTGTTTTCAGCAACCGATAAAACCGAGCTTTCGCTGGCCAGCAAAACACAGTTAGCAAAAGATCTTGTGGCGATTATTTCAGCAAAAGCAGAGCTCAAATCGTAAGTGTTTGCTTACTAACGTAATTATTGCGCTACATCATATTTGTGCCCGTTGGCTTGATGTTAGTATCATCAAGCCGCTAAAATTACGGCGATAAAATCAATAACAATTCGACTGAGAAGTTTTAGATGTCAACCACCGAAAAACCGAATCGTAAACAGCAAATTCTTGAATGCTTGGCTATGATGCTGCAATCAAGTCCTGGACAGCGTATTACCACTGCTAAACTTGCCGCCGAAGTAGGTGTCTCTGAAGCCGCGCTTTACCGCCACTTTCCGTCGAAGGCCCGCATGTTCGAAGGCTTAATTGAGTTTATTGAAGAATCGATTTTTTCTCGCATTAACCTAATTTTATCAGACCACAAAGAAGCGGTGATCCGCTGCCATCATATTTTGCATGTGTTGCTGATTTTTGCAGAGCGCAACCCTGGTATGTGCCGTATCTTATCTGGCGACGCGCTGATGGGTGAAAACGAGCGCTTGCGTTTGCGCGTTAACCAGTTTTTTGAAAAACTCGAGTCTCAATTTAAGCAGGTCTTACGCGAGCGCAAGCTGCGTGAAGGTAAAGGTTTTGAGATCTCAGAGCAGGCACTTGCGAATTTATTAGTCTCGTTTGCTGAAGGTAAAATTAGCCAATACGTGCGCTCTGGTTTTAGCAAAAAGCCAAGCGATGAATTTAATGAACAATGGCAATTTTTAATGGCAAGCAAATAAGCCTAATACCAATTGAATTAATTAGTTGATCAATTATGGCGTAGGAAAAAGGTTCATAAACACAGGTTTTATGCTCCCTGCAAAACCTAAGTACCTACATCCATGTAGGCAAGGCGTTATTTTTTGGTAACTAGTTGTTCTAATTTCAAAAATAACAACACAGTTGATGAGCGTTTTAACCAGCCAGAATGATCAAGTATTTATTGAAATTGGTATAACCAAATAAAATATTCTAACAGCGCCAGCTTCTCGCCTGATAGAGAGCTGGCGTTTTTTAATTGAAAGGTAAAACCATGTCGCAACTAGCACAACTTACCCCCAACTCACTGTGGCAATTATTTGACCGTATTTGCAGCATCCCTCACCCGTCTAAACACGAACAAGCGATTTCCGCTTGGATCCAGTCATGGGCGAAAGAACAAGGCATCGCAGTGAAAGAAGACGCTGTTGGTAATCTAATTCTAAAGAAACCAGCAAGCGCAGGCATGGAAGCTAGAAAAGGCGTTATTCTTCAAGCGCATATGGACATGGTGCCGCAAAAAAATAGCGGTACTGAACACGACTTTTTAACCGACCCCATTCAGCCATACACAGTTGAAGAAGCCGATGGCCTGTGGGTAACCGCCAAAGACACAACCTTAGGTGCCGATAATGGTATCGGTTTAGCATCGGCATTAGCCGTACTGGCAAGTGATGATATCGCACATGGCCCACTTGAAGTGCTAGTAACCATTGATGAAGAAGCAGGTATGACAGGCGCATTTGGCTTACAGTCAGGTGAGTTTGACGGCGAGATTCTAATCAACACCGACTCTGAACAAGAAGGTGAAGTGTACATGGGCTGCGCTGGTGGTATTGATGGCAATGCAACCTTTGCCATTGAAACTGAAGCTGTGCCTGCTGATTATCAGGCATTTAACCTGTCGCTGTCAGGTTTAAAAGGTGGCCACTCAGGTGTTGATATTCATACGGGTCGCGCCAATGCCAATAAGTTGCTCGTGCGCTTCTTATTGAGTGCTGTTAAACAGTTTGATATTCAGTTAACCGAGCTAAACGGTGGTAGCTTGCGCAATGCCATTCCACGTGAAGCAAATGCCAGTTTTGTCGTTGCCAAGCAACATGTCCCGGCATTAACAAAAGCAGTAGCTGACTATCTAGCGCAAGCTAAAGACAATCTAAAAGCGATTGAAACGGATCTGGATATGCTGTTGATCTCGCCAGAAGATTTTGAACAGTGTTGGTCAAAAGCGTGCCAGTTAACAATTCTAAATGCGCTAAATGCCTGCCCTAACGGCGTTATTCGCATGAGTGATGATATTGAAGGCATTGTCGAAACTTCGCTTAACCTAGGTGTGATGCGCACTAAAGGCAGTAAGTTTGTTGCACAAACCTTGATCCGTAGCTTGCATGACGATGGTCGCTTAGCCACTGAAGAAACCGTGCGCTCAGTATTTGAATTAGCGGGTGCCGATATCGAATTTACGGGTGCCTACCCTGGCTGGCAACCAGATACCAGCTCACCAATTATGCAGGTAGTTCGTGAAACCTATCAGGCAGAATTTGGTAAATTGCCTGAAATTATGGTGATTCACGCAGGTCTAGAGTGTGGTTTATTTAAAACCGCCTATCCACATTGGGATATGGTTTCATTTGGCCCAACCATTAAATTCCCGCATTCACCTGATGAAAAAGTGAACGTTGAAACCGTTGGTCAATACTGGCAATTATTGTTAGCGGTACTGAAAAACATCCCTGCAAAATAACGTTTAAATAAAGCAAACGTTATCTGTTAAAAAGGTGGCAACAAGCCGCCTTTTTTGATCGCAAAAGTGGCGCTATATTTTACGTTTTCAATTGCAATTAACATACGCTATAGTCCCATACAGCTAACCCTTTTGGGCTATTACAATAGGATAAATGTATGATTCAGCCAGATAAAATAATAATAGCTGACGATCATCCGTTATTTCGACAGGCACTGTTGACAACGCTTTCGCAGAAGATCACTCAATGCCAATGGCTGGACGCAGAAACCATCGGTGAATTGGAGCAGCAGCTTGCTACACACCAAGATGCTGACCTGCTGATTTTAGATTTAAACATCCCTGGCGGCCACGGCTTTAACAACTTGATCAATATCCGGAAAAACCACCCGCAAATTCCGGTGGTGATTATGTCTGCGCACGAAGATAACGATACGATGAATAAGGCTATCGACCTTGGTGCTGTTGGCTTTATTCCAAAATCAACGCCAATAGACATTATCTATCAAGCAATTCTCGAAGTGCTTGCCGGTAAACAATGGCTACCCGCCCAGTTCAGTGCGCACTCAGCAGCAGATGAGTGTCATGATATTGCCGAGCGCGTCGCTAGCCTAACCCAACAACAGCATAAAATATTACTGATGTTCGCCGAAGGTATGCTTAATAAGCAGATCGCCTATGACCTGAATGTCTCAGAAGCCACGATTAAGGCACATGCCACAGCGATATTTAAGAAATTAAATGTCCGCAATCGCACGCAGGCAGTGATTGCCATTAGTCAATTAGACTTAGGCGATCATGACTTTTCACACTAGTGTCATTAGCAACAATTAGCGTTGACTTAGCGAGGCGACCTGCGCAAGCGATTAGCCTCGTTCACCAACAAACTGTCGGTGCAGTTGCTCACTTAACTTAGCACTCATCATTGCCCTCAAAGCGGCAGGTTTAACCATTTTACGCATAAAGCCGATATCTGCACCAGCGGCGTTGTCGCTGAGCCCTTGTTCACTGCTTGCACTAACTAAAATAGCGGGCAGATAAACATTCGTCATCTCACGTAATGTTTTGATTAATGCAATACCATTTTCTGTTGCTGACAATTGGTAATCCACTAAAAGAATATCGATATTAAACTTATGTTGCTCAAACATCTCAACAGCACTAGTGACGTTATTAGCCGCTAATACCTCACACTGCCAACTGGAAAGCATTTCCACCATACCAGCTAACACGTCTTCGTCATCATCAATACACAGCACGCAAATACCATTGAGTGCGACTGGCTTAATCGCTTGAGCAACAGGTTTACTCGCAGCTTCTATTCGCGGAACGTCAATGGCAAAGCAACAGCCGTGACCGAGCTCCGAGTGCAGCGATAACTTGTGACCAAGTACCTGACTGATCCCTTGGGTAATGCTTAAGCCTAGCCCTAAGCCCTTGCCTTTGTGTTGTGATTCACTCGCCAGTTGAGTGAACTGTTCAAACACCAGTGCTTGTTGCGTTTGCGCGATACCCGGCCCAGTATCAATCACTTGAACCTGTACTTTATTGGCACGGCGTCTTACCCCTAATAACAAGCATCCAGGGCTGGCGTAGCGAAATGCGTTAGTGATCAAGTTTTGCAACATGCGCCTTAGCAGGTAGCGATCCGAGTACACCCAAATCTTGGTTGGCTTGACGGTGAAACGCATACCATGTTGCTGAGCGGAGAGTGAAAACTCATTGGCAATTTCATCAAATAAGCTTTGCAGCGCAAATGGCTCAACATCAGGGCTAATTTTACCACTCTCAATTCGAGTGATTTCTGCCAAGTCTGACAATAAGTCATTAGCGACTTTGAGCGAGTGACCTATGTTCTCAACTTGCTTTTGCTGCTGTGCTGATAACGGTTGATTTGCCAAGGCTTCACTAAACAAACGCGCCGCCTCAATTGGCTGCATCAAATCGTGGCTACAAGCCTTTAAATACAAGCTTTTCTGTTGATGTGCTTGCTCGGCCTTGTGTCGTGCTTGCGCCAACTCACGATTCACTTTCGCCAGCTTTTCGGTGCGCTCATCCACTAAGGCTTCTAAATCTACATTGGCATCTTTGAGTACTTTTTCCGCCTGACGGTAGGCACTAATATCGGAAAACAGCATCACAAAACCACCATCTGGCAATGGATTTCCTTGAATACGAATCACCTTATCGCCAAGTTCCCGTTCTGAACTATGCGGGCTACCTTGTCTAAGGAAATCGATACGACGCTGAACTTGCTGCTCAACTTGATCCGCTTCATAAAGCCCGCGTTCAAGGTTAAAGCGGATAAGTGAAGCAACTGGACTACCGACATACACCACAGACTCTGAATAGCCGAATAAGTCGATATACTTTTTATTCCACGCCACTAAATTAAGATCTTTATCAATAATGGAAATACCTTCGCTGGCGTTTTCAATGGCGCTTTGCAGCAGTGATTGGCTAAAGCGTTGCTGTTGGCTCGACGCTTCTTCCACCAATATCGCCAGTTCGTCTAGTGCAAAGTCTCGCCCCTCTAGTGCCGATGACAAAACCAAGCGCGCTGACGATGCCCCCATTGTGCTCGCCAGCTTGTTTTCGGTAAATTCCAATAATTGCTGATTATATTGCGCAGCACCAATCACGACTTTATTCACTGAGGCATTAAACGCAGTAAAATGCTCACGTGCTTTTTGCTGACCAATAAAGCGCGACACCAGTAGCTCAAGCTCTTTGGGGCTGACAGTTTTCTTGTGTTGTTTGGTCTTCGCCTCGGGTGCCTGCCATTCAAGAAATACTGAAGCTTGCACGCGTTCTTGCACACTTTGGCGACTCACTTGCGAAATGATGTACATGACAAAAATGTTAGCGAGCAAGCTCAATAAGCTAACCATAGTGCTACTTTCAGCTAAAGCATCGCTATAACCGTCAAATCCCAGCCCCATTTGCGGTAAAAAGCTCAACACCAGCCACATCGAAAAACCCACTAAAATGCCGGCAAAAACACCCGTTAAACTAGCGCCTCGCCAATAGAACGCAGCCAACAATGCAGGGGTTAGTTGCGCAAAAGCGCCAAATGCCACCACGCCAAGCGCCGCTAACGTATCTGGTGATGCCAGTAAAAACACCATATAGCCCAGCATGATCACACACAGCACTAATAGCTTTCTTATTTTCAGTAAGTTAACGCGAAACTCATTGAATGAAAGATCTTGTTTTCGACCGCGATAACGGTACAGCAATGGAAAAACAATTTCATTGCTGAGCATAGTGCTAAGTGCTATCGCGGCAATAATCACCATAGAACTGGCTGCCGAAATTGCTCCTAAAAAGGCCAGTAATGACATCCAGTTCTGGCCACCAACGGCGGGTAAAAAGAGTACGTAGGTATCTGCTGGTACTTGATTACCTAACAATTCTTTACCCGCTAAGCCCATTGGAATCGCCAGCAACGCAAAAATTAATAAGTAAATGGGGAACAATGAACGCGCCAGTCGAGTATCTCGCTCATCTTGCAGCTCAACCACCATCACCTGAAACTGTCGTGGTAATGATAAAAACGCCGCCATCACGACAATTAACATGGCCAATAACCCAGTTAAGTTAGAAAACTCTAACTGGCTTGCTATTTGTGCTTGAGCATTTGATTGCTGCCATAAGGCTTGTGGCGAGTCGAACAAAAAGAAGCAAACAAACACGCCAATAATGATAAAGGCAATCAGTTTAACCATAGACTCAAAAGCTATAGCCAACATTACGCCCGGGTGGCGCTCAGTCACATCGAGCTGACGCACGCCAAATACAATAGTGAAACCTGCTAAAACCAAGCTAATGATCAGGCCAAGCTGAGTGGTGTTAATTGGCGAGCTGCCTTGCAATTGCTCAAATGAATAAACAATGCCTTTTAGCTGCAATGCCAAATACGGCATGGTACCAACTAGAGCAACGATCGTTACTAAAATCGCCAAATTATGAGATTTACCAAAGCGCGCCGCCAACAAGTCAGCAATCGATGTCAGGTTCAGCTTGATACTGACGCGGATCATGCGCAACAAAAACGGCCATGCGAAAACAAAGAGTAAAATGGGGCCCAAGAAAATTGGGAGATGAGAGAGAAAATCTGTTGCCGCTTGCCCCGTTGTGCCTAAAAAGCTCCACGAGGTGCAATACACGCCCATGGTCATGGCATAAATTAGCGGCTGCCACTGTTTAGTTAACTGATGGCGATACTTGTCGCCAAGATAAGCAATACCAAACAGCAAGCCAATATAACTAAAACTAACAACGATTAATTGCCAATTGGCGAACATAAATTTAAAGCATCCTTGTTAGATAAATGAAACGATAAGCAAACGCCCTTCGCTTATTGCACAGTTTGACTATAAAACTCACTAATATATTTACCACCTTTTATTGTCACTATCACCCGCATCCGCTGTTTTTCACCTTTTTCGCTAATTCGCTCACGCAAATCCGTTGGTTGCTGCCAATAGTAGGGGCTGTTTGCCATGGCTAAATTATAGGTTTGATATTGCTTAGCACTATCGACAATAAACAGTACCGCACTGTCGATGGGGTAGGTTGAGTTAACGCCAGTAACACCATTTTTATCATAAACATTAACAAGCAAATCACCGGCTGCAAAAACACACTTTTCATTGATGACATCACAATGACCATCAGGCACCAATTCAACGACCTTGTCTTGACTCGCTTGATATTCCAAATAGTAATCTGAGGCGATATAGCCACCTAGTAGTAAAAATGGCGCGACAAAAATTGCCAGCTTGGTATGTTTGTTCATATAACCTCTAATAAATATGAGTGAAAAAAGGGTAATCTAGGGTGACACCTAGATTACCCAAAGCCTCGAGTACAACAAACTCTCAAAGCATTTCAGCTAACGCCTCTGTGCGAATCGAATTAATGGTCATGCGCACTGGCAATTTGGCCATGTGGCGTACGGAAGTTTTCCACTAACTCTTGAATTTCGCTTGGTGCAGGCCCTGTTGCTTTCAGCACAATAAAGGCAACAGCAAAGTTAACTAAAGCGCCGACCGAACCAAATGCGTTTGGTGAAATTCCGAAGAACCAGTTTTGCTCCATACCGCCCATAAATGAGGTACCTGGAATAAACATGATGCCTTTGTGCTGGAACACGTACAGCATGGTTACCCCAAGGCCTGCACACATACCTGCAATTGCCGCTTTGCTACTCATTTTCTTCGAGAAAATACCCATCATCAGTGCTGGGAAGATACTGGATGCTGCTAAACCAAAGGCGAGTGCAACAGTACCAGCGGCGAAACCGGGGGGATTCAGGCCAAGGTAGCCAGCAAACAGTATCGACAAGGTCATCACAATCCGACTGGCACGCAACTCAGTTTTCTCACTCATATCAGGCACCAAAACCCCTTTCATCAAGTCGTGCGATACCGCTGACGATATCGCTAACAGGAGGCCTGCCGCTGTGGAGAGAGCAGCCGCTAGGCCACCTGCCGCAACAAGTGCAATTACCCAGTTCGGTAAATTCGCAATTGATGGGTTCGCCAACACCATAATGTCGCGGTCAACTTTGACCATTTCATTGGTCGCCGCATCTGAGGTATATTGAATTTTGCCATCGCCATTTTTGTCTTCAAACTGCAGTAGACCAGTACGTTCCCAGTCTTTAAACCACTGTGGACGCTCATCGTATACCAGATTCTCACCCGCAGCGGGCTCAATGGTATTCATCAAGTTGAAGCGTGCCATTGCGCCAACGGCCGGGGCAACTGTGTAAAGCAATGCTATGAAAACCAAGGCGTAGCCCGCAGATTGACGAGCCGCTTTTACTGACGGTACCGTAAAGAAGCGCATAATAACGTGCGGTAAGCCCGCCGTACCTATCATCAACGACATGGTATAGGCGAACATTTCAACCGAGCCAAGCGTTGAGGTGGTATATTCTTTAAAACCGAGATCGGTGACTACCATATCCAGCTTATCAAGCAAATAGACACCACTGCCATCGGCGAGTGTTGAACCTAAGCCTAATTGGGGGATTGGGTTACCGGTTAACTGTAATGAAATGAAAATTGCTGGAATGGTATAAGCCGTGATTAACACCACATACTGGGCAATTTGCGTGTAGGTAATACCTTTCATACCGCCAAGGGTTGCGTAAACAAAAACCACACCCATGCCAATATAAAGCCCCATGTCGTATTCCACTTCCAAGAAGCGAGAGAAGGCAACGCCGACCCCTTTCATTTGGCCGATAATGTATGTTACTGAGGCAATAATTAAACAGACAACAGCAACAATACGAGCGGTGCGTGAATAGAATCGGTCACCAATAAATTCAGGTACAGTAAATTTGCCGTGTTTGCGCATATAAGGCGCTAAACACATTGCTAGTAGCACATAGCCACCTGTCCAGCCCATCAAGAATACCGAGCCGCCATACCCTAAAAAGGCAATTAAACCCGCCATCGAAATAAACGATGCCGCACTCATCCAGTCAGCACCAATCGCCATACCGTTTTGCAATGGGCTTATGCCACCACCAGCGGCATAGAATTCGCTGGTTGAGCCAGCACGTGCCCACCAGGCTAAGAAGAAATATAAACCGAAGGTACCGCCAACGGCGATCCACGTATAAAGTTTTAACTCGTCCATTACTGGTCCTCCACATTATATTTTTTATCTAGTTGATTCATTTTGTGGGCATACCAGAATATCAATCCGACAAAGGTATAAATTGAACCTTGCTGAGCAAACCAGAAACCTAGTTTGTAACCACCTAAACGAATTGTGTTTAGCGGTTCAACAAGCAATAAGCCAAAGCCGAACGATACGATAAACCATATTGCGAGACAGATTAAAATAAGTCGCAGGTTCTCCTGCCAGTAACTTGTTTCCACAATGATCTCCTCGTGTCGCCTGTTGTGTTATTAGTATCAATCTGTAAGTAGGCTTTTTTAGAATGTTATTGAGCCTACCTTGAGCTAAACACTAGCAAGGAAGTTTTCGCTGAGATATTCAACTTTAGTCTAGGTTGGGGTGAAAACCGTTGACCACACCGCTGTGCTCGCCTAAAAAAGAACAAGGTAATCGCGACTGGCAGATACGAATAAGCTAGGCCATATCAAGGTAGGTAAAGCATGGATAACGAACTCAGTGAAATTTATGCCTTTATTGGAGGGATCGCACCGTTTGAGCAAGTGCCACTTGAACGTATCGTCAAGCTCGTCAGTCACATTAATATTTGCTATATCACCCAGCATCAGCAGCTGCCACCGGATTCCCTCAAAGCAACCAATACCCCGAATTTTTATATTGTGCGCAAGGGGGCACTTAGCTATGTAAAAACAGCAGTCAAAACCGAGCTCTCTGCTCAAGAGCGAGACAAGGAATTGATAGGCAAATATGGCGAAGGCGATATCTGTACGGTATTTTGCTATCCAGATAAATATCCAGATATTGAGGTAATTGCCGAAGAAGACTGCCTGCTCTACTGCATTGAAAAACAAGCCCTACTTGACTGTTTTAGTGATACCCCCGCCATTATTCACTTTTTTGAGCGTTCAGCAGCAGAGCGACTAAAAAACCAAGTCACCGCCTTGCATGAACAGGCGATGGTTGATGCGACATTAGCCAATACAGGGATCGATCAACTGTATCAGTCGCCAGCCGCGACGATTAAGCTCACTAGCAGCATCAGCGAAACGGCACAAAAAATGACGGAATTAGGTTTCTCCTGTCTGGTTGTTGTCGATGACGCGAACAAAGTATGCGGCATAGTGACCGACAAAGACTTTCGTCGCCGCTGCATTGCCCAAGGGGTTGCCCCCAGTGAGCCAATTAGCGCGATTATGACTGCTGACATCACCACCATGGATGTTAGAAATACCGCCTTTAATGCCTTGATAGCTATGACTAGTCGCCATATTCACCATTTGCCAATTACCGACCAAGGCCAACTTTGCGGCATGCTCACCATTACTGATTTAATGTATTTTGCCGAGCAAAATGCCATCAGCTTAACTAGCCAAATTCATAAATCAAGCTCGGTTGATGAACTGGTTGAGCTTAGTCAGTTATTACCTAAGCTACAGATCAGGATGGCAAAACTTGGTATACCCGCGGAGCAAGTGGGTAAAAGTGTCAGTGCCATCACTATGGCAATTACCATTCGCTTAATTGAAATTGCCGAGCAGCTATATGGCCAAGCGCCTGTGCCCTTTGCCTGGGTAGCGGCTGGCTCGCAGGCCAGACAAGAGCAAATGGCGCAATCGGATCAAGACAACGCGCTGATTATCGACAATAGCATGCAACCAGAGCACGCCTCTTGGTTTGAAAAGCTTGCGACATTCGTGTGTGACGGATTAGCCAAGTGTGGGTTTATTTATTGTCCCGGCGATATTATGGCGACCAACCCCAAATGGCGACAAACGGAAGCAAAGTGGCAGCAATACTTTCATACTTGGATAAGTTCGCCAGATCCAAAAGCACTGCTCCAGTGTAGTGTTTTCTTTGACTTAACCACCATATACGGTGACACCACCTTGCTCGCTCGCCTGCAACAACAAACCTTGGCGCGAACCCAAAAAGCGAGTTTGTTTATTGCCCATTTATCGAGAAATGCACTGCAATTCAAACCACCGTTAGGCTTTTTCCGCGATTTTGTGCTGATTTCCAATGGTGACAATAAGAAGACCATGGACCTAAAGCACAATGGCATAGCACCGATTGTTGATTTAGCCCGTATTTATGCGCTGCAACAAGGCATTAGCGCAGTAAACACCATAGAGCGTTTGCGCCAAGCAGCAAGCACACCTGCGCTCACCAAGGCATCCGCCGACAACCTAATTGATGCTTTCGAGTTTTTAACCACACTTAGGCTTAATCATCAAGCAAGCCGATTAAGTCATGGTCGCAAAGCGGATAACTATTTATCCCCCAAGGAAATTTCTAAGCTTGAGCGGGAGCATTTAAAAGACGCGTTTAAAGTGATTAAAACACTGCAAGATAACCGTCAGGCGGTTTACTGATAGGACTTAACAAGCCAATGGAACAAGGTAAATTCTGGAGCGCTGATTTTTTTAGCCTAAACCCATTTAGCCTCAACAAGCGACGTGAGCGCCTTGCGCGTAAAGTGCCCAATGGCCCGTTAAAAGATTTTCTCTCGATACCCTTTCCCGAGCCAAGCCAAATTATCAGCGAAGTTCCTTTGCTCGCTTTAGACTTTGAGACCACCGCTATTTCTGCAAACTCTGGCCAACTGCTGAGTGTCGGTTTTGTCGGTATTGAACAGCTCAGCATAAGACTTAGCTCAAGTGATCATTATCTTGTGAAGCCTGAGACTAACGGGCTAGAGAGCGAAGACTCAAGCTCAAGCATTGAGACAAACACAGAAACTGTTGTTATTCACCAAATCACCGAGCAAGAATCACAACAAGGCGAGCCCCTAGCATCAGCCATTGAACGACTACTAAACGCCATGGCAGGTAAAGTAGTGGTCGCACATTACGCTAAAATCGAACAAAGCTTTTTAGCTAAAGCCTGTAAGCAACTCTATGGCTATGAACCGATTTTTCCTGTGATTGACACCTTAGCCCTTGCCAAAAGGCGTTTAGATAGCAGGCAAATTGCCTACGACCCATCAGAACTGCGACTCACCAATTTACGTGATAGTTACCAACTGCCGAGCCATTATGCCCACAACGCGTTAAATGATGCAGTCGCAACCGCCGAGCTGCTGCTGGCTGAAATTGCCCATCATCACCTACCCAGCACACCACTAACGAAATTACTGCGCTAAGCCTTTATTTAAAAAGCTTTTATCGGCACTTAGTAGCAACTGCCAGTCATAAAAATTCAACTTTCTACGACTAAAGTCTAAGCCGATTTTACCCAGAGTTAGACTTAGGTCTAATTCCTAAATCGGCCAACTCTCTCTACCTTAAAACCATAGCGATAAAACAGCATTCAACAGGCAGAGAATTACTATGACGACAACTAAGCCAAATGACTTATTTCACCCAAGTGCAGACGTGGTTGCCCAAGCGAACGTTCAAGATTACGAAGAAACTTATCTGCGCTCCATTGAAGATCGCGAAGGCTTTTGGGCAGAGCAAGCCGACACCCTAAGCTGGTACAAAAAGTGGGATAGTGTGTTAGATGAGTCTAACGCTCCATTTTACAAATGGTTTGATGGCGGTGAGATTAACATCGTCGACAACGCCATCGACCGTCACCTCAATAACGCCAATCGCAATAAGATGGCAATTATTTGGGAAGGTGAAAACGGCCAAGTGCGTAACTTTTCCTACAACGGCTTAAACCGAGAAGTGTGTCAGTTCGCCAATGTGCTAAAAAGCATGGGGGTGAGTAAAGGCGATATCGTGACCATCTATATGCCACAAATTCCTGAGCTGGTTTTTGCGATGCTCGCCTGCGCTAAGATCGGTGCCGTGCATTCAGTGGTTTACGGTGGTTTTAGTACCGAAGCCTTGGCATCGCGCATTGATGATGCGCAATCACGCGTACTGATCACTGCCGACGGTGGCTGGCGTCGCGGTAAAGCGATTGACCTAAAATCTATTGCTAACGATGCAATGATGCGCTCACCTAGCATTGAAGTATGTATTTGTGTCAAAAACAACGAGCTTGATGTGGAAATGGAGCCAACCCGCGATTTTTGGTTGCACGACTTAAAAGCACTACCTATCGCCAGTAGCAAGTGTGAAACTGAGCAAACTTCGGCGGAAGATCCGCTCTTTATTCTGTATACCTCAGGTACCACAGGTAAACCTAAAGGCATGCTACACACCCATGGTGGCTACGCCGTTTACACTTCGACCACCCATCGCATGGCATTTGATATTAAGCCACAAGACCGCTGGTGGTGTGCTGCTGACCCCGGCTGGATCACGGGTCACAGCTATATTGTTTATGGGCCACTAATTAATGGTGCCACTATTATGTTGTACGAAGGTGCGCCCAACTACCCTTACCCAAATCGTTGGTGGCAAATTATTGAAAACTACGGCATCAATATTTTATACACCTCACCCACGGCAATTCGCGGCTTAATGCGCTTCGGTGATCGCTGGCCGCAAAAACATGATTTGTCTAGCTTGCGCTTACTCGGCAGTGTTGGTGAGCCGATTAACCCAGAAGCGTGGCGCTGGTATCACCAGGTCATTGGCCAAGATAAATGCCCGATCATTGATACTTGGTGGCAAACCGAAACTGGCGGTTTTATGATTTGCCCACTGCCAATTACGCCGCTAAAACCGGGCTCGGCCACTAAACCTTTCTTTGGCAATGAAATGACCATTGTTGATGACGATGGTAATGAAGTTGCAGCCAATGAAGAAGGCAAGTTAGTCATTAACAACCCTTGGCCGGGTATGGCACGCACCATCTTTAAAGACCCTGAACGCTACCAAGATCTGTATTGGAAGCAAACTGACGACGGCAGTTGGCGGTACCTTGCGGGCGATAGCGCGAAAAAAGATGAAGACGGCTATATCTGGGTCATTGGCCGTATGGATGAAGTGCTGAAAGTCAGTGGTTATCGCCTAGGTACTGCAGAAATTGAAAGTGCCTTAGTCAGTCACCCAGAAGTGAGTGAAGCCGCAGCCGTTGGCCTACCACACGAGCTAAAAGGCAATGCCATTCACACTTATGTCATTTTGAAGCAAGGGATTGCACCATCAAAAGACCTAGCACTAGCGCTCAAAGAACATGTCGCTCATGAAATGGGTAAAATCGCGACGCCAGAAGCAGTTGAATTCGTAGAAAGTTTACCTAAAACGCGCTCTGGCAAAATTATGCGCCGCGTCCTTAAAGCCCGTGCGTTAGGGCAAGATGAAGGTGACCTTAGTACCTTAGAAGAATAGAACTTTAAAGGAATAACACACCAACGAGAAAACACTGGCGCAATAACGATAACCAAACCATGTGCTTCGATATTGCGCCCGTTATCTCAACCGGTATGCCTTACTTCCTTAACACGGCAAAACTTAACAAAAGAGCCAGAAAAACTAACGATAAAAACAATTAAAACAAAAAGCTAAAACAGTTAATTACAACAAGCAACTTAGCCCCTAGATTGATTCAACAAGCCAAGTCTCGGTGCTAATAGTAACGGGAGATCAAGATGAAAACGTCTAACAAGTCACTACTCGTGGCAGGCATTCTTGCTGCCTCATCACAGGCAAACGCAGGGTTTGAAATAAAAATTACTGACAAAGATAGCCTGACATTCGGCGGCTATATCAAACTCGATGCAAGGTATGTCGATGGCAACGTTAACAGTATTACCAATGACTATTGGGTCGGCGCTGGTAATGTCGGTGATATTTCTAGGTTTAGTTTTAGAGCAACGGAAACGCGTTTCAACACGAAATATGTTCACGGCGATATTACCGGCTTTATTGAAATGGACTTTCACGGTGGTGGTGGCAACGAAATTGTCTCTAACTCATCGAACCCTCGTATTCGTCACGCCTTCATTAAATACAAAGACTTCCTAGTGGGGCAAACTTGGTCAACATTTGTGAACACCAGCGCATTAGCTGAAGCTGCTGATTTTGCCGGTCCACTTAACTCTGTCGCCTTTATCCGCCAAGGGCAAATTCGATACACCTATGGTGGCTTGCAAGTGGCAATTGAAAACCCAGAATCCGATCGCGGTGACTCCAGCCAAGATTCAGTACCTGATGTTATCGCCAAATACACCTTCTCAGGCGACTGGGGTAATGTTTCAGTCGCAGGGCTAGCACGTCAGCTTAATACGGTTGGCGGTAACTCAGAATCTGCCTTTGGTTATGGTATTGCGGGTAAAGTAAAAACCTTTGGTCGCGACGACATTAGATTCCAATACCATGGCGGCGAAACAGGTCGTTACGTTGGTGTTGTTGCAGCCCGTGACCTCGTTGGCGAAGAAGTAGAAGAATCCACTTCCTTTATGGTTGCCTACCGCCACTTTTGGTTTGATGACTACCGTACCAACGTATTCTATGGCAAAACAACCACAGATGTTGCCGACGCTAAGCGTATTCACTGGGGTATCAATATTTTTAACAACCTTACTAAGCAACTTTCGTGGGGATTTGAAGTAGGTAACTTTGAACAAAAAGATTCAAATGCAGACTCTGACTACGCACAGTTTTCGGTGAAATACGTGCTTTAAAGCAGATAATACCTATCAAGATTATTTTAGGTGGCGAGGTAGCCGAGCACAGTTAGTGCTGCGCTTATCTCCTCACCTCTTTTCAAACACCAAAAACATTCTATCCAAATCAGCACATTAACTGATTCAACATCAGACTCTTCAATCAAATAAGCCCTTAAGTGCGCTTACCCACTAACATTTAATCAATTTGACCAAATATTGAATTCTCGCCTAAACCAAGCGTTTTATCACGCTATCCACAAAGAATATATTCTCTTATTTTTCAATAAATTAAAAAATAATTTGTGATTGGCACAACCTTTGTAACACTTTGTGCAACTTAATAAGTATTACATTTACTGACAGGGAATCACCATGAACAAATTAGCCAGCATCTTTTTAGGTTTAGCTATCAGCAGCACATCTGTATTTGCCAGTGCTAACAATGCCAATTTGATTGAAGTCGATACTTACAAAGCCGAATACCAATCAGCATTAGATTTATACAAAGCGAAAGATTACGAAAAAGCACTGTCTGCGTTGGAAATCGTGGCAAAGCGCGGTGAAAAACAAGCTCAATATATTTTGGGTACTATGTATTTAAACAGCCAAGGCACAGAGCAAGATTTACTGAAAAGCTACGCGTGGTTATCCGTTGCAAATGAGCAAAAGTCTAAACATTGGAAGAAACCTCTTGCCATGCTAGATGAAAAATTACCGGCAGATTATTTAGCCTTAGCAAAAGAGCAGGCAAAAGATTATCAAGCTCAGTACGGTGCGAAAGCACAGAAAATGAAATGCCGTAATACCAAAACCTTAGGTTCGAAAAAGCCAACGCACTTATGTACAAAAACAGAAGTAAAAGACGGCTTTTACTACGCTAGTAACCAAGCGCTAGCCGCTAACTAAAGAGCACAATATAACCCAATCACTAGTCGTATTGATATCTCTGGATCAATAGTGACGTTTGCCCTAGCCTCCCAACCGGCTAGGGCTTTTTTATGCCAACATCGGTAAGGTATTGGCATAAAAAAAGCTACCCGAAGGTAGCCTAGCACAATGCTAAATTTCAAAGTTGCTTACTTACAAGGTTGGGAAAGCATAGAGGATAAAATATGACTGAATTTTAAGCCGTAGCTACATCAGACTCATGCTTTTTCAGCATGGTAAACAAGGCATCTTTCAAGTGTAATCGTTGCTTCTTCTGCTGCTCTAAATATTCATCAGAGGTATTTTCAACCCCTTGCTCAATGCGAATCACCTCGTGATCAAGCTCGTGATATTCTTTAAACAAGCGCGCGAAATGAGCATCGTTCATCTTTAAATGGCGGATAGCGTCTTTAAACTCAGGAAATTCATGATGCAAATCGTGTTTTTCATTAAACATAATTCAACTACTCCTACTTAGGCTCAAATTAATCGTGTGATAAGGAAACATAAGTCCTTAATCGATAATTTCAGTTTACGCCGAGTGCATTGTAGGATATTGATCTAGCACAAATTATTATGGTTCTTAATTGGCTAAATAAACGTCAGGATCACGAATCTGCATTAGCGATTTTGACTCGTTTTCATAAACCGAATTACAGCCAAACTTTTCGTATAAGCTATGTGCGTCTTGCGTGGCGAGCATAAAACGACGAAGTCCCTGTAAATCCTCATGGCTAACGATATGTTCAACAAGGTATTTGCTTAAACCTATGCCTCGCTCACTTTCTAAGACAAACACATCAGCCAAATAAGCAAACGTAGCTTTGTCCGTGATCACGCGTGCAAAGGCAAGCGTTTGGTCTTGTTGGTTAAGCACAGCGAATTAGCTAGCGCCTTGTGTAATGTTGTTGCAGGCATTCCTTTTGCCCAATAACTGCTTGAGATAAAGCCGTGTATTACCTCAAAGTCCATGTCTGCTAATTGGCAACTAATACGATAGCCATTCATCAGGGTACTCCTCTCGATTGATATTATTAGTCTTTGTTCGACTGATAAATTAAGTTAGAGCGTGTTGAAAAGTAAGGAGTAGTGAAGTGACCATTCCTTATTTGAAAGGCCACTTCAAAGCGTTCACGCGAATTGGTGTGGCTTATTTTTTTAATTTGGCAAATGCGTCGGCAAAGGCATTACCCATCGCAGCATTTGCAGGAGCCTTTTCTTTGCGTGGCTTATGCTTGGCACCACCCGTTTTATGTTGTGGTTTGCCATTTGAGTTACCCTGATGTTTACGGCTAGGTTGCGCGTGATTAGCCGCGTTACCACCCTGTCCCTTACCTGATGGTTTAACATCATCATCTAAACGCATGGTGAGGTTAATACGCTTACGCTCAACATCACACTCCAACACTTTCACTTTCACCACATCGCCTGCTTTCACCACTTCACGCGGATCGCTGACAAACTTGTTAGTCAGTGCTGAAATATGCACTAAACCATCTTGGTGCACGCCAATATCAACAAAAGCACCAAAGTTAGCGACATTGGAAATCACGCCCTCGAGCACCATACCCGGCTTAAGATCGGCAAGGCTTTCAACCCCTTCTTTAAACTGCGCCACTTTAAATTCTGGGCGCGGGTCACGACCAGGTTTGTTTAACTCGTCGATAATATCGTTAAACGTTAACTCACCAACCGTATTAGCTGGCAGGTTTTGATAATTGGCTTGTGATAACAAGGTTTGGTTTGCAACCAGCTCATCAACTTGCGTTTGTAATTGGCGAATAATGGCTTCAACCACAGGGTAACTTTCCGGGTGAACTCCCGTGTTATCTAGCTTGTTGTCACCTTCGCGAATACGTAAAAAGCCCGCCGCTTGCTCAAACGCTTTTGGCCCTAAACGCGCTACTTTTAATAACTGACGGCGATCGCTAAAGCGACCGTGCTGATCACGGTAATCAACAATATTCTGTGCGATGGTTTTGGTTAAGCCCGCTACCCGTGCAAGCAATGAGGGTGAGGCACTGTTCACATCAACCCCAACCGCATTTACGCAATCTTCAATCACATTATCAAGTGAAGCCGTTAATGCACTTTGACTAACATCATGCTGATATTGACCGACACCTATGGCTTTCGGATCAATTTTAACCAGCTCTGCTAATGGATCTTGCAAGCGACGAGCAATAGAAACCGCGCCACGAATAGAAACATCTAATTCTGGGAATTCAGCCGCCGCTAATTCTGATGCGGAATATACAGAAGCACCTGCTTCGCTAACCATCACTTTAGTTGGTTTGTGTTGTTCAAACGCGGCAATCACTTCACCCACGAGTTTGTCAGTTTCACGCGATCCGGTGCCATTACCAATGGCGATCAGCTCAACTTTTTGCTGACGCGCTAGGTTCACCAACGTACGCATTGATTTATCCCAATTGTTTTGCGGTGCATGTGGGTAAATCGTCGCGGTTTGCACTAGCTTGCCTGTTTCATCAATGACCGCCACTTTACAGCCCGTGCGCAGCCCAGGGTCAATGCCCATGGTCACTTTCGCACCAGCTGGTGCTGCCATCAATAAATCAGTTAAGTTGCTGGCGAATACTTTGATTGAAGCAAGCTCGGCTTGCTCGCGCAAGGCGCCAAAAAACTCGGTTTCAAACTGCCCAGATAACTTGGTTTTCCAAACTTGTTGGATTAATGCGCCAATAAACTTTGCCGCTGCTTGATTTGATAAACGTAGACCAAAATGCTGAGCAATCACATCGTGTGCTGAGCAGTAACTTTTGCTATCACTGTTTGGGTCAACATCAATGCTTAAGCGCAAGAAACCTTCGTTCTTGCCACGTAGCATAGCTAACATGCGATGTGCGGGTACTTTAGTTAATGCTTCATGATGAGCAAAGTAATCACGATATTTCGCCGCTTCATTCTGTTTGGCTTTGACCACTTTGCTGACTAAATGCGCTTGTTTTTTCAGGTGATTACGCAGCTTAGCCAGTAGCTCAGCATCTTCACCGCTGCGCTCTGCCCAAATACTCACCACGCCAGCTAACACTTCTTCGCTAGTGTTAAAACCTTTATCGACATTCTCTTTGTTAGCAGTGAGAAAAGCTTGCGCAGCTTGCTCTGGCACTAAATTGAGATCAGCAAAAAGTTGATCCGCTAATGGTGCAAGTCCCGCTTCAATAGCTATTTGTCCTTTAGTGCGGCGTTTTGGCTTGTACGGTAGGTACAAATCTTCCAATCGGGTTTTGTTGTCAGCTTGCTCAATAGCATGGCGCAAGGTATCGGTTAATTTACCTTGCTGCTCAATATTGGTTAACACTACTTGGCGACGCTCCGCCAACTCGCGCAAGTAGACTAGTCGAGTAGACAGGTTGCGCAAATGACCATCATCTAAACCTTGAGTTGCTTCCTTACGGTAACGGGCAATAAAAGGCACAGTTGCGCCATCATCTAACAATTGAATCGCCGCGTTGACTTGCGCAGGTTTGACTTGCAGTTCGCGGGCGATTTGGTGAGCAATCTGGCTCATAGAAAACCTTTGAAAATTTTGAACATATGTTCGTGTAAACGAAATATTGCCGAAAATTATATACTCAATTAACGGCAATATGCTTGCTTGATAACATTAATGCGCAGAGCGAATGTCATGCGCAATTTAGCCTAAAAACTTTGTTAATGTAAAATATGGCTAAAGTAAAATAAGGCTAAAGTAAAATCTGACTAGCGCAAAATACGGGCGCGAAAATTACGGCCTTTCATTTTGCCGTCGCTAATTTTTTTCAGCGCCGCCTTAGCGACTTTGTTGCCAACCGCCACATAGGCCTTAACATCCAACACCTGAATTTTGCCAATTTGATCGCCGGCAATACCTGTTTTCCCCGTTAGGCCACCGACAATATCGCCAGGGCGCAACTTATGTTTTTTACCGCCGTCAATTTGTAGTGTGGTCATGCTTGCTTTAGCCGGCGACTGGGCTAGTACACTGCCATCTGGCAGCGGCAAGGTACTAATGGTGATTTGCTGATAGGTTTCAATATCCGCGATGCGGCGCGTGTCTTTGTCACAATAAATTGAACAGGCAATACCCTTTTCGCCAGCGCGTCCAGTGCGGCCAATGCGATGCACATGCACTTCTGGATCTGGCGTAATATCGTAATTAATCACCGCTTCAAGTTCATCAATATCTAACCCTCGGGCAGCAACATCGGTAGCAATCAGCACTAAGGCGCTTTTATTCGCGAAACGGATCAGAGTTTCATTGCGCTCACGTTGCTCTAAATCGCCATGCAGTGCGAGTACGCTAAAGCCAAAATCACGCAGCCCCTGCTCTACGGTTTGTACCGCGGCTTTGGTATTGCAAAAAATGACGGTTGAGGCGGGGTTATGAGCAAGCAACAAGCGTCTTACCGCATCTAATCGGTCATCATTACTGTCCACCGGATAAAACACTTGTTCAATCGTGCTGGTTTGGTGCACCGACTCCACCTTGATATGCTCAGGTTTGTGTAAATATCGACTCGCAATTGCCTTGATCTTGTCAGGGAAAGTGGCACTGAACAGCAGCGACTGTTTGACCACAGGGCAATAATCAATAATCGCATCGAGTGATTGTTGAAAGCCCATTTCTAACATGCGATCGGCTTCATCTAGCACCAGCATATTCAAATGCGTTAAATCCAATCGCCCTTTGCTAAGGTGATCTTCGATGCGACCCGGCGTGCCAACAATAATATGCGCGCCATGCTCTAACGAGCCAATTTGTGGGCCTATCGGCATGCCGCCACACAAAGTCAGCACTTTTATATTGTGGATCGCACGTGCCAGTTGGCGAATTTCTTTTGCTACTTGATCGGCAAGTTCACGCGTTGGACACAACACCAAACTTTGTACGCGAAACTTTTTCACATCCAGCTTATTCAGCAACCCTAATGCAAATGAGGCGGTTTTACCTGAGCCTGTTTTGGCTTGGCCAATCACATCTTGACCCGCCAAAATCAACGGTAAGCTTTGCGCTTGAATGTCGGTCATTTCGACATAGCCTAAGGTGTCTAAATTAGTTAACAATGGTTTTTTCAACGGCAAGGTTGAGAACTTGGCTGACTGCAAATCGATGCCCTTTTTAAAAATGAGAAAGGTGTATAATGCTTAAAGCCTAATTGTACCAGCTAGTGCTCACATGCGCTGTGTTTATTCTGCTCGCAATTTCACTATCAGCCCCACATTCAATTCGACTATTAACTGCACTCAATATATGCTCAGTAACTGTTAAAAAACTTCCTTAATCGGTTGACCGCTCCTCATGATAAAAACCGCGATTTTCGTTGACGTACAAAATATCTACTACACTACTCGCCAAATTTATGGCCGTCAGTTTAACTATCGCGCATTTTGGCAGCAGCTTAGCCAAGACCACGATATTCAGCTCGCCAATGCCTATGCAATACAGCGCAGTGATGATCAGCAACACAAATTCCAAACAGCACTAAAACACATAGGTTTTAACGTCAAACTCAAGCCCTTTATTCAGCGGGCAGATGGCAGTGCCAAAGGCGATTGGGATGTCGGCATTACCATAGATATAATGGAGGCTGCAGCTGGGCTTGAGGTTGATAAAGTGATCTTACTATCTGGCGATGGCGACTTTGATTTACTGATGCACCATATTCGCGATAAAAATCAAGTGACAACCCAAGTGTTTGGCGTTGAGCAACTAACCGCCAATACCCTAGTGAATGCGGTTGATAGCTTTACCGCAATTAATGATAATTTACTGTTATAACTGCTTTTAAGATAAACTTGGCACCCATGCGAAAATCAAATTACATTACCCGTGAAGGCTATGAACGCCTTGATCGCGAACTGAAATACCTGTGGAAAGATGAGCGCCCGAAAGTCACCAAAGCGGTTTCTGAAGCCGCAGCATTAGGTGATCGCAGTGAAAATGCCGAATATATCTATGGTAAAAAACGCCTCAGAGAAATTGACCGCCGCGTGCGCTTTCTAAATAAACGCCTTGAAGACCTGCAAATCGTTTACCCTGAAAAACAGCAAGAAGGCAAAGTGTTCTTTGGCGCTTGGGTCAAGCTGATTGATGAAGACGATAACGAGTTTACCTATCGCCTTGTTGGAGTTGATGAATGGGATGTTAAAAAAGGCGAAATTAGCATTGATTCACCCGTCGCCCGCGCATTGATCGGCAAACAAGTTGATGATGAAGTAGTGGTTAAAACCCCCGAGGGCGAGCGTTATCTCGAAGTGATCGAAATCTGGTATAAGTAAGCAGTCAACAAGGGAGCGTTGAACTTTCCCCGCACTCTGCGCGTAAGACAGTACTAGTAAAAAGCTCAAGGCTTCATTTGGAGCTATCGTAATGAAATTTTCCAAGGTACTTGTTTTGCTCGCAGCATTTCCGTCACTAGTTTTAGCGAATGACATCCTTTTTGATAATATCGAAACCAAGCATTGGCAGACCATTAACGACTCTGTGATGGGCGGTATTTCTACCAGTCGCTTTTATTTTCAATATGACCAAGGCGAATTTGGCTATGGCGTGTTTGAAGGTGACGTGTCACTGGCAAATAAAGGCGGTTTTGCATCGATTAGACGTGTAATTTCACCAGACTTCAGCAACGGCGGCGTAGTTCGCTTGGTTGTTAAAGGTGACGGCCGCAAGTATCAATTACGCCTCAAGACGCACGACGTTTATCAAGGTGCTGCCTACGTTGCCGAGTTCACCACCAAACCCAACCAATGGCAACAACTCAGCTTTACCGAGGATGATTTTAGTCCACGCTTTCGTGGACGCGATATTCAAGATGCGCCACCACTTAAGTTTGGCGATGCCATACAAGTTGGCTTGTTGATTGGCGATAAAACCGCGGGCAAGTTCAAACTGCAAGTGCAAGCCATTGAAGTGCTTGAAGCTATTTAATCAGTTGTTAAAACGCATTTTCCAGCATGAATCAAGTTGCACCACGTAAGTTGCTCCATTCGAAATGGACGCACACCCAACCTGTGAATAAAGAAAAGCACTTTGCCGTGACCAAGGTTGAATTTGATGAAGACGGCAAAGTAATCCTTTGTGAACTGCAAGCGGTGATGAGTAAACGCATTCAAGCGATTAATTGGCGCGACCTAAAAGATTCTTCAACATGGCGTCAGGGTTGGCAGTAACTATTGGCGATGATCTGCAACAGTAATCGACATCAATAAGCAAAGTATAGAGACAGCAATAGGTATAGGCAGTAATGAAAACATTTGAACGTGATGATTTAAACAATTTAGAGCACAGGTACCGCGCTCGGCTGATCAACAGCTTGTCTGGCTTTAAGAGTGCTAATCTTATTGGCTCACAAGACGCTGACGGTCAGCTAAACCTCGCTATTGTTAGTTCAGTTGTTCATTTAGGAGCAAACCCGCCGCTCATTGGGTTAATCATGCGACCGAACTCAGTGCCACGCCATACCTTTTCAAATATTGCCGAAACCGGCCTGTTTACCGTTAACCAAGTTTCAGCAGAATTTTGGCAAGCAGCGCATCAAACTTCAGCGCGTTATGCACAAGAGCAAAGTGAATTTGATTTAGTTGGCCTAAGCGCTGAGTTTATTGCCAATTTCGACGCCCCTTTTGTTGGTGAAAGCCAATTAAAATACGGTGTTAAGTTAATTGATATTAAGCCAATTGAAGCCAATAACACGGAATTTATTATCGGTGAAATACAACAAATTCACGTCGCTGAAAATGCCCTGCGGGCTGACGGTTACCTCGATATTGAAACCATTGAAACAGTGGCGATTTCAGGGTTAGACAGTTATCACGTTACCCAACGGTTATCGCGCTTAAGCTATGCAAAACCCGATAAACCAGTCAGTAACCTGACCCTAGACGGCAAACAATCGACACCATTTGATGGTCAATTTGCGATTGTCGAAAACTAGCCAGAAAAATTAAAACCTATTGGCGGTTTAGAAGCGGCTCACAGCTTATCAAGCTGCAACAGCAAACGATCCGCTTTCGCTAAAATTGCAGCCTGTTGACTCTCTGACTGCTTATCCCAATTGCGATAAACCATGGCCTGCCTCGGATTCGTACCAAACTTATCGCGATGACGGGTCATAAAATGCCAGTACAAGCTGTTGAGTGGGCAAGCGTCATCGGTTGTTTTTTCTTTCACTTTGTACGCGCACGACTTGCAGTAATCACTCATTTTATCAACATAGTTGCCTGACGCTGCATAGGCTTTTGAAGCGACAATACCGCCATCAGCAAACTGGCTCATGCCACGCGTATTTGGCATTTCAACCCATTCAATAGCATCGATATAAATGCCAAGATACCAAGCATCGACCTGATCGGGGTGAATTCCCGCCAGCAAGCAAAAGTTACCGGTGATCATTAAACGCTGAATATGGTGGGCATAGGCATATTGCAATGACTGCTGTATCGCATGATGCAGACAGTTCATTTTCGTTTTACCCGTCCAAAACCATGTCGGTAGTTGTTCATTAGCTGACAAATTATTCTGCTCAGCGTAATTAGGCATATTCGCCCAATAAATACCGCGAACAAACTCACGCCACCCCAGAATTTGACGAACAAAGCCCTCAATTTGCGCGAGCGATATTAGCTCGGGTTGAAGACGATAGTAATCAATTGCCGCGTCTACCACATGCTGTGGTGACAGTATTTTCGCGTTCAGCGCAAACGATAAGCGGGCGTGATACAAGCTCCACTGACGATCGGACATCATATCTTGCCCTTGGCAGGTCATCGCATCTTGAAATTGGCCAAACTTTGGTAAACATCTAACGCAAAAGTGTTCCAGTAACTCCTTTGCTTGACGGCGATTAACTGGCCAAAGCAATTGATCCGATTGCTCACCAAAATTAGCAATATTGTGCTTTTGCAAACGTTGATTAATCGCTGCAACGTCATTAGCAAAAACAAGTGGTTCAGGTAGCTGTTCAATATCTTTGGGCTTTAACTTGTGGCGATTGTCCTGATCATAATTCCACTGACCCCCTTCAGGCTCATCACCCGCCATCAGGTAATTAAAACGCTTGCGCATTTTGCGGTAAAACACTTCCAAACGATGGCGTTTGTCTGCTTGAAAATAATCACTAAGCTCATTGAAGTTTAAGAAAAAGTGTTCTGTTTCAACACATCGACTTTGACCACTAAAACGGCTAGCAAAGTTAAACAATTGCTCCGCTAAGCGATACTCATCAGGGCGCTGATAACTAAAGCATTGGCATTGATAACGCATTAGTAAATGAGTAAGTAAACTCGGTAAATCTTGGAAATCTTGCGTATCATCTAAGGTCAGATGCAAGACTTGATGGCCTGCTTGGCTGAGTGCATCGGCAAATTGTGACATCGCCAAGAAAAATGCCTGAATCTTTTGCACATGATGCTTCACATAGCTCTGTTCTTGCTTAAGTTCAGCAATCACATACAAGACATCACTTTGTTTGGTTTGATACCACGAGTGCCCAGCGTTTAACTGATCACCTAAAATTAATCTAAGTTCTTTGTATGCTTCTTGGTTGTCTTTGCTAACACCTTTGTTAGCGCCTTCATTGGCGCTTTTCTCAGGCACCAAACGTTGAAGTGGCATCTAAACATCCTCGTCACTCTGATCAGGTTTGTTGGGGCTTGTTGCTACGGCAACGCTTAGAGCAGTAGATCACCTCAGTCCAACAGTTGCGCCATTTTTTGCGCCACGAAAACGGACGATCACACACAGGGCAAGTTTTATAAGGTAAATGCGGTTTGCTATGCATTACATTCAACACCATGTTTTGTTATACCAAATTGAATAATTATTTGATCACTCAGCGAGAATTTAAAGGCTCATAGACAAGGCTTGGCGTGTAGAGAATGGTTATTCCCTTGTCAAACGCCATAACGCAGTATATGAGCCTTTAAAACTCGCCCTTGGGAATGCATAAGCAGCATGATAACTGCACAAAATTCACTTGATGTAGAACAACTATATCGTCATAAATTTCGTTTGTTCTAATACTGCTTATGTCATTCTGAGAGGCTAAATAATTGATCAAATTGGTATTAGCTAAGCCATAGTGAGCCAAGCCTTAACAGCTATTTGGCTATCGGCCAATCAACTATATCGACAGAGTCAATCGGCTCCGCTAGCTGCTCACCGTGCCACTTAGCAATATATTCATTGTTGGGGTCAAACAACTGCTGTTGTTTTTGAAGATTAAAGTGGCGACCACCGCGTGGGTCAGCACCAACACCGGCGATATACTGCCAATTACCCCAATTGACCACGGCATCATAATCAATTAATTGCTGTTGAAAATAAGCTGCACCATAACGCCAATCTAACGACAACTCATTAACTAAACAGCTAGCGGTAATTTGCCGCGCTCGATTTGAAATATAACCAGTGTCATTAAGCTGATGCATAATGGCATTAACCAGTGGATAAGGTGTTAGGCCGAGCTGCCATTTAACAAAGCGCTCACCGTGGAAGCTCGTCAGCGGTTTGTGATCATGCATACCCGTAAAAGCGTACAAATGGGCACCAATCTTTTGTGCCAACCAGTGAAAGTAGTCACGCCACAGTAACTCAAAGAATATCCAGTAGGTTGACTCGTTCTCACCTTGCTGACGTTCATGTTTTTTTAACGCCCAATACACTTGTCGTGGCGACAAACATCCAGCAGCTAACCATGGGCTAAACTTGGTTGACGACGACCAATCATCAAGGGCATTACGGGTTTCTTTGTAGTGCTGTGGCAGTTCACTTTGAAAATAAATCGCCAACTGTAATTCGCCAGCATGGCTACCACCGTCAAAAAAGCTGGGAGTGTCTGGGTTTAACAGCGCGGCCAAGGCTGCATCACTACCTAAATCAAAAGCCAGTAATTCAGGACTTGGCGGCAAGCTAGTAAGCTGCTGTGGTTTAGCAATGGCGGGCAGCTTTTTCTCAAGCTGGCGACGAAATTTACTGAACGTTGTGGGAATATCATCAAGCGCGAAAGGTAACTGAGCTTGCTCAAACAAGGTGTGCTGCCAAATGCCTTGCCATTTAACATCAGCTTTTCCAGCACCGATTCTAATCGGCGTGATTTGTTGTTGATAATGGGCAAACAAATGCTGTTGACGGTAATCGCCTGTTGCCGAGTAATAAATGGTATCCACATCGTAAACGGTGACCAGATGCTTCAGCACCTCTGATGTGGCACCTTTTTGAATTACTAAGTGCTGGTCGAGCAAAAGTACTTGTTGCGCCAAGTCAGTCAGTGCTTGTGCAATGAATGCTTGTCGATGCTGGCCAACCGCCTTGCATTGATACTGCTCGTGGTTATTTTGCCTTTCATCAATCACATACAAAAGTATCAGCCGCTGGCATTGGCGCGCCGCTTCAAATAACGCACGATTGTCTTGAATGCGTAAATCATTGCTAAAAATAAATATGCCAGTGTTCATCACGTGATGCCTACCCAGACGATAACTTGCTTAAACAGCGTGTGTTTACATTACGTTGTCAGGCCAAGATAAGATGACATTAATCTTCACTGTTAGGTAATCCACTCCTGTTGCAGATCTCAATGACAAAGCTTATGGTGAATTCAATGGACGAAAAATAACTGACTAAAATAATTAACTAATGAGAAGAGACAATGAGATGCTTCACTTACTTTTACGGTTGATGTTGTTTGTTTCAACGCTATCACTAGCAACTGGTGCGCTTGCCAATACCTTTAATCCTGTGGTTGAAGATCTCGACAAAGTGGACTTTAGCTCGCCACCCAGCATTTTTGAGGGCAATATCGAATCAGATGGCTCAGCGATGCCAATGATCATGTACAAGGCGAATGGCAAAGGGCCACACCCTACCATTATTTTGCTACATGGCTTTCCCGGCAATGAGAAAAACTTGGACTTAGCACAAGTCTATCGCCGGGCTGGTTTTAACGTGATCTTTTTCCATTATCGCGGCGCTTGGGGCGCCGAAGGTCAGTACGGCATTGCCAATCAAGTGGCTGATACGGCGAATGTCATCAAGCTCATTCGCACAGGCAAATTTCCACACAGTGAGTTTATTGATCACCAGAAAATTAGCCTAGTGGGCCACAGCTTAGGTGGCTTTAATGCGCTCTATTCTGGTATCAACCAAAGCACACAATGTACCCTAGCAATAGCGCCAACCGATATTGGCGGTGTCGCGAAACAGCTTGCTGATTTTAATGTTGTTGCCAGCGATCCCTACATGAGCTACCCATTGCTACCGCTCAAAGGCTATTCATTTGTTGATGCGTTAAAAGAGGCGAAAGCAAAGGCCTTTCACTTAGCGCCGCAAATGGGCAAGTTTAAAACGCAACCAGTATTGATCGTACAAGGCAAACAAGACATCTACCAAGTGGGCGATTTAGTGATTATTTCCCCAAAAGATAGCGCAGGCTTGATCGCCAGCGCTAAACAGCAAGGGGCAACTAATGCCAGCTATTTAGAAATGGCCGGCGATCATAGTTTTTCATGGAACCGCATTGCGCTAGCAAAACGCACCACTGATTGGTTAACGTCATATTGCCGTTAGCTTTTATTAGCCTTTATCGATATTCGCGGGCACGATTCTGCTTGCTACAGGTACTTGGCAAACATCTAATACGGGCGGTGGCTTTTTGTAGAAAAACGCATGACTGCGATCGCGACGATCTACCAGTTTTTTGGCAAACGCTGCTGATTCAGTATCTTCCACTTGAATCACCAGTTGCTCACTGGCTGGCAAGCTCGACATCAAGGCCATGTTAACAATGGGCGTAAAGTCCGCTTTATCGACTGGCGCCTCGCCTTCAATTACCGCTGTGCGGGTGATGGCTTGTACATGCGGCATGCCGTAAACCACGCGGCCAAATATCGTCATAATGCGATCTAAATAACGCGGAGCCTGACCATTAGTAATATAAAAGTGACTGCTGCCAGAGTCCGGATCATTACCGCGTGCTAGCGCCAGCACGCCCGGGCAATGGGTAAGCCAAGCTTTGTTTGCTTTGCTGTCACTGGCGAGTGCGAAACCGCCACTAAAACCCGTTTGCTCCGCAAATAAATCCGGCGATTGCACTGGCGTAATCTTAGGTGATTTCGCCAAAGACCACTCGCTTTCCATGGCGATCGTCTGAGGTTTCTTGTCCTTGTTTTCTGGCGCGCTTTCATCTGGGCCTGCTTGGGCGACAAAGCCATCAATTACCCGATAAAACTTATTGCCATCATAATGGCCACTCGCGGCTAACGCTTTAAAGTGAGCAACATGCTTAGGTGAAAACTGTGGTGCAAGTTCGAACACGACTTTGCCATGGGGCAGCGTCATCACCATTAAGTTATCTGGACTAACGGTACGCCATTGGGTTTCAGCAAGCGCCTGACAGCTCGCTAATATCATGCCAGCCGCTATTAAGCTGGTGAGGAGTTTTTTCAACATAGCTAGTTTCTTATTCTTTTTCCTGTCTTGCTTATCTTGCGCAACTATTGTCAGCAATTCAATAGACTTGCTACCATTGCCATCACTGAAAACTATCTTCCAATAAGGGATCGCAAGTGAACAAAAGCAGTGTCACTAACCTTATCGCACTGATGCTGGTAATCATCGGCCATATAAGTGCCCAGCCTATTCTTTTTGCCATTGGCTTATTTGCCCTGTCTGGCGCCGTGACCAACTGGTTAGCCGTGCATATGTTGTTCGAAAAAGTACCTGGTTTATATGGCTCTGGCGTCATCCCCGCGCGCTTTGAAGATTTCAAAATCGGTATTCGTGAGCTGATGATGAAGCAGTTTTTCACCAAGGAAAATATCGACCGCTTCTTATCAGATGACAAAGGTGGCGCCGCCAGTATCAATTTAGAGCCAGTGATTGAAAAAGTGGATTTAAACCCAGCTTTTGATGGCTTGGTCGATGTGATTGAAAATTCTCAATTCGGCGGCATGCTGGCCATGGTTGGTGGCAGTGAAGCGCTACAGCCAATGCGTGAGCCCTTTATCGAAAAAATGAAAAGTGCAGTTAAAGACATCACCCAAACCGATGACTTTCATACGAATTTGCGTGAGTCCTTAGAAGGCGACAGCAATATCGCTCATATGCAAGAAAAAGTCAGCGACATTATTCAGCAGCGACTGGATGAACTCACCCCGCAGCTAGTGAAAGAGATTATTCAAGATATGATCCGCAAACACTTGGGCTGGCTCGTGGTTTGGGGCGGTGTATTTGGCGGTATTATTGGCTTGATTGCCGCCTTAACGAATACCTTCTAAATTACTTTAATCAATTCTCTAACTGTTTGTCATAGCGGATGAAAATTTTCATTCGCTATTTTTATTTTGACGATAAGCGAAAGTTGCTTTTTTCGCTTTTATTTAGCCATCCAAATAGCTATGCTTAGGCAGTAATCGTACTGTCCTTTCGCAGTATTTCTCTCCCGCAAACAAGAAGGTAAATGGAGTCATGTTTGGTAGCTTAAAGCCACGTCCTGCAGATCCAATTCTGGGTCTATTGGCAAAATATCGTGAAGATGAAAACTCGCAAAAAATTGATTTAGGTGTCGGCGTTTATAAAAACGAAGCTGGTCACACCGCAATTTTAGATTGTGTTAAAAAAGCAGAGAAACATCGTTTCGATACCGAAGATACCAAGGTCTACATTGGCCCGACCGGCTCGCCATTATTCAACGAAAAAATGGCTGAGTTAATTTTTGGTGAGCACCAAGTACTGACCAATAACCGTGCGCGTACGGTTTCTACGCCAGGTGGCACGGGTGCTTTGCGCGTTGCTGCAGAATTTATTAAATCTTGTAAAGCGGGTGCAACCATTTGGGTGAGCGATCCAACATGGGCTAACCACACAGGTTTATTCCAAGCAGCCGGCCTGACCGTGAAAACTTACCCTTACTACGATTTTGAAAACAAAAAGCTCGACTTCGATGGCATGTTAGCTGCCCTAAAAGAAGTTAGTGCTGACGACGCCGTGTTGTTGCACGCTTGTTGTCATAACCCAAGTGGTATGGACTTAAGCCAAGAGCAATGGCAACAAGTTGCCGAAGTGGCTAAATCGATTGGTTTCTTACCAGTGATTGATATGGCTTATCAAGGCTTTGGCGACGGCTTAGAAGAAGATGCTTACGGCCTGCGCTTAATGGCAGATAGCGCAGAAGAAATGGTAGTTTGTAGCTCGTGTTCTAAGAATTTCGGCTTATACCGTGAGCGCATTGGTGCGACAACCGTGATTGCTAAATCAGCAGCGGCAGCAGATATCGCTAGCTCAGTGTTATTGCACGTCGTTCGTGTGATTTACTCAATGCCGCCAGCACATGGCGCGGCGTTAGTAGAAACCATTTTAAACTCAGACGAGCTACGCAACCAATGGTACGACGAATTGAAAGAAATGCGCGATCGCATTAACGGCAACCGCCAAATGATCGTTGATAAGCTAGTCGAAAATGGCGTCACACGCGACTTTAGCCATATTGTTCGTCAAAAAGGTATGTTCTCATTCCTTGGCATTACGCCAGAGCAAGTACAACGCTTGCAAGACGAATTTAGCGTTTACATGGTCGGCTCAAGCCGCATGAGCATTGCTGGTATTTCAAAAGCAAATGTTGATTACCTAGCGCAATCAATTGCCAAAGTGCTATAACAAAGCACGTTAATTAATGATTCAAAACCGGGTTCGCCCGGTTTTTTACTGTCTAATTATTAGCTAAATTTTGTCTGAAAAGGGTTTGGCTACACCTCGATTACAGACTTTCGCTAATGATTTCTGTATAGTGCGCCCCAATTATTTTTGCTTAGATGGGTGTTAATGATCATGGCTAACGGCAATTTATTTATTCTTTCAGCGCCAAGTGGTGCAGGTAAATCCAGTTTAATTTCTGCGCTACTGAAACAAGGTTCAGCGCGCCCATTACAAGTATCGGTATCAACCACCACTCGCGCCCCTCGTCCTGGTGAAGAAAACGGCGTTCATTATCACTTTGTTGATAAGGCGGATTTCGAACAGCAAATCAAAAGCGGCGCATTTTACGAATATGCCGAAGTATTTGGTAACTACTATGGCACGTCAGCAACCGCGATTGACGAGCAATTAGCGAAAGGCATTGACGTATTTTTAGATATCGACTGGCAAGGTGCCCAGCAAGTACGTATGAAGCGCCCTGATGTAACCTCTATTTTTATTGCCCCACCATCACGCCAAGAGCTAGAAAATCGTTTACGTGGTCGCGGTCAAGACAGTGATGAAGTCATCGCCGATCGCATGGCCAAAGCGCAAGCAGAATGCTCACACTATCAAGAGTTTGACTACATCATCGTTAACGATGATTTTGACACGGCATTAGCCGACTTAACTACGATCGTTGACAACCAAAGATTGAAGCGCAGCCAACAAGCGCAAGCGCATCAAGATTTATTCACGGATCTATTGGCTAATGATTGATCGTTTACTATAATAAGCGGCTATTTTTGAAAATAATCATTGTGGAGTAGCTACATGGCTCGCGTAACTGTTGAAGATGCAGTAGAAAAAATCGGCAATCGCTTTGACTTGGTGTTAGTTGCATCACGTCGCGCTCGTCAAATCGCCACTGGCGGTAAAGACCCTCTAGTTGAGTTAGAGAACGACAAACCAACGGTATTAGCGTTACGTGAAATCGAGTCAGATTTAATTTCTTCGGAAATTATGGATGACGCTGAGCGTCACGAGCAAGTTCAGCAAGAATCTGCTGAGTTAGCTGCTGTTGCTGCCATTGTTGGTGGTCAGCAAGACTAATTAGCCTGCAAAACTTATTGCTGGAACGGGTTAACGGTATCAATCGTTAACCCGTTTTTTGTTGCCGTCATTTGTTCACCATGAAAATGATTTCCAAGCGCAACAAACTCCTCCGATTAGGCGGTATTGCTCGGTAAAGTAAGCCCTCTGCCTCTTGGCAAGCTCGACAATATTGCTTATCCTTGCCTTAACGTGAGTTAAATTTATTCAACCGTTGATTTAGCTGCGTTTTCCCTCTTTCTCTAATTTTCTCGTCAACCTATTTTGGGAGTTTTGAGTGTATCTATTTGAACCATTAAAAGAGTTTGCCTCCAGTTACTTATCGAAAGTGCAGCTCGATTTACTTAAGCAAGCCTATGTCGTGGCACACGATGCCCACGATGGTCAAATGCGTTCAAGTGGCGATCCCTATATCACTCACCCCGTTGCCGTTGCTTTAAACTTGGCGAAAATGCACTTAGATCACGAAACCTTAATGGCAGCACTACTGCACGATGTGATTGAAGACACTGAAGTCACCAAAGACGAACTGGCAGAGCAATTTGGTGCCACGGTTGCTGAATTGGTCGAAGGGGTTAGTAAACTCGACAAGTTAAAGTTCGACAACAAAGAAGAGATGCAGGCGGAAAACTTCCGCAAAATGGTGTTGGCGATGACCCGCGATATTCGCGTGATCTTAATTAAACTGGCCGACCGCACCCACAATATGCGCACCCTAGAATCGCTGCGTCCCGACAAACGTCGCCGCATTGCCCGTGAAACTTTAGAGATTTATGCACCAATTGCCAACCGCTTAGGTATTCACGATATAAAAAATGAGTTAGAAGTGCTCGGCTTTGAAGCACTCTACCCAATGCGCTCGCGAGCATTGCGCTCTGCCGTTAAACAAGCACGTGGCAACCGTAAAGAAATTATTAACAATATTCAGGGCGAAATTGAACAGCGCTTAGCGGAAGCGGGTATTCAAGCGCAAGTTATTGGCCGCGAAAAGCACTTGTATTCGATTTACCGCAAAATGTTAAACAAAGAGCTGATGTTTAACGAAGTAATGGATATTTACGCCTTCCGCGTCATCGTGCCGGAAAAAATTGACGACTGTTACCGCTCACTTGGCGCAGTACACAACTTGTTTAAGCCAATCGAAACCCGTTTTAAAGACTATATCGCTATTCCAAAAACCAATGGTTATCAATCGCTACATACCTCACTGATTGGCCCACACGGTATTCCTGTAGAAATCCAAATTCGTACTAACGACATGGATCAAATGGCGGATAAAGGGGTTGCCGCCCACTGGCTTTACAAGCAAGACGGTGACGACACAGGCACAACTGCGCAAATGAAAGCACGTCGTTGGATGCAAAGCTTGCTGGAACTGCAGCAAAGTGCAGGTAGCTCATTTGAATTTATCGAAAACGTAAAATCAGATCTCTTCCCAGAAGAGATTTACGTATTCACCCCAGATGGCCGCATTATCGAATTACCAATGGGCGCTACTGCCGTTGATTTCGCTTATGCAGTGCATACTGACGTGGGCAATTCTTGTGTTGGCTGTAAAGTTGATCGCAAACCTTACCCACTAAGCCAGCCGATTGATTCGGGCCAAACCATCGAAATTGTCACCTCTTCTGCGGCAAGGCCCAATGCGACTTGGTTAAACTTTGTGGTAACAGCAAAGGCAAGGCTGCAAGTGCGCACTTACTTACGTTCGCAGGAAGAAAATGAATCACAAGCACTTGGTCTGCGTTTACTCAGCCATGCATTAGGTACCACCAAACTGGAAGATATTTCAGAAGAGAAGATTGCTGAAGTGGTTGCCGAAACAGGCAATGAAAGTTTAGATCAGTTACTGGTTAATATAGGTTTAGGTAATGCCCTGAGCATTGGTATAGCTCGCCGCTTAACCGATGAGTTTACTGACGACAGCGAAGAAACCGTACCAACGAAAAATAAGATGCCAATTAAAGGTACAGAGGGTATGCTGGTCACTTACAGTAAATGTTGTCGACCAATCCCTGGCGATACCATTTTGGCCTACCTTAGCCCAGGTAAAGGCTTAATTGTTCACCAAGCAACCTGTAAAAACGTTAAAACGCACGAGAGTAAACTCTTCCCAGTGAAGTGGGACAGCGATATCGATAAAGAGTTTATCGCTAAACTTCGCGTTGAGATTGTTAATCATCAAGGGGCATTAGCGGCACTGACCAATGTTGTCGCAAAGAATGAATCCAACGTGCATTCGATGAATTCCGGCGAAAAAGACACTGGCTTATACGCCATCGACATGGAAATTACCTGTCGTGATCGCGTTCATTTAGCCGAAATTATTCGCAAAATTAAAAAGATGATCGACGTACAAAAGGTCGTTCGCAATAAGTAATAAACAGAGCTCGTCAAAAGCTTTTAGCAATAAAGACCTGCAGAAATAAAGCTTGTAGTAATACAACCTGCAGTTAAAAGGAAGATTATGAAAACTATTGTTTCAACCGAAAATGCACCAAGCGCAATCGGTACGTACAGCCAAGCGGTTAAAGTCAGAAATACGGTATATTTATCAGGCCAAATTCCACTAGTACCGGAAACTATGGAAGTAGTTTCTGATGATTTTGCCGAACAAGCAGAGCAAGTATTTAAAAACCTCGTTGCGGTATGTGAAGCGGCTGGCGGCGAAATTAACGACATGGTTAAAGTAAATATTTTCATGACGGACTTAGCCAACTTCGCCACCGTTAACGAAATTATGAGCAAGTACTTTGCGGAACCATACCCAGCACGCGCGGCGATTCAAGTATCGGCACTGCCAAAAGGCGTAGATATTGAAATTGACGGTATTATGGAAATTCCTAACGTCGCTTAATTGGTATCAATCAACCGATTTTTATCGGTTGATTTCCTACTCGCACCTAAACGTGGCTACACTTGGCTAGTCAGCCACCGCTAAATTTAGGTGCACATCACCAAACCCAACACCATTTTTGCTCATCAGCATACATTCTCGGCAATTACTGTTAAAATACACAGCAGTACCGAATTAATCTTAAATGTGAAGAAAATGACTCCAGAACGACATAACCGTATTTTAAGCATGCTCAACCACCGCCAACCGGATTTAACCGTGTGTATGGAAGGTGTGCACAAAGCACATAACTTGGCTGCTGTAGTGCGTACTTGTGACGCCATTGGCGTAAGTGCGGTACATGCGGTTTGGAAAAATGAGCAAATGCGTGCATCTGGTGGCATTGCGGCTGGCAGTCAAAACTGGGTGGATGTTCACAATTACTCATCAACCAAAGATGCGATTAACGAACTGAAACGCCAGAATATGCAGGTATTGGTGACTAATCTATCTGACAAAGCAGTCGACTTTCGTGAAATCGATTACACCAAACCAACCGCGATCATTCTAGGCCAAGAAAAGTTTGGCGCTTCAGATATAGCCAAAGAAATGGCCGATCAAGATATCATCATCCCTATGGTCGGTATGGTGCAGTCGCTAAATGTATCAGTCGCCAATGCGGTAGTGTTATACGAAGCACAACGCCAACGCGAAGCAGCTGGCATGTATGGCCGTGCAACCATTGACGAAGACACTCGTCAGCGTATGTTGTTTGAAGGTGGTCACCCTATTTTTGCTAAAGTGTGCCAATCAAAAGGCTTACCTTACCCACACATTAACGATGACGGCGAAATTATTGCCTCTGACGATTGGTGGCAAAAAATGCAAATGAGCCAAGAGGCCTGGGCCGATATTGACGACGAATAATCGTTAACGAAATAGCACTAATGGAATAAAGCTAAGCTCAATCAAAATAAGAATAAAATGTCGGGAACCACTAATTTAGCGCAAGTCACTATCGCCTCGTTAAAAGGTGTCGGTCCAGCCATGGCAGACAAGTTTGCCAAGCTGGGCTTAAACTCTGTGCAAGATTTATTGTTCCACTTACCGCTGCGTTACGAAGATCGCACTCGGGTCACGGCAGTGCGCGATTTACTGCCCGGCATTTACACTAACATTATTGGTGAAATTACCAATAACCAAGTGGTATTGGGTCGCAAACGCATGCTTGTCGTCACCATCAACGATGGCACTGGCAGTATCGACCTGCGCTTTTTCCATTTCTCTGCGGCGCAAAAAAATGCATTAGCCATAGGCACTGAATTACGTTGTTATGGTGAAGTACAGCGCGGCCCGCGCAGCTTTCAGATTGTACACCCTGAATACAAGCCGCTTGATAACGACCAAGCATTAACCGCCGTTGAAGAAACACTTACACCGGTTTATCCAACCACAGACGGCCTGAGACAAATCACCTTTCGCAATATCAGCGAGCAAGCATTAAAGCGCCTAGAACATGGCAGTGTAGAAGAATTACTGCCAGCGCAGTTTCTGAACGAGCCATATACGCTCGCAGAAGCGCTAAAACTGATCCATCGCCCGCCACCAGATGTTTCCACTGAGCAATTGGAAAACGGTAAGCATCCCGCACAGCTGCGGTTAATTAAAGAAGAACTACTCGCTCACAACCTGAGCATGGTTAAGCTGCGTCAATCGGCAGATAAACACGATGCCATGCCAATGCATGTGGATACTAAGCTCAACCAGAAATTTCTTGATAGCTTGCCGTTTTCGCCAACTGGCGCACAAGCACGAGTGGTAAAAGAAATTCGCGACGACTTGGCGAAAGAAGTGCCGATGATGCGCTTAGTGCAAGGGGATGTTGGCTCAGGTAAAACCTTAGTGGCAGCACTTGCTGCAATTACCGCCATTAGCCAAGGCTACCAAGTGGCGCTGATGGCGCCGACCGAAATTCTTGCCGAGCAGCACGCCATTAACTTTCAGCGCTGGTTTGAACCACTTGATATCACAGTGGGTTGGTTAGCGGGCAAAACCAAAGCCAAAGCGCGCCGCGAAGCACTCGCTAAAATCGCCGATGGCACCATTCAAATGGCGGTTGGTACCCACGCACTCTTCCAAGAGCAAGTAGAATTTCACAAACTGACCTTGATCATTATCGATGAACAGCACAGATTTGGTGTTCATCAACGCTTATCATTGCGAGAAAAAGGCGCGTTTGATAACAAGTTTCCTCATCAACTGATCATGACGGCAACGCCAATTCCAAGAACACTGGCGATGACTGCTTATGCCGATCTCGACACTTCAGTGATTGATGAATTACCACCGGGGCGAACGCCGATTAATACCATTGCCCTACCGGACAGCCGCCGTGATGATGTGATTGAACGTATTCGCCAAGGTTGTATGAATGATAATCGCCAAGCTTACTGGGTATGTACCTTGATTGAGGAATCAGAGGTGCTGCAATGCCAAGCAGCTGAAGATACCGCTAATCACCTACAAGAAGCCCTCCCCGAACTGCAAATTGGCTTAGTGCACGGCCGGATGAAACCCGCTGAGAAGCAGCAGGTGATGGAAGCGTTTAAAGCCGGTGACTTGCACTTATTGGTGGCGACTACAGTGATTGAAGTTGGCGTTGACGTGCCAAATTCCAGTTTAATGGTGATTGAAAACCCTGAACGCTTAGGTTTAGCCCAACTGCACCAATTACGCGGCCGTGTGGGTCGTGGCTCGGTTGCCTCGCACTGTGTGCTAATGTATAAGTCACCACTTTCCAAAACCGCCACCAAGCGTTTAGGCGTGCTCAGAGAAAGTAATGACGGCTTTGTTATCGCGCAAAAAGATTTAGAGATTCGCGGCCCAGGCGAGCTGTTAGGCACCAAACAAACGGGTTTAGCTGATCTTAAAATTGCCGACCTTATTCGCGACAAAGACCTGATCCCAGAAGTACAACAACACGCCTATCTGCTATGGCAGCAACACCCCAAACAAGCGGAAGGGATAATTCAACGCTGGCTTGGCAATCGCGAACAATACTCCAACGCCTAGCATTTACATATCGACATCGCGTGATAAACCTATTTAGTTGATATTCCGCAACAACTGAAATCATTTCACCTAAACGACTTTGAAAACACTCCTCCATTCAGCCAAACTGTAATCAGCACACACCTTGAATCCAGCTAAAACCTAGGTTAGTTAGGCAGGAGAATCTATGTTTCGAATCGCTGTTTTTAGCAGTAAAAAGTATGATCGCACCTTTTTTGACAAGTTTAATACCACCAGCGATTTAACCTTTGAATACTTTGACTGCCGCCTCAGCGAAGAAACGGTAGAGCTTGCCCAAGGTTTTAACGCCGTCTGTGTGTTTGTTAACGATCAGGTTAACGCCAATGTGTTAGCAAAATTGGCGAGCTTTGGTATTGAAACCATAGCACTGCGCTGCGCCGGCTTTAACAATGTCGATATTGCACAAGCCAAGCGGTTAAATATCAAGGTTTGCCGCGTACCTGAGTATTCACCACAAGCAGTCGCTGAGCACACGGTTGGTTTAATGCTGACCTTAAGCCGCAAGTTTCACAAAGCCTATAATCGTATTCGCGAAGATAACTTTGCCTTAGATGGCCTGATGGGCTTTAACCTCTACGGCAAAACTGTCGGCATTATCGGCACAGGTAACATAGGCATGGCGACGTTACGCATTTTAAAAGGCTTTGGCTGTCAGTTGCTATGCTATGACCCAAGCCCAAGCTTAGACGCCAAAACCGAAGCCAAAGCGCTTACCGCGAACTATGTTCCGCTAGCCACACTCTTTCAACAATCGGATATTATCTCGCTGCATTGCCCACTTGTCCCGGAAACCAAGCACCTAGTGAATGCGCATACCCTAAGTCAAATGAAGCCTAATGCCATGTTAGTTAATACGAGCCGTGGTGCACTGGTTGACACTAAAGCGGTAATCAAAGCACTGAAAAGCAAGCAATTAGGTTACTTAGGTATTGATGTTTATGAGCAGGAAACCAACCTGTTTTTTGAAGATCTTAGTGGTGAAATTTTACAGGACGACACCTTCGCTCGATTAAGCAGTTTTCCCAATGTGCTGATCACTGGGCATCAAGGCTTTTTTACCGAAGAAGCGATTGCCACTATCGCACAAACGACGATTGAGAGCCTGCAAAAGTTGCTTAACCAGCAAGCGATTGAGCCAAGCTTACTGGTTGATTTAGGCTAATCCAGATTGATATAGGTTGAACAGCCTAACTTCCTTTTTTCTTTAGCAGCTCACGTAAATTCGCCACCCCAGCCTTAGCGGTCTCTTGCTTTTGCTCTTGGCTTTTCGGCGCCTTTTCGTTTTCCCAATTTAAGTCGTCTTGTGGCATTTCATATAAGAAGCGACTGGGCTCGGTACGCGCAACCTCACCAAATTGGCGACGTTCACGGGCATAAGTACAAATCAGCTCTCGCTTAGCACGAGTCACCCCTACATAGGCGAGGCGGCGCTCTTCTTCAACATTGTCTTCATCAATACTGGATTGATGCGGCAGTAAGCCTTCTTCCATACCAATCAGGAAGACATACGGAAATTCCAACCCTTTAGAGGCGTGTAGCGTCATTAACTGAACTTGATCGGAAAATTCTTCTTCCTCGTTGCGCTCCATCATATCGCGCAAAGTTAAGCGAGAAACCACTTGCGGTAGCGTCATTGGCTCGTCCAATTCATCGCCTTCAAGCATTTGGGTGACCCAGCTAAATAGCTGAGTGACATTCTTCATGCGCATTTCTGCCGCTTTACCACTCGGTGAACTGTCGTAGAGGTAATCTTCATAGTTCATTTCACGGATCATCGAGCGCAATACCGCGGGCGTATCACCGCGCTCAGCGTTGTCTGCCGTTTCCACTATCCAGCGAGTAAACTTTTGCAAATTATGCAGTGCACGCCCCGATAAGGTTTGCTCTAAGCCAAACTCAAAGCTAGCAGCAAACATACTAATTTGGCGTTTATTGGCGTAATTGCCAAGTTTTTCTAAGGTTGCTGGACCAAGCTCTCGTTTAGGGACATTACAGATACGTAAAAATGCATTGTCGTCGTCATGATTTACCAGCAAGCGTAGGTAAGCCATAATATCTTTAATTTCAGCGCGTGAGAAAAACGAGGTACCACCGCTAATTTTGTACGGGATGCGGTTGGTCATCAGCGCTTTTTCCAGCAAGCGAGATTGGTGGTTACCCCGATAAAGAATCGCATAATCTTTGTAGTGGCTTTTATTCATAAAGCGATGACCAATCAGCTCACCTACCACACGCTCAACTTCATGCTCCTCATTACGAGTTTGCACGATGCGAATTGGCACACCGTAATCGTGCTCACTAAACAAGGCTTTGTCATAAACATGTGGGTTGTTGGCGATCAGAATATTGGCACAGTGCAGAATACGGCCACTGGAGCGATAGTTTTGCTCAAGTTTGATCAGCTTAAGGTTTGGGTAGTCTTGCCCTAATAACACTAGGTTTTGCGGTTTAGCACCACGCCATGAATAAATCGATTGGTCATCATCGCCAACCACAGTTAAACGACCACGCTCGCCAGTGATCAGCTTCACCAGTTCATATTGGCTAGCGTTGGTATCTTGGTATTCATCCACCAGCATATACTGAATTTTTTTCTGCCAACGGGCGCGCACTTCCGGATAATGCTTAAGCAACAAGGTAGGAATTAAGATCAAGTCATCAAAATCCAGTGCGTTGTAAGCCTTCATATGATTGTGATAACGCTGGTAAAACTCGGCGTATAAGGCAGTATCGGCATCGCCTGCTTGTTTAAGCACTTGGTCTGGCAGCAGTAAATCATTCTTCCAGTTAGAAATCATCATTTGCAACTTGCTCAGCAAGTCTTTATCACCCTCAAGCTCTTGCTCGGTAAGCTCTTTAAGCAAGGCAATGGTGTCTTGATCATCAAACAGGGTAAAGCCCGGCTTATAACCTAAGGTTTTAATTTCGCGGCGAACAATATCCAAACCAAGTGAGTGAAAGGTCGACACGATTAGACCACGGGTAAGATCGCGCCCTAACATTTTCGCAACTCGCTCTTTCATTTCTCGTGCGGCTTTGTTGGTAAAGGTCACCGCCGCGATATTACGCGCCTTATAACCGCACTTTTGGATCAAGTAAGCAATTTTCTGACAAATAACACCCGTTTTGCCACTGCCCGCGCCAGCCAGCACCAAACAAGGGCCACTGACATATTTTTTTGCTTCATCTTGGCGAGGGTTTAATTGCATTACTTGACTCTACCTATGGGTTAATTTCGGCGTACTCTATTAAGGCGGCAAATTTTACCTTGTTTTCTGATCTAGACCAGTAGCTCATGCAAAAATTTATGCGATTAGCCGAGCTTTTACGGTAGACTTTCAAGCAAGTGTTCGAATCAACGATAAGGCAGCCAAAATGATCAACGCAAAAAAAATTGAAGAAATCGCGAAGCAAGTCAGCGATGCCATTCCACCGGGCGTTAAGTCTGTTGCAAATGAAATTGAAGAGCGCACAAAAACCGTGATTCAACGTAAGTTATCTGAGCTCGATGTCGTCACACGCGAAGAGTTTGATGTACAAACACAAGTACTGATCAAAACCCGTGAAAAGCTTTCAGCATTGGAAGCCACTGTTGCTACCTTAGAGCAAAAGTTAGCAGAGCTTGAGCAAGGCTCGGCAGAGTAATTAACGCAAGTAATGCGCTAGCAGTTTAATACCAATCAGCATAAATAAATGTTCACTCAGCTTGAGTTAAAACGCTTTAATGCAAGGCGCATGGTTGCCCGTCATAGTTATTCTATTTCAAAGACATGCAACACCGCAGTAAAGTGTTTTAGCCAAGCCCTTCGGGAGCTTTTCAGCAGCCCAATTACGGCGCAAAATTTTCTAGATGTAGAGTGGCTATATCGGCAAAAATTTTTCTTGTACTTGAACCGCTGAAATAGCTCTGAGTTGAATATATTATTATGCTGATTGGTATTTAGTACCACTGCTAGCAAATACTCTTTGGTCGCTATCTTGTTATCTAAACAGTTTGCGTTCAATTACAAACCCCATCACACCCGCAGCAAATAAAAATATACCAACCACCTGCAGCCAAGCATTTATCGGTTGTGCCTGATCAACCATTTGTGAATACCAGTAATAGCGTGTTCCACCATCAACTGGTTTTTCGATAGGATTGCCAAGCCAAGTCGCAATGCGAATATGCTCAACATCACGACGCCCTGTCATTTCAATGGCTTTTTGCTCGCGTAACTTATGACCGTCTTTTTCGCCTCGTGGCAATAAGCGCGGCCAATCATCAAAAATGGTTTTGATCTCTCCTTCACGCACCACGCCTTCGGAGACATATTCATGTTGCTGCTCTGAGAAAATTAACTTGCTATAGCCGGTAAAAAACAATGTGATGGCAAATACGATTAACGCGCTCGACATAAGTAGAAAATTTCTTCGCTGGGTAAATTGTTGTTGGTTTTGTTTATTTAGCCACTGCTCAACATCTGGTAATGACGCCAACTTTTGTACGCTTGTGGTTGGCAGCTTTCGCAATAACTCTTCCAGCCCAATTTCTAGTGCTGCGATCAACTTACGTAACATATCATTTGAAGGCTGCGCTTTATCATTTTCTAGTTTTGATAAATACGACTGCTCGATTCCAGCTAATTCTGCTAGCTCCGGCTGGCTTAATTGTTTCGCTTGTCGAAGCGATTTTAACTGTTCACCTAAACTCATTATCTTTTCCCTATGTTTACTTGTGCCAAAGTTAATAACCTAAAGTTAAAACCTGAAGAAACCCAACAAAGATAAGGCTGCCGGCCGCCCTATCTCGATTGGATTGGCTATTATTCTTGGCTATTCCTCGGTTAATAGAAAGCAGAATATCAGGGAATTTCCTTGAATAAACAGGAAACTTAGTATTTTTATGAGTCGCAATGACCAAATACGGCGCAATAAAAAAGCCAGACGTTTAGTCTGGCTTTCCGTTAGTTTTTCGAGCTTATTGCTCTTTCATATTCCACAAAATACCCTGGCCTTCACCCATTACCGTTGTTGGCATTTGACCATTCCATTGCTGCGCTTTCACGTATTCAACCAACACTTTACTGGTTTTAATTGCCTCGGCCTTTTTCTTGATCGCTTCAGCCTCAGCTAAACCTTTCAATCGAATAGCCTCAGCTTCGGCTTTCGCTTCCGTCATAATCGCATAAGCAGAACCGTCAGCACGGGCTTTTTCCGCATCACGCTTGGCTTCTGCTGTATTTACCTCACGTTGTGCTTCTAGTTTTTGACGCTCTAAGCGATGTTTTTCAGCCGCTGCTAAGTTCTTCTCGGTCTGCTTAGTTTCAATACTTTGCAGATATTTTGCTGGAAGTACTAAGTTCTCGATTTGGGCGCTGTCTAACTTCACTGGAAATTCTGACATAGTCGCCAATAGTGTTTCTTCTATTTTTTGAATCACTTTGCCGCGATTTTGCACTATTTCCTCAGCTTTGAAGCGTGCTAACGCATCCTTTGCTGCAGAGCGTAAACGCGGGTCAAGAATACGGTTTTCGAATTGATCTAAACCACCGTAATTTTTATACAGTTCAAAAGCTTCAGAGCGAATTACCGTCCAGTTAACCGACACTTCTGCTTGCACTGGCATCTGCTCATAAGTTGACGCCTTTAACGCCTCGGTATTTTTACGGGTACGAATTTCAAGCTCTTCAACGGAGTCGGCAAAAGGAACTTTTAAATGTAAGCCCGGGTTTACTTGGGTAGTTGCTTCGCCAAAGCGTTTAACAATACCAACGTGACCTTCATCAATAGTAAAAAACACCATCCATACTAGGATAAAAGCGGTGATGGCCACGCCGCCGAGCTTGGCATGACGAAAAATTGGAGGATTTTCAGTATTGCTTGATTGAGTTAATCCTTTACTAAACATAAACATTCTCCTCTATGTTGTTTGAACGTTGCCAGATAAATTGACAACAAGGGCTTTTAAACTAAGCCCCGAAAGCTCTGTAATATCGGCACATACTATTGGCCAAGTTTGCAATTACAGAGTGAAACGTATTGGTAATATCAATTCTCAATACGGATTGACATAATATGTCATGCTTTTTAGTTTTTTGCAAAAATTTATCAGAACGATTGATTATAAAAAGGTAAATAAGCGTGAAATCAAACTAGGCGAGTATTTGTAAAAATGTGGCCTCAGCGTTATATAAAAAACGCAAAGAATTAATTAACTGAATGACTTACAGCCAATACTTTTTTGTAGTGAGAAACTTAAACGACTTAAAGCTGGGTAGCTTTGAAAATAGCCGTTAGAAGCCTAATGGCTATTTAACGCAAAGCTGAAATTAGTCGTGTTCGCCGAATGAAAAAGCCCTCAAAATGAGGGCTTTAATCAAAGAAGTTAGTAAATAGCTAGGCTGCTAGCCCTGCTTTAGAAATGCGTGATAAGCAAGGTTTTGTGTTTCTTCCTGCCACTCATAACCGAGGTCTTTAAGATGCCGGAAAAAGTCTAATTGGTCCTTTTCATTAACATCGAAGCCCGCCAACACTTGACCAAACGCCGCGCCGTGGTTGCGATAGTGGAACAGGGTAATGTTCCAATGCTCGCCGAGTGTATCTAAAAACTTTTCCAATGCGCCTGGATATTCAGGAAACTGGAAGCGGAAAATACGTTCATCAACCGCTACCGAGCTTTGTCCACCGACCATGTAGCGAATATGTAATTTAGCCAGCTCGTTATCGGTAAAGTCTTTCACCTGATAACCAGCTTTGGTGAGCTCTTGTTGTAGTTGCAAGCGCTCTTCGACACCGCCAGCAATACGAATACCGACAAAGATATTGGCACTGCTCTCATCAGCAAAGCGATAGTTAAATTCAGTAATGCCACGGCCTGATAAGGTTTGGCAGAAGCGTCTAAAACTGCCCTTTTGCTCAGGAATGGTGACCGCAAACACCGCTTCTTTTTGCTCGCCTAGCTCGCAGCGCTCCGAAATATAGCGCAAGCTATGAAAATTCATATTAGCACCAGAAAGCACTGCCGCTAAGTTCTCATCACCTTTGCTGGTTTGACAATATTTACTGATCGCAGCCAATGAGAGCGCACCTGCAGGTTCAGCAATGACTCTTGTTTGCTCGAAAACATCTTTAATGGCTGCGCAAATTTCATCGCTATTAACCGTGATCACATCATCACAGTAATGTTTGATAACGTCGAAAGTGTGCTGGCCAATTCGCTTAACCGCGACACCATCGGCGAACAAGCCTACTTGGCTTAAATCGGTTGGCTGACCTTTGTCCATCGCGGCTTTTAAGCAAGCGGAGTCTTCTGCTTCAACACCAATCACTTTTATATCAGGTCGTAGCTGCTTTAAATACACCGCCATACCCGCTAACAAGCCACCGCCACCCACAGGCACAAAAACCGCATCAAGCTTGGTATGTTGTTGCAGTAATTCTTTAGCTACGGTGCCTTGTCCGGCAATTACGTCAACATCATCAAACGGGTGGATCAGCGTTTTTTGCTCTTGCTCCGCACATTCAATCGAGGCTTGTTGCGCATCGTTATAGCTTTTACCCACTAAGCGTACTTCCGCGCCTAAGCGACGGACATTGTCCACTTTAATATCGGGCGTAGTGATCGGCATAAAGATGGTGGCATTAATACCTAACTTACTTGCCGCAAGCGCCAACCCTTGTGCGTGATTACCGGCAGAGGCGGCAACTACCCCATGAATACATTGCGCTTCAGGTAGGTTGGCTAACTTGTTATAGGCACCACGTAACTTGAACGAATGCACTGGCTGTTGATCTTCACGTTTCAAGAAAATCTGATTGCCCAAACGCGCAGAGAGTTTCGTTAGCGGCGTTAAATCGGTTTCTTTGGCGACATCATATACTGGCGCCAGCAAAATCCGGCGTAAGTAATCAACACCGAGTTCTTGTGCGCTTTGTGCTTGATGTTCACCCGCATGATTTGCCATTGGTTGCCTCTTACTTGCTCTAGGTTTTATCTGAGCCGTCTGATACGGCACTATCAAGTAACTCGCGATTACGTACCGCGCCTTTATCAGCACTTGTGGCTAACATCGCATAGTTTTTCAAGGCGTAACTAATTGGGCGAACGCGGCTTGCTGGGTGCCAACTGTTAGGCTTAGCATCCATCGCAGCACGGCGTTTGGCTAATTCGTCATCACTGATATTCAGCTTGATTGAACGGCTTGGAATATCTATAACAATCTCATCGCCATTTTCGACTAAGGCAATCGCCCCGCCACTTGCCGCTTCTGGCGACACATGGCCAATTGATAATCCTGAGGTACCACCTGAGAAACGGCCATCAGTGATCAAAGCACACGCCTTGCCTAAGCCCATCGACTTCAAGTAAGTGGTTGGATACAACATTTCTTGCATGCCAGGGCCGCCTTTAGGGCCTTCGTAGCGAATAACCACTACTTCGCCAGCGACAACGCTGCCATTTAAAATACCTTCAACGGCATCGTCTTGGCTTTCAAAGACATGGGCAGGCCCGGTAAAGGTTAAGTTGTCTTCACTGACGCCAGCTGTTTTAACAACACAGCCATCAAGGGCAAGGTTGCCAGATAATACCGCTAGGCCACCTTCGGTTGAAAACGCGTTATCAAGCGAGCGAATACAGCCATTTTCACGATCATCGTCTAAGGTATCCCAACGACAATCTTGGCTAAACGCTTTGGTGGTGCGAATGCCGGCAGGGCCTGCGCGATAGAATTTCTTAACATCTTCGTCGTCAGTCACTTTAATATCGTACTGGGCTAAGTGCTCAGTTAACGAAGTGCCCAGCACGTTAGTCACGTTAGGCTTTAATAGTTTGGCGCGCGCTAATTCACCTAAAATACCAATCACACCACCTGCACGGTGGACATCTTCCATATGATATTTTTGTGTCGACGGCGCCACTTTACAAAGCTGTGGTACTTCGCGAGATAACTTATCCATATCCGCCATGGTGTAATCAATACCCGCTTCTTGCGCGACGGCTAATAAATGCAAAATGGTATTGGTTGAACCGCCCATGGCAATGTCTAAACACATGGCATTATGCATCGCATCGCGGTTAGCGATGTTGCGTGGTAGTGCGGACTCGTCTTCGTCGAAGTAGTAACGCTTGGTAAGTTCTACAATTTGCTTACCGGCTTTTTTAAATAGCTGCTCGCGATCTGCATGCGTCGCTAGCATTGAACCGTTACCCGGTAAGGCTAATCCTAATGCTTCTGCTAAACAGTTCATTGAGTTGGCGGTAAACATACCAGAGCAAGAACCGCAAGTTGGGCACGCAGATCGTTCAATTTGATCGCTTTGCTCATCACTAACCGTTGGGTCGGCACCTTGGATCATGGCATCAACTAAATCGAGTTTGATGATTTGATCAGAAAGCTTGGTTTTACCCGCTTCCATTGGGCCACCCGAAACGAAAATAACCGGGATATTCAGACGCATAGCCGCCATTAACATGCCCGGCGTGATCTTGTCACAGTTAGAAATACACACCATAGCATCAACACAGTGGGCATTGACCATGTACTCCACCGAGTCAGCGATAAGGTCACGTGAAGGCAAGCTGTACAGCATACCGCTATGTCCCATGGCGATACCGTCGTCAACGGCAATAGTGTTAAATTCTTTGGCGTTTGCACCAGCCTCTTCAATGGCATGCGCCACTAACTGACCCATATCTTTTAAATGAACATGGCCCGGCACAAACTGAGTAAATGAGTTAACTACGGCAATAATAGGCTTGCCAAAGTCTCCATCCGTCATCCCTGTTGCTCGCCACAATGCGCGAGCGCCTGCCATATTTCGGCCTTGTGTTGACGTTGCTGATCGTAATTTTGGCATTTTCTTGTCCTACTATTGCTGTATTCGTTAACTGCTTTAATTTAATAAGGATGGGTTAATCGCGCTAGAGCAAGGCGGGAACGCGCAGCTTATTACCATAAGTGAGCATTCCCAACGCAGGTATAGTGCAATTAAGCTTCCTTATTCGACTGGCTCTAACCAGTTCCACTTATCTTCGGTCGTACCATCAAAGATACCAAAGAAGGCATCTTGTAAGGCTTTAGTGACTGGGCCACGCGAGCCTTTGCCAACAGGTAAACCATCGACTGATTTCACTGGCACAATTTCAGTGGCAGTACCTGTCATAAAGAATTCATCTGCTAGGTAAAGTGACTCGCGAGAAATTGGCTCTTCACGCACTTCATAGCCTAGATCACGCGCTAAGGTGATCACCGCATCACGGGTTAAGCCCGGTAAAATTGAAGCTGTACTAAATGGCGTGTAAATGACACCATTGCGCACTAGGAATAAGTTTTGGCCAGCGCCCTCACTCACCATATTATTTACATCTAATGCGATACCTTCGGTGTAACCGTGGCGACCAGCCTCCATCGAGATCAGCTGCGATGATAAGTAGTTACCGCCGGCTTTGGCTGCCGTTGGCATAGTGTTCGGTGCTAAGCGGTTCCAGCTTGAAACGCCAACTTCTACACCACCTTCAATGGCATCGGCACCTAAATAAGCTTCCCAGCTAAATGCGGCAACCATTAGGTCCGCTTGTGCATCTAGTGGTGGACGAAGGCCCATACCAATATCACCCAAAAACGCTAATGGGCGTAAGTAAGCCGCTTTTAAGCCATTTTTAACCACGGCGTCTTTACACGCTTGTACTACTTCTTCATTGGTGTATGGAATATCCATACGGTAAACTTTTGCTGAATCGAATAGACGATCAACGTGTTCTTGCAACCTGAAAATACAAGTGCCTTTGTGCGTGTTGTAGGCGCGAATACCTTCAAACACTGATGAACCATAGTGCAGAGCATGACTCATGACATGCACGGTCGCATCCGCCCAAGGGATGAGTTTACCGTTAAACCAAATGAGTTCTGCGCTTACTTTAGCCATAATAATTCCTATCTATTGGGTCTTGCTGACCTTATCTGTTATTCCGCCTACATTATGCGCGACATTGCGCGCTAGCGGTATCTTGAATTTCAATTGTTTTAATATCGAACAATTTACTTAATTGTAACTGTAACTGGCTAACTGGGTGCTCTGATGAGACTGTCATTTCAATATCAAGCGCATCACTGCTTTGCTCAGAAAACATATTAATACCGTTGACCTGAAAACCACGGTAACGGGTCACTTGTAAAATACGCTCTAGTACCGTGTTTTGCTGAGCGGCAGAAATTCTTAACGTATGTTCTGGTGTAGCAGTGTTCATGGCGATTCCTATCAATAGTCTCGTTTTGGTTTAGCCTACTGGCATTATGTTAATGACATTGCATTAGCGGCATTGGGTCAGTTCACTTTATCTTGGGTTTCTATCATTTTGTCGTTCGCAGTTTCCGGCGGCACCAGTGGCCACACGTTATCTGCTTCATCAATTTTGACCTGCAATAAATACGGGCCGTTATGCGCGAGCATTTCATCGATAGCCGAAGACACCTCGGCTTTAGTGGTAATTTGTTTCGCTTTGATATCAAAAGCACTCGCCAGCATGACAAAATCAGGATTGTCTGACAGGTCTGTTTCACTTAATCGACCATTAAAGAACAAGTCTTGCCATTGGCGCACCATACCTAATTTGCTGTTGTCGATTAACACGATTTTGATGGGTAGTTGAAAGCGCTTGATGGTTGCCATCTCTTGCACATTCATCATAAACGAGCCATCACCGGTCACCGCGATAATGGTATCGGTTGGGCGGCTCACTTGCGCACCGATGGCAGCAGGTAAACCAAAGCCCATGGTGCCTAAGCCACCACTGGTTAAGAAGTTCTCTGGGCCATTAATCGCCATATGCTGCGCCGCCCACATTTGGTGCTGACCAACATCAGTTGTGATCACTGAATCGGCCGGCATTTTTAGCGAGATTTCATTCAATACTTTCGGGGCATAAATGCCCTCGCCCGGGTGGTTATAGTCCCAAGCAAAGCTGTCTTTTAGGTGCTGACATTTTTGTTGCCACGGTTCAATCGACAGTGGCATGGCAAGCGCAGGCAAGTTCACTTTTAGCTCGCCTAATACCGACGCATGGGCAGTTTTGCGCTTGCCCACTTCCGCTTGGTCAATGTCAAAGTGAACCACTTTGGCATGCGGTGCGAACTCAGCTAATTTGCCTGTTACTCGGTCATCAAAACGAGCACCAACAGCCACCAACAAATCACACTCTTGCACCGCCAAGTTAGCGGCTTTAGTGCCGTGCATACCTAACATACCTAAGTAGTATTCATCATCTACTGGTACTGTGCCTAAACCCTTTAAGGTAGACACACTCGGCATCTTGGTTTGCGCTAAGAATTCGCGCAGTTCTGGTACAGCATTGGCCATTCCAACGCCGCCACCAACATATAAAATCGGCTTTTGCGCTTGGCTAAGCAAAGCCAGAGCGGTGCCCATATTGGCTGGTTCATTTGATGCGGGCATTACACTCGTCGGTACCGCTTCTAGCGTTTTGGTGACCGTTGCCAATTGAATATCTTTTGGAATATCAACCAGTACCGGTCCTTGTCGGCCAGACAGCGCAATATCAAACGCCTGGTGAAGCGTTGACGCAAGTTCATTGACATCTCGTACTTGAAAACAGTGTTTAGTGCATGCCAGCGACAAGCCGATAATATCCACTTCTTGAAAAGCATCTGAGCCCATCGCACCAGTTGCCACTTGGCCGGTAATGGCCACTACTGGGATAGAGTCGGCATAAGCATCGGCTAAACCAGTGATTAAATTCGTTGCACCAGGGCCTGAAGTTGCAAAGCAAACACCCACTTGTTTAGCCGCACGTGCATAACCGACCGCAGAAAACGCTGCACCTTGCTCATGGCGACATAAGAAATGCTGAACCTCACTGTCATACAGGGCATCATAGATCGGCATAATCGCGCCGCCAGGGTAGCCAAAAACATGCTTTACACCATGCTGCTGTAAAACATTTAAAAGCATGGTTGCACCTGTATGTGAGTGTTCAGTTGTCATTGCGGTCTTCGCTATAATATTTGGTTAATCAATGTGTTAATTAAGCTTTTAGCTAACTAGTTGAGAACAAACTCTGCTTTAAGACAAAAAGTTCAGCCCTTAAGTAAAACAAAACCCCCGGTCCTTTCGGAGCGGGGGTTGGTATTTTGATTTCAGAAATTTTTCTTAGCGCAACCAACTTCCCCGCGATGATTTAATAATCACCACGACGAGAATGTTAATAATCACTGCGCTTACGTTATTCATGTTTTGCTAAAATTCTACCGACAAAAATGTGAATAGTTATTTATTTTTTCTGAAAAAATATTTAACTGGTTAATCTTTTTAAATTAATATCACAGCCCGTCGCCCATGTGCAAGCACTTTTCAGATCAAATTTTAATGACTACGAAATACTTACTATTTATAGCATTTATCTACGCCTGAATTGGGCCTAACCTAGCTGATTCAACAGCTAATTAGCGAACTTAGCCCATTGCCACTACACTCTATAAAAATGGATTGATTTAAAAAGGATTTTTATGTCTCTCGCCTGTGTGTATAGTCGTGCTCGACTTGGTTTATCATCGCCTTTAGTCACGGTTGAAGTACATATTTCCAATGGACTCCCGGCATTTTCGATTGTTGGCTTGCCTGAAACCTCAGTTAAAGAATCAAAAGACAGAGTGCGTAGTGCGCTTATTAATTGCGGCTATGAGTTTCCCGCTAAACGCATTACGGTCAATCTTGCGCCTGCCGATCTACCCAAAGAAGGTGGTCGTTTTGATTTGCCGATTGCCATGGGCATTCTTGCTGCTTCAAACCAACTACCAGCTCACGATTTAAGCGAATACGAGTTTGCTGGCGAACTCGCCTTATCAGGCGAGCTTAGGCCCATTATTGGTGAAATTCCATTGACGCTTGCCTGCCAGCAAGCAGGCAGAACCTTAGTCATCCCCAGTAAAAATGCAGAAAAAGCACAATGGCTTGAAGCCCCTAAAGTGATCGCGATAGATCACTTACAACAGCTTTTTCCACACTTTGCCCGACAATCGCCTCTACCGTTTTTTACTAGCCAAGATAAGCAACCACCGAGCCGACAAGTGCCATTAGATATGAAGGATGTGATTGGCCAGCCACTCGCAAAACGGGCGTTGGAGATCGCTGCCAGCGGTGGTCATAATTTATTATTTGTTGGCCCACCGGGCACAGGTAAAACCATGCTGGCAAGCCGTTTACCGGGTATTTTGCCGCAAATGAGTCGCGACGAAGCAATTGAGAGTGCCGCCATACAATCAATCAGCCAACATGATATTGATAGCACCACGTGGGGGATCCGACCTTTCCGCTCGCCCCACCACACCGCCACCGCAGCGGCACTTATTGGCGGTGGCTCATATCCGCAACCGGGCGAAGTATCACTGGCGCACAATGGCGTGCTATTTTTGGATGAGCTACCAGAATTTGATCGCAAAGTGTTGGATGTAATGCGCGAACCAATGGAGTCAGGTGAAGTCACCATTTCACGTGCCAACCACAAGCAAACCTTTCCTGCACAGTTTCAATTGGTAGCGGCAATGAACCCAAGTCCAACGGGATTTTACAATGACAAACGCAGTACACCAGAACAAACGCTGCGTTACCTCAACCGCCTATCAGGCCCTTTTCTCGATCGCATTGACATTCAAATTGAAGTTGCACGCCTGCCTAGAGGCATTTGGAGCGACAACCAACAGCATGAGGAATGCAGCGAGGCGGTGCGAGAGCGGGTGATGCACTGTCGCGCCATTCAGTTAACACGACAAGGAAAGGCCAACGCCTTACTCAGCAGCAGTGAACTGCGCGAGCATTGTACCTTATCGCCAGAAGACAACGAGTTTTTAGAGTTAGCGGTGGAAAAACTTGGGCTGTCGACCCGCGCCCATCATAAAATTATTAAAATTGCCCGCACTTTGGCAGATATGGATAGCAGTGAGGCGATAGCCCATAGTCATTTAATTGAAGCACTCTCGTATCGGGCGATGGATCGCATTTTACGCCATCTAACCGATGCGCTCGCAGTTTAGTCTTACAGCTTAGGCTGCACTTTAAGCCGCACTGTGGCTGATTGATTGCAAAAAGGCCTTCACTAGTGGCTGCTCTTTGCGAATATTTAAGCAGCACACGCCAAGGTCAAAGGGTTTTATTCCGTGCTCAATATCTAGCGCATAGACCCTGTCTTTCACAGGGCTAAGATCCACAACCACTTGTGGCGCAATACCAATGCCACAACCAAGCGCCACCATACTTACAATTGCCTCGTGGCCAGAAACCGTAGCGTAAATATTGGGTTTACCAAATTGCATACTGCGCAGCCATTTTTCGAATCGCGTACGCGCTGAGCCATGCTCTGGCAATATCACCGGAATTTCGAACCAGTTGATCATCTTCGCCTGTAATTGCTGCTGAACATGGCATGCCATGGTCGGGGCAATAATGTTGAGGGGAACTTGCTCGATATTGTGAAAATGGTAACTGCTGGATAAGTTCTCTGGCATCGCTGCTATGGCAATATCAACATGCTGTTGCTGCACTTGCGGCAGTGCACCTGCCGCATCACCAGTGGTTAGCATTAATTCAACGAGCGGGTGTTGTTGTCGAAAACTGTCAATTAACCTAGGCAAATGGCTATAGGCAGCGGTGACCGAGCAATAAATATGAAGCTGACCCGTTAACTGGGCCTGTTGCTGATTAAGCGAGAGTTTTAATAGGGACAATTGCTCCAGCTGCTGCTCGGCATAGTGTTTCAGTTGTTCACCTGCAGGTGTAAGCTTTGCAGTGCGGTTATCACGGATCAATAGCTGACAACCTAACTCTTCTTCCAAACGGGTGATGGTGCGACTCAGCGTTGAAGGGCTGACATAAAACTGCTCGGCAGTTTTGCCAAAGTGCAGTTGCTTGGCAAGATGATGAAACATCGCCAACGATTTGGTATCCATAAGGTTAACTCCCTACCATACAAATTCGACTGAGTTCTTACAGAATCACGTTGCACATATTGCAACACAACAATGCAAATAATTCACTTTAGGCAATAATAACCCTGCGCTATGGTGTGCTCAACCAATTAATTTAGAAAAATGGAATCCGCTATGGCTAACTACTTCAACACTTTAAGCTTGCGTGAGCAGCTTGCACAATTGGGCAAATGTCGTTTTATGAAACGCGAAGAATTTGCTGACGGCTGTAACTTTATCAAGGACTGGAATATCGTTATTGTCGGTTGTGGTGCTCAAGGTTTGAACCAAGGTTTAAACATGCGTGATTCTGGCCTAAATATCAGCTACGCCTTGCGTGAAGCGGCGATTGCTGAAAAGCGTCAATCTTGGCGCTGGGCAACAGAGAATGGCTTTACTGTAGGTACGTACGAAGAGCTAATTCCACAAGCGGACTTAGTACTTAACCTGACACCAGATAAGCAACACACGTCAGCGGTTAGCGCAGTAATGCCGTTAATGAAGCACGGCTCTACGCTTGCATACTCTCACGGTTTTAATATCGTTGAAGAAGGTATGCAGATTCGCCCAGACATCACAGTTGTGATGGTAGCGCCTAAGTGTCCAGGTACTGAGGTACGCGAAGAATACAAGCGTGGTTTCGGTGTACCTACCCTAATTGCAGTGCATCCTGAAAATGATCCAAACGGTAACGGCTTAGCAATTGCAAAAGCATATGCATCAGCTACTGGTGGTGACCGCGCTGGTGTACTTGAGTCATCATTTATCGCAGAAGTGAAATCTGACTTAATGGGTGAGCAAACCATTCTATGTGGTATGTTGCAAACGGGTGCGATTTTAGGCCATCAGCAGTTAGTCGCCAATGGTGTTGATGCAGGCTACGCTCGCAAGCTTATTCAATACGGTTGGGAAACCGTTACCGAAGGCTTAAAGCATGGCGGTATCACCAATATGATGGATCGTCTTTCAAACCCTGCGAAAATCAAAGCATACGATATGGCAGAAGAGTTAAAAGTGATTCTTCGCCCACTATTTGAAAAGCATATGGATGACATTATCGAAGGTCACTTCTCTGCCACTATGATGGAAGACTGGGCTAACGATGATAAAAACCTATTAACGTGGCGCGCACAAACGGCAGAAACCTCGTTTGAATTGGCACCAGACAGCGATGCTGAAATTAATGAGCAAGAATACTACGACCGCGGTATTTTCTTAGTAGCTATGGTGAAAGCAGGTGTTGAATTAGCGTTCGAATCTATGGTGGCTGCCGGTATTATCGAAGAGTCGGCTTACTATGAATCACTGCATGAAACGCCATTAATCGCGAACTGTATTGCACGTAACAAGTTATACGAAATGAACGTAGTAATCTCAGATACAGCGGAATACGGTAACTACTTATTCAGCCATGCGGCAGTACCGTTATTATCTGACTTTGTTAGCAAGTTAAGCCTAGCAGATTTAGGTGAAGGCTTAGCTACTGCCAACAATGGTGTAGATAACGTGCGTTTAATTGAAGTGAATGAAGCTATTCGTACTCACCCTGTAGAAACTGTTGGTAAAGAGTTACGTGGCTACATGACTGATATGAAGCGTATTGTTGAAGCAGATCTTTAATTCTCTTCAATACACAAATACTTAGATAAGATACTCAGGTAAGTTATGCAGATAAGGTGAGCAACACCTTATCTGCAGTTTAATCTAAGTAACTAACTATAGATTTTCCTATTTCTTTAAATTTGCTCGCTGCAAATCGGGTGACTGAACTTGCTATCAGCCATTGCGAATGTCACCCAACCTATTCTGCTTATATATCTGCTCTAACCTCACTAGCTTCAAGTTCTAACTAAGCTCACCACCTAGTACTACTCCCTAAAAGATTACTGAACTACACCTTGTGATTGCTAATGACTTGGTTTACTACCCTTCAAGATTCAAACCAGTTTTAAGACGAAAAGTTATGATTTATAACCAATCGCTATGCAAATAAAACTCTGCCAATTTCAGCTACTTGTCATATAAATGAAAAGATTGCATCTATCAACTAATGGGTTTCTTATTTTTAAATGTTAATATACGTAACTTTGTTGTAGATCAAGGAATAAGTTGTTGTTTTCCATTAACAAAAAAATAACATCTGCATTGTTGTTTAGTGTTTTACTCACTGCCATATCAGTGGGAACTTACAGCCAATTGGCCGCTCGAAACGTTGTTGAAACACGTTTACTAGAGAAAGAACTACCTAATACCATGACCCATATTAGCGGTGGAATCGAGAAAGAGATTGCCGTTATGTACAGTGTCGCCAAACAACTGGCGACAGATCCACTGTTGTTAAACTGGACGCAAACAGGAGCAAATAAAGAGACCGAAGCACTAGTTATCGAAAAGCTGGCAAAAATCGGTACAGAAAACGGCTACAGTAGTACCTCTTTTGCCGATCGCACAACAGGAAATTACTGGAACCAAAGCGGCTTTTTAAGACAGTTACAAAGAAATAGTGAAGACGGCTGGTTTTTTGCTTATCGCGACAGTGGCTTAGAGTCTGCGATTAATATTTACCGTTACCCAGGTGGTGAAAAAGTTGATGTATTTGTTAACCATCAGCAAATCAACGGTATCGGGCTTGCGGGTATCGGTAAGTCTTTTGGCGATATTATCAACTTGTTGAATAGTTTCCGTATAGAGCAAACAGGCTTCGTCTACTTGGTTGATGGCAAGGGGGTTATTCAGGTTCATCAGGACGACAGCTTAATTGGTAAGAATATTAGCGACGTCTATGGGTTATCATCTAGCCAGCTGTTAAACAAAGCAGAATACAGTCAAATAGAAGCACAACCAGCGGGCGAAAAACTACTGGTAACTTCTAGTTATGTACCAACGGGGAATTGGTATGTCATTGGCCAAGTTCCTGAGGCTGAAGTATACCAACAGCTCAATGATGCAACATTGAGTATGGTGATTTGGACCTTAGTTATCGTACTTATTACTGCTGGTGCATCGGTTGTTATTGCTCGTTCGATTACATTGCCTATCAAGCAATTGGCGCAACTGTTTACACAAATGGGTCAAGGTGAGGCCGATTTAAATTACCGAATTCCGGAAACTGGTCAACAGGAATTAGTTGCAGTTGCCAAAGGTTACAATGCCTTTATCGGTAAACTAGCCGAGCTATTTGAGACTATTGCACAGAGTAGCCGAGAGTTACATAAAACCGCTGACGAGCTAGCCTCGAAGAGTGAACAGACTAAGACAAGTGCCGCTAATAACGACACCAACACACAACATATTTCTAATGCCCTGTCGCAAATCAACACTACAGTTTCAGAAATTGCCCAGAGTGCTGTTCAGGCATCTGACTTGGCAGAGAACGTACGTAACAACGGCAGTGAAATCGCAACAGTGATCACCCATGCGAAATCCGATATTGATCAGCTTGGTAGCAAAATTCACGACGTGTCTACGGTTATTGCTAACCTAACGGAAAACACTGAAACCATCGCGCAAGCCTTAGGTGTCATCGAATCAATTTCAGATCAAACTAACTTGTTAGCACTTAACGCTGCAATTGAAGCAGCGCGAGCTGGCGAGCACGGTCGTGGCTTCGCGGTGGTTGCTGAAGAAGTCCGCAGTTTAGCAGGCAAAACGGCTGACTCGACCACGGAAATTCAGACCATAATGGAGCAGCTGCAACAAACATCTACCGCAGCTACCGCAGAGATCAAAGCTATTATCGCACAATCAGAAAGTACGAATGCCTCTATTAATGAGGCGCAGGATAAACTGCAACTGAGCGGAGAGCTAACGCTACAAATCTCTGACACTAACCATTTGGTAGCAACTGCGACTGAACAACAGGCGATTTCACTAAACGATATCAACAACAATATGTCAGAAATTCGTGAGATCTCCGAAGAGAATATGAACAATGTTCAGGCAATTGCGAATAGCACAGAGCAGCTGAATGAACTGGCAGAAACACTTGATACCTTAGTTACTCAGTTTGAGCATCATAAATAGAATTTAAGTCGTAGGGCGTGTTGAACTTTCGAGATTGAATTTTGTTCAATCTAAACGCTTTCTGATCGAGGCGCTCGTTTTACAGTATGGTTATTCCATATAAAAATCGAGCAACAATGGGCAGGAAGCGTTTAGATGAACCCGAAGGGCAGCGTCTGTTTGAATTTTTTTCTGTGTTGGTGCTCATTTATGGAGACTAACTACACAGCATGAGCACCGCCTTGTATAAACCCCAAACAGACTGCTGCAAAAACAATCCTGAATGATCAACACGCTCTCACCTGCTAATGAGAAAGCGATGCATTCCCGGTGAATGCATCGCTTTTTTTATAAGTTCGTTTTATTGATGGTAATATTCACGCCGAAATCTAGCAGTCTTTGATAGAAACTGGTTAAATCACAGGCTTTAGTTTGCTGACATACAATCGCAAACTTTTTGATAGCTCGTTTATTGCTTTGCAGTGACGCTTGCTCCAGCCAATAAAGTGCAGTATCAAAATCCGATTTCACCACATCACCGGCTAAGTAGATTTCTGCTAGCTTTATCTGACCCGCAGCGAAACCCAGTGTTGCCGACTGTTCAAATTTGACAAATGCCTTAACCAAGTGATCTTCAATATAGCTCGCTCTTTCAAAGGCTAAACCTGAGGCGAATTCACGCTCACCAGGAATGTAGCTAGTGCTTACCTGATAACCAGTATCACTAATAATGAAGTTACCAAACAACATATTGCCTTCCGGCCTAGCTGCTTTAACTATGCCTTCACGTTGATACAAGTCTATGAACTGAACTTGCGTAAAATTATGGCTATTCTTGCCAAAATAACTGAATGCTCTTGTCTGCCCAGACGAAATTGCTTCTTCAAAGGATGACTGATGTTGATAAAAGAAATTTCCATAAATAACAGAAACTGTATCGCCAGTTAAATCAACAACTTTCGCAATGCGAAACTTTTCATGCGGGCGATTGTGATTATTAAGTTTTCGATAATCAATTAGCAGAAAGTCATTAATCTGCGGATAGCTAACGAGTTGCTTAAGCTGACGCTGCTCTGCTTGTCGATCCTGCCACCAGCTAGCGGCCAAATAAATTAAGAGAATTAGGCCAGTGAATTTGATCAGGAACTGATAGACAGTAAATGCCGAGCCTAGCAATTGTTTGTATAGTTGAGCATCAATTCCTTGCTGGTCTACACGAGTTAAGCACTCTGTGCATTCTAGCTCAATTCTTCGCCCCACAGGGTATAGGGGCAGGCTTTGCAAAAAAACATAAGCGTAACGTATACAGCCTTTAACATGATGCTTATTACCACCACAATGCGAACACTGATGTTGATATGTAACACCGCCATTTGTTGTTGACTCGCCGTACTCCATTACATCCTCCTGATTTACGCATAAAAAGTTATAACAAACGATTAATATTCAAGCAATATATTTGTACTAAGCTTTTCGTAATTACGTTTAACCTAAGCTATAGCAAACTTAGCTAACTTTGCAGGGCAACTTGGCCTAATCTATTAGACATTGCCGCCAACTTTAGCTAAAAACACTAATACTAAAATGATCAATCAGGATAAAAATGGCTGTTAATAAATATCGCGACAAGCGATTCTTAATTATCGACAGCGTTAAGCCTTCCCGAGACTTGCTAAAACAGTTTGCATTTAACTTAGATCCAGAGGTCGTTGAGGCAAGTGGATACACCAAAGATATAATGCTGCGTTGTGCCGAGAATCACTACGATGTGCTATTACTTGGTTATGACTTGGGCGAAAGTCAAAAGAATGGCCAGCAACTGTTGGAAGAGCTGCGAGAAAATGGACTAGTAAACCGCCAGTCCGTAGTAATCCTGATCACTGCAGAAAACTCTCAAGCCATGGTGTTGGCAGCTTTAGAACATAAACCTGACGATTACCTAACAAAACCTTATCGTCCCAAAGATTTACTGCAACGTTTAGATAGGTGCTATAACAAAAAGCGCCATATGAAAGATATTTATCAAGCACTAGATGCCCAAGATTCAGAAGCTGCCATTGCGCTATGTGACCGCGCGATTGAAAGAAACACACCATACGTGACTGAATGTTTTGGGATAAAGTCGCGCCAATTATTCGAGCAAAACCAGTTTAAGCAAGCCGCAAAAATATATCACCAGTTTAAGTCGGTAAGGAACTGCCAATGGGCCAGTATTGGTCTGGGAAAAATCGCCCTTCGGGAGCAGGACTACTCTACTGCGATTAACTACTTTTCAGAGTTAGTCGATAAACATCCACTGTATCTTGCTTCATATGATTGGCTTGCTACAAGTTATGAAACGATTGAGCAATATACTAAAGCGCAAGACATACTAGAGAGCGCATTAAACATTTCACCATTGTCGGTAAAGCGATTGGAGCGCTTTGCTAAGCTCTGCTTTGATACGGGTAATTATGAAAAAGCCACTCGAGCTTTTGAACAAAATTATCAGCTTTCATTTAATTCAATTCATCACAAAGCGGATAACGCCTTTAACTTTTCAGAGGCACTTAACCAACTTGCCCCTGAGCTTAGCGAGCACGACTTAAAGGTCAAAAAGAATCGTGTAATTAACGCCTTGCACGAAACAAGTAAAACCTTTAACCAAGCTGATGTGAGAGTGCAATCGAACCTACATACAGCTCGTTTAATGCTAAAGAGCCATGGCGAATATGATGCTAAACAGCTGCTCTCTAGAACGGAAAAGTATATTCACTCAGTAACAGAACAGCTTGAATCTTCATCGATGATCAGTATTTCAAAGCTGTTAATTGATTTGAACAGGAACGAGACAGCGAATGAGTTGATTATCCAAGTGGTTGAGCGCGAGCCAGACAATATCGAACTGATGGCTCAAATTGATATGATAGTTGACGGTTCAGTGCAAAAAGACGAACAAGCAATTGCTCAACAAGCGCTTAATCAAGCATCAGCATACTTTCGGCAAAATCACTATCAGCAAGCGCTGGCCGGTTTATCTGCTGCGCAAAGCTTGTATCCTCAGCATATCGGTATAAAGCTCAACCTTATTCAAGCACTACTTGCTTGTCATAAACAACAAAATGACGAAGCCAAGCTAGTTAAAGCGGGCGAGCTATTAGCTTCGCTGGTAGGTTTGCCAGACTCTCACCCTGCCCATCATCGCTATCAAATACTCAACGAACACTATCACTCATTTAAATAGTTAACTATATCTACTATTTATAAAATAAATTCAGTGTTGACTTATCAGCCAACAGACCTGACTATTATTTGTGCAAAAACAAAAATAATAGACGGATAGGAAACTGATAATGGCGCAAAGTAGCACACCACAAAGTAATCCGGTCATCACGTCAACCTCAACAGCATACGCTACGCAATCTCAAAAATATTACGCGCTCGTACTGCTAACCATTGTCTATAGCTTCAATTTTATCGACCGGCAACTCTTGTCGATATTACAAGAAGGTATCAAAGCCGATTTAGGTCTATCTGACGGGCAACTTGGCTTGTTAACAGGTTTTTCTTTCGCACTGTTTTATGTACTCGCTGGCATACCGATAGCAAAATGGGCTGACAGCGGTAATCGTCGAAATATTATATCAATCGCTTTGTTTGTCTGGAGCTTCATGACGGCAATCAGCGGCTTTGTGCAAAATTACTTTCAGTTGTTACTTGCCCGTATTGGCGTTGGTGTTGGAGAGGCAGGCTGTAGTCCACCATCTCATTCCATTATCTCAGATATTTTTCCCCGAGAAGCAAGAGCCGGGGCGATAGGTTTCTATTCAACCGGCGTTAATATCGGTATTCTTTTCGGCTTCTTGCTAGGTGGCTGGCTTAACGAAGTATTTGGTTGGCGAACCGCATTCCTCGTGGTTGGTGCACCAGGCATTATATTAGCGATTGTCGTTCGATTTACTTTAAAAGAGCCGATCAGGGGCTTATCCGAAAATAAAGTTACCGCTCAAGAAGCTGCACCGAGTTTCAAGCAAACTCTCAAGTTATTACTTAGCCGCTCTTCGTTTGTTCATTTGGCAATTGGCTCAGCACTTACTGCTTTTGTAAGCTATGGATTTGTTAACTGGGCAGCGTCTTTTATGATTCGCAGCTATGGTATCTCAACGACAGAGCTTGGCGCATGGTTAGCATTGATCATCGGTGTAGGCGGCGCAGTAGGTGTATTTGGTGGTGGCGTGCTTGCTGACAAGTTAGCAAAGAAAGATCCGCGATGGTATGCCTGGTTACCTGCCTTAGCCGCGTTTATCGGTTTACCTTTCTTGGTGTTGTTTTGTCTTGCGGATGATAAACATATGGCGCTATCTAGCTTAGTTATTCCAGCAATGATGGGTAACTTATTCCTCGGATGCGTTGTAGCAACTACGCATAGCTTAGTTGGCTTGAAGATGCGTGCTATGTCATCAGCAATATTCTTCTTAATCATTAATATTATCGGCTTAGGCTTGGGGCCATCTTCAATTGGCTTACTTAGCGACTTTTTAGCGCCAACCTATGGCGCTGATTCATTGCGCTATGCAATGCTTTATATTTTGCCGATCGTAAGCTTCTGGTCCGTTTGCCACTTTATTTATGGTGCTAGAAGTCTTAAAGAGGATTTAGAAAACGCCCCAGAATAACAAGCAGCAATATATTTTAGACGGAAAAAAAGCTGCCGATTAGGCAGCTTTTTTTATATGGTGGAGGGAGGTGGATTCGAACCACCGAAGGCGGAGCCGTTAGATTTACAGTCTGATCCCTTTGGCCACTCGGGAACCCCTCCAAAAACGGGATAAAGCCCAGTTTATACTGGGCTTTAAAATATGTGCCTAGCGATGACCTACTCTCACATGGGACCTCCCATAGACCATAGACACACGTTGCATTTGACGTGCAGGGATGCACTAATGCTGCGAGAGCATGGATGCTCATGAGCGGTCACTTCTGCCTTTCTATTGCATAGCGCATGGGGCCAGATGGTTCTACAACGCTATTGTCGCTAGGTGAAACTCTTATTTGCTCACCCTGTTAAAACAGTATATTTAATTCAGACTTTTTGTAGTTCTTCTTGAGATTCAGGATATTAGATTTATTCAGACATAAAAAAAGCCCGACATAAGTCGAGCTTTATTTATATGGTGGAGGGAGGTGGATTCGAACCACCGAAGGCGGAGCCGTCAGATTTACAGTCTGATCCCTTTGGCCACTCGGGAACCCCTCCAAAAACGGGATAAAGCCCAGTTTATACTGGGCTTTAAAATATGTGCCTAGCGATGACCTACTCTCACATGGGACCTCCCACACTACCATCGGCGCAGTTGCATTTCACTTCTGAGTTCGGCATGGGGTCAGGTGGTTCTACAACGCTATTGTCGCTAGGCGAAACTTTTATTTACTGCCTTAGCAGTAAATTACAATCTGGAAAGCTTTGACGTGCATGGATGCACTAATGTCGACAAGTGTCATGGATGACAGTTGTTTGTTGACGCTATATATAGCTTTAATTCAAGTTGTACTCATGTACGTGATGTGACGTGCATGGATGCACTAATGTCGATGAGATTCATGGATGAATGTTGTTCATCGACTCATGTCAGTCAAAACCATTTGGGTGTTGTATGGTTAAGCCTCACGGGCAATTAGTATCAGTTAGCTCAAGGCCTCGCAACCCTTACACACCTGACCTATCAACGTCGTAGTCTCCAACGACCCTTCAGGGGACTTAAAGTCCCAGTGAGAACTCATCTCAAAGCCTGCTTCCCGCTTAGATGCTTTCAGCGGTTATCAGTTCCGAACGTAGCTACCCGGCAATGCTTCTGGCGAAACAACCGGAACACCAGAGGTTCGTCCACTCCGGTCCTCTCGTACTAGGAGCAGCCCTCTTCAATTCTCAAACGCCCACGGCAGATAGGGACCGAACTGTCTCACGACGTTCTAAACCCAGCTCGCGTACCACTTTAAATGGCGAACAGCCATACCCTTGGGACCGACTTCAGCCCCAGGATGTGATGAGCCGACATCGAGGTGCCAAACACCGCCGTCGATATGAACTCTTGGGCGGTATCAGCCTGTTATCCCCGGAGTACCTTTTATCCGTTGAGCGATGGCCCTTCCATACAGAACCACCGGATCACTATGACCTGCTTTCGCACCTGCTCGACGTGTCTGTCTCGCAGTTAAGCTGGCTTATGCCATTGCACTAACCGTACGATGTCCGACCGTACTTAGCCAACCTTCGTGCTCCTCCGTTACGCTTTGGGAGGAGACCGCCCCAGTCAAACTACCCACCAGACAGTGTCCCCAACCGAGATAATCGGCCTAGGTTAGAACATCACGCATACAAGGGTGGTATTTCAAGGTTGGCTCCACTCACACTGGCGTGCAAGTTTCAAAGCCTCCCACCTATCCTACACATGTAGGAGCAATGTTCACTGTCAAGCTATAGTAAAGGTTCACGGGGTCTTTCCGTCTAGCCGCGGGTATACGGCATCTTAACCGCAATTTCAATTTCACTGAGTCTCGGGTGGAGACAGTGTGGCCATGATTACGCCATTCGTGCAGGTCGGAACTTACCCGACAAGGAATTTCGCTACCTTAGGACCGTTATAGTTACGGCCGCCGTTTACCGGGGCTTCGATCATGAGCTTCGCAGAGCTAACCCAATCAATTAACCTTCCGGCACCGGGCAGGCGTCACACCGTATACGTCATCTTTCGATTTTGCACAGTGCTGTGTTTTTAATAAACAGTTCCAGCCACCTGGTTACTTCGACCGACCTCAGCTTAGGGAGCAAGTCCCATCACCAGAGCCGGCGTACCTTCTCCCGAAGTTACGGTACTATTTTGCCTAGTTCCTTCACCCGAGTTCTCTCAAGCGCCTTAGTATTCTCTACCTAACCACCTGTGTCGGTTTGGGGTACGGTTCCTTTATATCTATGCTTAGAAGCTTTTCCTGGAAGCAGGGCATCAACAACTTCAACTCCGTAGAGTCTCGTCTCGTATCTCAGCCTTAAGAACCCGGATTTGCCTAAGTTCTCAGCCTACATACTTTCACATGGACAACCAACGCCATGCTTGCTTAGCCTTCTCCGTCCCTCCATCGCAATATAAAGAAGTACAGAAATATTAATCTGTTTCCCATCGACTACACCTCTCGGTCTCGCCTTAGGGGCCGACTTACCCTGCCCTGATTAACATGGGACAGGAAACCTTGGTCTTTCGGCGAGGGGGTTTTTCACCCCCTTTATCGTTACTCATGTCAGCATTCGCACTTCTGATACCTCCAGCATGCTTCTCAACACACCTTCAACGGCTTACAGAACGCTCCCCTACCACTCAAAATAAATTTTGAATCCGCAGCTTCGGTGCATAGTTTAGCCCCGTTACATCTTCCGCGCAGACCGACTCGACTAGTGAGCTATTACGCTTTCTTTAAAGGATGGCTGCTTCTAAGCCAACCTCCTAGCTGTCTATGCCTTTCCACATCGTTTCCCACTTAACTATGACTTTGGGACCTTAGCTGGCGGTCTGGGTTGTTTCCCTCTTCACTACGGACGTTAGCACCCATAGTGTGTCTCCCGGATAGTACTCATTGGTATTCGGAGTTTGCAAAGGGTTGGTAAGTCGGGATGACCCCCTAGCCTTAACAGTGCTCTACCCCCAATGGTATTCGTCCGAGGCTCTACCTAAATAGATTTCGGGGAGAACCAGCTATCTCCCGGCTTGATTAGCCTTTCACTCCGACCCACAGGTCATCACCGCATTTTTCAACATACGTGTGTTCGGTCCTCCAGTTGGTGTTACCCAACCTTCAACCTGCCCATGGGTAGATCGCCGGGTTTCGGGTCTATACCCTGCAACTAAACGCGCAGTTAACACTCGCTTTCGCTACGGCTCCCCTAATCGGTTAACCTTGCTACAGAATATAAGTCGCTGACCCATTATACAAAAGGTACGCAGTCACCCGAAGGCTTCCACTGCTTGTACGTATACGGTTTCAGGTTCTATTTCACTCCCCTCACAGGGGTTCTTTTCGCCTTTCCCTCACGGTACTGGTTCACTATCGGTCAGTTAGGAGTATTTAGCCTTGGAGGATGGTCCCCCCATGTTCAGTCAACATTTCACGTGTGCCGACCTACTCGATTTCACTTATGTTTGTCTTCGTGTACGGGGCTATCACCCTGTATCGCCAAGCTTTCCAGCTTGTTCCACTAACGCCCATAAGCTTAAGGGCTAATTCCCGTTCGCTCGCCGCTACTAAGGAAATCTCGGTTGATTTCTTTTCCTCGGGGTACTTAGATGTTTCAGTTCTCCCGGTTCGCCTCATTAAGCTATGTATTCACTTAATGATACTTGCTTATGCAAGTGGGTTTCCCCATTCAGAAATCCTAGGTTATAACGGTTTTTATCACCTTACCTAGGCTTATCGCAGATTAACACGTCTTTCATCGCCTCTAACTGCCAAGGCATCCACCATATACGCTTAGTCACTTAACCATACAACCCCAAATAGTTTTCGTATTTAAGTCATCAAGAGACAAATCTTGATGCTAATGTATGACTGACATTTTCACGTACTCATTATCCATTCTTAAAAAGAACAGTAATGGAGTATGCTTGAATTAGATTGATAAATGATAAGGAAAAATCATTTATCAGGTTTGATGCTTACAGCGCGACACTGTAATCATCATTCGAGATAATCATTATTAAATAACTATCTCGGGATATATATCAGCTTTCCAAATTGTTAAAGAACTCAATTTAAGGCATATTCGCTTAAATCGTGGTTTAAAAAACCAAACGTAAATTGTTCAACTGAACACCTTAAGTTTGGTTTCTTTTCTTCAATATCGTTATCAATGCAATGTGTGTGAACACTCAACATGGTGCGTTTTACTTCAAGATAAGGAGGTGATCCAACCCCAGGTTCCCCTAGGGTTACCTTGTTACGACTTCACCCCAGTCATGAATCACAAAGTGGTGACCGTCCTCCCGAAGGTTAAACTAGCCACTTCTTTTGCAACCCACTCCCATGGTGTGACGGGCGGTGTGTACAAGGCCCGGGAACGTATTCACCGCGACATTCTGATTCGCGATTACTAGCGATTCCGACTTCATGGAGTCGAGTTGCAGACTCCAATCCGGACTACGACGTACTTTCTGGGATTCGCTCCACCTCGCGGTCTTGCTGCCCTCTGTATACGCCATTGTAGCACGTGTGTAGCCCATCCCGTAAGGGCCATGATGACTTGACGTCGTCCCCACCTTCCTCCGGTTTATCACCGGCAGTCTCCTTAGAGTTCCCGACATTACTCGCTGGCAAATAAGGATAGGGGTTGCGCTCGTTGCGGGACTTAACCCAACATTTCACAACACGAGCTGACGACAGCCATGCAGCACCTGTCTCAGAGTTCCCGAAGGCACTAATCTATCTCTAGAAAATTCTCTGGATGTCAAGGGATGGTAAGGTTCTTCGCGTTGCATCGAATTAAACCACATGCTCCACCGCTTGTGCGGGCCCCCGTCAATTCATTTGAGTTTTAACCTTGCGGCCGTACTCCCCAGGCGGTCAACTTAGCGCGTTAGCTACGCTACTCACGTTTCAAGAACACAAACAGCTAGTTGACATCGTTTACGGCGTGGACTACCAGGGTATCTAATCCTGTTCGCTCCCCACGCTTTCGTGCCTCAGCGTCAGTATCTGTCCAGGTGGCCGCCTTCGCCACTGATGTTCCTTCCAATCTCTACGCATTTCACCGCTACACTGGAAATTCCACCACCCTCTACAGTACTCTAGTCAAACAGTTCCAAATGCAGTTCCGAGGTTAAGCCCCGGGATTTCACATCTGGCTTATCAAACCGCCTACGCACGCTTTACGCCCAGTAATTCCGATTAACGCTCGCACCCTCCGTATTACCGCGGCTGCTGGCACGGAGTTAGCCGGTGCTTCTTCTGTCGCTAACGTCACAGCTAGCAGATATTACCTACTAACCTTTCCTCACGACTGAAAGTGCTTTACAACCCGAAGGCCTTCTTCACACACGCGGCATGGCTGCATCAGGGTTTCCCCCATTGTGCAATATTCCCCACTGCTGCCTCCCGTAGGAGTCTGGGCCGTGTCTCAGTCCCAGTGTGGCTGATCATCCTCTCAAACCAGCTAGAGATCGTCGCCTTGGTAGGCCTTTACCCCACCAACTAGCTAATCTCACTTGGGCTAATCTTTTGGCACGAGGCCCGAAGGTCCCCCGCTTTGGTCCGTAAACATTATGCGGTATTAGCAGTCGTTTCCAACTGTTGTCCCCCACCAAAAGGCATATTCCCAAGCATTACTCACCCGTCCGCCGCTCGACGCCAAAGGAGCAAGCTCCTCTTCGTTTCCGCTCGACTTGCATGTGTTAAGCCTGCCGCCAGCGTTCAATCTGAGCCATGATCAAACTCTTCAATTAAAATCGTTTGTGAGACATCAGTCTCGGCTCAATGAATTCTGTACAAATAAAACTTATATAAAAGTAGTTTTTGCATGAGTTCACTGAGTTAATTTTTGCTAAGACAAGCTTAGCTATATTTGTAAAATCAACATCATGTGAATGCTCACACAAATTGCATGATAACTAATTGTTAAAGAACTGAACCTTGCGATTCAAACAAAACATCGCACTCGTGTTTTGTGGTTGCTCTCTCGTTGAGAGCGGATGCGCATTTTACGCTTCCTAGTTTTGATGTCAACAACTTTTTGAAAAACTTTTCTTAAAAAATAAGTAAAACATTTTTCTAAGTTATCTGACCCGTTTACTCAGCAAACTTGCTAACTAAACTTATCAAAACACTTCGTTGGGCTGCCCCGTGGAAGTGGATGCGCATTTTAGAGATTTTTAGCTGGGCGTCAACACCTTTTTGAAAGTTTTTTGACATTTTCATTTATTCGACTCATTTATGTACAAACCGCGTATTTATTGAGTAAAAACACCTAGATTATCCCAAATCCACCTATTTCAATGCCATTAACGCCAAGTTAGGAGACAATCGTAAAAACATAAATTTATTCAAACTAATTCCTTATCAATAGAGCAACTACTTATTTAGTTTCGCTTTTTTGCTACTATTGTTGGTAAATATGCTTTTTTAATACGAGTTTGTCATGCCGTTATCTATCAGATCATATAAAGGTGTTACTCCTAACATTGATAGTACTTGTTATATAGATGAGAGTTCTGTGTTAGTTGGTGATGTAACCATTGGAGCAGATGCCAGTATTTGGCCTATGGTTGCTGCACGCGGTGATGTAAATGCTATTAGTATTGGTGAAAGAACCAATGTACAAGACGGAACGATTTTACATGTCACGCGAAAAAGTGCTCAAAACCCGAATGGTTTTCCATTAATTATCGGTGATGATGTGACAATTGGACATCAATGCATGTTGCATGGTTGTCAGCTAGGTAATCGTATCTTAGTTGGCATGGGGGCCATTATTATGGATGGTGCTGTAGTACAAGATGATGTCTTTATTGGTGCAGGAACATTAGTACCTCCCAATAAAACACTAGAAAGTGGTTACTTGTATGTGGGTAACCCAATGAAGAAAGCGCGACCGTTAAAAGAAGCTGAAGTTGCCTTTCTAAAGCAGTCAGCGATTAACTATGTTGAATTAAAAGATGACTACTTAAAAGAGAGCACATAATTTAGCTCTCTTATTTTCAGCATTTGCTTTACATGAAATACCGCTAGCTTAGCTTGATATGTATTTCATTCGATTCTAGCTCGTTATCTTCAAACCACATTTCTGCAATTTCTTCTAAATCATAACGGGTACAATGACTGATCTCGTCAAGTTTTGACAGTGAATATGAGTGAAAATAGATGGTCACCAGTTGCCCTGCCACCATTCCTGACATTTGCCAACAGCCTTTATCAGCGTTAAACGCTAAGTCATCGTTAAATAGTATTGATTGATTCATTTAAAGTATTCGCCTTTTGTGGGGGTGAATTGTTCTAAGCCAGTTTAGCTAGCAAGCTCAGCTCTAAGCATGTTCAAAACACTCTCTTGAGCAGGCTCGACCCCACGCCAAACTTTAAAACTTTCCGCCGCTTGACCCACTAACATCCCCAATCCATCAACAATTGTGGTTGCGCCATGCTCTGCAGCCCAACTAAGAAAACAGGTTGGTTTGTCTTGGTACACCATGTCGTAAGCAAAACATCCTGCTGAGAAAATACTGGGTGGCACTGGCGGTAGTTCTCCCGTTAAGCTGGTAGAACTCGAATTTATGATCACATCAAAGCTATGCTTAGCTGCCAACTCAGTTATGGGTAAAGCGTTAATGTTGCCAAATGCCTTAAACTTGTCCGCGAGCAATTCTGCTTTTTCATGGGTGCGATTAACAATAACCAAAAGCTCTGGCTGGCAATCAAGCAATGGTTTAATCACGCCACGCGCAGCTCCGCCTGCACCGATTAACAACACTTTTTTGTTTAGAAGAGCACCATTATTAATGAGATCGTTGACTAGACCCGCGCCGTCTGTGTTGTCGCCAGCAATAGTTCCATCCGCATGAAACGTTAAGGTATTTACTGCACCTGCAAGCCGAGCACGTTCAGACAGTTGATTGGCTAAATTAAAAGCTTGCTGTTTAAATGGCATGGTGATGTTACAGCCTTGCCCACCAGCATCAACAAATTGCTTTATACCTTGCTCAAAACCGTCAAGACCTGGGTCAATAGCTGTATATTCGATATTTTGCTTCGTATTTTCAGCAAATTGTTGATGGATTTTCGGGGATTTAGATTGGGTGATCGGGTGGCCAAAAACGGCATATTTATCCATTGGCGAGTAAATTCCTGATAGCAAGCATTAGTTTTCAGGCATTAAAGAACGTTTTCGAGTCGCTGACAAGTAGCATTTGAGCGCATGCTTATGCGCAATGGATTTAATATATGCTTTCCAAAACAAAAAAGCCGCACTTAGTTACCCAAGTGCGGCTAGCCAAGCTCAACAGAGATTAGAACTTGTAACCAATCATTAGCGAGTAAACCATAGGGTCAATATCTACGCTAACTTTACCCGGTACTGCACCGCCAACGGCTGTGAATGAACCATCAGTGTCAATGTCAATGTAACGCGCTGAAGCGTTGATTGACCAGTGCTCATCAATTAAGTAATCAACACCAATTTGCGCACTTAAACCCCAAGAGCTATCTAGATCTAGATCATTAGCATCTAGTGGTGCGCCAACAGGTGTAACCGTTGTACCATCGCTAATACTTACGATAGTTGGGCTGTTAGCACCTTGTAATGCTGGGTTGAAGTCTTCTTCAAAGAAAATTGTGTAGTTAACACCAACACCAACGTAAGGTTTGAAGTTTGAGTTAGTGTCAAAGTAATAAAGTGCACTTAATGTTGGTGGTAAGTGCTTAGTTTCACCTAGGTTGGTAGAGCCTGCACCTGTATGAACAGTGATGTCATGCTTAAATGGTGTTGCTGCTAGTAATTCTACCGCCCAGTTTGAATCTAAGAAGTAAACAAAGTTCAAACCTAACTGTGTATCATCTTCAACAGATAATGAGATAGGACCTGCGCCTAAATCTACAGTTTGGTCAGCAGCAAAGATTGTTGCTTTATCGCTGCTTGGATCAACCATAGTTGCACCACCACGTACAACGATGTCGCCAGCTTGATAACCAGCTGCCAATGCACCAAATGTCATTGAAGATAAAACCGCTAGAGTAATAATGCTTTTTTTCATGAGAGTCTTCCCCTTAAATAATTGACGCCAGTCTACTGATATCCGGAGGAGCAAAAGTTGATTTACCTCAAGGTTCTTTGCGCAGATAAGCTCATCGAAGCGATTTGCTGAAGAAATAATGATCTAAATCAATAAATAACAGGGAACTAAATTTGAAAGGAAAGAAAAAGGGGAAGTAAAAAGAAAAATGCAGCTCAGTTTAACAAGCCAAGCTGCACATTAAGCCGGTGATTAGGCGAGCCAATCACGCGGTACAAGGAACTCATTAAGTTTAGCCTCAGCACTACCAGCTTCAGCCTGATAGTTGTACTCCCAGCGCGCCAGTGGTGGCATCGACATCAAGATAGACTCTGTGCGACCACCTGACTGCAGGCCAAAGAGCGTACCGCGATCAAACACTAGATTAAATTCTACATAGCGGCCACGGCGATATAACTGGAATTGGCGTTCTTGCTCACCGAAAGGCGTATCTTTGCGTTTAGCGATAATTGGCGTGTAAGCATCGATATAACCTTGACCAACAGATTTAACATAATCAAAGCAACGGTCAAAGCCCCAGCTATTGAGGTCGTCAAAGAATAAACCACCAACACCGCGGGTTTCATTACGGTGTTTTAAAAAGAAGTATTCATCACACCATTTTTTATGATCGTGATAAACCGAATCACCAAAGGGTTGACATAAATCATGTGCCACTTGGTGCCAATGCACTACATCTTCCTCAAATGGATAGAAAGGCGTTAAGTCAAAACCACCACCAAACCACCAAACAGGTGCTTCGCCTTCCTTCTCAGCAATAAAGAAGCGAACATTAGCATGTGATGTCGGAATATATGGGTTTTTTGGATGGATGACCAAAGATACCCCACATGCTTGCCAACTGCGGCCTGCTAATTCGGGGCGATGGGCAGTAGCTGAAGGGGGCAGTTTGTCGCCTGCCACCAGTGAGAAATTTACGCCACCTTGCTCAATTACCGCACCGTCGGTTAGCACCCGTGTACGGCCACCACCGCCTTCGGCTCGCTTCCAATTGTCTTCGGTAAATTTGCCTGTACCGTCAGCTTGCTCAAGCGCTGCACAAATTTGGTCTTGTAGAGATTTAAAATAGTCGACAACTTGGTCGATACTAATATCACTCATGATCGGAAAATTTCTCCAGTTAAACCATCAATAATGGTAGATGGTTGTTCAAAGCCTAGGGTTTCCCCTTTGATGACATGGTCTAAACGCCCCGCCAATGCTTCCTCAACCTGTTGCCAAGTTTGACAAGGTGGTTGGCCGGACAGATTAGCACTGGTTGAAACAATTGGCTTATTCGTTTGATTACATAAGGCAACCACATCTGGCTGAGTAGTGACGCGCACCGCAATGGTGGTGAAGCTACCGGTTAGCCATTTAGGCGTATTTGGATGACAAGGCAATACTTGGGTGATGCCATCTGGCCAGCGAAACAAAATTTTATCGCGCTGCTCCGACGATAACACCAAATCATCAACATATGGCTTCAATTGCTCATAGCTAGCCGCTAATAGGATAAGCCCTTTTTCAACAGGACGCTGCTTAACATCAAGCAGTTTGTGAACTGCTTGCTCATTGTCTGGATCACAGCCCAAGCCAAACACAGCTTCCGTTGGATAAGCGATCAAGCCGCCTTGTTCAAAAACATCAACAGGGTTTGTCATATTTATTTATCGAGTTGGTTGCCATAAAAGTCAAAATTATACGGGTAAAAAACAAAAGTGCCACTGCGATAAAACGCAATGGCACCTCTAGAGCTAGTTAATCTGGCTGTTACTCAGCCCTGCATTGAAAACTACGCCTCTTCAAACAGTGCCTTAACTTTTTGTCGCAGCACAAACTTTTGAATTTTACCCGTTGAAGTTTTCGGTAGTTCGCTAAATACCACTGTTCTAGGACATTTAAAGTGCGCCAAGTGTGAACGGCAATATTCAATCACTTCATGTTCAGAAAGTGTAGCGCCGTCCTTTAAGGTAACAAACGCACAGGGTGTTTCACCCCACTTTTCGTCTGCTTTTGCGACTACAGCGGCTTCTAATATATCAGGATGCTGATAAAGCGCCCCTTCCACCTCAACCGATGAAATGTTCTCGCCACCTGAGATAATAATATCTTTAGCGCGATCACGAATCTCAATGTAACCATCGGGGTGCTTAACCGCCAAATCACCGGAATGAAACCAACCGTTAGCAAAGGCATCGACTGTAGCCGTTTCATTTTTTAAGTAGCCTTTCATCGTGGTATTACCGCGAAAAACAATCTCGCCAATGGTTTCAGCATCAGCAGGAACTGACACCTTGGTTTCAGGATCAATTACATCTACCTGTTCCTGAGTTTGATAACGAACCCCTTGCCTGGCTTTTAGTGCCGCCCGTTGATCACAATCAAGTGCATCCCACTCACTTTTCCATTCGCTCACCACACAAGGACCATAAACTTCCGTTAAACCATAGCTTTGAGTAACCTCAAAACCGAGCTCTTCTACCCCTTTAATAACCGCAGCGGGTGGCGGCGCGCCAGCGGTCATCACCTTAATATTGCGAGGTAACTGCGCCAGCTTATCTGGTTCAGCATTCATGATCATATTCAGCACAATCGGGGCGCCACAAAAATGGGTGACTTGATTATTGATGATGTTATCAGCTACTTGGTCAACAGCGACACTACGTAAACACACCTGCACGCCGCCAACAGCAACAATCGTCCATGGGAAACACCATCCATTGCAGTGAAACATCGGCAGTGTCCACAGGTACACCGGCTGTTCTCCTAATGGCCAGACTAAGGTATGCCCCAAAGCGTTGAGGTAAGCACCGCGATGTGAATAAACCACACCTTTGGGGTTCCCTGTTGTACCTGAGGTATAGTTAAGTGCTAATGCTTGCCACTCGTTGGTAATTAAATTGTCGTTAAAATCAGGATCACCTTCCGCCAGCAGCTCTTGATATTCTAACTGCCCTAAGCGCTCGCCTCCTGGCCCTTGTCGGTCATCAATATCAATAATCAGTGGTTGACGAGAACTGATTGCTAGGGCTTTTTTCACCACAGGGGCAAATGCGGTATCGGTCAGCAATACATCACATTCACCGTGATCAAGAATAAATGCTATCGCTTCGGGGTCGAGCCTGATATTTATCGCGTTAAGCACGGCACCCGTCATTGGTACACCGTAGTGTGCATCTAAAAATGCTGGAATATTCGCGGCAATCACACTTACCGTATCGCCTGTTTTAACGCCACGTTTAATCAAGGCAGAGGCAAGTCGATTTACATTCGACAAATATTCAGCATAGGTAAATTGTTCACTGCCGTGAATAATGGCAGTTCGAGTTGGGTGAACATCAGCGGTTCGTTGCAAAAAGGTAATTGGCGTTAGTGGCAAACTGTTCGCCTGTACTTGTTCTAAGCCATGGTTATAGATATTCATCGTTGCCCCACTTTGTTTACACGCTGCGACGTTAAAAACACATAAATCAGGCCTGCAGCTAAGTTATCACTCTCACTATATGTGTCGAGAATGTTGTTAGATTGTCGACAATATTACCGAGGCAAGGTTTGTTCAGGTATTATCCTTTGGTCTAATACTGACGCTATTCGATATAATTTTTTCGCTTTAAGTTGCGATTTTACACAAGCGCTACAGTCGGCTTTTATCTCGCCTTTGCAAGCCTTTGCGTATATAATCGCCAGCCATATTCATTCCGGCTTATCACAAGCGTAACTAGATTATTAAAGGGTAGAGAAGATGAAAGTGGGCATTATTATGGGGTCAAAATCGGATTGGCCAACAATGCAACATGCAGCGGAAATGTTGGATTTATTTGGTGTCCCATATGAGACTAAAGTGGTGTCTGCACACCGCACTCCTCACTTACTAGCCGAATATGCTGAGTCAGCGAAAGCGCGTGGCATCAAAGTTATTATCGCCGGTGCTGGTGGTGCAGCCCACCTCCCTGGTATGACAGCAGCCTACACAAGCCTGCCGGTACTTGGTGTACCTGTTCAATCAAAAGCATTGAGCGGACAAGACTCTCTTCTTTCCATTGTACAAATGCCAAAAGGTATTGCGGTTGGCACACTAGCCATTGGTAATGCCGGTGCAGCCAATTCAGGTTTACTTGCCGCTCAAATTATTGGTACGCACGACGAAACAGTAATGGCCGCAGTGGAAAAATTCCGCGCAGAGCAAACAGAAACTATTCTAAGTAACCCTAACCCAGCAGAGTAGCACTGGCGATGAATGTACTAATTTTAGGTGCAGGCCAACTGGCACGTATGATGTCACTTGCCAGCAAACCACTCAATATCACTGTGCGTGCTTATGATGTTGGCAGCAAAACCGTTGTTGACCCACTAAATTCAGCGATCAGTTATGGCGATCTTAATGCCGGTATTGAATTCGCTGATACGATTACCGCTGAATTTGAACATATCAGCCATGATGTATTAGCCCAGTGTGAAGCCAGTGGTAAATTAAAGCCGAGTAGCCAAGCGATAAAAACAGGTGGCGACCGCCGTTTGGAAAAGGCATTGCTGACCAAAGCAAATGCCGCGAATGCCAAGCATCAAATCATCGAAAGCAAAGCAGACTTTGACCAAGCACTGCAAACGCTAACGCTACCGCTGATCTTAAAAAGCGCATTAGAAGGCTACGACGGCAAGGGCCAATGGCGCTTGAAAGACTTAAGCCAAGCTGATGATATTTGGGCTGATATTGAAGCATTTTTCCAAGGGAGTAAAAGCTCAGTTAAACAAGCCGTTATTGCTGAGCAAATGGTGCCGTTTGATCGCGAAGTATCATTAGTTGGTATGCGCGACGTTAATGGTAATACTAAAGTGTACCCATTAACGGAAAATCATCACACTGACGGTGTACTGACTATTTCTGTCGCGTTAAATGACAACGAAGCACTGCAAGCTCAAGCACAGCAAATTTTTGACAGTATCGCCAATGCGCTCGGTTATGTGGGTGTGCTTGCCATAGAGTTTTTCCAAGTTGGCGATCAGCTATTGGTTAACGAAATCGCTCCGCGAGTCCATAACTCAGGTCATTGGACACAACAAGGTGCCGATACTTGTCAATTTGAAAACCATATTCGCGCGGTTTGTGGACTACCACTTGGCAGTGGTGAATTAGTTAGACCTACGGCAATGATTAACATTTTGGGTGAAGATAGCGTACCCAATGCGATTTTAGATGTTCCGAGTGTAAGCTTGCATTGGTATGGTAAAACTAAACGCGCAGGTCGCAAAATGGGTCATATCAACTTGTCAGCTGCCACTAACCAGGCCTTATTCGCACGTTTGGAAAAAGTCGCGATGCTTTTACCTGAGCAAGCATTTAGCGATATCCAGCAATATGCGCGCTCGCTAGCAGCAAATACGTAATGCCTGACTTGCATTAAGATTGCGCTGATTGAAAATGTCCGCATTTTTTATCAGCGCACTGAAGCTTTTCACCAGCCGCCATTTGGCGTTTCAACACTAATTCAAAACCACATTGCTCACATTCGCCAGCGACTGGCTCGTGATTTACGGCAAATTTGCACTTAGGGTAATTATCGCAAGGATAAAAAGTTTTGCCGTAACGTGTGGTTTTTGCCGTTAACTGCCCTTTTTTACAAATGGGGCAAGCCACGCTAGTTTCAGGCTCTGCATCATTTTGCTCATGCTCAATATGATGACAAGTAGGAAAGTTCGTACAGCCAATAAACATACCATAGCGCCCCTGCTTTACGGCCAACTCATGCCCACATTCAGGGCATTCTGAACCAGCTAGCACTTTATCTTCAACCCGCTCATGCTCAACCACTGGCCGAGTATATTGACACTTAGGGTAGCTATTACAGCCGATAAAAGCGCCTGCTTTGCCTCGCTTAATACTCAGGTCACTACCACAGTCAGGGCAAACGCCATAGGCTTGCTCTAGTGCGTGTTCATGTTGGCTGAAAAGTGGATCGTCAGATTGAGACATAGCAATATCTGCGCGCTGGCGCTCGGTAAGAAAGGTTAAGTCGTATCACCATTATGCCACACGTAAAAAAAAGTGATCATCCTATATCTTGAAGATAATAGAGATAATCACTTTTTTGATATAATTCTACGCTGAAAAAACGAGCGTTAATCGGTCACGCGCTAGTGAAGCGGCCCATCAGGTCGCTCATCAAAAATTAGGTCTTCCATCTGAGAATAGGCTTTTTCACGGCCAGGTACGTTGAACAAGACCATTAGCACTACCCACTTTAAGTCATCTAAGTAAAAGTCTTTGGTGTCTAACTCCATAATGCGATCGATAACCATCTCTCGCGTCGTCACATCGAGTAAGTTGACTTGTTCAAGAAATAATAGAAAGCCACGACATTCAGCGTCTAAACGCTGCATTTCTTGTGCGGTATAAATACGTGTAGAAGGGCCACAGACTCGAGTTAAATAAGGGTGTGCATCATTGTTTTGCAAATCAGCGAGTTTTTCTAACCAACTAAGCGCCTTGTATATTTCATCCTGATGAAAACCAGCACGGGTTAACTCGTCGGTAAGCTCATCGTGATCCACCATAATCTCGGCTTCGGAGTGAATATAATTCTCAAAAAGGTACATAAGAATGTCAAACATAATTACCCCCTATGTAATCGAAGATAGCCACCAGGCACCGCAGATACCAGACCACTAAGCTCAAGCATTGTTAGCCGGGTTAACACTTCGTCTGTTGGAAGCTTACTCCGGGAAACCACTATATCTACGGGAGTGATTTCATAATCCACACTAGCTAACAATGCATCGTTTAACAAGCCCTGTTGATGACTTTTTACAATTTTTTCATCGGCCTGAATAACATGACCAGATGAATCAGAAATAACTAACTCTTCTATAATGTCGGCTGAACAAGCGATTAATTTAGCACCTTGTTTAATCAATTGATGACAGCCTTTTGCCATTGGGTTTAGCGGCGATCCTGGTACCGCAAACACCTCTCTATTTTGTTCTAATGCGCTTTTTGCCGTCACCAAAGAGCCACTTTTAATTTCAGCCTCGACCACTACGGTTCCCAAACTTAAACCACTAATAATACGGTTACGGCGCGGAAAATGACCAGGTTTGGCGACAGTACCCGGTAAGAATTCACTGACAATCGCCCCACCCTTGTCCAATAAATTAGACGCTAATAGTTTATGACGAGCAGGGTAAATTTTATCAATACCCGTGGCAATTACCGCGATGGTGTTACCACTTGCTTGCAATGCTCCTTGATGAGCTGCGGCATCTATGCCCAATGCCAAGCCGCTAGTAATGGTTAACCTGTTTGAAAGCTCTTGTGCAAGTTGGCTTGCATATTCTCGTCCAGCATGAGTAGCAGAGCGGCTACCGACAATCGCTATTTGAGCCGTATTGAGCAATGCTTTGTCGCCCTTTAACCAAAGTACCAAGGGAGGGTCATATATTTGCGAGAGCAATTTAGGGTAAGCAGGATCGGAAAATACAATCATTTGACTATTAGCGTTATCGCTAGCGCGGATAATATCGGAAATACGCTGCCAATCCGGAGAGCTAATTGCACTAGCTTGTGGCTTGTTTAGCCCTAAAGCCAGCAACTGTGCTTGGGAAAGTTGAAAAAGTTGGGCTAGGCCATGCTGCTCTACTAACGAAACCTTGCGATGAATAGCAAGGCGTGGCACTAACTTTAACGCCAGCCATAATGCAGTATCGTTATGACCCAAAGCTCTCTCCTTAAGCGTGAATCCTCAAAACCTAAGATTGACCTACCAACTGATAGTCTACCTACTGATAATTTCGATAAACCTCATTGGAATAAATGTGACTGCAAGATCAAAAAAGGCATACCACTATAGTTATAGCTGGTATGCCTTTGTTTTCAACTAGTTGTAATGACTAATTATTAACTTTGGCTAAGGCGCCGTTACAACATCCAAAAGTCGCGCCGGTTTACTTGTACGTAATATTAATGCCATTGACGCTTTGTCGTAAACTTTAAAGACCATTACTTCGCCTAGCGCTTCTTCCGGCATGTCATATTCAGCTTCACCGCCACTGGTTAATCGATCCCAACGAGAAGCTATTGCTTTGTATTGCGGACCACTTTTCGTTTCGACAACCGCTGGGCTCTTGCGCTGTATAGACATCACATCACCCACTTTCAGAGCATGCTCGGCGCCACGATTAATCATCACGACTTCAAGTTTTCCAAACTCTCTACCGTCAGTAGCAGATTTAACAATCATGCCGCGTATCGCAGGATCTGCACTTTGCATGGTAAAAAAAGATGGCAACAGCTGGCCTTCGTTGATCGGCATCACTAAATTACCTGAGCGAATTTCACGATTCGCCGAGTTCACTAGCATAGTGCTTGGGCGACGCACTGACATATTACCAGCTCGAATTACCTGCGCAGTACCCGTTAATTTAACATTGTAGCCAAGAGATTTATCGGTTTCTGGGTCGATGATTTCCTCATCGACATAATACATGGCATAAGATTTACCAGGGACAAGATCATCGTTGACATAAACTTTAAAGCCATCCGTACTTGATTTATGCCCTTCATCACTGCCGATCACATAAGGCAATGTGTCAATTTGCTCTTGCGTTAACAAGTGGTCGTATTGAATGTAAGGCGCAATGACATTGAGCGGTAACGTTGTTACTGGCTCTTTTTTAATTTGCTTGCGCAGTTTCGGTGATAACTTAATGGTTGGTTTTTCACGCGGCGCAACTTCCACTGGTGGCGCGATAACTTCTGGCACAACCTCAGGTTCTGGCTCCGGCTCTGCTTCCACTATAAGTTGAGGCTCACCTTGCTCATCATAAACAAGACGTAAAACATCGCCAGGGTAAATAAGGTGAGGATTGTTAATTTCGGGATTGAGACGCCACAGTTTAGGCCAAAGCCACGGTTGCTCTAAAAATATCGAAGAAATGTCCCATAGCGTGTCTCCCTTTTCCACTATGTAGGTCTTCGGCGCATCTTCATTCAATTGAAGTACATCGGCGACCGCAAGCCATGGCAAGGTGAAGAATGTTGCTGAGAGTATAATTTTTTTTATCATGCTACTCTGTCCATTTTATACAAAAACTTCAAACCACTATTATTGTTGTTATTTAATGGCTAAAATTGAAACATAACATCCTAGCTTAATTATCGCTAATTATTTGTAAAAATTATGACCGTTTTATCCGTTTTACGCTTTCCTGATGAGAGATTGCGCACCAAGGCAGAACCTGTAACCCAAGTTAATGATGAAATTAGAAAAATTGTCGATGACATGTTTGAAACCATGTATGACGAAAATGGTGTTGGCTTAGCCGCAACACAGGTCAATATTCATCAACGTATTGTCGTTATGGACTGTAGTGACGACAAAAGTGACCCTCTTACCTTAATTAACCCCGAAATTATTAACAAAAGTGACGAAACTTTTATTAACGAAGAAGGCTGTTTATCTGTACCTGGCTGTTATGCGAAGGTCACTCGCCACGAACAAGTTACGGTCAAAGCACTCGATCGCGATGGCAACGAATTTACCCGTGATGCTGACGAGCTGTTAAGTATTTGTATTCAACATGAGTTAGATCACTTAGCAGGTGTACTGTTTGTCGACTACTTATCTCCATTAAAGCGCAAACGCATTCAAACTAAGCTTGAAAAAGAAGCTCGTCTCAACGCTAAAGCTTAATCTAACCTCGCTAACTTAAGGTACGCCATTGACTTCTCCACTTAATATCGTTTTCGCCGGAACGCCAGATTTTGCTGCCCAGCATTTACAAGCGTTGATTGACTCAGAGCATAATGTGATTGCTGCTTATTGCCCACCAGACAAACCTGCTGGTCGCGGTAAAAAGCTAACGGCTTGTGCAACTAAAGTATTAGCGCAAGCACATGATATTCCGGTATACCAACCAAAGAACTTTAAAGAAACGCAAGATCAGCTCGATTTAAAGGCGTTAAATGCTGATGTCATGGTAGTAGTGGCCTATGGCTTATTACTGCCAAAAGTTATTTTGGACGCGCCGCGACTTGGCTGTATTAATGTTCACGGTTCGCTTTTGCCCAAGTGGCGAGGTGCTGCGCCTATTCAGCGCTCACTCGAAGCGGGCGACGAAGAGACTGGCGTGACGATTATGCAAATGGATGAAGGTTTAGATACTGGCGATATGATCTTAAAGGCCAGTTGCCCTATTCTTGAATCTGATACCAGTGCTAGCTTGTACGAAAAATTAGCAGAGCTAGGTCCGAAAGCGCTAGTTGAAACACTAAGCTTAATGGCACAAGGTGACTACCCACGCGAAGTCCAAGATAACAACCAAGCCACTTATGCCGCAAAACTTGATAAAGCTCATGCAGAAATTAATTGGCAACAAAGTGCACGCGACATCGACTTAAAGCGTCGCGCCTATTTCCCTTGGCCTGGTTGTCATATCAACTTAACTGACCAACAAGGTAAATCGCAAACGGTTAAAGTTCACCAAGCCCGCGTTGTTGATCAAGATGTTAGTAACCTAACTCCAGGCGAGGTTATCAGTGCAGACAAATCGGGCATTGTTGTCGCAACCAAAGAACAAGCCTATCGCCTAGAGGTGTTACAACTACCGGGTAAAAAGCCCTTACCAGTGCAAGACGTACTCAACGGTCGTGCAGATTGGTTTGCAGTTGGCCAAGCGATCACAGGATTTGACGCTCAAGAAACAAAAGGCAGCTAACTAATATGAGCGCAAATATTAGAGCGCTATGCGCACAAGTGTGTTTTGCTGTAGTGGAACAAGGCCGCAGTTTGGCAGAGGAAGTGCCGTTAAAAGCCGCTAAAGTGGAAGGCAAAGACAAAGGCCTATTGCAAGAGCTTTGCTATGGTGTACTGCGCCACTTGCCTGAACTAGAAAATGATGTTCGACAGTTTTTAGCCAAACCATTAAAAGGTAAACAGCGCGTTTGCCACTTTTTGATATTAGTGGGTATTTATCAACTTAAGTACACGCGAATTCCAGATCATGCTGCGCTCAATGAAACAGTGTCAGCAACAGGAAAACTTAAAAGTGGCCACTTAAAAAATTTGGTTAATGGCGTGCTAAGAAATTTCCAGCGCCAGCATCAAAAACAAAACTCGAATCCAGAAAGCGAACAAGAAGTGAGCGCCAACTTACTTCCTGAACCTATATTTTATAATCACCCTAGCTGGTTTATTAAACTTGTTAAAGCCGCTTACCCAGAGCAATGGTCAACGATATTAACAGCTAACATGCAGCGCCCGCCCATGTGGCTACGCACGAATGTTAGCCAACAATCAAGTGACGCCTATCAACAGCAACTTGCCGAATTAGCAATTGAACTGGCTGCAATCGAGCCAAAGTCAAAAGCACTTAAGCTAGATCAAGCAATAGATGTAAATAAACTGCCAAACTTCAGCTCAGGAGCAGCGTCAGTGCAAGATGCTGCGGCACAACAATCGGCACGCTTGTTAGATTGTCAGCCAGGTGATCATGTGTTGGATTGTTGCGCGGCGCCCGGCGGTAAAACCTGTCATTTAATTGAGCAAACACCAGAGCTTGCCAGCGTTACCGCCTTAGATGTCGATGAGCGTAGACTCGCTCGTGTGCAAGAAAACCTCGAGCGCATTGGCCTAAACGCAAAATTGCAGTGTGGTGATGCCACCAAGCCAGAGTCTTGGTGGGACGGCACACAATACGATCGTATTTTGCTCGACGCGCCTTGCTCAGCAACTGGCGTGATCAGGCGCCACCCAGATATTAAATGGCTACGTAAAGCAGACGATATTGAGGCGCTTGCCGAGCTGCAGGCGCAGATACTGAGAAAAATGTGGTCATTACTTAAACCCGGTGGTACTTTGCTATACGCAACATGTAGCGTATTACCGCAAGAAAACAGTGAACAAATAGCACAGTTTCTTGCACAGCAAAGTGATGCTCAGCTAATCGAACTACCGGAATATCAAGGCAAAATTGGCTGGCAAATACTACCAGGCGAACAAGATATGGATGGCTTTTACTACGCCAAGTTAGTCAAAAGCGCTAGTTAAGCAGGCTCACTGACAACACAATAGCCATCGGTAGCATCAACAATAGTAGATTATGAAAATAATAATAATTGGCGCAGGCCAAGTAGGCGGTACCTTAGCGGAAAATCTGGTGGGTGAGCGTAATGATATTTCGCTGATCGATACCGATAGTCAAACCTTATTAGAGCTGCAAGATAAGCTAGATTTACAAGTGATCACCGGACAAGGTTGTCACCCCGATGTGTTAGCCCGTGCAGGCGCTGATGATGCCGATATGATCATTGCCGTGACCAACGACGATGCGACCAATATGATCGCTTGTCAAATCGCCTACACCCTGTTTAGCACACCGAAAAAAGTCGCACGTATTCGCTCGTCAGAAATTGTTGAGCGCAAGCGTGAGCTATTTAACAAAGACCATATTCCGGTCGACCACGTGATTGCGCCAGAGCAACTAGTGACTCGCGATATTATTCACTTGATTGAATACCCTGGCGCCCTACAAGTGCTGGAATTTGCCAATGGTAAGGTTAGCTTAGTGGCGGTAAAAGCCTACTATGGTGGTTTACTGGTAGGTCACGCGTTATCAACGCTGAAAGAGCATATTCCCAATGTTGATACTCGTGTAGCCGCTATATACCGCAATGGCCGCCCTATTCGCCCACTGGGCACAACCGTAATTGAAGCGGATGATGAAGTCTTCTTTATTGCCGCCAGTATTCATATTCGCGCGGTAATGAACGAGCTGCAAAAACTTGAACCTGCCTACAAGCGTATAATGATCGCAGGCGGCGGTAACATTGGTGCTGGTATTGCGAAAAAGCTCGAACAAAACCATCAGGTTAAATTGATTGAGCGTTCGCCAGAGCGCGCTAAACAATTAACCCAAGAACTCGATAAAACACTCATTTTTACTGGCGACTCATCCGATCAAGAATTGCTACAAGAAGAGCAGATTGACCAGTTTGATGTGTTTATTGCCGTAACCAACGACGATGAAGCCAATATCATGTCGTCGCTGTTGGCGAAAAAGCTCGGTGTTCGTAAAACCATGGTGCTGATCCAACGAGAAGCCTATGTGAACTTAGTGCATGGCAGTAGTATCGATATTGCCATTTCGCCACAACATTCAACGATTTCCGCGCTACTTACCCATGTCCGCAAGGGCACGATCAACAATGTTTATAGCTTGCGTGGCGGCGCCGCTGAAGCAATAGAAATTGTAGCGAAAGGTGATGAAACCTCATCAAAGGTCGTCGGTCGTGAAATTCGTGATATTAAGCTTCCGCCAGGCACCACTATAGGCGCGATTGTGCGCGGTGATGAAGTGATAATTGCCCACTCTGACAGCGTGATTATGGAAGACGATCACGTCATACTCTTCCTAGTGAATAAGAAGTATATTTCAGACGTTGAAAAGTTATTCCAAGTGGGCGTGATTTATTTTTAGTGATCGCTCTTTGCAAAGCGCTACTCATTAAAAAAGCTGGCAATCGCCAGCTTTTTTAATGAGTAGATTTCTTAGTTATACATATTGCGCGTGGTATTAATTACGCCAAAACGCAGGGGTAAACAGAACAAGTAAGGTAAATATTTCCAAACGACCAAACAGCATAGCGACAATCAATACCCACTTGCTAAAGTCGTTGATCGACGCAAAGTTTGCCGCAACTTCGCCTAACCCTGGGCCTAAGTTATTCATACAAGCTGCTACCGCAGTAAAGGCGCTAATATCGTCCATACCAGAAGCTAACAACAACAGCATACAAATCACAAAGACTGCCGCATAAGCAGAGAAGAAACCCCAAACCGCCTCGATAACACGATCAGGTAACGCCTTGCGACCTAACTTAATCGTGAACACAGCCTTGGGATGAACAAGCTTGTTAAGCTCACGTACACCTTGTAGGTACAACAACACAACGCGCACCACTTTCATACCACCGCCAGTACTGCCTGCACAGCCACCGATAAAGCTGGCAAAAATAAGTAGTAGTGGCAGCAAGGTTGGCCAATCAGCAAAAGACGTGGTGGCAAAGCCCGCTGTCGTACTAATAGAAACCGACTGAAACAATGCCTGATCCAAGGCGACATCAGCACTTTGATAAGTGTTATGGCTCATCAACACAGCAAAACATATCGCCGTCAAAATTACCTGCAAGGTAATAAAGAACTTAAATTCCGGATCGGCAAAATAGTTTCGAATAGACTTGTTTTGCACCGCCGCATAATGCAGCGCAAAATTGATGCCTGCGATAATAAGAAAGACAACACAAATTAAGTTGATCACTGGGCTATTAAAGTAGCCCATACTGGCATCATGAGTAGAGAAGCCACCAATCGCAATCGTCGAGAACGAGTGACAAATAGCATCAAAAACCGACATACCCGCTAACCAATAAGCAACAGCACAAGCAATGGTTAACGATAAGTAGATATACCATAAATGTTTGGCAGTATCGGCGATGCGGGGGGTCATTTTCGAGTCTTTCACTGGCCCTGGGGTTTCCGCACGGTAGAGCTGCATACCACCGATCCCTAGCATGGGCAGAACCGCTACCGCGAGTACGATGATTCCCATGCCACCTAACCACTGCAATTGCTGACGATAAAACAGTACCGCATGAGGTAAGCCATCAATTTTCGTTAATATAGTGGCCCCTGTAGTGGTTAACCCAGAGAAAGATTCAAAAAAAGCATCGGTGGTTGTTAAATTTGGGGTTTCCAACAACATCAGTGGAATCGCTGAAAAGCTTGCCAATACCGTCCAAAACAAGACTACGATAAGAAAGCCTTCCCTCGCTCGCAAGTCGTCCTTTTTCTGTCGATTGGGATACCACAGGGCAAGACCAATAAACAAACACCACATAAAGGCCATTAAGAAAGGAACACCGCCACCATCGCGATAAATGAGTGACACAACAGCAGGCGGTAACATAGTCACGCTGAGTAGCGCGACTAGTAGCCCTAAAATACGAATAATGTTTCTATATTGCACTGATATACGCTACTTAGCTTTGTTCTGTGGTTTCGTTAAGTGCACCTTAGCTATTTAATAACTGAGCTGTGCTTGATCTCTTGTTGGTCTAAGCTGGGTGGCACTTGCTATGGCTAATTGCTTTTCTGCTCATCGTTTAAACTCGACATTCCACTTAAGCGCCACTCGATTTTTCTAGGCGCTTTTCTAAGCGCAATGTCCCGCTAGATAAGGTAAGCAATTGTTGTTTAAATAGTTTAAGCTGATCAATGGGGATAGCCAATACAAACTTAATATTTTCTAGGTATTGCTCTTCGAGGACCTGAGTATTGGTTGATTTGATTAAATGCTGAATATCGCTAACTTGTTGGTAACTGACACTTAATAAGCGTGTTTCGGTTAGCACCTTATGGTGTGTTGGCAGCGCAGGCAGCGCTTCTTTAACAGCACCGCCGTAAGCGCGCTGTAAGCCACCGGTACCCAGCTTAACACCACCAAAATAGCGAACGACAATCGCGGCAACTTCACCTACGCCACTGCCTTGTAGCATCGCCAGCATTGGTCGACCGGCGGTGCCACTAGGTTCACCATCATCTGAAAAACCATAGGCTTGACTGTCTTGCGGTGCACCGCTGACAAAGGCATAGCAATGATGATTAGCATTGGGGTGCGCTTGTTGCAGCTCGGTCAGTCTGGCTTTCATTACGTGGTAACTATTGCAGGGAAACAAGTAACATAGAAAGCGACTGCGATTGACGACGGTCTCAACGAGTACCTCGTCAGTCGCAATTAAATAACCCGGCGCACTGGTGTACTCTTTATCCTTTACTTCCTTGGCCTTTAATTCCTGTGCTTTTATTTCCTTAGACGAGCGACTAAGCTCAGCCAAGGTTTAAGTCTCGAGTCATATTCTCGTTATGCGATTGATGAACGATAATGTTGTCTTCAATACGAATACCGCCAAATGGTTTGAATTTTTCCACTTGTGCCCAGTTAATTGCATTGCTGTGCTCACTCGCTTTGAGATCAGCTAACAAAGAGTCAATAAAGTATAAACCCGGCTCAATGGTAAAGACTTGTTCAGCCTCAACAGCACGTGATGTGCGTAAGAATGGATGCTGTGCAGGTGTATCTATATGAGTACCACGCTCGTCCGCCATAAAGCCGCCAACATCGTGTACTTGCAAGCCTAGGTGATGACCTAAGCCATGTGGGAAGAAGGTTGAGACTATGCCCTGTTCAGCAGCAACTTCTGCACTGCAATGAATCAAGTTAAATTCCGCCAGCACGCGGCCAATATCAAGGTAAGTTTCGCAGTGTAATTCAACATAACTTTTACCGGGTTTCAGGCCGTCAACCGCGTTAAGCATTAACTTGTCCATACGAGCAATCAGCGCTGCAAAGTCGTTTTGCTCATAGGCATAGGTACGCGTAATATCTGACGCATAGCCGTGATAGTTAGCGCCAGCATCAATCAAGAATGAACGGTGCTGCTCAGGTTTATTGCGCTCTAACGCTGTGTAATGAAGTATCGCCGCATTTTCATTAAGCGCAACAATATTGCCATATGGCGTTTCGCTATCGGTATGTGACGTAGCTTGCAGGTAAGCACGTTGAATTTCAAATTCAGATTCGCCTGCCATAAAGGCCGCTTTTGCTGCTAAGTGGCCTGCCACTGCGCGTTCATTTGATAAACGCATCAATGCCTGTTCATATGGGGTCTTGTACGCACGGTGAAAGTGCAGGTAACTTAATGCGCCATCTGGATTAATTTGCTCAAAGCCCAAGGCTTTAGCGACCTCAATATGCTCGCCGATATAAGCATAGTTTGCTTTATCGTAAGGCAGCAGCGCATCGACTTCTGCGGCATTTGTGATCACTTTAATGTCAAAAAACGGTGTCCAAAAATCATCTGTTAATGCTTCAACCTTGTGCCAAAAATCCACTGGTTGATAATAAATTAACACTGGCTTGTCATGACCATTAATCAGTAACCAGCTATTAGTTACATTGGTCAATGGCAACCAATGTTTAAAGTGTGGGTTTACTTTAAAAGGATACGAATTATCGTCTAAGAATACTTTTAATTCTTTACCTGAATGGATCACTAATCCTTCAAGGTTTTCACGATTAAGCACATTACGTGCTCGTGCTTGAAGTTCATTAATATGGGCAGGGTAAACATTGGCAAAGTTAGTCATAGAGGCTCTCTTGTGACGATTAATTACTCATAGCACCAACGTTGCGTGACAATCATTAAGCAACGCTGGGCACTAGTTGAAAATTTGGCTTATTTTAACCACTAATAGGCTGTAAACGCAGTAAAATAGTGCGAATTAGGTAAAAAACATCACTTTACTATCAAAGCTATTACGCCGGATTTGACAACGTTTGATGACGTTTTTACGATATTTTTCAGCCAAAGGCTTGGGTTATTGACTCAATGACGTAGTGCCTATTTTCATACCAAGCACAGTCGTAAATGGCGATTCCCCTTCACTATTGAGCTTATGCTGATAAATTTGTTTATAAGCGAGCACACTTTTTACGTATTCACGTGTTTCTTTAAAAGGAATAGTTTCAATCCAAATATCAGCGGGTAGTGTTTCGCCCTTTTCTAACCATTGCTTTACGCGATAAGGGCCAGCATTGTATGACGCAGTCGCCAATACTAAATTACCCTCATACCTGTCGAGTAAGCGTTTTAGATACTTAGTCCCTAGTTTGATATTATTTTTGGCATTGGCGAGATAACGGTTAGAAACCGCTTTTTTCTCTAGCTGTTTTGCCGTTGCTGGCATAATTTGCATCAGCCCACGCGCACCAGCAGAAGAATGGGCGTCACGCATAAACGAGCTTTCACGGCGTGCAATGGCAAATGCCCAACTAGGGTCAATGCTATGTTTGTCGGCATAGCTGGCGATATCTTCTTTGTAAGCCATTGGGAAACGCAGCTCGACATCGTCTAAATAACCTTGTGAGGCCAAGGTAAAAATCGGCCTGTCGAACCACCCTTGCTCAAAAGCAAACGAAGCCGCCGCAAGTTTTTCACTTTTTGATAAGGTGGCTAACCAGTAATTCCATTCTTTTCTGGCTTGGCTATAGCGTTCAAGGTGAAACAATTCAAAAGCGCGTTTAGCTGCTGGATTTTGAATAATGTTATCGATCACTTTGGCATCAACCAGCAGTGGGTTATGTTGTAAGCTAATGTTTTGGCTTAACCATTTAGCTGCCATAAAACCGTAGTAATGACGCTTTTTTGCCAAATCTAACATCAACTCGCGTGCCGCTTGGTCACGCCCGACTTCGGCCATACTGCGCGCATACCAATATTGCCACTGTGGTTTTTCTTGTAGGCGATCTGGTAATGCCAATAAGGTTTTTTGAATATCCGGCCAGTTTTGCTGTTTTAGTGCGGTTGCTAACTTCCATTGCACTAAGTTGCTATCGAGCTTGTCTGGTTTCACTTTGCTAAGCCAAGTATCCGCTTGCCCATGATGTTTAGTTGCCAAAGCGAGTGCAAAGCGCTTAGTGAGGTAATCTTGTTGCTGCTCGGTAAATGTAAATTTTTGCTGTGCCAACTGGTAGGTTTTTAACGCGCGCTCCGGATCACGCCAAATTAACCGTTTAAGGCCATAGGCCATAATTTGCGTTTCTTTTTCATTAAAGGTTTTAAAGCGAGAAAGCTTGGCAATATAGCTAGGGTCACGTCTTACCCGATGAAACAGTTTACCTAAGTACTGCTCTTCCTTTGGCAACAGCCCAGTTAAATAAGGAATTAAAGTATGCTTGCCACCATCTGCTGCAAGGCTCAATCGTTGCCAAACTAGATCTGGCGTAAGGTAGCCAGCTTTCTTCCAGCGTTTGAAAATTGGATCACAGGCCTTATCTTGCGACTTACCTACTAGCCACCATTGTTTTACTTGCGGCAGCACCACCTTTTCCGGCATGCCCCCTGCCAACTGATACCTTAACTGTGTACAGCTTAACTTAGCGTCGTTATTCGGTTTAAAAAACTTTAGAAAAAGCGCCTTGCGCTCTCGCTTAGCCAAATAGTTCAGCCATTTTTTACGCAATGGCCAATCTAGCGGTGTGCCCCGATACTCTGATAAAAACTCTTCAATTTCAGCCGCGTCGCTCAGGCGAATTTTGTCCATCAAGCGCTTTTGATCGAGATACGGCTGAAGCGGATAATAGTGTAATTGCTGATATAAGTTTTGATATTCAGGGGAATCTGGTTTCCACACATGTTTTTCAGCTTTTAAAAAGGTCGACCGCTGGTCAACTGAAGCCACTGTAGCTGGCGAACCAAGCAAGCCTGAGATTGCTGTTGCTGCAACAAAACAGAATGAAATAAGACGCCTATTGGGTAACATAAAACATGCGATGAAAAAGGGGCATAATTGAATTATTCACGCATCGCTAAGCAATGCAAGCGCTGAATCTCTGTTTTATCGGCATAACTTAGAAGTCTTACCAGATAATCAATAAATAGCCTGTTTATCGTTACGTTAAATGGTTAGCAGTAACAGTGTGTAAATTTTATACGGCTAAACTTTTATCTGATGAATGAATCAGGTAGGATCGCCGCCCTATTTATTTTGCACAAATTTAAATTTAGATAACGTTAAGGTTTACGAATGAGCGCTCAACAAACAGAAACTGATCATTTCCTTGATGCCATTGGCTTACGTTGCCCAGAGCCGGTGATGATGGTGCGTAAACATATTCGTAATATGGCCAGCGGCGAAACGCTATTTATCAAAGCGGACGATGCCTCAACGACACGCGATATTCCAAGCTTTTGTCGCTTTATGGAGCATGAGTTGGTTACTCAAGCGAGTGACGATGGGATTTATACCTACATTATTAAAAAAGCTTAGTTTTAGTTACCTGACTTCTACAGATAAGATATTGAATATAAAGAAAAAGGAGGCATCAGCCTCCTTTTTTAATCACTATGACTAGTCCTAACTAAGCCTAACTAAGGACAACAGTAACTGTTACTGCAATACCGAAATATCAGCAACTGCTAAGAAGCTGTTACGGATGTTATTTAATAGTGTCAAACGGTTAGTTTTCACCGCTTCATCATCTGCCATCACCATCACATGCTCGAAGAAGTTATCGATTTCTTCTTTAATAGTGGCTAATGAAGTTAGCACACTTTGATAGTCTTTATTTGCCATTGCTGGTGCTACTTGCTCAGCAACTTTAGCAAAGGCGCTAGCTAGTTGTTGCTCTGCCGCTTCTGATAATAACGAAGTATTAACGTCAGCCAGTAGCTCACCATCAAACTTAGCCAAGATATTACCAACACGTTTATTGGCTGCCGCTAAGGTTTCAGATTCCGCTAACGTTTTAAAATGCGCTACGGCACTGACACGTTGTTGGAAATCTAAAGGCGAAGTTGGCTTGTTTACTAGCACTGATTGAATAACATCAACGCTAATGCCTTGCTCTTCGAAATAAGCTTTAAAGCGCCCCATGACAAATTCAATGACATCAACGGCAACATTGTCATTAGTCAGTTTGTCACCAAACAGTGTTTGGCTATGAGCGATCAATGAAGCGATATCTAGGTTTAATTCTTTTTCAATAATAATACGAATTAAACCAATAGCAGCGCGGCGAAGTGCAAATGGGTCTTTGTCACCTTTTGGAGCTTGGCCAATACCAAAGATACCAACTAATGAATCTACTTTATCGGCAATCGCCACAGCACAGCCAATGTTTGCTTCTGGTAGACTGTCACCGGCAAAGCGTGGACGGTATTGATCTTCTAATGCTTGCGAAATCGCTTCTGACTCGCCATCATGCTGAGCATAGTATTTACCCATGGTTCCTTGAACTTGTGGGAACTCTAACACCATTTCACTCATCAAGTCGGTTTTACTCAGCAAACCAGCACGGTGTGCATCTGCTTTGCTTTCACCGATTTGTTCGGCAATAAAGCCACTTAATGCTGCAATGCGCTCAGACTTGTCTTTTAACGTGCCTAACTGTTTTTGGAACAATACAGATTCAAGGCTTGTTAAGCGTGACTCTAAGCTTTGCTTTTTATCGGTTTTAAAGAAGAATTCTGCATCCGCTAAACGTGGACGAATCACTTTTTCGTTACCGAAAATAACTTGCTGTGGATCTTTACTGTCGATATTAGCGACAAAGATAAACTGGTTTTTTAATTGACCATCTTTATCTTTTACCGGGAAGTATTTCTGGTGATCTTGCATCGAGTAAATTAATGGCTCTGCCGGCACTGACAAGAATTCCTCGTCAAAGCTCCCCACTAAGGTTACTGGCCATTCGTTTATGCTTGTTACTTCTTCAAGTAAACCAGCATCAACAATCGCATCACCATTAATATCGGCAGCCGCTTTCGCTACTTGCTCAACGATAAGCGCTTTACGCTTGTCGTAATCAGCAATAACAAAGGCAGACTCAAGCACAGCTTCATAGTTGTCGGCATGATCTAAGGTAATAAGACCGTCGTTTTCTTGGTAGTGGAAACGGTGACCTTGCAATTGGTTTGCCGATGCAACACCCAGTGCTTCGCCTGCAATTAACTCGCCACCAAACATCATAGTTAGTGTGTGTACTGGACGAATAAACTGTATGCGCTCGCTGCCCCAACGCATAGGTTTAGGGATAGGTAGTTTACCTAATGCAGTGACCACCATTGCAGGAATTAGTTCAGCAACGGTTTTACCCGATTGGCTTGCCTTGTGTAATAACCACTCACCTTTGTCTGTGGTTAAACGCTCTGCTTGTTCTACAGTGATACCGTTTGAGCGTGCCCAGCCTTCAGCAGCTTTCGTTGGCTTACCGTCAGCATCAAATGCAACGTTAGTTGCAGGACCACGCTTTTCAACTACTTTGTCAGCTTGTTTTGCCGCAAGTGCTTTCACTTGAACCGCTAAACGACGAGGAGATGCAAACCACTTACTGCTTTCAAACGCTAAGTCTGCTTGCTCTAATTGCGTAATAATTTGCTGATGGAAAGTGCTCGCCAGGGTGCTTAGTGCTTTTGGTGGTAATTCTTCCGTACCTAATTCGATAAGCAATGTTTCTGTCGTCATTATGCTTTCCCCTCAACTACTTTGTTTTTTGCGTTGGCACTTTCTTCTGCACGTGCACACAGCGGGAAGCCTAATGCTTCACGAGCATTGTAATAAGCTTCGGCACACGCTTTCGCTAAGGTTCTAACACGTAAGATATAACGTTGACGCTCAGTAACAGAAATCGCATGACGGGCATCAAGTAAGTTAAATGCGTGAGATGCTTTCATCACTTGCTCGTAAGCTGGTAAAGGTAAGCCCTTTTCAATTAAGTCTTGTGACACTTTTTCACACTGATCAAACTGATGGAATAAATCATTCACATCAGCGTGCTCGAAGTTATAAGCCGATTGCTCAACTTCGTTTTGATGGAAAACGTCGCCGTACATTACTTTACCCATAGGACCGTCAGTCCACACTAGGTCGTAGATACTGTCCACGTTTTGGATGTACATGGCTAAACGCTCTAAGCCGTAAGTAATTTCACCCGTCACTGGCGCACACTCTAAGCCACCTACTTGTTGGAAGTAAGTAAACTGGGTGATCTCCATACCGTTTAACCAAACTTCCCAACCAAGGCCCCATGCACCTAATGTTGGCGACTCCCAGTTATCTTCAACAAAACGAATGTCGTGAACAAGTGGGTCTATACCTAACTCTTTTAATGAGTTTAAGTATAACTCTTGGATGTTCTTTGGATTTGGCTTCAACATCACTTGGAATTGGTAGTAATGTTGCAGACGGTTCGGGTTTTCACCATAACGACCATCAGTTGGACGACGACACGGCTGCACGTAAGCGCTGCTCATTGGCTCAGGGCCAATAGCGCGTAAGAATGTCATTGGGTGGAAAGTTCCCGCGCCTACTTCTAAATCTAACGGCTGAATGATTACACAGCCTTGGCGAGACCAGTAATCTTGCAATTGCAAGATTAGCCCCTGAAAGGTTTTAATATCAAAGCTACTCATGTCGTTCCAAATGCGAGCCAAATGCTCTTTTTGCTAGTCGCTGTAAAGGATTTTAACGGTGAAAAACCTAAAAGAGCCCTGACAGCTTAAATGAATAAAAAAATAGTCGCCTAGTATACCCAATGGCGTTTATTTCGCCTAGGGCTAGCGCCTAAGAAACACAAGGTTTTCACATATTCCTCCAGCGGTTAGCAAAGATAAAATTTAGCAGGGTGAAACTGCACTGTTGAATGAAATATTTGAATGGTTGGTTTGACTTACTTTTGCCATTTGATAAGAAATAGAAACTCTTACTCTTAAAACAAAAAGCCCCACTACAATGTGGGGCTCTATCTTAAATGCTAAAGAATATTTAGTAGCACTATGTTTTTTAGTAGCTTACTGTTTTTGATTAGCTCGAACGGTTTCGATATCCAAGTAAGTCACCTTCTCTTTAACCAAACCATTTTCGAAAATAATGATATCAGCGGCAGGGATAGAATAAGGCTTGTCTGATGGCTTAAAGACATGAGGGCCAACTTGCGGCACTAGATTAGCCTCAATATGCATGTCATATTCAAATACGCCATAGTTATCGCCAATGATGACTTTTTTTGGTGTAGAAGAATAATTAGGCATTGAAGTAAATATTGCAGTTAACAGCTCGCGCAGTTCCGCTTTACCTTTTGCAGGCTTAACACCAGCAACCATAATACGAAATACTGTATCTTCAGTGTGAAGTGCTACCGCAGCTTCAACATCTTGCTCCGCCCAAGTTTTACCATAAGCTTTCAGTAATGCTGGAATATCTTGCTTTACCACTTCCTTTTCAGGCTCCCCCGCTAACGCCCATTTAGGTAAGACAAGTGCGGCTAGCATTAACGTGATGGCATATAAGCGACGGTTAGTTTTTTGTTTTGACACTGTGATTTCCCTTAATAACAGATTGTAATGTCTGTAACTAGGCTAGCATGGGTGCTTATAACGAACAATGCTAATAACCGCATACTACTATTAGTTAGCATTATATCGACCATATGGACAACTAATTTAGCTATATTGCCTATACTTGTCTTTTATATCTCTCTATCAACCATATGAATTGAAAAAGAAAAAGGCCACTTAACTTAAGTGGCCTTTGCTAATCTAGTTGTGTGTAATTATGTATTACGAGTTAAACAACTACACATCCAAGTTAGATACTTTTAATGCATTATCTTCGATAAAGTTACGGCGCGGTTCAACATGATCACCCATTAAAGTATTAAACAGTTGGTCTGCGGCGATTGCATCTTCAATGGTTACTTTTAACATTCGACGTGTTTCTGGGTCCATGGTTGTTTCCCAAAGTTGATCTGGGTTCATCTCACCTAGACCTTTGTAACGTTGAATGTATTGACCGCGTTTAGACTCAGCCATTAACCAGTTAAGCGCTTCTTCAAACGATGTGACTGGTTTAACTTTCTCACCACGCTTAACAAATGCTCCCTCTTCCATTAAGCCATTAATCGCGCTGTTAAGCTTCATAATCGCTTCAAACTCTTTCGAGTGAATGAAGTCATAGCTACAGTTATATTGCTTGTCTATGCCGTGTTGACGAACATTAAATACAGGGTGGTAAATATTTCGCTCAGCATCGTGCTTCACATCAACAGAGTAAATTGAACCATTGCCCTCTTGATTTTCAAGCTGCTCAATTAAGTTTGCTACCCAAGCTTCAACTTTAGTTTGTTCAGCAAAATCATCAACACCAACTTCATTGCTGTATACCATCTTCTCAAGAATATCTTGTGGAATTTGGCGTGAAATGCGTGAAATGGTATCCATGGTCGCGCGGTATTGATTAACTAACTGTTCTAACGCAATTTCAGAAATTGCAGGAGCAGATTCATTAACATGAATTTCAGCATTCTCAAGCGCGAGTGTAGTTAGGTATTCAGTTAGCGCTTCATCATCTTTGATATAACGCTCTTGCTTACCTTTCTTTACTTTATACAGTGGAGGTTGAGCAATGTATACATGACCACGCTCCATAATTTCTGGCATTTGACGGTAGAAGAAAGTCAGCAATAAGGTGCGAATGTGTGAACCATCGACATCCGCATCGGTCATGATAATGATGCTGTGGTAACGTAGTTTTTCAGGGTCGTATTCATCACGACCAATACCAGTACCTAATGCCGTGATTAATGTGCCAACTTCAGCAGATGAAATCATCTTATCAAAACGTGCTTTTTCAACGTTTAGAATCTTACCTTTTAGAGGCAAGATAGCTTGGTTCTTACGGTTACGACCTTGCTTAGCTGAGCCACCCGCAGAGTCACCCTCCACTATGTATAGTTCAGAAAGTGCTGGGTCTTTTTCCTGACAGTCAGCTAATTTACCCGGTAAACCAGCAATATCTAATGCACCTTTACGACGTGTCATTTCACGTGCTTTACGCGCTGCTTCACGGGCACGAGCGGCATCAATAATTTTCATAATGATGGTTTTAGCCGTACCTGGGTTTTCTAATAGGTAGTCGCCTAGCTTCTCACCCATGGCTTGTTCAACTGCCGTTTTTACTTCAGATGACACTAGCTTATCTTTAGTTTGTGAAGAGAATTTAGGATCAGGTACTTTCACTGAAATAACCGCAGTTAAACCTTCACGTGCGTCATCACCTGAGGTATTAGTTTCACCTTTCTTAGTTTTGTTTAAGCCTTCTTTCACCATGTAGCTGTTAAGCGTACGAGTCAGTGCAGCTCTAAAACCACTTAAGTGGGTACCACCATCACGTTGCGGAATGTTATTGGTAAAACAGAAAATATTTTCTTGGAAGCCATCGTTCCACTGCATTGCTACTTCAACAGTAATGCCATCTTCACGGTCTAAATCAAAGTAGAAAATCTCTTCATTGACCGGTGTTTTGTTGGTATTTAGGTAATCAACAAAGGCTTGAATACCACCTTCGTAATGGAAGTGTTCGCTCTTATCTTCTTCGCGTTCATCAATTAATTTGATTGAAACGCCAGAGTTCAGGAAAGAAAGCTCGCGAATTCGCTTAAGTAAGATATCGTAATGGAATTCAATATCAGAGAAGATGTCAGCACTTGGCCAGAAACGAACTTCTGTACCTGTTGACTCTGTTTCACCTACTTCGGCAAGTGGTGCTTGCGGTTCGCCTAGGTGATATTCTTGCTCATGCACTTTACCTGCACGGCGAATGGTTAGCATTAGCTTGTCACTTAAGGCGTTTACTACCGAAACACCTACACCATGAAGACCACCAGAAACTTTGTAGCCAGAATCTTCACCACCAAATTTACCACCAGCGTGAAGTACCGTCATGATAACTTCTGCTGCTGAAACGCCTTCTTCAGGGTGAATATCGGTTGGAATACCACGACCATCATCCCTAACAGACACTGAGCCATCTAAATGAATGGTAACGATAATGTCGTTACAGTGCCCTGCTAACGCTTCATCAATAGAGTTATCTAAAACCTCAAATACCATGTGGTGTAAACCTGTACCATCATCAGTGTCACCGATGTACATCCCAGGTCTTTTACGAACAGCATCAAGTCCTTTTAAGACTTTAATACTGTCCGAACCATAATCGTTTTCTACTGTCATAGCGTTTAGCCTATTTCTTCTATTCTTGAAATTTTGCCATGTTCCACGTGAAACATAGTGTAGTTTTCTTGTTGCTTAAGTTTGTCTTGTTCAAGCTTGTCTAGCAAGGGTTGAATTGCTGCAATATCAATCGCTGATATTGCAACCTGACAGTTCAATAATTTAAGCGCTTGATAAAATCGACTTCGCGATTCGGTATCTAATTCTGCACCTATATCATCTATAAGCAAAATTGCTTTTACTTGCTTTACTTGCTCAATTAATTTCATTTGAGCAAAAGTTAATGCAACTAAAAACAACTTTTGTTGCCCTCGTGACAACTTAAGTTCTATCGGCTTTCCTGACACTAAAAATTTAATATCAAATTTATGAGCGCCTGCTGCAGTGAAGCCTTGTTTAAACTCCTTCTCTTTAAAACTTACTAATGTATCAACTAATTCCTTATTCGCCGACCAGCCTCGAAAATAACTTAGCGTAATTTCAGGCGATAGTTCAGGCATCAATATATCGAGCCAAATTGATAACTCGTCAGCGAGTTGTTCACAATACGCTTGTCTAAGTTCTGCTAAAACAGTAGAAGCTCTTATAAATTCGTTAGTCCAGTATGCAAAATGCTGATTGTCCAAACGACTTTTAATACAAGCGTTGCGATGTTTTAATATCTTTGCGAACAACTTCCACGAAGAACTGAACTTATGTTCCACGTGAAACAATCCTAAATCTAAGAATTTTCTCCGCTCTTTTGCTCCGCCAAAAAACAATTTAAAACTTTCTGGTGTCACTATTTGTACAGCAAAATGATCAGCCAACTCAGAAAGCTTATTAATACGATTGCCTTGCTTTTTTATTAAAAAGCTCACATTGTCTTTGTGCTTACTTAAGCCAAAACTAAGCTGCTCTTCATCTTTTACATTGATGAAAAATTCTTCTTCATCAAAATGACAAACAGTATCAGATTTAGTCGTTCTGAAAGACTTGCCGTGCCCTACAAAAAAAATAGCTTCTAAAAAGCTACTTTTTCCGGAGCCATTATCACCAAGGATAAAATTTAATTGGCGATTTAGTTGTATACGCTGTTCTGCTAAGTTACGAAAATTGTTTACGTAGACTGAATCTATACTCATTACAAACGCATTGGCATAACAACGTAGAGTGCTTCGCCTGATTCGCGCCCTTCAATAACAACACTACTATTAGCATCAGCTAAGGTAAATTTTACCTCTTGTTCTTTAATGGCATTCAGTACATCAAGTACATAACTAACATTAAAACCAATTTCTAAATCTTCATATGGGAAGCTAATTTCGATGACTTCTTCTGCCTGCTCTTGCTCAGGATTATTTGCTGTAATCTTTAATTCATTAGCAGCAAAATTCAAACGCACCCCTTTAAACTTTTCATTCGATAGAATAGATGCGCGAGACAACACTTGGCGCAAAAGATCTTTATTCGTTTCAAGTACTTTATCGCCATTTCTTGGCAACACGCGACGATAGTCTGGGAAACGACCATCCACTAACTTACTGGTAAAAGAGTATTCATTATCAATGATACGCACATGGTTTGAACCAAGGAAAACCTGAATCTCTTCATCCACTGGATCTAACAAACGGATAATTTCTAAAATACCCTTGCGAGGGACAATAACTTGTCGTGCCGGTAAAGCTAGGGACTCATTGGCAATTTTGCATATAGCTAAGCGGTGACCATCTGTCGCAACTGAACGTATTTCACTTCCTTCCGTTTCAATAGACATACCGTTAAGATAGTACCTAACATCTTGATTTGCCATGGAAAAATGAGTACTTTCGATCAAGCGCAACAGTTCAGATTTCATAATTCTGAACTCTACATCACCTTTCCATTCTTCAATATTAGGAAAGTCAGTTGCAGGTAAGGTTGATAACGAATAACGACTTCGACCCGTACTGATAATAACCGTCTCACCTTGTGCCTCGAACGTTAAACGAGAATCTTCTGGTAAGCTTTTACAAATATCGAGTAATTTTTTTGCAGGTACCGTAAGTTTACCGCTATCCCCTTCATTTTCAATCTGGGTACCAGCGACCATTTCTAATTCTAAATCAGTGGCGGTTAGCGTTAATGACTGATCACTAATCTCAAAAAGGATATTACTTAAGATAGGTAAGGTACTTTTACGCTCAACCGCACCCGATACCAATAACAAAGGTTTAAGTAATGATTCCCTATTAAGTGAAAACTTCATGCTATATACCTGTTTTATTTTATTCCGTTAGGAAGACAGTGTTCTTATTAAGTTTGAATAATCTTCTTTAATGTCGTGCGTTTCTTCGCGCAAGTCTTTCACCTTGCGGCAAGCATGTAATACTGTTGTATGGTCGCGGCCACCAAAAGCATCACCAATCTCAGGTAAACTGTGATTCGTTAATTCTTTAGATAATGCCATTGCTATTTGTCGAGGTCTAGCCACTGACCGACTACGTCGTTTTGACAACAAGTCAGCCACTTTAATTTTGTAATATTCAGCAACTGTTTTTTGAATATTGTCAATTGTGACCAGCTTGTCTTGCAAGGCCAATAAATCCCGCAGTGCTTCTCGAACAAAATCAATCGTAATCGGTCGTCCAGTGAAGTTAGCATTAGCAATTACACGGTTCAATGCACCCTCTAATTCTCTCACATTTGAGCGCAAACGTTTAGCAATAAAAAACGCAACTTCATCCGCTAGATTGATTTGGCTTTCTTGCGCTTTGCGCTTCAAAATTGCGACGCGAGTTTCTAACTCTGGCGGTTCGATCGCCAGTGTTAAGCCCCAACCAAAACGAGACTTCAAACGATCCTCTACCCCTTCAATCTCTTTGGGGTAACGATCACTGGTTAAAATGATCTGTTGATTACCTTCTAACAAGGCGTTAAAAGTGTGGAAAAACTCTTCCTGCGTTCGCTCTTTATTAGCGAAAAACTGGATATCATCGATCAATAGCGCATCGACCGATCGATAGTATTGTTTAAACTTTTCTATCGCATTATTTTGCAGCGCTTTGACCATATCTTGGACAAAGCGTTCTGAGTGCATGTAGGCAATTTTAGCTTTAGGATCATTGAGTAAAATGCCATTTCCCACGGCGTGCAATAAGTGAGTTTTACCTAGGCCTGTGCCACCATAAATAAACAATGGGTTATAAGCTGAGCCAGGGTTATCAGCAAC